>CAWGWU010000001.1:0-141430 GCA_963826345.1 uncultured Solirubrobacteraceae bacterium
GTTCGGGACATGTTTCGGCAACGGTTTCCTTGACCTGCGAAAAAACCACCCGACGGTTCGCACCATTGTCGGCAACGCAGATCACACATTCGGGGCCTCGGCGGGCCGCGGAGACCACGGCATACAGCTTCAGGTGCAGTCTTGGAACGCCGATGATTCAAGATGCGAAGCCAAGATGGTAGGAGCCTTTCCGCAGCGCCGGGTTAAACTTTGCGCTCAGGGCCCCGTTTGCTGGAGGGGGAGCTCCTTTGAACTGTTGCAGCCGCTCGTGGACCCCATACCACGAGGGATGGAGCCTCCTGGCCTGGGCAGAGCTCGGGGCAGAGCATGGACGACAGAGCACTGGATGCCGCCGAACACGCACGGCCTCTTCTCTCAATCCTGCGGCTTGCTTCCCGGAGCAGCTCGCGGCTGCCGCGCTGCCTCCGACTCCGCATGGACCCAGGCCGAGGCGGTAGCGCATGCTCGGCGCGCTGTCCAAATCGACCCGTTTGACTGGCGTGCGCTTGTCGAGGGGGCACGTGATCTCGCCGGGGTGGGTTCCGCCATGCCGACGAGGCCCAAGAGTTACGACGCGGATGGTGGCGCTAGCTCCCCGAGGAGCCGGAAGCCCACCTCATCGCCGGAAGTGTCGCGGCGGCCGCCTGGAACCGCGAGGAGGCGGAAGAGACCCCTCCGCCGCGTCCTCCAGCTGGATCCGGGCGAGCGGCGCGGCGCAGCACGAACTCGCGCGCCTACGCCTGAAGCATCGCGTCAACGATCCCGCCGCGCTTGCGGAAGCCAATGACGGGTTCGCCACAGGGCCGCGCAGGCGGAACCCGACAAGCAGCAGCTCCGTGCACAGCATGGAAGCCATGCTTCGCCTGTTCCTCGCCAAAACCGCCTACCTGCTGCTCATCGATGCCTTCCTCTGTTCGGCAGGCTTGCAGCAACTTCAAGCACACTCGCGGCGCGTGTCCTCGCGCCGGCCCTTCTCCTGATACCGGCCTTCTATGCCTGGTGCTTCGTTGATCGCCTGACCCCCGCCACTTCGCAGCCGTCTCTACACCGTGCCCAGCCGAGGATGGGGCGCTTTGCACCGCCCGCGTCACCGGAGGCCATCTCGGTCCTGGCGATCTTGGGCCGCCGCAATCCTCGCGGAGTCGGCGCGTCCCAGCGCCGCGGGCATAGCCGCGGTGACCGCTCTCCTCGGGCTCACCGGTCCCTGCACACGCAGCTTGAACACGCATCTCACGCGCTGCCCACAGGCCGCGCTCCCCAACCCGCGACTACTCCGTGCTCCGGCGGGTGCTGGCTCTTATTTCTTGCACTTATCGCCATAGTGCTCGCCGGGGGCCGCGCTCAAAGTAGACCGGAGGAGGCCCGGCCTGGGCGCTGGCGGTACGTTGCCTTCGCTTCTGCCGTAGCCGCACTTGTTGGCATTGCTCCGTGGCCGCACTGGCGGGTCGACGCAGCGAGGCTCGCGGCTTCAATGCAAGTCACCTCACAGCGCTGACGGCTGCGCACGCCCGGGGCTCGATCGACGCCGCCAACCGGCGGATCATGCTCCACTCCGCCAACTCCCCGCCGCCGGGGTTCGCCATCCCCTGCTATCTCGACTCGCCTGGCCTGTCAGCGGGCGCCTCGCGTGGCCCCCGCGCCACCGCGTCAGCAGTGCTCCTCCTCTTCACGCGCCTAATATCCTCGGCACACCTATCTACTCCAACCCAAACGCGTTCGGCCCCACCTTTACAGCCGACCTCAACCCCTCTTCCATCTTCTACCCCTTTCCTTTTTCTATTTCCTTCCTCTTCCTCTTTTCTCTTCTCTCTTCTTCATCCACCTTCAGCTCCACCCCACCATCCATTCCATCCCCTGTCCCGCCCAGCCATAGATTTCCTATTATTTACCTCACCTACCCATGTTGGGGGGGTGAGGTCAAGGAATCGAAACCGGCCATCGGCGCAGGTGGGACCCCTATCTGTGCGGCACTTCCGTATCCTGGGCCAATTCCTGGGCCTGAATCCCCCCCTTCGAAACCCGCTCCGCGGCACCATCCGAGCGCGCGGTCGGCAGACTGGCGCGCCGGACCAAGTCCTCTGCGTCCAGCTCGAAGGGCGGGGACGCTGGCGTGGCCACAGGGGCCGCCACCCCTCAGAGCTATCTCCGGGTTCGCGTGGCGCCGACGTTCGAGCTGGACGCAGACTGGTCCGGGCGCCGGTCTGCCGACCGCGCGCTCGGCCGGTGCCGCGGAGCGGGTTGCGAGGGCCGGGATTCGGCCCTGGATTCCCCCCGGGATTCGGAATCCCGCGCGGGTCCCCGTCCCACCTGCGCCGATGGCCGGTTTCGATGCTTGACCTCACCCCCCCAACATGGGTAGGTGAGGTCAAGAATCAAAACAGGGTGGACGGGGACAGGGGATGGAATGGATGGTGGGGTGGAGGTACAGGTGGATGAAGAAGAGAGAAGAGAGAAGAGGAAGAGGAAGAGATAGGAAGGGAAGGGGTAGAAGATGGAAGGAGTTGAGGTCGGGTGTAAAGGTGGGGCGAGCGCGTTTGGGGTGGAGTAGATAGGTGTGCCGAGATTGGCGCGTGAAGAGGAGGAGCACTGCTGACGCGGTGGCGCGGGGGCCACGCGAGGCGCCCACTAACAGGCACGGCGGCAAGTGAGCGGGGATGGCGAACCCCGGCGGCGGGGAGTTGGCGGAGTCACGTGCCGCGGTTGGCGGCGTCGATCGAGCCCGGGCGATGCGCAGCCGTCAGCGCTGTGAGGTGACTTGCATTGAAGCCGCGAGCCTCGCTACGTCGACCCGCCAGTGCGGCGACGCACGATGCCAACGAGTGCAGCTGCGCCAGCCGCGAAGGCAACTCCGCCCAGCGCCGCGGCCGGGCCTCCTCCGTCTTTGAGCGCGGCGACCACGAGCGCTATCGCGATGAGTCCAAGGAGTCCGGCGAGCACCCACAGGAGCCCAGAGCGGATCGCGGGTTGGGGAGCGCGGCCTGTGGCAGCGCGTGATGCGTGTTCAAGCTGCGTGTGCAGGACGATGCGCCCAAGGAGAGCGGTCACCGCGGCTATGCCCGCGGCGTGGACGCGCCGACTCCGCGAGGATTGCGGCGGCCAAGATCGCCAGGACCGAGATGGCCTCCAGTGACGCGGCGGTGCGAAGCGCCCATTGTCGGGTGAGCACGGTGTAGAGACGGCTGCGAAGTGGCGGGGTCAGGCGATCAACGAAGCGCCAGGCATAGAAGGCCGGTATCAGGAGAAGGGCCGGCGCGAGGACACGCGCCGCGAGTGTGCTTGAAGTTGCTGCGAGCCTGCCGACGAGGAAGGCATCGATGAGCAGCAGGTAGGCGGTTTTGGCGAGGAACAGGCGAAGCATCGCTTCCATGCTGTGCACGGACTGCTGTTTGTCGGGTTCGGCCTGCGCGGCCCTGGCGAACCCGTCAGTTGCTTCCGCAAGCGCGGCGGGATCGTTGACGCGATGCTTCAGGCGTAGGCGCGCGAGTTCGTGCTGCGCCGCGCCGCTCGCCGGATCCAGCTGGAGGACGCGGCGGAAGGATCTCTTCGCCTCCTCGCGGTTCCCGGCGGCCGCCGCGACACTTCCGGCGATGAGGTGGGCTTCCGGCTCCTCGGGAGCTAGCGCCACCATCCGCGTCGTGAGCTCTTGGGCCTCGTCGGCATCGGAGCCGGCCCGAGTCAGAGCCCGCGCGAGCGTGCCAAGCGCACGCCAGTCAAACGGGTCGATTTGGACAGCGCGCCGAGCATGCGCTACCGCCTCGCCTGGTCGTCGGAGGCGGAGCAGCGCGGCAGCCGCGAGCTGCTCCGGGAAGCAAGCCGCAGGATTGAGGCCGATTGCGTGTTCGGCGGCATCCAGTGCTCTGTCGTCGTGCTCTGCCCCGAGCTCTGCCCAGGCCAGGAGGCTCCATGCCTCGTGGTTGTGGGGTTCCCGGTCCACGAGCGGCTGCAGCAGTTCGAGTGCCTCCACGAAGCGGCCCTGAGCGCAAAGTTCCCCGGCGCTGCGGAAAGGCTCCTCATCTTCGCTTGGCATCTTGAATCATCGGCGTTCCAAGACTGCGCCTGAAGGGATATGCCTTGGTCTCCGCGGCCCGCCGAGGCCCGATGGTGATCTGCGTTGCCGACAATGGTGCGAACCGTCGGGTGGGTGCTTTCGCTGGTCAAGGAAACCGTGTCCCGAAACATGTCCCGAACTAGGCAATTCTGACCTCAGGTAGCCTGTCCTAGCCTCACCAAGTTTGGCTTCCCAGAGCCAAATCTAGGCGCCGGGGAGCCACTCGTAATGAAGGGGTCCGGGGTTCGAGTCCCCGCGTCGGCTTGGCTTTCTGGAGCGGCTTCCTGGATGCGGGACGAAGCCTCTGGGTCGGCGCGGCCGGCCAGCTGTCCTCAGAGGTCGCCCCGGAGCCTCTCGAGACCGTCGAGGATGAGATCTATGCCCCATGCGAACTCGACGGCGCTGTCGTAGCCGGACTCGGGGAGCTTGGCAGCGACCTCGAGGAGGTACGGGTAGTCGTCGAGCACGCCGATCGTCTCCGCCCTCCTCTGCGCGGCTTCACCGGCACTGTCGGGGGTCTCGAAGGCCAGATCCCTTTCCTGCAGGGCGAACCCGTAGATGTAGGCGTCCTGGACCGAATAGGCATGGACGGCCGTCTCGAACGGGAAGCCCGCCCTCCGCAGGCAGCCCATCACCGCGTTGTGGTTGCGGAGGTTCGCCGGCCCCGGGTTGCGCGCCTCCATGATCCCTATCGCCCAACTGTGGCGCTTCAGCGCCTCGCGCGTAGAGATCGCCCGACGCCGCATGGCGGATCTCCAGTCGACGTCCTCGGAGGGAAGCTCGATCTCGCTGAAGACGATGTCGACCATGCCATCCAGGAGCTCGTCCTTGTTCGCGACGTGCTTGTAGAGGGCCATCGGCACGACGCCGAGCTCCTGTGCGAGCCCGCGCATGCTGAACGCTTCAAGCCCGGCCCCGTCGGCGAGGGCGACGGCTGCCTGCAGCACACGGGCTCGGCTCAGCGGTTGCCGGATCGTTGTCTTCTGTTTGGTCATGGGCCTTGACAAGCGTACAGCGTACACCTACAGTTAGCGGTACGAGTGTACGCCGTACACCCTACAGAAAGGCATCTCTTGAACCCCGACGCGCCGTATCCCGTCCAGTACTCCGTCGACTACCCCGATCGACCCCTCAACCGCCTGACCACGTTCTTTCGCCTGTTTATGGTCATCCCGATCGCGATCGTGCTCGGCCTGATTGAGGGCAGCGGCTACGCCTACGGCGGCGGGAAGACCGCCGGTGCTGCCGGCGCTGTCGGCCTGGTCGTGCTGCCCACGCTGCTGCTGATCCTGTTCCGGCAGAAGTACCCACGCTGGTGGTTCGCCTGGAATCTCGAGCTGATGCGGTTCTCCGCGCGTGTCGGTGTGTACCTGGCTCTGATGGACGACCGCTATCCCTCCACGGACGAGCATCAGGCGGTGCATCTCGAGTTTCCCTATCCGGACGCGCGCAACGAGCTCAACCGCTGGCTGCCGCTGGTCAAGTGGTTCCTGGCCATCCCCCACTACGTGGTGCTCTTCTTCCTCTACATCGCCGCGCTCTTCGTCGTGATCGCCGCCTGGTTCGCGATCCTCATAACCGGTCGCTTCCCGCGTGGGATGTTCGACTTCCTCGTCGGCGTCGGCCGCTGGACGAACCGGGTGATCGCGTACGCCCACGTGCTGGTCACCGACCGCTACCCCCCGTTCCGCCTCGCGTCGTAGCCGCCGCGAGCTGTTGCGGGGAGACGCGCGCCGTGATCAGGCCCAAGTCGGACCTGATCACGGCGCGCGCCGGCGTCAACAGACGGAAGCCTCATTCGTCGCCGGCTCACCCTTAGAGATTCACGCGTCTCACGTTGCCGGGGCAAAACCCCAACCGGGTATGTTGTCGCTGAAGGTCCGCACCCCAGCGAGTTAGGAGTCCACCATGGACGCGGAGCAGCTGGAACGATTTCAAGACGCGCCGGTGGTCCTGCTCGCGCCAGGCGAGTACACGCTTCGGATCGAGGAGGTCGAGGTCGCCGAGAACGGGTTGTCGATCCGGCCGTTCTGCATCGTCGTCGGCGGAGACGACAGGAAGGTGTGCCCGGGAGCTTACGATTTCAGTGAGGGCGGCCAGAACCGTGACGCGATTCTCAACCTGTACGCGTGGGGCGTCAGCGAGGCCGAATTGACGGAGACCGGCGGCGACCTGAAGTCGATTGGCGGCCTGCTGGTGGGTCGTGTCGGTCGGCTCGAACTGCAGCAGTCTGAAACAGAGACGTCCGGCATCGTCAACACCCACCGGCCGGGGGCAATCGAACCCGTGCCTGGACAGTGAGGTAGGCGTCCGGAGAGCTCGACCGCGATCCCGCGGCCGACCCCCGCGACTGCCGATCTACGGTTGCTCGAGGAGACGCCTCCAAAAGCGGCGTGCAAGTGTCAGCGATCCTCAGCGGACCCGCGGCGATCACCGCGAGGGGATGACCCTCCTCCCGTGCGGCGGCGATGCGCTCGCGCGGGCAGGCGTAGGATGACGGCAATGTCGATGACCCGGGCCGATGTCGTCCTCGCCGCCGTCCCCTCCCAGGAGGAGACGCTGCTGCGCGAGGCCGTCGCCGGGATCTGCGGCGAGTTCGGCCACGACTACATGCAGGCGAAGCGCGACGCGTTCGAGCCGGCACGCGAGCTGTGGGACGCGCTCGCCTCGCGCGGCTATATGGGCGTCAACATCCCCGAGGAGTATGAGGGTGGCGGCCTGGGCATGACGGCGCTCTCGTGGGTCGGCGAGGAGATTGCGGCGGCCGGCTGTTCGCTGCTGCTGATCGTCGTCTCCCCGGCGATCGTCGGGAACATCCTCACCAAGCACGGCACGCCTGATCAGAAGGACCGCTGGCTGCGCGGGATCGGGCGCGGCACGACCAAGATCGCCTTCGCGATCACCGAGTCCGACGCCGGCAGCAACTCCCACAACCTTTCGACGTCGCTGCGGCGCGACGGCCACCGCTTCATCCTCAACGGGCAGAAGACCTACATCTCGGCTGTCGAGGACGCCGACGCCGTGCTGGTCGTCGCGCGCACGCGGCTCGCCGACGGCAAGCTCGGCTTGCCCTCGCTGGCGATCGTCGACGTCGACACGCCCGGCTTCACCCGTCAGCCGATTCCAATGGCCGTCCGCGGCGCCGACCGGCAGTGGACGCTGTACTTCGACGACGTCGAGCTCGAGGAGGAGCGCCTGATCGGAGGCGAGAACGGTGGGCTCGGCGTCGTGTTCGACGGCCTCAACCCGGAGCGGATCATGGGCGCGTCGATCGCCACCGGAGTGGCGCGTCTGGCGATCGAGAAAGGCGCCGCCTACGCACGCGAGCGGGAAGTCTGGGGCCAGCCGATCGGTGCCCATCAGGGGGTCGCGCACCCGCTCGCGGCGGCCAAGGTCGAGCTCGAGCTGGCACGGCTGATGACCCAGAAGGCCGCTGCCCTCTACGACGCCGGCGTGCCCGGCGCGGGCGAGGCCTCCAACATGGCCAAGTACGCAGCAGCCGAGGCGGCGATCAACTGCGTGGACAGCGCGATCCAGGCCCACGGCGGCAACGGCTTCGCGCTGGAGTACGGGCTCAGTGACCTCTGGTGGGCCGCGCGGGTCGCCCGCACCGCCCCCGTCTCTCGCGAGATGGTCCTCAACTACGTCGCCGAGCACTCGCTCGGGCTGCCGAAGTCCTACTGATATGTCGCGTGGGCCTCAGGTTGGCGTGTTCGATCGCGTCCGCCTGACGGGCACGCGGGGGGTGGCCGGGAGAGCGGGGCGCTCGCTCGTCGCGGGACGCGACCTAGAGCGTGGCGTGCCGGGTAGGCTGCCAGGTGCGGTATGTCGTTCGATCTTGTAATCGATGTTGAGAACACGCCGGGTGCGCTAGCCCGCGTCGCGACTGCGGTCAGCGATGCCGGCGTGAACCTTGCCGCTGCCACCTGCCTCGGTACCGGGGAGCGGGCAGAGCTGCATATCCTCGTCCCCCACCCCGAGCCGGTCAAGCACGCGCTCGCGATCGCGCAGCTGGCCGTGACGCGCGAGCGAGAGGTCGCCGTCGTCGAGGTCGAGGACACCCCTGGAGCGCTCGCCGACCTTGCTCGCAAGATCGAGCAGGCCGGCGTCAACCTCGACCTCGTGTACATCGCCACCCGGAGCCGCGTCGTGTTCGGCGCTCCCGACCTGAGCGCTCTGAAGGCAGCTCTTCACAGCCCGGACTGACTCGCGCCGCTCGCGAGCGTGACGGTCTGTGGGCGCAAATACGCCGCCGCGTCCGGCCCAACGCGGGTGCGCAAGAGCATGGAGGCCGCTCGCGCGCGACCCGGAAACCAAACGCCGCCCGCCGCTTGCGCCTGGGGTTGCCGCCGCATGCGTCCTGCGCGATACTCCTTCGAGTGAGCTCACCCGTGACCATGCCCGAGTTGACATCCCGCGCGGGAGCGCCGTTTGGGCCGGGCACGGATGGCGTTTAGACGGGACCAGCTGCGCTACTTCGTCGCCGTCGCCGATGAGGGCCAGGTGACCAGTGCCGCGGCGAAGCTGCACATCGCCCAGCCCGCGCTCTCGCAGGCCATCGCCAATCTCGAGCAGGACATCGGCTTCAAGCTGTTCGAGCGCCACGCCCGCGGGGTCAGCCTCACCCCGGCAGGAGAGACGTTCCTCGAGAAAGCCCGCGCCGCGGTCGCGGCCGAAGAGAGCGTCGCGCAGGCGGCCGAAGCGCTGGCTCGCGCGGCACACGGCTCGATCGAGGTCGGCTACCTCGGGCTTCCCCCGGCGATGACGAATCCGGACCTGGTCGACGCGTTCAGCAGGGCCCACCCCAACATCGAGCTCGAGTTGCACGAGCTCCCGTTCCCGTCGCTCCCCACGGCAGCGTGGCTCGCCGATGTGGACGTGGCGATCGCATCTCGGCCCACGGCCGACCAAGACGTCTGGATGTTGCCGCTCACCGCGGTCTCACGCGTGGTGCTCGCACCGAGAACACACAGGCTCGCCGAGCGGAGCGAGGTCGCCGTCGCCGATGTTCTCGATGAGACCTTCATCGGCTTTCACGAGTCGGTCGACCCGGCGTGGGCCGGCTTCTGGAGCCTTGACGACCACCGCAGAGGGCCGCCGCCCAACGTGACGCCGGAGCGCTCAGCCAACGCCCACGAGAGGTTCGCGATGATCGCATCCGAGAATGGCGTCACCACGATGCCAGAGCGCCACGCCGCGGTCATCGCCAAGGTCCTGCCGACCCTGCTGACGATCCCAATCATCGACGCCGACCCTGCGGTCCTCACGCTGATCGGCCGACAGGACCGACGCAACGCGACCGTCGACGTACTCATCGAGGTCGCCCGGCAGACAGCGTCTCAGGCGGCCCTCACCACCGCGTAGGTCGCCGGCCACCTGTGGAGGCGTGGCCGAGCTGCCCGGCGCGCCGGCTGGTGCGCGACTCGGTCAGCACAGATCCTCCGCCGCACGCCGCCGGCAACGAAGTGTCGGGGCTTGAGTCGGCTCGCCGGCTGCCCGCAGAGCCCGGCAGAGACCCGGCGTCGTCCGGGCGGCCGCCCGGCAGCCTGGAAGGGACCGTGGCCCTCGAACATCTGTCCAGGCTTGGGGGGACCGGTAAGCGCTCTCGATAACGGTTCCGAGGCGGGGTCATGGAGTCCGCCGTGCCTCGAAGCGAATATGCAGCTCCCGCCGGCCAGGCGGAAGCCTTTCGCGTGCGCCGCGCCGGGGCGAGTGACGCTCCCAGGCCGCGCCGGCGCAGGACCGACGGCCGCCCACCGTCCGAGCAGCCGAAGCCGATCGGGGAGACCCTGCTCGCCGCAGGCCTGATCGACCGCGAGACGCTCGCGTGGGCACTGGGGCGGCAGTCAGAGACAGGCGAGCGCATCGGCCAGATCCTGCTGGCCGCCGGGCGTGTACACCGCCTGGACCTGCAGCGCGCCCTCGGTGAGCAGTGGAGCCTGCCCTTCGCGGACCTGCTCAACGCGGACATCGACGAGTCGCTCGTGCGGGAACACGATCCGGAGATGCTCCTCGCCGAAGGTTGGGTGCCGGTGAGCCGAGAAGGCAACCGGACGATCGTGGCAACGTGTGAGCCCCCGACGCGCGAGCTGCGCGAGAGGGTGTGCGACCACCTCGGGCCTGGCGCCAAAATCAATCTGCGCACGACGACGCCGCTCGACATCGAGCGCACGATTGTCCTCTGCTTCCGCGAGCACATCGTGCGTCGCTCGACGGGCGAGTTGCTCGCGCGACGTCCGGATCTCTCGGCCGCCGGCGGCTGGTCGACGGGTCAGAAGCGCGCGGCTCTCGCCGCAGGCGTCCTGGCTCTCGTCGGGCTGCTGCTGCAGTGGCAGCTGACCATCGTCCTGTTCGTGATGGCGGCGAACGTGGCATTCCTGGCGACGGTCACCTTCAAGCTCGTCGCGTGTCTGGTCGGATTGGGCTTCGGCGCACGCGTCAACGATGCGGCCGCTGAGCGTGACGACCGGCGCCTTCCCCACTACACGGTGCTCGTCCCGGTCTACCGCGAGGCGAACGTGATCGGCGAGCTCATGGCCAACCTCAGCGCGCTCGACTACCCGGCCGAGAAGCTCGAGGTGCTCGTGCTGCTGGAGTCCGACGACACCGAGACGATCCAAGCCGCCAGGGCATCTCGGCCGCCGGCCACGGTGCGTCTTGTGATCGTCCCCGACGCTCAGCCGAAGACGAAGCCCAAGGCATGCAACGTGGGTCTGTTCCTCGCGCGCGGCGACCTCCTGGTGATCTATGACGCGGAGGACCGGCCGGACCCACAACAGCTGCGCAAGGCGGTCGCCGCCTTCGAGAAGGCCGGCGCGGACACGATCTGCATGCAGGCAAGGCTGCGGTACTGGAACTACACCGCCAATGTGCTGACGCGGATGTTCAGCCTGGAGTACGGCTATTGGTTCGGCACGATGCTGCCCGGGCTGGACCGGATGGCCCTGCCGATCCCGCTGGGGGGGACCTCAAACCACTTTCGCGTTCCCGAGCTGCGCGGGCTGATCGGATGGGACCCGCACAACGTGACCGAGGACGCGGACCTCGGCCTGCGCGCGGCCGTCGAGGGCTATCGCGTGGGAGTGATCGACTCCGATACCGAGGAGGAGGCGTGCGCTGAGCTGCGGCCGTGGATACGTCAGCGCACCCGCTGGATCAAGGGCTACATGCAGACGGCGCTCGTGCACCTGCGGTCTCCTCGGCGTCTCGTGCGTCAGGTCGGAGTGATCGACGCTTTCGGCTTCCTGCTGCTGATCGCCGGTACGCCCGTGACGTTCCTGCTCGCGCCCGTGATGTGGGCCGGCACCGCAGCCTGGTATGCGTTCGGTGAGCCGCAGCTCCCGATGCTCAACTCTGGACTGTTCTGGACGATCGCTCTGATCAATCTGATCGTCGGCAACGGCATCATGATCGCTCTGAATGTGATCGCAGCGGTCCGTGTGCAGGGGTGGCGCTCCGCGCCGTTCGCGCTGCTGAATCCGCTCTACTGGGTGCTTCATTCGGTCGCCGCGTGGCGCGCACTCGTCCAGCTGATCCGTAACCCCTTCTACTGGGAGAAGACGCCGCACGGACTCCAGCAGGCAGGAGCGCCGGCCGCCCCCGTCGCCGACCGGCAAGCCCGCTTGGCTCACGAGCTGACCGGCTGAAGCCCGAGCGGGCCTCGATGATCCTGAGGCTGGTCATGTGCCGCCGCGTCGTGCCGTTGCTCGCCGCCCGACACCGAGGGCGGTCAAGAGCGCCGCGTCGGCGCCGCGCCGGGGTGGCCGGGCCGGGGTCTACGCTGGCAGTGCCGCGCGACGACGCGGCGGAGTTGGCGGGCGTGCGGTGATCGAGGGTCGTGCGCCCGCTTCACGGTGCGGGCCTTGAGGCACACCCGGCCGGAGGTGGCGGCGATCGGCACAGCCGCGGCTAGTCCATCGGGTCCCTGTAGGAGCTGACGGAGCTCTCGATGCCCAGGCGTTCCTCGCAGCGGACGTGTTGGGTGTCGGGACGCGTGGTGACCCCCACCGAGCGGCCATCCTGCGCGATCAGCACAGCCTCCCCGTTCGGCTTGCGTACGACGAACGAGTCCGCCTCGATAGCGACGAGCGAGTAGCCCTGCGGGAGTTCGTTGATTCGCAGCTTGCGGCGGTCGGGCAGCATCTCCACTCCGAGCGTTGACTTCGTAACCATTGACGTTCGCGCGGACGAGCACCGGCCGGATCGACGAATGTTGCGCCGCTGACACCCCAACCGCGGGCCCATCGTCGGAGTCGGGGGAGAGGGGCTCGACCGATGCGGACCTCTAGGCTGGGCGCCATGAAGCATCTGAAGGGAACCGCACGCGCCGGCGTGGCCGCGCCGATCGAGGACTGCTTCGCATTGTTTGCAGCCCTCGAGGGCTATCCGAGCTGGTACCGAGACGTTGTCACGGAGGTCGAGGTCGTCGAGGTCGGCGACGACGGCCTTCCGCTGAGGGCGGAAACGAAGCTCCATCTCTCCTACGGACCGGTCGCCAAGGATCTCGATCTCCTGCTCGCGGTGCGGGTCCGCACGCCGGACCTCGTCCACGTGACGCACGTTCCCCGCGGCCCGTCCAGCGGCGCGTCGTTCGACGCAACCTGGCGGCTCGAGGACCGTGACGGCACCGGTCTCGAGCTCGAGCTCGAGGCGACGATGCCGCTGCCGGCGCTCGTCCCCGTCGGACGTATAGGAGACGCTTTCGCGGCCGGATTCATGCAGGCCGCGGTCGAACGGCTCGAGTCGGGGTCCTGAGGCCGGCGCCTCGAGCAGGCCGTGCCGCACACCATGGCGGCGCTGTCCTGAGGCAGGGCGCGGGACGGTGGGGCGCCGCCCGGATCCAGATGAGCGGTCGGGGTCGCATCCCCCGCGTCGGCTTCGCTACCCCTCTCAGCCTGCAACGGGGCCGGGGGGCAGCGCCGCGAAGGCGCGCGCGAGGGCCTCGTGCAGCGATCCACCGCCGGAGAGCCACGCTTGGAGGGCCGCGTCGTAACACGCGGACGCGATGCGGGAGTAGAGCAGCGGCCGTGGGTCCTGTGCATCGGCACCCAGGCGCTCGCGCAGCATCGCTGCAACCCCCGCGTCGATCGCCGAGCGCTTGGCCGCGTCTCGGCTGGAGAGCGTCCCGGACGCCGCCACGACGGCGTAGCGGTCGCGAACCAGCTTCTCCTGGGCGACAGTCCAGTCGACCATCGCCTCGCAGCACGTCCGCAGGGTCAGCATCGGATCCTCCTCGAGCGGTCGCTCACTCAGGAGGCTTGAGATGAGCTCGGCGATCTCGGCGTCGCGGGCGAAGAGCACGTCGTCCTTGGCGGGGTAGTACCGGAAGAACGTCCGCGGGGCGACGTCCGCCGCGGCGGCGATGTCGGCGACCGTGACGGCGTCGTATCCACGGCGCAGGAACAGGCGCAGCGCCTCCCGCTCGATCCGCGTGCGCGTATCCGCCCGCTTGCGCTCGCGCAGGGAGGTTGTCGAGCCCACGACGCACATGGTGACAGACCATGCCGTTTGACAGGCAATGCGAGATGGCATAGACTGCCAAATTATCGAACGGTCGATCCTGATCACCGGCGGGACCTCGGGCCTAGGGCTCGCGACCGCTCGCCGGCTGGCGGCGGAGCCGGGCACCTCGGTGATCGTCACCGGGCGCCACGCGGCGAGCACCGCCGAGGCGGCTCAGAGCATCGGGGCGCGGGCGCTTCGTCTCGACCTGGGGTCGCTTGCCGACGTCGCAACGGCGGCACGGCGGCTCCGGGATATGGGTGTCGGGCAGCTGGCGTCTGTGGTGGCCAACGCCGGCATGCAGGTGACCAGACCGACCGAGACGGTGGATGGGTTCGAGGCGACATTCGCGATCAACCACCTCGGGCACGTCGCCCTGATCGCCCGGCTCCTGGCCGCCGATGCGCTCGCCCCCGGCGGGCGCGTGGTCCTGGTCTCCTCGGGCACCCACGACCCGGACCTGCGCACCGGCATGCCCGCACCGCTCGAGATCGATGCGCGGCGTCTGAGCACGCCGGCGCCGCGGGATGAGAACGTCTCCGAGAGTCGCCGTCGCTACACGACCTCCAAGCTGGCCAACGTGATGACCGCCTACGCGCTCGCCCGCCGCCTTTCCCCCACGCAGATCGCGGTGAACGCGTTCGACCCCGGGCTGATGCCGGGCACCGGGCTTGCGCGCGACGCGGCGGCGTGGGAACGCCTGGCCTGGCGCACCCTCATGCGCGCCCTGATCATCAGGCCGGGCGTCTCATCCCCCCGCCGCTCGGGCCGCACGCTTGCCGGCCTGGCATGCGGGCAGCGCTTTGAGGGGGTCACCGGCCGCTACTGGTCCATCGACCATGAGCGGCGCTCATCCATCGCCTCCTACGACACCGACGCGCAGGATGCGCTCTGGCGCGACAGCCTGGAACTGGTCGGGCTCGAGGACCCGACCGCGGGGCCCCTGCAGCCCGGAGGATCTGCCGCGGCCGGGCAGGCCTGACCCTGCTGGGCAGCAAGTCTCACGGCGTGAAGCCGGTGACCTGGGCCAGCATCCGGCCCGGCTGCCTCCATGAGGTGTATCCGGGGCGGCCCACCCAGGCGAGAAGCCAGCGGCTCGAGCTCGCCGAGTAGACGGGGGCCGCTTCGATCACGTGGGTGGCGGGCAGCACCTGTTCCGGTGCGCCGGCGCGGCTCGCGCCCGGTGCGAGCACCACGGCCGACACGACGCCCATGTCGTAGCCGCCGGTGATCCAGGTCACCATCGCGCCCCCCGCGCCGGTCGCCGCGGCGATGTCTCCGGCCTGCTTCCCGGCCGCCGAAATCGTCGCGGGCGGCCGGAATCCGAGTCCCTTCGGGTAGGCGACCCTGACCACCGAGGCCGTTTCAGGCGGTGCGGCCGCAGAGGCGCCTTCGTCTCGTGCCACGAAGACCACGACCGGTGCGCGGCCCGCAGCCGAGGTGATGATCGGCGCGAGACTCGACCCGCTGGGTGCCCCGGCGAGGCCGACGGCGCTGCGCTCGATCAGCTGGGCGGGGCGGAATCGCGACGCTCCGGCCGGCTGCACGGCGATCCTCACGTAGCCGGGGTACGCGCAGCCCGCCGAGCACAGCTGCGTCTCATACCAGGCGAGCAGGATCCGGCCGTGGAGCGCCACGTAGGGCGTCAGGTCGTTCTCGCTCCCGCCCGCCGCCGGACCCACGTTCTGGAGCGCTCCCCACGAGCGGCCGCGGCGGCGCACCCGGGCGAGCAGCCGTCCCCATTTGCTGGGGAACGCCACGAGCATGTCGCCCTGCGCGCCCACCGCGGCCCTGACCTGCTGGGCCTCGGACGCGCGCGAGATCACGCGGGGCTTGCCGAACACTCCGCCGGGAGCTCTCACGCTGGCCCACACAACGCGGTGGTAGCCGTGTGCGTCGCTGGAGATCCACGTGAGCAGCATGTCTCCGCGAGCGTTCCCGGCCAGGCTTGCGCGCTGTCCCATCACGACGGCGCCCGGAACGCGCATCTGTGCCCCGAAGCGGCCGCTCACGCTGCCGAGCGCAACCCGCGGCGTTGTGCTGGTGCCGGCGAGCACGAAGCTGAGCTGTGCCAGATGGCCGCCGCCCAAGTCGACCACCTGCACGCCGCGGCCGCCGGGGGTCAGACGCCGCTCTGCCGCAAACGGGCCACCCGAGTGCGACGTCGCGTAGCGCGCGCCCGGCACGCCAAAGAGTTCCCGCGCCGGCGCGACGAGGTCCGCGAATTCCCACGAGAGCATCTCGCCGGCCGGGCCGGATGCAGGCTGGAGCCGGAAGATGGCGTCATGCGGTGTTGAGACGGGCACCGCCGCCGTCCAGGCGGCCCCCGCCGAGGGCGCACCGATCATCACCGCCGCGCCGGCCGCGAGCGCGGCCGCCAGAGTCAGCTGAAGCCGGGAGCGCCGGGCGTGGACGTAGCCGGACATGCACCGTCAACGTAGGCAACCCGGGGCCGGCTGCCAACTGCAGAAACCACGGTCCCCGGATCGGGATTTGCCGTGAGCTGCCGTCTCTTGGATCGGGTCCCGCCGTCACAGGTGGACGGATATCCGATTCTCAATCGGCCCTCGCGAGCGTAGCGTGACGGGCACGGTTATCGAGAGATCGGAGCGCTGCATGAAGCTTGTATCGGGAAGCGGGACGCGAGGGGCTCGGCGCCTGGCTCTGTTGGCCTCGGCTTCGGCGGCGCTGGCGCTCGCGGGCGCCGCACCGGCGCTCGCAGCGACCGGAGGCGGAGGCGGGGGCGAAGGCGAACCGCAGGAAACCGGTCCCACGTTCGTCATCGGCGATCAGAACGCCGCAGTCGGCTCCTCGGTTCTGCTCTGGGGCGCGAAATGGTCACGTGGCAACCAGCTGAGCGGCGGAGCGGCTCCCGCTGCCTTCAAGGGCTTCGCTGACAGCCCGGCGCTGATCGGCTGCGGAACGACCTGGACGACGAGGCCGGGCAACAGCTCGAACCCGCCGGCCGCTCCGCTGCCGGAATACATGCCCGTGATCGTCTCGAGCGAAGTCACCAAGTCGGGACCGCTCATAACGGGGAACACGGTAGAGATCGTGCTCGTCAGGACCAGCGGCGAATATGCGCCGGATCCGGGCCATCCGGCCACAGGGACCGTGGTTGGGGTCATCTGCGGCTGAGACCGGGCCGTCGCGCTCGTCTGATCCTGAAGAACCGAGGGGGCGCGGCCGACGGCCGCGCCCCCTCGACTTTCACCGCCGGTGCGCTTGGCCGGTCGCTGTGGCGCGGCCGCCCTCTCCCAACCTGGACTGCCCGCCGCCGTTAACCGGGTGGAACTGCACGAAAGGGACGCGGATGCCGAGGATCACGGGAGAGGGCGCATGTCACGCAGGAAGCGTACGCTCGCCTCGTGAGCCGCTGACGAGCGACGGGCGAAGGCCCTCTCCTCTTCGGGGTCTTCGCCCGCCCCGACGCGTGCGCCGGGGCGGGGGACCTCGCTGATGGCGGTATCCGCTCGAACCGCTGTCCGCTCGGCGGGATCCGCCATGCACGCCGAGCGAAACGCCCGTGCGCACGAGGTGCTGTTCGCCGCCGTGGGCTCAGGCGAGACTCCGGTGGAGATGCTCGCTCCCGAGTTCCGGATGGAGAACCACGCGACCGCGGCCGCCGACGCCGTCTACTACGGGGCGCGAGGCCTGCGCGACTGGCTCGAGGATCTCCTCGGCCTTTTTGCGCCCGGGGCGGAATTCGAGGTCGACGCGGTGCTCGCCGCGGGGGAGGACTTCGTCGTAGCTCGATTCACGATCACGGGCGTGGGCTCGCTGTCGGGCTACCCGCTCCAGTTCGGCTGGACGGCGGTGACGTGGTTCATCGACGGACGCGCCGCGCGCGTGGTCGGCTACGGAGCGCCGGACCACGCTCTTGCCGCCGTTGGGCTCGAGCCGTAGCGCACGCCCGCGGACACCGGACGCTGCCACTACACTCCCGCTGGATGACGGACATCGGCGACAGCCTCTTCCGCAAGGGCCAGCCCGTCTGGGTGGTGCAGTCCGACGGGTCGCAGCGCGCCGCCGAGTACGTCGGCGTCGGCGAGACGAGCGCCTGGTTCGGCGGCCCGCCGCAGGTGATCGTGGTCTACCCCGACACCAAGTCGGGCGAGTTCGTCGAGTTCGACCGCGTCATCGCACGCGAGGAGTAGCCCCCGGCCGCAGACGCGGAGCCGGATCTCAGCGGAGCTGATGCAGCTCGCGGGGTGAGCTCGCGCCGGCTGCGATGAGCGGCGGCTTCAGGCGAGGGCGACGGCGTGCCCTCGCCGACCCGTGGATCAGGAGCGGGGGGAGTCGCCCGGGGCGGAGCTTGGCCCGGGCGACCCAACCGCGACGTCTTG
This sequence comes from uncultured Solirubrobacteraceae bacterium, assembly GCA_963826345.1. Taxonomy (GTDB): domain Bacteria; phylum Actinomycetota; class Thermoleophilia; order Solirubrobacterales; family Solirubrobacteraceae; genus Palsa-744. Next base: position 17,896 of record CAWGWU010000001.1, read on the forward strand.
CTAGAGGGCTTCGAGGTTGCCGGCGATGACTTCCTCGAGCAGGTCACCCTTGTAGTAGCCCGTCTTGGATTCCGATTTTTCGAGTTCTTCGCACTTGCCGCCTTCGGTTTCCGCGATGAGCTTGAGGAATTCGTTGTGGATCGCGAGCTTGTGCTGGAAGCCGCTCGGGAACGCTTTGAGTTTGCCGTTCGCGACTTCTGTGTTCGTGAACGTCGCTGCCGTGTAGGGGCCGGGGTTTTTTGCGCCGGCGTCCGTGATCCTCTGCGGAGGCCAGCTGATGACGCAGCCGGTGCCGGCGACCACTGCGGTCACGGGGCTCGGGTTCACGATCGCCACTTCAGAGGTGCTTTCCGCACCCGTTTCAACGGCGCCGTTCGAGCTGTATTCGATGTCGAAGCCGCCGCGGAAAGCGACTTTGAACGGCAGTTTTTCGTGGCTTTTTTCGGGCAGCAGGTTCGTCGAGCAGCCGGTGAAGCGCACGTGCACAAACAGCTTGGTCGTCGACGCGCCCGTCACCGCGCCCTTGCTCGTCGCGCCTTCGCAGGTGAACGTGAAGATCCCGAGCTTGAATTCCTGCGGTCCCGAGCCCGCCCCGCGGAGTTTGCCGGGAGTGCCTTCGGAGAAGGTCTTGCCGACCGCATTCGCCTTGAATTCTGTTGCCATCGCCGCCGTCGCGCTGGCGCAGAGCGCACAGACAGCGATCACCAGCACGGTTGTGAGCCTGACGCGCATCATCCCTGTAGCCCCTCGCTTTCGCGCCGGCGCAGCCGGTCGCAGTTGTGTCCGATCCTCCAGCGCGGGCACGGCTCCTTTGCTCCTCCTTCACCAACGCCCGCAGTGGCGGGCATCCTACCATGGGGGCCCCGCCCGGGAAAGGGGCCTGGGCGCTCGTGCTACCGGGTGATCACACTGTGGCGGCGGCGCCGGGGCCCGCCCCATCTCCGGGGCCGGTCCCTCGTCCCCGGGAGATGACGCGATGCAGTGCTTCCGTGAAGGTGCATTCGGCAAACGCCGGAGGCAATCTTCCCGCGCCGCGCGGCCGCGCGCAACCTCTGCCAGCGCTCGTGCGCGGCCGAATGTGCGAGGTCGCGCGAATCGCGTAAAGCGGCGCCGGAGGCCAGTCGATGCAGCGCGCATGCGTATGTGCGTGAGCAAGACGGCCCGACGCACGTGGCTCTGCGTCGCCGCGGCGCTCGCCGTGGTGGCGGGAGGTGCGCTCGCCGGCTGCGGGAGCTCGGGCACCGAGTCGACGACACCCGTCGAGCGCGCGGCCTATGTCACCTCCAGCGGGCCCGGCTATCGCTTCACGCTGAACTCGCGGGCGAGCGTCGCGGGGCGGACGGCATCCTTCACCGCGCAGGGCTCGATCGATGAACGCCTGCACCAGGGAACCCTGACGATGCGGCTCGGGTCAGTCAACGTCAGCGAGATCGAGAGCGGCCCCTACATATATGTGCGAGTCCCCGAGACGGGCGGATCGCTGTCCGCCGGCACGCGGCCCTGGGTGCGGGCCGACATCTACACGTTCACGCAGGCGCTGTCGGGCAGCAACCCGATCGCGGGCGACACGAGCAGCCCCACGCAGCTGCTGCAGATCCTGCGCGCGGGAGGCACGGTGAGCACCGTCGGGCGCGAGGGCGTGCGAGGGGTCGCCACCACCCGATACCACGCCCTCGTCGACTTCGAACGCTACGCATCGACGGTCGCGGCGAGCCAGCGCGCCGGCGCGCAGGCCTACGCGTCCGAGCTGAGGCGGATCACGGGCAGCAGCACGCTCCCGGTCGACGTGTGGGTCGACGACGCTCAGCGGATCAGGCGCTTTGAGACCGAGCTGCGCCTCTGCACCCCGCAGGGCACGCTCACGGACGCCATCTCGATGGACCTCTACGACTACGGGCCGCAGCCCCTCGTCGCTGCTCCGGATCCGTCGCAGGCCACCGACATCACGCAGGCCCTGAAGGCACGCGTCTCACAGACCCTCGCGCAGCTGTCCTGCTGAGAGGCAGTAAGCCACGGATCGGTCACCGGGGCCCGCGTGATCAAACTCGCGCCCGCAGGCTCGGGGCTCACGCGCGCTCGAGCTGCCCGCCCAGGCTCTCCCACCGCGAGACGCCGCCGTCGACGACGTGGAGCACGTGCTCCACGCCGTATCGGCGGAGCAGGCTCGCGGCCGTGCCGGCCCTCACGCCGCCCGCGCAGATCGCTGCCACCGGCCGCTGCGGGTCGATCGCCTCGGGCACGCCGACGATGTCGTGCCACGGCGTGAACAGCGAGCCGGGGATGTGGCCCTCCTCCCACTCGGCCCGCTCACGCACGTCGAGCACCTGAATCGACGGTTCCGCCTCGGTCCGGGCCGGCAGCTCATCGACCGGGACGCGCTCGGTGCTCGCGATCGGATGGCGCTCCTGGCGCCAGTTGGTCATCCCGCCCGAGAGCAGGCCGGCCACGTTGCGCAACCCGACCGACGTCGCAAGCCGCGCTGCGCGCCGGCCGTCCTCGTCGTCGCGCCCGATGAAGATGATGTCCTCGTCGTGGCTCGCGAGCCACGCGAGCTTTGACCCGAACCCCGCGCTGAAGGACGGGATGCAGACCGAGCCGCGGATGTGGACGTCGTCGAACTGCAGGTCCGTGCGCACATCGACGAGCATCGCCCCTTCGTCGCGACGCAGTTCGACCTGATGCGGATAGAGCGCGTCGACCCCCACGCCACCGGTCAGCAGCGCACCCCGGTTGAGCTCCACGATCTTGTGGAAGTTCGGAGGCTGCGGGCCGAGCTCTGCAATCGACACCCTCACGAACTCATCCTCGTCCTCGATCGACAGCGCGGGGTTGTGGCGCTTCTCAAAGCCGATCGTCGAGCAGATCTTCATGTTCATGCCCGCCCCGCCGCACATCGATCCCCCGAGGTGCGCGGGCCACACCTCGCACTCGTCGGGGAGGGTGAGGAGCTTCTCGTGCAGCGAGCGGAAGATCTGCCGCGCCCCGTCGGTCTTGTCGATCGCGAGGTCTGTCCTTGCGACGTCGCCGACGAACAGGCTGTCGCCGCTCAGCACCGCCCAGGGCTCGGGCCCGCGCGTCGTGTCGATGAGCGCGAACGCGGTGTGCTCGGGCCGGTGGCCCGGCGTGTGCAGCGCGCGGATCAGCAGCGAGCCGAGCACGAGCTCCCAGCCGTCGTCGAACGGCTCGTGCTCGTAGTCGGGGCTCGCGAGCCGGTGCACGTGGATGCGGGCACCGGTCGCCGCGACAAGCCTGCCGTGCCCGGACACGTGGTCGGCGTGGTTGTGCGTCTCAAGGACATGGTCGATCGTGACCCCCCGGTAGCGCGCGAGCTCGAGGTACTCATCGATCTCGAAGCGTGGGTCGATGACCGCCGCGACACCGGCGCGCTCGTCCCCGACAAGGTAGGAGGCGCATCCGAGGTCGTCGTGGGTGATCTGACGGAAGATCATGTCTCTCTGCTCCTTGCTCCGCCCGGCTCACGATCCGGCTGGCTGCCCGCACCGCCGGGCGTGAGTCTAGTGGCTCGGTGGGGCACCCTCGGCGGTCGCGCCGGCCTCCAGTGCCTCCTTCTCAAGCCACCGCAGCAGGCCGGCTGCGCTCGGCCGCGCGAGCATGATAAACGAGTAGCCCTCGGCGGCCCGCTCGGGCATCCGCGCGCGCAGGTGCTCGCTCAGCCGCTCGACGAACACATCCTCGCCTTCGCGTGCCCACCGCTCGTGCCTGTCGATCGCCTCACGCAGCTCGGCGATATGGGCGGTCGGGTCCTCGACGTCGCCGAAGTGCGGCAGCGCGAGCCGCTGCGGCTCCCAGGCCTCCAGCACGTCCAGCGAAGCGTGCCAGCTGCGCAGGTCTATGTCGGGTGGGGGCGTCGGCGGGATCACGACCCCCGGCGCGAGCCGCACGCCGGCAACGTCACCGGGGAACGCCACCCCGGTGTCCTCGTCAAGGAACGCCACGTGGTGGGAGGCGTGCCCCGGCGTCCAGGCCGAGGTGAAGCGGCCGATCCTCGCGCCGTCCTCGATGATCGTCAGGTTCGACTCCGGCACCGCGATCACATCTCCTACCAGCCCCTCGAATCGGTCGCCGAACACACGGCGCGCGCTGGACACCAGACGCGAGGGGTCGATCAGGTGCGGCGCGCCGCGGGGATGAACGAAGACTTCGAGGTCGGGCCACCGCTCGACAAGGGCGCCCGCGGCGCCGGCGTGATCGAAATGGATGTGGGTCAGCAGCAGCTGCCGCGGCCGGCGGCCCGCAAGCCCGTCGAGCAGACGGTCAAGGCAGGAGGTGGGGCCGCTGTCGATCAGCACATCTCCCGACAGCCAGGCGCCCATCATCCCGTCGCGCCCGTCGTAGCGGACATCGAGGATCTCTAGGTCCCGGCCCGTGCCCTGGTGCTCGCGCGCGTCGCTCATGCTGACTCCGCGGCCACTATAGAGACGCTGTGCGGGTCATCCTCGCGGCGCCGCGAGGACAGCGGGAGGCCCCGTCGGCGATCATCAGTGGATGAGCGCGAGCCAGAGGCGCCCGCCGGACGCCCGGCACGACCAGCTGATGCTGTTCGCGCGCAGGATCACGCAGGTCGCGTTGATATCGGCCGGGCTCGTCCTGCTGGGCGCCGTGGGTCTCGCGATCAGCGAGAATGCGAGCCTCTGGTACTCGTTTCGATGGGCGCTGGACACGGCCGCGACCGAGGGCAATTTTCAGTCGCCCGTCACTCTGGCAGGCCAGATCGTCCAGATCGCCCTGATCATCGTGGGCGTCGGTACGCTCTTCTACGCACTCGCGACGATCGCCGAGTTCTTCGCCGCGGGACACCTCGCGGACCTGCTCGCCGGCCGCCGCACGCAGAACATGATCGACTCGCTCACCGACCACCACATCGTCTGCGGCTTCGGGCGCGTCGGCAGGCAGGTCGCCAGGGACCTTCAGGCTGCGCACGCCCCGGCCGTCGTGATCGACAAGGACTTCGAGAACCGCCACGCGGCCGAGGGGCTCGGGATCCACTTCATCGAGGGCGACGCGTCCGACGAGGCCGTTCTGATGCAGGCCGGAATCGCCCGCGCCCGCTCGATCGTCGCCTGCTCGGACTCGGACGCGGTGAACGTGTTCATCACGCTCACGGCGCGGGAGCTGCGCTCGGACATCTCGATTGTCGCGCGCGCCGCCGCCGAGGACACCGAGAAGAAGCTGCGCAGGGCGGGCGCGGACCGCGTCATCTCGCCGTATAAGTCGAGCGGTACCGAGATGGCGCGGCTGGCGCTGCACAGGCAGCTCAGCGGGGTGATCGACGTCGACGCCGAGTATCGCCTGGAGGAGATCGTGGTCGACTCGGGCTGCAGCGGAGTCGGCCGGCGCATCGGCGACATACGCGGAGCGTCGATGATCGTCGGCCTCAGGCGCGGAACGGACTTCCAGCCGCAGCCCGCCGCCGAGACGCAGCTCGAGGCCGGGGACGTGATCCTGGCGATGGGCTCGCCCGACGTGCTCGAGCGGCTCGAGGGCCTGCTCGACGTCGGTCCGGCGGGCGGCTGAGCGCGGTCGGCCGTCTCCGAATAGGGTGTGGCCGATGAGAGCCCACCACGTGAACATCGACCATCATTTCGAGAAGCCGCCCGAGCGGGTTTTCGCCTACCTCGCCGAGCACGAGAACCTCGCGGACGTCTTCGGCGCGAAGATCACCCGCCTGCACGACGGCGAGGACGGAGAGCGCAACGGCGTCGGCTCGGTCCGGCGCCTGCAGATCGGGCCGCTGCCGCCGTTCGAGGAGACCGTCACCGAGTTCGTGGTGCCCGAGCGGATCGTCTACAAGATCACCAAGGGCAGCCCGCTCCGCGGCCACGTCGGCGTGATGACGTTCACGCCCGACGGGGGCGGCACCAGGATGGTCTACGACATCCGCCTCGCGTCGCCGATCCCGGGCCTCGCAATGCTCGTCCGCGCGTCCCTCACGCGAGAAATCAAGAACGGTCTCGGCAAGGTCGACGAGCAGGCCTGAGGCGGGTGGCGCTCATGCGCCCGTCGTGATGACCATCCTGAAGCGCGCGTCGCCGGCCATCATCCGCTCGTAGGCGCCGGCGGCCTGCTCGAGCGGCACGGTCTCGATCATCGGTCTCACGTCCGCGAGCACGCTGAACGCGAGCGTGTCCTCGGACTCCTTGGACGTTCCCGAGGCATGCCCGGAGATTGAGCGCATCCCTCCGATCAGGGCGGAGGGCGGCACCTCGAGCGCTTCCATTGACGCCCCGACGACGATTAGCTCCCCGCGTACGCCGAGCCCGCCGATCACGGCGCTCATCGCAGGCGCATTGGTGACCGTCGCGAGGATCACGCGTGCGCCGCCGAGGGCGAGCAGCTCGGCCGCGGGGTCCTGGGCGGTGCTGTCGATGTAGTGGCGTGCGCCGAGGCGGCGGGCCAGCTCCTCCTTGCCGGTTCCGCGCGCGATCGCGACGGTGTCGAACCCGAGCTTTGCCGCGAACTGAACGCCGAGGTGCCCGAGGCCGCCGACTCCGAGGATCGCCACGAGGTCGCCACCGCGGGCGCCGCTGCGCCGGAGCGCGTTGTATGTCGTGATTCCCGCGCAAAGCAGCGGCGCGGCGTCCTGCGCGGAGAGCTCGTCGGGGATGAGCGCCATCGCGGCGGCGCTCACGAGCACGTACTCCGCGTAGCCGCCGTCGCTGGTGACGCCGGGGATGGACATGTTCCGGCAGGCGATGAGCTCGCCCCGCCGGCACTGCTCGCAGTATCCGCAGTTGCCGCCGAACCAGCCGACGCCGACGCGCTGGCCGACCTCCCAGCCGTGGACGCCCTCGCCGAGGGCGTCGATCACGCCGGCGATCTCGTGCCCCGGGATCACCGGGTAGGGCACGCCGGGGAAGCCGCCGCTGACGGCGTAGGAGTCGCTGTGGCACACGCCGCAGGCCTGCACGCGGATCAGCGCCTGCCCGCGCCCCGGCGCGGGAACCTCCCGCTCCACGAGCTCCAGTGGCCCGTTCGGCTCGCTCACCTGCACCGCTCGCATTCTCGCCATCTCAGCTCCTCGATTGGACTGGCCCGGTCCGCGTCCACGATATCCGTGCCCGCACGAGTCGAGGGTCATCCCCAGGGATGCCTATCGTGGTGCCCTCATGTCACCGGCGACATTCACGGCATCCCTCGAACGCGACGAGGCGGTGCTGCGGTTCCCCTACGACGAGGAGCTCCGCGTGCTGCTGCGCGCGATCCCCGGCCGTCGCTGGGATCCCGCCGATCGCGCCTGGTGCATACCCCTTGAGCCCGACCAGGCAGAGGCGCTCGCGCGCCTGCTCGCGGCGTTGCCGGGCAGACCCGAAGTGAGCGAACAGCTCGAGCACGCGATAGGCCGCCGCCGTGCGCGCCGCCGGGCAAGCGAGTGCCTGGTCGACCTGGCAAGGCCCGACTCGGACTGGTGGCTGAGCTTCGCGACGGATGCCGCCGCCGAGACCGTCGCTGCGCTGATGGCGCACCCGGAGGCGAGGGAGCTGCCGGCGATCGGCCGGGCGCTGGTCCCGCTCGACGACGAGTCCGCGCAAACGCTCAGCGAGCTCGCCGAGCAGGGGGACTCGCTGCGCCTCAGCGATACGGCGCGGCGCGCACTGCGCGCGCGCTCGGGGCACGTTGAGGAGAGAGCCGTCCAGCTGGGCCACCCGCACGAGCAGCCGCAGGGCGGCGATGGCCTGCAGAGCCACGACGTCGAGTTCCGGCGCGACCGCAGAGGCGAGCACTGGATCGTGTTCGCCCCGCCGCGCGCCAGGCACGCCTGCGTCCTCGCAGCGCGCGCGGGCCTGCGCGCGCTGCAGGCCACGAGCGGCTCCGTCGGCATCGCAGCGATCGAGCAGGACGCGGAGCAGATAGCCGAGCTGATCGGTGAGATCGAGGACGCCGACGTAGACCCGAGGGTCTCCGCGTGGCTGGCCCGCGCCCGCACGTGGCGCGGGAACATAGAGGTTCAGAGCGCCGACGGCGAGGCCGTGTTCCTCCTGCTCGGCGACCTCTCGCGGCTCCCGCCCGTGATCCGCGAGCACGCCGCGAGCGCTCCCGGCGGAGCCACAGTGCCCCTCACGCTGGAGAACTGGACGCTGATCGAGGAGCACCTCGAGGGGTGGATGAGCCGCGCGGCACGGCGCTGCGTCCAGGCTCTGAAGGACGGGCGGCCCGCGCCGCCTGCCGTGCTGGAGCGCTCGAGCATCCACGACCCGGCATGCTTCGTGCTCGCGCCCGGCCACGAGGAGGCGCTGCTCGAGCGCTTCACCGCGCTCGCGGGCGCCCAGCGGGCGCAGCCTGCGCGCGGCGCCGTCCATGAGCACGCCTCGCTGCCGAGTATCCGCGCCGACCCGTTCTGCGTCCCGGAGCTCGACGCGTTCCTCGCCGAGGCCGGGGTCTGGCTCGAGCCGGCCGCGCTCGCGCTGCTGCAGGAGATTCGCGAGGACCACGCTCGCGCGGAGGGGCTGGTCGAGCTCTCCAAGGCAACCGACGCGCATCTGACGGTGCCCGGGCTCGGAGGCGAGCTGAAGCCGTTCCAGCGCGCCGGCGTGAGCTACCTGCTCGAGCGCCGGCGGGCCTTCCTCGCCGACGAGCAGGGGCTCGGCAAGACGATCGAGGCGCTCGCCGCGCTCGAGGCGGACGGCGCCTACCCCGCCGTCGTGGTGTGTCCTGCGAGCCTGAAGCTGAACTGGATGCGCGAGATCGAGCGCTGGCTGCCCGGCCGCACGGCACGCGCGCTGTCCGGCAACGGCGCAGGTGACGGCGAGGCCGACATCACGGTCGTCAACTACGACATCGTCGCGGCCCGCCTGCCGGAGCTCGCGGCGATCGCGCCGCAGGCGCTCGTCCTCGACGAGTCCCACTACTGCAAGAACGCCGCCGCGAAGCGCACTCAGGCGGTGCAGCGGCTGGCCGCCGAGGTGCCCGCGGAGGGGATAGTGCTGGCGCTCACCGGCACACCGGTCGTGAATCGCCCGGCCGAGCTGATCTCCCAGCTGCGGATCATCGGACGCCTTCAGGACTTCGGTTCCGGGGTCAAGTTCGGCGAGCGCTTCCGTGGCCCGGACGCGCACCTGCGCCTGCACTGGCACCTGCGCGCCCGCTGCTTCGTCAGGCGCCTGAAGGCCGACGTCCTGCCGCAGCTGCCCGCAAAGACGCGCTCGGTCGTCCCGGTCGAACTCGACAACGCCGCCGAATACCGCCTCGCAGAGACGGATCTGATCGCGTGGTTGCGCAGCCAGCCGCTCGAGCTCGGCGAGGTCGACGCGAAGGTTGCCGCCGCGCTGCGCGCCGAACGCCTCGTGCGGCTGAACGCGCTGAAGCTCCTCGCCGCGCGCGGGAAGCTTCACGCGGCGCTCACCTGGGTCCACGACTTCCTCGCCTCCGGGGAGCGGCTGGTCGTGTTCGCCCACCACAGGGAGATCCAGCGGGCGCTGATGGACCGCTTCCCGATGGCTCTGCACATAGTCGGCTCCGACAGCCACGCCGCGCGCGATCAGGCTCTCGCCGCCTTCCAGCAGCCCGATGGGCCCGAGAACCAGCTGATCGTCTGCTCGATAGAGGTCGCCGGCCAGGGACTCACGCTGACCCGCTCCTCGAGCGTCCTGTTCCTGGAGCTCGACTGGACTCCCGCCAAGCACGACCAGGCCGAGGACCGCTGCCACAGGATCGGCCAGCTCGATGCCGTCAACGCCTACTACCTGCTCGCCGCGTCAACCGTCGATGAGGCGATCTCAGTCCTGCTCGAGCGCAAGCGCTCGGTCATCGGCGCCGTCACGGACGGCGCGCCCGAGGACGAGGAGAGCGTCGTTGATGCGCTCGTTCGCGAGCTGCGCGGCGAGCCCTACCGCCACCTGCGCGCCGTCGCCTGACCCTCGGCTACGGCCAGAGTTCCAGGGCGTTCATGATTTTGCCCCAGCTTTCGACGGCTTTCACTTCGGCCTCTGTGAGGCGTTCTTCGAGCGGCGCGGCGCGCGCCGCCAGCGACCGCGCCTGCGAGTTCTCGCTGCGGTTCAGGCGGCCGTTGAACACGTTCCCGATCGCGACCCAGGCCGGCATGAAACGCGCGTCGAAGGAGACGGTGGCGGGGGCAGCGCCGTGAAGCCGCTCGACGCCCACGAGCCCACGTCCGCGCAGAGCGCAGGTTCGGCCAGTCCGGTCAGTGTCTTCAGGCCCTCGCGTATTCGCGCGCTTCCCGCGTGAGCCCGCCGCTGCTCCAGCGCAGGCCCGACACGGACCTCACGAATGCGCGGATCGCGGGCAGGTTCGGCTTGTAGGCGGTCGTGACCATCGCGCCGATCACCTCGTTGCTCAGCTGGGTGGACTGAGGACCCTGCGGCGAGCGGGCGGCCCCTGCAGGGCATTCGCGCTGGACCCTCGCGAGAAGCAGCAGCGGTGCGTGTTCGGCACGGACGACGCCCGCGGCGGCGGTGTGCACCAGCTTGTAGTCGGCCTGCAGGTACGCCTGCGTCGAGGACGCGTCCGATGCCGACGCGGCCGACGGCAGGACCGCGAGCACAGCGGCCACGGCAGCTACCGAGATCCCACTCCGAACCCTCATCCATCCAGAGCGTACGCGATCGGGCGCCCCGCGGCGAAGGCGAACACGGCGCGGGCCGTCCCCGATGCAGCCGGCTTGCCCGTAAGGGCCGGCGGGTATCCTTGGACGCAGCGACCCGCGACGCCGCCGAACGGGCAAGCGACGCGCGCGCCGTTGATTGCAGGAACCTCGCGCCCGGCCCGCTGGCCGCGCGGGCACTCACAGCTGATGAGAAGGCACCCCAACATCGCCCCGCCGACAGCTGCCCTCGCGAGCGTGGGCGCCGCGATCGCGCTCGCCGCGTGCGGCGTCAGCTACCACGCGAGCCCCGGGGTGCTGCAGAGCACTTCGACCGCGAGCGTCGCCGCCGTCTCCGGCCCCGTCGCGGTCTCGCCGCAGTACGGCACCGCGGACGCGTCGCCCTCCAGCCAGATCAGCTTCCTCGGTCCGCCCGGCACCCGTGTGCTCTCGATCAGGGTCGTCGGCTCGAGCACCGGCGCGCACGCCGGCGTGCTGCGCTCCTACTCGACCGGCACCGGCGAGAGCTTCATGTCCGCTGCACCCGTTCCGGGCAGGCGAGCGGGTCTCGGTGAGCGCGCGCGTCGTCGCCGGCTGGAGCCTACCGCGGCCGCGAAGACGAGCATTCGTGATCGCCCATCAGGCGGTCGGTCAGCACGCGTCCGTTCCCGACCAACCCGGCGACCCGAGCGCGTGCAGCACTACAGCACCGCTGCCCGGGGTCGCGCCCTCGAGCGTGCAGGGTGACCACGGCCGCGCGCGCCCGGCGCGACGCCCGGAGACCTGTTCCTCGCTCCCTACCAGGGCATCGGCACGCCCGGCCCGATGATCGCCGACCAGGCCGGCAGTCTCGTCTGGTTTCACCCGGTGCCCGCCGGCCAGGTCGGCACCAACTTCCGCTCCAGGTCTACCAGGGCCAGCCGGTGCTCACGTGGTGGCAGGGCACGTCCTCGAGGTCGGGCTTCGGCCAGGGCGAAGAGGTGATCTACAACACCTCCTACCGCCAGATCGGCCGGATCAGGGCGGGCAACGGCTATCACGCCGACCTGCACGAGTTCCACATCACCCCGCAGGGGACGGCGTGGATCGACGCGTTCGACCCGATCCACATGAACCTCACCTCGCTACGGAGGCGGCTCCGCACGACATCCTCACGGACAGCATCGTGCAGGAGATCGACGTCAGGACGGGGCTGGTGATGTGGGAGTGGCACGCGCTCGGGCACGTCCCGCTCACCGAATCGCACAACCCGGCGCCGAAGGGCCACTACCCGTGGGACTACGTGCACGTGAACTCCATCAACCCGGGCAGCGAAGGCGACGTGCTGCTGTCCGCGCGCAACACCTGGGCGCTCTACGACGTCGACATCCACACGGGCGCGGTCCGCTGGCGGCTGGGCGGCACGCACAGCGAGCTTCAAATTCGGGCCGGGCGTGCAGCTTCTACTGGCAGCACGACGCGGAGTGGCAGCCCGGCGGGCTGATCTCGGTGTTCGACAACGCGTCCGACCCCCCGAAGGAGAAGCAGTCGCGCGGGCTGCTGCTCGCTCCCAACGCCGCGGCGCACACGCGTCACGCTCGTCAAGGCGTTCGTGAACCCCAACGCGACGCTGCTCGCCTCCAGCCAGGGCAACACGCTCAGCCTGCCCGGCGGGCAACTGGCTGATCGGCTACGGCGGCCTGCCGAACTTCACCGAGTTCGACGGCGCCGGGCACGTGCTACTCGACGGCACGCTCGGGCGCAACGTCCAGGACTTCCGGACCTATCCTCGCGCCGTGGGACGGGCACGCCCCGAGCGCTCCGCCGGTCGCTCGCCGCAGCCCGCGGGCCGGCGGCCTGTCGGTCTCGGCGAGCTGGAACGGCGCGACCGACGTGGCCTCCTGGCGGGTGCTCGCCGGCTCCTCGCCGACGGCTCGCTGCGGCGGTCGCGCAGCGCGCCGGGGGCCGGCTTCGAGACGACGATCGCGGTGCACACGAGCGGGCCCTACGTGACGGTGCAGGCGCTCGACGCCACGGGGCCGTGCTCGGTACCTCGCGCGGCGATCAAGGCCTAGAGCGGCGCCGCGCCCTCGCCGGCCGCGGCACGGCGCAGCCCGTGCGATCGTGGCCGACCTCGCTTCTCGACGCGCCTGCGCTTGCAGCGGTCGCCGCCTGCGCCGCGCCCCTCGCGGTCGAGAAGTAGTCGGCGAACCCGCGCGCGTGCGCTGCGCGCAGGCGGCTCGGCAGCGGCTGCGCGCAGCTCGCTGCGTGAAGGCGTGCTCGAGCTGTCGCGCGCATCGGGCTCTCGAGCGCGCTCGCGCCCGGCGACGTTGTCGATCTCGAGCCGGCCGCCGTGCGTGCGGTAGTCGTAGAGCTCCGCTTCCTGGCCCGCCGCGAGCGGCGTCGATGCCTTCTTCGGGCCAGTGCGAGTAGGTCGCGTACTTGGCGTCGGCGGTGCGCATCGCCGACGACGTGCAGCGGCGCGTCGGCCGCATAGGGCTGGAGCGCGAACTCGGTCACGACCTCGTCGGTCGCGTGCAGCACATAGGTCGCGCCCGGGGCCCGCGGGTCGGCGAGGATCGCGCGCAGGTCGGGCGCGTCCGGCGATGTGCGAGTAGTGCGGGTCGCTGCGCCAGTCGTCCGAGCCGGTGGCGATCGTCAGCAGCAGCGGCGCGACGTCGACGCTCGAGGTGAGCTGCGTGCGGACCTGCTCGGGGCAGCGCGTGAGCTGTCCGCGCGGGTCGTTGACGATCAGCGGCACGCGGATCGCCTCCTCGTACACCCCGGCGCCCTTGCCGCGCAGGCCGTGCGAGGCGCCGTACTCGCCGTGGTCGGAGGTGAACACGACGACCGTGTTCGCGGCCATCTCGCGGCCGGCTCGCGAGCGTCGCGAGCACGCGCCCGATGTGGCGGTCGACCTCGCGCTGGAGCTTGGTGTAGAGGTCGAGGAAGGGCAGCCACGGCCTGCGCGCCCGGGCCGCGTGAACGGCACCGGGCCGAACGACGCTGCCGCCGTGTCCTGCAGCGAGCGCTGCAGCCGCGGCTTGCGCCGTTCGGTCAGCTGCTGCGGGCGTCTCGAAGTTCGGGGGCAGGCGGCGGACCGTCGCGCGGCGAGCCCGCCTCCGCCGGCACGCGGTCGCTCCAGCACGTACCACCACGCGATGTCGTGCGGGTTCACGAACGAGACCGTCGTGCACCACGGCGCGGCCGCCGCCCTCGGCGCTGAACCATCTCTCGAACTCGGCGGCGATCTTCGGGTCGATCGCGCCAGCCCTGACCCGGGTGCGCCGTCCGGGCGAGGGGTAGATGCCGCCGGCGAAGCCGTAGCGCTCGAGCGCCCGTTCGCCGGCGCCGCGCCGTCCAGCGGTTGTCGTGGTGGGTGAGGTGCCACTTACCCAACCAGCGCGTGTTGTAGCCGTGCTCGCGGAGCATCGTCCCCCACGTCGGGAAGCCCGGGTCGAGCGTGCTGCCGCCCGTGATCATGCAGCCCGTCTGGTGCGTGTACAGCCCCGTCAGCGAGCGCCGCACGGGACGGCGTGCAGTCGTTGGAGACGGTGTAGTGCCGTGCGAACGCGACCGCTCCTGAGCGCAGGCGCTGCAGGTTGGGCGGGAGCGCGGGTCCCAGCGCGGACGCGCCGAGCCACTGCGGGAAGCGCATCTGGTCGACGAGGATCACGAGGATGTTGGGGCGCCGCTCGCGTGCGCCCCGCGTGACGGGCGCCGGCGCCGGCGCCGGCCGCTCACCGGGGTCGGCGAGCGCCCTGATCGTCAGGCCGCCCACGAGCAGGCCGCCCGCGGCGAGACCTCCCTTCAGCAGGGTTCGCCGGTCGATCGCTCGGCTCTCGGTTGGTTGCTCGGGGTCCACGGCAGGACATCCTAAGGCCGCCCGGAGTCGCGGTCGGCAGTCGCCTGCGGGGTTTCTCGCAGCCGCACACCGCGGCGGGGACAATGGCGTCGTGAGGGCGGGATGATCCGGTCGGCGCTCGTGGTCGGTGCGGGCTTTGGGGGCATCGCCGCGGCGATCGCGCTGCGGCGTGAGGGCGTGCGGGACATCACGATCCTCGAGCGCGGCGACTCGGTCGGCGGCGTCTGGCACCACAACATCTAGCCCGAGACGATCTCGGCCACCGGTGGCTGCTCGAGCTGGTATCTCGACGAGCACGGCCGGGACCCCACCAACTGGCCCGGCTACACGATCGAGCACCGCCGCCGCACGGCGCGGGTCGATCCGGCCGTCTACAGCATCGGTGCCGCGATGGAGCGCGTGTAGCGGGCTCTCAGCTGTAGGTGAACACGTCGGCCGGCGAGCCGAGGCTCGTGACCTTCCCGACCAGCGCCTTGACTTCGACGGCGCCGGGCAGCGAAGGCGGCGAGAGCATCGTGCACGTCGTGCTGCTCGTGCAGTTGACGGACGTCGCCTTGGCTTTGCCGAACTTGAAGACCGTTTCGGTTCCGGGAGTGAAGCCGCTGCCTTCGACCGTCACGCTCGTGCCGCCCGCGGTCGGGCCGGCGTTCGGCGTGACCGATGTGACGCTCGGCAGATACTTGAAGCGGTCGCGCGTGGTGATCGCGCTCGTGCCGCCGCCCGCGCTGACGCGGACGTCCGCGTAGCCGGATGCTCCCGCCGGAGCCACCGCTGTGATGCTCGTGGCGGAGAGCACTTTGTAGCTTGCCGCCGGCGTGCCGCCGAAGCTGACCGCCGTGGCGCCCGTGAATTCGGTGCCGGTGATCGTCACGGCCGTGCCGCCGGATGCGGGGCCCGACACGGGCGAGAGCTTCGACACGACCGGCGCGACCTTGTAGGTGAAGCGGTCGGACGGGCCGCCGGGGCTGGTGCCCGATTCGGTTGTAACCGTGACGTCCACGGTGCCGGTCCCGGCGGGCGCGGTCGCTTTGATCGAGCTCGCCGATTCGACGGTGAACGAGGCGGCCGGCGCGTTGCCGAACTTGACGGCGCTCGCGCCGAGCAGGTTCAGGCCGGTGATCGTCACGCTCGTGCCGCCGGCCGTCGGCCCGGTGTTCGGGGCTACGCTCGTGACGGTCGGGATCGCTTCGCCGTAGGCGAGCATGTGCAGTCCGCCAGCGGAGACGTCCGCGGCCTGGTTGAGGCCGCCGACCAGCACCGGCACGTCGCTCGGGGCGCCTGTCACGCCGTCGCCGAGGGTGCCCCAGACGTTGATTCCCCACGTCATGACGCTGCCGTTGCTCAGGCGAGCCACGCTGTCCTGGCCGCCTGCGGACACCGCCGAGACGCCGGAGAGGCCGGTGACGGCGACGGGTGCCTGCTGGCGCGCTTTCATGGCGCCGTTCCCTAGCTCCCCGTAGGTGTCTTCGCCCCACGCCATGACCGTGCCGCCGGTGAGCAGCGCGAGGGCGTGGTGTGTGCCCGCCGCTACCTGGGCGACTCCGCTGAGCGAGGCGACCGGCACGGGCACGTTGCTGCCGGCTTCTTCTTCGTTGCCTTCCGCGCCGAGCTGGCCGAATTCGTTGCTGCCCCAGGACTCGACGGTGCCGTCGCTCATCAGCGCGAGCGCGAAGTCGCCGCCGGCCGAGATCGCGGTGACACCTTTGAGGTCTTTGACGGCGACGGGGGTGGTGGAGCTGCCGGCTTTGCCGGACCCGAGCTGCCCGGCTTCGTTGTCGCCCCAGGCCATCACGGTCCCGTCCGAAAGGAGCGCGAGGCTGAACGTCGCGCCGGCCGAGATCGCCTCGACCCCGGTCAGGCCTTTGACCTGAACCGGAGCGGAGCTTCTCGTTGGTGGCGCCGTCGCCGAGCTGCCCGTATTCGTTTTCGCCCCACGCCATCACGGTTCCGTTGGACAGCAGGGCGAGGCTGTGGTCGCCGCCGGCTGCGACCGCCTTCACGCCGGCGAGGCCTTTGACGAGCACGGGCACGCTGCTCTGGCTGACCTTCTTCGCCGAGCTGCATGAATTCGTCGCTGCCCCAGGCGAGCACCGTTTCGTTGGCGATCAGGGCGAGGCTGTGACGGCCGCCGGCGGCGATCTGCGTGACGAATTTGAGTCCGCTGACCGCGGTCGGCGAGGCGCTGTAGGCCTGTTTGCCGCCGTTGCCGAGCTGAAGGTTCGTGTTCTTGCCCCAGCCGACCGCGGCGAAGTGGTTGGTTGCGACGGTGAGCGTCGCGGGCTGGCTCGCGAGCGTCGCGGCGATGTTGGTGAACACAGCCCTGTACTCGTTTTTGTTCTGCGAAAGGGTCGTCGCGGCGATCGTGAACTGGGTCGACGTCGCCCCCGGGATCGAGCTGAAGCTGACGCCCCCGTCGGTGGAGACTTCCCACTTCACGGTGGGCGTGGGGAAGCCGGTGGCGGTGCTTTCGAACGTGACGCCTTCACCGGCCTGCACGATCGTGCTTTCCGGCTGCAGCGTGATCACGGGCGGCGAGTGCACTGTCAGGCTCGCCCCGTTGCTGGTCGCGCTTCCTGCCGCGTTCGTGAAGACCGCGCGGTAGAGGTTCCCGTTCTGGGAGAACGAGGTCCCCGGGAGCGTAAGCAGCGCCGACGTCGCGCCCGGGACTTCCGCCCACGTACCGCCGCCGTCGCTTGAGACTTCCCATTGCACCGTCGGTGCGGGATAGCCCGACGCGGTTGCTTCGAACGTCGCGGTCTGGCCTTCGTTGACGACGGACGCGGCCGGCTGTTTGACGATCGCGGGCGCCCTGTGGACGGTCAGCGTCGCGGGCGCGGTGGTGACGGTGCCCGCGAGGTTCGTCCAGGCGGCGCGGAACTGATACCCGTCTTCGGTCGTTTTGGTGCCGGTGAGGGTCAGGGTGGGCGAGGTCGCGCCGCTCAGGATCGTGAAGGTGGTGCCTTTGTCGGTCGACCGTTCCCACCTGACCGTCGGGGTCGGGGTGGCCGTGGCGGCGCTTTCGAATGTCGCGCTCTGGCCTTCTTCGACCGTCACGCTCTGCGGCAGCTGCGTGAGCTGCGGCAGCCCGTAGACGGTGAGCGTGACCGCGTTGCTCGTCGCTTTGCCGAGCGTGTTCGTGAACACGGCACGGAACTCGTTGCCGCTCTGGGCGACTTTCGGGCTCGTGATGATGTAGGGCGAGAACGTCGCCAGGGGTATCGGGCTCCAGGTCGCGCCCGTGTCGGTCGAGACTTCCCACTGCGTGGACGGTTCGGGTGTTCCTGAGGCTTCTGCGTTGAGGAACACGGCGTGCCCTTCGATCGCGGTCGTGTTCGACGGCTGCACGGTGACCGACGGCGCCTTGCCCACGGTGAGCGTGACGACTTCGGTCGTGGCTTTGCCCGCGACGTTTGTGAACGTGGCCCGGAAGAGGTGGCCGCTTTCGATCGTTTTGGTGTTCGCGAGGGTCAGGAGGTTCGAGGTCCCGCCGGCGACCGCCGTCCAGGTCACGCCCGCGTTGATCGATTTTTCCCACTTCACCGTCGGCGTGGGAGATCCGGATGCGGTGGCTTCGAACGTCGCGGTGTGGCCTTCTTCGACCGCCGCGCTGACCGGCTGTTGGGTGATCGTCGGCGGCAGATTGGCCGCGGGCAGCGCGCCGCGCGCGCTCTGGCTGCTGGACGCGGTGAGCGACGCGGCCGAGGCGATGCTGCTGAAGGCAGCCAGAAGCAGAAGGGCTGCTGCGATCACCGAGAGCAGCGCCGCCGGGACGCGGCCGGACCTGGCGTCATGCGCGTGAAACTCGTCGCGCGCCATACGGGCCCGCCTGGTCAACCTCGGCATCCTGCCTCCCCAAATTGTCACTTCAAGGCGCCGGGTGGCGTCCCCTCCATCCACGGTCTGAGCGTGTCCGCGGCCTCGCAATAGTAGCCCGATAGCAGGGTTAGTCAACCCGGTTGGGTTTGGGCGGGCCGGGTTTCAGGGCGTGCCAGAATCGGCCTGTGCACGAGACATCCGACGACCTCGCCCGTCTGCAGGCCCTGTTGGACTCGAGCTATGAGCGGGCGGGCGAGCATCTGCGGTCGATCTGGGGGCCGGAGTGCCGGCTCGACGCGCTGGAGCTCAGCGACCAGCTCGAGGGCGTGCAGGTGCTCGACCTCGCCACGGTGAACTCGAGGGCCGAGCCCCGTGTGGCACCGGTCGACGGCCTCTTCTACAGGGGCATGTTCTGGTTCGGCTCAGCGGAGAACTCGATGCGCTTCAGGAACATCCGCTCAAACCCCGCGGTGAGCGGCGCGATCACGCGCGGGAGCGAGAGCTTTCTCGTGATCGTTCACGGACGGGCACTGGAGCTGGACCCCCGCGGCCCGGACGCGGAAGGGTTCGCGGACTACCCGCGCGAGGTCTATGACTTCGACTGGGACCAGGCGCACCCGAATGCTCCCTATGCCCGCATCGAAGCGAGCGCGCTGCTCGCGTTCATCAGAGCCTGACCGGGTGAGCACTGCCGCTCAGCCGACGCCCAGGAGCCTCGCCGCGCTGGCGAGCGCATCCAGGTGTGCCGCGGCTGTCCTCAGTCCTGCGCCCATCGTGTTCAGGGACACGTGAGTGGCTCCGGCCTGCCGCCAGCCCTCGACTCGCCGCGCCACATCGTCCGCGTCGCCGCGCCAGTCGACGCGGCCCTCCATCTTGATGAGCGCGGGATCGCGCCCGGCGGCGTCGGCGCCGCGCGCGATCACCCGCAGCGCCGCGTCGAGCTTCGGCCCGGGCTGGACCAGCGGCATCCAGCCGTCGGCGAGGCGCCCCATCCGCTCAAGTGCCTTCTCGGACATGCCGCCGAACCAGATCGGGATCGGGCGCTGCACCGGCATCGGGGCGAGGCCCGCCCCGGTGACCGTGTCGAACGTTCCGGCGGAGGTGACGGATCGCTCGGTCCACAGCCTGCGCATCAGTGCTACCTGCTCCTCGATCCGCCGGCCGCGAACCGTGAAGTCCTGGCCCAGCGCCTCGTACTCGACCGGGTTCCAGCCGATCCCGACTCCCAGCCGCAGCTTCCCGCCGGTCAGCAGATCGACCTCGGCGGCCTGCTTGGCCACCAGCACGGTCGGCCGCTGAGGAAGGATCACGATGCCGGTGACCAGTTCGAGCGAGGTGCACGCCGCGAGGTACCCGAACAGCACGAACGGCTCATGGAACTCGGTGTTGATGTCATACGGGCCGTCCCAGTTCTCGTAGACGGCCGGGTCCGCGCCGACCACATGGTCGTAGGCCAGCAGGTGCGCGAAGCCGAGCTCATCCGCACCCTGGGCGTACTCGCGGATCGCCGAGACGTCCGAGCCGATCTCGGTCTGCGGCATCACCACCCCGAGCTGCAGCGGACCGTCTGGGAAGGCCTGAGGAGTGTCTGTCATCGAGTGCTCCTTTCAGGGATGGGAACCATCGGGCGCATGAAGATCACCCTTCGCGCACACCGCTCGCTCCGGCGGCTCTGAACGGAAGGGGGGGATTCGAACCCCCGAGACGGGGGTTGCCCGTCTAACGGTTTTCAAGACCGCCGCATTCAACCGCTCTGCCACCCTTCCGCGGTGTCACCGGGATGCTACGCGCTGACCCGGCACGCTCGTCACGCTCTAGACTTGCGTCCCGACCTCCGGGAGAGGTGGCCGAGAGGCTGAAGGCACTCGCCTGCTAAGCGAGTATGGGGGTCAAACTCCATCGCGGGTTCGAATCCCGCCCTCTCCGCTGCAGACGCCGAGCGAGGCGCGCGGGCGCTCGCCCCTCGCGCCGCGCTCGGTGCCGCCGGTGCCGGCCGCGTCCGGTGGGGGGCCGACCTGGAGGGCGCAAGATGCCAGCTGAATTCTCAGGCGATGGAACGGCCGAGCGCCCGTGGCGGCTGAGGACGCCGCCGGGCAGCTCGGAGTACGAGATGTATCGCGACGAGGGAGTCGGGCACGATCGTCTGCGTCGTCGGCAAGACGAAGCTCGGCTACATGCTGCGCGCGATCGAGGACCTGCACGAGATGCTCAGGCAGCACGGCGACTGGATGACACTCGGGAGCGCGGACGAGAGAAAGCCCGCCGCGGAGGGGACGGTCGAGGCGTGGGCGCGCTCGTCGGAGAACCCGGTCGGCGGCTTCTACGGCACGAAGAAGGGCCTGCGCGGGCGCTTCGGGATGTACATGCCGCCGCTGCTCGAGGCGCTCGGCCTCGCCGAGCTCGAGCACAACCCGCGCAACAACCGGATGCGCGCAATCTGAGCCCGGAGTTGCCCTCAGGGTGCTCGCGCGCTTATGATCGGCCGCGAGGGAGTTAACGGACAGGAGGGGTGGGGGATGGCTTCAGGGATGACACGTAGGGATCTGCTGCAGGCGGGGGCCGCGGCCGGAGCGGTCGCGCTGAGTGCGGATCCGCTGGTCGAGAGCCGCGATGGCGGCGATGCCGGGACCGGGCAAACTGACCGACATCGAGCACGTGGTGATCCTGATCCAGGAGAACCGATCGTTCGATCACTACTTCGGCACGATGCCCGGTGTGCGCGGCTTCAACGAGGCGATCGCCGGCGGCGAAATCGCGCAGCCCGGCTACTCCGTGCGCAGGCTACGAAGGCGAGCTGTTGCCGTTCCACCTGGAAGCCGGCGGCGCCCGCAGTGCTTGCGCGACATCACCCACGACTGGGTGCCCCAGCACGAATGCTGGGACGGCGGCGCGATGGACGGGTTCGTCCAGCACGCACGTCGCCGTCGACGGCCTGCAGGCCGGGCCGGCGACGATGGGCTACTACGAGCGGGCGGACATCCCGTTCTACTTCGCGCTCGCGGAAGCGTTCACGCTCTGCGACGGCTACCACTGCTCGGTACTCGGGCCCACCGATCCGAACCGCCTGTACAGCATGACGGGGACGATCGACCCGGACGGCGACCAACGGCGGTCCGCTGATCGAGACGCTGACCTTCGGCCCGCGGGAAGCCCTCGAAGGGCGCTTCACCTGGACGACGATGCCCGAGCAGCTCTCGCGCGGCGGGTGTGACCTGGAAGGTCTACAGCGGAGCGCAGTTCGGCGTGGAGGACAACGTGCTCAGCTACTTCCAGGCCTACAAGACCGATCCGGCGCTCGCCGGACGCGGCCTTCAAGCCGGTCTAACCCGACGACTTCAAGGCCGATCTGGAACGCAAGGAACTCCCGCAGGTCTCCTGGATCAACGCGTCGGTGTTCGAGACCGAGCACCCCGGGTTCTCCACGGCCGAAGCTCGGCGAGCACACCGTTGACGCGCTGCTCGAAATGCTGATGGAGCATCCGGAGATCTGGGCCAAGACGGCGCTGTTCGTGACATGGGATGAGAACGGCGGCTTCTTCGACCACGTCGCTCCGCCGGTCGCCCCGGCCGGCACGCCCGGGCGAGTACCTCACGGTCCCCGACATCACCGGCGCCGCGGGTGGCGTGACCGGGCCGATCGGCCTCGGCTTCCGGGTGCCGATGCTCATCGCCTCGCCCTTCAGCCGGGGCGGCTTCCTCTGCTCGGACACGTTCGACCACACCTCGATCCTGCGCTTCCTCGAGCCGCGGTTCGGCACGGAGGTGCCGAACCTGAGCGCGTGGCGACGCGAAACGGCGGGCGACCTGACGAGCGCCTTCAACTTCGCCGAACCGAACGGAACCAAACCGAGCCTGCCCAAGCCGCACCTCACCCACAGCCAGGCGAACGGCCACTGCACCACAAGCGGCCCCGTCGTCGTCCCGCCGAACTCGCTTCCCGCTCAGGAAGCCGGCGGCAAATGGCGCAAACCGAGCGGCGTCTAGAGAACCGAGAGTGGCAGGGCCTGCGGGGCCCTGCTAGCCCTCGCCGCCCTCCGCGGCGACGGCGAAGACGATGTGGCGGCGCGCGAGGCTCAGATAGGCGTGCAGCTCCACCGGGCCGCCCTCGAGCGGCGCGACGGTCACGTCGGTGAGGGTGATGAAGTCGCGCTCGGCGGCGTTGAGCACGTCGGAGACACGGCTGCGGAAGCCGTCGCGCGCGAGCGTGAGCACGCCCTCGATGCGGTGGTGCTCGGTCTCGATCCGACCGCTCCTTGCGGTGGTCGATCCCCGGCTGCGTCGTCCGGCTCGGTGGCTCCTCGTCGCTCATGCGCTCATTATCGGGCCTCGAGCGCACGGGTGCGCGCGCGGGCCGTTCGGCGGCCGACGTCTAGAGATGCCGCTCGGGCGTGCGTGCCGGCAGGCCCGGCGCGTGCGGACAGTGCGACGGCGGCCCGTTCCCGGGCGCTCGGGCGCGTTGCGCTCCTCGCGCACGATGTACAGCGGGCGGTGCTTGACCTCGTCGTAGATGCGCCCGACGTACTCGCCGATCACGCCGAGCGCGATCAGCTGGATGCCGCCGAGCAGCAGGATCGCGATCGTGATCGAGCCGAAGCCCGGCAGGTAGGAGTCGGCGATGCGCAGCCCGATGACGACGGGGATCGCGATGAACGCGACGCCCGCGGAGAGGATGCCCACGTAGGTCGCGAGCTGCAGCGGCAGGTGCGAGAACGAGGCGATCGCGTCGAGCGAGAAGCGCAGCATCTTGCGCAGCGTGTACTTCGTCTCGCCCGCGTGGCGCGCGTCGCGCTGGTAGGAGACGGCGGTCTGGGTGAAGCCGACCCACACGGTCATCCCGCGCAGGAAGCGCGAGCGCTCGGTCATCGCGAGCAGCGCGTCGAGCGCGCGGCGGTCGAGCAGGCGGAAGTCGCCGGAGTTGGGCTCGAGGTCGACCTGCGCGAGCTTGTCGAACAGCTTGTAGAACCACGAGGCGGTCGCGAGCTTGAACGTGGTCTCGCCCTCGCGCTGCTTGCGCACCGCGTAGACGACGTCGGCGCCCTGGCTCCACTGGGCGACCATCTCGGGGATCAGCTCGGGCGGGTCCTGCAGGTCGGCGTCGATCATCGCGACCACGTCGCCGACGGCGTGCTCGAGGCCCGGCGGTGAGCGCGGCCTGGTGGCCGAAGTTGCGCGACAGGTGGACCACGCGCACGCGCGGGTCGGCGGCGGCGAGGCGGTCGAGCAGCTCCGGCGTGCCGTCGGGGCTGCCGTCGTTGACGAGCACCAGCTCGAACTCGTAGTCGGCGACCGCCGCGGTCGTGCGCGCGACGAACTCCTCGACGAGCTCCTCCTCGTCGTAGACCGGCGCGACACGCTGAGCAGGGTGGGGGTGCGAAGTGGTGTGTCCGACATGGTCAGTTGTGGTCCGGGGCGGGTCGAGAGCTGCCCGGCTCGTCGCCATCTTCGAGGCTGCCTAAGCCGCCGCTCAATTTATCGTTCATCCTGTCTGATGGATGCCCGCCGAACATGAGCCCCGGCCGATGACTCACCAGCGTAGCGGGCCTGCAGCGCACCGCATGCGTCGCCGCGTCCTCGTCCAGTTCGTCAAGTTCGGGATCGTCGGCATCTCGAACACGCTGCTGACGTTCATCGTCTACACGATCCTGCTGAAGGGCTTCGGCGTCTGGTACCTCGCTGGCCTCGGCGATCGGCTTCATCGTGCGGCGCGACGAACGGGTTCCTGCTCAACCGCCGATGGACGTTCCGCGAGCACGTCGGCGACTCGCTGACGCCGGTGCGCTGGGCGATCGTGCAGGGCTGCGGGCTGGCGATCAACGAGGGCCTGCTGTTCCTGTTCGTCCACGAGCGCGCACTCGACAAGCTCCTCGCGCAGGCGCTCGCGACGGTCGTGGTCACGGTGACGACGTTCTTCGCCAACCGCGCGTGGACGTTCCGCATGCACCACCACGACCTGCCCGTCGCGGACGGACGCGAGCGCCTGAGCGCGGCTAGCGGAAGACGGCCAGCAGCGAGAGGCCCGCGGGGATGCGCCCGCCGCGGGCGATCGAGCGCGGCCTCGAGCGCGAGCGGCCGCTCGAGCAGCCAGTTGAGCGGCTCCGGCGGGACCCACAGGTCGAGGCTCGACTCGGTCGTCTTCGTGTTGACCCGGTCGAGCACGCGCAGCAGGATCGCGAGCGGGCAGCAGCAGCGAGTTGAAGTAGGTCGTGCGCACCTGCTGCCAGCCGGCCTGCTCGGCGACGCGCTGCAGCGAGCGGCGCGTGTAGCGGCGGTGGTGGTGGTTGATCTCGTCGTGGCCGCTCCACAGCCACTGGTAGGCGGGGACGGTCACGAGCAGCGCGCCGCCGGGCGCGACCGTGCGGCGCAGCTCGCGCAGCGCCGAAGGTCGTCCTCGAGGTGCTCGATCACGTCGAGGCTGACGGCGAGGTCGAAGCTGGCGTCCGCGAAGGGCATCTCGAGCACCGAGCCCGCGATCACCTCGCCGCAGTTGCGCGCCCGCGCGAGCTCGACGCTCGTCTCGGAGAGCTCGACGCCGGTGACGCGTGCCGTGGCGGGCGAGCTCGATCATGTTGCGCCCGCTGCCGCAGCCGGCGTCGAGGATGCGCGCGTGCGCGGGCAGCCCGAGGCCGGCGATCACCCCCTCGAGCACGGTGCGCCGCCCGCGGTACCACCAGTGGCGGTCCTCGACCTGGTGCGTCTGCAGCTCGTAGTCCCTGTCCATCGACCGCGCATCTTTTCCTATCGGCGCCCTGCGCGCGCGTGCGCCTGCCCCGCCGGCGCGCTCAGCGAGCCGGCCGCGGATCGCGGAGCGAGTACTGCAGCGCGCCGCCCGCGCCGCGCCAGACGGCCAGCGCGCGGTCGCCGCCGGGTCGATCGCGAGCGTCGCCTTCGCTGTTCGGCCCGGCGGGCGACCTGCGGCGGGCCGAACCGCGGCGCCCGGACGCGAGACGTCGATCCCCGCGCGCCAGGAGAGCCTGCGCCGCTCACGTCGGGCGTGCGGCCGGCGCCGGTCTCGCGGCTCGCTCCACAGCAGCCAGCGCCTCGTCCGTCCGGGCCCGGCGCGAAGGACCGCGAGCAGCGCGTCGCGTCCGGGCGCCGCGATGGTGCCCGACGCTGCCCGAGCCCGTCAGCGTCGACGGCGGCCGTCGCGCACGACCCAGCGGCCTTCGCCGGAGCCCGCCCAGGCGAGCATCACGCTCTCGGAGCGCAGCCGCACGAGCGCCGGCGAGGCGGCCGGAGCGTCGAGCCGCCGGGGTCGCTGAAGCGCTCGAGCAGCCGCGGCGGCGCCGAAGCGGACGCCGGGCGCCGAGATGGTCGAGGTGGACGCTCTGCGCCGCGCCTCGCGCTTCGGCCCAGGCGACGATCGCGCGTTCGTCGTCGCTGAGCAGCGCGGACACGTGTGCGCCGGGCGCGACGCCGGCGCGAGGCGCTGCACCGCAGCCGCCGGTCGCCTGGAGGCCGGCAGGTCGCGCGCGTAGAGGCTGCCGCGCTGCCGACCAGAGCGATCAGCGCGTCGGTGCGGTAGTCGAGCGCGACGCGTCGGCGCGCTGAGCCGCGTCCGGGGCCCGGCGCTGCCGCGCGCGGCCGAGAAGCGCGTGCTGAAGTAGCGCTCGATCTGGACGCCGAGGCCCGCCGGCGCCCGGGCCGGGCGGCGCGGCGAGCGCGACGTCGCCGAGGTAGGCGCTCGCGAGCGCCAGCGGCGAGCGCGCCCCGGCGACGGTGCCCGCGGCTGCGAACGGTCCCGCCGGCGGCTCCCTGTACCCGAGCAGGCTCGACGGTCGCGGCGGGCCTGGAGCCCGCGATCACGATCTGCCCGAGCGGCGCCGCGCTGACCTGCGAGCGGGCCGCGCGGGGCGATCGGCCGCCCGCGGGCGCCTGCGGCAGCCCGCGCGGCCGCCGGCGAGTCGCCGGCGCCCGAGGGCGGCCACGCGTGCCCTGCGCCGCCCGGGCAGCGCGGCCGAGGCGCTCCACACGATCGCTCCGGGCCCCGTCCGTGCGATCGGGCTGTCGCTCGGGAAGATCACGCGCGTGGGGCCGGTGGACGGGCACGCGGCGAGCGCCGCGGGCGCGGTCGCATTCCCCTGAGCCCGCGACCGCGGCGCGGCGCGCTGGCCGCCGGTGAAGACGTCCGCCTGCACCGGCACCGCGACCAGCGCGCCGGCGTCACGGCGGCCGCGAGCCGCGCGCCGGCGCAGCCGCCGGCGCTCTCGCTCGGGCAGCCGGCCTGGCTTCAGGAGGACAGCGCGGAGCGCAGGAAGCTCACCGTGCGCTCCCATGAGAGCTTCGCGTCGGCCTCGTCGTAGGTGCCGAGGCGGTCGGTGTCGTTGAAGAACGCGTGGCCCGCGCCCTCGTAGAAGTGGAACGTCGACGTCCGACGCCCGCGTCGCGCAGCTCGGACTCGAGCGACTTCGCGGCCTCGACGGGCACGAAGTCGTCGGCGGTGCCGAAGTGCCCGAGCACCGGGCCCTTGATGCCGGTGAAGTCGGGCTTGCCGTGGGGCATCACGTAGTAGTAGGTGACGGCCGCGGCGATGTTCGGGCACGTGGCGCGCCGCCCACACCGACAGGCCGCCGCCGAGGCAGAAGCCGACCGAGCCGACGCCGGTGCCCTGAACGCCGGGCTGGGAGGCGCAGGTACGTCGGCCGCGCCGCACATGTCCTTCTCGGCCTGGTCCATCGAGAGCGCCATCATCTTCTGTTCGGCCTCGCTCGGCTGCGTCGGTCGTCTCGCCCCGGATAGAGGTCGGGCGCGAGCGCGAAGAAGCCCTCGGCGGCGAAGCGGTCGCAGATCGAGCGGATGTGCTCGTCCACGCCCCACCACTCCTGCAGCACGATCGTCGCCGGGCCCTGCTCGCCGGCGGGCACGGCCAGGTAGCCGGGTGCGGTGCCGGCGCTGGTCGGGAACTCGATGTCGGGCATCTGTGGCTCCTTTGTCGGGTGAAGAGGTTCCGGCCCCCCTCAGGGCGGCAGCCGGCGCAATATTCTCACGGCGCGCCCCGCCGGCGCGCTTGGCCGGCCGTCCCGCGACCGATATGGTTCCCGCGGCAGGCGCACGACACCGTCCGTAACCAGGAGAGGCAAACCCATGGATGCCGTCAACCACCAGTTCGCCTCGCCGCGCGCCCCGTCGGTCTGCCCGCAGCCCGAGCGACTGGAGCTCTACCGAGGAGCCGGTGGGGGAGCCCGGCGAGGGCGAGGTGCTCGTCCAGATGCAGTACGTCTCGCTGGACCCCGCGATGCGCGGCTGGATGAACGAGGGCGCGCTCCTACATCCCGCCGGTCGGCATCGGCGAGGTGATGCGCGCGCTCGGCGGCGGGCGAGGTGTCGCGTCGAAGCACCCCGACTGTCGCCGTCGGCGATCACGTGACTGGGCTGCTCGGCGTGCAGGAGTACGCGGTCGCCACGGCGACGGCGGTGATGAAGGTCGACACGTCGCTCGCGCCGCTGCCCGTCTACCTCGGGACGCTCGGGATGCCCGGCATGACGGCCTACTTCGGCCTGCTCGACATCGGCAACCACAGCCGGGCGAGACCGTTGTCGTGTCCGGCGCCGCCGGCGCCGTCGGCGGCATCGTCGGCCAGATCGCCAAGATCAAGGGCGCCCGCGCGGTCGGCATCGCCGGCGGCGCGCGAGAAGTGCGCGCACATCGTCGCGACCTCGGCTTCGACGCCGCGATCGACTACAAGGCGCAGGACGTCGCGCGCCGCGCTCGGCGAGCACTGCCCGAACGGGATCGACGTCTACTTCGACAACGTCGGCGGCGAGATCCTCGACGCCGCGCTCGCGCATCTCGCGCGCGAAGCGCGCGTGGTCATCTGCGGCGCGATCTCCCAATACAACAACACCGAGCCCGGTGCGGGGCCCTCGAACTACCTCTCGCTGCTGGTCAACCACGCGAGCATGACCGGGTTCGTCGTCTCCGACTACGGCTCCCGATACACCGAGGGCGGTCCGGAGATGGCCGGCTGGCTGGCCGAGGGGAAGCTCGACGGCAGCGAGGAAGTCGTCGAGGGCCTCGAGAGGTTCCCCGACACGCTACTGCTGCTGTTCGGGGGCGAGAACACCGGCAAGCTCGTGCTCAAGGTCGCCGCCGGCGTGACTCGGCGCGGCCTACAGCGTGAGGACGTGGGCGCTCGACGGGTCGATGCGCCCGTCGAGCAGGTCCAGGTAGGCGCCGCGGACGGCGTCTGGCCCCTGGCCGTGGATCACCTTGAGCCAGCCGTCGGCCCAGCTCGACGTAGGGGTGCCAGGCGTCGGCGATGCGCGGTGTTCGAGGCCCGGCGCGGCCCCAGTCGCCGCCGCGCTTGGCGACGCGGTCGGGCGCGAAGAAGAACGTCGGGCGCGGGGCCGGGCAGCGTAGTCGGGGACCGCGCCCATCTGGTCGTGGTGGGTCGCGCCGACCACAGCCGAGTGCGCGAGCTCGCTCGCCGTAGTGGCCGTGGACGGCCTGCCGCACCCGCGCGTCGCCTGCCATGTCGACGTACACCGCGCGTCCCTGCGGCAGCGCGTCCAGCTCGTCGTAGGTGATGACGTGGTCGTAGACGCCGAGGCCGCGGGTGAAGTCCGCGCTGCGCGCGGAGGTGAGCCCGACAACGTCGATGCCCTCGCGCCGCGAGAGCAGGTAGGCGAGGCGCGCTCGAGGTCTTGCTCGAGGCGCTCGAGAGCACGACGTCGTCGCGCCGAAGAACTCGCTGTCGTGGAGGAAGTCGTCGATCAGCCACGAGGTGAAGAACAGCGGGCGCAGCAGCATCTGCTGCGTCCTCGTGCTCCGGCGTCGTAGATCGGGTCGGCGGCGGTGCGCGTGTAGCCGTTGTAGGCGGCGGGCAGCGCGGCGCGGTGGGGGCTCGCGTCGACTGAAGCCGCGGTCGCTGACGCGCGTCCGGCGTGACAGGAGCGTCGCTCGAAGGGCGGCAGGTAGCCGTACACGCGGGCGCCGGCATGAAGGCCCGGCACACGGCTGGCGCTGACGTCGGCAAAGCCCCAAACGGGCATCCGGCCCCATCCCTCGCCGGCCGGGAAGAAGTCCCAGTAGGACATCCGCTCGCCAAACGTCGCGTAGGTGATGTTGTTGGAGGTCAGGCCGAACGCTCGAGACCGCCAGGAGCGCCTCGCCGGGCCCGGGCTCCGCTGGTGGTGTCTGCTCGAAGCGAATCTCGTGCAGGTCGTCTCGGGCGATCAGGAAGTCCATGCGTGCAGCCTATGCATTAGCGCGCGGCGATGGCCTCCGCGCTCAGTACTTGTGGCTGATCACCGGCATGCGGTCCTCGGGGATCGGGCGCGCGGGGGAGACGTCGATCCG
The DNA here is from genome assembly GCA_963826345.1 of uncultured Solirubrobacteraceae bacterium. Lineage (GTDB taxonomy): Bacteria > Actinomycetota > Thermoleophilia > Solirubrobacterales > Solirubrobacteraceae > Palsa-744. Next base: position 47,410 of record CAWGWU010000001.1, read on the forward strand.
CTCGAGCATCCGCGTTTCGCGTGGCACGAGTCCGAGCGCGAAGGCGACGATCGCCAGCGACGAGCCGATCATGAGCACCTGCTCAGCGCCGATCCGCGAGGCGAGTGGGCCGGCCAGGACGTAGCCGAGCGGCAGCAGCGCGCCGGAGACCATCCAGTCATACGCCGTGACGCGAGAGAGCCGGTCGGGGGGGATCCTCTCGGCGAGCGCGGTCAGCCACCACACGTCGAACAGCGCGATGCCGGCGCCGGCGAGCGCCGTCGCCGGCACGACGACGGCGAGCGTCACCCCGTCCGCGTACATGATCGAGGTGATGGGCCACAGGATGACCGCGATCATCGCCATCCGCATCGGGTGACGCGGCCGCCAGCCGAGCCCGATCAGGGACCCCACGATCGTGCCGACGCCGAGCGCTGCCTCCACGAATCCGTAGACCGAGACGTGCCCGTACTGGGATTTCGCGACGATCGGCCCGAGCACGAACCACGGAGCGAGCCCGAAGAACAGCGCGGCGCAAAACGAGGTGAGCGTCGCCCAGACCCAGGTGCGCGAGCGCACCTCCGCGGACCCCTCGCGCACGGACTCCCATAGCCCCGTTCGTTCCTGCGGCTCTGGCACGGGCGCTCCGCGCTCACGTGGACGGACGCGGGCCAGGAGCAGCGCGCTGAGCAGGAAGGTCGCGGCGTCGAGCCCGAACGCCCAGCCCGCCCCGGCCCCGAGCACGAGCGCGGACGCCAGCGCCGGCCCGACGAATTCCGCGATGTTGTTCGACATGGTCGTGAGCGCCGTTGCCTGCTGGATGTCGGCCTCCGGGACGGTCTGCGGGAGCAGGCCTGATGCGGCAGGGCGCGAGAACGCCTCGGCGGCGCCGAACAGGATCTCGATCACCAGCACCTCCCAGATCTGCACCTCGCCGGAGAAGATCAGCGCGCACAGCAGAGCGTGCAGCGCGAAGCGCATGAGGTCTGTCACCACCATCACCAGGTGGCGGGGCAGGCGGTCCGCCCACACGCCGCCGATCAGAAGGAACGTGACGAGTGACAGGGCGTGCCCAGCGAGCACGATCCCGAGGTCGGTTGCGCTGCCCGTCTTCTCGATGATGAACAGCGCCAGCGCGACGAGCACGATGTTGTCGCCGATCACGCTCAGCGACTGCGCGAGCCAGAGCAGGCGGAACTCGCGGAACGCGAGAACCCTGCGCATGTCACGGAGGCGGCTCATCGCCGCAGCTTGACGGCTTCGGCGGGCGCCGCGCCGCGTGCCGTGTCTATGATCGCCTCGCCCGCGGGCAGGACTTGGCGAGAGCGAAGTGTTCGAGCAGGAGGGGTTGGGGATGCAGGCAGCGAGCGGCGAGCAGGCGACACGGAAGGGCCTTGCGCTGGATGCCGGAACGCTCTGCGGGGCCTTCCAGCGGACCGCCCGCGAGCACGCTCAGAGCGTTGCGCTGCGCGACGCTCGGCGGCGTGCACGAGATCACCTGGGCGCAATATGCCGCGCGGGTCCGAGCGATCGCGGGCGGGCCTCGCCGCGGTCGGCGTGCGGCGCGGCGATACGGTCGCGCTGATGCTCACCAACCGCCCGGAGGCGGTGCTCGTGGACACCGCCGCGATGCACCTCGGCGCGATCCCGTTCTCGATCTACAACACCTCCTCTGCCGAGCAGGTCGAGTATCTGCTCGGCCACGCCGAATGCCGCGTCGTCGTCACCGAGGCCGCGTTCGCGGAGCGGGTCCTGGGCGTCGCGGCGCGGCTGCCCACGATCGAGCGCGTGTTCGTCGCCGGCGACGGCCCCGGACGGGCGCGATGGCGCTCGCGGAGCTCGGAGGCCGCCGGGCGACCGCCGGCTTCGACTTCGAGGCCGCGCTGGCGCGCGGTCGGCGGCGGAGGACGTCGCGACGCTCATCTACACATCCGGCACGACGGGGCCGCCGAAGGCCGTCGAGCTGACGCACGCAGAACCTGCTCGGGGAGGTCGCGCCTGCTGGACCGCGTGTCGCCGCTCAGGCCCGCCGGCAGGCGCATCTCCTACCTGCCGATGGCGCACCTCGCCGACCGCTGCGTCGCCCACTACAGGCGATCGTGTCGGGTGCCGAGCGTGACCTTCGTCGCCGACCTGACGCAGGTGATCGGCGCCGTGATCGAGGTGCGGCCGACCTCGTGGGGGGCGGTGCCGCGGGTCTGGGAGAAGCTCAAGGCGGCGCTCGAGGCGGGCTTCGCGCGGCGAGCCCGACCCGGAGCGGCGTGCGGCCTCGCGCGCGGCACTCGACGCGGGCGCTCGCGGTGGTGCGGGCCGCGCAGGCGGGCGAGGACGTGGACCCCGAGCTGCGCCGAGGCCCACGCCGGGCCGACGCGGAGCTGTTCGCGCCGCTGCGCGAGCGCAGCTCGGGCCTGGATCGAGGTCGAGTACCTGGTCTCCGGCGCGGCGCCGATCGCCCCCGAGGTGCTCGAGTTCTTCACCGCCATCGGCCTGCCGATCTGCGAGGTCTGGGGCATGAGCGAGACGTCGCTGATCGCCACCATCAACCCGCCCGGATGCGATCCGGATCGGCACCGTCGGGCTGCCGCTGCCCGGGATCGAGCTGACGCTCGCCGACGACGGCGAGCTGCTCGTGCGCGGGCCGACGATCATGCGCGGCTACCGCGGCGAGCCCGAGCGGACGGCCGAGAGCGATCGACGCGGACGGCTGGCTGCACACCGGCGACATCGCCGAGATCGACGCCGACGGCTACGTGCACGATCGTCGACCGCAAGAAGGAGCTGATCATCAACGCGGCGGCAAGAACATGTCGCCGGCGAACATCGAGAACCAGATCAAGGCGGCGTGCCCGCTGGTCGGCAGCGTCGTCGCGATCGGCGACCGGCGCCCCTACAACACGGCGCTGATCGTGCTCGACCCGGTCGCCGCCGCGAGCTTCGCCGCCGCGAACGGGCTTGCAGACGCTGCCACGCCGGCCGAGCTCGCGCGGGCGAGCGCCGTGCTGGCGGAGGTCGAGCCGCGGGCGTTGGAGCGCGCCAACGCGAGCGCTCAGCCGGGTCGAGCAGATCAAGCGCCACGTGATCCTGCCGAGGAGTGGCAGCCCGGCGGCGACGAGCTGACGCCGACGATGAAGCTCAGGCGCAGGCCGATCGCCGAGAAGTACGCGGCCCAGATCGAGGCCATGTACTCCTGAGCCCCCTCAGGCGATCGCCGCCTCGCGGCGATCGGCGAGGCGCTGCTCGGCGTAGCGCCGTCCGAGCTCGGGGTCGCCGGTCGCGAAGCCGGCGATGTCCGCGAGTGTCACGATCCGGCCGCCGCCGCCCCACGTGCCATCCGGGATCTCCGGCGTGAACACCCACACGCGGCTCGGATCGCGCTCGTGGGCTCCCTGCTCAGCGTCGAGCACCGCCTCGGTTATGTCTCGAACCATCGCGCTGCGGCGGTCGGGCTCGTACTGGCCCTCCGGAACCGATGCGATGAAGCGGTAGCGCGGCGCGCCGGCGCGAGAGCCGGCGACGTAGACCTCCTCGGGCCTGTGGACGAACAGCCACGCGATCGACCTGGTCCGCTCGTTGGCGGGGTCCGCTCCCTCGTTGACAAGGAGAACGTCGGTCAGGTGGGCCATCAGCTTCTCCTCGGCCTCCGGTGTTAGCGCCCCGGCGGGGATGTAGGCGTCGAGCATCGGCATCTGAGTGAGCCTCCTTCGGGCATTGAGCCGTAGTGTCGCTCTCTTTAGAAGAGCATGTATTGGGGGACCCTACCACATCGCTCTTTTTATGCAAGCGACCTGCTCAGACCTCGCCGTCGTAGTAGCCGACCGAGCCGTCGCGGCGATACAGCACCGCATCGTCCGCCGTGTTCCCGGGCCAGACGCCGGGCGTGAGCAGCGCAGGCGCGAGGTCCCGCACGGGCATGCGGCCGTCGGCCCGTGCGTCGCCGTCGTAAGCCGGATCGAACTCCGTCTCGGGCATGACAGGTAGGTGTTCGCACCCGGTCGTGACGCTGCCCCAGCAGCTATGTTGCGGGGCGTGGACCGGACCCTGATCGTCAACCTGGCCGAAGCGCCCGCTCGCAGCCATTCCCGCAGGGCGACCCAGATCGACTGGGAGCCCGAGGACGCACCGTGGCCGGACACCGGCGTCAACGTCCAGGTCATGCAGCCCGGACAGCCGAACTGCCGATACCACTCCGAGGCGGTCCAAGAGGACTTCCTCGTCCTGCACGGCGAATGCCTCGCGATCATCGAAGGCGAGGAGCGTCGGCTCAAGCAGTGGGACTTCTTCCACTGTCCGGCAGGCGTCGATCACGTCTTCGTCGGGGCGGGCGACGGGCCGTGCGCGGTCCTGATGATCGGCTCCCGGCGTGTGGATGAGTGCCACTACCCGGTCAACGAGGTGGCCGCGAAGTACGACGCCTCAGCCGCCGAGACGACGGATGAGCCGGACGAGGCTTACGCGGACTGGCGCTCCGAGCCCTGGCAGTCGGTCCCGAGCCCCTGGCCGCTGTAGTACATATCTGAGCTACGTGTCGTGGTAGCGGCCGATGCTCTGGCCGGCGGCACCTCGAAGGCCTTGACCGCGAGCGCGCGGCCTCCCGCGAGCTCCCCGACGCGCACGACCCCGGCGCGAAAGCCCTCCGGGCCAGCCTCGTCGTACTCAACGGCGCCGCTCAGATACGAGGCATGCTCAGGCAACCGCTCATCCTCGCAAGAACGCCCGGCGATTCCTACAGCTCGAAGACGTTGCCCTCGGCCCCGACGACGACCGTCGGAGCGGAGCCGGTGAAGCGGCTGCCGAGCAGGTCCAGGGCGTCGTCGGTCCGGTCCGAGCGGTGATGGAAGAGGGCGACCTTGCTCGTGCCGGCACGCCGGCCGAGCTCGACGCCGTAGTCGGCGACGGCGTGCCCGTAGACCGCCATGGTCGGTCCCTCATCGGGGAGCAACTGCGCATCGTGGAGCATCAGGTCCGCGCCGCCCGCGAGCTCGAGCGCCGCCTCGTGGTACTCACCGAAGCCGTCCTCGCCGGGGCCGAGCACCGTCGGGCAGTGGTCCGGTATGTAGGTCAGCGTCGAGTGCCCGTCGCTGATCCGATAGCCGAACGTGCGCCCGCCCTTGTGCGGAACCTCGCGCGCGAGCACCGTGAAGCCCTCGATCCGGTGCTCACCGGTCGCGATCGTGTCGAAGTGCCAGTCGCCTCTGAGCGCGGTCGGGCCGACGGGGAAATACGGCGGCTGCATGATCCCCGAGAGGACCTCGACGGCGCCGCGGCCGTCGGCCTGCTCGGGAAGGAACAGGTGCACCGCCGCCGTCTTCTCGTCGCCGCGCGGGAAGAAGGGGAGCCCGGTCGAGTGGTCCCAGTGCAGGTGGCTCAGGAGGATCGTGCCGCGGAACGGATCGTCGCCGAGCAGCTTGGTGACCTGCTGCAGGCCGATGCCCGCGTCGAGGATCAGGCTCGGAGCCGCTGCGCCGTCGTGCGCGATCGCAACGCACGAGGTGTGCCCGCCGTAGCGTATGAACTCGATTCCGGGTGCGGGCGTCGAGCCCCGCACTCCGCACAGATGCACCCGCAAGCTCTCTCAGCTCCGGCCAGGCCCCGTGCGGCTGCAGCGCTCAAGGAGCCGCGACCCCCCGCGGCTGTCGTGGGTTGCCGGAGCGATCACCGGGCGTTCGAACGCCCGAACGCCGGCCGCCTGAGGGCCGGTCGCGGATCGCAGATTCAGTGGGCCGCTCCTGCGCACCCGGCGCATTATGTTGCAAAGCGGCCGGCGCTGTCTACAAACCCGAATCATGACGCGCCTGTCCTGAGCCGGTGGGCCCGGATGCGCTCATTGCCGGATCGGGCCCCAACGGCCTCGCCGCGGCGATCACGCTGGCCCGCTCCGGCCGCCGCGCGGCGATCGCCCACGGCGGCCGGAGCGTCAGCTCGGGTCCGGGATCGTCCAGACCGGAAGCTTCTCGGTGCGCCCGCGCACCTCGAGCTCGCCGTAGAGGTCCAGGCCCTCGGGCGGGCTCTTCATGCGGTCGCGCGTGGACTGCGCGACGAACAGCATGTGGCCGCTGCCCTTCGTCATCCCCTCCAGGCGGGATGCGGTGTTGGTCGTGTCGCCGAGCGCCGTGTATTCGACGCGCCTTTCGGAGCCGATGCTCCCCGCCATGACCGGGCCGCTGTTCAGGCCGACCCCCATCCGGAAGCTGTGCTCGAGGCCCTGCGCGCCGAGCCACTCGTTGAATTTGTCCAGGCGCGGACCGATCATCTCGATCGCGGCTCTGACGGCGCGGTCGGCGTGGTCCGGCTGTTCCAGCGGCGCGCCGAACAGCGCCATGATCCCGTCGCCCATGTAGGAGATCAGCGTCCCGCCCGCGTCCTGGATTGCTTCGGTCATTTCGTTCAGGTAGCAGTTGACGACGTCGATCACGCTCGACACCGGCTGCGTCTCGGAGAAGCTCGTGAAGCCCCTGAGGTCTGAGAACAGGACGGTGCAGTCGCTTTCGACCGCGCCCAGCCTCAGGTTGTCGTCGGTTCGCGCGACGACCTGCGCGACGACGTCCGGCGGCACGAAGCGCGCGAACAGGTCATGGACGCGCTCTCGCTCGATCGTCTCGCTCAGGTAGAGCACCGCGAGCGTTCCGAGGGTTCCGACCGCGAGGGCGAGCAGCGGGTAGATGAAGCTCACGATCCAGCCCTGGTTGAAGGCGAGCTGGACGATGACCGTGAACACGACCGCGGCAGCGACCGCGTCAAGGAGGGCGCGCAGCGGCGCCAGGCGAAGGCTCCCGATCGGGGCGAGCGCTCCGAGCACGATGATCAGGAGCACGTCGATCCAGCCCGCGAGGTCGCGTAGCGGCACTCCTTCCTGGAGCGTGGAGGCTACGTTCGCCCAGATTTCCGGGCCCGACATCTCCGCCCCGTTCGTCGTCGCGGTCGCGTGCACGTCCTGCAGAACCGGAGCGGTCGCGCCGAGGATCACCGTCTTGCCAAGGAACATCCCCGGCGGGTACTTGCCGCCCAGGACCTTCGAGAACGAGACGGACCTGAAGGATTCCGGTGGGCCCACGAAGTCGATCGGCAGCGTTCCCGATTCGAACAGGGACGCGTGCACGAGCGCGCCGCTCGCGACTTCGTGGGTGACGACACCAAAGCTCTTCAGGCCGTTGTCCTGGAACGGGAAACGCCTGACGGTGCCGTCGCTGTCGACGGTGAGCCGCGCGCTCGCGGGCCGCGCGCCGATTTCCGCAAGCAGCTTGTTGCCCCCGAGGATCCGGGTTTCGCCGCCCGCTCCGACCTCAGTGGTCGTCAGGACGATGCGCCCGTGCGCGCGGCCGACCGCTTCGATCAGCTGGTTGTCTTCCGTTTCGTTGGTCTGCTGAGTGAACTGCAGGTCGATCGCGATCACGCCCGCGCCGGCCCTGCGAAGGCGATCGATCACGGAGGCGTCGTACCTCCGCGGGAACGGGAAGTTCGATTTCAGTTCCTGAAGCGAGGCGTTGTCGATGGCGACGATCACGATGTTCGAGGGGGCAGTCTGCGGCCCGCGCACGGAGAAGCGTGCGTCGATCGTCTGCTCTTCGGTGCGCCGCAGCAGGTTCGTGGAGTAGGCGACGACCCCGATCAGGGAGGCGAAGACCGCGATCGATATGAGCAGCGCCGTCTTGCGGCGCCGCCATGCAGCCCTACCCACCTAGAGCCCGCTCTTCCCGGCGCTCGTGTGTGTTCGGAGGGGTGCAATGAGGCCCGGGCGAGGGCCTGAAGTGGCGCCGTTCATACTTTGACTTTCGCTAATCCGTTGATTATCGTTGAGAATTGAGAAAGTCGCTAATGGTCGAGCAATCGGTTGAGGGTCCGAAAGCCGCCGTCGGTGAGGCCAACACTATTTAGCTTCGGAGGACTTGGAGACGCTCGGTGCGCCGGGCATCTCATATACGGCGATGGATCGCTCTCTAGACAACCCGAGACTCATCTCGGCAAGCCCGCGCTCACTGGCGACCGCCGCTGCCGCAACACTCGCGATCATCATCGCCGGGTGGCTCACCGGCGTCCTTGACCTGAGCCGTGCGGGCTCCTCGAGCGTTGCCCCGGCCGCGGCCGGCGCCTCCGCGCTCGAGCGCGTCGGTCCGGCGGGCGTGCTTCCCATCTCGCAGGCGATCGGTCTCGCCGACCCGGCCTACAGGGTGCACGGCACGGCCGGCCGGGTCAGCCTCTCCACGCCCACACAGAAACTGAACTCGCGGTTCACCCGCGGCGGTCTCGCACTCTCCACAGGCGCGCTGAACCTCGGTCTTGGCCTCACGGCCGCCGGCTCCGCGGGCTCGCTAGCCGCCGTTCCGCAGGCCACCCCGCTCGCGTCGGGCAACCGCGTTCTCTACCGGCACGGTTCCGTCCAGGAGTGGTATGTGAACGGCCCCGCGGGCCTCGAGCAGGGCTTCACCGTCGCGAGCGCCCCCACGGGCGCCGGCCCGCTGACCCTCTCGCTCGCGCTGTCCGGCAACGCGCACCCGGCGCTGTCGGCCGGCGGATCGAGCGTCGACTTCACGGGTCCCGCGGGAACCTCCGTCCGCTACGGCAGCCTCACCGCGACCGACGCTTCAGGCCACCGGCTTCTGAGCCACCTCGCGCTCGCCGGCGGCTCACTGCGGATCGTCGTCGACACCCGCGGCGCCAGCTTCCCGGTCAAGATCGACCCGCTCTTCCAGCAGGGCTCAAGCCTCTCCGAGAGCACCGAAGGCCTCTTCGGCTTCAGCGTCGCGCTGTCGGGGAACGGGACGACGGCGCTCGTCGGCGCCCCCCGCGTGAACGCGTACGCGGGCTCCGCCTGGGTCTTCACGCTCACGGGATCGACGTGGACCGAGCAGGCCGAACTGACCGGCCCCTCCGAAGGCGCGGTCGAATCATGCGCGGCATCGGTCGAAGAATGCAGCTTCGGCCGCAGCGTCGCGATCTCCGCAGACGGCAACACCGCCGTCGTCGGCGCGCCGCGCAACGGCGGAAACCGCGGCGCCGCGATCGTCTACGGCCGCGAAGGAAGCAGCTGGGCGCAGACCGCCACGCTCACCGGCAAGGAAGAGCTCGGCGAAGGCCGCCTGGGCAAGAGCGTCGCGATCTCGCCCGACGGCAACATGGTCATCGCGGGAGCGTCAACCGACCTCGCCGGTCACGGCTCCGCATGGGTCTTCATCCGCTCAGGGTCCAGCTGGGAACAGGACGGCGAACGGCTCACGGCCGGGGCCGAGACCGGTGAAGGGCACTTTGGCTACAGCGTCGCGATCGCCGGCAACACGGCGGTCGTGGGCGAGCCCGCCGATCGAGTCGGTGCAGCGACCCCGGGCGCGGCATGGGCCTTCACACGCTCGGGAGGCGGCTGGGCCCAGCCCGGTCAGAAACTGACCGGCCCGGCCTCCTCAGGCGCCCACTTCGGCTACAGCGTGGCCGTCGCCGGTGAAACGATCCTCGTCGGTGCGCCCGGTGACTCCGCGAATCTGGGCTCTGCATGGCTCTTCAGCGAGTCCGGTGGTGTCTTCGGAGCGAGCTCCGGGTCGCCGCTGACCGGCGGCAACGAAGAGATCGGCGAAGGCGAATTCGGCACGGCCGTCGCGCTCTCCGGCAACGGAAGCACCGCGCTCGTTGGCGCTGCACGCGACGCGGCTCGCCACGGCGCGGCCTGGCTGTACTCGAACGGCGGCTCGGGCTTCTCGCAGGTCGGCGGCAAGCTCGAAGGCGTCGGAGAGGTCGGCAAAGGCTGGTTCGGCAACAGCGTCGCTCTCTCGTCCGACGGCACGTCGGCGCTGGTGGCCGGCTCGCACGACAACACCGCGACCGGCGCGGTGTGGTCGTTCGCGAGCGAACCTACCGGTGTGCCGTTCGTGGCGGGCGTCCACCCGAAGTCGGGTCCGGCGCACGGCGGCACGGCGGTCACGATCACCGGCAGCGGCTTCATCGCGGGTGCCACGGTGACGATCGGCGGCGCGGCGACCGGCGTCGAAGTCGTCTCACCGAGTGAAATCAGGGCGATCACGTCAGGGAGCCCCGCGGGCACCTACGAGGTCATCGTCAGCGACGCGAACGGGACCTCCTCGGGCGGCGCGACGTTCTCCTACATCGGCTCCGGCGCCAAAGAAGGCGGCGCGCCGGTGGTCACGAGCATAGAACCGTCCAGCGGACCGAGCACAGGCGGCACCCAGGTGACGATTCACGGCGGGGGCTTCCTCGCGAGCTCGGCGGTCTCGATCGGCAGCCTCGCGAGCTCCGTGAGGTTCATCTCCTCGACCGAACTGAAGGCGATCACCTCCGCGACAACCGCCGGCTCCTACGAGGTCGTGGTCAGCGACGCCGACGGCACGTCCGCCCGCGGCCCGCAGTTCAACTACACGAGCGCGGCGGTGCCGCAGATCGCCCAGGCGGGCATTCTCGGATCAAACGAAGGGCAGCTGCCGCCGCCCGTCCTGGCTGTCAGCGCCAACATCAAGCGCCTGACCGGGAACATCTACGTAAAAGTCCCCGGGAGCAAGAAGTACGTGCTGCTGACCCCGCAGATGCACATCCCGTTCGGGACGATCATCGACGCCAGGAAGGGCAAGGTCCAGGTCACGACCATGGGCCCCAACGGCAAGCTGCAGACGATCATCTTCTATGCGGGCATCTTCAAGCTCACGCAGTCACACAACGGCATCGTCTACGCGACGCTCGTCGGCGGCAGCTACAAGAGCTGCCCGATCGTCAAGAAGGCAACGAGCAACGCTGACATAGCCGCGAGCCGGCGCAAGCGCGTTGTGCGCAAGCTGTGGGCCGAAGGTCACGGCAAATACACGACCAAGGGCAGCTACGCGACGGGGGCCGTGCTCGGCACCAGGTGGCTGACAGAGGACCTCTGCGAAGGCACGCTGATCAAAGTCTCGACAGACAAGGTCGCCGTGACCAACCTTCGCAATCACCACCGCGTGATCGTCAGGGCCGGCCACAGCATCCTGATCAAATCCCACTAGGCGGGGCCGGGGAGCACGCTTCAGACCCGCAGCACCGTGCGCCGGCCCGTGAGGTCGGCGGCGGAGGGCGCGGCCGCCGTGAGCCAGGGAGGCGCATCGCTCGCCAGCGCCTGGATCGCAGCGCGCCGGCCCGCCTCGCGAGCATGGTCGATCTGGTGAAACTCGAGCAGCCCGACCCCTGACACCCGCACGCTGATCGTCATGTCGGCGTAGCGCTGTGCAGCGTCGTCGGTGTTGGCACTGCTGAGGAGCGCGATCCGCCCCAGCGTCTCGGGCAGCGAGGGCAGGCGACGTGTCGCATGCTCACGCGGCGCGTCGCCGCTGGAGGCGGGCCGCTCGTCGCCGCCCTTGATGTCCATCGCGAGCACCGGCCCCTCGCCGCTCGCAGCCATCGGCTCCAGCGGGAGGTTGTCGAGCAGCGAGCCGTCGATCAGCAGCGCGTCGGCGTGCCGGAGCGGAGGGGCGATCAGCGGTAGGGAGATGCTCGCGCCGACGGACTCGAACAGCAGGCCATCGCGGCTGATCACGAGGCCGCTGCGCCGCAGGTTCACGCTCGCGCAGTAGAAGGACCGCGAGAGCTCCTCGGTGCGGGCATCGCCGAACACCCTCTCGAGCATCGCGCGCGCCTTGTGGCCGCGGATCAACCCCGCCCGCGGGATCGTGTAGTCGTTGATCGGGTTGCGCCTGACCCACTCCTCGTAACAGCACGCGTCGATCGCGGCGACGTCACGGCCCATCGCGAGCTGTGCGCCGATGAACGCGCCCATGCTGACACCCCCGACCCGGTCCACCGGCATCCCGGCGCCCGTCAGCACCTCCAGCGCGCCGAGGTGCGCAAACGCGCGAGCTCCCCCGCCGCTCAGGACAACGCCGAGCGAGCGCCCGGCCAGGCGGCGCGACATCCGTTCGACGTCGCCGCGCATGCGCGGGCCCGCGCCGATCACGTGGATGCTCGCCGGGCGCAGCAGCTCGATCCAGCCCTCGAGGTCGCCCTCTCCCTCGCGGATCGCGAACCCCACGAGGTCCGCTCCACGCAGGTCCGTCGCCCACGCGCCGTGGCCGACGCCGGCGTCCTGATCGGCTGGGACAGGACCCGACACGACCGCGAGCACCCGGTCGGCGCGCGAGATGCAGAACTCGTCCCAGCCCGTCGGCTGCTCGGCTGCGCCGCAGACCATGATCACCTGATCGTGCTCGAGCTCGCAGCTCTCGATCAGCGGCCCGTAACGCGCGGCGGCCTCGGCGCGTGAGCCGGGGGCGAGGCCGTTCTCGCTCCCCTCGGCCGGATGAAGGACGGCGACCTTGCCCCACGCGCACAGCGCGCGGCTGAGCTCGTCCGCGATGTCGAGCAGCGGCACACCCTGCCCGGCGGCGCGCAGCGCGATCGTCACGGGCCGCGCCCGGCGCGCCACGGGAATCGCGCGGCTGGCCTGGAGCTGGGCGCTCAGAACGCGGGTGAGGCTGAGGGCGAGCTCGGGCTCCGAACGCAGCAGCTCCTCGAAATGGGGCTTGGCGATGCGCAGCAGCTCGGTGTCGCGCAGAGCCCTCACCGATGCGCTGCGCGTCGATGAGCTCAGCAGAGCGAGCTCCCCCAGGACGGCGCCGCGCGTCAGGGTGTTGATCGCCTCAAGGGTTCCCTCGGTTTCCGACTCGACGTCCCGCAGCACCTCGAGGTGCCCGACACGGACCAGATACACGGCGTCCGCGAGCTCGCCCTCCCGGAACAGCCACTCGCCGCGGTGCAACGTCACGTTCTCGGCGAGAGCAGCCACACGCTCGAGCATCGCCCCCGGCAGGTCAGCGAACACCGGCGCGTTGCGCAGGAACTCCGCGAGGGGCTCCGGCTCGACGACGGCGTGCACGCCGTCGGAGTCCGCGAGGCTGGGCAGCTCCGGTGCGCGCGGCAGCTCGGCCGGCGTGAGCTCGAGCTGCTGCTCGACCTCCGGCTGGTTCGCCTCCTGTGTGGAGTCGGCGCCGACGCGCAGCGCCAGGCACGCGATCGCGCCGAACAGGAAGCATCCGCACGCGTAGAACCAGCCGTTCTCGAACCTCGTCAGGGCGTGCTCGAGGGCCGAGTGTTCGATCGCTGCGAGCAGCCCGGCGGGCAGGCCCTTCGGGAGCTGGGCCGTCGAGCCGTTGCCGACGATCGCGATCAGGACAGCGACGCCCAGCGCGGCACCGATCTGCCGCGCGACCGCGTTCAGCGAGGTGGCGACAGCGAAGCGCGGCCCGGGGACGGACTCCACGGCGGCCCCGCTCAGCGTCGGGAACGTCAGCCCCGCGCCGACCCCCAGGATCACCATGCCGGGCAGCCACGCGCCCGTGAAGTCGGGGGAGAGGCCGAGCCGGGTGGCGAAGAAAGCGACTCCCGCCGCCCAGATCAGTGCCCCCGGCACCGCGACGGCGCGATGCCCCCAGCGCCCGACGGCGCGGCTCGCCGGCGCCGCGACGGCGATCGCCACCAGCGGGCCTGGCGTCATCGACAGGCCGGCCTTCAGGATCGAGTATTTCCAGATCGTCGTCAGGAACAGCACGTTGCAGAGCGTGTAGCCGTAGAAGCCGCTGGCCATCACGACCGTCACGCCGTTGGACAGCGAGAACGCCCGGATCCGCATCAGCGCGAGGTCGACGACGGGCACGCGCTGGCGGCTGGAGCGCAACACGAAGTAGACGCCGAGCAGGATCGCCACCGCGAACACGGAGATGATGCGGGCGCTTCCCCAGCCCCATTCCTGGCCCTTGACGATCCCCAGCACGAGGGAGCCGATCGCGAGCGCGAGCACCGCGCCGCCGGCTAGGTCGGGAACACGGCGCCGGCCCGGAGCGCGGCTCTCGACGAGCACACGGCTCGCGAGCAGGTAGGCGACGATCCCGACGGGGATGTTCACGAGGAACACCAGGCGCCAGCTGGACGCCGTGATCAGCACTCCGCCCAGGCCAGGCCCGACGCCGGCGGCGAGCGCGGCGATCGCGGCCCACAGCGAGACGGCGTGGGTGCGCCTGGCACCCGGGTACGCCTCCAGCACGATCGCGAGCGAGCTCGGCACGAGAGCCGCGGCTCCGGCCGCCTGCAGCAGCCGCGCGGCGACGAGCAGCCCGAGCGTGGGGGCCGCGGCGCACCCGGCCGAGGCGAGGGTGAAGAGGATCAGCGCGAGCCCGAAGATGCGCCGGCGGCCGAGCAGGTCCGCGAGCTGGCCGCCGCCGACCAGGAACGCCGCGAAGATGATGTTGTAGGCGTTGAGCACCCACGAGACGCTCGTGAGCGATGACCCCGAGAAGTCTTCGTGGATGTTCGGGATCGCGATGTTGACGATCGTCGCGTCGACGAACGCCATGAACGTACCGAGCGTCGCGACCGCGAGCACAGCACCCGGCGATGACATGCGGCGCGTGCGCGGCTCGGGAGCGGGCGCGGTCGGCTCAGCGAGCGTGCTCACGACATCCTCCTGCGCTCCGTTTCATGCCCATATACCCATTCGTGTGAGGCCAGCTGTGCTCCCCACAGCACACGACCGGCGAGTCTAAGGCAGGAAGCCCGCTCAGTTACAGCCCGTGATGCCGCCATCTAGGGGTATAACCGCACCCGTGAGATAGGCGCCGGCACGGGATGCGAGAAAGATCGCCAGGCCCGCCGCGTCATCGGGCCTGCCGATGCGCCCGAGCGGGACCGACTGCTCGACCATCTCGCGCGTGGCGGGGTCGTCGAGCATGAACGCCATCATCTTGCTTTCGAACGGTCCGGGCGCGATCGCGTTGACCGTGATGCTCTCGACGGCGAGCCGCTTGGCGAGATGCTTAGTGACCATGTGGACCGCCGCCTTGCTCGCGCTGTAGCTGTAGTTCTCGGTCATCGGCGTGCGGATGCCGTCGATCGATCCGATGTTTATGACCCGCGCGGGGTCGGCGGGGCTCGCGGCGCCGCGCAGCGCGGGCAGCAGCTCGACCGTGAGGTTGAAGACGCCCTCCACGTTCGTGTGCAGCACCTTCTCCCAGCCGACCTGGGGGAAATCCTCGAGCGGCGCTCCCCAGACGACTCCGGCGTTGTTGACGAGGATGTCGAGCGTGGGGTGGATCTCGCGGGTCGCGCGGGCGAGCGCGGCGACGCCGTCGGGCGTTGACACGTCGCCGGTGATCGCCTCGCAGGAGCCGAGCTTTGACAGCTCGGCCGCAGTCGCCCGCAGGTCCTCGGTCTTGCGCGAGCTGACGATGACGCTCGCGCCGGCGCGCACCATCCCCTCGGCGATCATCAGCCCGATGCCGCGCGAGCCGCCGGTGATCAGCGCCGTCCTGCCGGAGATGTCGAACAGGTCGCTCATGCTCAGTCCGCGAACTCCGCCGGCCGCTTCTGCAGGAACGCGCCGACCGCCTCGGGGACTGCCTGCCCGAACGTGCTCATGATCTGCTGGCGGTCCTCATACTCGACGGCCGCCTGCTCGGAGGGGATCTCGAGCGCCGTCCAGATCCCCTGCTTGGTCAGGCGCACGCCCCAGGGAGCGAGCGTGGCGATCTGCACAGCGGACTCCACCGCGCGGTCCGCCAGACCGCCGCCGCCCGTCACGTCCGCGACAAGTCCGATCCGCAGCGCCTCATCGGCGTTCACCCGCCTGCCCGTGAGCATCATCTCGTGCGAGCGCGAGGCGCCGATCAGGCGCGGCAGCAGCCAGCTCGTTCCCATGTCGCAGTTCGACACGCCGATGTTGATGAACGCCGCCCTGAACACGGCCTCGGGCGCGGCGTAGCGGATGTCGCATCCGAGCGCGAGCGCGAGGCCGAAGCCGGCGGCGGGCCCGTTGACGGCCGCGATCACCGGCTGGGGCAGAGCGCGGAGCCCGAGGATCAGCCTGGACATGTGCTCCTGGTTGGCGAGCCTGTCGCGCGACTCGTCGGTGCCGAGGTTCTCCGGCGACGCGCCATAGCCGTGAAGGTCAAGGCCCGCGCAGAACCCGCGGCCCGCCCCGGTGACGATCACCGCGCGGCAGGCGCGGTCGGCGCGGGTCGCGCGCAGCTCGGCATGCAGAGCCTCGCCGAGCTCGGCGGTCATCGTGTTCAGCTGCTCGGGCCGGTTCAGCGTGAGCCGCCGCACGTGCGGCGCGGGCTCATCTACCAGCAGGACGGGGTCGCTCATCGAAGCGGCATCCTATGTCCTGCGTGTCCGCGAGTGTGTGAGACTTGCGCCCGTGCGCAACGGTGTGCCGAGGGTAGCCGTGGTTGGCCACATCGAGTGGGTGCAGTTCGCGCGCGTGGCGCAGGTCCCCGGCGCCGGGGAGGTCGCGCATGCGCGCGACCCGTTCGAGGAGCCCTGCGGTGGCGGCGCGGTCGCCGCCGTCCAGCTCGCTCGCCTCGCCGGGGCGGCGGTCCTCGTCACGGCCGTGGGCGACGACGAGCTCGGCCGGCGCGCGCTCGCGCGCCTCGATGACCTCGGAGTCGACGTGCGGGCCGCGATCCTCGACTCCCCGACGCGGCGCGCGGTGACGCTGCTCGACGACAACGGCGAGCGCACGATCACGACGCTCGGCCCGCGCCTTGAGCCGCTCGGCGCGGTCCACCGGCATCAGCTCGCGGCCCTCGAGGGCGCTGACGCCGTCTACGTGACCGCTGGCGATGAGGCCGCGCTCGCCGCCGCCCGCGAGGCGGCCCGGGTGATCGTGGCGAGTCCGCGTGCCCGCCACGCGCTCGGGCACGGGGTCCCGATCGACGCGCTCGTTCTCAGCGGCGCAGACCGGGTTGAGCTCGAGGCGGCCGAGGCCGCCCGCGGCGAGGCCGAGCTCGTCGCCGTCACCGAGGGTGACCGCGGCGGAAGCTGGCAGCTGCTCTCCGGGGAGCGGGGGAGATGGGCTGCCGCGCCCGTCCCGGGAGAGGCCGTCGATGTGTTCGGCTGCGGCGACTCGTTCGCGGCGGCGCTCACATACGCGCTCGGCGCGGGCATGGCGCCCGCGCAGGCGCTCGGCCTCGCTGCGCGTGCCGGTGCCACCGCCCTGACCGGGCGCGGCCCCTACGAGCGGCAGCTGGGCGCGGGCGACCTCTAGGCTATGGCGATCATGGACTACGAGCAGATCAACGCGGAGGTCTCCGGCGGCGTGATGACAATCACCCTGAACCGCCCCGACCGCCTCAACGCATGGACCGGGCAGATGGGCGCCGAGCTGATGGACGCGTTCGACCGATCGGACGCGGATGACGACGTTCGCGCCGTGATCGTGACCGGGGCGGGCCGCGGCTTCTGCGCCGGCGCCGACCTCGGCGGCGGCGGAGAGACCTTCGACTATCGCGCTCGCGGGGCGACCGACCCGGTGCCGCGCGACAACGGCGGCGAACTCACGCTCCGCGTGTTCCGTTCCCTGAAGCCGGTGATCGCCGCCATCAACGGCCCGGCGGTCGGCGTCGGGGCGACGATGACGCTGCCGATGGATATCCGCCTCGCCAGCGAGGACGCCCGCATCGGCTTCGTGTTCGCCAGGCGCGGCATCATCCCCGAGGCATGCTCGAGCTGGTTCCTGCCGCGCATCGTCGGCATCAGCCAGGCGATGGAATGGGTTTCCACCGGCCGCGTGTTCACCGCCCGGGAGGCACTTGAGCGAGGTCTGCTGCGCAGCGTCCACCCGGCCGGCGAGCTGCTCGGCGCCGCGCGCGAGCTCGCCGCCGAGATCGCCGAGAACACAGCGCCCGTGTCGGTTGCGCTCGCCAGGCAGCTGATGTGGAGGATGCTCGGCGCGGAGCACCCGATGGCCGCCCACCGCGCGGACTCTCGCGGCATGTTCGCGCGAGGCCAGTCGGCTGACGCCGTCGAGGGGATCACCGCATTCCTGGAGAAGCGCCCGGCGCAGTTCCCGGACCGGGTCAGCGACGGCCTGCCGCCGATCATGCCGGGCTGGGTCGAGCCCGAGTTCGAGTAGCCCCGGTGGTCGCGGAGAGATGAGCGCCGCGGACTCCGACATCCACCAGCGTCCCGCCGAGCTGCTCGCGCGGCTGATCCGCTTCGACACCAGCAACCCGCCCGGCGGCGAGGTCGAGTGCATCGACTGGATAAGCGGCCTGCTCGAGGACGCCGGCTGCGAGGTGCAGGATCCTCGCCCGCCGCCCCGAGCGCCCGAACCTGATCGCCAGGCTGAGCGGCCGCGGCGCCGCTGCGCCCCTTCTCCTGCAGGGGCACGTCGACGTCGTCCCCGCCAGGGGCGAGTGGCTCCACGAGCCGTTCGCGGGCGAGATCGCCGACGGCTTCGTGTGGGGCCGAGGCGCCCTGGACATGAAGGGAGGCGTCGCGATGATGCTCGCCGCATTCCTGCGCGCGAGCGCCGCGCCGGAGCCGCCGCCGGGCGACGTGATCCTCTGCCTGCTCTCCGACGAGGAGGCCGGCAGCGAGAACGGCGCGGAGTTCATGGTCGCCGAGCACCCCGAGCTGTTCGCGGGCGTCCGCTACGCGATCGGCGAGTTCGGCGGCTTCACGATGGAGCTCGGCGGCGGCCGCTTCTACCCGATCATGGTCGCCGAGAAGCAGCTCTGCTGGACGCGGGCGACGCTCCGCGGACCCGCGGGCCACGGCTCGATGCCGATCCGCGGCGGCGCCATGGGCGCGTCTCGGGCGGCTGCTGCAGCGCGCTCGACCGGCGGCGGCTGCCCGTGCACGTAACCCCGGTCGTCAGGAGCATGGTCGAGGGGATCGCCTCGGAGGTGCCGCGCGCGATGGCGCTGCCGCTGCGCGGACTGCTCTCGCCGAGCCTCACGAACGCCGTGCTCGACGCGGGCGGGGAGCGCCTGGCGATGTTCGACTCGCTGCTGCACAACACGGCGAGCGCGACGGTCCTCTCCGGCGGGGAGAAGATCAACGTGATCCCCGACCAGGTCAGCGTCGAGCTCGACTGCCGGCTGCTCCCCGGGTTCTCCCCGGAGGACGTGTTCAGCGAGCTGCGCGAGCTCGCCGGGACGGACATCGAGTTCGAGGTGCTCCAGCACGACGCCGTTGCGGCGGAGCCCGACATGGGCCTGTTCGAGACGCTCGCAGGTACGCTGCGCGAGCTCGACCCCGCCGCGAAACCGATACCGATGCTCCTCCCGGCCGTCACCGACGGGCGATTCTTCTCCAGCCTCGGGATACAGACCTACGGGTTCCTGCCGATGCAGCTTCCGGCCGACATGCCGTTCATGCGGCTGATCCACGCCCCCGACGAGCGGCTGCCCGTCGACGCGGTCGAGTTCGGGACCGAGGCGATCGGGCGCGTGATCGCCCTACCGCGCTGAGGACGCCTCAGGCGATCGCGGGCGTCTCCGGGAGCCCGGCGAGCGCGGCGTCCATGTCCTCCTGCGAGAACTCCGGGTCCTCCAGCTCGCCGGCGAGGTAGGCGTCGTAGGCGGCAAGGTCGAAGTGGCCGTGGCCGCACAGGCCGAACAGGATCACCCTCGGCTCGCCCGCCTCGCGGGCCGCCTCGGCCTCCTCGATGACCGCGCGGATCGCGTGCGCCGGCTCCGGCGCGGGGATGATCCCCTCGGTGCGCGCGAACTGCACGGCGGCGGCGAACGTCTCGTTCTGACGGTAGGCCCTGGCCTCCACCATGCCTGCCTGCACGAGCCCGCAGACCATCGGGGCATCGCCGTGGTAGCGAAGCCCGCCCGCGTGGACCGGGGCGGGCACGAAGTCGTGGCCGAGCGTGAACATCGGCATCAGCGGTGTGAAGCCCGCGGTGTCGCCGAAGTCATAGCGGTAGACCCCGCGCGTCAGCGTCGGGCACGCGGTCGGCTCGGCGGCGATGAAGCGGACCTCGGCTTCGCCGCGCAGCACCTGGCGCACGAACGGGAACGTAAGCCCACCGAAGTTCGATCCGCCGCCCACGCAGCCGATCACGACGTCGGGCTGCTCGCCCGCCATCTGCATCTGGGCGATCGCCTCCTGCCCGATCACGGTCTGGTGCAGCAGCACGTGGTTCAGCACCGAGCCGAGCGCGTAGTTCGTGTCATCGCGCGCCGCGGCGATCTCGACAGCCTCTGAGATCGCGATGCCGAGCGAGCCCGTCGGGTTGTGCTGCTGGTCGCGGCCGGACTGCGTGAGTGTGCTCGGCGAGCGGTGCACGCTCGCGCCCCACGTCTGCATCATCGAGCGACGGTAGGGCTTCTGGTCATAGGAGGACCCGACCATGAAGACCTCGCACTCCAGGCCGAACAGCGAGCACGCGAACGCGAGCGAGGAGCCCCATTGCCCGGCGCCCGTCTCGGTCGTCAGCTTCCTGATGCCTGCCTGCGCGTTCTCATACGCCTGCGGTACGGCTGTGTTCGGCTTGTGCGAGCCGGCCGGGGAGGTGCCCTCGTACTTGTAGTAGATGTGCGCGGGGGTTTTCAGCTCGCGCTCAAGGCGCCGCGCGCGAAACAGCGGCGTCGGCCTCCACAGGCGGTAGGCCGCGAGGACCGGCTCTGGGATCGGGATGAAGGGCTCGGGCGAGACCTCCTGTTCGATCAGGGCCATCGGGAACAGCGGCGCGAGGTCCGGCGGCCCGGCGGGCTCCATCGTCCCGGGGTGAAGCGGGGGCAGCGGCTCGCCCGGGAGTTCGCCGAGGATGTTGACCCACTGCTGCGGGATCTCGCTCTCGGGAAGCAGGTACTTAACGGTCTCGTCGGTCATGGTGTCTCCACTTCGTGAGTTTGCCGCCGGTCCGCCGCCAAGCCTACCGCTGGGTGCAGGCCGGGAGTGTCCCGTCCTTCGCCCTCGTCAGACGCGCCCGCGGCCACTATCATCGGCCGCGGAATCAGGCGCCGATGAGGGAGACGTGATGGCAGCTGTTCGTGGGGATATCGCAAGCCTTGAACTCGCGCAGCGGGAGCTGTGGACGGACGGGCCGCCGCTCGAGGCTTTCAAGGAGATGCGCAGCGGCTGCCCGATCCACTGGACGGAGAACTTCGGGGACTTCCCCGACGAGGCCGGCTTCTGGTCGGTCACACTCGCGGACGACGTCCATACCGTCAGCCGCGACTGGCAGACCTACTCCTCCGAACTCGGCGGCGTGGTCGCCGCGTCGGGCGGATTCCCGATCGAGCTCGCCCGCGCGATGTTCATCGGCATGGACCCGCCCAAGCACGACCGCCTGAAGGCGCTGTTCCAGCGCGGCTTCACGCCCAAGCGGATCGCCGCACACGAGGACGCGATCCGCACGATCGTCAGGAACGTGCTCGACCGCCTGCAGAGCCGTGAGAGCTGTGACCTCGTTGCCGACGTCGCGCAGCCCGTCGTGGCGCGTGTGATCGGCAGCTTCATGGGGATACCCGAGGCCGACGATGAGATCTGGGCGCGGCTGATGAACTCGACGCTCGGCGCGCAGGATCCCGACCTGAATCCGCTCGGCGTGGAGGGCGCGGTCCAGAAGGACATCCCTGAGATCTTCGAGCGCTGCAGGCGCCTGATCGCCGACCGTCAGGAGAACCCGACCGACGACCTCACGAGCGTCCTGGTCCACGCTGAGGTGGACGGCGAGAAACTCGAGGAACACGAGATCGTGATGGGGTTCTTCCTGCTGATGGCCGCCGGCAACGACAGCACCAAGGCGACCTACTGCTCCGCGATGCGGGCGCTGATGGAGGACCGCTCGCAGATGCAGCTACTGCTGGATGACACGTCGCTGATTCCAGGCGCGGTCGAGGAGGCGCTGCGGATGTTCCCCGCGTTCGCCCACTTCCGCCGCACCGCGACGTGCGACGCCGAGCTGCACGGGCAGAAGATCAAGAAGGGCGAGAAGGTCGTCATGTGGTACGTCTCCTCCAACCGCGACGAGTCGCTCTACGAGGACCCCGACCGCTTCGACGTCAAGCGCAACCCCGAGCATCAGGCTTTCGGGGCCGGCGGCCGCCACTTCTGCCTCGGCACCGCGCTCGCGCGCCTTGAGCTGACGATCCTGCTCGAGGAGACGCTCGCCCGCTACCCGCAGATGAAGATCGCGGCCGCCCCGACGGCGGTCGAATCGATGTTTATCAACCAGCTCAAGACGCTCCCCGTCACGCTCTGACGGGGAGCGCGCCCTGCTAGGCGGCCGCGGAGCCGGCCGTCGCCGCGGCCCCGGACGCCGCGCCCGGCGAGCGGATCAGGTCCGCGGCCCTCTCGGCGACGGCGATCGTCGGGGCGTTCGTGTTGCCGCGCGGCACGCGAGGCATGATCGACGCGTCGACGACCCGCAGGCCCTGCAGCCCGTTCACCCTCAGCTGCTCGTCGACCACCGCGTCATCATCGGTGCCCATGCGGCACGTGCCCACCGGGTGGTAGACGGCGTAGGTGGTGGCGGCCGCGTGCGCCCGGATCGCCTCGTCGCTGTCGCCCGCCGGCACGTTGTACGGACCGGCGGCGAACGGGCGCATCGCCTCCTGGCCGGCGATCTCCAGGCCGAGCCGGAGCGCGGCGATCATCCGCTGCATGTCGTCGCCCTCGGTGTAGAAGCGGTTGCGGACGACCGGCTTCGCGGTCGGGTCGCTGGAGGCGAGCATCACCGAGCCCCGCGAGTTCGGCGTCAGCAGGCACGGTGAGATCCACACGCCGTGGGCCTCCGGGTCGCCCATCCCTTCTTCAACGACGTGCAGCGGCGCGACGTGGAACTGCACGTCCGGCGCGGGCGCGCCGGCGCCGACACGGGCGAAGCCGCCGGCTTCGGCGAGATTGGACGCGAACGGGCCGGTGCGGCTCGCCTCGTACTGCTCCATCGCCGCCGGCTCGAGCGCGAGCAGCAGGCTCTCGGGCTCGGGAGTCGTCCAGACCATCTGCGTCGCGGCGTGGTCTGAGAGGTTCTGGCCGACCTCGGGCCGGTCCAGGACCACGGGCACCTCGCGCATCATGAGGTGTTCGGCGGGGCCGACTCCGGAGAGCATCAGCAGCTGCGGCGAGCCGTACGCGCCCGCGCAGAGGATCACCTCGCGCTCGGCGCGGATCTCCTGCACCTCGCCGAGTCGCGACGCCTCGACGCCGACCGCGCGTGTGCCCTCGAACAGGATCCTGTGGGCGAGCATGTGCGCCATCACGGTCAGGTTCTGCCGCTCCGCCGCGGGGTGCAGGTAGGAGACGGCGGTGCTCGCGCGCATCCCGTCGCGCTGCGTCACCTGGAACATGCCGACGCCGTCCTGCGCGGCGCCGTTGAAGTCCTCGTTGCGCGGCAGCCCGGCCTGCACGCCGGCGTCGACGAAGGCGTGCGAGATGCGGCTGCCGTTGCGCTGCTCGCTGACGGCGAGCGGGCCGCCGGCGCCGTGGAACTCCGAGGCTCCCCGCTCGTTGTCCTCCGAGCGGATGAAGCGCGGGAGCATCTCCTCCCAGGACCAGCCGGGTACACCCCACTCGTCGTAGTCGAGCGCGTTCCCGCGGATGTAGACCATCGCGTTGATCGACGATGAGCCGCCGAGCACGCGCCCGCGGGGGAGGGGGATCCTGCGGTTGTTGCACTCGGGCTCGGGGGCGGAGGCGATGTCCCAGTCAACCTCGGTCCGCGCCAGCTGCAGGTAGCCGAGCGGTATGTGGATGTTCTGGTTGGTGTCCGGCGGCCCTGCCTCGAGCAGCAGCACACTCACATCCGGGTCCTCGCTGAGCCTCGCCGCGAGCACACAGCCCGCCGAACCCGCGCCGACGATTACGTAGTCGTACATATCCGCTCCTCGCTCGCCCTTTCAGGGCAACATACCCGACGCCAGTGCGCCCGTGGTGGCGTTCTGGACGGTGTGGGCGACGGCGCCGCGGAGCCTGCGCGCCGCCGGCCGGGGTGGTTGTGCGCCGCTCTCAGGAGGGAGTCTGCGCAGTGGCGCAGAAGGCGCACCTGCGCGCCTCACGGGGTATCTCGCTGAGGCACTCGGTGCACGGCCGCGTCTCGGAGTCGTCGTCGTCCACGCCGCGGTGGCGGCGTTCGGTGAGCACGTTCATCGGCTTCACGACGAAGAAGAAGACGGCCGCCGCGATCGAGATGAACGCGATCAGCGCGTTCAGGAACGAGCCGTAGCGGAACACGCTGCCGTTGATGGTGAACGTGAGGCTCGAGAAGTCCGGCTTGCCGATGATCGCGGCGATGATCGGCGTGATGAGGTCCGCGACGAGTGCTGTGACGACCGCTCCGAACGCTGCGCCGATGACGATTCCGACCGCCAGGTCGACGACGTTGCCGCGCAGCAAGAACGCCTTGAAGTCCTTCAGCACGAGGGGGAAGCTAGAGCACCCTCCGGACCCACCTTTCAGTGCGCGTGAGCGCCCGCGGGGTGCGGGGCTCCCCCGCCGCCGGCGTCCCCGATTGATGCTTGGTAGGTGTGCGCGCAGTGGCTGCCGCAGAAGTAGAGGGTTCCCTGCGGTGTCTGCAGCGTGACCGCCGAGGCGCGGTCCACGCGCATCCCGCAGACGGGGTCCGTCGCGCCGCGGCGCATCGTCATCCCCATCAGCACTCCGAACACGATCAGGCCGAGGATGTTCGTGAACAGCTTGTAGTCGACCTTCACGGCGCTGAAGATGTCCGCGCGGCTCGGGCGCACATCGGGGATCAGCCCGGCGACGCTGAACAGACCCGAGACGATCAGGGACGAGATCACGATCGTCACGAACATCAGCGCGACGATCCGGGTCGCGAACACCCGCCCGTAGTACTTGCGGTAGATCGCGATGATCGGCAGCACCAGCAGGTCGGCGAAGATGAAGGCGATCACCCCGGCGAAGCCGATCCCGCCGGACCACAGGACGGCGGCGAGCGGGATGTTGCCGACCGAGCAGACGAAGCTCAAGATCGCGATCAGCGGGCCGACGATCGCGTTCTCCAGCACGCGTATCGGCGCCGGTGCTTCGGTGATGAAGAGGGCGTTGAAGAAGCTGTTGGGCAGCTGGCCGATGAAGCCCGCGAGAAGGAACCCGATCATGATCTCCTTCCACAACATCGACCAGTCGTTGCGGAAGTTGTGCGCGACGTCCGACCACGCGCGTGCGCTCCTGAGCCGATCCCGCCAGCTCATCTGTCCGCCCGCGCTGTGGTGCTGGTGGCCGGCGTCGGCCTGCTGGGCATGCGCCCGCGCCTGCTCCTCGAGCCGGCGGGAGACGAACAGTCGCAGCAGCACGGTCATGATCGCGATCAGGATCAGGCCGCCGACGAACTCGGCGAGCGTGAACTGCCAGCCCATCAGGATCCAGATCACGATCCCCAGCTCGATCACGAGGTTCGTCGAGCTGAACTGGAACGCCAGCGCTGACGCGGCGCTCGCGCCCTTCTGGAAGAGGCTCTTGGCGATCGCGATCGCCGCGTAGCTGCACGAGGACGAGGCCGCGCCGAGGCCGGTGGCGAGGATCACCGGGCGCCCGCCGCTCCCTCCGAGCGCGCTCTGGATCCGCTCCCGCGGGACCCACGCCTGCACTATCGCCGAGATCGCGAAGCCGAGCACCAGAGCCCACCACACGGCCCACGCCATCAGGAACGCGTCGCGCAGCCCGTCGCCGATCGTCGTGAGCACCATACAAGCAGTTTGGAGGGTCCGGGCCCGTGGCATAAGCCCGAGCCTCGCCGCGGCCGTAGACTCAGCCCGTCAAAGGCGACGAGAGGGGACCGATGGGAGCGCTCGAGATGGACCGCATGAGCTGGCCGGAGATCAGGGCCGAGCTGGACCGCGGCCGCGACACCGTCGTCCTTGCGTTCGGGGCCACCGAGCAGCACGGCCCGCACATGCCGCTCGCCACCGACGCGCTTCTCGGGGACCACCTCGCTCGCCTGGTCGCCGAGCAGCTCGACGCGTTCCTCGCGCCGACGGTGCGATTCGGGTGCTCCGAGCACCACCTCGAGTTCCCGGGCACGATCTCGATCTCCGAGCCCACCTTCCACGCGATCGTCGCCGACGTCGTGTCATCACTCGCGCGCGGCGGCTTCGGCCGAGTGATCCTGATCCCGACCCACGGGGGAAACTTCGGCCCTCTGGCCGCGTCGATCGACGCGATCGGCCCGGACCCCGGGATCGAGGTGCGGGCGCTGACGGATCTTGGTGCACTGCTCGCGATCGCGCAGCTCGGCGAGCGCGAGTACGACGTGCCGCTCGGGGAGGGGGGCATCCACGCCGGCGAGTGGGAGACGTCGATGCTCGCCGCGATCCACCCCGACATGATCCGTCTCGACCGCCGCGAGCCAGGCTATACCGGCGATCCCGAGCACGCCATCGGGGCGATCTTCGGCGCCGGCGTCCACTCGGTCGCCGAGAACGGCGTCATCGGCGACCCGGCGCGCTCCAGCGCGGAGCACGGCGAGCGCTACTGGGACGAGGTCCTGCGGATCACGCTCGAGCAGATCGGCTGAGCGCATCGGACGCGTCCTCGCGGGCGCGCAGCAGCTCCCGCGTGTAGCGGGCTTCACCGGCCCGGAACCGCGACGCCGGTACTGGTATCGACAATGCCGCGACCGGCCTTCCGGCGGCGGGAACCGCCGTGCCGATCGCGCAGATGCCCTCGGTGTGTTCCTCGCGATCGAAGGCGACGCCGTCGGCGCGCACCCGCTCGAGCTCGGCCAGGAGCGCGCGGCGGGAGGTGATCGTGTTCGGCGTGAGACGCGGGAGTCGCGCGGGCAGCAGCTCCAGCGTGCGCGCCCGGTCCAGTGCCGCGAGCAGTGCCTTGCCGTTGGCGGTGCAGTGGAGCGGGAAGTGGATACCGACCGCCGAGACCGCGGTGAGGCGCCCCGGCCCCGGGAGCTGGTCCACGAACCGCACCTGCTGGCCGTCCAGCACCGCGAGGTCCACGGTCTCGCGGACGCTGGAGCTCAGCGACTCCAGCACGGGGCGGAGCATCTCCGCCGGCGAAGGGGCTCCCGTTCGGAGCCGGTCGAGCCCGGCTCCGAGCTCGACGTTCCCGCGGCAGGTGCTGACGAGATCCTCATCGGCGAGCGCTCGGACCAGCCGGTGGACCGTGGACTTCGGCAGCCCGACACGCGCCGACAGCTCCGACAGGCTCAGTGCGCCGGGCGCGTCCGCGAGCGCGCGCAGGACGGCGCCGGCGCGGGCGATCGACTGCACGCCCTCGCGCCTGGGAGACCGGGCAGCTACTCCCCCGTTCCGCATAGCGGAAAAGTATATCCTGTATGCTGGAACGAATGGGGGCGAGCTTCGAGGGCAGCGCGTTCGGGCGCGGCGATGCCGGCTATGAGCATGCGCGCCGCGCGGCGATGTGGAACGCGCGGACACCCGAGCGTTTCCCTGACGTGATCGTGCAGGCCGCCTGCGAGCAGGACGTCGTGAACGCGGTTCTGATGGCACGCGAGCGCGGGCTGCGGCTCGGCGTCCGCTCCGGAGGCCACAGCTGGGCGGGCAACCACATTCGCGACGGCGGCATGCTGCTCGACGTTTCGCGCCTGACCGACGTGGAGATCGACGCCGGCGGGTTGCGCGCGGCCGTTGGACCGGGATGCCGCGGCGACGAGCTGCTCGCCTCGCTGGGCGAGCAGGGCCTGTTCTTCCCCGCCGGACACTGCCCGGGCGTCGCGCTCGGCGGCTACCTGCTTCAGGGCGGATACGGCTGGAACGGCCGCGTGCACGGCCCGGCCTGCATGAGCGTTCAGGCGCTCGACCTCGTCACGGCCGAGGGCGAGTGCGTGCACGCGAGCGAGAGCGAGAACGCCGACCTGCTGTGGGCGGCGCGCGGCGCAGGGCCGGGGTTCTTCGCGGTGGTCACGCGCTTTCACCTGCGGGTGCAGCCGATGCCGCCCGTCGTGGCCAACGGCGTGTACATCTACCCGATGGACCTGCTGGAGGAGGTCTTCACGTGGGCGCACGAGATCGCCCCGCGGGTCCCGCGCAGCATGGAGATGAACATCCTGATCCACCGCGACGGGGCGGGTGAGCTCGAGATCGTCGTCGCCGGCCCCGTGCTGGCGGGCGATGAGCGCGAAGCCGACGAGGCGCTCGCGCTGCTCGCATCGTGCCCCGTGGCCGACCGCGCGAGCGCCGCGATGGGCAACGTGCGCGGCACGCTCGGGGATCTCTATGCCGGCGTCCACGCCGCCTACCCCGATGAGCACCGCTACGTCGCGGACAACATGTGGACGCATGCCCCCGTGGCGGACCTGCTGCCCGGCATCAGGCGCATCGCCGAGACGATGGGGCCCGCTCCCTCGCACATGCTCTGGATGAACTGGGGCCCAGGTTCGACGCCGGCGCCTCCCCGCCCGGATATGGCGTACAGCGTCGAGGACGACACCTACATCGCCCTGTATGGCGTATGGACCGATGAGGCGCACGACGACGCGAACATCGCGTGGGTCACCGACCGGATGGCGGAGATGGAGCCCCTCGCAAGCGGCGTCCAGCTCGCCGACGAGAACCTCGGTCGCCGGCCCGCTCGCTTCGTCACCGATGAGCACCTCGCAAGGCTCGACGAGCTCCGCCGCCTGCGCGACCCCGACGGGCGCTTCCACGAATGGATGGGGCGCCCCGTCCCGCGACCGGCGTGAGCGCAGGGGAGCTCGAGCCCTACCTGAACAGGCCGCTGGCCGCGCCCGCGTCCGACGTCATGAGGGCGCTCGAGCGCCCTATGAGCCCGGGGGACGCGCTCGCTCTCTCGGACGTCGACCGCCTGCTGGATCCCACGCCGGTGCCAGTCGAGAACGGCTGGTGCACGCTCCCGGACGGCGTCGGCTACGTAGCGGTGCGCACCGGGATGCCCGCCGTCAGCGGGGAGATGATCGACTGGTGGTTTGACTGGCACCCGCGTGAGGACGACCGCTATCGCGTGTGGCACCCGCTCGCCCATCACGGCAACTCGATCGAGGAGCCAGCAGTCGCCGGCGCACGCCCGTACTGGGGAGCCGTCCACCATCCCGTCGAGGTGCTCGCCAAGCGGACCGTGCACGCGCGGATCGCGTTCCTGCCCCCGACCCGGATGGGCATGAGCAGCGACTGCCTACACGATCCGCGGGTCGCGAGCATCGTGTGCGGGCTCGTCTACGACGATCACCTGCGGATGCGCCACTCGCGGATGGTGCACGTGTTCCTCAGCGCCGGCGCGGGCGTCGTGCTTCGCAGCCGCTTCTGGCTCGGGTCGGCGCTGCGCCCGGACGGGCCGCTGGGAGCTCTCGGCGAGCGCCTGCTGAGCCATGCGGCGCTGCGCCGGCGCATCATCCCGCGCAGCGCACCCCACGATCTCGCGGTCCACTGCGCCGAGGAGTTCGCGAACCTCGGCGTCGCTCCTGCCCGAGCTCCACGAGCGCTTCGGCGGCGGGATAGGATGCCGCCGATGAGCGCACTGGACCGCGCCGCAGGGCTCGCATACCGCCACGCCGGCAGCTCCGCCGACCCACCGGTCCTGCTGCTGCACGGGTACCCGGAGTCCTCCTACATGTGGCGCGAGGCGCTGGGCGCGCTCGCCGATGCCGGCTGGCACGCGATCGCACCGGACTTCGCCGGCTACGGAGACTCAGAGCCCGACCCGCCCGGTAGCTGGGAGCACCACATCGAGGCCCTCGAGCGTTTCGTGGCGGAGCTGGGCCTGGGCCCCGTTGCTCTCGTCACGCACGATTGGGGGGTCATGATCGGCCTGCGCTGGGCGTGCGATCACCCCGATGCCGTCAAGGCGCTCGTGATCTCCGACGGCGGCTTCTTCTCGGACCGGCGCTGGCACGACCTCGCCAACGCGATGCGCACCCCCGAGACCGGCGAGGAGCTGATCCGCGGCTTCACCCGCGATGGGCTCGCGGGCGCGCTGCAGGCGATCTCGCCCGGGATGGGCGACGACGCGATCGACGAGTACTGGAAGGGCTTCGACGGCGAGCAGCGCCGGCTCGGCCACCTCGAGCTCTACCGCTCTGGCGACTTCGAGAAGCTCAGCCCCTACGACGGTCGCCTCGCAGCGCTCGGACTGCCCGCGCTGATCCTGTGGGGCGAGGACGATCAGTTCGCGAAGGTGACGATGGCCGAGCGCTTCCACTCGGAGATCCCCGGCTCGGAGATGATCGTGCTCGCGGGCGCGGGCCACTTCGTGTGGGATGACCGCCCCGCCGAGGCCTCCGCCGCCCTTGTCGACTTCCTTCAGCGCCGCGCCCGCCCCGGCGGGGCGGGCTGACGCGGACGCTCAGACCTTCACGATCAACTTGCCGGTGTTGCCGCCGGTGAACAGCAGGTTCAGCGCATCGGGGGCGTTCTCCAGGCCCTCGACGAGATGCTCGGCGGCCTTGATCTTGCCCTGCGCGACCCAGCCGCCCATCTCCAGCTGCGCCTCCGGGAAGCGATCCAGGTAGTCCAGGATGATGAAACCCTCCATGCGCCCGCGCCTGATCAGCAGCGACAGGTAGTTGGCAGGGCCCGCCGGCAGCTTGCCTGAGTTGTAGCCCGAGATCGCGCCGCACAGCACGACCCGGCCGCGCATCGCGAGGTTTGCGAGCGCCGCGTCGAGGATCTCGCCGCCGACGTTGTCGAAGTAGAGGTCGATCGCGGGCGCCTCCACGCGGAGCCGTGCCGCGAGGTCCTCGTTCTTGTAGTCGATCGCGGCGTCGAAGCCGAGCTCGTCGACGATCCACTTGCACTTCTGCGGGCCGCCCGCGATCCCGACGACCTTCGACGCGCCCTTGATCTTCGCGATCTGCCCGACCGTCGACCCGGTCGCCCCCGCCGCGCCCGAGACGACGACGACGTCGCCCTCCTTGACCCGGCCGACATCGAGCAGGCCGAAGTAGGCGGTCATGCCCGTCACGCCGAACACGCTCAGGGCGCGACGTCGGCGAGATCCCCTCCGGCAGGCGCTGCATGTTGTGCTCGCCCTCATCGGCGATCGCATAGTCCTGCCAGCCCAGTCATCCCGAACACGAGGTCGCCCGGGTTGTACTTGCTCGAGTTGCTCTCCACGATCTCCGCGACGCCGCCCGCGCGGACGACCTCGCCGATCCCGATCGGGGGCAGATAGCCCGGGGCGTCGTCCATCCAGGTGCGGATCGTCGGGATCGATCGAGATGTAGCGGACGCGGGCCAGGGCCTCGCTGTCGCCGGGAGCCGGGATCGCGCCCTCCTCGGTGCGCACGGTCGAAGCGTCGACCATCCCGGTCGGGCGCTCGGCAAGGACAAGACGGCGGTTGATCTCGCTCACTCGGTTCCCCTCCTCACCGGATCGCGGGACCCGGGGTTTCGTTGACTGCGCCGGCCGGCGCGGTGCCGATGTTATCCGCGCCCGGGGCCGCGGGGCTGACCGCGACCCGGCGAGAACGGATCGAGCGGCTGGGCCAGATCAGTGGCTGCGCGCGGCCGGGCTGCGCGGCGATGCCTGCGCGGCCGTGGTCGCGGCGCTCTCCTCGGGCCACCAGCGGCCGCGCAGCCAGAGGGCGACGTAGACGAGCGTGACCAGGACGGGGACCTCGATCAGCGGTCCGACGACGCCTGCGAGCGCCTGGCCGGAGCTGGCGCCCCAGACGCCGACGGCGACGGCGATCGCGAGCTCGAAGTCGTTGGAGGCGACGGTGAACGCCATCGTGGCGGTCTTCGGGTAGCCGAGGTTCATCGCGCGGCCGACGAGAAATCCGAGCGTCCACATGCCGGCGAAGTAGACGAGCAGCGGCAGCGCGATGCGCGCGACGCTCAGCGGTTGGGCGGTGATGTGTGTCGCCCTGGATCGCGAACAGCAGGACGATCGTGAACAGCAGCCCGTAGAGCGTGATCGGCGCGATGCGCGGGATGAAGGTCGACTCGAACCACTCGCGGCCGTGGGTGCGCAGACCCCAGCGGCGCGTGAGGTAGCCGGCCGTCAGCGGGATGCCGAGGAAGATGAGGGTGGTCCGCGCGATCTCCCAGATGCCGACGTGGAAGCCCTGGTTGTT
Organism: uncultured Solirubrobacteraceae bacterium; assembly: GCA_963826345.1. Classification (GTDB taxonomy): domain Bacteria; phylum Actinomycetota; class Thermoleophilia; order Solirubrobacterales; family Solirubrobacteraceae; genus Palsa-744. Next base: position 79,109 of record CAWGWU010000001.1, read on the forward strand.
CAGGCCGAGCAGGTCGGGCAGGGCGTTGAGGTAGAACCAGCCGAGCAGCGCGTAGGCGACGACCTGGAAGATCGCGTTGAAGATGACCAGCACGGCGGCGCGGTCGTTGTCGCCGCCGGCCAGGTCATTCCAGATGAGGACCATCGCGATGCAGCGGGCAAGGCCGACGACGATGACGCCGGTGCGATACGCGGGCTCGTCGGCGAGGAACAGCCACGCGAGCGCGAACATGAGCGCCGGCCCGACGACCCAGGACATGAACAGCGCGACGCCGAACATGCGGCCGTCGCCGCGCATGTGGCCGAGGTCCTCGTAGCGGACCTTGGTAAGGACCGGGTACATCATCAGCAGGAGGCCGAGCGGCGATCGGCAAGCTGACCGTGCCGACCTTGAGCTTGTCCAGGAAGCCGTTGAGGCCCGGCACCAGCGACCCGAGCGCGAGGCCGCCGGCCATCGCGAGCGCGATCCACAGCGGCAGGAAGCGGTCCAGCCTCGAAAGCCGCCCAATGACGGGGACCTCGACGGGATGGTGGCGACGGCGGTCACGAGGCCTGCCGCCTCCCGGGCTAGGCCGCCTCGAGGGACACGCCGATGAGCTTCAGCCTTCGGCTCAGGCCGCCGAGCGCGAACGCGCGCAGCTCGTCCTCCGAGGCGCCCAGGCCGACGCGTCGGCGCCGCCGGGGAGCGTCAGCGACTCCGCGACGGCGGGCAGCAGCTCGAGCATCGTGGCGCGCACGACGTCGGCCATGTCGGGGTCCGCTCGGCGATGGCTTCGCGCAGGATACCAGGTGCCGTAGCCGATGTGACGGTGCTCGTCGTGGTGGATCTTCCTGTAGCCGGCGACGAAACCGGGAAGCAGGCCCTCGCGCTCCATGAAGCGCGTCGAGAACTCGAATGTCGTGAGCCCGAGGGTGCCCTCGAGGATCTGGTGGTAGATCGTCACGAACGCGACCTTCGCCGCGCAGGTCCTGCGGGGTTTGCGAGCAGCCGCTCGTGGGCGGCGACGAGCTTGCTCGTCGAAGATCGTGCGAAAGGCGGGCGATATCTGCTCGCGTGCGCGCTCGACGTGCTCGGCGATCAGCGCGGGCTCTGAGACGACCTCGTCCTGGAAGCGCGCGTAGAACTGCATGTGCCGTGCCTCGTCGACCTGCTGGGTCGCCAGGAACGTCGCCTCCTCCTCGCTGCCGTGCGCGCCGACGAGGCCCGAGAACTTGGTCGTGATGCGCTCCTCGGCGACCATCAGCGAGCCGAGCACGAATGACACGAGCGCTGCGGTCGTCCATCGCCTGCCACTGCTCGCGGTCGGCCGCCAGGTCGATCTCGAACGGGTTCCACTGGCTCTCCTCCCAGTGCCGGTAGAGCGTCTGCGGGTCGTGCAGGTGGACCTCGCGCGTGTCGCTCATGCACGCGACGCGGCTTGCTGGCCCTGATGATCGCCGAGGCGGCCTGCTCGTGGACGCGGTGCGTCTCGCCGATCTCGATGTCGGTCAGGCCGGCATCGGTGAGGGCCTGCTTCGAACTCCTCGCGCGTGAGCGCCCCGGCGATGCATCCGGTCCACTGCGCCAGGTCCCTGCGCGTGGCCTCGTCCATCCCGGGATCGGCGACGACGTCGCTGACGGCGAAGCGCCCGCCCGGCCTGCAGTACGCGCGCGACCTCCTTGAGCACGCGCGGCTTGTCGCCGGAGAGGTTGATGCACGCAGTTGCTGATCACGACGTCGACGCTCGTCGTCGGCGAGCGGTATCTCCTCGATGTGGCCCTTGAGGAACTCGACGTTCTCCGCGCCGGCCTGCTCCGCGTTTGCCGGGCGAGGGCGAGCATCTCGTCGGTCATGTCCAGGCCGATCGCCTTGCCGGTCGGGCCGACGCGGCGTGCGGAGATCAGCACGTCGGCGCCCGCGCCGGACCCGAGGTCGAGCACCGTCTCGCCCTCTTCAGGTCGGCGACGGCGGTCGGTACGCCGCAGCCGAGGGAGGCCTGCACGGCCGTCGCGGTCGCGCCCTCGGCTTCGCGCTGCGTCGTAGAGCGTCGCGCCGAAGACCTGCGTGCCGCCCGAGTCGCGCCGTGCTCACGGGGCCGCAGCCGCACGACGTCGGACTGGCGTCTGCGGCGATCGCGCGGGCCGCGGCGGCGTAGCGGTCGCGCACCGTCTCGCGGATGTCCGGCTCGGGCGTCGCCTCGGCCTCGCGCGGCCGAGCAGCCGCAGCTGCCTCTCCGGCGGCATCGGTGGCGCAGCAGGCCTGCTTCTCTGAGGGCTCACAGCAGGTGGCCTGCGCCTCGGGAGCGCAGCAGGACGATGTAGGGGTGCTCAGCTCAGCCATGTCGATAGCTCCTTCATCGCGTCGGGGATGACGTAGTAGTAGGCCCACAGGCCCTGGCGCTCTGAGTCCACGAGGCCGGCGTCGCGCAGCTTCTTGAGGTGATGGCAGAGGGTGGGCTGAGAGATGTCGAACAGCGGCACGAGCTCGCACACACAGACCTTGCCGGCGTGCTTGCGAAGCACGTCGACGAGCTGCAGGCGGATCGGGTCGCCGAGCGCCTTGGCGACCTCGGCCATGCGCAGCGCCTCACCGCGCTCGACGTCGGGGTAGACGACCGGCTCACAGCACGGCTCGCCCTTGGGGCGCTTGACCTTCGGGGCGAGCTCAAGATCGACAGCCATCAATCTACTTATATCTATTGAAGTGACGCTTGTCAATGTAATACGATCCTGTGCATGACATGTCGACGAGGACCTCGGCCGAGCGGCGGCCCGCTGCGGTACGTTGTCTGTTCGTCTGTGTTCAGAACGCTGGGCGCTCGCAGATGGCACAGGCGTTCTTCGAGCGCTACGGCCCCGAGGATGTCGTCGCGGAGTCCGCCGGCACCGAGCCTGCTCACGAGATCTGGCCGCGTGGTCGTGGAGGCGATGCGCGAGGTCGGGATCGACATCTCGGGCCGGCGCCCGAAAGCAGCTCTCGCTCGAGATGCAGCTGCACGCCGACTGGGCGGTGACGATGGGCTGCGGCGATGCTTGCCCCTACGTGGCGAGCGCCGTCGAGGCGTGGGACGTTCCCGACCCGGCGGGCAGGGCCATCGAGGATGTCCGCGCGATCCGCGACGGAATAGAGGCGCAGGTCCGTGAGCTCCTCGCGACGCGCCTCGAGGAGATCCGGACGGACCGAACGGCCCATCAAATACGTCTCGAGCGGCTCCTGCCGAAGCTTGTCGAGGAGTTCGCCGAGACCAAGCCCGCCGAGGAAATCCGGGCGTGCGCCGACGCCGTCCTGCAAGGCTTCGAGGGTGCCCGGGTGCGCAGCCACATCCTGACCCTCGCGCACCGGCAGACACGCGAATGCCTGCGCCAGGAGACCTGCCACCTCCTTGACGGGACCGCGTGAGCGCACGCATCGGCATCAACGGCTTCGGGCGGATGGGCCGGCTGGCGCTGCGGGCCGCGTGGGACCGGCCGGAGCTCGACTTCGTGCACATCAACGAGCCGAACGGGGACGCGGGCACAGCCGCGCATCTGCTGACCTTCGACTCCGTCCACGGACGGTGGTCCGAGGATGTGCGGCGGCGACGGGGACGCGCTCACGATCGATGGGGCCACGCGTCGGCTACAGCGACGAGTCCGAGCCCGCGAGCGTCTCCGTGGGGAGATCTGGGTGTCGAGATCGTGCTCGAGTGCTCGGGCCGCTTCCGGACCGAGGAGTCGCTCGACGTACTACTTCACGCAGGGCGTGCGCAAGGTCATCGTCGCCGCCCCCGTCAAGGGTCGCGCACTGAACATCGTCGTCGGAGTCAACGACCACCTCTACGACCCCGCGACCCACGACCTGATCACGGCGGCGTCCTGCACGACGAACTGTCTGGCGCCCGTCGTCAAGGTCATCCACGAGGGAGTCGGCATCCGCCACGGGCAGATCACGACGCTCCACGACATGACGAACACCCAGGTGGTCGTCGACGCGCCGCACAAGGACCTGCGCAGGGCGCGTGCCTCCAGCCTTTCGCTGATCCCCACGACCACCGGGTCTGCGACCGCGATCGGCCTGATCTTCCCCGAGCTGCAGGGGAAGCTGAACGGCCTGGCGGTGCGCGTCCCGATGCTGAACGCCTCGCTCACCGACTGCGTCTTTGAGGTCGCCCGGCCGACCACCGTCGCGGAGATCAACGGGCTGCTTCGCGACGCCGCCGATGGTCCTCTGCGGGGGATCCTCGGCTATGAGGAGCGCCCGCTCGTATCGGTCGACTACCGAGACGACCCGCGCTCAGGGATCGTCGACGCCCTCTCGACGATGGTCACCGACGAGACACAGGTGAAGGTGCTGGCCTGGTATGACAACGAGTGGGGCTACGCCAACCGTCTCGTCGAGCTCGCCCGCAAGGTCGCCGAACGCTGCCCGCGGGCCCGGCCGGGGCAGCCGGTGGCTAGCAGCAGCACCGCGCCCGCGCCGGGCTCTGCCCCGCCGACGCGCGGGGACATGCGCAACTACATCCTGGTGACGGGCGCCTACTGGACCGACACGCTGGTCGACGGCGCGATCCGGACGCTCGTCCTGTTCTACTTCGACCAGCTCGGCTACACGCCGCTGCAGGTCGCCTCGCTGTTCGTGTTCTACGAGATCGCGGGGATAGTCACGAACCTCGTCGGCGGCTGGCTCGCGGCCCGGCTCGGCCTGAAGATCACGCTCTACATGGGCCTGGCGATCCAGTTCATAGCGCTGTGCATGCTCGGCCTCGCACCGCCGTCGCTGCTCGTCGTTCCCTACGTCATGGTCTCCCAGGCGCTCTCGGGCGTAGCGAAGGACCTGAACAAGATGAGCTCCAAGAGCGCCGTGAAGCTCGTCGTCGGCGTCAGAGGACCAGTCCGCGCTCTATCGCTGGGTGGCGATCCTCACGGGGTCAAAGAACGCGCTGAAGGGTGTCGGCTTCTTCCTCGGCGGCGTGCTCCTCACGCTCGTCGGCTTTCAGCCCGCCGTCATGTCGCTGGCAGGACTTGTGCTGATCGCGCTGCTCGTGAGCGTGACGATGATGCGCGGACATCTCGGGAAGCCGGACGCGACGGCCAAGTTCAAGCACATGTTCTCCAACAACCGGGCGGTCAACATCCTCGCGGCCGCGCGGATCTTCCTGTTCGCGGCCCGCGACGTCTGGTTCGTTGTCGGCCTGCCGTTCTTCCTCTACTCCGAACTGCACTGGAGCTTCTGGAAGACCGGCACGCTGCTCGCGGCATGGGTGATCGGCTACGGCGCCGTGCAGGCCGCCGCTCCGCGCTTCGTCCGCAAGCGCGGCAAAGGCCCCGACGGCGAGCCGGACGGCCGGACGGCCGCGTGGCTGGCGTTTGGTGTTGCGCTCTGCCCCGCCGCGATGGCCGTCGCCCTGGACAGCGGCCTGGACCCGACAGTCACGATCATCGTCGGCCTCGTCCCGTTCGCCGTCGCGTTCGCCGCGAACTCCGCGGTCCACTCCTACCTGATCCTGGCCTACGCCGACAACGACAGGGTCGCGATGAACGTCGGCTTCTATTACATGGCCAACGCCTTCGGACGACTCGCCGGAACGATCCTGTCCGGGCTCATCTATCAATGGCACGGCCTCACGGCCTGCCTCTGGATCTCAACTGTGTTTCTCATCCTCGCCGGGCTGCTCTCGCTCCTCCTGCCAACCGACGTCCCCGCGAGCGCGCGACGAGCCGAGCTCTCGCACGCCGGATGATGGCCCGGAGCGGCGGCGCCCGCTCCATCACGTAGCGTGAGCCCAGAGCACAGCTTCGGCCGGTCGCGGCCAGCGCTGCTGCGATCATCTCGCGGGTGAACACGACCGCCGCCGGCGCCGTCGCGGAGGGCGCAGACCGGCGCCGATGGCTAGCGATGCCGTTCATCGCGCTCGGCGTCGCGATGATCATCGTCGACGCGACGATCGTCAACGTCGCGGTTCCGACGATCATCCGGGACCTCCACACGACGGCGGCGAGCGCCGAGTGGGTCAACTCGATCTACTCGCTGGTGTTCGCCTCGCTGCTGATCACGCTCGGGCGCGTCGGCGACATGTTCGGCCGGCGCCGGCTGTTCCTCGCCGGCACGATCTGGTTCGTGGCCGCGAGCATCGTCGCCGCGACGGCGTCGACGAGCGGCGATGCTGATCTTCGGCCGCTTCCTGCAGGGCATCGGCGGGGCGATGATCCTGCCCGCGACCCTGTCCACCGTCAATAGCCTGTTCCGAGGCAAGGAGCGCGCGATCGCGTTCGCGATCTGGGGCTCGACGATCGGCGGCATGGCTGCGATCGGGCCGTTCCTCGGCGGGGTGCTCACGACCGACCTCTCCTGGCGCTGGGCGTTCCTGATCAACGTCCCGCTCGGCATCGCGATCGTGATCGGCCTGCTGACGATCGTCCCGGAGACCTCGGACCCAGACACCCCGCGCGAGGATTCGACCTGCCCGGGCAGCTGACCCTGATCGTCGGCCTCAGCGCGCTCGTGTTCGGCCTCATCGAGGGCCAGAGCTATGGCTGGTGGATCTCCACGCAGCGCCTGGACCTGCTGGAATGGCCGAAGGGAGCCATCTCACCGGTGCCGATCGCGTTCGCGCTGTCGATCGTCTCGATGGGCGCGTTCCTGCTGATCGAGCGGGCGCGGCTGCGCGCCGGCCGGCTCGTCGTGGTCGACCTGCGGCTGTTCTCGATCTCGAGCTTCAGCCGCGGCAACGTCGCGGCGCTGATCGTCGCGCTCGGGCGAGTTCGGCCTGCTGTTCGTGCTCCCGCTCTACCTGCAGGGCGCGCTCGGGCTGAGCGCGCTCGAGACCGGCGCCGCGCTGATCCCGCTCGCCCTCGGAACGCTGCTGTCAGGCGGCGCTGACGCCGGCGCTCGCGCCGCGGCTCGGCCCGCGCGGCGTCGTCCAGCTCGGCTGCTGCTGGAGGTGCTCGGCATAGGGACGCTCGGCCTCGTGCTCGGCGCGGACACGTCGGTCTGGACGGTCGATCCCGTTGCTGTTCGTCTACGGCGGTGGGCGTCGGGTTCGCCACCGCGCAGCTGACCGGCGTGATCCTCACCGATGTGCCCGTCGAGTCCAGCGGCAGGGGTCGGGCATCCAGAGCACATTCCGGCAGGTCGGCTCGGCGCTCGGGCATCGCGATACTCGGCACGATCCTGATCAGCACCCTCGGCACGCGGCGTCAGGGACCGGCTCAGCGCCGTGCCGGGTCTGCCGCCCGCGCAGCCAGGAGGCGATCGCCACCGCCGTCAAGTCGAGCGGCGGCAGCGCGATCGTCGCGCTGCGCGAACAGCCCGGGAACGAGCGGGTCGTCGCGGCGTCCTCGCAGGCCCTCGCCTCCTCGGCGCGGCACCGTCGCGTTCACAGCCGCAGGGTTCGTGCTGTTCGGGCTGCTGGTCACCGTGGGGCTCCCGAACCCGCGCGGCGGTGCGGGAGGACCCGAGGGGGAGCCGGCCGGCGAGGAGCCCCGGGGGGCCCCGCTGCAGACGGGCGCCGCGGCGTGAGCGCTGCGGACAGCGACGTGTTCCCTCGTATCAGCGGGCGGTCGCTGGACGGAGAACGCTACGAGCTTCCCGAGGACCTCGCGGAGCGCTGAACCTGATCGTCGCCGCGTTCAGGCGCGAGCAGCAGGAGCTCGTCGACGGGTGGCTGCCGTGGCTGCTGGATCAGGCGCGCAGCCACCGCAAGGTCGCGGTCTACGAGCTGCCGATCCTCTCCTCCGCGTTCAGCCCGGTCCGCTCGTTCATCGACGGCGGCATGGCCCGCGGGGTCGGGACCGACGAGGCGCGCGCTCGCACGATCACCGTCTACACCAACGTGAGGCGGGTCGTCCTCGCGCTCGGCCTCAGCGGCACGGACACGGTCGCGGTGATGCTCGTCTCGGGCTCCGGCGAGATCCTCGCGCGGGAGCTCGGCGGCTGCCAGCAGGGGGCGGCCGAGCGGCTCGGCGAGGCACTCGAGAGTCTCGCGGCCAGCGGCTGATGCAGGCCTTCAAGCCTTCAGGATGTGAGGCCCGGGGCGCGCCCCGGGCCTCACACCGGCCGCCTGTCGGCAGCCGCGAACTAACCGTGGATCACGGGTCTTCGGCTTTGATCTGGCCCGGTCCCGCGACGATTGCGTCTTTCCCGGACACTTCCATTTTGTTCAGGAACGGGTCCTGGAGTTCGCCGCTCCCGGGGCCGCCGAATTCGAGTTTCCCGGCGCCGACAGCCGGCAGCAGGGTCCCTTCGAATTCGTCAGGGATCGCACCCGCGTTGCACGCGACCCTGATCCGGACCTTCATGATTTCGTCCCTGATCGGCGTTCCGGCGACGAGAATCGACGGCCACGGCAGCCCGGCGGCCGACGCTACCGGCGTCGAGCCTTTTTTGGGGCACGCGGGGGTGCTTTTCGTGACTTTGCAGCCCGACAGGTTGAACGCGGTCACGAGGTCTTCCCCCGGGCCTCCCGACGACGGGTTCCAGATTTCCTCGGTGTCCGACACTGCGCATTTGACGACAGCGACGGGCGAGCTGAACGTGAGCGAGCCGCCCGTTTTGGTGATCACCGTGCCCACGACCGGTTTTTTCGCCCCTTTGTACCAATGCGGCGCGGCACTGGCCGCGGCCGGCACGACCGCCATCGCAGCCACGGCAGCGACAGCGGCCATCGACGTGAATAGCCTGATCTTCATTGTCCCTCTCCCCTTCGCACGTGAGGGCTCAGTGGACTACCGCGCCAGGAGCCCCCGCCCCGGTCGCTCCACTTCAATGGGGGACCAGGCTATTCGGAGTGCTCACGCGGGGTCAACCCCGCGCGCCAGCGGCTCCGTGGACCGGTCTCCACAGGATCTGACCGAGCTGCCACCGCGGCACCCGGTCGGGCCGGGAGAGCGGCAGCCGGCGGGACAGCTCCGCCCACGGAGCACCCCGCTGGTTACGCGTGAGCAGACTGATCTGTGCCGGGATCGCGCTGAGGGGCGGTGTTCCGCGCTGATCCACACGCGTTTGGGCAGAACCCGGAGGGAGACCCGGGCCGGGAGGCCCGCGGCTACGCCTGCTCGGCCGCGAGCAGGTGACCCCACTGCTCGCTGGAGCGGAACGCGCCGAGCGAGTAGTAGACCGACCAGGCCAGCAGCGCGATCAGGAACGGGGCGTCGCTCAGCGCGAGCACCAGCACGTAGTTGTCGGTGCTGAGCGTCAGCAGCGCCGTCAGGCGCACCGCCGCCCGAGCGAGGAAATAGGTGCCCCAGACCGCGCAGATCGTGCGCATCGCTTTCTGGAATGTGTCGGACTCCCGCATCTCCGGCGTGAAGGGGAACACGTCCGAGGCGATCCACGCGGTGATCGGCCTGCCGGCGGCGAGGGATCCGAGCACGACCGCGGCGAGCAGCACGTCCACGCCGACTTCGACAGCGAGATAGACGGATGCGCTGCCGGATATGAGGCCCACGGCAGCCCTTATGCAGACGATCGCCAGAGCGACGCGCACGAGCGCGGCCGGCCTGCCGGCGCGCCGCTCGATGACATACACGGACACGCCGAACGCGACCGCGATCAGGACGCCCGCCGTGAGCCCGATCAGCTTCCAGCCGATGAAGAACGCGAGCAGCGGCCCGAACCCGTCGCGAACCAGTCGCGGCCCGGCCTGCCGGATGATCGCCCGCGGGTCGATCGGCGCATCGAGCGCGGCCGCATCGGGGAGGTTTCCGTCATCGTCGCAGTCTAGGCCCAGCGGGGTGAGCTGGAAAGGGCCTGTCAGCCGGGCGCGCCGAGGTCGACCACGACGGGCGCGTGGTCCGACGGCTTGGTGCCCTTGCGCGCGTCACGGTCTATGTAGACGTCCTGCACGCGCTCCGCGAGCTTCGAGGTCGACGAGCAGCAGGTCGATGCGCATGCCGAACCCCTTGTGGAAGTTGCCGGCCCGGTAGTCCCAGTAGCTGAATGGCTCGCCCTTCAGCGCGCGCGGCTGAAGATCCGTGAGCCCCAGGTCGAGGATCTCGCCCAGCGCGCGGCGCTCGGGCGCGCTGACATGCGTCGAGCCCACGAACGCGGCGGGGTCCCACACGTCGCGGTCGGACGGCGCGATGTTGAAGTCGCCGCACAGCGCGAGTGGCAGCCCGGAGGCGAGCTCGGACCGCGCGCTCTCGCGCAGCGCGCCGAGCCACTGCAGCTTGTACTGGAGGTGGGGATCATCGAGCGCGCGCCCGTTCGGGACATAGACGGACCAGACGCGAACGCCGCCGCATGTCGCGGAGATCGCGCGGCGCTCGGGCTCCGGGAAGCCCGGGCCGTCCGGCAGCCCACGGCTGACGTCCTGCAGTCCCGCGCGGGAGAGGATCGCGACGCCGTTCCACCGTCCGTCGCCGTCGTGGGCGCTCAGGTAGCCGGCGCTCTCGAACTCCGCATGGGGGAAGGCGGAGTCGGCGATCTTCGTCTCCTGCAGGCAGAGCACGTCCGGCTCGGCGCTCTGAAGCCACTCCAGCACGCGCGGCATCCGGGCCGGGAGCGAGTTGACGTTCCAGGTGGCGAGCCTCAAGGCGCCCCGCCCGGCGCGGATGCGGCCGGGCGCCCTCCTGTGCGCAGCGGATCCGGCCGATCGCCCATGGCGAGGATCTTAGAGCGACGGGCGCCGGCCGCGGACGAGCCCGGCCCCCCGGCTCACGACTGCGACGTCGTGACCGCCGAGGGCGCCTGGCTTTCCCCGCTTGAGCTTTCGGTGCTTGTGGAGCCGGTGCTCGTCGTCGCTTCCGACGCCGTTGCTGAGCTGCCCGAGCCGGATGCCTGCGAGGGGGATGAGCTGCTGCTCGACGCTGTTTCTGACTGTGCGGCTTCGGCCGCGGCTGACGCGGCGGCCACGCGTTCGGCTTCCCTGCGGCGGGCAGCGGCCCGCCTGCGAGCTGCCGCGCGCTTCGCCGTGGCCGTCCGCGCTGCCGCTTCTTCCTTTGCACGCGTGGGGGCGGTGCTCGATACGTCCACGCTCGCGGTCAGCTGTGCGGAGGACTTCCTCGCGGCAGACGCGGTCAGGCCGGGGTCGTTCCCGGACGCGAGCTGTGTGTAGAGGGTGATGAAGGCCGCGGCGAACAGGACGAGCGCGACGGCGGCGATCGAGCGGCGGATGCGCCGGGCCCGGCTCCCCAGCGCGGCGCGGCGGGCGGCGGCGAGCGATCGCCCGCCGCGGGCGTCCGCGGGGCCGGTTGCGTGGTTTGGGTTCCTCTGGTCGGTCAAGGCCGCTCCTTTCGTCGGATTGCGTGGACTCTGCGAGTGTCGGCGCAAACCCTGTGAGAGCTCTCATACAGGCCTGGGATCCTGCTGAGGCCGAGGTTCCGGCACGCGCGAGGGTGGACGCCGCGGGGCCCGCTCGTGTAGCGTCAGCCGGGATGCCCGACACGCCGAGCCATCTCACGGGCCGCTGCCTATGCGGCAGCGTCACCTACAGCGTCAGCGCCGAGCCGTTCGTTCAGGCCGTCTGCCACTGCACCGACTGCCAGCGTCAGACCGGCACGGCGTTCTCCGTCGTCGTCGGTGTTCCGCTCGCGGCACTGACCCTCAACGGGAGCACGCTCTCCTCGTACAAGACGATGGGCGAGGACCACAAGACCCCCACCGAGCGCCGCTTCTGCTCGGCGTGCGGCTCGCCGATTGTGAGCGTCGCCGAGGCCGCTCCGGAGTTCGCGTTCATCAAGGCGGGGACGCTGGACGACGCGTCCTGGCTCGAGCCGGCGATCGAGGTCTGGACCAGGTCTGCTCAGCCCTGGTCTCCGCACTTCGAGCATGCAGCGCAGATCGAGCGCGGGCCGGGCTAGCACACGCGCCGTGACCTGGGCCAGCGGTTACACTCGCGGCGCCGGGACTTTTGGGAGTGGGGGCCGCGCGAGCGGCGTGAGAGGAGAGGGAAGATGCGGCAGCTGACGAGCCTTGACGCTCAGTTTCTTGCGATCGAGGACGGACGCAACTACGGGCACGTGAGCGGCCTGGCGATCTACGACCCCTCGACCGCGCCCGGGGGCGTCCTGAACGCCGCGCGCGTCAGGGACACCGTCGCGCAGCGCGTTCACCTGCTGCCCCCGTTCCGGTGGCGGCTCGCGGAGGTGCCGCTCGGCCTCGACCACCCCTACTGGGTCGACGACGAGCGCTTCGACCTCGAGTTCCACGTCCGCGAGCTCGCGCTCCCCTCGCCCGGCAGCGACGCCCAGCTCGCCGAGCAGGTCGCGCGCATCTTCGCCCGCCAGCTCGACCGCTCGCGCCCGCTCTGGGAGCTGTACGTCATCGAGGGCCTGAAGGGCGGCCGCGTCGCCGTCTTCACGAAGATCCACCACGCCGCCGTCGACGGGCTGTCCGGCGCAGAGATCCTGAGTGTCCTGCTCGACGTCTCCCCCGAGGGTCGCTACATCGAGCCGCCCCCGGCGAGCAACCGCCGCAGCGAGCGCGCGCCGAGCGACCTGGAGATGCTCGGCCGTGGCCTGGCGGGACTGCCGCGTCAGCCGGTCCGCATCGCGCAGCGGCTGCCGAAGACGCTCGCGAACCTCGACGTCCTGCCGACGATGCGTCATCTGCCCGGCGCGGAGGCGATCGCCTCGATCACGCGGCGGATCGGGCGCGGCATCGCTCCTCGCCGCGACGACGGCGGAGTCCTGGAGGGCCGAAGGCTCCATGCGCCCCGCACCCGGTTCCAGGGCGCGATCTCGCCATACCGCCGGATCGCCTACGGGTCGATTCCGCTGTCCGAGGTCAAGGCCATCAAGAACGCCGCCGGCTGCACCGTCAACGACGTTGTGATGGCGACGTGCGCGGGTGCGATGCGCTCCTTCCTGCTCGCGCACGACGAGCTGCCCGACCAGCCGCTCGTGACGATGGTTCCGGTGTCGGTCCGCACCCCCGAGCAGTTCGGGACCTTCGGAAACCGCGTCTCGACGATGATCGTCGAGCTTCCCACCGACGAGGCGGACCCCGCGGCGCGCCTGCAGCGCGTGCACGAGACGATGCGCTCTGCGAAGGAGCGCCACCAGGCGCTGCCGGCCTCGCTGCTCCAGGACGCCAACGAGATCATCCCCCCGGCGCTCCTCGCACGCGCTTCGCGGGTGACGGCGCGACTTGCCGTGACGCGCGGCCTCGAGGCGCCGACCAACATCGTGATCTCGAACGTCCCCGGCTCGCCCGTGCCGATGTTCCTCGCCGGCGCGCGACTGGAGGCGCAGTACCCGGTATCGGCGATCATCGACGGCGTCGGGATCAACATCACGCTGCTCAGCTATCGCGACCAGCTCGACTTCGGGATCGTCGTGGACCGCGAGATGGTCGACGACGCATGGGATCTCATCAAGCGGCTGAGGGCCGCTCACGAGGAGCTGATGGCGCTCGTTCCCGCGCCGCCGTCCGCGAGCCGCAACGGCTCAGCGCCCGCGAAGGCGCGCCGGCGTGCGGCGCGCGCCTGACCGGGGCAGCCGCGGAGACCTTGACAGGCGCTGCGCGGCGCGGTTAGCGTCAGCGCGTCGCGAGGGCGCGGCCGGGAGGGGGGCCTACGGTGCGCCCGCGGAGCACAGAAGGCCCTCGCCCAAGACAGGGGACCACGACATGAACCGCAAGCTCCTCGCCGGCCTCGCACCGCTGCTCGCCGTTACGGCCTTCGCCGTGGCGCCCGCGGTGGCCCAGGCAGAACCCCACTGGTATAAGAACAAAGTCCTCGTCGGGCCGTCGCCCGAAGCGATCCCGACGGCCGGCTCGCTGACGATCAACGCCCTCGGGGCGGTGATCAAATGCAAAGTAAACGATGTCGAGGAAATCTGGAACCCGGCAGGCGGCTCGGGCGTGGACAGCTTCACCGCGTTCACGCTGAGTGCGTGCAAAAACAAAGTGGCGACCCCGGCATGCCCGAAAGGGGCGATCACCGTCACCGCCGAAGCGCTGCCATGGCCGTCCAGGCTGTTCGCCACGCCGCCTCCCGGCAGCGTGATCAGGGACAGCATCGCCGGCGTGAAGATCAACGTCGGCTGTGTCACGTCGGCGGGCACCGTCGGGGACGTGTTCGAAGGATCGCTGAGCCCGGAAGTGGGGGCCAACGGGCTGATCTTCGGAGGCCCCGGCGGAGGGACTCTCCTCGACGGAGGTGGCAATCCGCTGACGGTCACCGGCGTCGACAAATTCGTCCTGCCGAAAACGAAAGTCACAGCCAAAAACCCTTGACCGGCCGCTTCGGTCAGGCGCGGCAGGGTGAGCGCCAGGCAGCACCTGGCGCTCACCCGCACCGTTGACGCGGAGCGAGGTTGCCCTTACCTCGCCCGCTGCGTCATCGCCCTCCAGCGGTGAAGCTCTCGCGCGCCCGCCTGCTCGAGCGCGCGATGCACCAGCCGCGGGCCGGACCGCACCCGCCCGCCGCGGTCAGGCGCGGCAGGGTGGGCACCAGGCAGCACCTGGCGCTCACCCGCACCGTTGACGCGGAGCGAGGTTGCCCTTACCTCGCCCGCTGCGTCATCGCCCTCCAGGGGTAAAAGCTCTCGCGCGCCCGCCTGCTCGAGCGCGCGATGCACCAGCCGCGGGCCGGGCAGCACCCGCAGGCTGCGGTCAGGCGCGGCAGGGTGAGCACCAGCTAGCACCTAGCGCTCACCCGCACCGTTGACGCGGAGCGAGGTTGCCCTTACCTCGCCCGCTGCGTCATCGCCCTCCAGGGGTAAAAGCTCCGTCACGCCCGCCTGCTCGAGCGCGCGATGCACGAACCGCGAGCCCGGGATGACGGTGAGCTCATATCCGCGCCTGTGGCAGAGGCCGGCGCGGAACGCGATCACCGCGACCCCGATCGAGTCGATGTACGTCAGCTTGCGCAGGTCCAGCCTGATGCTGGTTGCCCCCTCAGCGCAGATTCGCTCGATCTCGGACTCGAGTATGTGGGCGGAGTGATGATGCAGCTCGCCTTCCAGGACGAGCGTGTGCGTGCGCGGACGGACGCTTGTGAGGATCGCGACCCTCTCGCCCGGCTCCGACTCAGGGCGTCTGCCCTTCGCGGGGCCGGGGCGCGCGTGAGCATCCTCGCTCGCGGGTGCTCCCCGGTCGTTCCGCGCACGGCGACTCAAGGTCGTCGCGGTCGAATTGCGTTTCATGACTTACAGCTCCTTCCAAACCAGCTTCGAATTGATTTCCAGCGGGCGCCGGATCCAGCGATCGGCGCCGAGGTGAAGAGACCGGGTTGGAGCTAGCCCGGTCGCTCTGGAATCAGAACGAAGAACGCGGTCAGCCACGGCCGGCAAAGCAGCCGCAGACGACGCGTCGCGCGGGGACCTGCCAGCAGCAGGAGACCCGCGAGGGTAAGGAAGACTGAGGGCGCTGCGCCTGAGCCGCCGGCGGGCGCTCCGGCGCCCGAGGCTCCGCTGGGCGGGGCCGCAGGAGCGGGCGTCACGGGCCGGGCGCCTCCGACGGAGTCGCCTTCGCCGTGGTCCTGGCTGCTCGCGGCCCCCGGCCTCCAGGGCACGCCCGCGGCAACGTAGCCGAGGGTTGCCGCCGGAGTCGAGATGAGGGGCTGCGCGCTCAGCAAGGTCGAGCCGCACGGGTTCAGCGAGAGTTCGCACGCCGACTGACGCGCTCGCTGCGCCGCGGTCACTTCACCGGAGGCCTGGCTGACGGCGGCCGCGAGCGACGCTTCCCCAGGTTCGTTCAGGGTGGCCGTGACGAGCGCTGGCGCGCCCGGCGGCGTCGCTTCCGTCGCCGGTGCTTCCGGCGTGGTCGAGGCCTGCGTGACCGGCGCGGCGGCGGACGTTTCGGCGGGCGGCTGCGAGCTCGTCGTGGGCTGCTTGGATTCTTCGGGCGCCGCGACGGTCTTGCTCACTTCGACGGGCGGCGTGGCGGGTGCCGGTTCTTCGGCGACGACAGGAGCGAGGACGGGCGCGGGCGGTTCTTCAACCGGCGCGGGCGGCGGAGTGACGACGGGTGCAGGTTCTTCGCTCGCCGGTGCGGCGACGGGCGGCGCTTCTTCGGCCGGAGTCGTGACGGCGGCTGGTTCTTCGGCTGGCGGGGTTGTGACCGCCGTGGTCGTTTCTTCGCCGGGCGGCGTGACGGCCGCCTGCGTTTCTTCGGCCGGAGCGGTGGTGGGGGCCGGCACTTCAGCCGGTTCGGAGCCCATCGCGCTTGCGCTGCCCGCGAAGACGAGCATCGTCGTCAGCAGCAGCCCGGCAAGCAGGCCGCACAGGAGGGCGCGGGCGCGAGCGCGGTCATCCATGGCGTGGCGCGATCGCGTCGATGGGGGCATCCTCAGCCTGCCGCCCTTCGAGCTCCGCGCGCGCGTCCGGTCTGCGTGCGGTCGCGCGAGGCGCCGGATCCATCTCCGCGGTACTCGACGCCGTGGGAGGCGAGCCACTCCGCGATGGCCATCGCGTGGGCCTCGTCGCTGTGCGCAGCCACGCGGCACATCGCCAAACCGAGTGGCACGACCATCAGCAAGACAGCTACGGCAAGTACAACTGGCACACCTAGAGGCTAGGGCATTCGGGGCCTTCGTGCCACACCGATGCGAAGGCGAATATCTAATCCTGTCCTATCGGATATCTCGCCCCTGGAGCCGGACTGCGGGGCGGAGCGCGACCGGCTACCCGGCCGCGGAGCGCGCCGCGCCGATCAGCTCCCCGAGGCTCCCGCGCTGAGAGCCGTCCGGGGCGGTGTTCTCGGGCTCCAGCCAGGCCTGGAATCCGCCGCGGATCGCCGGCCACTCATCGTCGGTGATCGAATACCAGGCGCTGTCGCGGTTGCGGCCCTTGGTGACCATGTGCTTGCGGAAGATCCCCTCGAAGGTGAACCCGAAGCGCTCGGCGGCCCGGCGCGAGGCGGCGTTCAGCGCATTGCACTTCCATTCCAGCCGCCGGTAGCCGAGGTCATCGAGGGCGTGGCGCGCGAGCAGGAAGATGGCCTCCGTCGCCGCGCTCGTGCGCTGCAGCTCGGCGGCGAACCAGACGTGGCCGATCTCGATCGTGCCGTACGCCGGGTTGACGTTCAGGTAGCCGGCGACCCCGAGCGGGTGCTCGCCGGGCAGCGGGCAGATCGCGAAGAGGGCCGGATCCAGCCCGCCCTGCGCAGCCTCGTAGACCTCGCGAAGCTGCGCGGCGCGCTCATATGGGCCGTACGGGAGATACGTCCAGATCGCAGGGTCCCCATCCGGGCCGTGGGATGCGGCGAACAAGGGCTCCGCATCACGGCGGGGGTCGACCGGGCGGACGAGGACATGATCCCCGCGCAGGGCAACGCGTTCCGGTGCCCGGGCGGGCACCCAGTCCACGGGGTCGCCGAGTGGTCGATCGTCGGGCAAGGCCCCCAGTCAAGCAGCAAGGCAGGCGATCTCGCCGTCAGCCGCGCCCCCGAACGACCCGGAAGACTTCGTGCTTCCCGCCCAGGTGATCAGCTAGCGGACGATCGTGAAGGTCAGCGAGCGCGGCGCGGCGGGCCCCGCGGAGTTGGCGGCCGTCACGGTCAGCGTGTAGCGACCCGGGGCCAGGCGCCTTGAGCGTGAGAGCCGTCCCTGGAAGCGGAGGCGGTTCGCGCCGGCGTGCCCGGAGAACGACAGCGCCCCCCGCGTGAGGGTTCGCGTGCAGCGGTGCCGGCGCGTGACGCGGCGGCTAGGCGCGAGGCACTTGCCTGCGACGCGCCGGCCCACGGCGGCCTGCGTAAAGGCCACGGTGACCCGGGCCGGCACGTTGAGGGAGAAGGAGACCGTCGTGCCGACCGGCCGCCGGCGGGCGGTCGTGGCGAGCCTGCTGCCCGCGCGCCATGTGCTCGCGCTCTGGCGTAGTGAGGAGATAACGGGGCGCTGCGCAGAGATCGCGATCGTCGCGGTGGCGGTCGTGGCGTTCCCGATCGCGTCCGTGCTCGTGAGGGTCACCGGGTAGGTCCCGGCAGCGGCGAACGTGTGCGAGACGGACGCGCCGGAGGTAGAAGCGCCGTCGCCGAATCCCCAGCCCGTGGACCCGAGTGCGGACCACACATCCAGCGGGCTGACCGAGAAGGGGATCGGCTGGCCGGCGACTCCGGATGCGGGAATCGACAGGGCATTGGCGAGCGGGCCCGCCGCGTCATAGCCGGCGGCCTGCACGGCCCAGGTGCTCGCCTCGTGGCTTTCCCAGACCGCGAGTGCGTTGCCCTGAGCGTCGGATGAGACGCCGCCGAGGAGGGAGTTCTCGATTTCGCTCGAGAGGTTGATCGGGCCCGTCCACGTCCCGCCCGGCGTGCTGACGGCGGACTGCACGATCGTGAAGGTGCCGTTGTAGCGTTCCCACACGACTGTGCCTTCGCCATGCGGCCCGGCCGCCACGCGCGGGTAGTAGGCGCTCTGACCCGGTTCGGAGAGCCGCGTGACCGCGCCCCATGATCCGCCGGCCGGCCTGGATGCGGCCTGAATCACCTGCTTGCCTTCAAAGGGACGCTCCCAGGCCGCGACGATGTCGCCGCTCGCGTCGATCGCCACCCCGGGGGCTTCGGCGCTCTGCCCGGCTTCGGAGAGGTTGACGGGCGCCTGCCATGCCCCGGCGCCGGTCGCGCTGCTCGCCTGGATGATCGAATTGGTGCCATCCGAGCGGCCCCAGACAGCGGCCGCCTGCCCAGCCGGGTTCATGACGATCCGTGCCCACGAACGGAACACTTCGGGCGCCGGCTGCGTCAGGTTCGCCGTCGCGCCCCAGCCCCCGCCGGACGGCCGGAACGCCGACTGCACCTCGTTCGTTGGCGCCCACCTTGTGCTCCCAGACCGCGATTGCGTTGCCGGCGCTGTCCATCGCCACCTGCGGCAGATACTGGTTGTGTTCTTCACCGGACACGGGCTGTGGGGGCTGCCATTCGCCACCGGCGGGCCTGAACGAGGACTCGATCAGCTGACTGGCCGTGTCCGAGCGCCACACGATCACAGCGTTCCCCTGAGGGTCCATCGCAACGCCCGCGCCGAGGGCTTCGCTCCCAGCTTCGCTCGTGACGCTCACCGGTCCCTGCCATGCGCCGCCCGCGGCGCGGTAGATCGCCTGCAGGACATGCGCTTTTTTGGCGTCGAATCCTTCCCAGACAGCAACCGCGTCGCCCCGGCCGTCGGTCGCTACGGCCTGCATGCACGGGTCGCTCGCGGTCGGCACCGTCGCCGGCGCCTGCCAACTGCCGCCGGCGGGCCTCGTCGACGCCTGCACCGAGTACGCCGCTTCTTCCTGGTGTGGCCACGCGGAGAACGAATCACCGTTCGGGGCCATCGCTGAAAGCCCGGGGCATTCCGTGAGGACCGTCGAGGCACCCACCCTCGTGGGCGGCAGCCATGACGGGGCGGCGCCGGCGCTCTGCGCGCCCGTCAGCGCGAGCAGCAGGCATGAGAAGGCTCCGGCGGCGACACCGCGCAGGCGGTCACTCATGCGCTCACCATACCCCCCGCAGGTCGCGGGCTACGCGAATGATGGACGCCGGCGCCAGGCGGCGAGATGACCCACGTCTTCGCCGCCGCGCGCGGCGGTGTGCAGATCGGCATCATGGTCGCCCGTGAGCGAACCATCGCAGCCGGCGCGAGCCGCGCCAACCGTGCTCGTTCAGCTCAGCGACCTGCACCTGCGTGCGGGCGCTGACGGCGCAGGCGCCGCCAGCCGCCTGCAGCGTGCGGTGGCCGCCGCGGCAGGGCTGCGCCCCGGGCCGAGCGCGGTGCTGCTGAGCGGCGACATCGCCGACTCGCCATCCGAGCACGCCTACGCGTCGGCCCGGAAGATCCTCGCGCCCCTCGCCGTTCCACTCCACGCGATTCCCGGCAACCACGATGACCCCGCCCTGCTCCGCGCTCACTTCCCCGACGGCACGCCCGGCCGCGAATCCTCGCGCCTGGTGTTCGCCTGCGGGGACCTGCGCGTCGTCGGCCTCGACACGACGCGTCCGGGGAGCGACGCGGGCGCGCTCGGCGGCGAGGAGCTCGCGTGGCTCGAGCACACGCTCTCGCAGGAGCCGGGCGCCCCCACGCTGCTTGCGCTGCATCACCCTCCTGTCCTCACGGGCATCGGCTCGATGGACGCGATCGCGCTCGCGGCCCGCGACAGCTCCGCGCTCGAGGAGGCCGTCGGCCGCCACCGGCAGGTGCTGGCGGTGACGTGTGGGCACGTGCACACCTCGATGGTCACCTCATTCGCCGGGCGCCCGCTACTGGTCTGCCCGAGCGTGAACTCGACGGTCGAGCTCGATCTGCGCCCGCGCGATGACCTCCCGTTCATCGCCGGCTCGCGCCCGGTCGGGTTCCTCATACACACCCTCATCGATGGCCGGCTCGTGTCCCATTTCCAGCCGCTGGACAGCGCCGCCCGCACCTGAAGGGGCACGGCCAGACGCCGCTCCAACTTGATGTCACGGCCACCGGCGTAGGCTTCGCCGGGAGACCCTTGTTCGGCCTGGATCAGGAAATCGCAGCCCTCGCTTCGACGAAACCGCTCGTCGCGCTGGCGGTCGCCCTTCTGCTCGGGCTGCGCCATCCGCTGGACCCGGATCACCTGGCGGCCGTCGGGGCGATCGCGAAGGACTCGCGGAGGCGTTCGGCGCTGATCGGGCTGAGCTGGGGCGCTGGCCACGCGAGCACCGTCACCGCGCTCGGGGTCCCCGTCGTGCTGTGGGCCGCAGCGATGCCGGAGGGCGTGCACCAGGGCATCGAGGCCCTGATCGGCCTCGTGATCTTCGCGCTCGGCCTGCGCCTGCTGATCCGTCACGGTCGCGGCGAGATGCACGGACACCCGCACAGCTCGCCGCGAAGCCTGCGAGAGGCCTACGGGGTCGGCGTCGTCCACGGCGCCGGCGGCAGCGCCGCGATCGGCCTGCTCATCATCGCGGCGATCCCCGATCACGGAGTGGCGCTGGCGGGGCTGCTCGTGTTCTCGATCAGCACGATGGTCGCGATGAGCGCGGTCGCGGCCGGCATCGGCCGCACGCTGCGCGCGGTGCCGTCCGGCGCGATGGGCGCAGCTGTCTGCGCGTTCGGGCTGTGGTACCTGGCTGCCGCTGCGGTCGGCGCCCCCTACCCGTTCTGAGGCAGTCCCGCGAACCCGCGCCCCACATCCCGTCGGAGCGGGAGCCGAGCGGCGGGTTCAGGGCCGATGCGATACTGCCGCTGATGCCACAGGTTGTAGATTCACCAACTGCGTGAGGCTGTCTCCGCTGTACTGGAGAACCGACGCGAGTTTGGGCATGGGCGGGCGGTACACGGCCATCGTGGCCTAAGGAGGACGAGCGGGCATGGAGAAGAGCGTGTCGCAGAAAACCAAGTCTCCCTCTCAGCTGATCGACGCGAGAATCAAGGAGCTCGGCGACTGGCGGGGCGAGATGCTCAGCCGGCTTCGTACCCTGGTCAAGGAAGCCGATCCCGAAGTCGTCGAGGACTGGAAATGGAGAGGCGTTCCGGTGTGGTCGCACGACGGACTGATCTGCACAGGGGAGACGTACAAGAGCGTGGTCAAGATGACCTTTGCCAAAGGCGCGTCTCTGGAGGATCCCGCGGGCCTGTTCAACTCGAGTCTTGACGGGAACACAAGGCGCGCCATCGACTTCCGCGAGGGCGAGGAGATAGACGAGAAGGCGTTGACGGCCCTGGTTCGCGCAGCCGTGAGCCTGAACGAGTCAAAAGCCCAGCGCTAGCCCACGGAGGGGGCGGGCATCACGGCGAAAGCTTCCGCGAGCTCCAGGCCGGACGGGTGCTGATCGCCTCGCCCGCTCAGCCGTGACCGCGGGCGGCGGCGTTCGTGCCTCCGCCCGCCCTGACATCCCCTGGCGGCCGGCGATGAGGGCTCGCGCTTGCGGAACCGTCGGCAACCCTCCGCCCGGCCCCCCGGGGTCGCCTGCGGGATACTGCCCGGCATGGTTGAGGAGTCCACGACCCCCGACCCGGTCGAACTTACGCGCACCTTCTACGAGACGATGGACCGCGACTGGGACTTCGATGCGCTCGCGGGCTTCTTCGCGCCCGACTCGACGTGGGATCTGTCCGGGTCGCATCTTGGGATCTACGACGGTGTGGCGGCGATCGGTGACTTCCTCGTGGGCTACTGGGCGACCTGGGACGACCATCACCATGAGATCGAGGAGATTCTCGATTTCGGCCACGGCGTGCTGTCAGTCACGATCCGGGAAGACGGTTGCCTCAGAGGCAGCGACGCACGTGTGCAAGCGCGGCATCTGCAGGTGTTCGAGTGGGCGCAGGGCAAGATCGTCCGGATAACCGGCTACCCGGACGTCGACGCGGCTCGGGCTGCCGGCGAACGGCTCGCCCAGGAGCGGGCCAATGAGTGAAGACCGCAGTCCGCCAGCATCTCTACGCCGCCCCGGGTACCGCGCTGAAGCCCTCCAAGTCGCTGGGCTTGAGGGGTAGGCGATGTCCCAGAAGAACGTGGAGGTCGCGGAAGCTGTTATAGATGCCTACAACCGGCGCGACCTCGACGCGGTCGTCGCGCTTGGGACCGCGGACTTTGAGTGGCTCCCGGCGACTGCTCGGATTATCGAGGGCGGCGGCTACAGCGGCAGGGCGGGATTCGAGTCCTACCTGGTGGAGATCGACAGCACCTGGGAGCAGCTGCGCGCGGTCCCCACCGAGTTTCGTGACCTCGGTGAGCGGGTTCTGGTGCTCGGGCGAATGGAGGGGCGCGGCACCGGCAGCGGCGTGCCGGTCGGTGCTCCGCTGGGGATGGTGTTCGACTTTCGCGGCGGCAAGGTGTCGCGCGCCAGAACGTATCTCGACCGGGGCGAGGCGTTACGGGCGGCGGGCCTCGCGGAGTAGCCGTCAAGTGCCGGTGTCCCGGTGAGTGGCGAGCCACCATCCGCGCGTCGCCGCCGTCGCCCTGCGGGATACCCTCGTCATGGCTATGGAGTCCGCGGCGCCCGACCTGGTTGAGCTTTGGCGGCATACGAACGAGGCTTTCGTGCGCCGCGACTTTGACGCGATGATGGGCTTTTTCGCTCCCGACGCAGTCTCGGACCAGCAGCCGTCACACCTGCCGATCCCAGCACAGGAGAGGTCCGCCGGACCGGGCAACGTCCCAATCGAAAGGCGGCGCTCGGTACTCCGCCACCGTTCTCTGCAGGGCATCCCCGATGCGCTCACGCGCGGCCGAGAGCTACGTTCGCCACAACCAGCGCGGCATCGCTTGTAGGTCGGTTCAGGACGGATCTCCAGCATGGGGGTGCCACGACGATCGCGACCCCAGAGGGAGTGGCACCGTGCTCATGCTCAGCCTCCACCCGGCTCACGGCCGCGCCCGCTCCCACGTGCTTGCTCGCACGCTCGTCGCGGCCGCCCTGCTCTGCGCAGGTCTGGCCGTGTCGAACGTCGCCGTCGCGTACAGCCTCGGCCCCGTGGTAAAAAAGCTCGCGCCGAAAACCGGCTCTGCAGCGGGCGCCACTCAGGTCAGGATCTACGGCGTGAACCTCTCGGAAGCGATCTCGGTCAGATTCGGCTCGACCGCCGCAACGAGCTACACCGTCAGCTCGGCGACCCTGATCAAGGCCACCTCCCCCAATGGGAGCGGAACCGTGGACGTGACGGTAACGACGCCGGGCGGCACTAGCGCGACCGCCGCCGTCGACCATTTCACCTTCCTGCCGGCGGTCACGGCAGTCTCGCCCGACAGCGGACCCGTGGACGGAGGAAGCAACGTGACGATCGCAGGCTTCGACTTCGCGGAAGCGACCGCCGTCAGATTCGGTTCCATCCCGGCCACGAGCTTTACCGTCAACTCGGCGACGTCGATCACCGCAGCGACCCCGCCCGAGGCGGTGGGAAGGGTCCACGTTACGGTGAGCACTCCCGACGGGACGAGCCAGACCTCGCCGCGTGACACGTTCGGCTTCACGCCCACGGTCACCGGCGTAAGCCCCGCGAGGGGCCTGTCGGCGGGCGGTGCGCGCGTGAGCCTAACCGGCTCTGGCTTTATCACGGGAACCAGCGGCACGAGAATCAACTTCGGTGGCGCGAGCGCGACCGCCGTCAACTGCACGACGACGACTGAATGCAGCGCGAC
This sequence comes from uncultured Solirubrobacteraceae bacterium, assembly GCA_963826345.1. GTDB lineage: Bacteria > Actinomycetota > Thermoleophilia > Solirubrobacterales > Solirubrobacteraceae > Palsa-744. The sequence goes on from CAWGWU010000001.1 coordinate 103,040, forward strand.
AGCGCCGCGACCCCCATCAGCAGTTCTCAAAGAAGTCCTGCAGGGTCAGGAAGTGCCGGTCGACGTGCGCGTAAGAGTGGGCGCTGCGGCCTCTCCCAAGACGGCAGCCGACCAGTTCACCTACCACGAACTGCCCGGCTTGTATCTCACCTCCGCGAACACCGGCGCCCGGCTGCCGGCCGGGACCTCCGTCCAGTTGCGGGATGTGGTCTTCGGGGCCCAAAGCGAGTGCTTCCCACACGTCGTCGGCTCGATTGCAGCAAACAGCGGAGAACCAGAAATCGTCGCAGGCTACGTGGCGCAGTACGGCTCCTGTGAACCCAGACCAAGCGACTGGTACGGCCTACTCTCCGGATTCCGGCTGCGCGTTGACCCTGAAGGGAACGCGACGATCGCGGGCGGGATCGGAGTGCTCAACCCCTACGGCTGCGAATACGAAGGCTCCGGGATGTCAGGCAGCCTCGGAGGGGGGTACCTGTCGGTGCGCCTGAACTCGACGCTCTCGCTGTCTCCAAGCCCCGAACGACAACTCTGGGAATCGGAGGTCGAGGAAGCCCGTTGGGAAATAGAACGGCTCGAAATGATCGCCGAACCGACCCCGGTAGATGAAGAAGAACTGGCGGAATGGAAAGCCTTCAAGAGTCAGCTCGAAACAAAACTTGCCGAAACCGAACAGGAATGCTCGCCAACGGCGACGATGTCCCTAGTTGTCGAAGACGAAGCCGTGCACGTCGTGCGGGTGCCCTGACGCAGAGCCACCCGGCGTCCTCATGACGGCGCAGATAGTCGAGCACGCTCGAGAAGAACAACCTGTCCGCCGCGCTCGGTGGACTGAAGCGGCGCGCGGCGAGCCGCCGCGAACTCGTCGCTGCGAAGCGGTGAGGTCTTGGCCAACAGTGGCCAACGAGGCGGGATGCGGAGTTCAGAGAGCGCCGATTCTCGCGCGTTTCCTCGATCGGCGCGGCGGGTTTCGAACCTGCGACCTCTCGCGTGCGAAGCCCTCAAAGCGGACACCCACGCAGGGATAGGATCCCTTACCAGCATTGGGGTTCCGGCCCCGTCGGCCGATCACGTGTGTGGCCCATCTTCGGGACGATTCGGGGGAGGTCTGGCCAACCGTTGGCCAAGCCCAGCACGGGGGCTGCCCCTGATCTGACCGGGCGTCGTGGCCGATGGTGCGGCCACCCCTGAAACGTCCGCTGCCCAAACTGCGCGCGGCCTGCCGCCGGACGCCGTCGGCGGAGCTGGGGCGTCTAACCTCGTGCGAGTGCATAGAGACCGGTTCGACGTCGTCATCGTGGGCGCCGGGCACAACGGCCTCGTCGCCGCGGCCTACGTGGCGCGGTCGGGGCTTTCATGTCTCGTCCTGGAGCGCTCGCCGCTCCCCGGCGGCGCTGCGGTCTCCGCCGCCTTCTTCGAGGGGGTGGACGCCCGCCTCTCGCGTTACGCCTATCTGGTGTCGCTGCTCCCTGAACAGATCGCGCGAGAGCTCGCGCTTGACATCACACTCGTCCGCCGGCGCGTGTCCTCTTACACACCCGACCCACGGGTGGGCGGCACGCGCGGCCTGCTCGTGGACGGGGGCAACGAGGCGGCGACCGTTGCCTCCTTCGAGGCGGTGGGGGCCGGGCGCGCCGAGCGCCGCGCGTGGCTGGAGTTCTACGAGCGCATCGCCCGCGCGGGCCGCGTTCTCTTTCCAAGTCTCACCGAGCCGCTGCGTCCGGCGTCCGAGCTGCGCGCGATGCTCGGCGACAGCGCCACCTGGGAGATGCTGTTCGAGCGGCCGATCGGAGAGACGCTCTCCGAGATCTTCTCCGATGACCTGGTCAAGGGCGTGGTAGCGACCGATGCACTCATCGGAACGTTCGCGTCGCTGACCGACCCCTCGCTCGTGCAGAACCGCTGCTTCCTCTACCACCTGATCGGGCGCGGAACAGGTGAGTGGCTGCTTCCCGTCGGCGGCATGGGCGCGGTGTCCGGGGCGCTCGAGCGGGCGGCGCGCGGAGCGGGCGCACAGCTGCGCTGCGACGCCGAGGTCACGGCCGTTGAACCCACCGAGGATTCCGTTTCTGTCCGCTTCCGGGGCGCCCGTGGAGAGCAGGTCGTGCACGCCGGGCACGTGCTCGTGAACGCCGCACCGATCGTGATGGCAAGCCTGCTCGGGCAGCCGCCTCCAACGGAGCCCGAGGGCGCACAGCTCAAGGTGAACCTCCTTCTGAGACGGCTCCCCCGGCTGCGCGATCCCGACGTGCAGCCAGAACTCGCCTTCTCAGGGACGGCGCACTTCAACGAGACGGCGGAGGACCTTGAGCGCGCCCACCGGCAAGCGTCCGCGGGCCAGGTCCCCTCACCGGCGCCATGTGAGACCTACTGCCACTCGCTCGCTGACCCCACGATCCTCGGCCCGGAGCTGCGTGAGGGCGGCGCCCACACGCTGACCGTCTTCGCCCTGCACATGCCCGCCCGTCTGTTCGCCGCGGACAACGACCGGGCACGCGTCGCCGCCGCGCGCGCGACCCTTGACTCGATTGACTCCCAGCTCGCCGAGCCCATCGAAGGCCTGTTGCTGAATGGGCCGAGCGGTGAGCCCTGCATCGAGGTGCGCACCCCGCTGGACCTCCAGGACGAGCTTGCAATGCCCGGCGGGCACATCTTCCACGGTGACCTGCAGTGGCCCTTTGCCGAGCACCAGGAGGACGTGGGCGCGTGGGGTGTCGAGACCGAGCATCCGCGGGTGCTCCTCTGCGGTGCGGGCGCACGGCGCGGCGGCGGGGTGAGCGGCATCCCCGGCCGGAACGCCGCGATGGCCGTGCTCGGGCGCTCACACCCCTGAGATGAGCGCTGCTCCGGGAGCGTGCATGGGCGCGGCGGGTTTCGAACCTGCGACCTCTCGCGTGTGAAGCCCTCTAGAGAATCACCAGCGAAGGGTCGGAATCCCGCACGCGCACTAGGGATGCTGGCCTATCGCTCGTTCCGGAGTCCGATGCGTATTCGGGCTGATTCGGGCCGATTCGGGAGGGTTCGGGCCAACCGTTGGCCACAACGGGGCTGCGCGGCGGGATACTCCCCCTGATGGCTGAGGAGACCACGACCCCCGACCTGGTGGAGATCGTCACGCGCCTGTTCGAAGCGGCGGACCGGGGTGATTGGGGTGCGGTCGTCGCGCCCTACGCCGCCGATGTCAGTTGGGAGTCGGAAGACGGCATAACGAGCGCCAAGGGCGCGCAGGCAGTGAGGGCGTTCTGGGAAGGGTGGGCCGGAACGTTCGAGGACTTCGGGATCGAGGTCCAGAGCGTTGCCGATCTCGGGGGTGGAGTCGTACATGCCGTCTACCGTCAGCGGGGCCGCATGGCTGGAAGCAGCGCACTTGTGACGGCAAGCGGTGTGCTCGTCTACGAGTGGCAGGACGGCACCATTGTCCGTGTCTTCGCTTGCGCCGACACGTACGAGGCCCGTGCTGCCGCCGAACGCCTCGCGGAGGACCGGCGGTGAGGCATGGCTGAGGAGTCCACGACCCCCGACCTGGTGGAGCGCGTGCGAGCGATCTTCGAGGTCCTGAACCAGCTTGACTGGGATGCGCTCCTCCCTCATTACGCCCCGGATGCCTGCTGGGACGCGACGGCGACCCTGGGCACCACCTTCGATGGCCACCACGCGATGCGCGGCCTCTGGCAGGACTGGCCGACCTGCACGAGGACCTTGCATTCGAACTGCAGGAGCTTGTCGACCTCGGAAACGGAGTCGTCCTCACGGTCATCGTCGCACACGGTCATCCGGTCGGCAGCAGCGGATACGTCGAGTCGCACGAAGCCTGGGTGTTTGAGGGGGCTGACGGCATGATCGTGCGGGTACAGACGTACCGCGACATCGACGAGGCCCGCGCCGCCGCCGAACGCCTCGCTGAGGAGACCGGCTGATGGTTGAGGACATTGCGACGCCCGACCCGGTCGAGCTTGCGCGGCTCTTTCTGGAGGCTGTCAGCAGCGGCGACTTTGATGCGGTGATGCAGTACTACGCGTCCGACGCGGTGATGGATTTGACGCGGACCTTGGGGGTCGCGCCTCAGGGGCGGCAAGCAATACGCCGTTTCCTTGAAGACTGGCTCGTCGGATACGAGGCTGTGGAGTACGCGGCTGACGAGATTTCTGATCTCGGCAACGGCGTCGAGTTCGCAGTGGTGCTCCAGACGGCGCGTCCGCTCGGCACAATCGGCTCCGTCCAGTTGCGCGAGGGAGTTGTAGTTGTGCATGCGCAAGGTCTGATCGTCCGCCAGACGGTCTATCCGCAATCCGACATCGACGAGGCCCGTGCCGCCGCTGACCGCCTCGCCGAGGAACGGGGGTAGGCGATGGCTGAGGCGAATGTGGAGGTTGTCCAGGCGGCTATCGATGCATACAACGCTGGCGACATCGACACGATGCTGAGGCTCTACGCCGTGGACAGCGAGGTCATTCCCGATAGTGAAATGCTTGAGAGCGAACGGCTCCTGGGACGCGAATCCCTCAGGCACTGGATCAACGAGCTTGGAGGCGCCTGGAGCAGAGTTCGCTGGGAGATCGAGGAGGTCCGGGCCGTTGGAGCGGATCGGGTGCTTGTTCGAGGCGCCTGGGGAGGTACTGGCCAAGGCAGCGGCCTTGATATTGCTTCGAACTTTTCCGGCATCTTCACCGTGAGACATGGTGATATCGCGAAGGTCGAGTACTTCCAGGACCACGCCCAGGCCCTCAAAGCCGTGGGGCTGGCGGAGTAGGCGATGTCGGAGAACATGGTCCTTGTGCGCTCGATCTACGCGGACTGGGAACGGGGCGAGTTCGACGTCGCCGATTGGGCGCACCCCGAGATCGAGTTCGTCGCCGTCGACGGCCCCGACCCTGGCGTTTCGAGGGGCCTGGGTGAGATGGCAGCCACTTTCCGCACCTGGCTTCGGCTTTGGAAGGGGTTCCGTCTGGCCGCGGACGAATACCGTTCTCTTGGGAGTGAGAGCGTATTCGTGCTCGACCACCTCTGCGGCCAGGGCAAGACGAGCGGGATGGACCTCGGGCAGATCCAGACAAGAGGAGCCTGGGTCTTCCAGATCCGAGACGGCAAGGTTGTGCGGATGGCGCGGTACTTGGATCGCGACCGCGCCCTCGCCGACCTGGGCCTGGCGGAGTAGGCGATGTCGCAGGAGAACGTGGAGCTAGTCGAAGGGCTGATGCCGACGGATACCGACTTCACGCTGGTGTTCCGCGACGATCGCTCATGGGCTGTGGCGGCGGAGGTTCTTGCGACTTGCCACGATCCAGACTTCGAGTGTGTTGTTCTGGGCGGCCCCGATGGCGAGGCACGATACGTCGGGCTAGACGGCTTGAGGAAGTCGTTTCTGAACTGGTACGCAGCCTGGGAAACCTACCGGCACGAGATTGAGAGGATCGTTGATCTCGACGACCGAGTTCTGGTCCTGAAACATGACTCTGCACGCCTCCCCAGCAGCCAGCAAGAGGTTACACTCAGTCCCGCGCTCGTCCTGACCTTCCGGAACGGGAAGATCTCTCGCTGGGAGGCGTTCTTCGACCAAGCCGATGCCCTCAAAGCCGTGGGGCTGGCGGAGTAGGCGATGTCGCAGGAAACCATCGAACTCCACGAACGGGGCGTCGAGGCCCTGAACGCCCGTGCCCTCTCGGATGAGCTGGCTGCGGAAACGCTCGCACCCGACTATCGCATCGAAAACGCCGCGACAGCGGTTACGGACAACACCTACTACGGCGCAGAGGGCGTACGCCAATGGGTCAGGGACATGTTCGAGGGGATGGACGACGAGTCGCGCTATGAGACTGAGGAGATCCTCGCCGACGGCGAGGACTACGTCGTAGCCAGGGTCAGGCTCGTCGGCCACGGCGCCCGCTCGGGAGCACGTGTCGAACTCCGTTGGGTGTCGGTTGGCTGGTACAAGGACGGTAAGGCAACCCGAGGAGTGGGCTACCTGCGTCGCCGGGAAGCCCTTAAGGCCGTGGGGCTGGAGGCGTAGGCGATGTCGCAGGAGAACGTGGAGATCGTGCGGCGCGCCAGTACCGCATTCAATCGCGGGGACCGGGTCGGCGCCTTCGCTGATTACGCTTCGGATGTCGTGTGGCACGACCCGAACCATGGCCCTGATGCACCGGAACACGTCCATGGCCTATCTGCCCTCCAAGCAGTCTGGGATCAATGGGCGCATGACTTCGCGGACTTCACGATGGATATCGAAGATTTCCGCGACATCGGCGAGTTCGTCGTGGCCGTGACGCGCTGGCGCGCAACGGGGAAGGGAAGTGGTGTCGCGGTCAACCGGCACGCTGCCGACATCTACGAGTTCAGGGGCGGCAAGATCGTGACGGTGACCTTGGGATACCCCCCCGACCTGCGTGCCGCCCTCAAAGCCGTGGGCCTGGACGAGTAGGCGATGTCGCAGGGACCGGCTCCGGCTCGGGGCCCGACGCGAAGGCTGCGTAACGACGAAACCCTTCGACTACCAGGGGGTTTCAGGATGGGCGCGGCGGGTTTCGAACCTGCGACCTCTCGCGTGTGAAGCCCTCTACAGGACTATCCACGAATGGCTAGAATCCCGCACCAGCATTGCGGTTACGGCCCGTTTGGCCCATCCGGCGCGCGGCTCATATTCGGGACGATTCGGGCGGATGCGGGGGAGTTCTGGCCAACCGTTGGCCACTATCCGACGGACACCGGGGCTTCACGGCTCGCGGCGGTCTCACACGAACCCGAGCGCGTCGAGCGCAGCCCTTCGCTCGCGGCTGAGCTTGCCGGCCCGACGAGCTTTGCGAGGGTTCTGACACCACCCGCCGAGTTTTGAGCCCAGTTGGCGTGGCGTAAGCGTCTGGCGCGCGCGTCGCCGTTGGCTGCGGGTGTCCGCTCTGGACTTGGGTCTCTGTGAGTGGTTAGGCTTCGCTATGGCGTTTCCGGGGGGGCAGCGCCAGCGTGTTCGTCGGCCCCCTAACGGATTAGGAGGCAGATGGCGATGAGCATGTTCAAGGGCCTTCGGGGCGTGGCCGTGGCGGCTTGCGCGGCGGTTGGGTTGCTGGCGTTGGCTGGGGCTGCGTCGGCGGCCCCGATCTACTTGTGCCTAGCGGAAAAAGCCGGTACGGCAAAGTCGGGTGGGCTTGAAGGCAAATGCCCGCTGCCGACCGCAAAAGTCAAATATGCGAAGGTCGCGTTACCCTCCGAAGAATCCGAACAGCAGAAGCTGCTTGCGATCCTGCCGTACATCAAATACGTAGGGTCCGGGGTTGGCGGGAAACCGACGATCCAGTTCTCGGGCGTGAACGTGCAGATCGTCAACGGTGCGGGACAAACGACAAGTACGAACGGTGCAGGCAACCTCGTGATCGGATACGACGAAACCTCGGGGCCGGGCAGCTGTGAAGGCGGAGGTGGGGGCTCTCCTGTCCAGACTGGGTCGCACAACGTGATCCTCGGCACCAATCAGAGATACACGAGCTACGGGGCGATCCTCGGCGGCTACTGCAACCTGTCGACCGGCCCTGGAGAGCTACTTGCCGGGTCCGTGAACGCGGCGGAAGGAGAAGGTTCCACGATCAGCGGCGGTCGATTCAACTCAACGGGTGGCGCACACGCGTCGGTCGGCGGCGGTGCTGGAAATTTGGCGTCCGGCTTGGGTGCATCCATTAGCGGCGGGTTTTCGGGTCAGGCGACCGGCGAATACGCGTCTGTGAGTGGTGGTAACTCAGGCTACGCGGAAGGCAAGTTCTCGGCGGTGAGCGGCGGCCGCGAAAACTCCGCCACGAGCGAAGCGTCGTCGGTCAGCGGCGGTGAAGGGAACACCGCGAGCACGAACCGGAACGCCTCGGTCAGTGGCGGTGCGCTCAATGTCGCCAGCGGCTACGCCGCGTGGGTCGGCGGCGGCTTCAGCAACGTGTCCAAAGGTAACTACGCGTCGATTCTCGGCGGGAACAGCCGGACGGAACTGGTCGAATTCGGGCACCTGCCGTAGGGTGGTAGTCCTGAGCAGGCAACGCGGCCCGGCCCACCACAGCCGGGCCGCTTCGGGCGCGAGTCCTACAACCGCCTCGACCACACCGAGGGGCTACGGGCTGCGGGCCTCGGCCTCAGTCAGCGCCGGCGAAGGGCGCGGCGAGCGCAGACTCGGCGGCCGGGATGGGAGTTTTGGCCGGATTCGACTTCCGTGCGCATGGAAGCGCGCGCCCTCGGCCTGTGATGCACGCACGGACGCGTGCTTTGTCGGCAAAGCAGCAGCCTCGGTCTGGTCGACTCGGACTAGTGCTTTTCGTCCCTCGACATCCGCGAACGGTCGTGGCGCGGGAACGTGCTCGGCCCGTTCGGCTGAGCAAACCTCCAACGTTGGGGGTTTGATGACACGGTCGGCGAGTCCATCGATGTCGCCTACCTTGATCCGCCGCATCAAGAAGAACCGTTCTTACGGTAGGCTCACGCGCCATCAAGTGGCGCGGCGCCGCCCGACGGGCGCGTTGCGCTGAAGGAGGACGACACGAGCCTAGGGGGGCGATATGTCTGCGAGTCCAGACAGCTGGGGAGCGAGGTCGGGGGGGTGGACTGGGCGTTGGCGCGCGGCACTCGCTGCGCTTGGAGCATTGGGGGCGGCAGGCCTCATCACGGCGCCTGCCGCTTCGGCGGCGACGGAAGTCAAGGAAGTTGCCTTCACGACGCAGGGGTGCCAGACATGGACGGTTCCGATCCATGTCGCGTCCTCGGTGAGCGTTCACGCGGTTGGTGGCGCCGGGCAATCCGGCGGTAACGGTCCCTTTAAAGCCACGGGCGGCGCAGGCGGGGCGGGCGATGGCGTGGCGGCGGTGCTGGCGGCGCACGAAGGCGAAACGCTGGATGTCTGTGTGGACGCGGATGGTGGCGCGGGTGCCTCAAAGGCTGGCGGGGCTGGCGGCGGTGCTTCCGGCGTGGCCCGCGGCACTGACTTCTCTGCCCCGCTTGTCATTGCAGCCGGGGGTGGGGGCGGGGGAGGATCCACTGTGGTGCTCAGCCCGGTTTTTGAAGAATATTCTGGAACCGCGGGCGGGAACGCAGGCAGCCCAGGAACTGACGACGCTCGTTCGGGAAAGCACGGTGGTGCAGTAGAAGGCGGCTCCAAAACGAGCTCAGGCGGTCCGGGCAGCGGAGGTGCAGGCGAAGAAGGCCCAGTTGTAGCCGGGGTTGGCGCCGGTGGTGGTGGTGGCGGCGGCGGGGGCGGGTTCGTCGGCGGGGGCGGAGGTCAATGGGAGGCGGGGGGTGCCGGGGGCACGGACCGCTGCTCCGGCGAACGCATCAGCGGCTGCACTACGACACCTCGTGTCGGCACCAGCAGCAGCAGTGGGCCCGGGACCGGCGAAGCGAAAGTCGTGGTCACCTACACGGCCGAAACGATCAGCCCGCCGTGGGTGTTGAATCTCGACAAGGACGAAAACCCCTCGGGCTTCTCGCTGATCGCGAACGGCACCGAAATGTACGGCCACATGACAGAACTGAAAGTGACCGCGGGCAAAGCGACAGAGGCATGCGGGGAATCCAGCACCCTCATCGAAGGGCACATGCTGAAGAACCACAGCACGAAGGACGAAATCGTCTATCCGTTCGGGCCCTACATAGATGGGTTCTGCGCCGGAAACCTCAAACTGCAGAAAACGGAACCGATGCGCGAATACCTCGATTGGCTCGGGATCGGGGGGGTCAGCGCGTCGAAGGGTGCGACGGTTTCGCTGTCGGCTACCGAAAACACGAAACACATCTACCCGGCGACGTTCGCTGCTTCGCTTGCAAAACCGTTTGTCTTTGAACTAGAAGAAGAAACCACCGGCGGGCATATCAGCCTCTGCGCCTACACCGCCACAAAGCTGGCAGGCTCGCACAACCCCGAAGCAGGCGCCGAGGCTGCGACCGTCAAGGGCACGTTCAAACGCTTCACGCCAGAACCGACCACCTGTCCGAAATCGGTTGCGGTCACCATGGTCTGGAAGATGACGGTGCCGAGCGACGCGTTCAACCCGCTCGTATACGGCTTCTTCGCAAAGGCCTGAGTAACTCGGGGCCGACTAAGCCCCGGGCAATGAACATGGCGGCCCGGCCCCCGCGGTCGGGCCGCTGCGGCGGTTGGAAGTGGCCTAGAGGCCGAATAGTCAATGGGCGCGGCGGGTTTCGAACCTGCGACCTCTCGCGTGTGAAGCCTCGGCAGGCCCGTATCGCCCGGCATCCGAAACCGCTATTTGCAGGCGCTTACCCGATGCGGGCGGTCGGGGATGCGAGGCGATGCGGACCGCTCGACGGGCCTGTTTGGGCACTGGTGCCCGAACGTCTGAGCGCAGGCCGAGTTGCGGGAATCCACTAGGTCCGCAGCGGAACGCACCCCGATGCAGCGGCCCGTACAGGCGGCATAGCGTGTCCCGAACACCGACCAGGAGAAGACGCCCCTATGCGCCTACGTAAGCCATCACCGACGGGCATCGTCGCCATCGCGGCGCTCGTATTAGCGCTCGGCGGGACGGCGATCGCGGCTAGCCGGTACGTGATTACGAGTACGTCGCAAATCAAGCCGACCGTGTTGGCAAAGCTCAAGGGCACGACTGGACCGAGGGGCGCCCAGGGTCGAGACGGCCTTCCCGGTAGGGACGGCCTCGCGGGCAGAGAAGGCGCACCGGGCCGGGAAGGACCACCCGGAACCGTGCAGGGGCCTCGTGGTGAAACCGGCGCCGAAGGCAAACAGGGCGCGGAAGGCAAAGCGGGCCCAAAGGGCGAAACCGGGCTTGAAGGCAAACAGGGTCCGAAAGGCGAAACCGGCTCGTCCGGCGGCGTGGTGGTCGCCCGCCTTCGCGCCACCGAACAGGTCACGACCAAATCGACGGACCCACAGAACTCGCCGACCTTCGTCGCCGTGCCCTCGACCGGGGGCACGTGGACTCAGGGTGCGACGGAATTCGACCAGTTGGTCGGTGAAGTAACAGGGACGACTCCATCAAGAGCGACCTGCAGCACGACGGCAAAATCTTGGCCTGCCGAAGGCGCCGTTTACGTTCTCCTCAACGGGAGCATCATCGGATTTGCTCTCCTACAATCGACCTCGTCCGCGGGCGAAACGCAGAGCTTCGCAATCGAATGGGGACACGCATTCTCGACCTACCCGCCCGAAGCCCTCGACGACGCTTTTTTCCTTGCCACGCGCACCGTAAACGCGATCTTCGAGCCGGGCGTCGCCACGCCGCGCACCCTCTCGCTTGAGACCGCAGACAACTGCGGCGTAAAGGAAGGGAACACCGGGGGCCACTTCAAGATCACCTCCGTCTCCATCGACGTGATCGCGAGCAAATAGGAGGCCCACGATGCGCTACCTAAGACGCAACGCCCTAGCCATAGTCGCCCTCGTATTCGCCATGACGGGGACCGGGATCGCCGCCACGCACTACGTGATTACGAGCACCGGCCAGATCAAGCCCAGCGTCCTTGCAAAGCTCAAAGGCAAGACCGGAGCGACTGGACCTCAGGGCCGACAAGGCCTGCCGGGTAAAGACGGCCTCCTCGGCAAAGAAGGCCTGCCAGGACGGGAAGGTCCACAAGGTCCCGCTTCGGGGGCGCGGGGCGAAACGGGACCGAGAGGCGAACAGGGAGCTAGGGGCGAGACTGGACCTGAAGGCAAAGCCGGTCCGAAAGGCGAAACCGGTCCGAAAGGCGAAACCGGGCTGGAAGGCAAAGCCGGTCCGAAAGGCGAAACCGGCAAAGAAGGTGCTCCCGGCAAAGAAGGCAAAGAAGGGCCGCAAGGGAAAGAAGGCAAAGAAGGGCCGGAAGGCAAGTCCATTGTGGCGCGACTCCGCAGCACCGGCACGTTGGACAGCACTGGTACCAACCAAGCCATACTATTTGGTGGAACAAACTCGTGGAGACAGGCCGCGCATGAACTCGACGAACTTCGGGGGATTCATGACCTTTACCAACCACGGATGTCGCAGTGGTCCGAATAACTACACCTTCACACTATCGGCGGTGATCGACGGGGAACCTGCAGTCTCAGTTGGCTTCAAGCCGCCACTTGGTGGACCGCAAACATTTAGCATCCCATTCTTTGATACTCGCGGTAGGACTGATGCGGGGCAGGATGCCGCACCATTTACCATCTGGGACGGTCTGTCCCCCAGAACGCACACCTTGACTATGAATGTGCGAGACTCGCTCGGAACCCGGTTATGATAAATGCGAACCAGGCACCTTCTTTGAAGTAACGGCTATGGAGATCGACGTTCTCGGAATGCGCTGAACAGTCATTGAACGGTGATGGGCCTTACCCAAGTGGCCTTGGGTGAGCTAGGCCCACGGCGATGCGCTGCGATGCCGGGGGTCATCCGGCAGGCGACCTATTCTGTGTCCGGCTGTTCTTGGGCCGTCCGCCCAAGTTGCGTCTAGGTCCGGCTCCGGTTCGTCCACACCGGAGCCGGTCCACTTTCTAGTTCCGTCCGGACTGGGTGATAGAAGGATCGTAGACGCAGCGAAAGGACGCGGATGGACAAGCAGGCGAAGGTGTACGAAGACAGCGCCATCGGGACGGCGACGTGCGCCGCAGGCGGGGACACCGTCGAGAGTTATCAGCCGACGCCGAGCCTCCTCTCCGATGGAAGGCGACTGGCCGTGACGTACTACGGTTGGCAGCCGCGCCGTCCGCCGACGGTCCACGTCATCCCGCTGCGCCCGCGCCGCGCCGCGAACGCGCCGCGTGCTCGACGGTCTTGCGGGCCTGTCCGCCGACCGGGCGTGAGGCGGGTCGCTCGCGCTCACGCTCCGCCATCTGGCGACCCTGACGGAGCCGAGCCTGCCGGTGAACCCGGCAGGCGCTCAGCACAGGTAGGACCGCAGCACTCGGTCAGGGGGCCGCTATGAGCGCCCGTCTGCTCGACGCGGCGAGCGCGTTTGTCGCCCGGTTTGTTGTCCTGCCGAGCGACGCGGCGGAGACAGCGGTCGCGCTGTTCGTGCTCCACACATGGGCGCTCGACGCAGCCGCCAGCACCCCATACCTGGCGGTCGTCAGTCCCGAGAAGCAGACTGGCAAGAGCCGCATGTTGGAAGTCACTGCGCTGATCGTGCGGGAGCCGTGGCATACCGTCAGCACTACGGAGGCCGCGCTGTTCCGCAAGATCGAGCGCGACAGGCCGACGCTGCTGCTCGATGAGATAGACGCGATCTTCGGCTCCCACGTCGAACGCACCGAGCCGCTACGCGCCGCGCTGAACGGAGGCAACCGGCGGGGTGCGACAGTGGCGCGGACGGTCGGCAAGGGCGCGAAGCTGGAGGTCCAAGACTTCTCGATCTTCTGTCCGAAGATTCTCGCCGGGATCGACACAGGGCGGCTACCTGACACGATCCGAGACCGCTCGATAACGGTGCACATGAAGCGTCGCCACAACGGCGAGCAGGTCGAGCGGCTGCGGCACACGGTCGTCGCTGATGACGCGGCGGCGCTGCGGGCCGACTTGGAGACGTGGGCAACCGACGCGGTCGACCTTCTCCGCGACGCGTTGCCTGAGCTACCCGATGCGCTTAGCGACCGCGCAGCGGACGGCTGGGAGCCGCTGCTGGCTATCGCTGATCTCGCTGGCGGGGAGTGGCCCGACAGGGCGCGTACCGCCGCCGTGGAGTTGAGCGCACAGGCAGACGATGACGAGGCGAGCCTGCGGACGCTGCTGCTCGCGGCCACTCGCGCCGCACTGGGCGACCTTGATCGCATCAGCACCGTTGACCTGCTCGCGGCGATTAACGCGGAGGACGAGCTTCCGTTCGGCGGATGGAACGACGGGAGGGGTCTTGACTCGCGCGGTCTGGCGAAGCTGCTGAAGCCGTACGGAGTCAAGCCGACCGTGTTGCGGATCGGCGCTGGAACGCCGCGCGGATATCGGGTTGAGGACCTGCGCGACACGTTCGCGAGGTATCTGCGTCCGCAACGTGCAACGTCAGGCGCAACCGATTCGGCCAACAAAGACGGCGATGTTGCGTTGTTGCACTCCCACATCCCCCCGGTAAGGAAAGGGGCGATACGGGGCGCTGAAGGGCAAGGGGTGCGCAGAAGCGCAACAAGCGCAACATGCGCGGACAACGCCGACCCCGATCCACCCCTGACCGCCGTTGGCTCCGGCAGGCACGAGGGCGGCCTCGCGGCTCGGGCCGAGGCGGAGCTGGCGCGGCACCGCGAGTGGGAACGGACCGAGGGCAAGGCGTGGCACGACCGATGGTCTAAGGCTCGCCCCGGCACCCGCGAGTGGGCTGACGACCCCAATGAAGGAATCCTGCCGGGGGTAACCCGGTGAGCGCGAACGGACACGCCGCGCTGACGTTCACGGTTGAGCTGACGGACGCGCAGCTAGTCGCGATCGCGGAGCGCGTCGCGGGGCTGCTTGTGCCGTCGCCGGCGTCTGCCCTGGTGGACGCGCAGACGGTCGCGGACGCGCTCAGCGTGACCCGTGACACGGTGTACGCCCACGCGGAGCGGCTCGGCGGCGTCCGCATCGGTAATGGGGAGCGCCCGCGCTGGAGGTTCGTGCTGGCCGAGGCGTTGGAGGCGTGGCCGCGTGTGAGCCGCAGCCGTGGACGCCCAGGCCGCCGACGCGCCGACAGCGGCGACGACCTGTTGCCGGTCCGAGGGGAGGCACCGTGACCGACCACGACGACCTTAACCCCGTCGCATATCTGGCCGACGCGATGCGAGAGCTACCCGCAGACCCCGCGCAGGCGACCGAGTACCACCTGCAGCTGCTCGCCGACATCGCGCAGGGACTCGCTCGACAGATCGAGCGGCTGCGAGCGGACCACGTCGCGCTCGCGCGAGTTGTGCTGGCCGGTGCAGCTGACGACGACGACGCGCATGAGCGGGCGCACAGCGAACACGCGCGGTTGACCGTCCTCGGTTGGGGCGCTGACGACGCGCATGACCGGCTTCGAACTTACACCCGCGCCGCACTCGCGGCACGCGGGATCAGCGCCGACGACCTATTGGGTGGCGGCACGACAGAGGAGGAACCATGAACGCAGCGACCAAGACACCAGACCTGCGGCTGCGGCTGAGGGACGTGGAGGCCGAGCTTTCAGCGGAGCGCACGACTCTCGCTGCCTGCAATCGGACGTTGACCGAGGCGCGGAACGACCTCGCCAAGCTCAACTGTTCACCCGCTCAGATGAGTCGCACCCCGCAGTTCAGGGCAGCCGAGCAGGCCCGCGACGAATGCTGAGCAGGCGAGCGAGCGGATAACGAAGCTCCAGGAGGCGCAGATCGGGATCCTGCGCATGTTTGGGGAGGGGAACCGCGCA
The DNA here is from genome assembly GCA_963826345.1 of uncultured Solirubrobacteraceae bacterium. Lineage (GTDB taxonomy): Bacteria > Actinomycetota > Thermoleophilia > Solirubrobacterales > Solirubrobacteraceae > Palsa-744. Next base: position 118,340 of record CAWGWU010000001.1, read on the forward strand.
AGCCGCGACGTGAACGGCCCACGGAACCCCGGCGATGGCTCGACCGGCAACGGTTGGGCGCATGCCGCGCGGGAACTGAGCCTCGCCGCCGGACGGCTCCGGGTGGACTGTCCAGCGCGGGACGTACTGGCCGCAGGGTTCGGCGTCACGCCGTCGGAAGGCTTGACGGCCCCGGCGATCCTGACGCCGGGGGTCGTGCAGAAAGCGCAGCCGCGACAGTTCCTATTCCCAGCGTTTGCGTCCGCGCCGGTAGAACCCGGTGACCTCGCGCTGACTGAGTGGCGGCAGACGGCCCGCAAAGTGACCGGGACCGTCGAGCGCGACCCTGTCTCGAAAGGCCCGAAGGCCAAAGTAGAACTCGGCGTGGAACTCGCGACGCCGAGCCTTGTCCAATGGGCAGCCGTCGTGGACGAAGTCCCGTCGAAGCTGTTCGACAGCGTCGATGCTTTCCAGGCGTGGCTCGAAACCGAGCTCGCCTACCAGCTGCAACTGTCGGTGGACGCGCATTGTCTGGCGCAGATCTCAGCAGCGGCCCCGCCGACAGGCAGCGAAGGCACGACGACCGTGGAGAAGGTCCGCAACGCCGTGGCAGCGATGCGCGAACTCGGAGCGAACCCGAGCGTCCTCGCGCTGTCACCGACGGAAGCCGCCGCGCTCGACACGCTCACGACCGGGACAGATCAGGCGTTCGTGTTCGCCACACGCGACAGCGGCACAGCGTCACCGCTGTTCGGCTGCCGGATCGTGGAGGTCGCGAACCTAGAAGCGCCGATCCTGATTGACCCGGCGCTCGCAGGCGTCCTGTACCTCGGCACCGCCGCCGTACTGGTGGACCCCTACTCCGGCATGGACAGCAACGAGGTCCGTATCCGCAGCGAGGCGGACGGGCTGCTGCACATCAGAGACATCAGCGGCATCTACCAGATCGCCAAACCGTGACCGGGGACTGTCGCTTGGGCGGGCTACTCCCAGAGGACGCCGCGCGTGTCCGAGAAACACTGCGACAGGTCACCCAGTGTGACGCGGACAGGGCAAGCCGCGACGTTGTCCTGATACTCGGCCAGGAACTCGTTGCTCCTCCCCGACGGAAGGTCGGTTCGCCAGCGCCACTCCGTCAGCGAGAACGGAATCTGTCGCGGCAGCTCCGCGCCGTGGCTCAACCAAAGCGCGTCCGCCCACTGGTGATGGACGCGGTTCCTGGCAAACCGCACCCCCTTCACAGTGTCGCCGTGTGCGAAGCCGTCCGACCACCACTTGGACGTGCGCGGCGGTGCCTCCTTCCAGATGTTCTGCAGGCGGTCGTCGAGCGACACAGCCCAGCTGAGCGCCTCGAAAAGGGGCATGAACGTGTTATCGCGGCTCGTTCCGTTCATAGCGTCGTAGAACCGCTGGCAGGCCTGCTCGTAGCCGTCCAGCAGGACCGACACGGGGATGGGCGCTGCATCCATGCCTCGGCATTCTGCCTGCGACGCGATAGGCGGGGGGTCCTCAGATCGCCGCAGATCGGCGCAGGGTGATGCTTGGACCTCGCCGTGAGGAAGATTTCGCGGTGTCAACAACCCGGGTGCCCGGTGAGCTTTGACCTCGCGGCCCGCGAGCGATTCTTGGCGCTCGTGAGTGTCGGGCAGACCGTCGAGATGGCTGCTGCGATCGCTGGCACGAGCCGTCAGACGGTGAGCCGTTGGGCTGCTCGTGGCAGGGCGCCGGGAGCATCTGCTGAGTATGCGACGTTTGCGGTGCGGCTGGACGCGATCCGTAGCGGCTTGGCTGAGGACGTCGCGCGGCGACTCGCGGCTGAGCAGGAGCCGGATGAGGGTCCTGATCTCGACGACCCGTTCCTGCTGTGGGAGCCGTCGAGCATGGCGAAGCTGACGCCCGAGCAGCAGCGGATCGTGACTGAGCGGACACTGGCGAGGTGGGATGTGGTGCAGGCCCGCCACGCCGAGCTTGACGCGGAACGGGGGTCCGATCCCGAAAAGGACGGACCTAGGGCGTGACCAAGTGATGCAACTCGAAGAGGGTCACCTCGGCGTCGAGGGGAGCGCCAACCGCCTGGAGCGCGGGCTTCAGACGCTCATCTTCATAGCGCCGCATGTACTCCTCGGAATCCCATACCTGGGCGATCTGCATCGTCCCGCCGACCTCACTCGCGCCGTGCATGATCAGGCCGAGCGGATGGTTGTGGTCGATGTCCAACGCTGCGGTGATGGCGTCGTACATCTCGCGGTCCACGCGTCGGTTGATGATCCTGAGGATGGTCATCTTCTGACCCTACCCGCACCGAACAGGCCGGGGGGTCACTTCCGATGAGTAACCGCGCCTGCGTAAGCAGGTTGGAGCTAGGGCCTACACTGGACGCATCCACAAAGCGCCCCCGCGCGATTGGCGTCGCCGGGGGCATGGCACAGGAGGTTGACTCTCCCATGCAATCCGCAAATTACACCGCTGGACGTGGTGCCTGATGCCGCCCCGTCCGACAGGCCAAGTTGTTGAGCGCGAACGCGCGAGTGGCACCGTGTACGGGCTGAGGTTCCGCGCAGGCGGACAGCGCCAGTACGTGACGCTCGGCTCGCACGGTGAGGGCTGGACCCGTAGCCGCGCCGAGACCGAGCTACAGAACGTGCTCGCGGACGTGCGGCGCGGCATCTGGAAAGCCCCCGGCGCGGAGCCGGAACCTGCCGCCGAACGATCCGACATTCCACCGGTTCGCTACGGACTGGCTGCGGGCGCACCAGGGCGAGTGGCGCGAATCAACGCGGCTGGACTACGCATGGCAGCTGAACGGCATCTGCTGCCGTTCTTTCAGCGGCACCGGCTGTCGCAGATCACGGCCCGCGAGGTTGACCGCTACCGGGCGCACAAGGTCAAGCAGGGCAAGCTGTCGGCAACGTCGATCAACAAAACGATCACCCGGCTCGCGCAGATATTGGAGGTAGCCGTCGAATACGGGATGCTCGACAGGAACCCGGCGCGTGGGAAGCGCGGAAGGTCAAGGCGAGCGCACCCGCGCCGGTATGGCTGGACAGCGCCGAGCAGATCGCGGCGCTACTGGACGCCGCCGGGGAACTGGACCGGGAGGCCCGCGAGCCGGTCCCGCGCCGGGCGATCCTCGCAACGCTGACCTTGTCGGGGCTGCGGATCGGGGAGCTAATCGCGCTGCGCTGGCGTGACGTGAACCTCGCAGACGGCAGGATCACGGTCCGTGCGTCCAAGACGGACGCGGGCGCCCGAGCTATCGACCTGCTCCCGGCGCTCCGCGATGAGCTAGCGGCGGTGAAGGCCGACGGCAGGCCGGACCCTGACGCGCTCGTGTTCCCGACACAGACGGGCGGGCCGATGAACCCGAGCAACGTTCGCAACCGCATCCTCGCTCCCGCCGTCGAGCGCGCGAACAAGCGCCTACGGAAGGCGGACGGACGCCGCTCCCTGAGGGGCTGACGCCGCACAAGCTGCGGCACACCTACGCCTCGCTGCTCGTGGCGCTCGGGACCGACCCGGGCGCCGTGATGGATCAGCTAGGGCACACGGACGCTGCGTTCACGCTCCGCGTCTACCGGCACGGCATGAGGCGCGACCCCGACGCGAAGGCGCGCTGCGCGGCTTGTCGGGGCGGCTGATTGGGCACTGATTGGGCACCAGGGCGAATCCGAGGCCCCAGCGGCGCCGGTCAACGGCCACGCCGCAGACGCGAAACCCGCCGATTAGCAGGCGGTCCTATCAATGGGCGCGGCGGGTTTCGAACCTGCGACCTCTCGCGTGTGAATAAGGACAGCACCTCGGCACGCTTTGCCTAAAAGGCCTGCAAATCAGCGCAATTTGACGCAAACGCGAGACGTGGAAATCGGCTCGTTTAGGCCCGTTTCAGCGGGGTTTAGGCCCACGAGATGGCCCATGGGCCTAAACTGTCAGCACCCGAGATCGTCTTCCACCCTCCAGAGCGCGCGAACGCATCCTGCGCCGCACGCGGCGCGTCAGAACGCCCTCTCGTGTACGCGGCACCGCCGCTTGATCTCGCCGCCGATGCCTTCCATGGCGCGGTTCAGGTCGCCCTTGCTCGACACTTGCCGCACCTCGAGCGCCATCAGGGCGAGACCAGTGTTAGCGGCCGAGCTTGCGAAATGCCGATAGCCAGGTGGCAAGACCGAAGAACGGGAGCACTACTCCACCGAGCGCGATTGGATCGCGGGGGCCGCGTTCGCGTATCTCGAAGCCGCCGGCAACGGCGTCGCAGATCTCGACACCCGTGTTGAGAAGGAGCGCGGGCCGGGCGAGACGCTGCGAGCGCGAGGAGAACAAGGTGAAGGCCGCGATTGCGATGTGCTGTCCACCAAATCCGCGCAGGTTCATGACGGAGTCGGGCTCGGCCGCGGCCCAGCGCCCGGCAACAAACCGGGGCGCGAACATGGTCGCCATGCCGTAGGTGAGGCGAAACAATCCGCCGGCCACCATGAGTGAGCGTCCAGGTAGGGCCTTTGGTGACTCGCGAGCGGACTGGCTCATGCGCCGGAATATAAACGAGAGTGCTGCGATTGCGTGGGGTCGGTGGGTGGCGCTAGCTCCCGGACCAGTCCGGCGGAGGCGCTCCGGGGTGCCAGGTGTCGTCGACGCCGCCGCCCTGCTGGCGGAGTGTGTGGGCGTAGTCGGCGAGCTGGTGGTGGAAGGCGAGCTCCTCGCGGGGGTCGCGGCCGTGGTCGTCGATTTCGGCGCGCCAGACCGCGAGGGCGCAGAGCGTCTCGGTCTGCGCCTCGTCGGTCCACCAGCCGTCTTTGAGGTGTCTCGAGGTGGCGGGGGTAGCGGCCGTGCAGCGCGACGATCGCGCCCCACATCTCCCGCGCCAGCGGGTCGCCGCCGTAGGGCTCGAGCCAGGGGGCGCTCGCCCGTCTTCGCCGGCGAGGCGTCGCGGCTGGTTTGGCGGGCGCCGTGACCTTGCCGGTCTTCGGCGGCGCGGCGACGCCGTCTCGCAGGATCTGCGCCGGCGAGGGTCGCGAGGGGTTCGCCGGCGCTGGCGGCGAGCTCCTGGAGCTGGGCGGCGACGGGGTCGGGGAGGACGATCTGAAGGCGCCGGCTCATCGGCCCCGGTCCGGTGATCGGTCGGGTTGGGCGATGCGGTGGATGGTGCGCGCGAGCTCCTGGCAGGCGGCTGCGGCTCGGCGCGAGCGTCCGCTCGAAGCCTGGCCCCCACTCGGGGTCTGGTAGCTCGGGGTGCTGCGAGCGACGGCGTGTGGGCGCGGCTGCCTCGCATCTTGTCGGCGAGCTTCGCTGACGCGCCGCTCGTCCTGGCCCTCGAGGCCGAGCTCGTCGCGGGCGAGGAACCACTCGGTGCCCTGCGCGGGCGCGGCTGGCCTGGACGTAGGCGGACTCCTTGCTGGTCTGCCAGCCGCCGGTCACGACGACGGAGCGCTCGACGGTCGCGCCCTGCTGGCGGTAGACGTGCTGGGCGTAGCCGAGGCGCAGCGACTCCAGGTCCTCGCCGGCGAGGTTGACCTGGCGCTCGGACCCGTCGAGCGTGACGGTCAGGCCGCTGCTCGTGGATGCGGGTGACCTCTCCGCGGGCGCCGTTCTCGACCCTGGGCTCCCCCGGTGTCCGGTGCTGTGCGGTGAACGCGATCAGGTCGCCTTCGCGCAGCCCGTAGTGCTGGTGCGGCAGCGGGACCTCGCTGTGGCCCGAGTTCGCCGCGTTCGGCGCGCAGGTGCTGGGCGCGGGCGTTGAGCCGGTCGATCTCGACGTTCGAGGCGTCGGCGATCAGCGCGACCTCGCGGATGTCGCGGGTCTCGGTCAGCTCGGCCCAGCGCTTGCACCGCGGCCTCCCCGGCCTGGTCGCGGGTGTCGGTGAAGAACAGCTGCCCGCGGGCCTGGTAGTGCGCCATCGCCCGCTCGGGCTCCCCGGCCCGCAGCGCCGCCCATGCTTTGCGCTCCTCGGGGTCGCTGGTGCGGCGGACGTCTGCCAGCTCCGCCGTGGGGGCGCGGCCGGCGAGGCGGTCGAACATGCCGCCGGGTCCGATCGAGGGGAGCTGCTTGCCGTCGCCGACCGCGATCAGCTTCGCCCCCGAGCGCTCGATCAGCTCGGTGAGGGCGTCCATGCGCTTGTGGTCGACCATCCCGGCCTCATCAAGGATCACCGTCGTGTCCGCTCCGATCTGGAGCCTCCCCGTGTCCGCCCGCGCGGTCAGGGCATCGAGGGTGAGCGTGCGCCCTGCGAGAGCCGGGCTGTCCGCGCCGAGGCGCTCGGCTGTGGAGCCCGACACGGCGATCCCGAGCATCTCGCGGCCGGCGATCTGCTCGGCCCGCGCGGCGGCGTCGATCACGACGCCCTTCCCGGTGCCCGCGGGGCCGACGAGGACCGCCAGGCGCTCCGGGCCCGGTCACGGTGCGCAGGGCCTGCTCCTGCTCGCGCGAGAGGGGTGCGGCGATGCGCTCCGCGACCTCCCTGCTCGCGTTCGCCCTCGCCGTGCTCGCCGACATCCCGGCCGGCGGGCTGGGCGAGCAGGCCGGCGCGGCGCTCGATCGCCTCCTCCTGCGCGCGCACCGCGAGCGTCGTCATCCGCCCGCCCTCCAAGCGTCAGGACACGACGCTCGGCGACCATTGCGCGTGCGACGCGCGAGCGCCTCATCGGGGCTCATCTCCCCCGCTGCTCTGCTCCAGCGCGACCGTCCGCAGCGCCCCGCGTCGAAGACGGCCTCGTGCTCGGTCAGCTTCGCTTCGATGCGATCCTCCAGCGCCTGCTCCGGCGGCGCGTGCGCGGGTGCACCGATCAGATGCACCGCCTCATCCGCCCCGAACCCGTGACGCTCACCCGTCTGCGCCCAGACACGCTGCAGGTCGCCGCGGGTCGTGAGCTCCTTGGCGCGGCGGTTCTCCAGCGCCAGGTCGCGCAGCTCCCCACGTTCCGGTGCGCGGCCGTGCTTGGCACGGAAGCGCTCCGCGGCCTGCGCGATCTCGCGGTGGCGGCCGGAGAACGCGTCGCGCAGCGCCCGCGGGACCCCGGCGATCTCGAAGTACTTGCCGTCGCGGCCCGTGCCCTGCTCGATCGCATAGCCCTCCCCCGCCAGCTCCTCGCGCGAGCGCGGAGCGGTAGAACGCTCCCACCTCCCGCGCACCACGGAACACCGGCGCGGGAGGCGACCGCGACGATCCGGTCATCCTCACGCACCGCGCCCGTGATCACGACATGGGTGTGCAGCTGCGGGTCGGGCGCCTCAGCACCCGAGACACCCCTCGCGGTCGTGTGGCGGTAGGCGGCCGCGATCAGATCCTTGGCGGGCTCCTCGATGACCTCGGCGCCATAGCGGCGGCGAACGACCGGCACCCGCTCCGCAGGTAGCCGACCGAGCGCTCGACCGCCCTGGCGTGCGCCGCCTCGATCTGCTCACGCTGCCACGGGTCCCCCAGCGCCCACACGACCGACACCGACTTCGGGGCGCTGAACGTCACGTCGATCCCGCCACCACGCGAGCCATCCGCGCCCGCCCTGCGCAGCCACGCGCCGGTCCCGGGATGCCGGCCCTCCATCAGCGCGATGAAATCCGCACCGTCGACCGGCGCGGCCGGGTCGACCCGAGACGAGCCAGCGTCTCCGGGGCCGAGAGCCAGCTGGCCGGGCGCCTCCGCCAGCTCGCCGTCGGGCGTCAGGTAGTAGTCGCCCGCGCTCAGGGGCGACCGTCTTGCCCTCCAGGTAGCGGGCGTAGCCGCCGCCACGCCCGGCACCGATGCTGGAAGCGCTCATCACGCCACGTACAGACCGCCGAGCGGGCCAGAACGGCCACGCAATCGCACAGCGATCGCACAGGGCGTGCATCTGGTGTGTCCAGCCTTTGTGTTGCGGGAGCGCCGAGTGGGCGCGGCCGGCGCCCGCCAGCGACGAGCGCGTGCGGTGGAAGCTCGAGGCCGTGCGGAGTCAGCGTGCGGCGACGGCTGAAGCCTGGTCGGGAGGGTCGGTCCATGCGTGTGGCTGATCGTTGAGGAATCCGAGTCGCCGGATGCTCGGCGCTCGAAGGGTTCCCCAGCCCTCGTCGAGCACCTCCGTTTGGCGTGGTCGCCGGCCAGGCGGGCTGCGGCGAAACTCGAGCCAGGACGCGGTCGCCGGGGTGCCCCCCCAGCGCGGGGCCGTCCGCCGACTCGACCGCCGAGCGAGGAGACTATCCGCCCCGAGCTGCGAGAGGTGATCGCGGACCCATCGGTTCGCGCCGTGGCCCGGCGTCGGCAGGATGTCGGCGGAGCCGACCGGCTCCCGACATGTCCAGCAGACCAGCAGCGGGTCGATGCAGGCCGGTCCGTGCCCGCGCGGTGAGGCTGGCGAGCGAGGACTGCTGCGCTGGTTTTCTGGACGAATTCAGGTCTAGCGCGAGACGAGCACGACTATGGCTGCTCGGCGCCGGGAATGATGCAGATCGCGGTGTGGTCGTGGCAGCGCCGAGGCACTGATCGCGGCACCGGCGGAAGTTCGCCGCGACGAGCGGGTGGTGCCTTTGGAGGAGACACTCCGCCGAGACTGCTTCATGGCGCCCTGGCGTCACCGCTCCAGACGTCGCGCACGGTCCGCTCGGGCCTAGAGCACTACCTGGAGGGCTCGCAGAAGTTCGATGGCTCGCTGGGTGGCGTCGAGTTCCGTCCTGCTGGGCTCCCCGTCTCGATCTCCAACCGGCGGCCATGAGCGCGTGCGCAAACTCGAGAACCGCCTCCCGGCTCGAACGCTTCAGCGATGGCCTGGCCGGCGAGCTCGTGCCCATACGCGGCGCTGCTCGCGCCACGCCTCGCACTCCTGCGAGTCGCCGACGCGGGCACCGCGCGCCAGGAGCACGTCGCCGCGGGCGAGGATGCAAGGCCAAGGTGGCCCTCGCCAACCGTGCGGTGTCGGTGGGCGGGGCCACGGGCAGGCAGACTACCGGAGCCGGTGAAACGTTTATCTCGCGACGGCGCAGCGCCCTGCCGGCGTCGTGCCTGCTGCCTGGGCGTCGGCCGCTCGGTGCTCCAGCACAGCCACCGCCTCTGACTTCGAAAGCCGCGTGAGGATAAGCCGCAATCGCTGCATGAAACATTAGGCGGTCGTCGGCAGACGCGCGTTCCAACTCGCAGCATTGCCGTTTACAGCCGTCCTGTGTTGCGGCGGGCTGTTTGCCCGATCGCGAGCGCTTCCTGGAGCAATGTGGTGGCCCGCGCCTTGCGTGAGGAGTGCGGGCCACGCCGGCGGCTCTGCTCAGCCACCTGCTCCCTCTTCCTGCGAGCGGGCTTGGCCTGCATCCGCGGGCCTCGAGTCGGCCGGAGGGCGGTCAGGAACTCGGCTTTCCCTGGCGGCTAGAATCGAGTGTGACTACTGAACGGGCTGAAGGTTCGGACGTATCTCCATGGGCGCAGCGATCAGGTCGGGCTCGCTGCTCGTGACCCCGATGCTCTCGAGGGCCGACAAGAGTCCGCCCCAAGCAAGCCTGGGTGGCCGGCGAGATTCAGGGTTCGTGGCCCAGCATCCTCTCGAGGAGTTCGCTCACTTCAGACACGCGCATCGCCGGAGGCCCGGGAGAGACCCAAGCAGTTGTCTTGAGTCACCCGCCGTCCGTCGTCGAGGACCGCAGAGAGCACGACACGCAGCCCCAGACGCTCCGTGTCTGGGCCGTCCGGACTTCCACGTCGTCTGCGGCCGTCGCTCGATCCCGATCCGTGCGTGTTAGCTCGTCGTGGTAGTAGCGCTCCTCGTGGATGGCTGCTTCGATGAGGACGATCCCGGGCTGATCAGGGTTCTGGTCCACGCTGCTGCGCAAATGTAGCTGACCGGCGAGCATGCACCGAATGATCCTGTCCCGCCAGGCGCGAGCCGATGGAGGCATTCACGTGATCCCATCAACGGTCGCTGCCAGACCCAGTCCGGCGAACCCTACGGCGCCACTGCAGGTGCCCAGTGGGCGACCCGGCCAGGCGTAAGGCGCCCGACTCCCGGGCGATACGGTTCTGTGACCAGCCGGCCACCTCGCGCGTGCTGCGGTTGTAGCCGATTGTTTCCAGGGCGCGTCGTTCACCGGTGGCTCGGAGTGAGATGGTCTCGACTCCGGCGCTGTCGCTGGTGAGCGACGGCCACAGCCAGATATCGCGTTCGCGGATGGTTGAGATCCATGCCGTGGCAGTACTGGCCGGAGCAGGGACAGTGCGGCGGGCCAAGTCCGGCGTCGACGTGTTCGCCGATCCCGAGCTGCGCCGCACGCCGCGGGAGGATTTGAGGAGCTGCGTGCCCCACCCGTCAGGCGCAGGACGCATGCGCTCACGCGGCGACGGCCTTCCTGCCGTTGCGGGCCAGTTTACGGCGCCGGGTCCTAGGCGGGTTTCGGGGCGGTGAGGAACTCGACGTTGCCGACCAGCGCTGTAGTCGTGGCGTTTCTCGCCACCCTCGGTCTCCCACTGGCCGAACTCCAGGCGGCCGTCGACCCCGACCCAGCCCAGCCCTCGGCGAGGTGATGAGGCGCAGGCCTGGCAGCCCCTGCCGAACACCGCCACGTTGACATCACCGAGTTCCCGGCCACGGCCCATCCCGTCGACCGCCAGACGCAGCTGGCAGACCTTCATCTCCTCCGACACGTTCCGAAGTCGTCCTCGTCGACGGCCGGTGCAGATGATCTTGTTGATGTTCATGGCTTCTTACTCCTTCGATTGATTGGTGCTGGTGACGCAGTCGAATAACGCCGCTGACCGGCGCGCGGAACCGAAGCGAGGTGAGCGGAACCCCCGCAGCGGGGGTTGAAGCGCCAGACCGGCAGCGGCGAACATGAGACAGAGCACGGAAAGCGCCAGGCAAACATCAGAGGCAAGACAACAACATGCCGTCTCGGGTGGCCTGCCCCGGCCATGCCGCGAGGATGGCTCCTGCCTGGCGACGCTCGGTGGCGTGTGTGGTCCGCCGAGCTCGCTGCGACTCTCTCAGTCGCCATTGTGCTCTAGTTATCCCCAACACCGGGCGTGGCCGCCTCGACAGGAGGCGAAGTGACGAGCGCCTGTCTGAAGCAGGCCAAGCCCGCACTGCCGTCTGCATGCCACAGGAAGGCTCGGCTGCGCTGAGGGCAGCGCCCACGCGAGCAGGGACTGGATTATGGGCCGCGACCCTCTGTCCACCCGGGCGGCGGCGGGCGGATCCTCGTTCGGCTGGCCGGGCAACCTCCTGACGGTCTCTCCGGTCAGGCGCGCGCTGGGCCGGCTTCGGAAGCGCGCAGATGCGCCAGAGCCGTCTATCCGGGTAGGCGTGCTCGCTGAATGCGCGCTCGGCGGCGCCTTACACGTCGTGGCGGGAGACTTCCACGGTGGTTTGCTTACGGCAGCGGCATCGTTTATTTTCGTGGCGTGAACGTCGGGATGGAGGAGCGGACGGAGCGGATGGGTATGGCGCAGCTCGCGCGCACACGCCAGGAGGTGGTACCGCGGCGTGACCCGTCTGGAGAGGCGAGCGCGGCGATAGCGGGCTCGATCATGGTCGGCGGGGAACTGACACGATAAAGCGAGGGCATCTCGGACGAGCGCGCATCTCAGGTGTGGCGGCGCGCGCGGCGGCGCTGGGCGAGCGCGACGGAGAGGCTGCTGGCGAGACATTTCGAGCGGGAGGCGGTCGACGAGTTCACGCGTGTGCTCGCCAACCAAGGCGGCGCGAGCTGGGAGGATCGCGTGCGGGCGGAGACGGGTGCGACGGCGATCGGAGTGGAGCTCCTCGGGGTCCTGTCTGGGCGCGCTTCCGCGACTGATCCCAGGGGTGTGGGCTCCGCGACGGCTCGGGGCATGTAGGGCGCCCCGGGGAGAATGTCCTTCGTCACAGAGTGGGCCGTTTGTCCGACTACCTCATCTGACGCAGTTTGCGCCCAGGGAGTTCTATGGGCTTGACTGGTGAGGAAATCGCAAGGGCTGCTCTGACGCTCGGCTGGGATTTCGCGAGCGAGGAGCTCGCGCATGTGCGCGGTGAGCCTCGCCGGCTGGTCCTCGGGAACGAGGGTGTAGGAGTCGGCGATCTCCACGAGGTGGCCTTGTGGCAGTAGGTCGGCGAGGCGGCGGCCGTGCTCGGGTGGCATCAGCCGGTCTTCGCTGGCCCACGCGATGAGGGCGGGACGGTCGAACGCCGGGAGCGCGTCCATCGCCGGCGAGCAGTTCGCGGCGCCCCTGCGGCGGAGCTGCGGACGTACTTGCGTAGGTCGCGACGGATCTCGCGGTGGCGGATGGACCGAACCAGCGGTCCATGACCTCGCGCGGGACCGGTCGCTTGCTCAGCGGGCCGTAGGTCATCGGCAGCCGGCGGAGCCGGTCAAAGCGAAACGGGAAGAGAGCCGCGTCGAGCCCGCCAGGGATCCGCGCGATAATGGCAGCAGCTTCGCCGCGCCCTTTGGCGGCACGTTGTCGAACGCCTCGCACGAGCACACCACGGCCGCGCGATCCGCTCATCCTGGGCGCCGCCGACGAGCAGCAGAGGCCCGCCCCAATCGTTCATCGCGAGCGTGATTTCACGCAGGTCCAGCGCCTGGATGAACTCGCCGAGGAGCTCGACCATCCCGCGCATCGAGAGGTCGGCGTCAGGGCGCATCGGGCGACGGTGGGCACCGAGCGGCAGCGTCGGCAGCACGCAGCGGTAGTCGCGGCGAAGGTCCGCGACCACGTGGCGCCGAGCGAGCCGTCCATCATCAGCCCGCCGACAAACACGATCACAGGGCCGGGCCCGCCCGTGTCCTCGTACTCGATCGTTCCTGCCGACAGCTCCACCTCGGGCACACGACACCTCCACCACTAGATTAGATAGATCGCTCCAGTGGCGCGAAACCGTATCATCACCCCCCAAGACGAGCGAGCACGGAGGGGCCCGCTCGTGGCCGAAAGCGACACGAATCAGGGGACCGCACATGGCCAGCAGCACCAAGGACCGCATCATCGACTCAAGCGCCGAGCTCTTTCGCCGCCAGGGATACAACGCCACCGGCGTCAAACAGATCGTGCAGGCGGCGAACGCCCCGTTCGGGTCGATCTACCACTTCTTCCCCGGAGGCAAGGAGCAGCTCGGAGCGGAGACGATCCGCTCCTCGGGCCAGCTGCTACCTCCAGCTGTTCGCGACGATCGCGATGCAGGCGCCGGACGTGCCCAGCGCTGTCGGGGACTTCTTCGCCGGGGCCGCCGCAGACGCTCGAAGAGACCGACTACGCCGACGCCTGCCCGATCGCCACGGTCGCCCTCGAGGTCGCCAGCACCAGCGAGCCACTACGCCAGGCGACCGCTGAAGTGTTCGACAGCTGGATCTCCGGCGCGACCGAGTACTTCGCCGCCGCCGGGATCGCAACGCGTCACCGCGCGCGAACTCTCGTCACGATGCTGTCGCTGCTCGAGGGCGCGTTCATCTTCTGCCGCGCCATGCGAACCGTCGAGCCGCTGCGCATCGCCGGCGTGAGCGCCGTCGCCGCCGTCCGAGCCGCGCTCCCCGCATAAGCCCCGCAGGCAGAGTCTTGCTCGTGGTATTCGTCGCAGTCCTGCCCGGGGCAACCGAATCGGCAGAGCGCTCGATCGAACGTCTTCCCTCGCTGGAGTGCCCCTTTGGGCAGCTTTGCTCTGGGTGAGCAGCTCGAGTGCGAGGACGAGCGTGCGGGCGAGCCCGATCTCGGCGAGCGAGGCTGATCGTGTCGCTGTGGCCGTGGTCTTCCAGGATCCTGCCGTCCTCGCCGAAACGGCTGATCGTGATGTACGCGTCACGGGCCGTCCGTGGTAGTTGCCGTTAAGAACTCGCCGCGACGCGACGCGGTCTCCCTCTGTCACTTGGTCGTCGACGCCCATCCGCAGCTCCTTGAAGATGGTTCGATAGAAGTCGACCGATTCGCGTCCTCCCTCGTATCCGTGAAGAGTCGTGTCGTTGAGCATGATCCACAAACCCAGGGCTGTAGAACTCCTCCATGCGTGAGAGGTCGCCGGAGCAGACGATCTCGATCGCGCCGCGGGCCTGTGCTGCGAGGTCATGTTCTGTGGTGGTCATATGCCGAGCATACACGACGGAAATGTAGTAGCGTCAGGGTCGTGGCGGGAAGGCCGAAGAGTCAGACAGCGGCTTTGCTCCGCTTGAGTCCGAGGTGATGGACGCCGTGTGGGCGGCGAGCGGGCCGGTGTCGGTTCGAGCGATCGTCGATGCGTTGAACGAGCGACGAGCCGAGCCGTTGGCGTATACGACGGTGATGACCGTGATGAACCGGCTGGCCGCGAAGGGCGCGCTGCGCCGCCACGGCGAGCGGCGCGGCTATGTGTATGAGGCCACCGCGACGGACGCTGCGGGGATCGCGGTCCGCCAGGTGATCCAGACCTACGGCGACGCTGCTGTTGCGCATTTCGCTGATGAGGCGCGCGCCGACCCTGTCGTGCTGCGCCGCCTGCGGGCCCTGCTCGCGGAGGACGCGTGAGGCTGGACAGCGCCAACCGCAGCTTCCTCCTGCTGACGGGTGTCGCGCTGTTGCTCGGTATGTACGTGCTCTGGGGAGCCATCGGGACCGTGTCCTGCACGCTGCTCTCTCGCGCATCTCCCACGGGGGATTTGGTGAAGCTCTTCGGCAGCGCTGGCTCCTTGGCGCCGGGCCCGCCGCCGTCCTCGCCAAATGTCTCGCGCGCTCGGACGGCTGAGAAACAGTGAGCGATCAGCGAGAAGTAGGAGTCGTCATATTTCGGGAGACCGACGGTCAGCTCCAGACCGCAGGCGTGCAGCGCCTCAATGAGACTCTCAAACGGCGGACGCTGATGGCCTGTCTCCCAGCGGGCGATCGTGGACTGCGCACGCCCGAGGCGCTCTGCCGAGCTGCGCCTCGGAGATGTCGGTTTCCTGCGTCTGGCGATCAGCAGGTCAGAGCTACGCACCACCGCGGGTTATTCATCGCGCGCCGTCCGACGGTTTAGGCGCCACGCGACTCGATGACGGCCTGCGCCCACCCGATCGCCGCAGCAGCCCACAGGAGCGCCTGCTCCACGGTCAAGGGCTGGCGGTGGCTGTGCCGTAGCGCATATGCACCCCGTACGGCGCGAGTGCGATCGAGGCCCTCAAGCGCGGCCAGAATCTCAAGGCCGCTATGTGCCGAACGGCTCCACGGCCCGCGAGGTCGTGCGTGTGGGGAAACTCATCGCTTCAGCCGTCAGCGCAGCCGTTATCGCCATATCGATCGCCAGCTGCCCGTGGAAACCGAGAATCGAATCCGCGACGCCCGGGACGGGTAGCAGCGACTCGCTGCCCGATTCGTCATCGCCCGCCAACCCGGAGCCGCCCCGGTAGATCAGCCGAAGCAGACATCACACCGCCACCGACCGGCCCTCAGAGAGCGCCGAATGAATCAGGCTGCCACGCACCTCGCGCCACTCCTCTGCTTCACGCTCGCTGACGACAACGACGTCAGCAAATAGCCCGAGGCAGCGCAAGGTCCGGCGAGAGCCGGCAGCGAGGCCTGAGCAGGATCGCCCACCGCCGGCTCCAGGGACCAGCGAAGCCCGGCGTCGCTACGCGGCCCCGCATCGCCCCACGCGTCGAGCCGAACAGGATTACCTCCGCCTGCGGAGCCGTCGCTGAGAGCCGAAGCGCGGCCTCCGCTATGAGCTTCTCGGTCAGCCATGCGATTACCGGAGCGCCAGGTCGAGACCGACGGGAGCCCGCACCCCAAGATGGGGGCAGGCCACCGCGAAGGCTAAGCCGCGACCGGCTCGCCTTCCTGCGGGCCGGGTTGGCCGGCGCGCGGCTCCTCGGCCTCGGCGGCGGGGGCGGTCAGGAACTCGACGTTCCCGACGACCGAGTAGTCGTGGCGTTTCTCGCCGCCGTCGGTCTCCCACTCGCCGTACTCCAGGCGGCCGTCGACCGCGACCAGCCAGCCCTTCGCCAGGTACTCGGCGCAGGCCTCTCCGGCCTTGCCGAACACCGCCACGTTGACGTAGCCGACCTCGCGGCCGCGGCCCATCCCGTCGACCGCCAGCCGCAGCTGGCAGACCTTCATGTCCTCCGAGACTCCGGAGCTCGGGTCCTTGGTCAGGCGGCCCGTGCAGATGATCTTGTTGATGTTCATCGTGGTTCTCCTTCGCTTGGTTGGTGTCTTGTGACGCAGCCCAAGAACGACGCCGACCGGCGCGCGGAACCGAAGGCCGAAGGCCGAGGGGAACCCCCTTGCGGGGTTGCAGCGCCAAGCCGGCGCGCGTCGACACTGGGGCAAGACACGAAAGACGCCAGACAAGCGATGGGGGTCACCGGCGTGAACGAGAACATCACGGGCCGGCAGCGCCTTCCCGGTGCCCGTCACAGTTGAGACGGAGGCGATCCGGCTCTCAATGACAATGCGACTCAGACACGACTCTCAGGCGGCTCAGGAGGACGGGCCGAGGTTGCGTCGACCCGATGGCGACGCAACGTGTGCCCGCCGGATACCGGCGCGCCAGCGAGCTGTAGGAGCAATACAGGACACCGTCGTGCGTCTCCCCTCCGGCGTTGAAGCTGTCACCGGCGGCGAGCGGTAGCGGGTCGTCGACGCAATCGTTGACCTCGATACGCATCCCCAGATCGTTACGGACAGTGATCGTGCGGTGGTGCGAGATGACCCAGGCGAGGCCCGCGATGGCGGCCACGACCGCCGCACCGGCGAGAAGCACGAGACGACGTGCCTCGCGCGCGAACGATTGGCTTTCAAGTCCTCACCGGACGTTAGGTGCTTATCGGCCCGCGCGTGCGTGCAGATACGACCAGTCGCGCCGTGATCCCCGGCCGGACGGGCTGACTGCCGAGAGTGCGCGGTCCGTTCAAGGCTTGCGTGTCTGGGCGCGGCTGTACAGCAGTGCCAGCAGCCGGCGCTCGGTGGGGGACGCGACCGGATGGGCGGCCTCGCGTTCGCCGCGTGTGAGGAATGTTGCTCCTGCCACGAAAGCGAGCTGCACGACATACGGCCCAGCCGCGAACCACAGCCGGTCCCTGACATCCTCTGCGCGACCGTTTCGGCATGCCGCGAAGATCGTGAGGCAATTACCGACGCGTATACCGAACGCCGCAGCCCCAGCCAAGGGTGGATGGAGAGTCGACACGTCGACCCTCGCCTTCTTCGCGCGTTTGCGAGCTTCGTCACGCTCGATGCACTTCAGTCCCCGCTTGCTCTGGGCGGCGGCGATGTAGCTCGTCGCCACGGACGGACTGCTCATCAGATAGACCGCGGACAGCACCGTGTGCACTCTCGAAACCTGGCCGGCGGGAGCATCTTTCGTGCTCTGGAAGATCGGCGACGGCACCGCAGGCGTGGTCTGGTCCACGATGGGCCCGCCATCGCATCGTTCAACCTGAGGTTTGAGCGGCCCGGCGGGTTCCCCTACGGGCAGAGGTTCGGGTTCATCCAGGCTCAGGAATGTATGGAAGCGGGGGACATCGGCCGCCTTCAGGTTGACTTGCGCCGCGAACGCGCGGGCTTGCGCCCAGTCGGCGGCCGAGACGCTCGCGGACGCGGCGTTGCTTCCGCAGCCGGCAGCCAGGAATGCCGTCGCGAGCAGCGCGCCCAGCTGAGCCGCGAGCCGGAGCACCCCCGACGTCACTCAACGACCCCGGGAGACGCCGAGGCGGCAGGCTCGGCCGTCATCAAAACGCGCGAAAGCGTGGTCGCAGGCGACATGGGGACAATGCTAATGCAATGCCTATCCGCGTGTTTATTTTGCCGATCGGTCATGATCGGCCAGCTCCACGAGGGGCGCGAGTCCTGCGGACGCGCAGATGAGCATGCGCCCTCAAACCACAGTCTGTGACGGGGCCGCCGAGCTTGACCGTCGCATAGAAATGGCCGCGGCTCGGCGGGCGGATCTCGACAGCTATATGCTGCGATCCCGTTTATGGACCTAGATGCCTGGCCGACAGTCTTGGTGGCGTACTCGTAGGCGTTTTTCTAGCAGAGCGCACCTTCGGCTGGATGACCGCTCAGGCACGTTGAGAGGAAGACTCATGAGCGCACTTCATACCTCGGACGCTCCGTCCCGGCCGCCAAGATGGTGAGCGAGTGGAGCGACCCCGCGCGCGTCACGGGCTACCTCTCCCGCGAGATCCCGCACCGGGACATCGCGGAGCGCATGCTGCTCGAAGCGCTGCCGACCGGGTCGAACGGGTCCTCGACCTCGGAACGGGTGACGGACGAATGCTTGCGCTTGTGCTCTCAAGCCATCCTGACGCTCACGGCATCGGCATCGACAGCTCCGAACCGATGCTTGCCCGCGCCCGCGAGCGCTTCCAGGGCAACCCCGCCGTCGACCTAGACCTCCATGATCTGGGCAGCACTCTTCGCCGAGATCCACACCACGCTCGCGCCCGACGGGTCTTCGTCAACCTGGACCTCGTGGCATCAGACAACGATGCGCTGCACGAGCGCTTCCACCGCGCGATCGGCCGCACCCACGAGGACCCGGCGGACCAGCCCGCCAGCTCTGCAGCCAGCTCGAATGGCTGGCAACACCGGTTTCGCCGAGGTCGATTGCCACTTCGAGTGGCTCGAGCCGCGCTGACCGTCGCCGTCCGAGGATCGGCTGACAGTTGATGGATCAACGCTCGCGGCGGAGCCGCATCAAGCCGCGAGCGTTGCGAGCGCCGAGATGAACAGCTCCCGCACTTCCCGGTCGCAATGCCGCTACTCAAGCGCGATCGGCCACCGGGTCTACCGTCTGCACCGCGAACTCGCAGAGCGGCTCTTCGGCGAGAGCATCGCCGCGGTCGCGCCAGCTGACGAGGTCATCGACGTGCGCCGCTACCCGGCGATCACGCTCGACACAGTCAACACCTCACGATCGATACGACATTCCGGGAGAACCCTGGGACGGGTGGAGGGGCCTTAGGATGGCTCGCAACATCGAGCTAAAGGCCCACGATCCCGACCCGGCGCGCTCGCTGGAGCTCTCGCTGGAGCTCGGCGCCACGGAGGAGGGATGGCTTCAGCAACTGGATACCTACTTCCGCGTCGAACACGGGCGACTCAAGCTGCGCGAGCAGGACGACATCGCCGAGTTGATCCAATACGAGCGCGCCGACGAGGCGATCGAGCGCGCGAGCAACTACCGGATCGTCCCGATCCAGGACCCCGACGGCTTCAAGGACGCGCTCGCGGCTGCCCTCGGGATCCTCGTCGCCGTGGAGAAGTCCCGTCAGCTGTTGCTCTGGCGGAACGTCCGCATCCATCTCGACGAGGTCCCAGGGCTCGGGAACTTCATCGAGCTCGAGGCGGTCGCCGACCCCGACTCCGACCTCTCACGCGAGTACGGGAACATCGCCGAACTCCGCGAGGCGCTCGGCATCACCGACGGACGAATCCTCGCCGCCGGCTACAGCGACGAGCTGCTGCGGGTCGGCGGCTGATGGCCCGGGAGTTGTGGGCGCGCAGTGGACGACTACATCGCGGCCCGCCTGATCGGCGAGAACACGGCCCTTGACGCGGTGCTCGCTGCGAGCGAGAAGGCGGGGCTGTCCGGCGGACCCATATCCGCGAACAAAGGGCCGGTTGCTGGAGCTGCTCGTGCGCATGCAGCGGCTCGCGCCGGGTGCTCGAGATCGGGACGCTTGGCGGCTACAGCGCGATCTGGCTCGCGCGAGGCCTGCCTGTGCGACGGACACATCATCACTCTGGAGGCGAACGCCGACGATGCCGAGGTCGCACGGACGAACATCGCGAGCGTTGGGCTGGCGACAGCGTCGAGGTCCGCGTCGGCGCGGCGTTGAGAGCTGGGACCGGTAGAGGGCCTCGAAGGGATGCGCTTCGGCTTGTTGGGCAGCGCCGAGGCGCCGCGCACGGCGGGCGGGGACCCGGGACGCGGCTTTCGCGAGTACGTCGAGATCAACGTGAAGCCGACCGGCTCGGCTTCCACTCCACGTTCCTGGTCGAGCATCACTTCTCGGGCTTTGGGCAGGTTTCGGCGTCGCTGGATCTCCTTGGTTGGGTCGCCGCACGCACGTCGGCGATACGGGTGGGAACGGCGGTGCTCGTGCTGCCATGGCATGACCCGGTGCTGCTGGCCGAGCGTGCGGCGACCCTCGATCTTCTCTCCGGGGGACGTCTTGACTTCGGTGTCGGAAAGGGCTACCGGCATTCGGAGTTCGCTGGCTTCTGCGTGCGGCCAGAGGAGGCAGAGGCACGCTTCGAGGAGTCTCTGGGAGTGATCCTGAAGGCGTGGAGCTCCGATGAGCCCTTCTCCCACGAGGGTCGGTTCTGGCGCTACCACGAGATCGTGGTGGAGCGGCCCACCGCTCAGAAGCCGCATCCGCCCGTGTGGATCGCCGCCGGCAGGCCCAGTCGGTTCGTAATGTCGCCGCGCTCGGTGGGAACCTGTTGCTCGACCAGTTCGCCTCCACAGAGGCGATCGGCGAGCGGATCGCCCTGTTCAAGGCTGAGTGCGAGGCACGCGACCGTGGCTTTGATCCGATGGACGTGGCGGTCGCGCGCAACCTCTACGTCGCACGCGACGCAGACGACGCGAGCGCGGCGCTCGCCCGGCAGGCGAGCGCCCACGGCCGCATGATCGAGCGCTCGCGCGGCCCGGACGGGACCGGACGCTCACACATCATGGCCTACGCCGAGGAGGCCGGCGCGACCGAGGCCCATGCCTCTTCGGTCCGCCCGAGGAGATCATCGCGGGGCTGCAAGCACTGCACGCGGCCGGCGTCAGGTACGTGCTGATGAGCGGCGGCGATGCCACCCGGCAGAGCATGCAGCGCTTCGCCGCCGAGGTGATGCCAGCGTTCCTACAGGACAGCTGACCTGGAATCCGCCGCAACGATCGCTTCCACGAACGCTCGCTGGTAGCTACGTGCCCGCGATCATCAGGCTGCTGGCGAGCGCGTCGTGGCGACGGTTGCCCGCCCACGTCGTCGTGGCGATCAGTGCGGCAATGCCGATCCCGACCGCGAGGCAGTCGCCGGCGACGAGCAGGTAGCCGCCGCTGCGGTGCGGGTTCACGAAGAGGTACGGGTACCAGTCCACGATCGCGCCGCGCGCCAGCGTGTAGAGGATGTACAGCACCGGGAAGGCCATCCACAGCACGACCGTCCGCGCCGGGTCCAGGCGCACGCGCGGCGGGTCGAGCAGCCAGTCGAGCGTCACCGCCAACGGCATCAGGTAGTGCAGGATCGCGTTCACCCACGGGTATGACGGGGCGTGCCCGGAGAGCAGCACCAGGTACACGATCCCGGTCGTCAGGATGTAGACGACCGCCGCGCCTCTGAGCAGCTCGACCGTGCGAGAGCGCTCGCGTGCGGGGCGGAGCACTCCGTGCAGGAGGATCGCCGCCGCGAACAGGTTGCTCAGGACGGTGAAATAGCTGAAGTAGTCGCCGTCGCTGACCCCCGGTCCTGCCGCCACGTCGTAGCCGATCGCCGAAAACGCGGCAAGGGCCAGCAGCCCACGACAGACGCGCAGCAGCGGACCGCTCAGCACGCGATGCTCGACATCTGCAGTCACAGACGAGGGAGATAGGACACGACACGCGAGGCTAGCAAGCCGATCCCAAACCGCACCGTCAGCGTTTATTCTGGGCGCATGAGCAAGCGTCCGTCCAGGCGTCGGCAGACCAGGGAGATATCGGCAACATGGGTGCATCCGTGACGCCAGCGACCTTCGAGCGTCACCCCCTGGAGACCGTGGTCGCGCGCTACAGCCGCTTCGCGCGCTGGTACCGCTACCTCGAGTGGACGATCCTGCTCGCCCCGGGTTTCCGTCGCCGTGCCGTGCGCCGGCTTGGCCTTGAGCCGGGCCAGAGCGTCCTGGAGGTCGGGTGCGGGACGGGACGCAACCTCAAGCTGCTTCGAGACGCCGTGGGAGACCGCGGCCGGGTGATCGGCGTCGACGCGACGCCAGCGATGCTCGACGAGGCCCAGAAGCTCATCGACCGTCACGGATGGTCGAACGCCACACTCCTACGGGCTGATGCCGCCCAGCTCGCGCTCAGTGAACTGGTCGACGTGGCGTATTTCTCGCTCAGCTACTCGGTCATCCCGGACCGGGAAGGCGCGCTGGACCGGGCGTGGGACGCGCTGCGGCCCGGTGGGCGCCTCGTGATCATGGACGCGGGCATTCCCGACGCAGGCTCGATGCGAATCCTGCGCCGCCCCGCCGAGCTGATCGCGACGGTCTTTCCAGGTGATCCCTACTCACGGCCCTGGCGAGACCTCAGACGCCTGTCGGCAACGGTGAGCACCGAGCGGTTTCAACTCGGGCTGTATTTCATCTGCACGGTGGAGAAGACATGAGCGCTGACCACGACTGCGAGGAGGCGATCGCCACTTCGAGGGGCCGCCGATGCGTAGAGGTGTCGCTGAGCGCAGCCGGGCTGCCAGCGCTAGGTCAGCTGGACACGAAGAGGTAGCGCGACGTGCATGCTCGCCTCGTGGACTACGAGCAGCACGGGCGCACGTATGCCCAATTCCGGCGCGAAGACCCGCGGATCGCCGCACGGATCCACGCGGCGCTCGGCGGCGCCCGCACCGTCCTGAACGTCGGAGCCGGCGCCGGCTCCTACGAGCCGCACGACCGTTGGGTCCTAGCCGTGGAGCCGAGCGAGACGATGCGTGCCCAGCGCCCACACGACGCCGCGCCAGCGATCAACGCCAGCGCGCAGGCGCTCCCCCTCGACGATAACGCCGTGGACGCCGCAATGGCCTGCGTAACGATCCATCACTGGCAGCCGCCGAGCCAGGGGCTGGCCGAGCTTCGGCGCGTCTCTCGCGGACCGGTCGTGATCTTCACCTTCGAGCTGGATGCTCTGCCCGCGTGGCAACACGAGTTCCTGCGAGAGGGACTGGAGCGGGAGCGACCCCGGTTCCCCGCCCTCGCTGACATCGCCGCTGCGCTCGGTGGACGTACGCGCATTGAGCGAATCCCCACGCCCGCCGACTGCACCGACGGCTTCTTCGAGGCGTTCTGGCGTCGCCCAGAGGCGCTGCTGGACCCGCAGATCCGCAGCGCCCAGTCGATCTGGGCGCTCCTCGACACGGGCGTCGAGCAACGCATGGTCGATCGCCTCGCCGAGGCGCTGGCCTCCGGCGCGTGGGATGCCGAGCATGGTCACTTGCGCGGCCGGGAGAGCTTCGACGGCGCTCTGCGCCTCGTGATCTCTGAGCCAGCGTGAGCGCATCGG
>CAWGWU010000002.1:0-194746 GCA_963826345.1 uncultured Solirubrobacteraceae bacterium
GCGCGAGCTCGCGGGCCCGCTGCCCGGGCAGGAGGCCGAGGACGGCGCTGGCTCGGCCCCGGTCGCCGAGCTGATCGAGGCCGTCCTGTCACAGAGCGGCTACGTGGAGGCGCTCGAGGCCGAGCGGACGATCGAGGCGCAGGGTCGCCTGGAGAACCTCGAGCAGCTCGTCGAGGTCGGACGGGAGTTCGACGAGGTGGCGGGGCCCGGCGAGGACACGCTTGAGGTGTTCCTGCAGCAGATCGCGCTCGTCGCTGACGCCGACACCCGCACCGACGATGAGGGCCTGGTGACGCTGATGACGCTGCACAACGCCAAGGGGCTCGAGTACCCGACCGTGTTCATCGCCGGCTGCGAGGACGGCGTGTTCCCACACTCGCGCGCCATCGACGAAGGGGGCCTGGAGGAGGAGCGGCGCCTGTTCTATGTCGGCATCACGCGGGCCATGAGGCGTCTGCATCTCACCTACGCGCGGCGCCGCGCCGTGTTCGGTGCGCAGACGTTCGGGATGCGAAGCAGGTTCCTGGACGAGATCCCCGGCGATCTCCTGGAGGAACCGCGGGAGCAGATCTTCCGTGCCGGCGCTCTCGCCGCAGGCGCTCGTGGCGGGGGCGGGACTGCCACCCTGCCGCGACGCTCGGCGCCGGCGAGCGGCTGGAATGCAGCCGCGAGCGACGCCGTTGCGCCCGCCGCGCAGTTCCGCCTCGGTGAGGACGTCGTCCACGCGGCGTTCGGCGACGGCGTCGTCACGGGGGTCGAGCCGGGTGGCGTGATCGTCGTGCGTTTCGCCGATGACGGCTCCGAGCGCAAGCTGATGGCCGAGTATGCCCCCGTCACGAGGCGCTGACGCGCCCGTTCTCGCGTCCCCTCAACGCATAGCATCTGTCGCGTGAGCGCGAAGATCATCGACGGCAAGGCGATTGCCGCGCGTGTGCGCGCTGACGTGGCCCGCGAGGTCACGGCGTTCACGCAGCGGTTCGGGCGGGCCCCGGGCCTTGCGACGGTGCTCGTCGGCGAGGACCCCGCGTCCGCCGTCTACGTCGGCGGCAAGCAGAGGGCGTGCCGCGAGGTGGGCATGGTCCCGTTCGACCGCAGGCTCCCGGCCCAGGCCACGTTCGACGAGGTCGCCGAGGAGCTGGAAGCACTCAACGCGGACGACGCCGTGAGCGGCATCCTGCTCCAGCTGCCGGTTCCCGACCATCTCGATGGCCCGTCCCTCACCTCGCTGATCGGGCCCGACAAGGACGTGGATGGCCTGACGCCTGTCAACGCAGGGCTGCTCTCGCTCGGGCGGCCCGGGCTCCGCCCGTGCACGCCCTGCGGCGTGATGGAGCTGCTCAGCGACACCGGCGCTGAGCTCGAGGGCGCCGAGGCGGTGGTGGTCGGGCGCTCCAACCTGTTCGGCAAGCCGATGGCGCAGCTGCTGCTGGCGGAGAACGCGACGGTGACGGTCTGTCACTCGCGCACCCGCGACCTGCGCGAGGTGTGCGCGCGGGCCGACGTCCTGATCGCCGCGGTGGGCCGCGCCCGCCTGATCGGCGGCGATTTCGTGAAGCCGGGCGCCGTCGTGATCGACGTCGGCATGAACCGGCTGACGCCCGAGGAGGCCGGCAACAAGAGCGGGCTGGTCGGCGACGTCGACTTCGCCCAGGCCTGCGAGATCGCCTCTGCGATCACTCCCGTCCCGGGCGGCGTCGGTCCGATGACGATCGCGTTCCTGCTTCGCAACACTCTGCAGGCGGCCAGCTACCACGCAGACCTGCAGAGCATGTTCGCGGACCTCGACAGGGACGCGCTTTGACCCGTCCCGCGGGACAGCCGGCGTGAGCGTGCGCCGTCTTCGCGCGGGCGAGCTCGTCGCCCTCGTCGGCTCGGCGTGCATCGTCGCCTCGCTGCTGCTGCCCGCCTATCACAGCCCGATCGGCGACCTCGACGCCTGGGACACGTTCGGCCCGGCGGTCGCGCTGCAGATAGCGGCTCTGTTCGCCGCGCTCGCGATGATCATCAGCGCGATGACCGAGCGCTCAACGGCGCTGCCCGTGGCGAGCACCGTGTGGTGCGTTCCGGTATCGCTGATCGCGGTGCTGGCGAGCGTGGCCCGCGTCGTCGAGCGCCCGGACCACGCGACGTCGGTTGCCGCCGGCGCCTGGCTGGCGCTCGTCGGGTCCTGCCTTGTGCTGATGGGAGCATGGCTCTCGATGAGAGACGAACGCCCGTCGCTGTATGAGCCGGCGCGCCCGGAGCCGCGGCCCCGGCCCTAAGGACACCGCGCAGGGCAGGATTGCCGTGGCCGGCGGTGAATCACACCTGGTCAGAGCTTCGCCGTGGCGGTGTCCGGCGCCCGGGCGACAACGTCAACTGGAGGAGGACTCACCGCTATGAGCTTCGACGCAAGCCGGCTCCGCCGTTCCGATCGCATCGTCGGCGTGAGCGCGATCGCATTCTTCATCTTCATGTTCTTCTTCAAGTGGTACGGCGCGAGCGCGAGTTCCGTGGGCGGCATCAGCATCGGCGGCAGCCTGAACGGGTGGCACTCGTTCACGAACAGCCGCTGGATCTGGCTGCTGACGATCATCCTCGCGCTGGTCGCGGTGGCCCGAGCGGCGGGCGCGTTCGAGTTCGAGACCCCGGTACACCTGTACGTCGTCGTGACCGCACTCGGGGCGCTCTCGACGCTGCTGATCATCTACCGGATCATCCATCACCCCAGCGGTGGCGCCTCGTTTGCCGGGGGCTCGTTCTCCTACGGGATCAAGATCGGCATCTGGCTCGGTCTGATCGCGTCGGCGGCGCTCACGTATGGGGCGTACCTCGGCATGAAGGATGCGGGCACATCACTGTCCGACGTCCGCGATCAGGCGAGCGCAGCCATGAGCTCGGGCTCCAAGGACGCTGCGCCGGCGACGCCGGTCGCTCCTGAGGAGCCGGCCTCGCCGGCACCCGCAGCGGCGCCCCCACCGGAGCAATAGAGGGCGGTGGGCGCCCTGCATGGGCGCCCACATACAATGCCCCACTGTGATCGACCGCGATGAGGTGCTGCACGTCGCTCGGCTCGCGCGCCTGGCGCTGGCCGAGGACGAGATCGAGCCGATGGCCCGCGAGCTGTCGGCCGTGCTCGACCACATCGCGCGCATCGGAGAGCTCGACCTGAGTGACGTCGCACCGACATCGCACGTGGTCGAGGTGACCGGCGCGCTGCGCGCCGACGAGCCGACGCAGTCGCTGCCACGCGAGGTAGTGCTCGCACAGGCTCCAGCCGTGAGCGACGAGGGCTTCCTCGTACCCAGCCCGCAGGCATGAGCGACTCGGAGATCCTTGACCTCTCGGCTGCGGCCGCAGCGGCAGCGATCGCGGACGGCTCGCTCGCGGCCGACGAGCTGTTCGACCTCTACCGCGGCCGCGCGGCCGCGGACCGCGACGCCGGGGAGGACGGCCTGAACTGCTTCACGTGGGTAGCACAGGACGGAGCCGGCAATGGCGGCGGCGTGCCCGTCGCGGTCAAGGACCTGTTCTGCACCGAGGGCATCCCGAGCCAGTCCGGCTCACGGATCCTCGAGGGCTACCTTCCGCCGTACACGGCGACCGTCGTCAGAAAGCTCGCGGACGCCGGCTCGGGGGTGCTCGCGAAGACAAACCAGGACGAGTTCGCGATGGGATCCTCCAACGAGAACTCCGCGTACGGGGCGGTTCGCAACCCGTGGGACCGGGGGCGCGTCCCGGGCGGGTCCTCCGGCGGCAGTGCCGCCGCGGTCGCCGCCGGGCTCGCCCCGTGGGCTCTCGGGACCGATACGGGCGGCTCGATCCGCCAGCCGGCGGCGCTGTGCGGGATCGTCGGCCTGAAGCCGACCTACGGGGCCCTCTCGCGCTACGGGATGATCGCGTTCGCTTCATCGCTCGACCAGGCGGGACCGCTGACACGCGACGTCTCGGACGCCGCGCTGATGCTCGCGCGCATGGTGGGCCGCGACCGCAGCGACTCGACCTCGCTCGCGATGCCGGGGCCGATCCTCGCACCGAGCGCCGAGAGCCTGAAGGGGCTGCGCCTCGGTGTGCCGCGCGAGCTCACAGGGGACGGCATAGAACCGGGCGTACTGCAGTCCTTCCGCGCCGCGCTCACGACCGCCGAGGCGCTCGGCGCGGAGGTGCACGACGTCGAGCTTCCGCACGCGCCGCACGCGCTGTCGGCCTACTACGTGCTCGCGCCGGCGGAGGCCTCCTCGAACCTCGCCCGCTTCGACGGCGTTCGCTACGGGATGCGGGCGGAGGGCGCCCAGGACCTCGTTGAGATGTACACGCGCACACGCCACGACGGCTTCGGGCCGGAGGTCAAGCGCCGCATCATGCTCGGGACCTATGCGCTGTCCTCCGGCTACTACGACGCCTACTACGGCAGGGCCCAGCGGGTCCGCACGAAGATCTCCCAGGACTTCGCCGCGGCATTCGAGCACGTCGACTTCATCCTCACGCCGACCTCGCCCACGGTCGCGTTCAAACTCGGCGAGAAGACTGGGGATCCGCTCGCGATGTACCTGAACGACTTCTGCACCGTGCCGATGTCGCTCGCGGGGATCCCGGCGATCTCGATCCCGTCCGGGCTGAGCGGCGGGCTGCCGGTCGGGCTTCAGATCGCCGGGCCGGCATTCAGCGAGAACGGCCTGCTCGATGCCGCCCACGCGCTCGAGCGGGCGATCAGATTCGACGCGGGAGCCGCCCGTGTCTGAGCCGGCCGCAGCGCTCGAGGCGGTGATCGGGCTGGAGATACACGTCCAGCTCTCCACGCGGACGAAGATGTTCTGCGGCTGCGAGCTGTCATTCGGCGAGCCGCCCAACACGCGCGTCTGCCCCGTCTGCCTCGGGCTGCCCGGGAGCCTTCCGGTCGCGAACGCACGCGCGGTGCACCTCGGGCTGATGATCGGCCTCGCGCTCGGATCGGAACTGGCGCCGCGGTCGATCTTCCACCGCAAGAACTACTTCTACCCTGACCTGCCGAAGGGGTACCAGATCTCCCAGTACGACGAGCCGCTGTGCCTCGGCGGCAGCCTCGGCGAGGTGCGGATCCACCGCGTGCATCTCGAGGAGGACGCGGCGAAGCTGATCCATGTCGGAGCGAGCGGCCGGATCCACGGCTCGGATGCCAGCATCGTGGACTTCAACCGCGGCGGAACTCCGCTCGCTGAGATCGTCACCGAGCCCGACCTGCGCTCGGCCGAGCAGTCCGGCGAGTGGCTGCGGCTGCTCCGGGTCACGCTCCGGCAGCTCGGCGTCAGCGACGTGAACATGGAGGAGGGCTCGCTCCGCTGCGACGCGAACATATCGCTGCGGCCCGTGGGCACCAGCGAGCTCGGTGTCAAGACGGAGCTCAAGAACATGAACTCCTTCCGTTTCATCGAACGGGGCATACGCGCCGAGATCCAGCGCCAGGAAGCGATCATCAGCGGCGGCGGCCAGGTCACGCAGGAGACCCTGCACTTCGATCCTGCGAGCGGCGCGATCACCTCGCTGCGCTCCAAGGAGGAGGCACACGACTACCGCTACTTCCCGGAGCCGGACCTCGTGCCGGTCGCGATCGACGAGTCGATGATGCGGGCGGCGCGCGGGGACATGAGCGAGCTGCCCGCGGACCGCGCCCGCCGGCTCGCCGAGCAGCACGGCCTCAGCGAGGACACCGCCCAGATGCTCGCCTTCCGTCCCGAGCTCGGCGACTACTTCGAGGCCGCGCTTTCGGGGGCCGACCCGGCGCCCCCGGCGCAGCCGCTCGCGAACTGGGTCACGGGGGAGCTCGCGGGGCGCCTGGCGGACGGGCAGTCCCCGTCCTCCTCTCCCGCGACTCCCGCTGCGCTGGCGTCGCTCGTGACGATGGTGTCCTGCAAGGAGATCAGCGTCGGCGCGGGCCGGCAGGTGCTGGACGTGCTGCTCTCAGCAGGCGGCGACCCGCGCGCGATCGTCGAGGCCGAGGGCCTTGCTGCGATCGGCGGGGGAGACGAGCTGGCGGAGATCGTCGCGGCTGCGCTCGCGGCGAACGCGGACGCCGCGGAGCGGGTGCGCGCCGGCAATGCCAAGGCGATCGGGCCGATCGTGGGCCATGTCATGCGCGAGACCAAGGGCCGCGCCGACGGGACCGAGGTCTCGCGCCTGATCTCCGAGCAGCTCGGCCTCTGAGGGCACCTGACATCTGACAGACCCCCGGCCGCACATTTTGGACTTCGGGCCAAACGGATCGGGGCGCTGCTGCGCCAACATACCGGCCATGAACCGTTCAGCAGCCAAATCGAGTGTCTCACCTCCTCGGCGGTTCATCCTGCTGCCCGAGGAGACGGCGGTTGCGACGCCTCACGGCGCACGTATCCGCCGTTACAGCCTCACGAGCATCGCGCGGACGGCCGGCGGCCAGGGTGCCGGTCACGAAGATGCCGTGCTCGCGAGTCAGGTCGCCCGTGGTGTCGGGCGGCCGGGTGCCATGTAGTTCACTGCCCCTCATCAGACCCGCCGGCTTCCCTCAGCCGGCATCTGCGGAGACGGCGGCCGGGCAGGGGTATCACCTTCCTGCTCGGCCGCGTCAACGCTAAGCTGAGAAGTGATGCAGGAACCGGCTGAGACCCACCGCAAATCCTTCGGGCGCACCGCGGTCGCTGTGCTGGTGCTGCTCGTCGGAGCATGGCTGTTGCTGTCCGTGATCGGCCACGTGCTCTCGTTCCTGTTCGGGACCGTGCTGTTCATCGTGGCGATCGTCGCGGTGATCTGGGCCATCAGCGTCATCTGGTAGCGAGGGCGTCGCGATGGCCTACGTGATCATCGCCCTCTGCTTCGGTCTCGCCGGCGGAATCGTGGGCAAGGCCAAGGGGAGCTCGTTCTTCCTGTGGTTTCTGATCTCCGCCGCGGTCCCGTTCCTGGGGCTGATCGCAGCGATCGCCTACCGCTTCGAGCGCGACGAGCTCCGTCGGCAGTGCCCGAACTGCGGCCGCGTGACCAAGCTGTATGACGCCCTCTGCACACGCTGCGGCGAGGAGCTCGAGTTCCCGGAGGTGGCGATCGCACCTGAGTCCTGGGAGCGGGTCCCGGCGACGCACCCCCGCTGAGCGCGGTTCCGCTCCCGTATTCGGCGGCCCTAAGCGAGGTGTTCGCCTAGGGTGTCCGGCGATGGGCACCAAAGCCAGCACGAGTAGAGGGCCAACGCCCGGTGATTCGTTCTTCGACCGGTTCATTCACCGGTCGGGGTTTGTCGATGAGAGAGACTTCGTCCTGCGCGTGGTGCAGCCCGCCCTCGTCGGCATGATCGACGGAACGGTGTCCTCGCTCGCGCCGATCTTCGCCGCCGCGCTCTCCTCCAACTCGCACACGGCTCTGCTCGTCGGCCTCGCCACCGCGCTCGGCGCGGGGGTGAGCATGGGCTGGTCTGAGGCGCTCTCGGACACGGGGGAGCAGACCGGGCGCGGCTCGGCGCTGGTCCGCGGATCGATCACGGGCGGGATGACCACTCTGGGCGGCATCTTTCACACGCTGCCGTTCCTGATCCCCGACGTGCACACGGCGCTGTATGTGGCCGGCGGTGTCGTGGCGGTCGAGCTGGTCGTGATCGCCTGGGTCAGGAAACGGTTCCTTGAGGTCTCGATGCGCTCCTCTCTGCTGGTGGTGACAGTCGGCGGGGTGATCGTGCTCGCCATCGGGATCGGCATCGGGTCGGCGTGAGGCCCCACAAAACCACTGTTACACTGGGATTTTTCCCCGATTAGCGGAGAGGAGGTAGGCGATATGCGGGCTGTCGATGCCCTGATGGAGGCCTTGAAGGCGGAGGGAGTGGACGTCGTCTTCGGGCTGCCCGGCGGCGCCAATCTCCCCACCTATGACGCCTTCGTCGACGGTGGTATCCGCCACATCCTCGTCCGGCACGAGGCGGGCGGCGGCCACGCGGCCGAGGGCTACGCGAAGGCGACCGGCAAAGTCGGCGTGTCCTTTGCGACCAGCGGCCCCGGCGCCACCAACCTGATCACGCCGATCTGCGACGCGATGATGGACTCGGTTCCTGTCGTGTTCATCACGGGCCAGGTCCGCACCGAGCTGCTCGGCACCGACGGCTTCCAGGAGGCGGACACGATCGGCATCACGATGCCGGTCGTCAAGCACTCATTCATGATCCAGCACCCGCAGGAGATCCCGCGGGCGATCCACGAGGCGTTTCACATCGCCCGCACGGGACGTCCCGGCCCGGTCCTGGTGGACATCCCGCTGGACCTGTCCAGAGCCGACATCACCTACGAGCCGGTGCTCGACGTGCGGCTCCCCGGCTACCAGCCGAAAGTGGAGGGCAACCAGAAGCAGATCCGCCAGGCTGCAAAGGCGCTCGCCGCCGCGCAGCGCCCCGTCATCTACGCCGGCGGTGGCGTGATCAACGCCAACGGCTCCCGCGAGCTGACCGACTTCGCGACCTCCGACCGCTTCCCGGTCACGTGCACCCTGATGGGGCTCGGCGCGTTCCCCGCGCCGCACCAGCAGTGGCTCGGCATGCTCGGCATGCACGGCACGAGGGCCGCGAACTACGCGATGGACGAGGCGGACCTGATCTGCGCCGTCGGCGCGCGGTTCGACGACCGCATCACCGGCAAGCTCTCCGAGTTCGCCCCGCGCGCCAAGTTCATCCACATCGACGTCGACCCGGCGGAGATCTCAAAGAATGTGCCGGCGCACATCCCGATCGTCGGCGATGCGCGCCACGTGCTCGCCAAGCTCGCGGTCGAGTACCGCGAGCTCGAGGCCGACCCGCACCGCCTGGACGCATGGTGGGCCAGGATCGAGAACTGGCGCGCCAAGCACCCGCTCGGCTGGGAGGAATCGACCGACGCCGAGATCAAGCCGCAGTACATGATCAGGGCGCTGTATGAGGCGACCAGCGGCGAGGCGATCATCACCAGCGACGTCGGCCAGCACCAGATGTGGACCGCCCAGTACTACGACTTCCCCGAGCCGCGGCGCTGGATCAACTCGGGCGGCCTCGGCACGATGGGGTTCGGCCTGCCCGCTGCGATGGGCGCCGCCGTCGGCTGCCCCGACCGCGTGGTCTGCTGCGTCGCCGGCGACGGCTCCGTGCAGATGAACGCCCAGGAGCTGGCGACCTGCGCTCAGAACAAGATCCCGATCAAGGTCTTCATCATGAACAACGGATACCTCGGGATGGTCCGCCAGTGGCAGGAGCTGTTCTGGGACGGCCGCTACAGCCAGGTCGACATGGGCGAGTTCCCGGACTTCGTCAAGCTCGCCGAGGCGCACGGCGTGACAGGAGTCCGGCTGAAGGACAAGGCCACGCTCGTCCAGGACATGAAGGACGCGATCGCGATCGATGGCCCGGTGCTCGTCGACGTGCGCGTCACCCGCGAGGAGAACACCTACCCGATGATTCCGGCCGGCTCCGCCGCGCGGGAGATGGTCGGATGAGCGCGCGGTCATCCAGAGGAGGGGCTTCGTGATGGGCGAGCCGGGCACCAAGGAGCCGCTCAGCCTCGAGGAGCTGCAGGCGGCGACGAGTCTGCGCACGGGGCGCAAGCACGTGCTGTCGATCCTCGTCGAAAACAAGTCGGGTGTGCTGACGCGCATCGCGGGCCTGTTCGCGCGCCGCGGCTTCAACATCGACACGCTGACGGTCGGCCCGACCGAGGACGAGCAGGTCTCGCGCGTGACGCTCACCGTCGACGGCGCGCTTCACCCGATCGACCAGGTCACAAAGCAGCTGCACAAGCTCGTCAACGTCCTGAAGATCCGCGACCTCGAGCCTGCCGACACCGTCTCGCGCGAGCTCGCCCTGTTCAAGGTCACCGCGGACGGCGTGCAGCGCGGAGAGCTGCTCCAGATAGCCGAGATATTCCGCGGCAAGGTCGTGGACGTCACCAAGCGGGCGATGATCATCGAGATCACCGGCACCACCGACAAGATCCAGGCCTTCGAGACGATGGTGCGCCCGTTCGGCCTGATCGAGATGATGCGCACGGGCGAGATCGCGATCTCGCGAGGGCGCAGCGAGACCTAGCGCTTGCAGCGCGAGCGAACACGCTCCCGCTTCTCCCTCGAGCAGGCCGACGCCGAGCGGCTGCTCGCACGGCTGCGCCGCGCAGTCGGCCGGTCCCGGTCGACGGGCAGGCAGACGCTCGCGACGATCTCGCTGGCCCTCCCGGGCGAGGTTGACCCATCGGCCGTGATCTGCGCCTCGCGCCGGCCGGGTGAGCGCTGGTTCCTGCTCGAGCAGCCCGAGCGCGGCGGCTCGGCGCTGGCCGGCGTCGGCGATGCGATCAGCCTGCAGTCATCGGGCCCGGACCGATTCGCGGTGGTCGCGGCCAGCTGGCGCAGGCTGTGTGCCGACGCCGTGTCGGACCCCGCCGAGGATGCGCCCGGCGGCGGCCCGATCGCGATGGGCGGCTTCGCGTTCGCAGCCGACGGCGGAGGCGCCCCTCACTGGAAGGGATTCGAGCCTGCGTCGCTGACGGTCCCGGAGGTGGCGCTGATCCGCGAGCAGTGCGAGGGCGGCGGCACGCGCGCGCGCATGACGGTCTCGGCAATCGCATCCCCCGACGACATCGCGGAGGAGCTGCTCGCCACCATCGAGCGCAGACTCGGCGAGCTCCGAGAGGCGCCGCTGCCGCTCCTGGACCCGTCCCCGACGGGGCGCTTTCAGGTCGCCAGTGCGATGCCCCCCGAGCACTACGAGCAGGCGGTCGGCCGCGCGACCGAGATGATAGGCGCGGGGACCCTGGAGAAGATCGTGCTGGCGCGTGAAGTGCAGGTCCATGCGCCCGCTCCGTATGACCCCGCCGCGATATTTGGGGTGCTCCGAGAGGAGTTCCCGTCCTGTTTCGTGTTCTGCGTCGGCCGCGCGGACGCGACCCTGATCGCGGCGAGCCCAGAGCTGCTTGTCAGGCGCCAGGGCCAGCGTGTCAGCACCCTCGCGCTCGCCGGGTCGACACGCCGAAGCGCGGATCCTGCGGTCGACGATCACCTCGGCGAGCAGCTGCTGCGCGACGTCAGCTACCGCGAGGAGCACGCGATCGTCGCCCGGCGTATCCAGCGCACGCTCCGCCCGCACTCCGTGTGGGTCACGGGCGCAGCCGAGCCCGAGCTCGTGAGGATCGCGAACATCCAGCACCTCGCGACGCCGATCCGCGCGCAGCTGACGGCGCCCATGGATGCGCTGGAGCTGACGGGGCTGATGCATCCCACGCCGGCCGTCGGGGGAGAGCCGCTGGCGGTTGCGGCGCCCCTGATCCCCGCGCTGGAGGGCCTTGACCGCGGCTGGTACGCGGGCCCGGTCGGCTGGACCGACGCCGCCGGCGACGGGGAGTTCTGCGTGGCGCTGCGCTGCGCGCTACTGAGAGGCAGCATCGCGCGCTGCTACGCGGGCAACGGAATCGTGCGCGAGTCGGTCCCCTCCAGCGAGCTCGCCGAGACCGAGATCAAGCTTCAGGCGCTGCTCCCGCTGCTCACCGTCTGAGCTCGCGCGACACGGCGTGCCAGATCCGCCCGTGCAGCGCGACGTTCTCCTCGCGCGA
This sequence comes from uncultured Solirubrobacteraceae bacterium, assembly GCA_963826345.1. GTDB lineage: Bacteria > Actinomycetota > Thermoleophilia > Solirubrobacterales > Solirubrobacteraceae > Palsa-744. The sequence goes on from CAWGWU010000002.1 coordinate 11,529, forward strand.
GCAGCGGACCTCGATGACGCCGCATCGGCCACCCGCGATCGAGCTCTCGAGCGCCGCTCGGAACGACGGCATGTCGGAGGGACTCTCATGCCCGATGCCGTACAGCGAGCAGGCCCGCTCGAAGTCAAGGCCCGTGGGCGTCAGGACATGCTGGGTGTAGATGTCCTGGCCCTCGCCGGCGGGACCGCGGGCGAGGCTGGTGCGCGACAGCGAAAGGAAATCGAAGATCCCGCCACCCTCGTTCTGGATCAGCACGATCGTGAGCGCCAGGCCGAGGCGGCGCGCCGCGATCAGGCCGCCGATGTCGTGCGCGAGCGCAACGTCGCCTATGAGCAGGACGACGGGGCCGCGCTGCGCCGCCGCGACCCCGAACGCGGAGGAGACGGTGCCGTCGATGCCGTTGGCGCCCCGGTTGCACAGGACCCGCGGCGGGTCATCGCGCACCGGCCAGAACGTCTCGACGTCGCGCACCGGCATCGAAGAGGCCACGAACAGCGTTGCCTCCGCCGGAAGCAGGACACCGAGCTCCGCGGCGACGGCGGGCTCGGATAGGCCATCGCCCGCGATCTCGGCGAGGATCGCCCCCGACGCGCGCCGGTCCGCGCTGAGCCACCGCTCTGCCCAATCCTCCTGCGCGCGGGGGGGCGCGGGCGATCCCGACGCCAGGTCGAGCAGCGCGCCGGCCGGCTCGAGCGCCAGCACGTCGCTGAGTGCGCCGGCGGGGTCCTGCCACGCGCTCTCGGGATCCAGGGCCGCCTGGGGCGCGCGGACGCCTGCGAGCCATGTGCGAAGCGGCTTTGACACCGGCAGATCGCCCACGCGCAGGACCAGATCCGGGGTGGTGCCCGAGGCGAACTGCTGATCTCGGAGCAGCGCGTCGTAATGGGCGACCGCGGCGGGCCCGCGGCGGGCCCCGGAGAGCGGGTCGGCGAGCAGCGGCCAGCCTGCACGGCTCGCGAACTGCGCGGCCGCCCGGCCGAGCGGCGCGTCGCGCTCATGGCGCCCGGCCACCACCACCCCGCGCCGGGAGCCCGCGACGAGCTCGCGCAGGCGCTCGCCCGCGGCGCCGCCGTCCGCGCGACTCGCATAGCGCGCCAGGAACGGGCGCGCGTCGACGCGCCCCGTCCGGTCGTCGGGCATCTCCAGCTCGCCGACCAGCGGCTCGCGCAGCGGGAAGTTCAGATGCACCGCGCCGGGCCTGCCATCCAGGGCCGTCCAGTAGGCGCGGCACGCGAGCGTCCGCATCCAGCGCAGCTGCTCCTGGCCGGCCTCATGGACGGAGACCTCGAAGAACCACTTGGCGGCGGTGAACATCTTGATCTGGTCGATCGCCTGGCCCGCGCCGTTCTCACGCAGCTCGGCGGGACGGTCGGCCGTGAGCACGATCAGCGGCACGCGCGCCTCGTGCGCCTCGATCACCGCGCCCGCCAGCCCCGCCGCGGCTGTGCCGGACGTGCACGTGACGGCGACCGGCACGCCCGTCGCCTTGGCCATCCCGAGAGCGAAGAACCCCGAGCAGCGCTCGTCGATGTGCGAGTAGCAGCGCAGGCGCTGATCGCGGGCGAGCGAGATCACCAGCGGCGAGGACCGCGAGCCCGGCGAGGTGCACGCCGCGCGCATCCCGCAGCGCGCCAGCTCCTCGACGAAGGCCCGCAGCAGGATGTAGGTGTCGGTGACGGCGGTCATAGGATGGGCGCGTGCCGGAGAGCCTCGTCCTTCTTCACGGATTCAGCGGCACGCGCCGCGCGTGGGATGGCGTCTCGGTGCTGCTCGACCCTGAACGCTACCTGCCGATCGCGATCGACCTGCCCGGGCACGGATCGGCGACGCGGGCACCGAGGCCGATCACGTTCGAGGGGTGTGTGCGCGCGGTCCTCGCGCAGTCCCCTGACAGGTTCGCACTGTGCGGATACTCGCTCGGCGGGCGCGTCGCGCTCCACGTGGCGCTGGCGGCGCCGGAGCGCGTTTCGAGCCTGCTGATCGTCGCCGCGAACCCGGGCATCGCGGACGAGCGCAAGCGCGCCGAGCGGCGGCGGTCCGATAGGGCGCTGGCGGACCGCCTCGAGAGCGAGCCGTTCGAGGACTTCCTGCAGGGCTGGGGCGCCCAGCCGCTGTTCGCGGCTGACCCGCCCGAGGTCGGCGCGCTCGCGCGAGAGGATCAGAGGCGCAACAGGCCGGACGCGCTCGCGGCCGTCATGCGCGGCATCGGGGCGGGGGAGATGAGCCCGCTCTGGCCGCGGCTGGCAGAGCTCGAGATGCCGACCGTCATCCTCGTCGGCGACCGCGACACGAAGTTCACGGAGATCGGCCAGCGCATGGTGCGGCTGATGCCCGCGGCGCGGCTGAGCATCGCCCACGGTGGCCATCGTCTGCCGCTCGAGAACCCGCGTGCGGTCGTGGCGGCCCTAGAAGGGCTCGACGCCGAGCCCGGGCGCGGCCGGTAGCTCGATCTCGCCATCCCGGACGGGGAGCGGGTCGTCGATGCCGCTGAACATCCCGAGCGTTGCAAGGCCGCAGTGGGGCACCGGCCCGCGTGAGGCGAGCGCGGCGGCAGCCTGCAGCCCGGCGGCGACGCCGAGCGGTCCGTCCAGGGTCGAGGCGACGTACACCTCGGCCCCGGTCGAGCGCACCAGCGCGGCGGCGGCGATCAGCCCGCCGATCCCGCCGCAGCGGGAGATCTTCAGGCAGACCGCGTCCGCCACGCCCGCCGCGAGGGCGCCGGGCTCCGCCGCGGTCTCATCGATCGCGATCCGTACCGCCACGCGCTCGCGCACCGCGCGGACCTCGCGCAGCCCGTGTGTCGGCTCCTCGACGAGCTCCAGGCCTGCGGGTGCCAGTGCGTCGATTGCGCGCACCGCCTCATCCACGCCCCACGCGCCGTTCGCATCCAGCCGCAGGGAAGCTTCGGGCCCCGCCCCGGCGCGCACAGCGGCCACGCGCCCCGCGTCATCCCCGATCCCGACCTTCACCTTGACGCACGTGAAGCCCGCCGCGATGGCCTGCATCGCCTGGTCGCCGGCCTGCGCCCGATCGACCGCCGACAGCGTCGCGTTCACGGGCACCGAGCGGGCCGGCTCGTCGGTCAGCAGCTCGGCTATCGGCCTGCCGGCGCGCCGGCCCGCGAGATCCCACAGTGCCATGTCGATCGCGGCGAGGGCCGCGGGCAGGTCATGCTGGCCGCGGCACGCTTCGAGCAGCTGGATGCCGCTCATGCCCGTCCCGCGCTCCAGCACGGGGGCGTAGGCCTGCAGCGCCGCGAGCACCTGCTCGGTGTCAACGCCGTCATAGGCCTGAAGGGGCGCCGCTTCGCCGAACCCCGTGGACCCGTCCTCGTCCGTCAGCGCCGTGATGATCAGATCGCGCCGCCCGACCGGCCCGTAGGAGGTCTGAAGCTCCTCGGCGAGCCTCAGCGTGCGACGCTCGAGGTTCAGCTTCAACTGGCGATTCCGCCGCTCGCGAGGATGCCCGCGGAGAACAGCAGGCAGAACACGAGCTGGAGCATGCCCGTCCCGGCAAGCGCCCCGTTCAGGGCGGCGCCGTCGGTGCGCTCGCGAACAACGCCCGCGAGCCGCACGGCGAGCGGCGCCGCGAGCCAAGGCAGCAGCAGCCAGGCGGTCATCGAGCCGAGCACCCAAGGCAGCGGTGCCGTCAGGAACGCGATCAGCAGCATCGCCGCGTAGAGGACCCGCGTTCGGTCGCGACCGATTCTCACCGCGAGCGTCCGCTTGCCGGCCCGCCGGTCGGTCTCGAGGTCGCGCACGTTGTTCACGACGAGGATCGCGCTCGCGAGCAGGCCGACGGGAACCGCGCACAGGAAGGCCTGCCACGGAAGTTCCTGGACCTGGACGAAGTACGAGCCGACGACGGCGACGACCCCGAAGAAGAGGAACACGAACACCTCGCCGAGACCCTCATATCCATATGGCCGCGGGCCGCCCGTGTAGAGGACGCCGGCGAGAATCGAGGCCGCGCCGACCGCGAGCAGCTCGGGGCCCGCGACCGCGACGAGGTACACGCCGCAGGCCACCGCGAGCCCGAACGTCACATAGGTCGCCAGCAACACCTGGCTCGGCGGCACCAGGCCTCCCGCGGTGACCCGTACCGGCCCGAGGCGATCCTCCGTGTCGGCTCCCCGTCTGGCGTCCGAGTAGTCATTGGAGAGATTCGTCCCAACCTGGATGAAGAGCGCGCCGAGCAGCGCCGCGATGAACGAGAGCGGGTGGAAGTTGCCCGCGCCCAGCGCGAGCGACGTGCCCACCAGCACGGGCGCGACGGCGGCCGGAAGCGTGCGGACACGCGCAGCCATCACCCATATGCGGACCGCGCCCACGCTAGGCCCGCTTGGGGAAGCGCGAGAAGTCCGGCCTGCGCTTCTCGCGATACGCGTCACGTCCCTCCTGTGCCTCCTCGCTGCCGTAGAACAGGAGGTTCGCGTCGTGTGCGAGCTGCTGGATACCCGACAGGCCATCCTCGGCCGCGTTGAAGCTCGCCTTCAGCAGCCGCAGCGAGAACGGCGAGAGCGCGAGCATCTCCCGGCACCACGCGACCGTCTCCTGCTCAAGGTTCTCGAGTGGCACCACGGTGTTGACCATCCCCATCGCCTCGGCCTCGTGCGCCGTGTACTGCCTGCACAGGAACCAGATCTCCTTCGCCTTCTTCGGCCCCACGAGGTTCGCGAGCAGCCCGGCCCCGAAACCGCCGTCAAAGGACCCGACCTTGGGGCCCACCTGCCCGAAACGGGCGTTGTCCGCGGCGATCGTGAGGTCGCACACGAGGTGCAGCACGTGCCCGCCGCCGATCGCGTAGCCCGCGACCATCGCGACGACCGGCTTCGGCAGCCGGCGGATCTGGACGTGCAGGTCGGTGACGTGGAAGCGCCCGACGCCCGCCCTGCCCGCGTCGTCGTCGGAGAGGTAGCCCGAATCACCGCGAACCCTCTGGTCGCCGCCGGAACAGAACGCGTCAGGACCCTCCCCGGTGAGGATCACGACACCGATGCTCGTGTCCTCGCGTGCGTGCTCCAGCGCACGTGAGATCTCCACGATCGTCCTCGGGCGGAACGCGTTGCGGACCTCGGGACGGGCGATCGTGATCTTCGCGATGCCCTCATCCGCGCCGGTCGAGTGCTCATACCGGATATCGGTCAGATCGGCCTCAGCGCCCTCGAGGGCTGGGATCCATGTAGTGCTCACCGCGGGAAGGCTAGCCTGTGCGACGTGCTGGTTGAGCAATGGCTCCCGAGGGCAGCGTCCAGGCGGCCCGATCTGCCGGCAGTCCAGACACCCCACGGGAGCTGGTCATACGCCGAGATGCACGCCGCAGCGGCCGCCGGCGCGGGTGCGCTGAGCAGGCTCGGCGCCGGTCCGGGCACGAGCGTGGCGATCGCGCTCCCGGCGGGCCTGGAGTTCGCGGCGGCGCTTCACGCGTGCATGGCGCTCGGCGCGGTGGCGGTGCCGCTCGACACGCGACTGTCCGGCGCCGAGCGTGATCAGATCAGCGCCACGTGCGAGCTGACCGTCGACGAGCCGCTGCCGCTGCACGGCGGCACGGGGCGCCCCGGCGGCGCCCACGACCTCGATGCGCCCGCGGTGATCATCCACACCTCGGGTACGAGCTCCGCGCCGCGTCCGGTCACCCTGACCTACGGCAACCTTCTCTGGAGCGCGCTCGGCTCGGCCGTCGCGCTCGGCCTGGACCCCGGTGAGCGCTGGCTGTGCGCGCTGCCGCTCTCTCACGTCGGAGGGCTGTCGATCCTCGTGCGCTCGGCGATCTACACCACCACCGCCGTCGTCCACGAGCGCTTTGAGGCCGACCGCGTCCTGCACTCAATCTCAACGCAGGACGTGACGGTCGTCAGTCTCGTGGCGACGACGCTGGCGCGGCTGCTCGACGCCGGGCTGCACGAGCCGCCCTCACTTCGCTGTGCACTGACCGGCGGAGGCCCGGTCCCGCCGGCCCTCCTGAGCCGGGCCCGTGGCGCCGGCGTGCCGGTGTCGCTGACGTACGGGCTAACCGAGAGCGCCTCGCAGGTGACGAGCGCGCCGGTCGCCGAGATCCGGGCGGGCGTGCAGGCCGCCGGCCCGCCGCTGTTCTGCACGCGGGTGCAGACAGCCGATGACGGGGAGATCCTGGTCGCGGGCCCGACCGTCGCGCCCGCGGCGCGGTCCGCAGACGGCTGGCTTCACACCGGAGACCTGGGGCTCCTCGACGAGTGGGGGCGCCTGCACGTGAGCGGACGCAAGGCCGACACCATCATCAGCGGCGGTGAGAACGTCGCACCCGCCGAGGTCGAGGCCGTGCTCGAGGCCCACGGAGACGTCCTGGAGGCGGCGGTGCTCGGCCGCGAAGACGACGAGTGGGGTGAGATGGTGAGCGCGATCGTGGTCCCTCGCGAGGGCCGAGCGCCCTCCGAGGCCGAGCTGCGCGAGCATTGCACGCGGGCGCTCGCCGGCTACAAGGTCCCCAAGCGGATCGAGCTCCGCGCCGAGCCGCTCCCCCGCACCCGCTCGGGCAAGCTGCTACGACGGGAGCTCGCATGAGCTTCGACGCCGACGCATATCGCCGCGCGAGCCTGCAGGGGTGGGAAGAGTCAGCCGTCGCATGGGTTCGCCGCCACGACCTGCTGAGCGCGTTCGCCGCCCCCGTATCGCACTGGATGGTGCACCAGATCTCGCCCCAGCCGGGCCAGCGTGTGCTCGAGCTCGCGGCGGGGCTCGGCGAGACTTCGATGCTCGCCGCGGAGCTCGTGGCGCCGATGGGCGGCGTCGTCGTCTCCGACCAGGCCGAGGCGATGCTCGAGGGCGCGCGAAAGCTCGCCGCCGACATGTCGGTCGCCAACGTCGAGTTCCAGGTGCTGAACGCGGAATGGATCGACCTGCCGGTTGCGAGCGTCGACGCCGTGCTGTGCAGGTGGGGCTACATGCTGATGGCCGATCCGGCCGCAGCGCTCGCCGAGACCCGCAGGGTGCTGCGCCCCGGAGGGCGGGTCGCCCTGGCCGTCTGGGCCGACGTCAGTCACAACCCGTGGGCCCTGCTGCCCGCTCAGGAGCTGGTCTCGCGCGGTCTCGCGCCTGCCTCCAGCGACCCGCGCCCTGGGCCGTTCACGCTCGGCGACTCTGCCCGGGTGAAGGCGCTGCTGCAGGAGGCCGGCTTCTCCGACGTCCTGGTCGAGGAGCTCGAGCTGACCCGCGCGGACCCCAGCTTCGACGAACTGTGGGATTCCACGCTGGACCTGTCGCGCAACTTCCACGACGCCGTCTTCGAGCGCCCTCCTGAGGAGGTGCAGGAGATCCGGGACTCGCTGCAGGAGCGTTTCGCGATCTACGCCCAGCCGGACGGTTCGCTGAGGATCCCGGCGCGCACGCTCGTCGCGTCCGCCGGCGCCTGAACGCACACACTCGAGCCCCGATCCGCCGAGCGGCGTGAGTTTGGATAGCCTGCGGCCAATGATCTACGACGACGATGCAGACCTCACGCTCCTCGACGGCAAGACCGTCGCCATCATCGGGTACGGCTCACAGGGCCACGCCCACGCACTGAACCTGAAGGACTCCGGCGTCAGCGTCGTTGTCGGCCTGCGCGAGGACTCTCCCTCCGTGGCCGAGGCGCGCGCGCAGGGCCTTGAGGTGCTGCCGGTGGTCGAGGCGGCCAGCCGCGGTGACCTCGTGATGATCCTCCTGCCCGACGAGCGCCACCACGACGTCTGGGAGCAGGACATCCGCGATGGGATCGCAGAGGGAAACATGATCCTGTTCGGCCACGGCTTCTCGATCCACTACGGCGAGATCGAGCCGCCGGCCGGCGTCGACGTCGCGATGGTCGCGCCGAAGGGACCGGGCCACCTCGTCCGCAGGCAGTTCACCGAAGGCAGCGGCGTGCCCGGCCTGATCGCGGTTGAGCAGGACGCGACGGGCAACGCCCGCGCGCTCGCGCTCGCGTATGCGAAGGGAATCGGCTGCACGCGTGGCGGCGTGATCGAGACCACGTTCAAGGACGAGACCGAGACCGACCTGTTCGGCGAGCAGGCCGTCCTGTGCGGAGGTGCCTCCGAGCTGGTGCAGGCAGGCTTCGAGACGCTCGTCAACGCCGGATACGACCCGGAGATGGCCTACTTCGAGTGCCTCCACGAGCTCAAGCTGATCGTCGACCTGATGCACGAGAAGGGGCTTGCGGGCATGCGCTACTCGATTTCCAACACCGCTGAGTACGGCGACTACACGCGCGGAAAGCGCGTGATCACCGAGCAGACGCGCGAGAACATGCGCAAGATCCTCACCGAGATCCAGTCGGGGGACTTCGCGCGCGAGTGGATCGCAGAGAACCGGGCGGGCCAGGAGAACTTCAAGCGCATGCGCGCCGAGCAGGCCGACACCCAGGTGGAGCATGTCGGCGCCGATCTGCGCTCTCACATGGACTGGATCAAGCCGGCGTTCTGAGCGACCGGGCCGTGCTCGCCTACCTCTTCTGGCACAGACCGCGAGAGGGAGCGGATGCCGACCGCTACCAGGAGGCGCAACTGGCCTTCCACCGCTCGCTCGCGCACAACCCGCCCGCGGGGATGCGCGGCTCGGCGATCTACAGGGTTCCGTGCGTGCCGTGGGCTGAGCACGGGCAGCCGAGGCCCTCGTTCGAGGATTGGTACCTGCTCGACGACTTCGCGGCGATGGGCGTCCTGGGCGAGGCCGCCGTCGGCCGCGGCCATCGCACCGCACACGACTCGGCGGCGAGCGCTTTCGGCACCGGCGCCGGCGGGCTCTACGGCCTGCTCGAGGGGGAGGCGACCGGCGACTGCCTGAGGCGAGCTACCGTCGCGGTCTGGGTGGGGCGCGAACCGGGCTCGGCGAAGGGCAAGGCCGCCGAGCTTCTCGGTGACGGCATGGACCCCAGTTTCGCGAGCGTCTGGAGACGCCAGTTCGTGCTCGGCCCCGCGCCCGAGTTCTGCGTGCTCGGGAACGAGGCGCCCCCGGGGGTGTCCCGTGAGCGGCTGCCGGCAGGGTGGACCGCACGCCCGATCGAGCGCGAGCTGCTCTTCGGCGGCTGACCGCGCCGAGCGAGCCGGCGCCGGTTCGCTACACTCGCGCTGGTCGCCGCGACTGGCGCTCGGGTGGAGCTAACCACCGGGGAGCGGCGAGCCGAACACCGCCGCGCGCCTGGGCACCCTCTGATCATCGACGATTCCCGCCCGGTCAGGCAGAGCGAGGAGCCCCACATGACTACGAGCCCGGTGGCAGCCAACGCAGCACACGCAATCCCGGAGGATCTGAAGCCCGCCGACGGCCGCTTCGGGTGCGGGCCGTCGAAGGTGCGCCCAGCCGCACTGGAGAACCTCGTCCGCGACGGCGCCAAGCTGATGGGCACCTCGCACCGGCAGAAGCCGGTCAAGGGCCTCGTCGGCGAGATCCGCTCGGGTCTGGGCAGCCTCTTCGCGCTCCCGGACGGCTACGAGGTCGCGCTCGGGAACGGCGGCTCGACGGCGTTCTGGGACGCCGCGGCGTTCGGCCTGATCGAGAGCCGCAGCCTTCACCTCACATTCGGCGAGTTCTCGCAGAAGTTCGCGAGTGTCGCCAAGGGCGCCCCGTTCCTCGGCGACCCCGTGATCGTCTCGGCGGACCCCGGTGACGCGCCGGACGCGTCGATCGTCGGAGCGCGGGCGCTGTCCGCCGAGGCGGACGTGATCGCCTGGGCACACAACGAGACCTCCACGGGCGTGATGGTCCCCGTTCACCGGCCCGCCGGCTGCGGTGACGCGCTGCTCGCGATCGACGCGACCTCCGGCGCTGGCGGACTGCCCGTCGACGCAGGGCAGGCCGACGTCTACTACTTCGCGCCACAGAAGAGCTTCGCAGCGGACGGCGGCCTGTGGGTTGCGCTGCTCAGCCCGGCAGCGCAGGAGCGGATCGCGAAGATCCACGCGTCCGGCCGCTGGATCCCCGATTTCCTGTCACTGAACACCGCGCTCGAGAACTCGGTCAAGGACCAGACCTACAACACGCCGGCCGTGGCGACCCTGTTCCTGCTCAACGATCAGATCGCCTGGATGCTCGAGAACGGCGGGCTCGACTGGTGTGTGCAGCGAACGAGCGCCTCCTCCGCGCACCTGTACGGCTGGGCTGAGAGCTCCGCGTACGCGACGCCGTTCGTCACTGACCCCGCAAAGCGCTCGCTGGTCGTCGGCACCGTCGACTTCGAGGACTCGGTCGACGCCGCGGCCGTCGCGGGCACGCTCCGCGCGAACGGGATCGTCGACGTCGAGCCCTATCGCAAGCTCGGGCGAAACCAGCTCCGGGTCGGGATGTTCCCTGCCGTCGAGACCTCGGATGTTCAGGCGCTGACCGCCTGCATCGACTGGGTCGTCGAGAGGATCGCATCATGAGCGCCTCGGCAAGTGGCGACGTGCGCCCGAGGGTCCTGGTCAAGGAGCAGATCGGGGACTCCGGCATCGAGCTCCTGCAGCAGCATTTCGACGTCGATCTCGGGGTCGACTGGAGCGAGGAGGAGTTCGAGAGCCGCATCGCCGATTACGACGGGATCGTGATCCGCTCCGCCACGAAGATGACCGCCGAGCTGATCGACCGCGCGAGCCGGCTGCGTGCGATCGGGCGCGCGGGGGTGGGCGTCGACAACGTCGATGTCCCAGCCGCGACGAGGCGGGGGATCGTGGTCGCGAACGCCCCCGAGTCAAATGTCGTGACGGCCGCCGAGCACACGATGGCGCTGCTGCTGGCGCTGGCCCGCAACATCCCGCAGGCATACGCGTCGCTGACGTCGGGCAAGTGGGAGCGCTCGAAGTTCTCCGGCGTCGAGCTCTATGAGAAGACACTCGGGATCCTCGGCTTCGGTCGCATCGGGCAACTCGTCGCCGCCCGCGCCCGCGGCTTCGGGATGCACGTCGTCGCGTTCGACCCGTTCGTGAGCGCCGAGCGCTACCGGGAGCTGCGCGTCGAGAAGGCGGACAGCCCCGAGGACCTCTACGCCCAGGCGGACTTCCTGACCGTGCACCTGCCCAAGACACCGGAGACCGAAGGGTTCCTGAACGCCGAGGCGTTCGCCAAGATGCGTGACGGCGTCAGGGTCCTGAACGTCGCCCGCGGCGGATTGATCGACGACGACGCGCTGATCGCCGCGCTCGACTCCGGCAAGGTCGCGGGGGCCGCGATCGACGTGTTCAAGAGCGAGCCGATAACCGAGCACCCGCTGTTCGCCTACCCCAACGTGATCGTCACACCTCACCTCGGGGCGTCGACGGCGGAGGCGACAGACCGCGCCGGGTACCAGAGCGCCGAGCAGGTCGTGGCGGCACTCACAGGCGGTGTCGTGTCGACGGCCGTGAACATCCCCGCGATCGGCGCCGAGGACATGGACATGCTCGGGCCGTTCCTTCCACTCGCCACGCAGCTCGGCAAGCTCGCCATGGCACTCGCCGAGGGCAGCTCTGTGGAGCGCATCGAGGCCGCGTTCCTCGGCAGGATCGCCGACTACGACACTCGCCTTCTCGGCCTGGCCGTGATCGTGGGCGCGCTGCAGGGCCGCACCGAGGAGCAGGTGAACCTCGTCAACGCGCCGACGATGGCCAATCAGCGCGGCATCGTCTTCGAGGAGAAGGCGGTCTCTGAGGCACAGGACTTCAACGAGCTGATCCGCGTCACCGTGATAGCGGGCGGCGAGCGCGTGGCGGTCGCCGGGACGGGCATCGGCCCGAATCAGGTTCCGCATCTCGTCGAGGTCCAGGGACGCAGGCTGACGATCGAGCTGGAGCCCAACGTGACTGTGTTCCGCTACGAGGACCTGCCGGGGATGATCGGCCGCGTCGGCACGATCTTCGGCACGCACGGCATCAACATCTCCTCTGCCGCGGTCGGCCACACCGACGACGATGGGGGAGGGCCGCTCGCCGCGATGGTCGTCACGACCGACGCGCCGGTGCCGCACGATGTCCTCGGTGAGATCGTCGCATCGGAGGGTTTCGTGAACGGCTGGTCCGTGGACCTGAGCTGATCAGGTAGCGTGCGCGTGACATGAGAGTCGTCCTCATCACGGCGCACGGCGGCCCCGAGGTGCTCCAGGTGCAGGAGCGCCCCGATCCCGTGCTCGGAGCCGGGCAGGTGCGCATCGACGTCGCGGCCGCCGGCATCAACTTCGCCGACGTGATGGCGCGGATGGGCCTCTATCCGGATGCGCCGAAGACCCCATGCGTGGTCGGTTACGAGGTGGCCGGGACGATCCTGGACGTGGGGGAGGGCGTGCAGGGCCTTGAGCCCGGGCAGCGAGTGCTCTCGGGAACCAAATTCGGCGGCTACGCATCGCAGGTCGTCGTTCCGGCCGGCGACGTCGTCCCGCTCCCGGACCGGCTCACGTTCGAGCAGGGCGCCGCGATCCCGGTCAACTACGCAACCGCCTGGGCGGGCCTCGTCGGCTACGGCAGCCTGCGGCCGGGCGAGCGCGTGCTGATCCACTCCGCAGGAGGCGGTGTCGGGATAGCGGCCACGCAGATCGCCAAGCGCTGGGGCGCCGAGGTCTACGGGACCGCGTCCCCCGGCAAGCATGCGCGGATCCGCGAGCTCGGTGTGGACCACACGCTCGACTACACGAGCCCCGGCTGGGATCGCGGGCTCCCCAAGTTCGATGTGATCATGGACGCCGTGGGCGGCAGGAGCTTCAGGCGCAGCTACGGCCTGCTTCGCCCGGGAGGGCGGCTGGTGGCGTTCGGTGCCTCGTCCGTCGTCTCCGGTGAGAAGAAAAACATCCCGGCGGCGCTGAAAGCGGTGGCCAGCATGCCGCGCTTCAACATGGTCAAGCAGATGGGCGAATCGAAGGCCGTGATCGGACTCAACATGCTGACCCTGTGGGAGGACCGGGGGACCCTGGAGCCATGGATCGAGCCGCTCCGCGAGCTGCTCGATGACGGGACGGTCACGCCCGTCGTCGCTGGCAGCTTCAGCTTTGCCGAAGCGGGCGCCGCACAGACGATGATCGTCGAGCGGCGCAACACCGGCAAGGTCGTCCTGACCCCCTGACGCGAGGCTCGCCCGCCGCGGCCGCCGGTGCTACCCTGCGCTCAGGCATGTTGTTCGAAACCTCGCTTCTCTCGCTTCTCCTGCTCCCCCCTCGGGGGGAATAGCGCGTGGCGGCCGCGTAGCCGCAAACCCAGCAGAGAGGAAGCCAAAGCGAGATAGAGAAGGAGTAGCGACGACATGACCGACAACGAGCATCGAAACGACGCGGATCGCGTCCTGGTCTTCGACACGACCCTGCGAGACGGGGAGCAGTCGCCCGGCATCTCCCTGAACAGGCAGGAAAAGCTCGAGATCGCGCAGCAGCTCGCGCGACTCGGCGTCGACGTCATCGAGGCCGGATTCCCGATCACCTCGCCCGGCGACTTCGAGTCCGTCCGCGCGATTGCGCAGACCGTCGAGGGCCCCATCATCTGCGGCCTCGCGCGCACCAGCAAGCAGGACATCGACGCTGCGTGGGATGCGGTCAAGGATTCCGAGCGCCCGCGAATCCACACCTTCATAGCGACGAGCGACATCCACATCGAGCGCAAGCTGCAGACCACGCGCGAGGACGTCAAGGGGCAGGTTCGCGCGGCCGTCGCCCAGGCACGGGCGCTGTGCGAGGACGTGGAGTTCTCACCCGAGGACGGCTCGCGCTCGGATGTCGAGTACATGGCCGAGGTGATCCAGATCGCGCTGGAGGAGGGCGCGAGCACGATCAACGTGCCCGACACCGTCGGTTACACGATGCCGCGCGAGTACGGCGCGATGTTCGAGGAGCTCTACCGCCTGATCCCAGGGCTGCGCGACGTGGTCGTGTCTGTTCACTGCCACGACGACCTCGGGCTGGCCGTCGCGAACTCGCTCGCGGGACTGGAAGCGGGCGCGCGGCAGGTGGAGTGCGCGATCAACGGCATCGGTGAGCGGGCGGGCAATGCGGCGCTCGAGGAGATAGCGATGCTGCTGCACACCCGCCGGTCGAGCGTCGGGCTGTGGACCGGGATCGAGACGACCGAGATCGCGCGCACTAGCCGGCTCGTCTCCAGGCTGACCGGCTACCCGGTGCAGCCCAACAAGGCGATCGTCGGACGCAACGCGTTCGCACACGAGGCGGGCATCCACCAGGACGGCGTGCTGAAGGAGCGCACGACGTACGAGATCATGGACGCCACCACGGTCGGGCTGAGCAGCAACTCGCTGGTGCTCGGCAAGCACTCCGGCCGCCACGCGCTCAGACAGGCGCTGGAGGAGATGGGCTTCCAGATCGACGGGCAGATGCTCAACACGGCGTTCAAGCGCTTCAAGGAGATCGCCGACCGCAAGAAGCAGGTCACGGCGATGGACCTCGAGGCACTCGTGACCGATGAGCTGCGTAGCGAGGACACCCACGGCTTCGTGCTCGACTGGTTCGAGGTCGAGGCTTCATCGCGTGAGCCGCGCAGGCCCGCCCACGCGCGTGTGTCGGTGACGCTGCCCGACGGCTCGACATCAGCCGGGTCGTTCATGGGCGACGGGCCGATCGACGCAGTGCTGGGAGCGATCGATGCCGCGACGGGCGTCGGCGCGAGACTCAGTGACTTCAAGATCGGCGCCGTGACCGAGGGTCAGGATGCGCTCGGCGAGGTCGCGGTGGTGGTGGAGGTCGCGGGCTCCACCGGCGCGGGTCAGGGGATCTCGACCGACATCATCGAGGCGGCGGCGCGGGCATATGTGCGTGCGCTGTCCGTGGCCGTCGAGCGGTCCCGCCGCGACGAGGAGGATGTCTCGGCGCTCGCGACGCCGACGCCCTAGACGACCGGCGCGCGTCCGTGATAACATACGGGTGTATGCCGATCGTGGAGAAGGCCAACGACACCAGCGCAGGGCGGGCGAAGCCGGTGCGCGACGGCGTGAGCGGCGGCGGGGATGAGCTCGCCCCGGCCGTGATCGGTGCGCGCGTGAAGGCCCTGCGCGAGGCTTCGGGCCTGTCCCTGCGCGACCTCGCGGAGCGCAGCGGCGTCAGCGCGCCGATGCTCTCCCAGGTCGAGCGCGGCGAGACCAGCCCGACCCTGACCGTCGCCTCGCGTATCGCCTCGGGCCTTGACCTGCGCCTGTCCCAGTTCCTGCGCCTGGACGAGGGCGGCGCGGTCACGATCACCCGCCGCGCCCAGCGCCGAGCCGGCGGGAGCGCGAGGCGCGGACACCGCTTCGAGGTGCTGACGTCGTCGCTGCCGGGGCAGCGCGCCGAGCTCTCGCGGCACACGCTGGCGGCGGGCGCCGCGACCGGAGCCGCCGATGACCCGCCGATGCACGAGCCAGGCAGCAGAGAGACCGCACTCGTCGAGCGGGGCTCGGTCGTGCTCGTGTGCGACGGGCTGCGCCACCAGCTGGCCGAGGGCGACTGCGTGACCTTCGATGCAGACCTGCCTCACCACTTCGAGAACCCAAGCGGAGTCGAGGCGGCGTTCCTCGCCGTCCTCTCCGCCGGCCTCCGGCGCAGCTAGCGCGCGAACACACCACGAGAAGAAGGATGCAAGCGATGCCACAGACGATGTTCGAGAAGATCTGGCAGGCCCACGAGGTGGAGGCGAACCTCCTCTACATAGACCTGCACCTCGTTCACGAGGTGACCAGCCCACAGGCGTTCGACGGCCTGCGCCTCGCCGGGCGCAAGGTCCGCCGGCCCGACCGCACACTCGCCACCGCCGACCACAACACGCCCACCGACGGCACGCCGCTGGCGGCGATGATCAAGGACGAGCTCTCGCGGGTTCAGGTGCAGACGCTCGAGCGCAACTGCGAGGAGTTCGGCGTCCCGGTCTACTCGCTCGGTTCGTCCCGGCAGGGGATAGTCCACGTGATCGGCCCGGAGCTGGGTGTGACGCAGCCCGGGATGACGATCGTGTGCGGCGACTCTCACACCTCCACGCACGGCGCGTTCGGCGCACTCGCGTTCGGGATCGGCACCAGCGAGGTCGAGCACGTGCTCGCGACGCAGTGCATGGTCCAGCACAAACCACGTTCCATGCGCATCCGCTACGACGGCGAACTCGGCTTCGGCGTGACCGCGAAGGACCTGATCCTGGCGACCCTGGGTCGTGTCGGCGTCGGAGGCCTGACCGGCCACGTGGTCGAGTACGCCGGCCCGGCGATCGAGGCACTCTCGATGGAGGGCCGCATGACCGTCTGCAACATGACGATCGAGGGCGGTGGCCGCGCGGGCATGATCGCCCCGGACGAGACGACGTTCGAGTGGTTCACTTCCGCCGAGCGGCCCGGTGCACCGAATGGCGGCGACCTGGACGCGGCGATCAAGGGCTGGCGCGGGTTGCGCAGCGACGATGGCGCGAGCTTCGACGAGGAGATCGTGATCGACGCGAGCGCGATCACGCCGCAGGTCACGTGGGGAACAAACCCCGGCATGGTGCGTCCCGTCACCGGCACCGTGCCGGACCCCGAGTCCTTCGAGAGCCCGGCAGAACGTGAGGAGGCCGAGCGCGCGCTGCACTACATGGCGCTCGAGGCCGGTACACCGATCGAGGAGATCAAGGTCGACCGTGTGTTCATCGGCTCCTGCACGAACTCCAGGATCGGCGATCTGCGCGCCGCCGCCGAGGTGATCGCGGGACGCACAGTCGCCGACGGAGTGAGCGCGATGGTGGTCCCCGGCTCCCAGCAGGTCAAGGCGCAGGCCGAGGCAGAGGGGCTCGACCGTGTCTTTCGCGACGCGGGCTTTGACTGGCGCGTGGCGGGCTGCTCGATGTGCCTGGGGATGAACCCAGACATCCTGGCCCCGGGAGAGCGCTGTGCGTCCACCTCGAACCGCAACTTCGAGGGACGCCAGGGCAGGGGAGGACGCACCCACCTCGTCTCACCGCAGATGGCAGCCGCTGCGGCGATAGCGGGTCATTTCGTCGATATCCGTGACTGGGCCTAGGAGGTCGCAATGCAGCCGATAGAGATCATCAGCGGGCCGGTCAGCCACCTCGACCGCTCGAACGTCGACACCGACCAGATCATGCCCAAGCAGTTCCTGAAGCGGGTCGAGCGCACCGGCTTCGGAGAGTTCCTCTTCTACGACTGGGCCAAGGAGCCGGGATGGGACCTGCCCGCGAACCCGATCCTCGTCGCGGGGGAGAACTTCGGCTGCGGCTCCTCCCGTGAGCACGCGCCGTGGGGGCTGCAGGACTACGGCTTCCAGACGATCATCGCGCCGAGCTTTGCCGACATCTTCTACTCGAACTGCACCAAGATCGGGCTCCTGCCGGTTGTCCTCAGCGAGCAGGACTGTCAGGCGGTCGCGAGCGCGGGGGAGGGGCAGGTCGACCTGCAGGCGCAGGAGGTCCGCTACCCGGGTGCCGGCGGCGAACTGCTGAGCGTCCCGTTCGAGATCGACGCCGAGATCAGGCGCCGGCTGCTCCAGGGCCTTGACGACGTCGGCGCGACGCTCTCGGACGAGCCGGCGATAGCGGCCTTCGAGCGTGACCGCGAGCGCACCGGGCCCGTGACCACCGCGCTGTGAGCACCGGGGCGCTGACGGAGGAGCGCGGGCGCGAGCTCGGCGAGGAGTGGGTCGCCGCCTGGAACTCACATGACCTGGACGCGATCATCGCGCTGTATGCACCGGGCGTGCGGTTCCAGACCCCGACGGCGATCGCGTCACTCGGGATTGCCGATGGCCTCATCGACGGAGCCGAGCGGCTGCGCGAGCACTTCGCGCGCGGGCTCGCCCGGCTCCCCGATCTGCGCTTTGACATCGAGCGGATCTACGTGGGCGTGCGCTCGGTCGCGATCACCTATCGCTGGGCCGACGGGACGCCCGTCGCAGAGGTCCACGAGTACGACCGGGATGAGCTGATCGAGCGAGTCCAGGCCCTCTACGTTGGCCTGTCCTGGTAGCGTCGCGCGCCATGGCATACCGGATCGCGACACTCAGTGGGGACGGGATAGGCCCCGAGATCATGGCGCCCGCGCTGCAGCTGCTCCACGAGGTCGCTGACTTCGAGTTTCAGGAGCATCTCTTCGGCGGCGCGAGCATCGACGCCCACGGCACCGCCCTCACCGACGAGGTGCTCGAGGCCTGCAGGGCCTCGGACGGCGTCCTGCTCGCCGCGGTTGGCGGGCCGAAGTGGGACACCACCGACCCGGGCAAGCCACGGCCGGAGCAGGGGCTGCTCGGGCTGCGCAAGGGCCTGGGCCTCTACGCGAACCTGCGTCCCGTCAAGCCGCTGCCCGCTCTCTACGACGCCTCCCCGCTGCGGCGCGAGCGCATCGAGGGCACAGACATGCTCGTCGTCCGCGAGCTGACGGGCGGGATCTACTTCGGCGAGAAGACGCGCACCGCGACCACCGCCTCGGACCTGTGCACCTACAGCACCGAGGAGATAGAGAGGATCGCGCGCACCGCGTTCAACGCCGCGCGCGCGAAGGTGTCCAGCGTGGACAAGGCGAACGTCCTTGAGACCTCTCGTCTCTGGCGGGAGGTCGTCAGCGACCTTCACTCGCGCGAGTTTCCGCACCTCCAGCTCGAGCATGTGCTCGTCGACAACGCCGCGATGCAGATCGTGTCGGCGCCGCGGCACTTCGACACGATCCTCACCGAGAACATGTTCGGGGACATCCTCTCCGACGAGGCGGCGATGATCACCGGCTCGATCGGCATGCTCCCGAGCGCGTCCCTGAGCGGCGACGGCCCGGGTATGTTCGAGCCGGTGCACGGCTCCGCGCCGGACATCGCGGGCAGCGGAGTGGCGAACCCGCTCGCGATGTTCCTGTCCGCGGCGATGCTGCTGCGCCACGGCCTCGGTTTGGCAACCGAGGCGGCGGCTGTAGAATCGGCGGTGGAGCGCGCGCTTGAGGGGGGTCTGAGAACGCCCGACCTGGGTGGCGAAGACGGCACCAAGCAGGCGACTCAGGCAGTGCTCGACAACCTCGACTAGGAGCGATCAACAGTGGAGCCCACCGACCTCATCTGGATGAACGGAGATTTCGTCGCCTGGGAGGACGCCAAGGTCCACGTCCTGACACACGGCCTTCACTACGGCACGGGCGTCTTCGAGGGAGTCCGCTGCTACGACACCGACCTCGGCCCTGCCGTGTTCCGCAACGCCGAGCACGTCGAGCGACTGCTCGGCTCCGCAGAGCTCTACTACATGCCGGTCCCGTTCAGCGCCGAGCAGATTCGCGCCGCGACGCTCGAGCTCGTCGCGCGGAACGGTCTTCGCTCCTGCTACATCCGGCCGATCATCAACCGCGGCTACGGACAGATGGGCCTGAACCCGCTCGACGCGCCGGTGGAAGTGTCGATCGCATGCTGGGAGTGGGGCTCCTACCTCGGCGAGGAGGGCAAGCGCAAGGGCGTCCGCGCGAAGGTCTCCTCGTGGCGGCGGATCAGCTCGGAGTCGCTGATACCGCACGCCAAGGCCTCCGGTCAGTACCTGAACAGCGTTCTGGCGAAGGTCGAGTCGGTCAAGGCCGGCTACGAGGAGGCGATCCTGCTCGACGACCAGGGCTTCGTCTGCGAGGGAACCGGCGAGAACATCTACATCGTCCGTGAAGGCGAGATCATCACGCCGGGCCAGCACAACTCGATCCTCGATGGCATCTCGCGGCGCTCCATCATCCAGATCGCCCGCGACCTCGGCTACACGGTCGTCGAGCGGAGCATCTCGCGCGCCGAGATGTACCTCGCCGACGAGATGTTCATGTCCGGTACCGCGGCCGAGCTGGTCCCGGTGCGCGAGGTCGACGACCACAAGGTCGGAAGCGGCGGTCCGGGCGAGATAACCCAGGTCCTGCAGGACGCGTTCGACGCCGCCCTGCACGGGCGCACCGAGCGCTACCGCGAGTGGCTCGACGTGGTGCCCGCCGCCGGCGCGAAGGGGGCCGCCGGCGACGCGGCTGCGCCGAGCGCGCAGACCACCGCAGCGGGCTAGGGCGCCGTGAGCGACATACAGCTATACGACGCGACCCTCCGCGACGGGATGGGCGGCGGCGGCATGAGCCTGACGGCTGCGGAGAAGGTTCGCGTCGTGAGGGCGCTCGACGCGCTCGGCGTCCACCTCGTGGAGGCCGGCTTCCCCGCGAGCAACCCGAAGGAGCAGGAGCTCTTCGAGCTGCTCTCGCGCGAGCAGCTCGAGGTCTCTCAGGTCGTCGCATTCGGCATGACCCGCAGGCGCGACGCCGCCGCCGACGCGGACGAGGGCCTGCGCACGCTCGCGGAGTGCTTCGCGCCGGTCTGCACGATCGTCGGCAAGGCGTCCGTGCTGCACGTCGAGAAGGTCGTGCGGGCCTCGCGCGAGGAGAACCTGCTGATGATCTCCGAGTCGGTCGCGTTCCTCGTCAGGGAGGGCAAGCGGGTGCTTCTGGACGCCGAGCACTTCTTCGACGGGTTCGCCCTTGACCCCGGCTACGCGCTGGACTGCCTGCGCGCCGCGGCGGACGCCGGCGCGGAGCGCGTGGTGCTGTGCGACACCAACGGCGGCTCGCTGCCACCCCAGATAAGGACCGCGCTCGCCGTCGTCACCGAAGCGATCCCCGGGATACCGCTCGGCATCCACACCCACGACGACTCCGGCTGCGCCGTCGCGAACACGCTCGTCGCCGTGGAAGCCGGCGCCACCCAGGTGCAGGGCACGATCAACGGGATCGGTGAGCGCACCGGCAACGCGAATCTGGTCACGATCATCGCCGACCTGCAGCTGAAGATGGGCGTCGAGGTGATCTCCCCGCAGCGGCTCGCGCGGCTGACCGAGACCGCGCACCTGGTGGACGAGCTGCTCAACCGCTCGCCGAATCCTGCGCAGCCTTATGTCGGCAAGCACGCGTTCGCCCACAAGGCCGGGCTCCACGCGGCCGGCATCAGGGCCGCCTCCAACACCTTTGAGCACATCGACCCTGCGACCGTCGGGAACGACCGCGACGTGCTCATCTCAGAGCTCTCCGGACGCGGCACCGTCGTCGAGAAGGCGGGGCAGGCGGGGATCGCAGCCGACGGCGACTTCGCGCAGCGCGTCGTCGACCGCGTCAAGGAGCTCGAGCACGACGGATTCCAGTTCGAGGCGGCGGACGGCTCCTTCGAGCTGCTGATGCGCAAGGAGGCCGGCGAGTACGAGCCGCTGTTCCGTCTGGAGTCCTGGCGCGTGATCGTCGAGAAGCGCGTCGACGGCAAGGTCGAGACCGAAGCCGTCGTGAAGATCTGGGTGGACGGCGAGCGGTACGTGCGAAGCGCGGAGGGCAACGGCCCCGTCAACGCGCTCGACGAGGCGCTCCGGTCCGCGATCGGTGAGATATACCCGCATCTGCGCGACATCGAGCTCGTGAACTTCAAGGTGCGGATCCTCGACGAGCTCAAGGGCACGGGCGCCGTCACGCGCGTGCTGATCGACGCCACCGACGGGCAGGAGGTGTGGGGCTCGATCGGCGTCTCGGAGAACCTGATCGCCGCCTCATGGGACGCGCTGGTCGATTCTCTGGAGTACGGGATGCAGCCCGGCGGCAGGCGCTCTCCCGGGGCCGGCGTCAGCTCCCCGGACACGGCGTAGTGGAGTCGGGCATGATCCCGCTTGCTCGCCCGGTGATGGGCGAGCCGGAGGAGAGTGCGGTGCTTGAGGTCCTGCGCTCGGGGCAGCTGTCTCTCGGCCCCCGCCTCGCGGAGTTCGAGCTGGACTTCGCGCGACGCCTCGGCGCCACGCATGCCAGCGCGGTCAGCAGCGGGACCGCCGGGCTGCACCTCGCGCTGCGCGCGGTCGGCGTGAGTGACGGCGATGAGGTGATCACGAGCCCGTTCTCGTTCGTCGCCTCCGCGAACGCCGCGATCTACGAGCGCGCCCGCCCGGTGTTCGCGGACATCGACCCGGTCACGCTGAACCTCGACCCGGACGCTGCGGCCGCCGCCGTGACGGAGCGCACCCGGGCGATCCTGCCGGTCCACATCTTCGGCTACCCCGCCGACCTGCCCTCGTTCGAGGATCTTGCGTCGCGACACTCGCTCGCGATCGTCGAGGACGCCTGCGAGGCGCTCGGAGCCCGGCACGCCGATGGTCGGGCGGTCGGCGCCCGCGGGCACCCCGCGGTCTTCGGCTTCTACGCCAACAAGCAGATCACCACCGGCGAGGGGGGCATGATCACGCTCGGCGACGCTTCGATCAAGGAGCGCATCGACTCCGAGCGAAACCAGGGACGCGCGCCCGACATGGGCTGGCTCGACCACGACCGGCTCGGCTTCAACTACCGCTTGTCGGACATCGCGTGCGCGATCGGGATCGCGCAGCTCGCGCGGCTCGACGAGATGCTCGCAGGCCGCTCGCGCGTGGCCGGGCTCTACCGCCAGGCTCTCGCCGGCGTGCCCGAGCTCACGCTGCCGTGCGAGGATCAGGCAGGGGACCGGCGCGGGTGGTTCGTGTTCGTGGTTCAGCTCCCCGCCGCAGTCGGCCGCGACGCCACCGTGCGCGCCCTCGGCGATGCCGGGATACAGAGCAAGCCGTATCTCCCCGCGATCCACTTGATGAGCTTCTACCGCGAGCGCTTCGGCCACCGCGAGGGCGAGTTCCCCGTGTGCGAGAGCGTCGCCGCGCGCTCGCTGGCGCTGCCGTTCTACCCGCAGATGACCGAGGGAGAGGTGTCCCGCGTCTGCGAGCAGCTGACGCGCATCGTGCGCAGCTGAGCGGCTGCCCGCGCCGCTACTGCGCGCGCAGGAACGCGATGACCTGCGACTTCACCCTGTGGAAGTACAGGAAGGCATGTTCTGTGCCGGGGACGACGTTCAGGGTCGCGTTGCACCGCGCCGAGCTGAGCTTCCCGTAGAGGTCCTGCGCCTGCGAGAGCGGTATGAGCTCTTCTGCGCTGTTGAAGATCAGGAACGCGGGGCACGTCTTGGCGGAGACCTGAAGCGAGGGCGACCAGCGTTCCGCGTAGGAAACGGGCAGCGGCGCTTCTTCGCCGATGCCGAGCGCTCGGTGCACGGACAGGTTGAAGTCTTCGTTGGTGATCGTGTTTTCTTCCAGCATCGGCATCAGGTTGACGAAGTTGGTGGGCGCGCTCAGGCTCACGACGGCGCGCACCGTGCCCGGCGCTGCGGCGTTCAGTTCCTCTCCGACGAGGTCGACAAGGTTCGCGCCGGCGGAGCCGCCGAGCAGAAACAGCTCCGAGGGGTCTCCACTGAAGGAGGCGGCGTGCGAGATCGCCCAGCGCGCGGCGCTCGCGACCTCGTTGGGCTCCAGCGGAAAGGCGGGGACCGTGCGGCTGTCTTGGTCGTAGTTGATTTCGACGACGGTGAAGCCGGCGGCCTGAAGGCTTTTCGACGGCAGTTCGAACTTCCCGAGGGCGCCCTGTTTGCGCCAGCCGCCGCCGTGGACGAGCACGACGATCGGCGAGTTCGGCGTCGCCGACGGATAGACGTTGGCCACCTCGTTGGCCGATGGGCCGTAGGAGAGGGATTCGTAGATCACGTCGGCGCTCAGGATGCGCGATCGGGCGTGCCGATGTGCGCCGAGCGCGAGTGGGGACGTGAGCAGCGAGAGGACCCCCGCGGCGCACAGTGCGATGACCGCGAGCGTCGCCCGTCGCGGGCCGGGTGATGCGCTCATCCTTGAACCGCTCGCCCTGCCGACTGCTCGCGACTTCATTTCAGTCCGCTCCCTTGGTTACGCCCGCGTTTCCCTGACGCGCGAGCCGTTGCACACGGCCGCGGATTATTACAGATGGACTGGCCATACAGCCAGCCTATATCGAGCGGTTGACGCGTCGCTCGCGGCGGCCGAGCCGTGGGCGGGACGCGGGCGCCCCTAAACTGACCGCCTTGTCCCGCTTTCATGAGCCACAGCACCCTGACTTCCAGCGCCTGAACGCGTCGATCGGCTTCGACCAGCGCCTCTGGCCGCAGGATCTTGCGCAGTCCAGAGCACACGCGAGGATGCTCGCCGACCGCGGCATCATCTCCGAGGAAGATCGCGACGCCCTGCTCGCGGGACTGGCAGATGTCGAGCGCGAGCTGGGTGAGGGCACGTTCCCGTTCAGGGACGACGACGAGGACATCCACATGGCGGTCGAGCGCCGCCTGACCGAGATCGCCGGGCCGGTCGGCGGGCGCCTGCACACGGCGCGCTCGCGAAACGATCAGGTCGTTACCGATCTCGCCATGTACACGAGGGAGAGCGCCGCGCGCGCGCAGCGGGAGCTCAGGGCGCTGATGGAGGTGCTGCTGGCCAGAGCCGAGGAGCACATCGACTGGCCGATGCCCGGCTACACGCACCTGCAGCGCGCACAGCCCGTGTACCTCGGACACCACCTGCTGGCCTACTTCTGGATGCTGGCCCGCGACCGCTCGCGCTTCGCGTTCACCGAGCGCGAGAGCAGCCGGCTTCCGCTGGGGTCCGGGGCGCTCGCGGGCGTGAACTTCGACACCGACCGCCGCCAGGTAGCTGCGGCGCTCGGGTTCGACTCGGTAACGCCGAACTCCATCGACGCGGTCTCCGGCCGCGACTTCATCCTCGACTACCTCTCCGCCGCGGCAACCTGCTCCACCCACCTCTCGCGTCTCGGCGCGGAGCTGGTGCTGTGGTCGAGCTCCGAGTTCGGGTTCTGCGAGCTGTCCGACGCCTGGAGCTCAGGGTCCTCGATCATGCCGCAGAAGAAGAACCCCGACGCGGCGGAGCTTCTGAGGGCGAAGGCACCGAGGGTCGTCGGGCATCTCTCGGCCTTCCACGGCGTGATCCACGCTCTACCGCTGACCTACAACAAGGATCTGCAGGAGGACAAGGAGCACCTCTTCGACTCCGTCGACACGCTGGAGCTGACGCTCGCGGCTGCCGCCGGAATGCTCTCCGGTGCCCGCTTCGACCGCGAGCGGATGCGGGATGCGGCCGCCGACGAGATGATCGCGGCGACAGACATAGCGGACCTGCTCGTCAAGCTCGGGATGCCGTTCCGGGAGGCGCACGGCGTCGTGGCCGGGCTCGTCAGGACCGCCGTCGACTCGGGCAGGGCGCTGTCGGACCTTTCCAACGCGGAGATCTCGCGCGTGAGCCAGCTGCTCGCCGAACATGAGCGCGAGCTTCACGCCGTGCTCGAGCAGAGCTCATGGCTCGAGTCCAAGGTCTCCGAGGGAGGGACGTCGCTCGCGCGCGTGCGGGAGCAACTCGAGCTGGCACGAGCCGAGCTCGGCGACGCAGCCGGATGAGCGCCCTCGGGGCGGGCTTCTATGACCGGCCTGTGCTGGAGGTGGCACGCGACCTGATCGGATGCACCGTGGAGTATCGCGGCGCTCGCGGCGTGATCGTCGAGACTGAGGCCTATCACGAGAGCGAGCCCGCGTGCCACGCCTACGCAGGCCTGACGCCTCGCACCCGCACGCTGTTCGGCGAGCCCGGTCGAGCTTACGTGTACCGCTCCTATGGCATACACGCGTGTCTGAACGCGGTGTGCGAGCGGGAGGGCGTCGGCGCCGCCGTGCTGATCCGGGCGCTCGCGCCGGTCACCGGGCTCGAGCAGATGACGGCGCGGCGCGGCGCCCTGCTCGGGCGTTCCGCCCGCGAGCACGAGCTGTGCTCCGGTCCGGGGCGGCTGACGCAGGCTCTCGGCATCACGCTCGCGGAGAACGCGGGCGATCTGAGCAAAGGCCCGGTGGTCATCGGTTCGCCGCGCGAAGGAGTGGGCTGCCCCTGAGGTCGTTGCGGGAACGCGCATCGGGATCACCAAGGCCGTGGAGCTCCCGTGGCGGTTCTGTGCGGCGGGCAACCGCCACGTGTCCCGGCCGCGCCCGCCGGTCCGGTCGGACTAGCCGCCGGGACTGACCCCGCCCGTCGGAGACGGCGACGTCGGCGCCCCCGGCGCGGGTGCGCTCGGCGCCCCGGACGACGGCGCTTCCTGCGCCGGTGCGGGTGATGTCGGCGCCGCGGCTTTTTCGGGGCTCGGCGTCGCGCCCGCACCCGAAGTGGGGGAGCCCGCGCCCGTTTCGCCTGTGGACGGAGCCGGCGTGCGGCCGCCCGTCTTGCCTCCCGTCGGAGCCGACGTCGGCGCGGCCGGAGCCGGTATGGCTTCGCCGGTGCCCGTCGAGGTGCCCGTGCCAGTGCCGTGGGAAGCGGCGTTTTCTTCGCGTTCTTTGTCCACCTGCAGTGCGGAGAGGATGAAGTTGTGCCAGATCAGCGCGGGGAAGGTGCCGCCGAACACGGGGCCGCCGTTGAAGTCGGTGGTCATCGGCACGAGCTTGTTCGGGTAGCCGACCCAGACGGCGACCGTGTACTTGCTGTTCCAGCCGACGAACCAGGCGTCTCCGAAGTTCTCGGTCGTGCCGGTCTTTCCCGCCGCGAACTGGCCGATCGCGGCGGCCTTCCCGGTGCCGTATTGAACGACGGTCTCGAGCATCGATGTCTCGGTTTCGGCGACGGACGTCGGCAGGATCTGCTCGGTCTCGACTTTGTTGACGTCTCGCTTGGAGCCGTCGGGGAGCTTGTTGCCCGCCCGCTTCGACTTCCTGGATGCCGACCGGTGAGCCACCTTCGGCCATTGACCCGGTGACGCGCCGCCCGCCGTGCGCGATCGTCTCGTAGGCGTGCGCCATGTCGATCGGAGTGACGCCGACCGTGAGGCCGCCGATCGTCATGGCGGGGTTGGTCGACAGGGGCGTCGTGATACCCATCCGGTGGGCGAGCAGCGCGATCCTGCGAGTGCCCACTTTCAGGCCGACTTCGGCGAAGATCGAGTTATCGGATGCCGCGGTCGCGCCGGTAAGCGTGTTGGAGCCCGAATAGGAGCCTTCGTCATTGTGCACTTCGAACTTTTCGACGCCATGCTGGCCGTGCACGTAGAAGGTCTTTTCCTTTGACGTCCAGACCGAGTACGGCGAGACACCGTCTTTCAGCGCGGCGGCGAGGTCGAATGCCTTGAACGCCGAGCCAGGCTGTCGCTCACCCTCCGTGGCCAGGTTGAAGGGGGTTTCCGAGTAGCTGCGCCCGCCGACCATCGCTCGCACCTCGCCCGTCGAGTTTTCGATCGCCACGAGGGATGCGGTCGGGCCTTCGGGGTTGGCCAGGTAGCCGCTGATTGCCTGTTCGGCAGCATGCTGCAGCTGCAGGTCAAGGGTCGTCCGTATTCGCAGGCCGCCGTCGAAGGCGCGCGGGGCGCCGTAGCGTTCGACGACCTGCTGGGCGGCCCAGCTGGTGAAGTAGCCTGCGTCGACGCCTTCGACCGTCTGCTCCTGGGGCGCCTGGATGCTTTTCGGCGCGGGCAGAGCCTGGCGGACGCTTTCGTCGTAGACCGGGCGCGTGATGTAGCCCTGCTGGAGCATCTGCGAGAGCACGAGGTCCCGGCGTTCCTTGGCGGCCTGCGGGAAGTAGACAGGGTTGTATTCGGTGGGCGACCTGATGATCCCCGCGAGCAGCGCCGCCTCCCACGGAGTGAGCTCCTGCACGCAGAGCTTCTGGCCGGGCGTCCCGCAGCCCTGGTGGTTGATTTCGTGGCCGAAGTACGTCTCGGCGGCCGCCTCGATCCCGTACGCACCGTTACCGAAGTAGATCGTGTTCAGGTACGCCGTGATGATCTTTTCCTTCGACCACTTGTGCGAGAGCTGGTAGGCGAGCGCCGCCTCCCTGAGCTTCTCGAAGATCGTGCGGTGGGACTGGGCCTGCAGCGCGTTCTTGATGAACTGCTGCTCGATCGTCGACGCGCCCTGCACGCTGCCGGAGTGTTTGATGTCGGACGAGGAGCGCCCTGCCGATTCCGCGCACATCGATCCCGCCGTTCGTCTCAAAGCGCTTGTCCTCGATCGCGATCACCGCCTCCTTCACGATCCGCGGGATCTGTTCGGGGGTGACGATCACCCTGTTCTGCTGGCTGAGGACGCCGATCGGATGCCCGAGGTCGTCGAGCAGCACCGAGCTCTTGGCGTCCTTCAGCTGCGAGAACGCGGTCAGTGACGGGAGGTCAGAGGCCACCGACACGAACATCCCGAACACGAACGAGACGATCCCGAGCAGCCCGAGGGCGAACAGGATCGCGAGCAAACGCAGCCACTTCAGGCGCGGCTTGCTCGGAGACGTTATGTCGAGACCATCGTCATCGCTCATGGGCGGCGTGGGAGGAAGAGCCTCCGGGATGCCGGGAGAGCCCGATCCCAGCGGCACGTACCCCCTGTTGCGCGGCACGTTGGGACCCTCCGGACCGCGAGAGTCTAGCATTGGCCACCCATGCCAAACGCCACTACCGCGGCCGCCGCAGACGCCGCCGGGCTTGCCCGCAACGCCGTCGACAGCCTGCCCGAAGGGGCGCTCGCAGAGAAGCTGGCGGTCGCGCGCGCGGAGGGCCGGCAGCTCCGCGTGAAGCTGGGAATCGACCCGACGGCCCCCGACATCCACCTCGGCCACGCCGTCGTGCTCCGCAAGCTTCGCGAGTTCCAGGACGCCGGGCATCGGGTGGTTCTGATCGTCGGCGACTACACGGCCCGCGTCGGGGACCCGTCCGGGCGCTCGAGCCTGAGGCCGATCCTCAGTGATCGAGGAGATCGACGCGAACGCCGCGCACGTTCCAGGAGCAGGCGCTGCGGATCCTCAATCCCGATCCGGCGCTGCTCGAGGTCCGGCGCAACGGGGAATGGCTCGACATGCCGATGGTCGACCTGCTCGGCCTCGTGCGCACCACGACCGCGGCGCAGCTGCTCGAGCGTGACGACTTCGCCAAACGGTGGGCCGCCCGTGAGCCGATCTCGATGCTCGAGCTGATGTACCCGCTGCTGCAGGGATATGACTCGGTGGCGATCGACGCCGACGTGGAGCTCGGAGGCACCGACCAGAAGTTCAACCTGCTTCTCGGGCGCGACATCCAGCGCGCGTACGGGCAGGCCCGAGCAGGCGATCCTGACGATGCCGATCCTCGTCGGAACCGACGGCAGGCGAAAGATGTCCAAGTCGCTCGGGCAACCACATCGCGATCACCGACCCGCCAGAGGAGATGTACGGCAAGACGATGTCGCTGCCGGATGAGGCGATGGACGACTACTTCCGCCTGCTGCTCGGTGAGGCGAGACCCGAGAGCGTGCCGCCGATGCAGGCCAAGCGCGCTCTCGCGCGGGGGCTACGTCGCGATCCTGCACTCGCCCGAGCAGGCAGCCGAGGCCGAAGCGCACTTCGACCGCGTCGTAGTCGACCAGCAGGAGCCGGAGGCGATCGACGAGGCGCTCGATCCAGACGGCGGACGGGGCTGATCCACCTTCCCGGCGTGATCGCGCAGGAGTTCGGCATCTCCCGCTCTGAGGCCCGCAGGTTGATCGACCAGGGCGCCGTCTCGCTCGCGGACGTCCCGCTGGGCCCCGGGGAGCACGATGTTCCGGCTGAGCGCGCAGACGGCCAGGTTCTGAAGGTCGGCAGACGCCGGTTTCGACGTCTGCGGATCTCCTGATCGCACGCCGGCGAGTTCGCGCTATACTCCCCGGTCGGCCCGCAGGCGCCCCTGGGCGCAGGGTCTGATCGGTCTCCTCCAGAAGGAACCCCTTTCGGTGAGGCACGGCGGTCTTTGAAAACTCAACAGCATGCGCATCTGCGATCTCTTCGGATCGCGGTGTGCGTCCAGGTTCGACCCGCCGACGGGAGCGCTAACGCGTCCCCTTAGGCGGTCAAGAGTCAAGTAGATAGAAGTACCCCGTCATGGTTCGGGACCACGGTGTATAGGTCTCGACCCGTCGGGCGTCGCTTGAGCGTTCGCGCTCCTGTGGCGGCCGGCAACTCCATGACAGCTTTTCGTGAAGTTCTTCACGGAGAGTTTGATCCTGGCTCAGGACGAACGCTGGCGGCGTGCTTAACACATGCAAGTGGAGCGACGAACCAGGGCTTGCCCTGGGGCAGAGCCGCGAACGGGTGAGTAACACGTGGGTTACCTGCCTCGATGACCGGGACAACCCGAGGAAACTCGGGCTAATACCGGATGTGCCCGCAAGGGGAAAGGAAGCTTCGGCCTCCGCATCGAGATGGGCCCGCGGCCCATTAGCTTGTTGGTGAGGTAACGGCTTACCAAGGCTTCGATGGGTAGCTGGTCTGAGAGGACGATCAGCCACACTGGGACTGAGACACGGCCCAGACTCCTACGGGAGGCAGCAGTGGGGAATCTTGCGCAATGCGCGAAAGCGTGACGCAGCAACGCCGCGTGGGGGAAGAAGGCTTTCGGGTTGTAAACCCCTTTCAGTTGGGACGAAGCTTCTCCGGTGAATAGCCGGATGGAGTGACGGTACCTTCACAAGAAGCACCGGCTAACTACGTGCCAGCAGCCGCGGTAATACGTAGGGTGCAAGCGTTGTCCGGAATTATTGGGCGTAAAGAGCGTGTAGGCGGCCCGATTAGTCCGCTGTGAAAGTCCAGGGCTCAACCCTGGAATGCCGGTGGATACTGTCGGGCTAGAGTCCGGAAGGGGCGAGTGGAATTCCTGGTGTAGCGGTGAAATGCGCAGATATCAGGAGGAACACCAATGGCGAAGGCAGCTCGCTGGGACGTGACTGACGCTGAGACGCGAAAGCGTGGGGAGCAAACAGGATTAGATACCCTGGTAGTCCACGCTGTAAACGATGGCAACTAGATGTGGGGGGTGTCGACTCCCCCTGTGTCGAAGCTAACGCATTAAGTTGCCCGCCTGGGGAGTACGGCCGCAAGGCTAAAACTCAAAGGAATTGACGGGGGCCCGCACAAGCAGCGGAGCATGTGGTTTAATTCGACGCGACGCGAAGAACCTTACCTGGGCTTGACATGTGAGTGACCGGCGTGGAAACACGTCTTCCCTTCGGGGCACTTTCACAGGTGGTGCATGGCTGTCGTCAGCTCGTGTCGTGAGATGTTGGGTTAAGTCCCGCAACGAGCGCAACCCCCGTCGCATGTTGCCAGCATTTAGTTGGGGACTCATGCGAGACTGCCGGTGACAAACCGGAGGAAGGTGGGGATGACGTCAAGTCCTCATGCCCCTTATGTCCAGGGCTACACACGTGCTACATTGGCGCATACAGAGGGCTGCGATACCGCGAGGTGGAGCGAATCCCTTAAAGTGCGTCTCGGTTCGGATTGCAGGCTGAAATTCGCCTGCATGAAGGCGGAGTTGCTAGTAATCGCGGATCAGCATTGCCGCGGTGAATACGTTCCCGGGCCTTGTACACACCGCCCGTCACACCACGGGAGTGAGCAACACCCGAAGCCGGTGGCCTAACCCGCAAGGGAGGGAGCCGTCGAAGGTGGGGCTCGTGACTGGGGTGAAGTCGTAACAAGGTAGCCGTAGCGGAAGCTGCGGCTGGATCACCTCCTTTCTAGGGAGCACTACGGTGCCCCGATCCACGGTCGTGTCCGTCAGGACGCGGCCGGCGCGGCCGCTGAGCCCTTGAGGCCCGGCGGTGACTAAGCGGATCGGGCCTAGCACGTCGACCGAACCTGGCTGGACTGCCGCGCGGTGCGGCGCCCCCCTACTACTTGGGGAGCTCCGCAGGCGCTCGGCGCAAACAACACCAGCATGCTGTTGAGTTTTGAGAGACCGGCGTCCGCCGGAAGGCACGTGGACACATCAATTGATGGTGTGACCAACATACGAGCCAGCCGGCCGGCGTTATCGCCTCTCCACGGTCCTTGAAAACTGCACAGATGCCACATCAGCCGCCATCGATAAGCGGCGGCTGAAAAACGGGTATCACCGGGCCCTCTTAGACCTTCGGGTCTAGTTGGGCCAGATCACCGTCAAGATAGTAAGGGCACACGGTGGATGCCTTGGCACCAAGAGTCGATGAAGGGCGTGAACGGCTGCGATAAGCCACGGTTAGGCGCTGAATAGCCTTTGACCCGTGGATTCCCGAATGGGGAAACCCAGCGCTGGTAATGCGGCGTTATCCCCGGCTGAACACATAGGCCGGAGGAAGACAAGCGGGGGAAGTGAAACATCTCAGTACCCCGAGGAAAGAAAATCAAAAGAGACTCCCTGAGTAGTGGCGAGCGAAAAGGGATCAGCCCAAACCCGGCTGATGTAAGCGGACACGCGTTGTCTGCCGGGGGTTGTAGGGCGCCTGTTCCGAGCTGTGTCTGGCTCGGCAGAAGTTACAAAATCGTGCGGTAGTCGAAGCGCGTGGAACCGCGCACCATAGAGGGCAATCGTCCCGTAGACGAAACTGCACGATCTTCTGTCAGGCGTTCCTGAGTAAGTCCGCACCCGTGAAACGCGGACTGAACCTGGGGGGACCACCCTCCAAGGCTAAGTACTCCTTGGTGACCGATAGCGGACTAGTACCGTGAGGGAAAGGTGAAAAGTACCCCGGAAGGGGAGTGAAATAGTACCTGAAACCGCGTGCCTACAAGCGGTGGGAGTCCCTTCGTGGGATGACCGCGTGCTTTTTGCATAACGAGCCGGCGAGTTACTCGTCTGCGGCAAGGTTAAGCGATGAGCGGAGCCGTAGCGAAAGCGAGTCCTAATAGGGCGACAGAGTCGTAGGCGGTATACCCGAAACTGAGCGAGCTACCCATGGGCAGGCTGAAGCGGGGGTAAGACCTCGTGGAGGGCCGAACCGACCTAGGTTGAAAACTGGGCGGATGACCTGTGGGTCGGAGTGAAAGGCTAATCAAGCTCAGTGATATCTGGTTCTCTCCGAAATATATTTAGGTATAGCCTCGGATAAATTGCGTGTTGGCCGTAGAGCACTGTTTGGACTAGGGGCCCTACCAGGTTACCGACTTCAGGCAAACTCCGAAGACCAGTCACGTTTACTCCGGGAGTCAGTTGCTGGGGGATAAACTTCAGCGTCAAAAGGGAAACAGCCCAGACCGCCAGCTAAGGTCCCTAAGTACTAGCTAAGTGGGAAACGATGTTCGAGTGCATAGACAACCAGGAGGTTGGCTTAGAGGCAGCCATCCTTGAAAGAGTGCGTAACAGCTCACTGGTCAAGTGTTCGAGCGCGGACAATGTAACGGGGCTCAAGCTAGTCACCGAAGCTGCGGGTGCGTGAGACCTTCGGGTCGATCGCGCGGTAGGAGAGCGTTCCCATGCCAGTAAAGCGGCGGCGTAAGCCAGCC
Organism: uncultured Solirubrobacteraceae bacterium; assembly: GCA_963826345.1. GTDB lineage: Bacteria > Actinomycetota > Thermoleophilia > Solirubrobacterales > Solirubrobacteraceae > Palsa-744. Next base: position 44,515 of record CAWGWU010000002.1, read on the forward strand.
GTGGAGGCATGGGAAGTGAGAATGCCGGCATAAGTAACGAAAGAGGGGTGAGAATCCCCTCCACCGATTGCCTAAGGATTCCTGAGTAAAGTTCGTCTGCTCAGGGTTAGTCGGGACCTAAGGCGAGGCCGAAAGGCGTAGTCGATGGCCAACAGGTTGATATTCCTGTACCACGTCGCTTCCGTTTGACCGATGGGGGGACGAGGAAGGCTAGGGGAACCCAGGCGATGGTAGTCCTGGGGTAAGCATGTAGGGGTGGCCCTTGTAAAATGCGGGGCCGCATAACCTGAGGTGCGATGCCAGCTGGCTTTAAGCCGGCGAGTCCCTAACGCCATACCTCCAAGAAAATCCTCTAGGGAGGAAGCGCGTGCCCGTACCAAAACCGACACAGGTAGGCAAGTAGAGAATACTAAGGTGATCGAGATAACCCTCGTTAAGGAACTCGGCAAAATCGCCCCGTAACTTCGGGATAAGGGGCGCCCCAGTAAGGTGAAGCTCTTCGCGAGTGGAGCCTGAGAGGGCCGCAGTGAATTGGCTGAAGCGACTGTTTACCAAAAACACAGGTCTCTGCTAAGTCGAAAGACGACGTATAGGGGCTGACGCCTGCCCGGTGCCGGAAGGTTACGTGGAGTTGTCAGGACTTCGGTTCGAAGCAGCGAAGCTAAGCCCCGGTAAACGGCGGCCGTAACTATAACGGTCCTAAGGTAGCGAAATTCCTTGTCGGGTAAGTTCCGACCTGCACGAATGGCGTAACGACTTCAGCGCTGTCTCAACGAGGAGCTCGGTGAAATTGCAGTCTCGGTGAAGATGCCGAGTACCCGCGGCTAGACGGAAAGACCCCGTGAACCTTTACTACAACTTGGTATTGGAGTTCGGTGCACTTCGCTCAGGATAGGTGGGAGGCTTTGAAGCGCCGGTTGCGGCCGGCGTGGAGCCAACCTTGAGATACCACCCTTGGTGTATTGGATTTCTAACAGCGCGCCGTGAATCCGGGCGCTGGACAGTTCCAGGCGGGTAGTTTGACTGGGGCGGTCGCCTCCCAAAATGTAACGGAGGCGCACAAAGGTTCCCTCATCACGGTTGGAAATCGTGTGTAGAGCGTAAAGGTAGTAAGGGAGCTTGACTGCGAGACTGACAAGTCGAGCAGGTGCGAAAGCAGGTCTTAGTGATCCGGCGGTAGCAAGTGGAAGTGCCGTCGCTCAACGGATAAAAGGTACTCCGGGGATAACAGGCTTATCGGGCCCAAGAGTCCACATCGACGGCCCGGTTTGGCACCTCGATGTCGGCTCGTCGCATCCTGGGGGTGGAGTTGCTCCCAAGGGTTGGGCTGTTCGCCCATTAAAGCGGTACGCGAGCTGGGTTCAGAACGTCGTGAGACAGTTCGGTCCCTATCTGCCGTGGGCGTTGGAGAGTTGAGAGGATTTGTCCCTAGTACGAGAGGACCGGGATGAACGCACCTCTGGTGTATCTGTTGTCCTGCCAAGGGCATAGCAGGCTAGCTACGTGTGGATCGGATAACCGCTGAAAGCATCTAAGCGGGAAGCCGGCCTCGAGATGAACTCTCCCATCCCCTAGAGGGAGTAAGACCCCTGGTAGACCACCAGGTTGATAGGCCGGATCTGTAAGGACGGTAACGTCTGAAGGAGACCGGTACTAATGGGTCGAGGGCTTGACGGATTTTTTGATACTCGCTGTGGCAGCTGTGCAGTTTTGAAGGACCGGGGAGGCGTGGTCTCTCACGTTTTTCCGGTGGCTTTAGCGAGGGGGAAACACCTCTTCCCATTCCGAACAGAGAAGTTAAGCCTCTCAGCGCCGATGGTACTTGGCCCGCAAGGGCCTGGGAGAGTAGGACGCCGCCGGTTTTTTCTAGTGCACAGGCCGCCTTCGGGCGGCCTGTTGCCGTTAAAGCGTGTCGATGCCGAACCCGAGTACTTGGTCAGGGCCGAACGGAGTGCTCGCAGGCACGAGCGCTCTGCGCCGAGACGCGCCGTCGCAGGCGGTCTGTGCGGGGCCTGTGGCCACGATCGGGCTCAGGCACGCGGCCGGGCGGGCGGCTGGCTGCCCCGGGCGGCGCACCGCGCGCCCCGGCGTGCAGCGGCGCTCGGTGCGGATGTTGGGCCATCGTCGGCTCGTCCTGGTCGGCCTCCCAGCCGAACTCATGGTCGTCCTCGAGCAGCAGGAACGAGCGGGCGAGGCGGAGCGCACCGAGCGCGCGCTGCCCCTTGGGCGATGTTCGCTTGTGGGAGAACATGTGTTCGTAAGGTACGAGCGCTTCGGACGGAAGCAGGCGAACACGTGTACGTATCTGGTGCCCTCGGCGGGATTTGGCTCTACAGAGCCAATCCGCAGGTCGGAACCTGCAATCGCGGTTGCAGTTTGCGTTTGCGACGCGTGGACTATGCGGTGCGATTTGCGAGGCATCGGGGCAGGGCTGGAGCCTGCGAGGGCGAACCACGCTGGTACATGGCTGTTACGCTCTCAAAGCGTCAAACGGACGGGTCCCGCAGCGGCCGCGGGCGGCGTCGACAGCTCATGGAGAAGTTCGTCATCGAAGGCGGCGTCCCGCTTTCCGGCACCCTCACTCCTGCCGGGAACAAGAACGGGGCGCTTCCCATCCTCGCCTCCAGCCTCCTCACCGAGGATGAGGTCGTCGTGCGCAACGTCCCGCGGATCCGGGACGTCGAGGCGATGCTCGAGATTCTCGCGGCGATCGGCGTCGAGGTCTCCTGGCGAGGCCCCAACGAGGTGTCGCTGTGCGCCGCGGACGTGCACTCGGTCGAGGTGGCCCCGGAGCTCGCCGAGCTGATCCGGGCATCGTTCCTTCTCGCGGGCCCGCTGCTGGCCCGCTTCCACCGCGCCGTGATGCCACCGCCGGGCGGTGACGTGATCGGTCGCAGGCGACTTGACCCGCACCTCGATGCGTTCCGCGCGATGGGCGCCGGCGTCGACTGCGGGCGCGACATCGTCCTCAGCGCGCCGCTGGGTCTGCGCCCTACGGATGTGTTCATGGATGAGCCGTCGGTGATGGCGACCGAGAACGCACTGATGGCATCCGCGCTGACGCCGGGCACGACGATGATCGGCAACGCGGCGTGCGAGCCCCACGTGCAGGACCTCGCCCGGATGCTCGTCAAGATGGGCGCCGACATACAGGGGATCGGCTCGAACCTGATCACGGTCAACGGGATCGAGCGGCTCAGCGGCTGCGAACACGACATCGCGCCGGACCACATCGAGATCGGGAGCTTCATGGCCCTGGCCGGGCGTGACCGGCGGCGAGCTGCGCATCAAGGACACCGTGCCCGAGGATCTTCGGATGATCCGCCTCGTGTTCGAGCGCGTCGGTCTGCGCTCGGAACTCGACGGCAACGATCTGCTTGTGCCCGGCGATCAGCGGCTCGTCGTTCAGGCCGACGTGGGGGAGTACAAGAGCAAGATCCAGGACGGTCCGTGGCCCGCGTTCCCCGCCGATCTCACGTCGATCGCCGTCGCGCTCGCTACGCAGGCCGAAGGCTCGATCCTCGTGCACGAGTGGATGTTCGAGAACCGCCTCGTGTTCACCGACAAGCTGATCCTGATGGGCGCCGACATCGTGCTCTGCGACCCGCATCGCGTGATCGTGACGGGCCCGCGCCGGCTGCGCGGGGAGCGTGTCGAGTCGCCCGATATCCGCGCCGGTATGGCGATGCTCCTCGCGGCGCTCTGCGCCGAGGGCCGCAGCGAGATCGGGAACATCCGGCAGATCGACCGTGGCTACGAGCGCATCGACGAGCGCCTGCGGGACCTTGGCGCGCGCATCGAGCGGGTGGCCACGGAGCCCGTGCACGCATAATCTCGGGTCGCATGATCCACCCGATCCCCAGCGGCACGCGCGACGTGCTCCCCGACGAGACGCGCGAGGTGCGCGCGATCACCGACGCCCTGAGGGGTGTTTTCGAGCGTCACGGCTACGGAGAGGTCTACACGCCCGCGCTGGAGTACGAGGAGGTGCTCGAGCGCGCCGACATGGCCGAAGCGAGGCCCGCGTATCGCGTGTTCGACGAGTCCGGGAGCGTGCTGGTGCTCAGATCGGACATGACGGTCCCGATAGCCCGGGTCGTCGCGACGCGCTACTGCCTCCAGCGAGCCGCCCCTGCGCTTCTGCTACTTCGCACACTGCTACCGCGGCGTTCCGCCGCAGCGAGGCCAGCCCCGTGAGCTTCTGCAGGCCGGCATCGAGCTGATCGGCTCGCCGGCCCCGGAGGGCACCGCGGAGGCGCTGACGGTCCTGTGCCACTCGCTGGACGCCACGGGCCTGAAGGACTACCGGATCGGCGTCGGCGACGCCTCGCTGTTCCCGGCGCTGATGGGAAGCCTCGACGTGCCCGAGCCCGCCACGGCCGCACTGCTCGAGACGCTCGTGAGGCGGGACTTCGTCGGGCTCGGACAAACGCTCGCGGACAATGGGATCGGCGGAGAGGCGGCCGAGCTGCTCACAGCCGTCCCGCAGATGCGCGGAGGCCCCGAGATGCTCGCCGACACGCCCGCGCCAGCGCGAGACGCCGTGATGGGGCTCAGGAGCGTTCACGAGCTGCTCGAGCCGGCGGTCGCCGCGCGCGTGATCTTCGACCTGGGGCTGATTCGCAACATCGGCTACTACACGGGAGCCATCTTCGACGTATACGACCCGGCGCTCGGTGCGCCGATCGGTGGGGGAGGGCGCTACGACGATCTGCTCGGGCGCTTCGGCCGCCGTCTCCCGGCCGTCGGCTTCGCGCTCGGCGTCGACCGCCTTCACATCGCGCTCGCAGGCGAGGAGCGCGGGACGGGCGCGCTGCTCGCGCGCGGCGGCTCCGAGCCCCTGCTGGATGGGCCCGCACCCGATCGCGAGCCGGCGTGAACAGCCCGACCAACGGCCTCACGATCGCGGTGCCGCGGGGTGCGCTGTTCAAGGGCACCGTCGAGCTCCTCGCGGGGCTCGGCCTCGACACCGAGGAGCTGCGCTCGAACGACCGCAAGCTGCTGTTCGAGGACATCGGCGTGATCACGATGCGCCCATCGGATGTCCCCACCTACGTGGAGGCCGGCGCCGCCGACATCGGGATCACCGGCAAGGACGTCCTGCTGGAGCAGGGCGCCGAGGCTCCCGGCGCTCGCGGCCGCGAGGTCTACGAGCTCCTCGATCTCGGATATGGCCGCTGCACGATGGTCCTCGCGAGCAAGGACGGCCCCGACCCGGCCGTGGAGGCGCTCCGGCGCCTCGGTGTCATGCGGGTCGCCACCAAGTACCCGCGCATCGCGGCCCGCCACCTCGAGGAGACCGGCCGGCAGGCGGAGATCGTCGAGGTCAAGGGTTCGGTCGAGCTCGCGCCCCTGACCGGAATCGTCGAGGCGATCGTGGACCTCACCGCGACCGGGACGACGCTCCGCGAGAACAACCTCGTCGTGCGTGAGGAGATCCTCGTCTGCACGGCCAGGCTCGTGGCCAACCCGGTCGCGCACAAGCTGAAGGCGGCGGAGATCGACGACGTGGTGGAGCGTCTGCGCGCGCTCCCGGCCCCCGGAGCCTGAATGCGGCTCGAGCGCATCGACGCATCCCGAATGGCAGAGCTCGGCGCGGCCGGCGCAGCCGCCCAGCTGCGATCGCTGATCCCGGGCGGGGCGTCGGTGGCAGAGGGGGTGCGCGAGATACTCGCAGCGGTGCGATCTGAGGGCGATGCCGCGGTGTTCCGCTACACGCGGGAACTCGACACGGGCGGTGCGGACCCGCGCGACCTGCTGGTGCCCGCCGCCGAGCTCGACGAGGCGATCAAGACACTCCCGCTGGATCTCGTCGCCGGCCTGCAGGTCGCGATCGCCAATGTCGCCCTTGTCGCGGAGGCGGGCGTGGGGCACGACGAGACGGTCGATCTACCCCAGGGCCAGCGCATCACGCTGCGCGAGGTGCCGGTATCGGCAGCAGCCGTCTACGTGCCTGCCGGCCGGGCGGCGTATCCGAGCTCGGTCGTGATGGGCGTCGTCACGGCCCGCGCGGCGGGCGTGATCGATGTTGCCGTGTGCGCGCCTCCCGGCGTCGACGGCCAGATCGATCCCGCGATCCTCGGCACCTGCCGCCTGTGCGGCGTGGAGCGCGTCTACAGGATGGGCGGAGCGCAGGCGATCGCCGCGCTCGCCTACGGGACCGAGACGGTGAGACCCGTCGACGTGATCGTCGGGCCCGGAAACCTATGGGTCCAGGAGGCCAAGGACCAGCTGTCGTCGATCGTCGGGATAGACGGGTTCGCCGGGCCGAGCGACCTGCTCGTCGCCCTCGGCGCCGACGTCTCTGCCGCCGAGGTCCACATGGCTGCTCTCGACATGCTCGCCCAGGGCGAGCACGGCGAAGGCAGCCTCGTCGCAGCCGTCTCCCCGTCGGCGGGGGTGTGCGACGCCCTCGCGGACGAGCTCCAGGGCCTGGTCGTGGAACGCCCGACCGTCGGGGATGCGACGTTCGCGGTCGCCGAGGCGTCCAGCCCCGAGCAGGCGATCGTGCTCGCGAACGCGTTCGCGCCGGAGCACCTTCAGCTGATCGGAGCCGACGTCGAGCGGTTCTCCCACCGCGTCACATGCGCCGGTGCTCTCTTCGTGGGCGCCGACAGCGCGACAGCTTTCGGCGACTACGTCGCGGGCTCGAACCACGTCCTTCCGACATCTGGCGCCGCCCGCTTCGCCTCCACCCTCTCACCGCGGCACTTCCGCCGCCGGATGGCCGAGGTGAGGATCGGCGCCGCCTCGGGCAGGCTCGCCGCGGCCGGGGCGCCGATCGCCCGCGCCGAGGGATTTGAGGTCCACGCCGAGTCGATGGAGGCAAGAGTGAGGGAGAATCAGCAGACATGAGCAGAACCGCCGAGATCGAGCGCAAGACCGCGGAGACCGACGTGCGGCTGACGTTGGCCCTGGAAGGGACCGGAGCGGGCACGCGCAGCACGGGCGTCGGCTTCCTCGACCACATGCTCGACCTGCTCGCCCGCCACGGCCACATGGACCTGAACGTCTCGGTCAACGGTGACCTGCAGACCGGAGCGCACCACACGGCCGAGGACACCGCGATCGTGCTCGGGCAGGCGCTGGACAGCGCGCTGGGAGACAGGAGCGGGATCGCTCGCTACGGAGCGGCGACGATCCCGATGGACGAGGCTCGCGCGAGCTGCGCGATCGACATCTCCGGGCGCCCGTACGTGCTGTTCGAGGCCGATCTGCCTCAGGGTGCAACGGGCGGCTTCGAGCACGAGCTGACCGAGGAGTTCTTCCGAGCTTTCGCCAACGCCGCGAAGTTGACACTTCACCTGCGCGTGGAGGCGGGCAGCAACGCCCACCACATGATCGAGGCGGCCTTCAAGGCGTTCGCGCGCGCACTCCGGAGCGCGGTTGCCCTCGACCCGCTCGAGACGGGCGTGCCGAGCACGAAGGGAACGCTCACCGGATGAGCGAGATCCCCGGTGCGGGCGTGCGAATAGCCGTCGTTGACTACGGGATGGGCAACCGCCGGTCGGTCGAGAAGGCCCTGGAGCACGTCGGCGTGACCGCGACGGTCAGCTCGGACCCGTCGCACCTGATCGAGGCTCACGGCCTCGTCGTGCCCGGCGTCGGCGCGTTCCCCAGGGCGATGGAGAACCTCCGCACGCTTGGGCTCGACGATCTCATCCGCGAGCGCGTCGCGAGCGGCGTGCCGGTGCTCGGCATCTGCCTCGGCATGCAGCTCGCATTCGACCACTCCAGCGAGCTCGCGGGCGCCGATGGCCTGGGCATCGTCCCGGGAGAGGTGGTGCCGCTGGTGGCGGGGGATCTCAAGCTCCCGCACATCGGCTGGACCGAGATCGCGTTCGCCGACCGCGGCTCACCGCTCGCGGCCGAGCTCCCGCGACGCTGCGCCTTCTACCACGTGCATTCATACGCGCCGGCGCCGGAGCGCAGCGAGGACATCCTCGCAACCGCGAGCTACGGGCAGCCGTTCGTGACGGCCGTCGAGCACGGGTCGTTCTACGGGGTCCAGTTCCACCCTGAGAAGTCCTCCGCAGCCGGTCTGCGCCTGCTCGGCAACTTCGCGCGGATCTGCTCCGCCTCGGCTGCGCCGGCATCGCGATGAGGCTCTACCCCGCGATCGACATCCTCGGCGGAAACGCCGTGCGGCTCGTCAAGGGGGATTTCGAGGCGAAGACGGTCTACGAGGAGGACCCGCTCTCGGCGGCAAGGGGCTGGGTGCAGGCCGGCGCTCGTTCGCTGCACGTGGTCGACCTGGACGGGGCCCGCAGCGGCGCCCCCGTCAACCTCGAGAACCTCGCGAGGATCTCATCCGAGCTCGGCGTTCCCGTTCAGTACGGCGGTGGGCTGCGCTCGGCGCGCGCGATCGGCGACGCCCTCGCCGCAGGCGCCTCGCGGGTGATCCTCGGCACCGCTGCGTTCACAGACCCGGCGCTGTTGGCGAGCGCGCTCGCCGAGCATGGCCCTGAGCGGATCCTGGTCTCGGTCGACGTGCGCGGCGGGCGGGTCGCAACGGCCGGCTGGACCGAGTCCACCGAGCCGAGCACCGCCGCCGTCCTGGGCCGTCTGCACGAGACGGGTGTGCGCAGCCTCATCTACACGAACGTCGATCGTGACGGGATGCTCGAAGGCCCGGACCTCGATGAGGTGCGCGCCGTCGTGGAGTCCACCAGCGCGGAGGTGATCTACTCGGGCGGAATCGGTGAGCTCGCGGACCTGAGCGGCCTCGCCGCGCTCGCCCTCGGCGGGGTGATCGTGGGCAAGGCGCTCTACGAGGGGCGGTTCACGATCGAGCAGGCTCGGCAGGCCCTCGGCGACTGACCTGAACCTGTGCCCCCGATCACGGGCGATACGGTGGGTGCCGTGAACTACAAGCGAGTCATTCCCTGCCTGGACGTCGACGCCGGACGCGTGGTCAAGGGCGTGCAGTTCGTGGACATCCGCGACGCGGGTGATCCCGTCGAAATGGCCGCGCACTATGACCGCGAGGGGGCCGATGAGGTCGTGTTCCTGGACATCACCGCGACCCACGAGAAGCGCGACACGATCGCGAGGCTCGCGAGGAGCACCGCCGATGAGGTGTTCATCCCGTTCACGATCGGCGGAGGCATCCGCTCCGCCGCGGACGCGCAGGCCGTCCTCGATGCCGGCGCGGACAAGATCTCGGTCAACTCCGCGGCGCTCCAGCGCCCGCAACTGCTGAGCGAGCTCGCCGATGTGTTCGGCGCGCAGTGCGTGGTGCTCGCGATCGACGCGAAGGCGCGCCCGACCGGAGACGGCGGCTGGGAGGCGTATCTGGCAGGAGGGCGCACCGCGACGGGGCTGGACGTGGTCGAGTGGGCGCGCGAGGGTGTCGAGCGCGGAGCGGGCGAGATCCTGCTCACGAGCATGGATCGCGACGGCACAAGCGACGGCTACGACCTGGCGCTGACACGCGCCGTCAGCGAGGCCGTGAGCGTCCCGGTGATCGCGTCGGGGGGAGCCGGCGAGCTCGAGCACCTCGTGCAGGCCCTGAAGGCGGGCGCGGACGCCGTCCTGTGCGCATCGATCTTCCACTACGGCCAACACACGGTTGGCGAGGCGAAGGCGCACCTTGCGGCCGCGGGTATCGCGGTGCGCGAGGTGTGAGGGGCGCAGAGTGCACGGCGCCGTGGAGAGCGATGGCCCGGGGGTCCTGAGAGGCCTCGCTGAGCTCGCCGGCGGGCCGCAGCTGCTCGAGCTCGGCGGCAGCGAACCGGCCGCCGCGCTCGTCGGCGGTGCCGTGCGAGACCTGCTGCTCGGCGCCCCGCCGCGCGAGCTCGACGTTGTGGTTCAGCGGGACGCGGCATTGTTCGCGGAGCGCCTCTCGGCCCTGATCGGCGAGCGCGCAGGCGACGCGCCGGAGGTGACTGCGCACGAGCGCTTCGGGACCGCCGCGGTCGAATGGCGGGGAGGACGCGTGGACGTGGCAGAGCGCCGGGCCGAGAGCTACCCGAGCCCCGGCGCGCTGCCCGAGGTGAGGCCCGGGAACGTCCTCGAGGACCTGCAGCGCCGGGACTTCACGGTCAACGCGATCTCGGTCACGCTGGCGGGTCCCGGCGCCGGGCGGCTGAGCGCCGTCGAGCACGCGCTCGAGGACCTCGCGGCACGCCGCCTTCGCGTCATGCACGAGGAGAGCTTCATCGACGACCCGACGCGCCTGATGCGCCTCGCTCGGTATGCGGCGCGCCTGCGTTTCGACGCCGAGCCTCGCACTGCCGAGCTCGCGCGGAGGGCGCTCGGCGCCGGCGCCGTCAGGACCCTGTCGCCCGCCCGCGCCGGCAGCGAGCTGCGCCTCGCGCTCGCTGAAGCGGGAGCTGCCGACTCGCTGGCACGGATGCAGGCGATGGGACTGCTGGCCGCGATCGACCCGATCCTGGCCTTCGAGCCGTCCGTCGCCGAGGATGCGCTGAAGCTGCTGCCGGCCGACGGCCGCGCCGACGTGCTGATGCTGTCCTGCCTGCTCCCGCGCTCGCGCGCCGAGGCGGGCCGCATGCTCATCGCGCTCGAGGCACTCGAGGTTCCCGCAGGTGAGCGCGATGAGGCGATCGCGGCAGCGGCCGGGGCCGAGGATCTCGCACGGCGCCTGCGGGACGCCGCACGCCCGTCCGAGCTCCTGCGGGCCGCACGAGCGAGCGGGCCAGAGGCGGTCGCGCTCGCGGGCGCCGCCGCAGGCCCGGACGCGCGCGGCGCGGCCGAGCGCTGGCTCGGAGGACTGCGAGATGTGAGGCTGTCGATCAGCGGCGATGACCTGCTCTCAGCGGGCGTCGCACGTGGCCCGGAGATCGGCCGCAGACTGGATCTCGCCCTCGAGCGAAGGCTCGACGGTGAGATAGGGGACGGGCCGGAGGCGGAGCTCGCCGCCGCACTGGAGGGCCCGTGAGCGCGCCCTTGGACGGGATGCTCTGCTCGGAGCTGCCCGGCGGGGGCCGCGCGATCTTCACCAGCCGAGTCGAGGGAAACCTGTCCACCGCCGCTGGCGAGGACTGCGCCCGCGGCGCCGAGCGGCGGGAGGCTCTCGCCCGCGGGATTGGCGTGCGAAGGCTGTGCGCGAGCCGGCAGGTGCACGGGACCCACGTGCATGTGATCACCGAGCCCGCCGGTCAGGGCGCCGGTCCGCTGGTGCTCGACGCCGACGGTCATGCCACGGCGCTGCCCGGGGTTGCGGCGGCGGTCCTCGCGGCCGACTGCATGCCGGTCGCGATCGGCGGCCGCGGTGCGGTTGCGATGGTGCACGCGGGCTGGAGGGGGCTCGCAGACGGGATCCTGGAGCGAGGAGTGAGGGTCGTCGCCTCGCTCGCCGAAGCGGGGGAGATGGGCGCCGTGATCGGGCCGTGCGCGGGCGCCTGCTGCTACGAGGTCGGCCCCGATGTCAAGCAGGCCTTGGGTCTGCCGGCGGAGCGGGGACCGCTCGACCTGCGCGCTATCGCGCGCGGAAGGCTCCTGGCGGCCGGGGTCGATACCGTCGAGGACGTGGGCGGCTGCACGATCTGCGACGAGCGCTACTTCTCCCACCGGCGCGAAGGCGCCGCCGCGGGCAGACAGGCTGGGGTCACATGGTTGAGCTGATCAGCGGGCTCAAGGAGAGCGTGGTCCGCGCAAACCTGATGCGGGTCCGCCAGCAGCTCGGCGCGGCCCACGAGCGAGCGCGCGCGGCCGGCACGGACGGCGGCAGGGGCGAGCCTCAGGTGCTGGCGGCGACCAAGTACGTCGCTCTCGCCGACATGCCGGTCCTGGCCGCCGCCGGGGTCACGCTCGTCGGCGAGAACAGGGCGCAGGACCTTCAGGAGAAGGTGCACGCTCACGGTGACCTGTTCGAGTGGCATTTCATCGGCCAGCTCCAGAGCCGCAAGGTGAAGGCGATCGTCCCGCATGTGAGCATGATTCACTCGGTCGCGTCGGAGTCGGCGCTGCGGGAGCTCGAGCGCCACCGCGAGCGCGCCATGCCCGGGCTGCGGATCCTGATCGAGGTCAACCTCGCGGGGGAGGCGGAGAAGGCCGGAATCGAGCCGGATGACCTCGATGCGTTCGATCGCGCGCTCGCCCGTCCCGGTGGCGGGGCTGATGACGATGCCGCCGATGTCGCAGGAGCCCGAGGCGAGCCGCCCGTGGTTCAGCGCGCTGCGGTCACTCGCCGATCACAGGGGTCTCGAGCACCTCTCGATGGGCACCTCCCAGGACTATCTCGTCGCTGCCGAGGAGGGAGCGAGCATCGTTCGCATCGGCACCGGCCTGTACCGGGAGTGAGAGCCGCGCCCGCGCGCCGGGACGAGGGCGGTCACTCGAGGAGGATGGTGTCCTGGTCGGAGTAGGGCGGCGCGCATGCGCACACGATTCGAAGCGGCGCGTCGCCGGCGTTGAGCACCTTGTGCCGGCTTCCGGGCGGGATCAGCGCGCAGTCGCCCTCGCCGATTACCCGCTCCTCGCCCTCGATGATCAGCCGCCCCTGGCCCGAGGTCACGAGATAGAGCTCCTCGCTGAGGCGGTGATAGTGCTCGGTGGTCGCGCCGCCGACGGGGATCGTCGCCTCCGCGAGGCTCTGGTTCTGCGCCGGCGCCGAAACCCTCCCGGCCCACTCCCGGATCTCCGAGCCGTCGAGCGTGATGAACGGGTCGATCTGCGAGTAGGAGCGGACGTCCATCGAGGGGAGGGTAGAGGACCCTCCTGCCGCCGTCACGCTCGACCGCCGGGCGACTGAGCCGCGGGCTGACGCCACGAGACTGGGCTCGCATGGCAAAGACCGGCGCACTTTGTGACGATCTATATAATCTTGCCTTCAAGCGGCCGGTCCCGGCCGGCCGCGAATGATTAGCATCTGCAGGGAATCCGGCTCGCCGGGCGAACCCCCATACAGCTATGGCATTCCGCGACTCCTGGCACAGCGCCCTCGTCTACTTCGGCCTCGCCGAGGAGCATCACGACGACTACGAGGACGAGACGGCCCCCGAGGCCGAAATCGAGGATCGCTACCGCGAGCGTCCGAACGTCCGGCGCCTGCGCAAACGCCGCGATGACTTCGACGACATCTTCGCCGACGACGACACAGGCGAAGCCGCCCCGGCGGGCCGCGGTCGTGGCACCCGCTCCGCGACGGTCCTGAAGCCGGTCGCGCGGACCAACGGCGACGTCCAGGTGCACCTGGTGGTACCGAAGTCCTTCAACGACGCCCAGCAGATCGCCGACAAGTTCAAGGACTCAATCCCGGTCATCCTGAACCTGCAGGGCTCGGACACGGACCTCTCCAAGCGCCTGATCGACTTCGCATCAGGCCTGACGTACGCGCTCGACGGGGGCATGCAGCGGATCGCTGACAAGGTCTTTATGCTCACTCCGCGCAACGTGGAGATCTCCGCTGAGGAGCGCGCGAGACTGATCGAGAAGGGCTTCTTCAATCAGTCCTGAGCTCGCAGCTCCCTCCGCCGGCGCTCCGCGCCGCGGCCCAGCCTGAGGCGCGGATGCAGATCGGCCTCATCGGCTGCGGGAACATGGCCCGGGCACTGGCCCGCGGCTGGCAGCTTCCCGTGCTCTGCACCGACCCCTACACCGACCGCGCACGCGCTCTCGCGCAGGAGGTCGGCGGCGAGGCGCTCGCTTCGGGTGCGGAGGTCGCCGAGCGATCGGACCTGATCGTGCTGTGCCACAAGCCCGCCCAGCTCCAGCTCGTTGCAGGGGAACTGGACGGAGCGAGCGCAGCCGTCGCGTCGATCCTGGCGGCCACGCCGCTCGCCGCCCTGAAGGCCGCCTACCCCCGCAGGCCTGTCTACCGCTTCATCCCGTCGCTCCCCGTCGAGGTCCGCCAGGGAGCCGTCGTGCAGGCCGCAGGGCCCGCTCAGGACGCGGAGCTGGACGCCCGCGTGAGCGAGCTGTTCGCGTCGCTCGGGACCCTCGTGGTGCTCGATGACGGCCTCGTCGACGTCGCGATGGGACTGATGTCCTGTGGTCCCGCGTATGTCGCGCTGGTCGCCGAGGCCCAGATCGACGCCGGCGTACGCCGCGGCATACCCGCCGCACAGGGAGCCGAGCTGGTCATACAGACCCTCGCCGGGACCGCCGAGCTACTGCGCCGGCGCGGCAACGACACGATGGCTGTTCGCCGCGAGGTGTCCTCTCCCGGCGGGGTCACCGCGAAAGGGCTCGACGCCCTCGAGCGCGGCGGGATACGGGCCGCGTTCAGCGACGCACTCGACGCGGTGCTCGGAGAGGACTGATGGTCCTCTCCACGATCGTCCTCGCGACGACCCGCACCAGCATCGCCGACTTCCTCTCGACGCTGATCTATGTCTACACGCTGCTGCTGATCGCGTACATCGTGATCCAGCTGCTGTTCGCCGCCGGTGTACGGCCGCCTTATTCCCAGGTGACCGACAGCATCATCGGATTCCTGCGCGACATCTGCGAACCATTCTTGAGGATCTTCCGCGGGATCATCCCGTCGTTCGGAGGCCTGGACTTCAGCCCGATCATCGGGTTCATCGCACTGCAGCTTTTCAACAGCTTCGTGGTGCAGGGCCTCATCCACGGCTGATCGCTGGCTCTGATGCAGGCAGCCAGGGAGCAACAGCGCGACCAGCGCGCCTGGCGCGCCATAGGCCTCGCCGCGCTGACGGCGGTGCTCGTGCTCGCGGCCGACCAGCTCAGCAAGCGCGCGATCGAACGCTCTGTGACTCCGGGAGAAGTCCACCGCGTCCTGCCGGGCGTCTCGTTCGTCGACACCCGCAACCACGGCGTCGCGTTCGGATTCCTGCCGGGCAGCCAGGGCCTCGTGACAATCCTGATCGGAGCCGCGGTCGTGGCGCTGCTCATCTACTTCGCTCGTCACCTGGACCGGCCGCTGATCTGGCTGCCGACCGGGATGCTGCTCGGCGGCGCGATCGGCAACATCCTGGACCGCGTCCGCCACGGCTCGGTCACGGACTTCGTGAAGCTGCCGCTCGGCTGGCCCCCGTTCAACCTCGCGGATGCCGCGATCACGCTCGGGATACTGATCCTGTTCCTGCTCGCCGACCACGCTCGAACCGCGAAACCGTGAGCGCGCAGCCATTCGCGATCGCCTACCAGGACGAGCACCTGCTGGTCGTGGACAAGGCGCCGGGTGTCGTGGTGCACCCCGCTGCGGGGCACCACGAGGGCACGCTCAGCCAGCTGCTCGCACCCCTGGCCGGCGGCGGCGAGCCCGAGCGTGCGGGGATCGTTCACCGCCTGGACAGGGATACCTCCGGGCTGATGGTCGTCGCGCGCTCAGATGAGGTGCTTAGGCGGCTGCAGCGCGCGCTCACGGACAGGCATATCGAGCGCGAATATCTCGCGCTCGTCGAGGGCCGTCCGCCGGCGCGCGCCGGCACGATCGAGGCGCCGATAGGGCGCGATCCGCGCGTCCGGACGAGGATGGCGGTCGGCGGCTCCGGGGCACGCGAGGCGCGAACCCATTTCACGCTCGAGAGGTCGCTGAAGGGGACCTCCCTGCTGCGCTGCAAGCTCGATACGGGGCGCACCCACCAGATCCGAGTGCACCTGCAGGCGATCGGGCACCCGGTGTGCGGCGACCCCGAATACGGCACCGCAGGCATGCTCGGGCTCGAGCGTCAGTTCCTGCACGCGACACGACTCGCGTTCGAGCATCCGATCACGGGCGAGCGGATCGATGTCACCTCGCCGCTGCCCGAGGACCTGCAGGCGGCGCTGCGCCGCGCCGAAGGGCTATCCTGAGCTGTTCAAGACCAGACCTCTAACCGCGCGGCAGCGGTAGGCGGCCCTGCCCGGGCCCGCAGAGAAATCTGCATCCCGGGTCCGCTCCGTCCGCGCGCAGCAGAACCAACACATAACAAGGGAGTAGCCCGTGGCTGACGTAGGCATTGCGGAGCTGCTGGAGGCCGGAGTCCACTTCGGCCATCAGACGCGACGCTGGAACCCCAAGATGCGCCGCTTCATTCATGGTGAGCGCGGCGGCATCTACATCATCGATCTCCTGAAGACCCAGTCCCTGTTGGCGCAGGCGCAGGAGTTCGCAGGTGCGCTCGCCCACCGTGGTGGCACCGTCCTGTTCGTCGGGACGAAGAAGCAGGCCCGTGACACGGTCCGTGACGTCGCCACGAGCGCCGGAATGCCGTATGTCAACCACCGCTGGCTCGGCGGGCTGCTGACGAACTTCCAGACCATCAACCAGCGCATCCGCAGGCTGCACGACCTCGAAAAGTTCGAGGCCGAGGGACAGCTGGCGCTGCTCCCTACGCGCGAGAGGATGGCGGCCCAGGCCGACCTCGAGAAGCTGAGGGCCAACCTCGGCGGAGTCAAAGACATGCAGCGCGTCCCGGACGCGATGTTCGTGATCGACCTCAAAACCGAGGTCATCGCCGTAAAAGAGGCGCAGCGGCTGCGGATCCCGATCATCGGGCTCGTGGACACGAACTGCGACCCGGACGGCATCGACTTCGTGATCCCGGGCAACGACGATGCGATCCGCTCGTGTTCGCTGGTCACACAGGCGATCGGGCAGGTCGTCTCCGAGGGCCACTCGATCTTCAGGGCCGAGGAGGAACGGGCCCGCAAGGAGGCGGAGGAAAAAGCGCGCGCCGAGGCCGAGGCCCGGGCGAAGCGCGAGGCCGAGGAACAGGAGAAGCGCGACGCCGAAGAGCAGGCCAAGCGCGAGGCCGAGGAGGCCGCGCGCGCGGCCGCGGAGGAGCAGGCGGCGGCAGCGGCAGCGCAGGCGCAGCCCGCTCCCGCAGAGGCGCCTGTCGCCGCTCCGGCCGAGACCCCGGCCGCACCGACCCCGGCCGCTGCGCCCGCTCAGGCCGAGGCACCCCCCGCGCCAACGGAGCCGCCCGCGCCGCCCGCGCCTGCGGCCCCCGCGGCCGAGGCACCGAGCGAGCAGGCACCGGCCGCTGAGCCGGCGCCCGCGGTCCAGGCAACCGACGAGACGACAACGGAGAGCAGCGAGCAATGAGCACCACCGGGATCTCAGCAAAGGACGTCAAGGCCCTGCGCGAGCGCACGGGCGCAGGCATGATGGACTGCAAGAAGGCCCTCACGGAGACCGGAGGGGACATCGAGAAGGCAATCGAGGTCCTGCGCGTCAAGCAGGGCAAGAAAATCCAGGACCTCGGGGAGCGCGCCGCCACCGAGGGCACCGTGCAGGCGTATGTCCACGCCGGCTCGAAGGTGGGGGTCCTGATCGAGGTCGACTGCAACACCGACTTCGTCGCCAAGAACGATGACTTCGTCTCCTTCGCACGTGAGGTCGCGATGCAGATCGCAGCATCGCCCACCGTCCACTACGTGAGCCGCGAGGACGTCCCCGAGGAGAAGCGGGAGGCGGAGGCGCGCGTCTACGAGCAGGAGGCGGCCGACAAGCCGGAGAACGTGCGAGAGAAAATCGTGACCGGCAAGCTCGACTCCTGGTACCAGACGGTGACGCTGCTCGAGCAGGAGATGCACAACCCCAAGTTCGACGGCAAGACGGTCCAGCAGCTCCGGGACGAGCTGACGGCGACGACGGGAGAGAACGTCGTCATCCGCCGCTTCTCCCGGTTCGCCGTGGGTCAGTAGCCGGCGCCGCGGGTATAGGCTCCTGCGGCAATGGCCCCTGCCTTCAAGCGCATTCTGCTGAAGCTGTCCGGCGAGGCCCTGATGGGTGAGCTGGACTACGGGACGGACCCCGACCGCGTGGTCGGGGTCGCACGCCAGGTGAGCGCCGTGCGCGACCTCGGCGTCGAGGTCGCGATCGTCGTCGGGGCCGGCAACATCTACCGCGGCATGAAGGGTGCGGCCGCCGGCATGGACCGCGCGACGGCGGACTACATGGGGATGCTCGCCACACTCCTGAACGCGCTCCCGCTGCAGGATGCGCTGGAGAAGATGCAGACCGACACCCGCGTGCAGTCGGCGCTCGCGGTCTCCGAGGTCGCCGAGCCATACATCCGGCGCCGCGCGATGCGCCACCTCGAGAAGGGCCGCGTGGTGATCTTCGCGGCCGGCACCGGCAACCCGTTCTTCACGACGGACACCGCGGCTGCGCTCCGCGCGGCCGAGATCCACGCCGAGATCATCCTGATGGCCAAGAACGGCGTCGAGGGCGTCTACACAGCCGACCCGGCACGGGACCCGAGCGCCGAGTTCATCCCGGAGATCACTCACATGGAGGCAATCGAGCGCCGGCTGCGCGTGATGGACTCCACGGCGCTGGCGTTGTGCATGGACAACGGGATGCCGATCAACGTGTTCAACATGGACGACGAGACGAGCCTCGCGCGGATAATCTCCGGCATGCGGGTGGGCACGCTCGTATCCACGGCGACGGGAGAGGGCGATGGCAGCTGAGAACGTGATCGACGAACTGCTCGAGGACGCGCGCGAGCGCATGAGCAAATCGGTCGAGTCGGCGCAGCACGAGTTCTCCACGGTACGCACGGGGCGCGCGAGCCCGGCGCTGCTCGACCGCGTGACGGTCGACTACTACGGCGCGATGACCCCGCTGAACCAGCTCTCGACGATCTCCGCACCCGAGGCGCGCCTGCTGACGGTTCAGCCCTACGACAAGTCGTCGATCAAGGCGATCGAAAAGGCGATCAACGAGTCCGACGTCGGGCTGACGCCCACCAACGACGGGAACATCATCAGGCTCTCGATCCCCGAGCTCACCGAAGAGCGCCGCCGTGAGCTGGTGAAGGTGCTGAAGAACCTCGCTGAGGAGGGCCGCATCTCGATCCGCAACGTGCGCCGCGACACGATGCAGCACCTGCGAGAGCTGAAGGCCGCTGGCGAAGCCTCCTCCGACGACGAGCACCGCGCCGAGGTCGAGCTGCAGAAGCTCACCGACGGCCGCGTCACCGAGCTCGACAGCGTGCTGAAGGCCAAGGAAGAGGAGATCCTCGCAGTCTGATGTCGGCCGCCGGTGAACGGGCGCCCGCAGCGGCCGCGGAGACGGCCGACGCGCCCGACGCAGCCGCCGCCCGCTACATCGCGATCATCACCGACGGCAACGGCCGCTGGGCTCAGTCCCGCGGCCTGCCCGTCAACGAGGGACACAGCGCGGGCGCGGACACGGTCAAGGCGAGGCTGCGAGACGCCGCCGAGCTGGGGATCAAGGAGTTCACCGTCTACTCGTTCTCAACGGAGAACTGGACGCGCCCTGCGCAGGAGGTGAGCGGCCTGATGGAGATGTTCTCCGTCAGGATCGCCGGGGAGACGCCCGAGCTTCACGAGGAAGGCGTGCGCATGCGGTTCATCGGCCGCCGTGAGGGTGTCGGCGCGCGCCTGAACGAGCAGATGGAATGGGCCGAAGAGATGACACGCGCAAACACGCGCATCACCATGTTCGTCGCGTTCAACTACGGCGGCCGCGCCGAGATCGTCGACGCCGCCCGCCGCTTCAAGGGCGACACGGAGGAGGAGTTCCGCGCCTGCCTGTATGCGCCTGAGATGCACGACCCGGACATCATCATCCGCACCAGCGGCGAGCGGCGCCTGTCGAACTACCTGCTGTGGCAGTCCGCGTACTCGGAGCTGATCTTCCGCGACGAGCTGTGGCCCGACTTCACACGGGAGGCGCTCGAGGAATCGCTCGCCGAGTACTCCGAGCGGCGGCGGCGCTTCGGCGGCCGATGAGGGGCGCGTGATGGCCGGCAGGCCGCAGACACCAGGAGGGGCACGCGCATCCACCTCGCGCCGCGCCTCCGAGCGCGAGGGCGGGCAGATCACACGGCGCCCACCTCGGCGCAGGCGCGAGAAACGCGGGCAGTCCGATCTCACGGCGCGCATCCTTGTCGCGATCCCGGCAATAGCTCTGGCTCTCTTCTTCGTGATCGAGGGCGGGACGATCTTCGTGGTGGGCGTGTTCGGTCTCGGTGCGATCTGCCTGCATGAGCTCTACTCGATGTACTCGCGCGCCCGGCCGATCCTGATCGCGGGCGTGATCGCGCTCGCGGGCCTGCTGATCGCGGCACGCTACGGCGGGCAGTTCCAGATCCTGCTCGTCGCGGTCGCCGCCCTGCCGATGCTGTTCGGCTTCACGCTGCTGCAGCCGCGTCCCAGCGTGGGCGCGATCGCGATAACGCTGCTCGGCATCTACTGGATCGGCTTCGCGCTCGCGCACGCCGTCCTGCTTCGCGATCTCCCGCACGGGCAGGGCATCGTGATCGACGTGCTCGTGGGCACGTTCCTGGGGGACACCGGCGCATACCTCGGCGGCCGCACGTTCGGCAAACGGCCGCTCGCGCCGGACATCTCCCCGAACAAGACGGTCGAGGGCCTGCTGATAGGGATGGCGTTCGCGGTCCTCGGGGTCTGGATCGCGGGGCGCTACCAGGACTGGCTCCCCGGCACGCACGCGCTCGTCCTGGGGCTCGGCGTAGCGGTCTTCGCGCCGATCGGCGACCTGTTCGAGTCGTTCGTCAAGCGCGAGGCCGGCACGAAGGACTCCGGCGGCCTGTTCGGGGCGCACGGCGGCGCCCTCGATCGCCTCGACGCGGTGCTTTTCGTCGCGGTCGCGAGCTACTACATCTGGGCCGCCTACACGCCCTGAGCCTCGGACCGTTGACCGGCGAGGCGGGGCGGCGTTATTGTCGAGGCAGATGCCCTCGACAGAAGGAGGCACACGTGGATACCTATGTGATCCTGCGCCGGAGCGGCTGGCGCTCGCCGGCGGATCTTGAGGCGGCGGCGGCGCGCTCGACGCAGGTCGGCGACGAGGAGATGTCGGACGACATACGCTGGATTCGCAGCTACGTCCTGCAGGAGGACGGCGGCTCGGTTGGAACAGTCTGCATCTACCAGGCGAGCAGCCCCGAGGCGATTCGCGATCACGCCTCGCGGGCGGACCTGCCGGTCGATGAGATCATCGCCGTCGCGGACACCGTGCTGGTCCGCCCGGATCCCTGAGCAGCGTCGGCCTGAGCCGTTCGGGCAGCGCCGGGCGCGCGGGGAGGAGCACGGTCACCGGGGAACGCAGCACTTGCTTGTAGAGGCAACCCCTACCCCCGGTGACCGGACTCTCACGCTAGGAACGCCTCATTTGCGGGCAGTAAAGCCTGTCGGGAGGACGTTCATTCCTTTTCCGCGGCGGCGCCTTCGGTGTGGCCACACTGGGAGGACGTGAGGTCTTCGGGGTTCGCGCTCACGATCGTGAAGGTGCCCTGTGAGGTCGGGGCGACCAGCAGCGTGCCGTGGCAGGACGGCGCATTCAGGCGGCACAGCTGGCGCCCGTGAGCGGCGGTCGTGCACACGGTGCCGCTGATGGAGTAGTTGGAGTCGATCAGCTGCGCGGTGCGCGCCGGTGAGACCGCGCCGGGAGAGCCGAGCGTCGCGAGGATGACCGCCGCCACGAGCGCGGCCAGCGCCAGCGCATAGGCCCATCGCGGGCCGGGCGGCGGCCAGATTCCGCCGCTTGAACCGGGCTCAGCCATTAGCGGGGCAGGCTACCGCAGCGTCGGCCGTCCGTTGAGAGATCGTTATCCCACTGGACTGGCGGGGCACGGCCCGGTAGCGTTCCCAGAACCGGCGGCCGCACAGCCGCCTCCTTCGAGGGAAGGAACACCATGGATCGATCGAGCGCCCGCCGCGCGTGGGCTCATGCACGGACGCGCGGCCTCACGGCCGCCGCGGGGCACGGCGCGGGCCGTGGTATGGCTCAGGCCGCCGCAATTGCCGCGCTGGCGCTGCTGGCGTTCGGCGGAGGCAACGCGTCCGCGCTCATCAAGCGGCTGCCGAACGGCCACAGGATCTCCTTCCAGCCGGTGCACGGCCCGCTCGCGCAGGCGCCGCTGACGAGCTCCGCGGTGAGAACGGCCAAAACGGGCGCCCCGCTCGAATACCACGGCGGCCCGATGATGACCTCGAACACGAACTACGCCTTCTACTGGGCTCCGTCGGGCTCGCCCGCGTACCGGCGGGCTACACGGCCGGTATCGACCGCTACTTCGAAGATCTCGCCGCATGACAGCGGCAGCAACCAGAACGTCGACTCGGTCTCGGCGCAGTACACGAACGGCAGCGGTGAAACCGCCGCCTACAAATCGCATTTCGCAGGTGCGATCATCGACACGAACCCGTATCCGAAAAACGGCTGCTCGGCCGCCGAAACTGTCTGACGGATGCCCAGATCCAGGCGGAGCTGAGGAGCTACATCAGCGCGCACGGCCTGCCGTCGGACCTCGCACACGAGTACTTCGTTCTCACCCCGCCCGGCGTCGAAAGCTGCTTCGACGCGACCGGCCTGGAATGCTCGTCCGGCAGTACCAGCCCCTCCTACTGTGCCTACCACGGCGACGTCGCTCGAAACGGGGGCGAGATCATCTACGCCAACGATCCTTACACGGCGGGCGTGTTCGGCTGCGACACAAACGAACACCCCAGTGAAAGCCTCGCCGAGGGGGCGATCCAGGGTGGGCTCAGCCACGAGCACAACGAGTCGATCACAGACCCCGAACTCAGCGCCTGGTTCGGGCCGGAAGGGAGCGAGAACGGCGACAAATGCCGCACCTTCGTGGCCTCCAGCGAATACGGCAAAGCGCTCGGCACCGCACCGGACGGCGCGCCGTTCAACCAGGTCGTCGGCGGCGTCGAGTACTGGTATCAGCAGGAGTGGAGCAACCTGGCGGTCAACTGCCAGCAGCGCCTCGCGCCGGTGCCGCCGCTCATCACGAAACTGACGCCGAAGAGCGGCGCTCCGGCGGCGGCACGACAGTCGCGATCACCGGCAGCGGGTTCACCGGCGCGACCGCCGTCACTTTGGCTCGGTTCCTGCGCGGCGTTCAAAGTCAACTCGGACACGTCGATCACCGCGACGCGCCGGCCGGCACGACCGGGGACGCCGACGTCACGCGTGACCGGCGCGGCGGCACGAGCCCCATCGTAAGCGCCGACCACTTCGCCTACGGGCCGCCGACGTCACGTCGTCAACCGGCCGCGGGGCGCTCGCGGGCGGCACCACGGTGACGATCACCGGCTCTGGGTTCGCGCCGGGCACCGCGACAACGTTCAGATTCGGCAAGTCCACGCGCTGTCGGTGCAACTGCAGCTCGAGCACCCTCTGCACGGCGACCACGCCGGCGCACCCGAAGCCGCACGGTCGACGTCAAAGCGACCTGGCGACGCGCAACAGCCCAGGAACCCCCCGGCGACCAGTTCACCTACCCAGTAGGCGGCCGAGGCGGCCGGGCGCGCGCCGGCGGGCACTATGATCGGCGCGTGACCGCGCGCCGTATGCCCCAACCTCCCGCGAGCCGGGGAGCGCACCCGTGAGCGTCCCCGGCGCCTGCTGATGCTCGGCTCGACCGGCTCGATCGGCATGCAGGCGCTGGACGTGTGCTCGCGCAGCGAGGAGCTCGAGATCGTCGGGCTGTCCGCCGAGAGCTCATGGGAGGCGCTGGTCGAGCAGGCCAGCGCCCACGGCGTCGGGCGGATCGCGCTCGCCGACGGCGACGCCGCCGCCCGCGCCGCGGAGGCGTGGACCGACGGCGAGGTGCTCGGCGGCGCCGAGGGCCTCGTGCGGCTCGTCGTCGAGTCCGGCGCCGATCTGGTGCTGAACGCGCTCGTCGGCTCGGCCGGACTCGGGCCGACCGTCGCGACGCTCGGCGAGGGCATCGACCTGGCGCTCGCCAACAAGGAGTCGCTGGTCGTCGGCGGCGAGCTCGTGACCGCGCTCGCCGAGGCCACCGGCGCGCAGCATCGTGCCCGTCGACTCCGAGCACACCGCGCTGCACCAGCTGCATCGCCGGCCAGCCCGCCGGCGCCGTCGAGCGCCTGACGATCACCGCCAGCGGCGGCCCGTTCCGCGGCCGCAGCCGCGCGGAGCTCGCGGACGTGACCGTCAAGCAGGCGCTCGCGCACCCGACCTGGGCGATGGGCGGCAAGATCACGATCGACTCCGCCACGCTGATGAACAAGGGCCTCGAGGTGATGGAGGCCCACCACCTGTTCGGCACGCCCTACGAGCGGATCGACGTGGTCGTGCACCCGCAGTCGCTGATCCACGGCATCGTGCAGCTCGCCGACGGCGCGATGCTCGCCCACCTCGGGCCGCCCGACATGCGCATCGCGATCTCCTACGCGCTGCACGGCGGCGAGAGCGTGCGGCTGCCGATCGAGCCGCTCGACCTGGCGGCGGTCGGCGAGCTCACGTTCGAGCCCGTCGACCTCGAGGCGTTTCCATGCCTGCGCCTGGCGCGCGAGGCCGCGCGCGCAGGGGGGACGGCGCCGTGCGTGCTCAACGCGGCCAACGAGATCGCCGTCCACGCGTTCCTGAGGGCCGGCTGCGCTTCCTCGAGATCCCCGAGGTGATCGAGCGCACCCTCGAGAGCTGCCGGAAGCGAGCCGGTGACGGCGTTCGAGTCGCTGTACGACGCCGACCGGCTCGCCCGAGAGCTCGCCGCGGAGGCCGTCGCGGCGCTCGCCTGAGCGCCGCGACCGAGCTCTCAAGGCGGCGTGAACGGGCGCCGGGCCTGCCAAACTGGGGCCGTGAGCTGGGTCCTGACAATCCTCGGGATCGTGCTGCTGGTCGTGCTGCACGAGCTCGGGCACTTCACCGCCGCCAAGGCGCGTCGGCATGCGCGTCGAGCGCTTCTCGCTGTTCTTCCCGCCGAGCATCTTCAAGGTCAAACGAGGCGAGACCGAGTATGCGATCGGCGCGATCCCGGCGGGCGGCTACGTGAAGATCACCGGCATGAACCCGGAGGAGATCAAGGATCTCGAGCCGGAGATCGCCAGAGCGCGCCTACTACAACCAGCCGCCGTGGAAGCGGATCGTGGTGATCCTCGCGGGCCCGGGGGTGAACATCCTGATCGCGTTCGTGCTGTTCTGGGCGGTGCTGCGATCAGCGGAAGCGTCAACGGCGACCTGCGCTCTCGAGGCTGAACCCGTCCGTGCAGACGCTGACACCGAACACGAGCGTGCAGGCGGTCGAGAAGGGGCATCCCGCCGACGGGGTCCTTACGCCGGGCGACCAGATCCTGACGGTCGACGGGCGGCGGGCGACGGTCACCTCGACGATGGCGCGCGTCGGCTCCCACAAGTGCGTCGGCGCGCAGGTCGACGGCTGCCGTGCAGCCACCCCGGTGCTGCTGACCGTGCAGGCGCAACGGCCAGGTCGTGCGCCTGGCGATCTACCCCCGCTACAACAAGGAAGCCGGGCGGATGCTGATCGGCTTCGGCTTCGGCGTCCGGCCGAAAGCGTTCGGCGCGTTCGCTGCCGCCGGCGCATCGCGGAGCGAGATGTGGAACGTCACGACGGGCACGCTCACGGGCTTCGGCAAAGCGCTCACCGAACTCCAAGACCCGCGGGCAGATCTCCAGCATCGTCGGGATCACCCAGACGCGCACACACGGTCGAAGCGGGTGCCGGCGACGCGCTGGTGTTCCTCGGCTACATCTCGCTCGTGCTCGCGGTCATCAACCTGTTCCCGTTCCTGCCGCTGGACGGCGGGCACGTGCTGTGGGCGCTCGCCGAGAAGGTGCGCGGCAGGCGAGTGTCGCTGATCGCGATGTATCGCTTCAGCTCCGTCGGGATCGTCCTGCTGCTGTTCCTCGTGATCAACGGGATCAGCAACGACATCGGCCGGCTGGCGGGCTGACGCAGACCCAGCTCTTCGTGAGCGGCGCCGGCCCGCTCCGGCGCGGGCGGCCGAACAGGGCTTCCATCTCTCCCCGGCGCAGCAGCGCGATGTCCTCCCAGCCGCCCGCCGCGCCGAGGCGCCAGTAGGGGCGGCGCAAGCTCACGGGCAGCCAGTGCGCGAACGGGAGCAGCGAATGCGGCTCGATCGGGAAGGAGTAGGCCGGGGTCTGGGCCAGCCAGCCTCGTCCTACGCGCCGGATCTCGGCCGCGAACGCTCCGCGGCGGCCCGCGGGACGTGCTCGATCACGCTCGAGCAGTAGACGAGGTCGAACTCGCCGTCCGCGAACGGGAGGCCGATCGTCGCGTCGGCCTGAACGAACGGGCCAGGGTAGGCGGGCGCCGGCGCAGGTCGACGCCGGTGATGTCGAGGTCCGGCTCGAGCGCCCGCAGCCCTAGCGTTCCGCATCCGACGTCGAGCACGCGGCCGCCCGGCGCCAGCCGTGTGAGCGCGAAGAAGCGCTCGTGGCGGGCGGCTCGAGCGCGGGCAGCGGGCGGCTCGCGAGGCGAGGCAGCGGGCCGCGCGCGGTGGAGTAGATCGTCGGGCATCTAGAATCAGCCTATGGCCTCCAAGCGGCAGATCGACGTCGGCGGCGTGCTGATCGGCGGCGGCGCGCCCGTCGCGGTGCAGACGATGACCAAGACCGAGACCGCGAACCTCGCGGCGACGATGGAACAGATCCGCACCGTCGCCGAGGCGGGAGCGGACCTCGTGCGCGTCGCGGTTCCCCGCGAGCAGGACGTCGAGGCGCTGCGGACGATCGTCGAGGGACTCCCCGATCCCGGTGATCGCCGACATCCATTTCAACCACACCCTGGCGCTGAAGGCGATCGAAGCTGGCGCCCACTGCGTGCGCCTGAACCCCGGCAACATCGGCGGCCCGGAGAAGGTCGCGGAGGTGATCGCCCTCGCCAAGCGAGCGCGGCACGCCGCTGCGGGTGGGCGTCAACTCCGGATCGCTGCCCAAGCATCTGCGCGAGCTCGAGTACGAGGACCCGGTGGAGGCGCTCGTGACCGCCGCGATCGAGACGGTCGAGCTGATGGAGAGCCTTGACTTCACGAACTTCAAGGTGTCGATGAAGTCCACTTCGGTGCCGAACACGATCGCCTCCAACCGCCGGCTCGCCGAGCGGATCCCCTATCCGCTTCACCTCGGGGTGACCGAGGCGGGCACTAAATGGGCGGGATCGCTGAAGTCCGCTGTCGGCCTCGGCACACTGCTCGCCGACGGCATCGGCGACACGATCAGGATCTCGCTGTCGACCTTCCACGCGGAGGAGGAGGTCAAGGTCGCCTGGGAGATCCTCAAGGCGCTGAAGCTCCGCCAGCGCGGCCCGGACCTGATCGCCTGCCCGACGTGCGGCCGGCTGCAGTTCGACATGGACACCGTCGTCGCGGAGGTCGAGCGGCGCCTTGAAGCCTACGAGGACCCGATCGAGGTCTCCGTGCTGGGCTGCGCCGTGAACGGGATCGGTGAGGCTCGGCACGCGGACTTCGGGATCACCGGTGCGAAGGACATGGGCATGATCTACTCCAAGGGCGAGCCTCTCAAGAAGGTTCCGACGGAGCAGCTCGTCGAGGAGCTCTTCAAGGAGATCGATCGCTACTACGCCGCCGGCAAGACGGTGCACAGGGACGAGGCGGCCGCCGCAGAGGCGCGAGAGTGGCTGGCCCAGAATGAGGACCTGACGGCGATGACGCCCGAGCGGATCGCGGCGCTGGAAGCGGCCGCTGCGGAGAACGATGCGGCCGCGGGCGCGGTGCTTGAGGCGATGCTCGCTCCCGCTGGGCCGGCCGAGCTCGACGAGGCCGTCTCGCCCGTCGCCGGCCGGCGCTTCAGCCGCCGCTGAGGTGTCTCTCCAGCGGCGGCCTTCCGGCGCGGCGCGCTAGGCGGCCGCGAGGCGCTCTGCGACCTTGCTCCAGTCGACGACGTTCCACCACGCGTCGATGTAGTCGGGCCGGCGGTTCTGGTACTTCAGGTAGTACGCGTGCTCCCAGACGTCGACACCGAGCAGCGGTGTAGATCCGGAGGAGATCGGGTTGTCCTGGTTGGGCGTGCCGAGGACCGCGAGCCCGGATCCGTCATGCACGAGCCAGGACCAGCCTGAGCCGAACTGGTTGACGCCCGTTTCCTTCATCTTCGCCTGCAGGTCGGCGAACGAACCGAACGCGGAGTCGATCGCGGACCCGAGGTCGCCCGAGGGAGCGCCGCCGCCGCTGGGGCTCATGCTCTCCCAGAACAGGCTGTGGTTGTAGTGGCCGCCGCCGTTGTTGCGCACGGCCGTGCGCTTGTCCTCCGGCACCTGTGAGAGGTCACGCAGAATGTCCTGAACGGGCGTGTCGGCGAGGGGCGTGCCCTCGAGCGCGGCGTTGGCCTTGTCCACGTAGGCCTGGTGGTGCTTGTCGTGGTGGATCTCCATCGTCTTGGCGTCGATATGGGGTTCGAGCCCATCGAATGCGTATGCGAGCGGCGGTACGGAAAAGGCCATGTCAGCGTGCTCCTTGTCGGTGTTGCGTGGGCTGGCGGAAAACTACGGCTGTTCTATCAAAGGCCGTGATGCCGCTGATACCCCTCTCACCGGGAGCGTATGTGCGCGGCGCAGGAAATGCCACTGTGCAGACGCAGCGCTGCGGGTATCTATACGCTCGATCCATGAGCGCGAGGCGAGTCACAGCGAGGCGGCGATGACGCGGCTCTCGGGCTATCTGCTGCCGACCGAGAAGGAGGCTCCCGCGGACGCGGAGGCCGTCTCGCACAAGCTGATGGTCAGGGCCGGGCTGATCCGGCAGATGGGCGCGGGTATGTGGACCTGGCTGCCGGCGGGGTGGCGGATCCACGAGAAGGCGGTGCAGATCATCCGCGAGGAGATCGACGCGATCGGCGGCCAGGAGATGCTGATGCCGGTGCTCCAGCCCGCGGAGCCATGGCACCGCACCGGCCGCTACGACATCGACGAGCTCTTCAAGCTGAGTGACCGCAAGGGCTCGGAGCTGGTCCTGGCGATGACACACGAGGAGGCTGTCACGACGCACGTCGCTCAGATCGTGCGCTCCTACCGGGACCTGCCGCTGATCCTCTACCACTTCCAGGTCAAGGAGCGTGACGAGCCGCGCCCGCGCGCGGGTGTTCTGCGCACCCGTGAGTTCATCATGAAGGACTCCTACACCTTCGACCGTGACGCCGAAGGCCTGGACGAGCGTTACCAGCTTCACGTCGCAGCGTACGACCGCATCATGGAGCGGACCGGGCTGCGCTGGTACAGCGTCGAGTCGGACGTGGGGATGATGGGAGGCAGCGGAGCCCACGAGTACATGGCGCCGTGCGCCGCCGGCGAGAACGAGGTCGCGCTCGCGCCGGGCTATGCGGCGAACGTCGAGATCGCCAGTGCCGACGCCCAGCCCGTCGAGCTGGAGCCGGCGGGCGACGCGCCGCTGGTCATCTCGACGCCCGGGCTTACGAGCGTACCGGAGGTCGCGGGCGCCCTGGGGCTGCCCGAGGGAGCCCTGCTGAAGGCCTTCCCGGTGATCCTCGGCGGCGAGGACGAGGAGAGCATGGTGCTCGTACTCGTGCGCGGCGACCACCGCGTGAACGAGCTGAAGCTCGCCCGCGCGCTCGGCGCCCCGTTCCGCCCCGCCCACCCCGAGGAGATCTCACAGCGGCTCGGCCCGCCGGGCTACATCGGCCCCGTCGGCGACCACGGGATCGACATCGTGCTCGACGACGCGGTGGCCGACGGCGCCTACGTGTCGGGCGCGAACGTGGCCGACGAGCACCTCGCCGGCGTGGTCCCGGGCCGGGACTTCGACTTCCGACGCGCCGATGTGCGGAGCGTCTGCGCCGGCGACACAATCGACGGCCGCGAGATCACGATCGAGCCCGCGATCGAGATCGGCAACATCTTCAAGCTGGGCACCCGCTACTCGGTTCCGCTAGGCGCGACCTTCCTGGACGAGAGCGGCCGCGAGCAGCCGATCTGGATGGGCTCATACGGGATCGGGCCCGCGAGGATCGTCGCGGCGGCGGTTGAGCAGTTCGCAGACGAGAAGGGGATCTCCTGGCCTCGCGCGCTCGCGCCGTTCGCGGTTCACCTGGTCGCGCTCGGCAAGCCCGGGACACCAGAGCGCGATGCAGCCGACGCCCTGTACGAGCAGCTGCTCGCGGGCGGGGTGGAGGTCCTCTACGACGACCGCGACCTCGGGCCAGGCGAGAAGTTCGCGGACGCGGAGCTGCTGGGCTGCCCCATCCGCCTCACCGTCGGCCGGCGCTCGCTGGAGTCCGGCGAGGCCGAGGTGCAGATCCGGCGCGGGCGCGCCGACGCGCCCGGCATACCCCTCGCGGGCGACGGCGAGTCGCTCCTGAGGGCCGTGGATGAGCTGTGGCGGAGCCTCCCCTGACGCAGGCCGGCGGCGCCGACGCCCCCACGGTCTCCGAGGGCGCCTCCGGGCGCCCGCCCCTCACGGCGCGCAGGCTGTTCGGGCTTGATCGCTCCGGGCCCGCGCCTGTGGAGACGGAGGCGGGCCAGCCGCTGCGCCCGTGGACGATCCCCAATGCGATCGGCTTCGTCCGCCTCGCCCTTATCCCGGTGTTCCTGATCGTCGCGCTCTCGAGCAGCGACGGAACGGGTGCGGCGATAGCGATCCTCTTCGCCGTGATCGGGTGGGGCGACTACGCCGACGGCATGGCCGCACGCGTGACCGGGCAGTACAGCCGCCTCGGGGCGCTGATGGATCCCGTGACCGACCGCCTGCTCGTGATCTGCGGCGTGATCGTGACCTGGAAGTTCGACCTGCTGCCGCACTGGGCGCTGGTGGTGCTCGCGATCCGCGAGCTGCTGATGCTGGTGCTCGGACGCTGGGCGCTGTCGCGGGGCGCGGAGCTGCGCATCAACTGGCCCGGGCGCCTCGGCGTCGCGCCGGTGATGGGGTCGTTCTTCTTCGCGATGGCCGGCCTGCCCGTCGTCGCCGAAGTCATGCTCTACGTCGGGCTTGCCCTGGCGCTGCTGGCGAGCTACATGTATGGCGAAACAGCCATCCGGCAGATCCGCGCGCAGCCTCGTCCCTAGCCTCAAGCTCAGCTTTACCTTTTGGGCTATACTCGCAGGCTCTGGCCGGTGGCGCGGGGCACCATTCACCCGGGTCTCGGCGCAAGTCCGCAAGAGGAGAAGAGCCCACGATGGACGAGACGTTCCCCGATCTTGGCTCGCTGACTGACGTCGAACTGAAAGACGTGATCCGGCAGCTGACCGAGGAGGAGACCGAGATCTCCTACAGGCGGCGCATCCTGCACGGCAAGATCGACATCCTGCGCGCGGAGCTCGTCAACCGCCTGCGCAACAAACACGAGGGCGGCGAAGTGACGATCACCGGCGACGACGTGCAGAAGCTCACGGACATCCTCTCGCGTCAGCAGACGGACACGCCGCAGTGACCGGGCAGACCGCCACGCGTGAGGTCCCGCGCCCGGTCACCGAGCGAGCCCGGTAGGGGAGGCCGGCGCCTATGGCACTGCACTGCACCGAGTGCGGCTTCGTCAACGACGAGGCGTCGAACTACTGTGCGCGCTGCGGCGCGCTTCTGCCGAGGTCCGAGGCGGCGGGTGAGCCCGTCACCGCGACCTACCGGATCGACGACTCGGGAGAGCTCGTCCCCGTGGAGATCGGCGACGTCGCGGCTCAGGGCCCGGCGCTCGTGATCCGGGCCGGTGGCGGCCGTGTCGGCGAGAGCTTCCCCGTGGCCGGCGAGCGGATGAGCATCGGCAGGCGCCCGGACTCCGAGGTGTTCCTCGACGACGTCACCGTCTCGCGAGACCACGCGCTGCTGATAAGGCGAGCCGACCAGTGGTATCTCGACGACTGCGGCTCCCTGAACGGCACCTACGTGAACAGGTCCAGGATCGAGTCCCAGCGCCTTGAGGAGGGCGACGAGCTCCAGATCGGCAAGTACAAGCTGACGTTCCACGCGCGCTGATGGCGGTCCAGGCGACAGGCGGCGACGTGGATCCGATCGAGGTCGAGATTCCCGCGCCCGAGGGCGCCCGCAGGCAGAAATCGCTCACGATCGGGGCGGTCTGCAAGGCGCTCGCGCAGGAGTTCCCCGACATCTCGATCTCCAAGATCCGCTATCTGGAGGACCAGAAGCTCCTCACGCCGCGGCGCACGCCGGGCGGCTACCGGCTCTATACGCAGGGCGATGTCGACAGGCTGCGCACGATCCTGCGGATGCAGCGCGACGAGTTCCTGCCGCTGCGCGTGATCCGCCAGGAGCTCGCGTCCGGACGCTCAGGCGACGCCGGGCCGGTTCCCGGCGGTCGCGAGGGCGCACGGGCATGGCGCCCGAGTGTGAGCGTCCGCGAGGCGACCGGGGCGCTCTACTCGCTCGAGGACGTGCTCGAGGAGACCAAGGCCGAGGCGAAGCTGGTGCGCGAGCTCGAGGAGTACGGGGTCGTGAAGGGCGAGATGCGCGGCGGCGTGCGCTACTTCGACGAGACCGAGCGGGAGATCATCGCAGCTGTCGCGGAGCTCGCCCGCTACGGAGTGGGAGGGCGCAACCTGAGGGTCTTCCGCTCCTCTGCCGACCGCGAGGCGAGCCTGCTTCAGCAGATCCTGGCCCCGGCGCTGCGCTCACGCAACCCCGAGCGCCGCAAGGAGGCGGTCGACGCGCTCGAGAACCTCGCTGCTGTAGCCACGCACCTGAAGCACCTGCTCCTGATCCGCGATCTGCGCAAGATCGTCCGCTGATGGACGCAGCCCGGCTGCGTCCCTGATCAGGGAGATCCCCGACTTCCCGCAGGCCGGCATCGGCTTCAAGGACGTCACACCGCTGATGGCCGACGCCGACGCCCTGGCCGAGGCGGTGCATGGGCTCGCACAGGCGGCCGGCGAGCTTGATGTGGACTGCGTCCTGGCCGCCGAGGCACGGGGCTTCCTGCTCGGGCCGGCGCTCGCGCTCGAGCTCGGGGTCGGCTTCGCATTGGCGCGAAAGCCCGGCAAGCTCCCGCACGAGATTGTCGCCGTCGAGTATGAGCTCGAGTACGGCCAGGGGTGTCTGGAGCTTCACACGGACGCGATCGCGCCCGGTTCGCGCGTGCTCGTCCACGACGACCTGCTGGCGACGGGGGGCACGGCCGCGGCGCTGTGCGCGCTCACGGAGCGGGTCGGAGCGAGCGTCGCGGCTTGCGGGTTCCTGATCGAGCTGTCGTTCCTGGGTGGCCGCGAGCGGCTAGCGCCGCACGACGTCCACGCCCTGCTCGCGCTACGACGCCTAAGCTTGGCGCCGTGCCCACCGCCCGCCGCAGCCGCACCATCGGGGCTCCCGCGAGCGAGATCTGGGAGATCGTGCGCGATCCCCACCACCTGCCCCGCTGGTGGCCGCGCGTGGAGCGCGTCGAGGATGTTCAGTCAGGCGCCTTCACGGAGGTCATGAGGACCTCCAAGGGGAAAGTCGTGCGCGCGGACTTCGACGTCCTCGCCGCGGATGACGCAAGGCGCGAGCTTCGCTGGGCCCAGCGCGTGCAGGGCACCCCGTTCGGTCGCCTGCTCAGCTCAGCCGAGACGCAGGTGCGCCTGAGCGCCGGTGACGGGAGCCGAGCCCACGGCGGCGACCGAGGTCACGCTCGAGCTGCGGCAGGTGCTCACTGGGTTCTTCCCCCGCTTCGGAGGCCACATGGTCAAGCGGGCGGCCGCCGCAACACTCGACGAGGCGCTGGACGGGCTTGAGAGGATAAGCGTCTGAGATGATCCGGCCGCCGCGGATGAGATGGTGGGGGTGGGGCGATGAGGCGCATCCGCCCGCGCTGCCGGCGCATGCGCTGGGGTTTCTCCGCGAGAGGTCGGGCTCGCGCCGGCCGCGCGCCCGCCCGTGGCGCTTGCGAACGTGGCGATCCCCGAGCCTGCGCTCGGAGCGGATGTGCTCGCGGAGCTGCGCGCGCTGACCGGCGCGGATGCGGTCAGCGTCGAGCACCGCGACCGCGTCGAGCACGCGGCGGGGAAGGGCTACCCGGACCTGATCCGCCTGCGCGAGGGGCTGCCGGACGGGGCGCCAGACGCGGTCGTGCGCCCGGCGGGGCATGATCAGATCAGGGCGATCCTCGACCTGTGCGAACGGCGCTCGATCGCGGTCGTCCCGTTCGGAGGAGGAACGAGCGTCGTGGGTGGCCTCGCGCCGCTGAGCGGCGAGCACGCCGGCGTCATCAGCCTGGACATGGGGCGGATGGGCGCGGTGCTCACGCTCGACCGCGACTCGCGCACCGTGACCGTGCAGGGCGGGATGCGCGCGCCCGCGCTGGAGAGCTACCTGTCGGCGCGGGGTCTGACGCTGGGCCATTTCCCGCAGTCCTTTGAGTATGTCTCGCTCGGCGGCTGCGCCGCGACCAGGTCCGCGGGGCAGTCCTCGACCGGCTACGGCGCGATCGCGGAGATGGTGCTCGGGATGAGGTTCGCGGCCCCGGCTGCGGACATCGAGCTCGCTGCGATGCCTGCCACCGCGGCGGGACCGGACCTGCGTGAGCTGATCGTCGGCTCCGAGGGCACCCTCGGCGTGATCAGCGAGCTCTCGCTGCGGGTGCGCAGCGCGCCGGTCAGCCGCCGCTACGAGGGTGTCTTCTTCGAGGATTTCGCCGCGGGCACCCATGCCCTGCGGATGCTCTCGCGGGAGCACGTGCTGCCCGACGTTGCGCGGCTGTCGGATGAGCAGGAGACGAGGCTGTCGCTCGCGCTGGCGGGCGACGGCGGGCTGAAGGGCCGGCTCGGCCGCGCATACATCGGCGCCCGCGGGATGGCGGAGGGCTGCATCGCCATCCTCGGCTTCGAGGGGAGCGACGCCGACGCCTCCTTCAGGCGCTCGCGCGCGATGTCACTTCTGCGCCGCGAGGGCGCGCTCCCGGTCGGCGCCTCACCCGGCAGGGCCTGGCTGCACGGCCGCTTC
Organism: uncultured Solirubrobacteraceae bacterium; assembly: GCA_963826345.1. Lineage (GTDB taxonomy): Bacteria > Actinomycetota > Thermoleophilia > Solirubrobacterales > Solirubrobacteraceae > Palsa-744. The sequence continues at coordinate 79,054 of CAWGWU010000002.1, forward strand.
GAGGGCCCCTATCTGCGCGATGACCTTCTCACCCACGGCGTGATGGTCGAGACTCTGGAGACGGCGACGCCGTGGTCGAATGTGGCGCGCCTGCACGGCGAGGTCGCGGACGCGATAGCGGGCACACTGGGCTCGCGCGGGACCCCGGCGCTGGTCATGTGCCACGTCTCGCACGTCTATGAGAGCGGCTGCTCGCTCTACTTCACGTTCCTCGCGCGGCAGCGAGAGGGCAGCGAGATCGCCCAGTGGCGGGAGGTCAAGCGCGCCGCGTGCGAGGCGATCGTGCAGGGCGGCGGGACCATCACCCACCATCACGCGGTCGGGCGCGATCACGCGGAGTGGATGCAGCGCGAGATCAGCGCAGGGGGCGTTCAGGCCCTGCGCGCGCTGAAGAGCGACCTCGACCCCGCGGGCATCATGAACCCGGGGAAGCTGCTCCGCGTCAGCCCGGAGGCTGAGCGGGCCGCGCAGGACCACCGGGCCCGGGTAGGTCGGCAGCGCCTTCGTCTCGCGGGTGAGGAGCATCGCGTGGTATTCCGCGGCGTTTGCGGGCAGCAGCGCTCCTCCCGCGAGCCTCTTGCTCGAGGTCACCGGCGGCGCCTTGCTCACGGGCTGGGCGTGGCCGGGCCCGTTGTAGAGCCATATCGCGTAGAAGAAGCCTTTCGTGGGCGGGAGGTTTTCGGCGGCGATGTAGAACGCTTTTTTGCCGGCTTCTTCGAGCACCTCGACCAGCCCGATGCTCCTGCTCGCACGGCTCGGGGAGCGCATCGGCACGCGGGCGACGATGTTCGGCGCCTTTTGCGCGTGTGCTCGTCTTGGAGGACCTGGTGCTCGAACTGTTGTTGCCCGACGAGGATCAGCACCGCCGCGACGACGATGATCACGAGCGCGCCGAGCAGCAGAGCCCCGCCGAGCCGGGAGCTGTGGCCGGCGCCCCGGCGGGTCCCGGCTGCGGCGGGTGCGGCCTGCGAGGTCGCCTGCGAGCGGGGCGCGGCGCGCGGGCGCGGGGAACCGTCGGCGGCAGGGATCTCCGGCAGGCCTGACGGCGGGGCGATCGGAGCGAGCTCGGAGGCCAGCGCGCTCGCCCACAGCCGCGAGGGCTCGCGAAGCGCTGATCTGGGACCTCGTCCGCAGGCGCTCGGCGACGCCGGGCTGCTGGGAGAGCAGATAGTCGCCGATTTCCCGCCGGTCTCGGGCGTGAGGCCGCGAGCCTGGGCCGGCGCGAGCACCGCCAGCGCAGCGTGCGCGCGGTCCTGCACGGCCCTTTCCGGTATCTGCAGCAGGGCGGCGACCTCGGCGTAGCTCTTGCCCCTGCTCAGGAGCAGGGAGAGCGCCGCGCGCTGGTCGGGGGGAAGCTCGTCCAATCTGCTCATGGTCAATGTCCCTGCGTCCTGCGCCGCATGCGTCCAGCGTTGGCCGCGGGCCGACGTAGGCTATCGTGGCGGCCCGATGAGCACGCCCAGCGCCGACGACATCAGAGGGCACATGGTCGGATTCGACGTCCTGTACGGCTTGAACGTCACGGCCTTCTCGGAGCACGAGGTCCGAGCCGAGGTGGTGGTGCGCGATGAGATCTGCCAGCCGGTCGGCCTCGTGCACGGCGGTGTATACGCGTCGATCGCGGAGTCGATCGCCTCGCTCGCGACAGCAGTCGGCGTGCTTGAGAAGGGGGACATCGCGATGGGGCAGTCCAACGCGACGAGCTTCCTGCGCCCGATCACAGAGGGGACGGTCCACGCCGTCGCGGTGCCCGTTCATCGCGGCCGCACCACCTGGGTCTGGGACGTGAGCTTCACCGACGATCATGAGCCGGCTGTGCGCGGTCACCCGGATGACGATTGCCGTGAGGCCGGGGCAGGGCGCGAACCCGCTCGGCGCCTGACCGGAGCCGGCGCCCGCGGTGGGTGCAGCGGACGCAGCGGAGCGGGGATCTGGTCCGGGAGCGGCTTTTCGGAGAAGCCGGTGTCCGGCAGCGCGAGCGGGCAGCTGCGAGCCCGGGAACGCGGCTTCGTTGATCGGCACCGCGGTCTGCGCCGCCGCACGGGCCACGCGCGCGTCGCTTGCGTAGATGTCCACCACGACCGGGCCCGCAGGGATCATGATCGTCCTGCCCTTCTGCGCGAAGCGCGCGAACACGCCGCGGACGGGGATCACGCGGCCGGGTGAGGTGCCGCCGGGCACGAAGCTGTTGTTCGGGGAGGTGATGATCCGCAGCGGCGTGACGCACGTGGACTGCCCGCCCTGCAGGCAGTCGCCGTACTGGATCGAGAACCCGCCGCTGGGGTCGTGTGAGGCTTCGCTGATCGACAGGCCGCGGAAGGTCGCGCCGAGCCAGTAGACGGGGAAGCGGGTCACGATCATCCCCTCGAGCGTGTTGTGGGGCACCGGGACGTCCTGCAGCGTGTTGCCGCAGCCCGCGATCGCGAGCGCGCAGAGTCCGGCGAGGATGATCGGGTGCGGGCGCACGAGGCTCAGGGTAGTGAGGCCGGGGGCTCCGGCGTCAGCCCCGGTAGCGGCTCGTGATCGGCATGCGCCGGTCGCGGCCGAACGCGCGCGGGGTGATCTTGATGCCGGGAGGCGCCTGCCGGCGCTTGTACTCGGCGAGGTCCACGAGGCGGATCGTGCGGTCGACCTATTCCTCGGCGAGGCCCTGCGCGATCAGCTGCTCGCGGCTCTGGTCGAGCTCGACGTAGCCCTCGAGAATCCGGTCGAGGACCTCATAGGGCGGCAGCGAGTCCTCGTCGCGCTGGTCGGGGCGCAGCTCCGCTGACGGCGCGCGCTCGATGATCGACGGCGGGATCGGCCGGTTCGCTCCGCGCCCGGCCCGAGCAGGCCGTGCAGGGTCGTCCCGGCCGGCGAGTTGCGCCACTCGCAGAGCCTGTAGACCAGCGTCTTGGGAACATCCTTGATGACCGCGAATCCACCCGCGAGATCGCCGTAGAGCGTCGTGTAGCCGACGGACATCTCGGACTTGTTCCCGGTCGCTAGGACCAGCCATCCGAACTTGTTCGACAGCGCCATCAGGAGGTTGCCGCGGATACGGGCCTGCAGGTTCTCCTCGGTCAGGTCGGGATCGCGGCCGGCGAGCTCGATCCGGAGCGCCCCTCATAGGCGTGAACGACCGGCTCGATCGGAAGCTCATGCGCCCGCACGCCGAGCGCCGTGGCGAGCGCACGCGCGTCCTGCTGAGTGCCCGTGGAGGAGTACCTGGACGGCATCACGGCGGTGCTGACCTGGGCCGGCCCGAGCGCGTCGGCGGCAAGGCACGCGACGAGTGCCGAGTCGATCCCGCCGGAGAGTCCCAGGACCACCCGCTCGAAGCCGTTCTTGTGCACGTAGTCGCGCAGGCCCAGCATCAGGGCGCCGTAGATCTCTGCCTCCACCGGCGCCAGCGCGGGCGCGGGCAGGGGCCGCGCCAGGGCGGGCGCCGGCGGGCGCATCCGGCAGCCGCGGGCACGGTCGCGAGCACTGGGACCGCGCGCGATGACATGCGCGCCGAGGGGCGGTGCCCGGCGTCGCGGAGCCTGGCCGCCGCCGCCGCGTCGAGGTCGACCTCGCACAGCAGCATCGCCTCCTGGAACTGGGGCGCTCTGGCCACCGTGCGTCCCGTGTGGTCGATGACGCAGGAGTGCCCGTCGAAGATCAGCTCGTCCTGCCCGCCGACGAGCCCGCAGAAGGCGACGTAGGCGAGGTTGTCGCGAGCCCGCTGGGCGAACATCCTCTCGCGCTCCGCGCCCTTGCCGGCGTGGTAGGGCGACGCCGAGATGTTGACGATCAGCGAGGCGCCCGCGAGGGCCTCGTCGCTGGCGGGAGGCCCGGACTCCCAGATGTCCTCGCAGACGGTCAGCCCGATCCGGTGGCGGCCGATCTCGATCACCGCGCCGCCGCTGCCGGCCTGGAAATAGCGCTGCTCGTCGAACACGCCGTAGTTGGGGAGGTAGACCTTGCGGTAGATGGCCTGGACCCGGCCGCCCGAGAGCACCGCTGCGGCGTTGTAGACGTCCTCCGCGCGCTCGGGGAAGCCGACAATCGCGGTGATCCCATCGCAGCCGGAGGCGAGCGAGTCGAGCGCCTCGCGCGAGTCGGACGAGGAAATGCTCCTTCAGGAGCAGGTCCTCCGGCGGGTAGCCCGTGAGGATCAGCTCCGGGAAGAGCGCGAGGTCTGCGCCCGCGTCGCGGGCGGCCGTGAGCCCGTCGCGCACGCGCTGGGTGTTGCCCGCGATGTCGCCGACGGTCGCGTTGATCTGGCAGAGGGCGAGTCTCACCTCAGCCGGCGCCGGCCGGCTTTTGCGCCGGGCGGGCACCGGAAGCCGCCCGCCCGTTTTCGACGCCGGCCTTCCTGCGTGTCGTGCCGGTGCGGGCCGAGCGCCGTTTGCCGCTCACGCCCGCGGCGTCCGCGAGCGCCTTGATCGCCCACTGCAGGTCGCGGGCGATGCCCTCGAGTTCCGGGAGCGCGTCGTAGTCGCCGAGCAGGCCGAAGCCGAGGCTGCCGTCGTAGCTCATGACTGCTATCCCGAGCGCCTGGCGCTGCGCGAGTGGCACCACGGGATAGAGGTGCATCAGGCGGTGGCCGAGCAGGTACAGCGGGAACTGCGGGCCCGGGACGTTCGTGACGACGAGGTTGAAGAACTGCTGGCGGGCCTGCAGCCGCGCGGCCTGGCTGAGGATCGTCGGGGGCGCGAAACCCGCGAGGTCGGTGAGGACCTGTGCGCCGACCGCCTGACCCGATTTCTTGAGATCGTCCATCGAGTGTGCCACGAGGCGCAGGCACTCCGCGGGGTCCTCGACACCCACCGGCAGGGGCGCCCACATAGCTGCGACCTGGTTGCCGAGCGCGCCGCGCTGGTCGCTGCTGCGGACCGAGACCGGCACCATCGCCTTCAGAACGAGGCCGTCCGTATCGAACTGGCGGTCGCGCAGGTAGCGGCCGAGCGCGAGCGCGACGGATGTCAGGACCGCGTCGTTGAGCGTGCCGCCGAGGGCGTTCTTGACGCCCTTCAGTGTCGCGAGATCGACATCGATGAACGTGTAGCGCCGGTGCGGGCCGATCGTCACGTTGAAGGGGGTCGGAGGCGCGGGCGCGTTGATCCCCGCGAGCGTCGTGGCGCCGATGCTGCCCAGGCCCTCCTTGACCTGCGTGAGAGCCCTGCGGGGTGCCCTCAGCAGGGCGCGGCCGCCGCGAAGCATCTCGTTGGGGACGGTGGTGCGCTCGAGCAGGGCCTCGCCGAGCAGCTTGGCCTTCCCGGGGAGCGGCTTCGCCGCCCACGGCGAGGCGGCCGCGGCGGGTACCGCGGGCTTGCGCTGGGTGTCGAACAGGACTGTCGTGATGTCGACGCCGGAGATACCGTCGACGAGCGCGTGGTGGGTCTTTGCGATCAGCGCGAAGCGTTCGCCGGCCATGCGCTGGACGAGCCAGATCTCCCACAGCGGCTTGGAGCGGTCCAGGCGCTGTGAGAACAGGCGCCCCGCGAGCTCCTTGAGCGCCTCGTCGTCGGCGGGCCTGGGCAGCGCGGTGTGGCGTATGTGGTAATAGGGGTTGAAGTGCGGGTCGTCGGTCCAGATCGGCCTGCCCTGCCCGAACGGCACATGCGCCAGCCGCTGGCGGTAGCGCGGCACCAGGTGCAGGCGGCTGTTGATGTGCTCGACGAGCTCATCGAGGGTCGGCTCGTGGCCCTCGAAGACCATCACCGAGGCGACGTGCATGTGCACTCTCGAGTGGTCCTCGAGGTGCAGGAAGGTCGAGTCGAGCGCCGTCAGGCGGTCAGGATTGGCCATCGCGGCGATTCTCCCTGTTGCGGAGGCCCGCGTCAACGAATCGCCCAAAAAGGTGACGGGACGCGGAGCAGACGGGGCCCGCTGCGCTCAGCGGGGCTCGCGGCCAGGTCCGTCGCGGGAGTCGGGGGGCGAGTCGGCCCCGGCCCTCAGCCTGAACGGGCCGAACCACCAGACCGAGAGGCAGGCGACGATCACGATGAGCAGGGCAACGACGAACGAGATGTAGATCGTTCGTTACGCCACAGATGAAATCGCCGCCGGTGCCACTGGCTCCCGTGAGCAGCCTAGTGCAGGGCGCGGGCGACCGTGCGGCCGTTGGCGCCAGGCAATAGGCTCAGCGCATGCCCCTACACGACAAGCAGATCCCGCCGAACGCGCGATGCTCGCACTGCGAGGGCGCCGGGTGGACGTGGTGGACGCCGGCCGATGCACCCGAGGAAGCCAAGTGGGTCGTCTGCCGCGAATGCCTCGGCACCGGGCGCACCGACAAGAAGGGCCGCAAGCGCCAGAAGCCCGAGGACCCTGCCGAGTCCTAGCGGAGCCTTTCGGCGTGGGCCGGAACAGCTTCGAAGCTCCTACAGGACCCGGCGCTCAGACGGGCCCTGGTGTGCGTGGGAGCCTCGAAGCGTTCCGACCGTTCCTCGGAGTTCGTGCAATGGAGGGTGGCTCGAACCCCAGCATAAGTGTAGGGCCTAGCGCCATAAGCGTGGTCAATGCTTCGAGAATTGCCCCCCGGCACGCCCTGCGCGCTACCTTCGCCATGAGATGAGCGACGAGCTGAGGGTGCTGATCACGGCGTCGAGCGGCGTGGAGGCCGCGATGGTCAGGGAGTGGCTGGCGGAGGCGTCGATCCACTCGCTGGCGCGCGTGAGCCGCAGGGGCATCCGGCTGAGCGCCGGCGCCCCGCGCGAGGTGTTCGTCTACGAGAGCGACCTCGAGCGGGCGCGCGAGGTGCTGAACGCGGAAATGCCGAGCGAGGAGGAACTCGCGGCGCTCAGGGCGAGGGCGGTCTCGCAGCCGACCCGGCCGGCCCTCGGGGAGCCGATGCAGATCCCGGTCCCGGAGAGGGCGGATGTGGAGCGCGCTGCTCGGCCGGGCGGCTCGGGGGCGGCGGCCGCGACGGGAGCACTGATGAGCTCGGTGTGGATCCTGGATCGGATTCGGCTGGCCGTGCGGTAGGAGACCCCCAGCTCGCGTGCGAGCTGCCCGGCTGAGATGTCAGAGCTCGTGCTCGGCCATCAGGTATATGGCGTAGAACCACAGGCGCAGCGGCGTCGTGGAGCGCTCGAAGATCGTCCCCTTCATCGGGTGCACGTGAAGGCCGCACGTGTCGCACGTGTAGGACGCGCGCGTCCTGGTGCGGTGGAAGCGGCGCGGCCGCCTGCAGCGCGGGCACTCGGCGGTGTGGCCGTCGGGGGCGAAGCGCTCACGCCACAGTCGCTCGAGGCACGCCGCGTCGTCAGGGTAGTCGGCCAGGAACTCGCGGAGTCCGTAGGACGGGCTCTCCTCGGGCGGGCCGGCTGGGCGATCCACGGCGTTTGCAGGCACAACACCATGGTACATACCTTGATGACCCATGTGTGACCGGTGTCACACAGAACCCACGCTTATACCTCGTAGGATGCGAACAACTGTTCTTATCGCCGAGTCGTTCCCGTGGATGGGGACGAACGGGGGAACCACCGCCGGACCCGCCGATGGCGCGGTCCGGATGGGGCGAATCGGCCGCTGATGCGGCCGTAACGCCCGGCTGACACGCGGCCCTTTCGCGTGCTCGGTCGGCCGTGAGCCCGACAGCTAACCCCGTAGGCGGAACCGCAAGGAGGATCTCAAAACCAATGTTCGTCCCCGCACCGCCGGTGCAGGCTGTGCCTGCACTGGCACCGGTCGCCGTTATCGGAAGCGCCCAGGTGACCCTCGCCCCGCCCGTGCACACCACGGTCGCAATCCGCCACTCCCAGCTCAACGTGCTCGACGGCCAGCAGGCGGTCGTCGCCGGTGCGCTCCTCGACGGGCGCCGGCCCGGTCAGGCAGGCCGCGTCGTCACGCTGCAGACCCGTGCCGGGAGGGGCTGGCGGAACATCGCCAAAGCCCACACGGTGGCGGGTGGCCGCTTCCGGCTGCGGCTGCAGACGCGGCGCGTCGGCAGCGAGCCCCTTCGCGTGCGCTTCGCAGGCGACGCCACCGCCCTGCCCTCAAGGCACCCGGCAGGCAGCCTGAACGTGTACCGCCTCGCGCTGGCGTCCTGGTACGGCGGCGGCGGCACGATGGCATGCGGTGGCCAGCTCTCGAGCAGCACACTGGGCGTCGCGAACAAGACGCTTCCGTGCGGGACCCTCGTCACGCTCCGCTACGGGTCAAACACGATCCGAGTCCCCGTCGTGGACCGTGGTCCGTACGTCGAAGGCCGCGAATTCGACCTCACCGAAGCGACCAAGAACGCCCTCGGCTTCGGCGGCGTGGGACAGGTGTGGAGTACCAGCTGAGGGCGGCAAGCGAAGGCGCCGCGGAGTGGGCGCCTTCGTGCAGGGCTTGGCTTTCTGGACACAGGTTCGTTGAATCACCTGGATGTCCACTCAGGCGAGAACGAGGCGTGCTCCGGTATGGCTGGAAGGCCTGGATGACTGGAGCTGGCCGGGCCAGAGCGGCGCGGCAGCGGAGATGCTGCCGCCGCCGTGGGTGCCGGCATTCCCGCCGCACGCGCAGCCCGCGGCGCCCAGCCTCTCAGCGCCCGTCAGCCGCGCGCATGCGCGCCGCCGGCTGCTGTGGCTGATCGCCTCAGGGCTCGCCTGCCTGTGCCTCGTACTGGCCCTCGGCCGGTCCGCCGTCGAGCAGTTCGTCGGGCTGGGCACCGCGCAGGAAGCCGCCGGCGCCGTCCGCTACACCCCCGCGCAGCCCGCGGCGCTCCCCGCGCTGCGCACGATCAGCACAGACTCCGCCGGGAGCTCGATCGGGGTCGTTCACTTCCACTCGCGCGCGCTGCACGGACCCGGGACCTCGCTGATCTACCTGCCGCCCGGCGTCAAGCAGGGCAGCACCGCGCACTACCCGGTCATCTACCTGCTCCACGGAAACGACCAGCTCCCGGTTGCGTTCCTTGAAATGGGCCTGCAGGAACGGCTCGACCAGCTGATCTCATCGCACGCCATCGCGCCGATGATCGCCGTCATGATCCAGGGCGGACGCGGCGCGAACAACTGGCGCAACTGGTGGGCACCGCACTACGAAACGTACGTGCTGGAAACCCAGGAACTCATGGACCGGATGCTGCCCACCTCCGCCATGCGCGGCGGCCGTGCGATCGCGGGGCTCTCGATGGGCGGCTACGGCGCGATGGCGATCGCGCTCGATCACCCCACGCGCTTCAGCGTCGTCGAGAGCTGGCTCGGCTTCTTCAACGGACTGCAGGGCCAGCTCCAGGCGGATGAGCCGATCATCGCCCGCCAGGGGCTGCACGCCTTCATCTACGGGGCGGCTTCGGACAAGATCGCGGACCCTAGCCAGGACCCGCTCTTCGGCGAACAGCTCACCGAAGCGGGTGTGCAGGCGCAGGCGTACATCTACCCGGGCCAGCACAACGTGGCAACCGTCGGCGAACACCTGTCGAGCATGCTGGCCTATGCCGGCCAGCAGCTCGGATCCTCCGCGGCACGCCCGGCACGCTCTACGCTGAGAACATGAGCCAGGGCCTGACAACGAGGTTCGGTGCGCTCTCCAGGGGCGCGCTGGCGAGCGGCGCACTCGCGGGCGGCGCCCTTGCGATCGGCGCCCTTGCGATCGGCCGGCTCGCGATACGCCGCGCGGCGATCGGCTCGCTGAAGATCGGTGAGCTCAAGGTCGGGCGCCTGGAGGTCGGCGAGCTCGTCGTCCGCAGCGAGCAGCACGGCTCCGACTGAGCGGCCTTTGCGCGGCGCTGCGGGCGCCGGTAACATCGCGCGGACGGGGCCAGCAAGCGGGAGGGAGTCGGTGATGGCAAGGCTCGGCAGCGACCTTGAGAGCGTTCGGGTGACCGAACGGCGCAACTGGGTTGACGGTCCTCCGCACGAGCTGATGCGCGAGCTCCGCGGCGGCTGCCCGGTGCACTGGACCGGAGGGTTCGAAGACTTCCCCGACGAGCCCGGCTTCTGGTCGGTGACGACGGCCGAGGACGTGCACACCGTCAGCCGCGACTGGCGCACCTACTCATCTGAACTGGGCGGCATCACGGCGGCGAGCGTCGTGCTGCCGCTGGAGCTGACGCGGGCGATGTTCATCGGCATGGACCCGCCCAAGCACGACCGCATCAAGGCGCTCTTCCAGCGCGGCTTCACGCCCAAGCGGATCGCGGACCACGAGCAGGAGATACGGCAGATCACGATCCGCGTGCTCGACCGCCTGAAGGGACGCGAGCACTGTGACCTTGTCAACGATGTGGCGCAGCCGGTGGTGGCGCGCGTTATCGGGAGCTTCATGGGCATACCCGAGCAGGACGATGAGATCTGGGCCAACCTGATGAACTCGACGCTCGGAGCGGGCGACCCCGACCTCAACCCCGAGGGCTACCAGGGCGTCATCGACAGGGAGCTGCCCGAGATCTTCGACCGCTGCCGCCGAATGATCGAGGAGCGTCGCGCCACGCCGACCGACGATCTCACGAGCGTCCTGGTGCACGCCGAGGTCGACGGGCAGCAGCTCGAGGAGCACGAGATCATCATGGGCTTCTTCCTGCTGATGGCGGCGGGCAACGACAGCACCAAGGCAACGTTTTCATCCGCCATGCGGGCACTGATGGAGGACCGCTCGCAGATGCAGCTGCTGCTCGACGATCCGTCGCTGATCCCCGGCGCGGTGGAGGAGGCGCTGCGGATGTTCCCGGCGTTCGCCCACTTCCGCCGAACCGCGACCTGCGACACCGAACTGCACGGCCAGAAGATCCGGAAGGGCGAGAAGGTCGTCATGTGGTACATCTCCTCCAACCGCGACGAGACGGTCTACGAGGACGCGGATCGCTTCGACGTGCTGCGCAACCCCGAGCACCAGGCGTTTGGAGCCGGAGGGCGGCATTTCTGCCTGGGCACCGCGCTCGCGCGCCTCGAGCTGCGAATCATGCTGGAGGAGACGCTCGCGCGCTACCCGCAGATCCGGATCGAGGGCAACCCCGCATACGCCGAGTCGCTGTTCATCAACCAGCTGAAGGCGCTGCCGGTGCGTCTCGCCGGCTGAGCACGCGAACCGGACATCCCGTCCCGGCGCGGCGGCGCGAAGTCGCTAGGTTGCCTGGATGAGCGGCAACGGGCGCATGCCCGACATGGGAGTGCACGCGCACGGCCTGGGCAAGCGCTACGACGCTCTCTGGGCGCTGTCGGACGTCGACCTGAACGTCCTGCGCGGGACGGTGCTCGGGCTGCTCGGCCACAACGGCGCAGGCAAGACGACGGCGATACGGATCCTGACCACACTCGCGCTCCCGACGACGGGGACCGCGACCGTCGCCGGCGTCGACGTCGTCTCGCAGCCGGAGCGGGTGCGTGAGAGGATCGGCCTCGCCGGGCAGTATGCGAGCGTCGACGGGCTGCTCACAGCCCGCGCGAACCTCGAGATGGTCGGCCGGCTCTACCACCTGCCCAAGGCGATCGCCCGCACGCGCGCACAGGAGATGCTCGAACGGCTCGGCCTCGCGGACGTGGGGGACAGGCTGGTCCGGACGTTCTCCGGCGGCATGCGGCGGCGACTGGATCTCGCCGCGAGCCTCGTCGGCGAGCCCGAGGTCCTGTTCCTGGACGAGCCGACGACCGGGCTCGATCCGCAGGCGCGCAACGACCTGTGGGACCTGCTGCGCGAGCTCGTGGACGGGGGCACGACCCTGATCCTCACGACGCAGTACCTCGAGGAGGCCGACCGGCTCGCGGACACGATCACCGTCCTTGACCGCGGCAGGATCGTCGCGGAGGGCGCGCCGGCGGAGCTGAAGGCGCGCATCGGCGGCGAGCGGATCGAGGTCACGCTCAGCTCCGCCGCGGACCTCGACGGCGCGCAGAGCACGATCGGGGCGTTCTCCGACGGCGCTTCGAGCATCGACGCGGCACAGGCGCGCATCACGTTCCCGGTCCGCCCGGGCGCTCGTCTGATGGAGGTGATCAGGGCGCTCGACGCGGCGGATGTCGACGCACTCGACGTGCACCGCCGCGAGGCGACGCTCGACGACGTATTCCTGGCGCTCACCGGCGGCGCTCCCGAGTCCTCCGCGGGTGGGCACGGAGGTGACGGCGTGAGCGCGCAGGCGCCAGCGCTTACACGAGGACCCCGGACCCGCGCTGCGCCTGCGCCGGCAGATGGCGGACAGCGTCGTGCTCGCGAGGCGCAACGTCGCCCACGTCCGCCAGATCCCCGAGAAGCTGATCGACGTCACGATCCAGCCGATCATGTTCGTGCTGCTGTTCGCCTACGTGTTCGGCGGCGCGATCCACGTTCCCGAAGGCAGCTACAGCCAGTATCTGCTCGGCGGCATCTTCGTCCAGACTCTGACGTTCGGGATCGTGGGACCGGCGACATCGATAGCCACGGATCTCACCGAGGGCATCGTCGACCGCTTCCGTTCGCTGCCGACCTCGCGCTCGGCGTTCCTGCTCGGGCACCTGATCTCCGACCTCGGCTCGTCGATGCTCGCGCTGGCGATCATGACGATCAGCGGCCTGATCGTCGGCTGGCGCATCGAGTCCAGCCCCGGCGAGGCGCTCGGGGGCTTCGCGCTGCTGGTGCTGTTCGCGTTCACGATGCTGTGGGTCGGGATGCTGCTCGGGCCTGCTCGCACGCGCACCCGACGCGGTCACGGGCGTCGCGTTCATCGTGATCTTCCCGCTGACGTTCATCGCCAACACGTTCGTCCCGGCCGCGAGCCTCCCGAGCCCGCTGCGCGAGTTCGCCGAATACAACCCGATCAGCGCCGTGTCGGCCGCCGTCCGCACCCTGTTCGGCAACCCGACGGCGATCCCGCCGCACGCGGCATGGCCGCTGCTGCACCCGGTCACCGCCAGCGTGCTGTGGTGCATCGCCGGCCTGCTCGTGGTCGTCCCTCTGACGATCCGCCGCTACCGCGAGCGCACCGCCGGCTGAGCGCGATGGGACCGGCGGTCGCGATTCGCACCGAGCGGCTGGCGCTCAGGAGCTGGTCGGACGCGGACGCCGCGCCGTTCGCGGCGATCAACGCCGATCCGGTGACGATGGAGCACTTCCCGGCGACCCTCGGAGCCGGGCAGTCGCGCGAGCTGATGCAGCGTGCCCAGCGCGAGATAGACCGCTGCGGATACGGGTTCTGGGCGCTCGAGGTCGTCGGGCTCGGGGCGGCTCGCGGGGTTCGTCGGCATATCTGAGGTGACCGACGAGCATCTCGCGTTCGCTCCCGCCGTGGAGGTGGGCTGGCGTCTGGCACGCGAGTTCTGGGGGCAGGGGATCGCGTTGGAGGCGGCGGTGGCCTCGCTGCAATTCGGCTTCGATGAACTCGAGCTCAGCGAGATCGTCGCATACACGGCGCGGGACAACAGGCGCTCACGGGCGCTGATGGAGCGCCTTGACATGAGCAGGGATCCCGCGGATGACTTCATGCACCCGGCGCTGCCACGAGGGCACCGCGTGGCGCCGCACGTGCTCTACCGGATCGGTCGCGCAACCTGGCGGGCCGGCCCGCGCACGATAGGCACCTGCGCGGGTTCCGGGCACCCGCGCGCATATGCTCGGGGCATGTGCGGCCGCTACACCAACACCGCCGGGCCAGAAGAACTCAATGCTCGCCTGCGTGTCCCGATCAGCTTCGAGCAGGGAACCCACCGGTTCAACATCGCGCCGACACAGGAGGTGCTCGCGGTCATCGCGCCGGCAGGGGAGTTGCAGGCGCGGATGCTGCGCTGGGGGCTGATTCCGCCGTGGGCGCGCGATTTGAAGGGGGGCGCGAAGATGATCAACGCGCGGATGGAGACGGTCGCGGAGAAGCCGTCCTTCAGGGACCTGATCCCCGATGCCTCTCATCGCGCCCTCCAGATCGCCGACGGTTACTTCGAGTGGCTGAAGCCCGAGCGCCGCGGCGAGCCCCGACAGCCGTTCTTCTTCCAGGTCGACGACGGAGAGCCGTTCGCGTTCGCCTCGCTGTGGACGACCGCGCGGATCGAAGGCGAGCGCGTCCACAGCGTCACGATGCTGACATGCGACTCGACGCCGAACCGGACCGTGTCGGCGATCCACGGGCGCATGCCGGTGATCCTCGCCGACGAGCAGGCGCGGATGGCGTGGCTCGACCCGTCGCTCGGCGCCAGCGAAGCACTCGAGCTGTGCGCCGCCCTGCCGGCCGCCCGCATATCGGCGCGGGCAGCGAACCCAGCCGTCAACAAGGTCGACGAGGACCGCGAGGGCCCCGACCTGCTCCTCGCTCCGGCTCAGAGCCTCGTTCTAGCCGGCGATCCAGCGGCGCGGGTTCTCGACGAAGATCGTCTGGAAGATCGCGTCGTCCATCACGCCCATCTCGCGCAGCGTGGGCACGACCTCGTCGAAGACGAGCGTCATCGACCAGTTGTGCACCGCGCCGCTCTGTTCGAGCACCGCGACGGTCTCGGGCGGGAACCAGTCGATCGACGCGCAGAAGTCCTGCGAGATCATCAGCCGCTCGGCGTGGCCGCGCCGCAGCAGCTCGGCTGTGATCGCGTTGCGCTCGTCGATCGGGCGATACATCTGAAGGCCATAGCGGTCAAGGCCCACGTAGACGCCGCTTCTCCAGCAGACCCTCGATGTAGGAGACGTCATCACTGTCGCCGCAGTGGGCGATCTGGATGCTGGCGGGGTCGACGCCCTCCTCCAGGAATATCTCGACCTGACGCGGGCCGGTCCCGACGGCGGGCATCGAGTGGGCCATGATCGGGGCGCCCGTCTTGATGCTGGCGCGCGCGACCGCGCGGTGGATCTTCTCGACGTGCTCTGTGACGCCGGCGGCATCGGCGGCGCACTTCAGGAATGCGGCGCGGATGTCGGTGCCCTGGATGCCCTGTTCGATGTCGGTGACGAAGTGGTCGGCCATCGCGTCGACGTCGCGGTTCTCGAAGTAGTGGGGGAGATAGTCGTAGCTGTAGATCCCGGTGCACGCGAGGATCCGCACGCCGGTCTCATCTGCGACGCGCTTCATGAAGTGCACGTCGCGGCCGCCGAACATCGCGGTCGGGTCGAAGATGCTCTTCACGCCCCGCTCCCGCGCGGCGTTCACGGCCTCGAGCGCCGCGGCTGAGCTCGGCCGCATCGTCATAGCGTGTGGGCCAGTTGGCCGCCACGGCCTCGTCACGGAACCTGACGTGCTCGTGTACGAGCGTGACGCCGAGGTCCTGCGAGTCTGCCGGTCCCTGCACTGTGTGAACGGTTGACATCGGGTCTCTCCTCGGGTGTTGGTCAGCGGAGCGGCTTGCCCCAGCGGGTGTCCGCGCGGAGCGCGGCCTTCAGAAGCTTCCCGCCCGGGTTGCGCGGCAGTGGCTGCTCGCGCACGTCGACGTACTGCGGGACCTTGAAGTCGGCCAGATGGGAGCGGCAGTAGGTGATCACCGCAGCGACGTCGAGGTCGGCGCTCCGGCGGTGGGCACGATGACCGCGCCCACCTTCTCGCCCATCATGTCGTCGGGGACCGCGACGACCGCGGCCTCGGCCACGCCCGGTGCGGCCGCGAGGACGTTTTCGACCTCGAGCGAGTAGACGTTCTCGCCGCCGCGGTTGATCATGTCCTTCTTGCGGTCGACGATGTAGAGCAGCCCGTCGTCGTCGAGGCGCGCCGAGGTCTCCGGTGTGCAGCCAGCCGTCAACGAACGTCTCGGCGCTCGCCTCCGGCTTGTTCCAGTAGCCCGACGACGACGTTGGGGCCGCGCACCAGCAGCTCTCCGACGCCAGTGTCCGCGTCCGGTTCATCCAGCGCGAGGTCCACGACCGGCATCGCGAAACCGACCGAGTCGGCGTGCTCGGCCGCCTCCTCATCGGGGAGGAAGGACGTCAGCGAGGAGGTCTCGGTCAGCCCGAAACCGTTGCCGACCCTCGCGGCGGGGAACGCGTCTTTGATGGCGTGCACGAGGCTCTCCGCGATCGGCGCGCCGCCGTAGGAGATCCACCGCACGCGGCTCACGTCCAGCTCCCCGAAGGCCGGGTGGCGCAGCACGGCGTGGTAGATCGCGGGCACCGACACGAGCTGGTTCACGCCGTTCTCGCCGACTGCGCGGAAGAAGCCGTCGAGGTCGAGCGGGCCCGAGAGGATCTCGACCCTGCCGCCCATCTCGAGGACCGGGATCAGCTGGCTGTTGCAGCCCGTCACGTGGAACAGCGGCACCGACACGAGCGTCGAGATGCCAGGGCCCTCCGAGCGCGGTCTGCTTTCAGGCAGCGGAACGCGTTCTCGCTGTTGGTCATGAAGTTCGCGTGGGTCGTCATCGCGCCCTTCGGGAAGCCGGTCGTGCCGCTCGTGTAGAAGATCGCCGCCACCTCATCGGGGCGCAGGTCGTCCAGCGGACGCGGGTCGCCGTCGGGCAGCGCGGCCCCGGGCGAGAAGTGTAGACCGCGCCGGAGTCACCGACGACATAGGCGACCTCGTCCTCGGTGAAGCGGGTGTTGACGGGGACGACGGCGGCTCCGAGCATCTGCGATGCCGAAGAACGCGAGCACCCAGTCCAGCCCGTTCGGGAGGACGATCGCGACGCGGTCGCCGCGGCCCACGCCCGCGGCGCGCAGGCCGCCCGCCACGCGCGCGGAGCGCTCCCACAGCTCGCGGTAGGTCAGCGAGGGGCCGCCGACCTCCAGCACGGCGGTGGCGGCGGGATTCTGCTCGACGCTGGTGCGCAGCATGTGCACGAGCGAGTCGTGCAGGCGCGCGTATCTCGCGATCCCGTCTGGGCCGCGCTCCACGTCGCTCTCGTCAAAGGGGTTGCGTCCTCGCGGCCACGGCTCGGTCATGGGGCTCCTCTCCTAGCGCTGCCTCTCTGCCGGGGAGACTATCTCCAGCGCCCGGACCGCTGCCGCGCCCGTAAGGGCGACAGGTGCTTGCCGGCGAGCTCGCGGACGGTGCGGATCGTGCGCATCGTCATCGGCCCGGTGATCGCTTCGATCGACAGCATGTCGAGCGCCGAGTCGAGCACCCCGGCGCGCGGCAGCCAGTGGAGCTCCAGCGGCCCGAACGCGAGCAGGTCAGAGTCGCCTGCGTGCTCGTTGAGGCTCTGCGCGCGCCGGGTCCGAGAGCGGCTCGGCGAGCATCGCGACCTGCGTGCTTGCCACCGGCCGAGAGCGCGGAATCGGGGAAAGGGGAGAGGGCCGAGATCGCGATCACCTGCGCGCGATCTGCGCAGGAACACCGGGACCTCGTATCCCAAGGAGGCGGCGAGCGTCTGCTCGATGCGCGCCTGCATCGCGGCGACCGGCTCGCTCTCGGACTGACGAAAACGACATTGCCGCTGGCACGAAAGCACGCGGGATCACCGAATCCCATGTCCGGCGAACAGGACCCGCAGATCGGCGTTGGTAAGCCGGTGCCCGCCTACGTTCATCCCGCGCAGGAAGGCTGCGTACTGGGCCATTTGCGCAGCCTAGCGGGCGTGCGGGCGCTGCCGCCGCGCTGGCTACGCTGCGCTGACCGATCCCTCGAGAGACGGGCGGTGCGCGATGGACGGAGAGACCTGACGCTCTACGTATGCCATATCGACGAAGGGGGTCCGAAACCCCACGCGTGCCGCCGCGCGCAGGAACGCGCTGCGCGAGCACGGGCATCGAGTTCGAGAAGGTGATCTATGCGAGAGGCCACCCGTTCGGCCTGTTCACGAGGGACCGGCGCCCGGAGCTGAAGGAGATCAGCGGGCAGGAGATGCTTCCCGTGCTGGCTCTCGGCGGCGGCTCGACGATCAGCGGCAGCGCGAAGATCATCGCGTGGGCGAAGGAGAACTCGCCGGCGCCGGGGCGGATGCGGCCTAGGGCGCCCTCAGGCGGCGGTGGCTGAGCGGGCCCGCTCGGCCAGGATGCCGGCGATGCTCGCGCGGTGGCTGCCGGCCCCGCCGAGCAGCACGGCGTCGACCTGGGCGCGCTTGTACAGCCAGTGCACGTCGGCCTCCCACGTGAAGCCGATGCCGCCGTGGGCCTGGATCGCCGAGGCCGTGACCTCGCGGCCGGCCTCTGATGCTGCGACCTTCGCCATCGCGGCCGCCTCGGGCAGCCGCTCGGGGTCGGCGTCCGCGGTCCATGCCGCGTATGCGGCGGTGGAGCGGGCTTTCTCGGTATCGAGCAGCATCTGCGCGCAGCGGTGAGAGACGGCCTGGTAGGCGCCGACAGGCACGCCGAACTGCTTGCGGTCCTTGACGTACTCGACGGTCATCTCGAGCGCGCGGCCGCACACGCCGACGAGCTCACTGCTGATCGCGACGAGCGCCCTGTCGGTGCCTGCGCCGATGTCGCCAGGCAGCTCCTCACCGGTGGCGGAGACCCGTGCGGCTGAGCTGGTCGGGTCGATCGCGGCGAGGGGGGTGACCTCGGCCGAGGCGGCCTGCAGCGAGGCTGGCGCCGCCGTCCTGGTCGATCAGCACGATGACGTCGGCGCCGGCGGCTCCGATCACGAGCTCAGCGGTGCCGTCTACCGCGCTCCCGAGGGCCCCGTGGTCTCGCCGGAGGCGAGACGGGGCAGCCACGCCGCGCGCTGCTCGGCGGAGCCCGAGTGCTCGATCAGGGTCGATGCGAGGACGGTCGGCAGGAACGGGACCGGGAGCGAGCACGCGGCCGAGCTCCTCGCACAGGATCGAGAGCTCGATCCGGCCAAGACCCTGTCCGCCGTTCTCCTCGGAGATCGCGATCCCGGGCCAGCCGAGCTCGCACAGCTCCTTCCAGAGCGCCTCATCGACGGTGCCGGCCTCAGCGTGCCCGCGGACGATCTCAGGCTTCGCGCGCTCGGCGAGCAGGTCGCGGGCCGTGCGCTGGATGTCGCGCTGGTCGTCGGTGAGTCCGAAGTCCATGGCTACGCCGTCGCCTTCAGCCGCGGAAGCCCGAGCACGCGCTCGGCGATGATGTTCTTGAGCACCTCGGTGGTGCCGCCCTCGATCGTGTTGCCGCGGGCGCGCAGGAGCTCATAGCTCCACGCGGTGCCGCTGGTCAGCGCGGGTGGGCCGACGATGTCGACCGCGAGCTGCGTGAGCCGCTGGTTGGTGTCGGACCACAGCCACTTGACCAGTGAGCCCTCGGGGCCGGGCTGGCCGTACTTTTCGACGTCCGTGAGGCCCTTCCAGGCGAGCAGCCGGATCGACTCGCAGCGCACATGCAGGTCGGCGAGAGCGTCGGCATAGCCGCCGCTCTCGAGGAGCCCGCGCTCGGCGGCGGCCGCGATCAGGTCATCGAGCAGCTGGCGCAGGCGGATCTGAAGCACGAAGCCCAAGCCCGCGCGCTCGTTCATGAGCGTCGTCAGCGCGACCTTCCAGCCGTTGCCGACACCGCCGATGACGTTCGCGTCGGGGATCCGGGCCTCCTCGATGAAGAGCTCGTTGAACTCGGCCTCGCCGGTGATCTGGCGGAGCGGGCGCACCTGCACCGCGGCCTGGTCCATGTCCATCAGGAAGTACGTCAGGCCCTTGTGCTTGGCGACCTCGGAGTCGGTGCGCGCGACGAGCATGCACCACTTCGAGTACTGGGCGCCGCTGGTCCACACCTTCTGGCCGGTGACGAGCCACTCGTCGCCCTGCTTGACCGCGCGTGTCTTCAGCGCCGCCAGGTCGGAGCCAGCGTCGGGCTCGGAGAAGCCCTGGCACCAGATCTCCTCGCCTGAGAGGATCGGCGGCAGGTAGCGCTCCTTCTGCTCGGGGGTGCCCCAGACCATCAGCGTCGGCCCGCCGAGCAGCAGCCCGAGGACATTCGCCGGCAGCGGCACGCGCGAGCGGCCTATCTCTTCGAA
Source organism: uncultured Solirubrobacteraceae bacterium (assembly GCA_963826345.1). Taxonomy (GTDB): domain Bacteria; phylum Actinomycetota; class Thermoleophilia; order Solirubrobacterales; family Solirubrobacteraceae; genus Palsa-744. The sequence goes on from CAWGWU010000002.1 coordinate 98,735, forward strand.
GTAGATCGCGGACTCGGTGGGCGTCGAGCCGCGGCCGCCGTACTCGGTGGGCCAGCTCGGAGCGGCCCATCCGCCGTCGTACATGCGGCGCTGCCAGTCGCGGCGCCAGGCGTAGTGGGCGTCCTCGCCTCCGTCTGTCGGCTCGGCGCTCGGCGGGTTCGCCGCCAGCCACTCACGAATCTCGTCGCGGAACGCGGTCTCCTGCGGGCTGAAGGTCAGGTCCATGCCGCGGAAGAGTACCCATTCCGCGCGCTCAGGGGACACCCGCCGGAGCTTTGCTAGAAGAGAACTGCTCGCCCCTCGCCCGAAGGAGCCGCATGACACAGCTCACGCGCTGGGTGCTCGCCCACAAGCGACTGGTGGTCGTCTTCTGGGTCGCGCTGACCCTCATTGGCATGGCCTCCGCCGGATCGGCCACCAAAGCGCTGAAACAGAAATTCTCGGTTCCCGGCAAGGAGGGCTGGGTCGCCAACCAGGCGATCGCCGCAAGATTCGCCGGCACGGGAGGCAACACGGCACCTCTGCTGCCGGTCGTCACGCTACCCGTGGGGTCGACCGTCCGATCACCGTCCGTGCGGGCCCAGCTGCTCGGCTTGGAAGCCCGCGCGCGGCGGGTGATACCCGGCGGCCGCGTCGCCGGGTACGCGAGCACCGGGAGCAGCGCCTTCGTCTCAAAGGACGGGCGCACCACATTCCTGGTGCTCTATCCCCCGCTCGATCCGGCGCAGAGCTTCGGCGACAACCCCAGGGCCGCGGAACGGGCCAGCGCCGCGATCGGCGGCACCAGGATCCTCGGCGCTCCGGTCCATGTCACCGGCTACGACGCACTGTCGGTGCAGAGCGGCGGCGGCAGCGGGCCGGGGGTGCTCGTCGAGGCGATGCTCGGCGGACTCGGCGCGCTGATCGTGCTCGCGTTCGTGTTCGCCTCGTTCCTTGCGATCGTGCCGATCCTGATGGCGATCGCGTCCATCCTCACGACGTTCCTGGTGATCTGGGGGCTGACCAGCGTTACCGACGTCTCGCCGATCGTGCAGTTCCTCGTCGCGCTGATCGGGCTGGGCGTCTCGATCGACTACTCGCTCCTGGTCGTGGTCCGCTGGCGCGAGGAGCGAGCGCACGGGCGCACCGGCGACGAGGCCGTGCTGCGCGCGATGGAGACGGCCGGGCGCGCCGTCGTGTTCAGCGGCACGACCGTCGCGATCGGCCTGCTGGCGCTCGTCGCCCTGCCGCTGCCGTTCCTGCGCTCGGTCGGCTACGGCGGGATGCTGATCCCGCTGATCAGCGTGATCGTGGCTCTGACACTGCTCCCGGTCGTGCTGGCCACGATCGGCCCGAAGCTCGACTGGCCGCACGTCCGCACCGACGACAAAGCGAGCCGCTCCTGGACAACGTGGGCGCAGATCGTGGTTCGCTGGCGCTGGGTCGCCGCGGTCGTGGCCGCCGTGGTGCTCGCCCTGCTCGTGCTGGCAGCGACCCAGCTTCAACCCGGGCTCTCGAACGTCAACGCGATCGCGAAAGAAGGGACTGCGAAGACCGGACTGGAGGAACTCGAGCGCTCGGGCATCGGCTCCGGTGCGCTGCTGCCATACGAGGCGCTCGCCGTCGGCAACACGTCGATCCAGCAGGTGGCGGCGACAATGGCGGCGGTTCCCGGCATTCACGGCGCGGTCGCCCCGCAGGCCCGCAGTGGCAGCGCGCGGGGGCGGCCGGTCGCCGACGCGTTCCCGATCCCCGACGGGTCCTCCTCGGCCGGGCGCGACGTGCTCGAATGCGACGCGGACCGCCGTGCAATGACTCGGGCCCGGCGTCGAGCTGGGCGGGATCCCGGCCCAGAACCAGGACTTCATCAACGCTGTCTACGGCAACTTCCCGCTGATGATCCTGCTGATAGCGGTGATCACGTTCATCCTGCTCGCCCGGGCCTTCCGCTCACTGCTGCTCCCGCTGAAGGCGGTGATCCTGAACGTGATCAGCGTCGCCGCCGCGTGGGGCGTGCTGGTTCTCGTGTGGCAGGAGGGTCACGGCTCGGAACTGATCTGGGGAATACCCGCGACCGGCTCGATAACGGCGTGGATACCGCTGATGGTGTTCGCGTTCCTGTTCGGGCTGTCGATGGACTACGAGGTGTTCATCCTCGCGCGCATCCGCGAGGAGTACGACCGGACGGGCCGCACGGACGAGGCCGTGATCATCGGGATCGGGCGCACGGGCCGGCTGGTCACGAGCGCCGCGATCATCCTGTTCCTCGCGTTCGTATCGCTGGCGTCGGGTCCGCAGACCGACATCAAAGTCCTCGCGACGGGTCTGGCGGCCGGCATCCTGCTCGACGCGACCGTGATCAGGGCGCTGCTCGTGCCGGCCGTGATCTCGCTTTTCGGTCGCTGGAACTGGTGGCTGCCGCACGCTCCCGCGAGGTGCTGAGGGTGGAGCCGTCCCCGCGCCGCGGCCGGCTGCGCAGGCAGAGCAGCGCATAGCCGCGGGCACCGCTCGACATCCGTCGCCGGCGGTAGATTCGGTTCTCATGCAAGATCGCGACTCAGCCCTGAGCGTCGCGCACATGGACGCCGACGCCTTCTACGTGTCGGTCGAGCTGCGGCGGCGGCCGGAGCTGCGCGGCCTGCCGGTGGTCGTCGCCGGAAGCGGCCCTCGCGCCGTCGTCACGACCGCGAGCTACGAGGCGCGCCGGTACGGGGTCGGCTCGGCGATGCCCGCCTCCCGCGCGAGGCGCCTGTGCCCGCAGGCGGTGTTCCTCACGCCGGACTTCCCGGCCTACCGCGAAGCCTCCGCGCAGGTGATGGGGATCGTGCGCGAGCACGTCGAGACGGTCGAGGTCGTCGGGCTCGACGAGGCCTACCTGGACCTCGAGGGGCTCTACTCGCCGCGCGCCGCGATGCGCCGCCTGATCGCCGAGATCCGCGGCGCGACGCAGCTGGCGTGCTCCGTCGGGATCGGGCCGAACAAGCTGGTCGCGAAGGTCGCCTCGGACGCCGAGAAGCCGGCCGGCTTCGTCGTGCTGACGCGCGAGCAGGCCTGCGCGCGCTTCGCCGGCAGCCCGCCGTCGCTGATCCCCGGGATCGGCCCGAAGACCGCTGCCCGCCTCTCCGAGCTGGGGATCGCGACGCTCGGGCAGATGGCGGCGATGGATCCCGAGGTGCTCGTCGAGCGCTTCGGCAAGAACCTCGGCCGGGACCTCGCGCGGCGGGCGCGCTTCGAACACGACGGCGAGGTGGCGGCCGCGCGCAAAGTCGTCTCGGAGTCGCGCGAGCGCACGTTCGACGTGGACATCGGCGACCCGGCGAGCTGCGGGCAGCACTCAGCCGGATGGCCGACGAGCTGTGCGCGAGCCTCGCCAGGCACGGGCGCAGCGGCCGCACGATCGGCATCAAGGTGCGCCTGGACGACTGGACGACGGCGACGCGCGCCCACACGCTCGAGACGGCGACCGCCGACCCGGACGATCGTCGAGCGCCCACGCGCTGAGGCTGCTCGCGGAGTACGCACCGCCGACGGCCCGTCAGGCTGCTCGGCGTGCGCGTGTCCAGCCGGCCGGCGAGCGCCCGGCGCGGGGGACAGCCGGGCGCCGGCGAGCGAGGAGCGCAGCCAGCTCGCTCTGCCGGTCTGAGCGGGGCGCGCGCAGGCAGGCGGGCTAGGATCCTGCGATGAGCACCGCGCGGGTGGGTGAGGTCAGCTCGACTACGAGCGAACGGGAGCCGGCGAGCCGCTGCTGCTGATCATGGGCATGAGCGGCACCGCACTGCACTGGGGAGAGCCGTTCCTGTCCCTGCTGCGGGAGAACTTCGAGGTGATCACCTACGACCACCGCGGTGTCGGCGCCAGCACACATCTGTCCGGCGCGATCACGATCAGCGAAATGGCACAGGACGCGGCGGGCCTGCTCGACGCGCTCGGGATCGCCTCCGCTCACGTCCTCGGCATCTCGATGGGCGGGATGGTCGCGCAGGACCTGGCGCTGGAACGGCCGGACCTGATTCGCACGCTGACCATCGGCTGCAGCTACTGCGGAGGCCCCGGGAGCTCGCACATCAGCCCCGCCGCGTTCGCCAAGCTTTCGGCGGCGATGCTCTCCGGTGACCGGGACAAGGCGCTCCGAGCCGGATGGGAGGCGAACATCTCCGCCTCCCGTGTCGACGATGAGGAGCTGTACGCCGAGCTTCCTCGCGATCGCGGCCGAGCGCGCGGTGGCGGTGCCCGTCGTGATGGCACAGGCGCAGGCCGCTGCGGCGCACGACACGAGCGCCCGGCTCGGCGAGATCAGCGCCCGGACACTCGTGATCCACGGCACCGAGGATCAGATGCTCCCCGTCGGGAACGGCCGCATGATCGCCTCGCTGATCCCGGGCTCCAGGCTGGAGATCCTGGACGGCATCGGCCACCTGTTCTTCTTCGAGGCGCCCGATCAGTCCGCGGAGCTGATCCGATCGCACGCTCTGGCCCCAGCCTGAGGTGAGCGAACTCGCACGAGCTCGCGGTCAGCTCGGGCGGGGTGATCCTGTCGGGAGAGAGCGCGGGCAACAGGGCGCGCCGTGGTGCTGCTGCACGGCCTGACGGCCACGCGCCGCTACGTAGTGATGGGCTCGAGGCTCATGGAGCGCTCCGGGATGCGCGTGATCGCCTACGACGCCCGCGGGCACGGCCGCTCGAGACCCGGCACCGATCGCGCCTACGGCTACGAGCACCTCGCCGCGGACCTGCTCGCCGTGATGGACGAGCAGGGCATCGACCGTGCGCTGATCGCGGGCGCGTCGATGGGGGCGGGGACAGCCGCGCGCTTCGCGCTCGAGCACCCGGGACGCGTGCACGCACTCGCCCTGATCACGCCGGCATACGAGCACGACGTTCCGCGTGAAGAGCGCGAGCTCGCGCGATGGGACGCACTGGCGGCCGGCCTGCGCGACGGGCGGCGTGCAGGGCTTCATCGATGCGTATGACCTGTCGGCGGTCCCGGAGTCCTGGCGCGAGAGAATCGAGACGGTGCTCCGCCAGCGCATCGGTGCGCACGATCACCCCGACGCCGTCGCCGAAGCACTGGAAGTCGTGCCTCGCTCGCGCCCGTTCGATGAGATCTCCGATCTGGCGGAGATCTCGGCGCCGACGCTGGTGGTGGCCAGCCGCGACGAGGCCGACCCGGGCCATCCGCTGAGGGTCGGGCAGCGGTGGGCGCAGGCGATCCCGGGGGCGAGGCTGCTGGTCGAGGAGGAGGGCCCGCCGACCCCCTCGCCGATCGCCTGGCAGGGCGGCCGGCTCTCACGGGCACTGCTGGAGCTCGCCGAAGCGGACAGCGTGATAACGTACACGCTGTACGTTATCGGAGTGACGGGAGGCAGCCATGGCGGTGCGCGAGTGGGATGGCCCGACCTACGACCGGATCTCGAGCACGATGGAGGCGATGGGCCGCAGGTCCTCTCGCGGCTGGATCTGCATGGCGATGAGACGGTGCTCGACGCGGGCTGCGGATCCGGTCGCGTGACGGAGGCGCTGATCGAGCGCCTTCCGCCGGGCCACGTGATCGCGGTCGATGAGTCCGCCTCGATGATCAGCGGCGGCTCGCGAGCGCCTCGGATCCGGTGCGCCGACCTGCGCGTCGCGGACCTCCTGCAGCTGGAGCTGGAGCGGCCCGTCGATGCGATCCTGTCGACCGCGACGTTCCACTGGATAGCCGACCACGAGCTGACTGTTCTCCCGGCTGCGCTCGGTGCTCGTCGCCCGGCGGACGGCTAGTCGCGCAGTGCGGCGGGAAGGGGCAACATTGCAGCTGCTGAGGGGCCGCGCCTCTGCCGTTGTCCGCGCGCGAGCCCTACGCGAGCGCACTTCGAGGGCTGGACGGCGCCGTGGAACTACGCCGGCCCCGAGGAGACGCGCGAGCGCCTGCTCGCGGCGGGCTTCAGCTCCGCGGAGTGCTGGCTGACGCCCGCGCCCGCGCAGCCGCAGGAGCCGCGCGAGTACCTGCGCACGATCGTGCTCGGCGTGGCGGTCCAGCGGCTCCCTAGGATCTTCGGGAGCCCTACATGGATGACGTCATGCTCGAGCTCGGCACACCCGTCGTGGTCGACTATGTGCGCCTGAACATCGACGCGGTCGCCTAGGCAAAGGCGCCGGGGCGGTCCTCGCCGACCTCGGCTCCGCTGAGCAACGCTGCATAGCGGCCGCCGAGCGCGACCAGCTCATCGTGCGTGCCCCGCTCGACGATCCGCCCCGAGTCGAGCACGAGGATCTGGTCCGCGTCCCTGATCGTGGAGAGGCGGTGAGCGATCGCGATCGTCGTCCGTCCGCGCGAGAGGTCGTCGAGCGCCTGCTGGACAGCCCGCTCGGTTTCGTTGTCCAGAGCGGAGGTGGCCTCGTCGAGGATCAGCACCGGCGGGTTTCGAAGGACCGTGCGGGCGATCGCCATGCGCTGCTTCTCCCCGCCCGAGAAGCGATATCCGCGCTCGCCCACCGGTGTGTCATAGCCCTCCGGGAGCGAGGAGATCAGCTCGTGGATCTGCGCCGCGCGCGCCGCGTCTTCGATCTCCTCGTCGGTGGCCTCCGGGCATGCGAAGCGCAGGTTCTCGCGGATCGAGGCATGAAACAGGTAGGTCTCCTGCGAGACGAGGCCGACGGTCGCCGCGAGCGACTGCATCGTGGTGTCGCGGATGTCGACGCCGTCGATCGTCACCGAGCCCTGCTGCGGCTCATACAGGCGCGCGACGAGATACGCCATCGTCGTCTTGCCCGATCCCGTCTCGCCGACGAGAGCAGTCGTCGTGCCGGCCGGCACGTCAGCGCTGATCTCGGCCAGGGTCCACGGCGCATCATCGCCGTAGCGGAAGTGAGACGTCCCTGAGGCTCACGTCGCCGCGCACGTCCGCAGAGCGGCACCGCGTCCTCGCGCTCGACGATGTCCACGGGCAGGTCCAGATACTCGAAGATGCGCCCGAACAGAGCCATCGATGTCTGCACTTCAAGGCCGACCGAGAGCAGCGACTGGATCGGGAAGAAGACCCTCGTCTGCAGGGTCGTGAACGCGACGACCGTCCCGATCGAGATCGACTTCCGCCGCGGGCGATGCTCTCGCCGGCGAACCAGTAGACGGCGGCGGGCATGATCGCGAAACTCATCTGCACCGACGCCATCCGCCAGCGGCCGGCCATCCGCGCTCGCACCTCGAGGTCCGCGAGCTCCTCGGACTCGCCGCCGAAGCGGCGCACCAGCTCGGGGGAGCGCCCCATCGTCTTGCCGAGCAGGATGCCGGACACCGACAAGGACTCCTCGACCAGCGTGGACATGTCGGCCAGGCGGCTCTGGCGCACCGACTGGATTCGCCTTCGCTCCTCGCCGACGCGCCGCGTCAGCCACACGAAGAACGGCAGCAGGATCAGCGAGAAGACCGCAAGGCGCCATTCGAGCAGGAACATCGCGACGATCACCGCCACGACGGTCGTGATGTTCTGGACGATCGAGGTCGCCGTGGACGTGACGACGCTGTCGACGCCGCCGATGTCGTTGGCGATCCGCGACTGCACCTCGCCCGTGCGCGTGTGGGTGAAGAATGCAAGCGACATCCGCTGCAGGTGCGCGTAGACGGCGGCACGCAGGTCATGCATGACGCGCTGGCCGACCTGGTTTGAGATGAGCGTCTGCGCGACGCCGATCACGCTGGTGATCACGGACAGCGCGATCATCCCGAGCACGAGCTCGGTCAGCAGCACGGTGTTCTTGTTCGGGATCGCGTTGTCGAGGACTTCCCGCAGCAGGAACGGGCTGATCACGCCAAGCCCGGCGGCGAGGAAGATCAGCGCGAGCAGTCCGCTCAGCCTGAGCCGGTAGGGCCTGAACAGGCCGCGGATCCGCTTCAGCGACACGGGGGTCGCCGGGATGTCCTCCGGCCGCAGCTCGGGTCGCTGCCTGCCGCGGCCCGCACCGGTGTTTCCCTGTGCGAAGGGCTGAGCGCTCACGGGCCTGACTTTAGAACCTGCCGCGCCGGGCAGTGCGCCTGCGGCGCCCGCTCACACGCCGCCGCCGCGGCGCTTGGCGGGAGACGTTCGCGCGAGGTGGCTCAGGCCACCGGGGCGGCGGGCCGCTCGCGCACCGACGAGAAGCGCAGCACGTTGTCGACGAGGGGGCCGTGGCGGAGCCGCTCGACGTCGTCGCGATAGCTCATCTTGACCTCCCACGGCCCGGTGCCCTGGCGCGGGAAGCGATCCACCGCGCGCTGCACATAGCCCGCGCCGAAGTCGAGCATCGGTCGAGTCTCCATCAGGGGATCGGAGTTGACGGGGACGCAGCTCGCGTAGCCGCTGCGGTCCATGAACGCGATCAGCCGGCAGACGTAATCGCACACGAGATCGACCTTCAGCGTCCAGGATGAGTTCGTGTATCCGAAGACGAACGCGAGGTTCGGGATGTTGCTGATCAGCGCGCTCTTGTAGATCAGCTGCTCGGGGACAGCGACGTCCTCGCCGTCGACGATCACCTGCACCCCGCCGAGCGCCTGCAGGTCAAGGCCGGTCGCCGTGATCACGATGTCGGCCTCGAGCTCAGCGCCGGACTCGAGCCGGATCCCCTCCTCGGTGAAGGTCGCGATCCGGTCCGTGACTACCGATGCGCGCCCCGAGGAGATCGCTGCGAACAGGTCCCCGTCCGGGACGGCGCACAGCCGCTGGTCCCAAGGGTTGTAGGAGGGCGTGAAATGGGTGCCGATGGGGTAGCCCTCGGGCAGGCGCTTCTCAAGGCCCTTGCGCAGCAGCCACTTGACCAGAGCCGGCCGCTTCTGGCTCAGTTCGTAGAACGTGCGCTGCATCCAGATGTTCTTGCGGCGCGTGATCGCGTACGCACGCTCGGACGGCAGGATGCGCTTGAGCAGATTCGCCACCCAGTCCTTTTCGGGCAGGCTCGCGACGTAGGTTGGCGAGCGCTGGAGCATCGTCACGTGCGCGGCGCGGTCGCACATCGCCGGCACGAGTGTCACCGCGGTCGCACCGCTGCCGATCACGACGACGCGCTTGCCGCTGTAGTCGAGGTCCTCGGGCCACTGCTGGGGATGGATCATCTGCCCGTGGAAGCGCTCCACGCCCTCGAAGTCCGGCAGGTAGCCCTGCTCGTAGCGGTAGTAGCCGGCTGCGCCGAACAGCCAGGAGCACTTCAGGAGCACGGGCTCGCCGGTGTCGTTGCGCTCGGCGTGCACCGTCCAGAGCGCCTCGTCGCTGGACCACGACACGCGCACGACGCGATGCCCGAAGCGGATGTTCCGGTCGATCCCGTTTTCGCTCGCCGTGTCACGGATGTAGTCGAGGATCGCCGGCCCGTCGGCGATCGACTTCTCATCCGTCCACGGCTTGAAGGCGTATCCGTAGGTGTGAAGATCGGAGTCCGAGCGGATCCCGGGATAGCGGAAGAGGTCCCATGTGCCGCCGGCGCTGTCGCGGTTCTCGAGGATCGCGTACGTCTTCTCGGGCAGCCGGTGCTGCAGGTACCACGCCGCGCCGATGCCGGACATGCCCGCCCCGATGATCACCATGTCCAGGTGCTCGGTCGCTCCTCGCTCGCTGATGTCGGCTGCAGCCACGGTCAGGGCACCTCCGGGTTCCGGGTTTCGCGTCGCATCATCGTCCACGGCGACGGTGCTGCGTAGCGAAGAAACTACCGGTCCTCGGTGGGGATCGGGCGCATTTGCGCGCAATAGCCATGCCGCAGCGGGCCCTAAGCCAGCCGGAGGCGAGCCTGCGCGGGCTCCTGGCGTGCGTCCAACGCGGCCGCGCCCCCCTCAGCGGCGGTACCCTGGGAGGTGCCGTGAACCGCACCAACACCTCGCTCGCAGCGGCGCAGGCTCCGCCGCTGCCCAACCGTCCCGCCCCGACCCCGGTGCACGCCTTCGCGATCGGGGCGGCTTGCCCGCGCGAGCGCTAGGACCCGACGTGGCAGGCTTTGCAGGCTAGATGGAACTCTCCGCCCCAGAGATCAGGGTCCTCGGCTGCCTCCTTGAGAAGCAGCGCACGACCCCGGACGCCTACCCGCTGTCGCTGAACGCACTGCGCCTTGCGTGCAACCAGTCGACCAACCGCGACCCCGTCGTCGACTACGACGACGGTGTGATCCGCGATGCGCTTCACCACCTCGAGCGGCGAGGCCTCACGCGTCTGGCCAGCGGCGCGGGCAGCAGGGCGGCCAAGTACCGCCATCTGCTTGCGGATGCACTTCCGATGGACGGCGGAGAGCAGGCGGTGATGTGCGTCCTGATGCTCCGCGGCCCGCAGACGCCGGGGGAGCTGAAGCAGCGCACCGAGCGCATGCACCGGTTCGCGGACCTGGACGCGGTGCACGGCACGCTGCAGGCGCTGATCGACCGGCTGCTCGTCGAGCGGCTCGAGCGGCGCCCTGGACACAAGGAGGAGCGCTACAGCGAGATGCTGGGCGAGACCGGTGAGAGCGAGTCGGCCGCCCGGCCGGCGCGCCGCCACTGCCGAGCGGCCGTCCACACGCCGGAACAGGACGCGCTGCTGGCGCGCATCGAGCGCCTCGAACACGAGGTTGCCGAGCTACGCGAGGCACTTGGTATGCGCTCGCGGGAGGTGCTCGGCATGAGTCACAGCTCGCTGCTGCTGGCCAGCGCGTCGGGCGCGGGCACGGGCGTCGGGATCCCGATCGCGATCGCGGCGGGCCTGGTCTCGTTCCTGTCGCCGTGTGTGCTCCCGCTCGTGCCGGGATATCTCTCGACGGTGATCGGCGTCACGCCGAATGACCTGAAAGACGGGGTGGGGGCGCGCCGCGTGCTGCCGCCCGCGCTCCTGTTCATCGCGAGCTTCTCGTCGATCTTCATTCTGCTCGGCATGAGCGCGACGGTGATCGGCTCGACCCTGAACGACCATAAACAGGAGCTCGAGCAGATCGGCGGGATCCTGATCATCCTGATGGGCATCGCGTTCCTGGCGACACCGTTCGTGGATCGCCTGAACTGGGAGTGGCACTCCGAGAAACTGCAGCATCTCGCAGGCAGGGGCGGGCCGATCGTTGCCGGGGCTGCGTTTGCGATCGCATGGACGCCGTGCACGAGCATCACGCTCGGCGCAATCCTGACCGAGGCCGCGATCTCGAGCTCGGCGCTGCACGGCGCACTGCTGCTCGCCTGCTATTCGATCGGCCTTGCGATCCCGTTCCTGCTGATCGCGCTGGCCTTCGAGCGCATGACGCTCGGCCTGAACGTGATCAAGCGCCACTTCCCGGTGATCATCGGAATCGGAGGCGCGGTCATGATCGTCCTCGGGCTGCTGATCATCACCGGCGAGTTCACGATGCTCAACTCGTGGGTCTCAGGCACCTGCCTGCCGGCAAATGGCAGGAAAGCGTCTAGCCGGCCGCACCCGAGACCCGCTCGGCGCGCACGTGTAGTTACCCGCCGCGGGCCGGCGTCCTGCCCGGATCGGGCCGGGCGTGCACGCCCTTCGGCTCATCCCGTGAAATACCGATACGGGGACCACATGCACGGCGGCGGCTGGATGGCCAGCCGCCTGCGCCGGCGGCCCCCGCCTGAGCGCTCGGCTCAGCTCAGGCGACCGACTCGCGCTCGACGTCCCCCGCGGGCGCCGCGGGCCGGCTGGCGCGGCGCTCGAGGTAGCGCCGTTCCCACGCTTCCTGATTCTTCTTGGCGTCGAGCACGAACGGTGAGTAGCCGATCGCCTTGATGATCGCGCGGTTGATCAGCGAGTCCGGTTCGGGCATCGGGCGCAGGAAGTCGACGAACAGCACGACGCGTGTGTCATCGGTGTCGTTCCAGACCTCATGGTCGAACGTGTCGTCGAAGATCATGCTCTGCCCGGCCTCCCAGTGCCGGATGTCCCGGCCGACGCGGATCCGCGAGGACGCGGCATCGCTCGGCACGATCAGGCCCAGGTGGTAGCGCAGGACGCCCTTGTAGGGGCCGCGGTGGGGCAGGATGTGCTTGCGAGGGGAGAGGATCGAGAACATCGCCGTGCTCATCCCCGGGTATCTCCCGCATCAGGGCCGCGGTGCGGGGGCACATCTGCACGCCGAGCTTCGCCTCGAAGCCATACCCGTAGAGGAAGAACGTCTTCCAGCGGTCATCGTCGGTGATCTCGATCTGATCCTTGGAGATGTCCTGGAAGTTCGGAAGCGCGGCGCGGTCCTGCCAGCACGCCTTCGAGCTCCTGCAGGATCACATGCCAGTTGGCCTCGATGTGCTTCACCCAGGGGAAGCGGTCGACCGGGAAGAACGTCTCGTCCCCGACGAGCGAGCGCCGGCCGATGAACCTCTCGACCGGCGCGAGCACCCATTCGCCGACCTTGATCGTCAGCGCTACAAGCCGGTCCCAGAGAGAGCCACCAGACACCCCATCCCCCTTCCGCGTGTTCGACTCTGCGGAAGGGAAGGATAGAGCGTCTAAGGGGGCTAGGCGGCCTCGCGGAGAGCCGCGAGCTCGGGTGACTCTGCGAGCTTCTTCAGCGCGCGCTGCTCGAGCTGGGAGGCTCGCTCAGCTGAGAACCCGAGGCGCTTCCCGATCGCGGTGAGCGTCTGAGGCTCCTCGCGGCCGGTTCCGAATCTGAGGGTGAGCACCTTGCGCTCCGTTTCGGGCAGCTGAGAGATCGCGTCGTGCACGATCCGCTCACGCTCGTTCTCCCAGGCCGTCTCCTCGGGCACCTCGGCGTCCGAGGGCAGCAGGTCACCGAGGGCGGTGTCGCCGTCCTCACCGATCTGCTGGTCGAGGCTGACCAGGGCGGCACGCTGGTGGCGCACCTCTTCCACCTGCTCGATCGGCAGGCCGGTCTCCTCGGCGAGCTCCTCGAGGGTTGGCTCGCGGCCGAGCCTGACCGACAGCTCCCGCTCGACGCGCCCGACCTTGCGGGAGCGCTGAGCGACATGGACAGGCAGGCGAATGGTGCGGCCCGAGTTCTCGAGGCCGCGCTGGATCGCCTGACGGATCCACAGCGTCGCGTAGGTGGAGAAGCGGAATCCCTTGCGCCAGTCGAACTTCTCGCTCGCCCGGATCAGGCCGAGCATGCCCTCCTGCACCAGGTCGGCCAGGGGCAGTCCCTGGTTCTGGTAGCGGCGGGCGTTCGAAGCGACGAGACGCAGATTGGAGTTGACGAGCAGTTCCTTCGCACGAAGATCGCCGCGCTCGATGCGCTTTGCGAGGTCGATCTCCTGTTCAGGGGTGAGCAGCGGGTAGCGCCGGGAGTGCGCGAGCAGCTGGTCCACCGACTCGGGGATGAATGTGTCGCTGGTGGAGAGGTCCGTGCGCTCGATCGGGCTGTCGAGCCGGCCAGCAACGCTGGGCGTCTCGGTCTCAGCGACGACCTCGCTGTCGCCATCGCCGTCTTGGACGGCTGTGGCGTCTAGGTTGAGAGTGGGGGTGGCGGGGGAGTCTGACATGGGCGATCCTTCTAATCCGATGCTTGGAGTCGGAATTATACGCCTCGATAGTTGCGGTGTCAACCATCCGCTTCGAGGACTTCGATAAAGTTCGTTCGACGAGGGGTGCGCACACACCTGCAGGGCGGATCATCTACGCACTATCCGGGTCGACAGAGGCTCAAACACCTGTTCGCGCCCAAAGATGCGTTGCGCTTATTGTTTTCAGACAATCGGCCGGCCGCCGGACGTTGATTAGAGCAGGCAGCTAGGCTCCGCGAATGGACGTCGACCTTACAGGAAAGGTTGTCGCCGTCACGGGTGCATCGTCCGGCATCGGGCAGGCCACCGCGCTCGCCTGCGCCAAGGCCGGAGCGGCCGTTTCGCTGGCCGCGAGGCGCGAGGATCGGATCGCGGAGCTCGCGGGCCAGATCAACGCCGGCGGCGGCCGCGCGATCGCGATGAGGACCGATGTGGGCGAGGAGCACGAGGCGACGGAGTTCATCGAGCGCACCCATGCCGACCTCGGCCGCCTCGACGTGCTGGTCAACAACGCCGGAGTCATGCTCCTCGGGCCGATCGAGGGCGCGCCGACCGAGGAGTGGCGGCGGATGATCCACGTCAATGTCTTCGGCGTCCTCTACTGCACCCACGCGGCGTTGGGGCTGATGCGCGCCCAGGGCTCGGGCCACATCGTCAACGTCAGCTCCGTCGCAGGGCGATTCGCCCGCGCGGGTCGGGTGTCTACAACCTCACCAAGTTCGGCGTCGGGGCCTTCTCCGAGGCGCTGCGCCAGGAGGGCGTTGAGAGCGGGATCAGGGTCACCACCATCGAGCCGGGCGCCGTGGCGACCGAGCTTACCGGCGCACAACCGCCCGCACGTGCTCGAGCAGATGGCAAAGCGCTTCGCGGAATCGAGCCGCTCGCGGCGCAGGACATCGCGAACGCGATCCTCTACGCGATCGGCCAGCCCGCGAACGTGAGCGTCAACGAGGTGCTCGTCCGCCCGAGCGGACAGGGCCTCTGAGCAGCACCGGGGCAGGCGAGATCACGGCCGCCGCGTCCGCGGCGCGCCGCACGCCGGTCGTCGTTCGTTCGTTCGTCCGTCCTGCTTGAAGGATTCCGCCTGCGCGGACATCTTCTTCTGGTTCCTGAATCCCCGAGAGGCAGAGCGCAGGCCGCGAACGAATCGCGGTCGCGCCCGCCCGCCGGTGATGCGGAGCAACTGCTGCTGGGTGACAGGTCCGAGCCACGCGGTGGCTGCAGCCAGTTGGGACAACGAACGAGAGGATGAAATGCGACGTCTACTAGTTGCTGTTGCAGCGCTCTGCTCGATGGTCGCCCCCGGTGTCGCCTCGGCGTCTTCCGGCGCGGGCTCTCATTGGGGGCATCACGCGGGCCACGGCGGTCACAGCGGAGGCTGTGCTGGTCACAAAACGGGCGGCGGTGGCGAAACCGGCGGCACCGGCGAAACCGGCGGCGGCACCGGTGAAACGGGTGGTACCGGCGAAACCGGCGGCACAGGCGGCGGGGGAGAAGTCATCACTTGAGCCCTGCGTGGACACCTGAACGAGTCGCCCGGGGCGCTCAGTCGATCTGCTTCGACTGGGCGCCGGGCGTCTAGGCCGAAGATTGCCGGCGCTGGAGCGCTCGAGCGGACGGCCAAGGCGGTCAGCGGAAGGGGCGATCGGCCTCACATGCGGGCCGACAGCCGCTCTAGGCTGCAGCGATGGCCACGGATCCCTTCGCGGGCGACGCATCCGCCGTACAGCGCACGGCGCTCGCGTCGATCGGCGCCGCGGCGGCCCTGGTCGCGCTGAAGCTCGGCGTCGGCCTTGCAACCAGCAGCCTTGCCCTGATCTCGGCCGGCATCGAGTCCAGCGGGGACGTCGTCGCAGCGGCCTGACGTTCTTCGCGGTGCGCCTCGGCGGCGGCCGGCCGACCGCGGCCACCCATATGGCCATCGCCGCGCCGAGAACCTCGGCGCGCTCGGCGAGGCGGCGATCCTGCTCGCGGGAGGCGTGTTCGTGAGCGTGCAGGCGATCAGCAACCTGATCGAAGGCGACAGCCCCCGGGCACCCACTGGTATCAGTTCGCGGTGATCGCGGCTGGCGCTGATCGTGGACGTGAGCCGGACGAGCGTCTCGTTCCGCGCGGCGCGGCGGCTGCACAGCCCGGCGATGCGCTCCAACGCGTTCCATTTCGCCGGCGACCTCGCGGGGTCGATAGCGGTGCTGCTGGGCCTGCTCGCGGTCCGTGCCGGGACACCGGAAGGAGACGCGATCGCGGCGCTGGCGGTCGCCGTGATCATCTTCGTCGCGGCGAGCAGGCTGATCAGCGAGAACGCAAACATCCTGATGGACCGCTCGCCGACATCGGCGAGGGAGGTCTGCCGAGCGGGCGATAACCGGCCTCGGCGAGGACATCGAGGTCAGCCGGCTGCGGCTGCGCGAGTCGGCCGGCCGCTACTTCGCTGACGTGATCGTGAGCGTCCCGCCCGGGCAGGCGGTGGTCGAGGGGCACCGCGCCGCGGACCTGGTGGAGGGCGCGATCGAGCGCGTGCTGCCCGGGAGCGACGTCATGGTCCACGTCGAGCCGCGCCGCGCGGGTCTGGACCTGCGCGACAGGGTCCTTTCGATCGCTCTTTCCGAGCCGCTCGTCAAGGAGGCCCACGACATCATCATCTTCGAGCAGCAGGGCTCGGCGAGCGTCTCCCTGCACCTGAAGTTCCCGGCGGACCTGGAGCTCGGTGCGGCGCATGAGATAGCCGAGCGGGTCGAGCGGGCGATCCGCGCCAGGCCCGGCGTGAACGACGTGCAGACGCATCTCGAGCCGCTCGAGCTTCCTCTTCGGGCGCGGCAGGTCGACGGCTCCGGCCGAGGAGCCTGCCGCCCGCGAGGTGGAGCAGCTCGTCCGGGAGATCACGGGGTCCGAGCCGCGGCGCCTGAAGATCCTCGCGACGGACGCCGGCCGCGTGCTGTTCGTGACGCTCGAGGTCGGCGAGGACCACTCGCTGACCAGCGCGCACCACCTCGCGGGCGAGGTCGAGGATCAGATGCGGCGGATGATGCCCGGCCTGGCCGAGGTGATCGTCCACACCGAGCCCTGATGGCCGACGGCGCCGCGAGCAATGCGAGCGCCAGGCAGATGCGGGGAATAGACGCGTCGGTCCAAGGCGCCGAAAGCGCGGCGAGCTCGAGCCGGGCGAGAGAGGTCGGTGCGGCCCAGCATCCCGAGCGTGCCGCGGCAGAGCAGGGCCAGGACGCTCGCCCGCGCGACGCCACGCCTGAGCGCTCTGGGCGGGCCGTCCGGCCACGCGACGCACAGCGCCGCAACCTTCAGGGCGCCCGCGACCGCCACGCATTGCGCGGTCGAGGGGAACGGCCCGCTCTCGCGTCCCACGACCGCGTCGGACAGCTCCTCGCGGCTCGCCATCGGCCACGAGCTGCCGGAGGCCCACGCGAGATGAAGGACCGCAAGGCCAGCCGAGGCCGCTCGCTCCGGCGGTCGTCGAGAGCGTGCGCGGCCTCATGCGAGGAAGGTGAGGATCTCGGACACGGGTGCGCGCTCGGGCGCCCGCTGCTCCTGCACCGGCGTGCCGAGATACAGCAGGCCGACCGGGCTCTCGTCCTGCTCGAGCCCAAGCAGACCGCGCGCCGCGGCGCCGTCCAGCAGCGGGACCGTGCGCCAGTAGGCGGCAAGGCCACGGGCGTGCGCGCCGAGCAGCACCAGGTACGCCGCGACGCCCGTCGCGAGCAGGTCCTCGCGGTTCTGAGCGTCGTCACCGGCGAGGAGCGCGGTGACCGCGATCAGCGTGGGAGCGCGGCGGAGCTTCGCCGCGGAGCCGGGCTTCCCGGACTCCGCGAGCTCCATCAGTCGCTGCCGGGTCGCGGGGCCGAGCACACGAAATCGCCACGGGTTGGTCAGGTGGTGGTTCGGAGCCCATCTTGCGAGATCGATCAGCTCGCGATCAGCTCCGGCTCGACCTCAGCTGGGGCCGAACGCCTTGTGGGTCCGGCGAGTTCGGATAGCCTGCTCGACGTCCAAGTGCATGTGAGAACCGTAGAGGGCGCATCCCTCCGCCGCTGCCCGGGTCGCCCCCGGAGATGAGCGCCGGGGAGTTCATATCGATCGCCCTCGCCGGCGTCGGGGCCGGTGCGATCAACACGCTCGTGGGTTCGGGGACCCTGATCACGTTCCCCGTGCTGCTCGCCTTCGGATACGCGCCGGTGACAGCGAACGTGTCGAACACGATCGGCCTCGTTCCCGGCTCGGTGTCGGGCGCCTATGGCTACCGCCGGGAGCTGGCCGGTCAGCGCGAGCGGGCTCGGCGGCTCGGCGTGATGTCCGTAGCGGGAGGCCTCACTGGGGCGATCCTGCTGCTCGCGCTGCCATCCTCGGCCTTCGCCGCGATCGTTCCGGTGTTCATCGCCGCCGCGCTCGTGCTGACGGTCCTGCAGCCCCGCATCGCCGGTGGCTCGTGCGCAGGGAAATCGACCTTTCGCACGCTGCAAGCCCGTTCGCGCCGATCGCGGTATACATAACCGGCATCTACGGCGGCTACTTCGGGGCGGCGCAGGGGATCATGCTGCTCGCAGTACTCGGCGTCGCGCTCGACCAGGACATCCAGCGCACGAACGCCTTGAAGAACGTTCTCGCCGGGCCTGGTCAACGGTGTCGCCGGGCTGGTCTTCATCTTCGCCGCGCACGTCGCTTGGGGACCGGCGGCGATCATCGCGGTCTCATCGATAATCGGGGCTCAGGCCGGCGCCCGCTATGGCCGGCGCCTGCCCCCGAACGCACTGAGGGCGATCATCGTGGTGGTGGGCGTTGCGGCAATCGCACACCTGCTCAGCAGCTGAGCTGAGCGGGCGCGGCTCAGGAGACCTGTTCGATGAAGGTGTAGATAACCATCGCACTAGCGACGATGGCGAAGATCCGCAGCGCCCACAGCCCCCGCACCGCCCTGGCGCTGATCTGGGCGCGGGGCAGAGGCCGCATCGTCTCCTGCACGAGCTGGTCCGGCTCGAGATGCATGATCATCTCCTGCTCGTCGAGCGCCCTGATCAGGGGCGCCTCGTGCGTGGGCAGCTCCTCGTCGAGGGCGCTCATGCGCCGATCACGCCGATCGTTTGCAGGAAGGAGTCGATCGCATAGGCAGCGCCAGCGAGGCTCACGAACATCACGACGCCGATGCCGATCGCGTTCGAGCGCCTCCTGTTGGCCCAGCGGTCCATCAGTTCCCGGTCGTTCGCGAGCATCAGCATGAAGACCAGGCTCACCGGCAGCAGGACGGTCGCGAGCACGTTCGCGTTCAGGGCTATCGACAGCAGCGGCGCCCCGGGGATCAGGATCACCAGCGCCGCGATCAGCGCGACACCCACGTTGGCGGCGTGAAACAGCGCGGCGCCTCGGAACGAGGTGTTGAAGCTGTGCGTCGCGCCGACACATTCGCCAGCCGCGTAGGCGGTGCTCGCGGAGATCGTCAGGATCGCGACGGCGCCCGCCTCGACGAGGCCGAGCGCGAACACCGTTCCCGCCGGGCCGCCGGCCACTTTGGAGAGCGCGGCCGGGAATCCGGCGCTCGCGAACCCCTGGATGCCGGCGCCGTTGTGAACGGCGAGCGCAGCTCCGGCGACGAGCGCACCAATCCCGAATATCGCGGCGAGCACCGCCCCGATCGCGGTGTCGTAGCGCCCGTGGCGCAGATCGGCCGGCGTCATGCCCTTGTCAGCCGACGCGCTCTGCTGGAAGAAGATCATCCACGGCGTCACGGTCGCGCCGATGGTCGATGCGATCAGCAGCAGGAGGGTGTTCAGGTTGCCGTGGGGCAGGCCGCCCAGCGTGATGCTGTGGGCACCGCCGAAATGGGGCCGGGCAAGGATCGCAGCGACCAGGAACAGACCGTTGAAGGCCGCGAGCCCGAGCACCGTCCGCTCCCATCGCCAGTAGCGCCCGCCGCTCAGCGTGAACAGGACCAGTGCCAGCCCGAGCGCGACGGCGACGCCGGAGCCGAGGCCGAAGTAGGCGAGGCCGACACGGATCGCGACGAACTCCGCGATCAGGGTCACCAGGTTCGTGAAGCACAGGTCGGCGGCGCCGAACCATCCCCACACGGCTCCGTAGCGCTGCAGAACCATCTCGCCATAGCCGCGGTGCGTGACGGCACCGACTCGCATGCACATCTCCTGAACGACGAAGGCCATCGCGAACAGGACCGGGATCAGGATCACGAACAGCCCGAGCCCATACTGTGCCCCGTCGGAGGCGTAGGCGATCATGCTCGGCCCGTCGTTCTCCCCGAGCATCGCGAGGATCCCCGGTCCGACGAGCAGCCAGAGCAGATACCAGCGCTTGCCGTGCAGCCTCGCGTGATGCACGCGCCCGCGGTCCAGCGACCGGGCGTTGTCCTCATCGGTCAGCTTGGGCGGCGGCGCCGAGGGCTCCGGCGGCCTCTGCGCCGGGAGCGGGGGAGCGGCGGCTACCTCAGGCGTCCCCATCGGCCGCCAGTCGCGTGATCTGCACGCGCATCGCGCTTGCAAGCTGACCGCCAAGGGCGTGCTCATGTCCACCGAACGAGACGAACAGGGGACCTCCGAACGGCTGCCGGTCGCGGACCGTGAAGCGCTCGCCGGGGGAGATCCCACGGTCGGCCAGGTACCGGAGCATCTCGGGGTCGGAGTCCGACACCCTCACGAACAGGCCCTCGTCCCCTGGCTCAAGGCTCTCCATGCGCTCGGTCAGCGGCTCGCTCATCTCGAGCTCCGCGCTGGGGATCGGGTCGCCGTGCGGGTCGACCGTCGGGTGGCCGAGCTTCGCGGCGATCAGCGCCTCGAGGTCATCGGAGAGAACGTGCTCAAGGACCTCCGCCTCGTCGTGAACGCGGTCCCACGGCATGCCGAGAGCCTCGGCGAGATAGCTCTCGAGCAGTCGGTGGTGGCGAATCACCTCCAGAGCGATCCGGCGGCCGTCATCACTGAGGCGCACGCCGCGGTAGGGGATGTAGGTGATCAGGCCGAGCTCATCGAGCCGGCGAAGCATCGCCGACACCGAGCCGGGGGTGACGCCGAGCCGCTCGGCCAGGGCATTGGTGGAGACGGGGTCGTCGCTGCGCGTCTCCAGTGCGTAGATCGCCTTCGAGTAGTCCTCGACGGCGGGCGTGCGCACCATGTCCCTGGCGACCATGGAAAATGATTATGGCATGCCAAAACCATTTTCCAGTGCATGTACGCTCGTTTGCAGAGCGTCGTGCATCAGATGGGCAGGCCCACCGCCAGAAGCGCGTCGCGGCGCGACGGATAGCCGACGGCCCTGGTCGCCTTGCCGTCGCGGAACCAGGTGACGCCCGCCCAGCGGAATTCGACTCGCTCCTCCGAGAACGCGCCGTTGCCGGCTACGCAGAACATCGCGGCCACGAAGTCGTCGCCCGCTCCGATGACCTCCTCGACCTCGTATCGAGCACCCTCGGCGAAGTGTTCGAACACATCCTTCATCCATTCGCGGAACCCGTCGGCGCCGTGGTACTCGTAGTCGGTCACCGAGCTGACCCTGTTCTCCATCCGGAAGCCAGGGGCCAGCAGTTCCGCGGGCACGGTTCTCGTGTTCGTGGCCCGCTCGAATCCCCTGAGGATTTCGACGTTCTGCTCGGCCATCTCCGATGAGTATCGTCCAGCATCGTCCACGTCTCGATGATGGCGGAAACCGTGCATCGGATCGTGCGAGTCCATCTGCACATGGTGCAGCGCATCCCGGGAGGCACGCGCCGGTTCCTCCGTGGTTCGCCGGGTGGGCGAGTTTTTAGCCGCCTCTCAGCGCGGCTTTAGCTGCGAATGATGTCCCGATGGGAGCCTGATGGCCATGAGCAGCCTCCCGCGCCAGCGCAGCATCGAGGAGCACCGCGAGGCGAACCCCCGCCTGGGCGGATACATGCGGATCGTGATCGCCCTGCTCGCCGTCTACGGGCCCGTGGCGCTGGCACTGTCGGTCGACCGCTGGATCGGCGGCAAGATCTACTTCGTGCTGGCCATCTGGGCGATCGAGGGGATCCTCTGGTACTGGCACGAGAGCCGCACGGAGCGTCGCCGGCGCCGCGAGCTTGGAATCTGGGGCCCCGAGCTCTGAGGAGGCTCAGCGGCGTGCGCTCGCCGAGGGTGCAAGGATTCACGGATGCGCCGCGGCACCTATTCGATCGTCGCCCGAGACCCGACGAGCGGGGAGATGGGGGTAGCGGTCCAGTCGCATTGGTTCTCGGTCGGGAGCGTCGTCGCGTGGGCCCGGCCGGGCGTGGGAGCGGTCGCGACGCAGTCCGTCGCCGAGATCGCACACGGGCCCGGCGCCCTTGACCGGCTGTCCGAGGGCCTGGACGCGGCCGGCGCGATAGCAGCGGTCCTCGCACCCGACGAGCAGGCGGCGTACAGGCAGCTCGGCGTCGTCGACGCGCGCGGCGCCGTCGCGGCCCACACCGGCGGCGGATGCATCCCGTTCGCCGGCGACGTGCAGGGCGACGGGTTCACCTGCCAGGCGAACATGATGGGAGCCGAGGGCGTGCCGCAGGCCATGCACTCGGCGTTTCTCGCCGCCGACGGCGACCTCGCCGAGCGCATGCTCGCCGCGCTCGACGGCGCCGAGGCGGCAGGGGGCGACGTCCGCGGCCGCCAGTCAGCCGCCATGATCGTCGTGCCCGCCGCGGGGGAGCGCTGGCGCACCCGCTTCGACGTGCGCGTCGAGGATCACGGCGATCCACTCGGTGAGCTGCGCAGGCTCGTGCGGTTCGCGCGCGCATACGAGATGGCGGGAGAAGCCGACGAGCTGGTGGCCGAGGGCGAGCACGAGCGCGCCACCGCGCTCTACATGGCCGCGGCCGAACTGGCCCCCGAGGCCGACGAGCTGACGTTCTGGGCCGGGGTAGGGGTGGCGATGGGCGACATGGACCGCGGCCTGGAGCTGGTGCGAGCGGCGGCGGCTGTCAAGCCGGCGTGGCTCACCCTGCTCGAGCGC
Source organism: uncultured Solirubrobacteraceae bacterium (assembly GCA_963826345.1). Classification (GTDB taxonomy): domain Bacteria; phylum Actinomycetota; class Thermoleophilia; order Solirubrobacterales; family Solirubrobacteraceae; genus Palsa-744. The sequence goes on from CAWGWU010000002.1 coordinate 121,092, forward strand.
GTGCCGCCGGAGCTCGCCCCGACCGCCTCGGCGATCCGCGAGGCGCTGAGCTAGCCGCCTGGGCAGTACCCGCCTACACTCCGGCCGATGCCCGAGCTAAATCCGGTGACGCGCCTGTATGCGGTGGCGACGGGGCTCGGCCTCCTCGCGGACGAGCTCGAGAAGGTGCTCGGCGAGCCGGCTCCCAACCTCCTGTACTGGCGCCAGGAGATCATCGAGGTCGCAGACGGCCTGCAGCATCGGCCGCCCCAGCCCGAGAGCTCGAGCGGGGAGCGCTAGCTCGAGGCGCAGGTCCGTCGTCGCGCCTGTGCCGGGGGCGCGTCGAATCAGGTGGCCGAGTGGGTCTCGGCGCGGCCCTTGCCCGCGCGGTACTCCTCGCGGCGAAGCCTCCAGATCAGGTCGTGACCGCTGTCGGACGGGGCCGCGGGAAGCCTCGCCGCCCGAGCGATCATCTGAAAGCCGAGCCTGGCGGGAACGGCGCCGCTCGCCCGGTTGGTCTCGTCGTGATGAATCTCTATCCGATCCACCCACGGCAGGGAGAACGCGGCCGCCGTCAACGCCCCCGCGCTCATCGTCGCCACACCTCTCCCGGTGTGGTCCGCGTGAACCCAGTATCCGATCTCCAGGCCGCCGGCCCCGATCCGCGCCAGCAGCCCGGCGCTGCCGATGATCCCGGCGCGCGGATCAACGATCGCGAACTCGTAGCGCTCGTCGCTCTCCCACGCCGGCACCGTGGCCTCCAGGTAGGAACGCTGGCCGGCGACATCGCCGTCGGCGGCCCATGCCATGTACGGCCGCAGGTGGTCGATCGACGACACCACGGCGCTATGCAGCGAATCAAGGTCATCAAGTCGCCAGCGCCGCAGCATGACGTCGCCCGCCGGCATCTCCGCAGGTGGCCGTTGCCGGCTCGCTGATCGCTTGCTCACCCGCGGATCCTCGCAGAGCGCACGTCTCGCGCCTCTGCTGCGAGCATTGGAAGCCCATGCGCATCCGGGCCCTTACGCAAGCCGATTTCCCAGGCCGTGGCAGCTATCGAGCGCGATGCAGGGATGGCATTCGCGGCGATCGGCATGCCCGGGGTCGCCGCCGACGAGCCGCTGTCAAGCGACGAACTTGAGCCCTTTCTCCCGGAGGGGCGTGGCCACGTCGCCGTCGGGCCGGACGACGTGCCCGCCGGGTACGTCCCCACGTCGGTGATTGACGGCCGCACCCACATCAATCAGGTGTCGGTCTCGCCCGCCGTCAGGGGGAGGGGAGTCGGCGCGCGGCTCATCGTGTTCGTCGCCTCGGCCGGCGTCAGGCAGGCGCGCGTGGGCGCGACCCTGACCACGTTCCGTGACGTGCCGTGCAACGCGCCCTACTATCGGCGCCTCGGGTTTGAGGATCTGCAGGAGGCACAGCTCGGGCCCGAGCTGGCCGCGCTTGTGGAGCGGGAGCGGCTGAGCATCCCTAGCTCCGAGCCGCGCGTGGCGATGCGCCGCACCGTCGAGGGTGCTGCGCCATGAGCCCGGCCGCGTCCTGCGGGTAGGATCGGCGGCGATGACCCTGCGTCTGTGCGTCCTGCTGTGGCCGAGGCCGAACGCGGACGGAGCGCTCATCGACTACGAGGACCGCGTGCTCGATCTGGTGCACCTGCACGGAGGACGCGTCCTTCAGAGGGCGCGCACGGACGGAGCAGAGGGCGCACCGCTTGAGATCCAGATTCTCGAGTTCCCCGATGAGGCGGCTCTCGCCGCCTACTCTGCGGACGATCGCCGCGCAGCGCTGTCGCTCGACCGAGACGCCTCGGTCGCGCGCAGCGAGACCTACCGCGTGGACCTCGTGTAATTAGTTGCGGGCTGCGCCCCAGATACGGCAACTGGGCGGCCATCTAAAGCGTCACGCGTGCACCTCCGATGAGTCCGCATGGGTGCGCGACGTCGCGGCTGGGAACCAACTCGCGCAGCTCGAGCGATGCGCCGGCGGATCGCCGAGAAGGGCGGAGTGACGCTCGCCACGCCGTTCGCAGCGTGCATGGCGGTGGCCGCATCGTGCGGCGCGATGGCGGCATGCGGCGGTAACAGCCGTGCTGGTGCCTCGACGGCCTCGCTCGCGGCAACGAGCACGACTGCGAGCGTCGCGCGGCCGCCTGAAGCCGCGATGAGGGATTGCCAGACGCTCGATGCACAGCTGAACCAGCTCCTGAACGAGATCGACTTCGACTACGCCCACAGGTATCCCAAGAGCACCTTTGAGCGGCTCGCTCGCGAAAGCGCCCGGGCGGTCGATGAGGCGCTCCGCGAACTCGGTGCCGATCACCTGCTGAGCGCGCGGCTCGCGCGCTCGCTCCGTGGACGGGCGCGGGCATTCTCCGGCCTGGAGGTGAGCATCCCGCGGGAAACGCCCGAACCGGGTCGGCTGGGAAGCGTCTCTCACGAAGCGTATGCGGTGTTCACCTATACCTGGCTGGGCGAAGAAGGCACCTGTCCGAGCCTGTAGGCGGGGAGGACGTGGCTCTCCATATCGCACCTGCCCGCGCTGCAGGGCTCGCGCTGACCCGTGCTCGATATACATGTGATGTGGACGAACTGGCGGCGGATCGCAACTTCTGGGATGCGCACCCCGACCAGTCGGACGCTGACATCGACATCGTCTGTCGCGCCTGCGTCAGCTACCAGGCCGATTGCGAAGACGTCATCCAACCGGACGACGATCACCCCGGCTACTGGGCTGTGAAAGCCGTCGAGGACGCGAACAGGGACCGGCTGGTTGAGATTCAGTGGCGGCTGATCATGCGCCTCTGCGAGGTGTGCGACCCAGACCCGGATGGGGTGCTCGGGATGGTCGCTGCGGGACCCCTATATGACTACATCCAGTTTCGCAGCCGCGGCGAGCTCGGCCGCATCGAAGAGGCCGCGCCACACAGCCCGAAGCTTCTCGTAGCACTCGCAGGGGTTTGGGGCGATGCCGCCGTCAACGCACGGATCGACCGTTTTCTGGCGGCGCACGGCCAACCGCGCTTGTCCGACGAGACCGCGGGGGTGGGTGGATGGACCCACGAGCCAGGGGTTGGCCAACCGCCACAGGCCCTCGCGGAGGCCCTGGCTGTGGTCCTGCAGGACATGCAGCGACCCCGGCCCGTCTCGCTGTGCATCGGATATGACGGGCGGCTCCGGGTGGGGGAGGTCGGGGAGAGCGGCGTGTCTCTGCAGCACTTCGACCTGCGCGGACAGGCGCTACTTGTTCAGGTCGCGGATTGGCTGCAGGAACAGGTGTTTCCAGAGACCCGAGGCGCATGGGGTGAGGCGAGGCCGAGATGCCCGGGCCATGGCCATCCAGCATCGGCCGGCCTCGCCGATGGTCGAGCCTGCTGGCGCTGTCCGGATGACGGTTGACAGATAGGCCGGATCGGACGACTGGAGTTCTGGTAGCGCGACTGGACAGGCGCTGCCGTCTGGTCGGTGCAGGAGCGGCTCTTCGGGCATACGGACTATGCGCACCCAGTGCTGCGCTGGATGTCTGTGCCGCTGTTTCGGCTTTCCTGGATCGCGTTCCTCGTGAACCTCGTGCGCGGTGGAATCGCGGCCTGGTTCTACCTGTGGATGGCAATGCTCGCGCTCTCGATCGCCGCGCAGGGACTGAACTACGCGCTGCTACGGCGACGGCCGGGACCCCGCCCGGCCGGCCAGGCATGAGATCGGATCGGCCGCAACCAGCGGTCGAGTTTCAGCTTCAGCGCACACCGTCCCTAACAATGAGGCCGTGAGCAAGCCAGCAGGCCCTGATATCCAGCCCCAGCTCTGGGTTGCAGACGGACCAGCCGCAGTGAGGTTCTACGAGCGGGCCTTCGCCGCCGTCGTCGAGTATCGCCTCGACGGACCGTCGGAGACGGACGTTGTCGCTCAGCTCTCGATCGCGGGCGCCAGGTTCTGGCTGTCTGGGGCCTGCGACGAGATGGGCAGGTTCACGCCCGATTCCGTGCGCGGGGCAACCGCACGGTTCCTGCTCGTGGTCGACGATCCCGACGCATTCGTTCGCAGGGCGCTGGGGGCGGGGGCGGATCTGATGAGCGACGTCTCAGACGAGCACGGGTGGCGCCTCGGGCGCCTGAGGGATCCGTTTGGGCACGAATGGGAGGTCGGTAAGCCGCTCGGCGTCTGGCCGCCTGCACGCTGAGACCGACCGCCAACCGGAATCGGGTCGAGACGCACTTGCGGCAATGGCCCGTCGGGGAGCGCTGATTGCTCGATTAGACTCTCAGTGTGCGAAGTGAGTTCTCGGCTGTCGAAGCTCCGATGCCTGCCCGATGGGCGACCGCCGGAGCGACGTTCGGGGGCATCACCGGAGCCGTCGCCGGACTGGTCCTCGGGCTGTTGGCATACGCGCCGACCGCCTGGTTCGCGGTCTTTGAGGTTGGCGTGCCAGCCGCGCTCGTCGGCGGGCTCGCCGGCGCCGTTGCCGCAGGAGTCGTGAGCGCCTACCGCCGCGTGAACGGTGAGGCCGACTGACGTGGACCGTGAACGCGCCGGGGGTGTGTTCCAGTCGATGAGGCTGATCTGCGGGGGCGTGCTCGGGGTTCTGGTGGGCATCGCCGCGCTGGCCGTGGCGGCGAGCAATCGTCCGGAAACCCATTACCCCGCGGCGCGCTCGGGCTTCGCAGGCAAGAACGTGCTGGCAATCATTGACCTGAGACGGCCTGCGTCCGGGTGGTCTCAAACGGCCTACGACCTCGTTCGGGTCGGCGGCTGGGTGCTGGTGATCCTTGGAGTGTTGACGTTGATAGGCGCGCTGGTCCTGCGCGACCGGCACAGACCGAAAGGCGCGGCTGCCCGAGGCCAGGCGGACGCGAGGTAGGCCGAGGACCGCCGCGCGCTCCTAGAGCTTGTATTGCTCGGCGCGGCGGTAGAGCATCAGGACCGTCCGAGCCTCTTCGGATAACGACACGGGCGCGTAGGCGCTCTCGACCCCGAGCTCAATCTGCCCACGCCGCACGTACATCACGAACAGGTCGCCGTAGAACCGGAGCAGCGGCACTCAGTTCCGCCGCGTCGATGCTCGATGGCACACGGAGGGTTGCCTGCCGACCTAGAATGAATGGGTCCCGTGGGCGCCGGCGACGCTATTCGTGTCGCCCGATCACCACGGTGGAGCCCCATCTCCACAGTGCCCCGAGCAGGAGGCCGGCGAGCCGCACCAACACGGCCGAGCCTACGAACGCGATGATCAACCTGTGGACGATGACCCCATTACTGAACGGCAGATCCGAGATGAGGTTGGCCGCGCTGACGGCGAACGCCAGTGCCCATGGCCACGGTTTCAGCAGTCGGGCCATGCGGCGCGGGTGCGGCTCGGGTGACGCGGCGACGGTCATCAGCTACGCATCGGCGAGAACTGCCTGCGGGTCAAGGTGGCGCCCGTGTGCGCGCGGCAATCCGTGAGGGTCGCGGCGCCCGGACGCGCGTGAGTCCGAGCCGTGCCGGAGTAACGGCACGGTTCGGCGCGGTCGATGAGGCATTGTGATGACTGTGAGGTGTGTCGGCCGGGCGGCGGTCGCGATCGCGTCCGCCTCACTCGCGACCGGGTGTGGATCTGGCGCAGTGGCCAATCGGAGGACATCAGCGACGATCACGAGGGGAGAGGCGGTGGCGTACGCGAACGCTGTCAATCTTCGTGCGCGCGACGTGGGTGGGGTAACGCGGGTTCAGGCGCCGAATGCCAGGACGAGCGCGACGGTCGTGTCGCCGGGTTGCGAAGCATGGATCGTGCGCGGGGTCGTCGCAGAGGTGCGGTCACCCAGCTTTCACCGCGCGGCCGGCGAGAGCGTGTCATCGAGGGTGGTCGTGGCGGCAACACCAGGGTCGCTCGCGGGCGCAGCGGCGAGACTGACGCGCGCCGGCGAATGCCTGACCAGGGCACAAATGGTGACCGGTAGGTCGCATTCTGCCGAGTTCAGGGTCAGCGCCTGGGCGCCGCTGACTACGAGAGAGATTGGGATTGAAGATTCGTTTGGGTTCCGTTACCTCGGGAAGCGGAGCGTGGGCGGGCAGATCACGCGGGACCGCGTGCAGATCGACATGCTCGGGTTCGTCGTGGGGCGAGCGGAGGTGACGCCGCTATCCGTGGAGTCGCCAGAGGCACCGTCGGCCTCAGAAGAGGTTCGGCTGCTTGCGCTGCTTCACGGCAGAGCTGAGGCCCACAGGCTGTAGGTCTTCGACTCGGTCCAGATCTGCCTCAGCGCAGCGCCCGGTGGCTAATCGGCGCCGGAGGCCCGGGCCTTGTCGCCGGATCGGCGGGCGCACCGCTCGACCACGAATGCAGTCAGCAGGCTCGGCACCGCGACGAGAACGCCCGCGATCGAGAGCGTGTTGAACGCGCCGATATCGCCTGACAGGCCGAGAACACCACCGATGACCATGAGCGGCCAGCCGATCGCATGTCCCACGCGCCAGATCCGTTCCGCCAACGGGAGGCCGTGCCACTCAAAGCGAGTCATTGCACGAGGATCGTCTCCTGAGGACTCCAAGTCAAACCCGGACAGGAGCCAGCAAGCCCGGCAACCAGTCCGATGATGACTGGGACCGTGGCGGATCAAACCGCGTGACTGACTGTGCCGGGCGTTACATCGACGCCACTGGCGATACTGAGCCCGTGAGTGGAGCCAGCCACGTGGGCTCGGTCGCAAGACCAGGGAGCGCCGTCGCCGCGGCTCTCGTCGCCGTGCTGGTCGTTGCGGGCTGCGGCGCAGGCCGGCCTCCCGGGCAAAAGGAAGCGTCCCGTGCAGAACGAGCGCAGCACGCTCAGGAAGAAGAACGCGCCGACAAGCTCGACATCTGGAAGAAACGCTCCGGCGAATAGCAGGAGAAGGCTCTGAACCGGCGCGCGAGAGGCCGGGCGCGGATCTCGCCAGAGTCGCGATTTCATCGCGCGGATAGCTACTCGCCGAACGGATTGCGCGGGGGGTCCGGCGGCTGCTCGTCGGGTAGCGAGATGGACGGCGATGAGCGGGTGAACCAATAGAAGTACGCCGCAATGATCCCGATCACGACGGGGATCGCTACGAGAACTCCGACGGCTCGCGCGACGTCATAGCTCATGCCCAGCAGGGACCACATGAGGGCCCATCGGCAGAATCGGACGCGGTCCCGAGCGCTCCCGCCGACCGCGTGACAACCTAAGTGCGGTCCCGGCGGTACTCGACCCACTGAGGGGTGACGCGACGGTGATGCTTGATGTGGCCCGGCTAAGGCGCGCCTTGATCACCCAGGGGGTGGGGGTCGTGGCCATAGACGGTCGCGGGGGTTCGGGGAAGTCCGTCCTCGCGCGCCAGCTCGCCGCCGGGTGGCCTGGGGCAGCGGTGGTCGAAATGGATGACTTCTACCGCCCGTCGGGAGACCGAGTTGCGCGGCCATTGGTCCATGGGGGCAACTTCGATCGCGAGCGGCTCATCACCGAGGTGCTCGAGCCGGTCTCGGCGCGCCGCGCTGGACGCTACCGCCGCTACGACTGGGGTGAGGATCGTCTCGCCGAGTGGCACGACATGCCTGCCGACGCCGTAGTGCTCATTGAGGGTGTCTATTCGACCTCGAGGCTGATGCGTCGCTTCTGCGATTACGCGATCTGGGTCGACTGCCCGTATGACACCCGGCTACAGCGCGGCGTCGAACGAGACGGCGAGGCGATGCGCACCGTCTGGGTCGGAGAGTGGATGCCCGCCGAGGACCGTTACGTCGCGGGCGAGCACCCAGACGCAAGGGCCGACCTGGTGCTGGACAGCGGCAGCGGCGGCGCCGCGGTGGCGTTCAACGTTGTGAGGTTTCGGCAGTGACTATGCGTGCCTGGCGATGCTCGACAATCACACCCCGGGGAGGGCGCGTCCGCGGCGGTTCGAGCAGCAAGTGGTAGAATTGCACACTATGGCCTATGTCGTTGCGAGACCGGATGAACGGTGGGACCTCAGGGAGTCGTTCTCGACGGGCGCCGGGCCGCGAAGCCGCACACTCGCCAGCTTCAGGACGCTGACTCCGGAGACCTTCGCGCACGCCGGTGGCCGGTCCTCAAAGCCCCTTGATGAGAGAGCGATTCGCGCCGCCGCCAGGCGTGCGGGCGCGCCGGTCATCGCCCGGAACGTCGACCATGCAGCAGCGGCACTGCTGGCGGAGATCGCTTCAGGGCGCTCGCCACGAGGTCCGCTGCGCGACCTCCTGATCGACGCGCTTGAGCCCGGTCAAGCGAACGTGTCCGACAGCGCGCGGGCAGCAGGCCGCTGGGCCGCCGCGACCCCCACGCAGCGGGGCGAGACCCTGGTGGACCTGCTCGCGCTCGCAGACCGGCTGCCACGTGCGCGCCGCTCGGGACTGCAGCGCTTTCCCCGCATCGCCTCGCGGCCGGCATGAACGAGCCCGGGCTCCCCGAGAAGATCCTCGCGGTCCATGACGCGTTCTCGGCCACCGGGATTCCGCACGCGTTCGGCGGGGCCCTTGCGCTCGCCTACTATGCCGAGCCGCGCGCCACCGACGACATCGACATCAATGTCTTCGCCACGCCCGCGGCCTATCCCGGCGTCGTCGGGGCCCTCACGCCGCTCGGTGTCCGGGACGAGCTCGACGCGGCTGTCGTGCAAGAGGACGGGCAGTGCCGGCTGTGGTGGGGGCGCACCCCGCTTGACCTCTTCTTCGCCTACGACGAGCTGCACGACGCCATGAAGAGCGCGGTGCGGCTGGCCCCGTTCGGCGACCGGCGAATACCGATCCTCGGGCCGGAGCACCTGCTCATCTGCAAGGCCATCTTCGACCGGCCGAAGGACTGGCTCGATATCGAACAGATCATCGTCTGTGTCGAAGAGCTCGATGAGGAGGGGATCCGAGACTGGCTGGCGCGGATCGTCGGGGGACACGATCCGCGCGCTGAGCGCGTCGACGCCGCGCTGCACCCCGCCTGACGGCGCAGCGCCGCGCTGCTCGGGTCACGTGGGCGACCCCGGAACGAAGCGGAGGCATGACGACGCTAGAGGCGGTGCCGGGCCTGCTCGATGGGATGCGCGACATCGAAAAGCGCACTCGGTATAAAGCTGTGGCGGCGCTTGGGAGACTCCGGGCAAGGGAGGCCGTGCCGGGTCTCATTGATCTGCTTGGAGACAGGTACTGCGGGGTCGCAGCCGCCGAGGCCTTGGTCTCGATCCGAGACGCTAGGGGCCTTGACCCCATCAGAGCGGCGAATCGGCACGGGTCGCCATGGCGCCGCAGGCGGCTTCGGCGCGCGGCCCAAGCACTTGCCACAGGTGTTGGCGAGGCGTCCCGACCGTGTGCTCGATAATACGTGGAGGGTTGCACCCTCCTGGCGGCCTGGACATGCAATCTATGTCCTCTTGACATCTGCGGAGAAGCGTAAATACTTGGCCAGTGGTGCTCGTCGTCATCGTGGTGGCCCTAATCGCAGCTGCAGTCGTTGCGGTCTGGCGCGAACGGCGTAGCCCACAGCAGCAGGGAGGACTGATCAAGCGCTCTGGGCTCGGCGAGATCCGCCGCGGGGAAGAGACGGCAAGCATCGTGCTGGGTGAGCCGGGTGGCAGGCCCGAGCGCAACCTGGTCGGCGAACCCGCGCCCGTTGAAGCCAGCGACGAAGCATTCCGCGCCGAGCGGGAACACCGCGAACGCCGTGGTCAGTAGTCGACAGAGCTGAGCAGCGTCTCACGGCGTGGGCGTCATCCACGGCGCTCGACAATAGATGGAGGGTTGAGCGCCAACCTAGAATGAGGTCATGGGCGCGATGGCGATCAGGCCGTGGCTTCTGAACACGCTGGCGGTCATTACGTCGGTGCTCGTCGTCGTGGGGATCGTCCAGGATCCCCGGCTCGCGTTGGCGGGGATCCTGTGGGCCGCAGTGGTCGGCGCTGAAGTCCTGCGTCGGTGGAGCCGCGCTCGTCCGCAAGTCGGCTGGCTTGTTGCCGTCGCCGCCGTTGGCTCCAACGCGCTGTTTGCGGCCGTGCTCGCCGGTTGTCTCACGGCAGTGATCGTCGCGCTCTTTCAGCCACCGACCATGGTGTGGGTCATCCTGTTTATGGGGCTGACGGCCGCTCTTACGATGCTCGGCCTTCGCAGGTATTCGCCGGAATGGTACTCGTGGCTGCTGGGGCGCGCAACTGACGATCCGGCCTAAAGGAGTCGTCGATAATTCAGCCATCGCGGCGCTTCATGCAGCTAGCTGGCGCCACCACTATCGCGGCGCCTACTCGGATGCCTTTCTCGACGGCGACGTTGTCGGCGACCGTCTCAAGGTGTGGACGGGCCGCCTCGAGCAGGCCGACGGCAAATCGATGGCGCTCGTGGGTGAGGACGAGGCCACCGTCGTGGCATTCGCCCACGTCATCTTCGACCAGGACCCGAAGTGGGGCGCATTACTCGACAATCTCCACGTCGCACACCAGCACCACCGTCGAGGCATCGGCACGGCCCTCATCGCCTGGATAGCTGCCGCCGTGGCGGCAAGACCGGGGCGGACAGGCCTCTACCTATGGGTGCAAGAGCAGAACGTCGATGCTCAGGCCTTCTACGAGAACTGCGGCGCAAGACGCGTAGGAAGAGCTCCGATCCCACCACCGGGGGGAATCCCAGGCAGGCTCAACGGATCGCCGCGCATGCTGCGATACGCCTGGACCGAGGGCGGCCGCCTGCCAGCGTAATCGGCGCGCGACAACACATGGACCGTGTCGAGTTGAGCACTCGCGCTCCGTCGCAGTGGAGGTGCATAATGGCGGCTATGGATAAGTCCGTGACCCTGACAGCGGTCTTCACGCCTGACGAGAACGGATGGACCATGGCGCAGCTGGCTGAGTGGCCGGCCGTCGTGACCTGCGCGCCCACGCTGGAGGAGGCGCGAGCGATGCTGCTGGACGCTGCAACCGAGATGGTCGCGTCATATCGCGACGAGGGTCGGGAACCGCCAATCGGCGGTGGGCATACCGAGACCCTGACAATTAACCTCGCTGCTTGAAGCGCCGCGATCTCGAAGGTCATCTGCGCACCCACGGCTGCGCCGCGACCCGGCAGGGCGCCAACCACGCGATTTGGTCGAATTCGGCGCGGGACGTCCGGACTCCAGTCCCGCGTCATCGCGAGATTCCCTTCGGTACTGCACGCGCCATATGCCGGCAGCTCGCGGTTCCACCGCCGACCGGCTCCGCTGAAACCAGCTGCCGACCAATGGCCCCGCGCAGGGGCCGCGCTTGTCTACAGGGCTGTCGGTGCCGATGCGGAAAGAGTGACTACGCCTGATTCCTATCGCCTCTATCTGCGCCAACTCGGCGGCAGGATGCGGCGCTCCCCGGCGTTTCTGGCGTACGTCGCCGGGGCTCTGTCTATCTGCTTTGCTGCGGCGTGGATCCTCCGCGGCGTGGTCGCCGCCGTTGTGCTTGTCGGACTCCCGCTCCTGCTGACCGCAGCGTTGACATATCCGCGGTGGCGGTCGCTCCGCCGGATCGACCAGGAGAACGACCACCCGGGTCCCCGACGCTAGTCCGATGCGCGCGGTAATACATGGACGGTTGAGCGATTCTGACCGTGCACGGGACATGCATCTCAGGGAGGCGCTACGGTCTTCGGATGGTCGATTCAGCGTTGATACGGGAGGCAGGAAGGCGCCTGTCGGGGGCTGCACCGGGAGCTCGCGTGATCCTCTTCGGCTCCCACGCTCGCGGCGATGCGGGGACGATGAGCGATCTCGATTTTCTCGTGGTCGAGCCCGCCGTCGCGGACCGGGCGGGTGAGTCCGTCAGGCTGCGGCGGTCACTGCGAGGGCTGGGCCTGTTCGCTGACATCGTGGTCATCAGCGAGGGGGACGCACAGGAGTGGGGCGACGTCCGCGGGAGCCTGGTCCACAGGGCGCTCTCGGAGGGCGTTGACCTCGCTGCGTGATGTCCAAGTCGGCGGACCTCGCACGCGTCCTTCTCCAACACGACCTCGAGGGACTGATTGAGCTTTGCGAGAGCTCGGGCCTGGCGGTGCCGCCGGCGCTCACAGGCGTTGAGGCGCTCGCGCCTTTCGGGGTGCAGTTCCGATATGGGGCGCTTGAAGCTCCACGACTCGATCGCGCTGCTGCATCTCGGTGGAGTGAAGCAGCGATCGAATGGGCGTCCGAGGCCGGTCGCGTCCACTGAGACTGTCGCCGGAGCGATCCCTCAGAAGACTCGGGTGAGACGAACCGTCGACTGGCGGAACGAAGCGACGGTAAGAGGCGGAGATCAGCAGGCCAGAGCGAAGCGGAGCTGAGCGGGAGCGCGGTGGCCGGGCGCCCCGCCATTCTCGGGAGGTGGGACTAGAGCGGCTGCGCCGGCGAAGCGACCGTCTCCACTTAGGGGCGGGCCATGTCGATACTGCAGTGATGCCGACTGGAGCGCTCCGCGATATACCCCGCGTGGCCTGGGCCTTCGTTGCGCTCTACTTCGCGTCGGGCATCGACAGCCTCTCAATGCCGCACCATTTCCCGCACCGCCTCGGCGTCGCGATCGTCATTGGCGGCGCCGTGCTTGTGGTCAATCTGCTTTGGCTCGGAGCGATGCTGATCTGGCGGCAGCCCTGGGCCTGGTGGCTTTACCTCGTGGTCGTCGTCTGGGAGATGGTCCAGCGGCTGCTCGCGATGCGCGACACGGGAACTGTGGCTCTGTGGGTCGCCGACGTTGCCCTCATCGGCTTACTCGTTTCGCCCGAGATGCGGCGCTACGTCGGTGTGCGCTGGCGTGGTCGCCCTGTTCCGGACGCGTAGATGATCGATCGGTCTTCAACAACGTGATCTCGACGGCGCTAGGGCCTGTCGCGTGCGCGATAATACATGGAGTGCAGAGGCTCAAGGTAGGCGAACACGTTGACGTCGGACAGGGTGTGATCGGGGTGATCGTCAGGGCGGAGATCCTCGGCGATGAGCCACCGCCGAGCGAGACGCCGGCTATCACCGCCGCGGCGCACAACCCCGGCGCCATGGTCTACGTAGTCCGTTACGAGATCAACGGCGAGACTGTCGAGACGCTGTTAGAAGAGCACGAGGTGGTCGGCCTCCACGCTCGATAATACATGTTATGTAAATCTAGGCCGGAGAGCCGGCCTAGGCAGCCAGTGACGCACGGTGACTGGCGCCCCTCTCTCGTCTCGGGGCTTCACCGAGGTTGATCTAGCATCACGGCTGGCCCTGACCCGAGTGAGAGGAACAACATGGCGAACATCCTTTACACAGCGAAGGCGCATGTGACCGGAGGTCGCGCGGCGGGACACGGAAGCACGAGCGACGGCTCCCTCGAGGTTGACCTGCGCTTGCCACCGGAGCTGGGCGGCGAAGGCGGCGGTACCAACCCCGAGCAGCTCTTTGCGATCGGCTTCGCGTCCTGCTTTGAGAGCGCCCTCGGCGTGGCCGGCAGGCGGGCGAAGGTCGACACCGATGACGTCGCCGATCGACTCCGAGGTGACGCTCGCGCCCGACGGGAAAGGCGGCTTCCTTCTCGGGGTCGCGCTCGCCGTGACCCTTCCGAGCGTTCAGGACACCCAGGTCGCTGTGGATCTGGTGCGCAAGGCGCACGCCGTGTGCCCCTACTCCAACGCGACGCGCAACAACATCGAGGTTGCGCTCACCGCGAACGGTGCGATCGTCGAGTAGCCCGCGCGCTCAGCGGCCGAGCGTGCGGATCAGCTCACGCGCCCGCGAGCCCAGATGCCCGAGAAGCTCGCGCACGTGCTCCAGGCCCGCCCGCAGCTCGGGGTCCCCCACCTCGACCGGCAGCATCGAGTCCTGCAGGGTCGCGAGCGTCTGATCGGCCTGGCCGATCGACGCGACGGCGCTGTCGAGAAACCCCCGCGCGCCCATCGACGGGGCTCCGACGACGGCGGGCGCGAACTCGGCGGCCGGCAGGTCGTGCCTGGCCGCGAAGTCGGCGTGCGTCCTCTTCAGGCCTCCGTAGGCGGCCTGCACGGGCCTGGAACAGCTGCTCTTCCATGCGGTCCGGCCGTCTGTTCATCGAGCAGCTCGTAGGCCTCTATGAGCGCTGAGATCGCGCCCGCCAGCTGCCCGGCGGCCTCGGCCACCGAGTCCAGCATCTGCTGCCGGGCGTCGGCGGTCGAATAGGGCACAGCCTCAGGTTAGCCCGGCGAGGGCCCGGGCCCGGGCGATCACCTCGTCGATCATCACGTCGGTCAGGCGTCCGGTGAAGGTGTTCTGCTGGCTCGGGTGGTAGCAGCCGATCATCTGCACGCCCGGCCCGGCCAGCTCGCCGCCATGGGCAAAGCGCGGGCGCGGGCGCGGCACCGGAACGCCGTCGACGGCGGCGCGGAGGATCAGCGCCGCGTCCCACGCGAACGCCCCGAGGCAGAGGATCGCGCGGATCCCGGGCAGCAGGCCCATCTCGCGCTCGCTCCACGGCAGGCAGTCTCGCGCGCTCCTGCGGGGTCGGCCGGTTGGCGGGTGGAGCACACCTGACCGCGGCGGTTATCCACGCTCCCTGAAGGAGCAGGCCGTCATCGCGGCCGGTGGACGCTGGAGAGCTGGCGATCCCCGCGCGCCACAAAGCCGCGTAGAGGAAATCACCCGAGCGGTCGCCCGTGAACATCCTGCCCGGTCCGGTTGGCGCCGTGCGCGGCCGGCGCGAGCCCGAGCAGCAGCAGGCTCGCCGCGGGGTCACCAAAGCCCGGGACGGGCCGTCCCCAGTACTCCTGATCAGCGAACGCGGCGCGGCGCTCGCGTGCAACCTGCTCGCGCCAATCCACGAGTCGAGGGCAGCGCCGGCAGGCCTGCACTTCGGCCGAGAGCGACCCGAGTGTCGACGTTCGCTCCGAAGTCACAGTGCAGTAGTACCATCGCTGGTAGATGCCGACCTGGACCTGGATCCTGATTCTGGCCGCTCTGATCAAACTGCCGCTCGCCGGCCTGATGCTGTGGATCCCGATCCACTACGACGAGGCGGTCAGCCCGTCGGAGAACTCGGACTCCTCCGAAGAAGATGGCGGCTCGAAGGCACTGCCCGGCGGTCCGCTGGACCCACACCCGCGAACGCCGTTCCCGCGCCGCCCCCGTCGCGGTCCACACGGCTCGCCGGCTCCCGCCTCGCCCGCCCGCGTGCGCACTCGCGCGCGCTCGGGCCGTCCGGTCCGGCTTCACGGCTGACGGTGCCCCGCCGGCCGCGGGGCCTACTCAGCGGGTTCGCTTGCGCTGGGCGCGCGCGGCCTTGGCTTTGGCGCGCCGCTTGCGCATCCGAACCGACTGGTCGTGAGCGAGGCGGGCTTCTCTGGCGTCGATGTCCTCGTCCTCGACGGGAGCTCGCTTGCGCGCGTCGCGGACGATCACCCACGCGATGATGGACATCAGCACGAGAGCGACGATCAGGGCGGTCAGCACTACCGTGGTCGTGCTGCCCGAGGATTCGCTGGTGCCGGTCGTTTTCGTCGTCGTCGTGGTCCGCTGGCTTTCGCTCTGGCCCTGCTGTTCGGTCAGTTCGTTGAATGCGCCGCCTCCGCCGACACCGGCCGCGAGCGCGCTCGGGTGCTCCGGCACTCAGCGCCAGGCATAGGACGAGAGCTGAGCATCGCATGCGCCCCATCAGGCGCGAGGGACCGGTGGGCGGGCTCGACACGCGGCGAGCATACCGTCTGGGTCCACTCCGCAGGAGCATGCGTGCTCGCGCGTGCCCCCGCGGCGCTGCGAGGAGCCAGACCATAGAATGGCTGCGCATGGCCCCGAAACAACGCCAGGTACGGATGGAGCAGCGAGGAGCCTTCGAGGCCATCCAGGCGCTCGAGCAACGCTCCGACGAGGAGCTCGAGGCCGAGACGAAATACAAGGCCGCTGCGATGGCGATCCTCGGTGCGCGAGCATCCGAGCGCTTCGACGCCGACGCCGCCCGTGCCTACTTCCAGCGTTCGCTGGCCGCCGCGAGGCCTCAGGAGCGGATGCAGATCAGGCGTATGGCCGACGCCTCGCTCGCGCTCGCCGAACGCCGCGCGGGAGACCTGAAGGAGGCGGTCGAGCGCCTCGGGCAGACGCCGCCGACCGGCAGGCAGCTGTTCGCGCTTCGAGCGATGGGGCTGCTTCTGCCGCCCTCCTCGGCCGGGAATCCTCGCGCGGGTCCGCGGAGTTCTGCTCATCATCCTTCTGATCATCGTGCTGCTCGCGCTCGGCCTCGGGATCGTCGAGCTGATCGCGCTGCCGTTCGGCGGGATCGGGACTCCCGCGGCCGTCCTGCTCGGGCTGTTCCTCGTGATCGCCGCGATCGCTGTCTTCGCTGCGGTCGGCAGACGACGGCGCGCGAAGGCGAAAGCCGCGCCCCCGGGCTGAGCCGCCCGCCGGCGCGCGGGCGCCGCGCAATAGGCTTCCGCGTGCCTGCCCCGATCTCACTCATCGTCAATCCCGTGGCCGGCGGCGGCAAGTCCGGCAGGATCGCGGCCGACGTCGCTCTCCGGCCTGCGCCGCCACGGGCTCGAGGTCGAGCGCTCCGACACCGAGCACCTCTATCATGCCCGAGAGCTCGCCGTCGCCGGAGCCGGAGAAGGCAGGACGATCGTCGCTCTCAGCGGGGACGGCATGGTTGGGAGCGATCGCCGGTGCGCTGATGGCCGTCCCGGGCGCGGTTCTCGGCGTGGTGCCGGGTGGCCGCGGCAACGATCTCGCGCGGGTCCTTGGCATTCCCGATGACCCGGAGGCGGCGTGCGCCATCATCGCTGCGGGCCGCACGCGCGCGGTAGATCTCGGTGTCGTTCGTGCCGACGGCGGGATCGCCGGAGAGGAGCGTGCGTTCGTCGGGATCGCATCGGCCGGATTTGACAGCGATGCCAACCGGATCGCGAATGAGGCGCCCGCATGGCTCGGGGGCCTCGTGTACGCGTACGGCGCGATCCGCGCCCTGATCTCGTGGCGGCCGGCACGTTTCGAGATCGTCCTGCAGCCCTCGGGGGAGCGGCTCTCCTACACCGGCTACTCGGTCGCGGCGGCCAACTCCAAGGCATACGGCGGCGGGATGATGATGGCCCCCGCGGCGATGCTCGACGACGGTCAGCTCGAGATCATCGCCGTCGAACAGGTCGGCAAGGCGCGCTTCCTGGCGAACCTCCCCAAGGTGTTCCGCGGGACCCACGTGACGGAGCCCTCGGTGAGGGTCCTGCGCGCGAGCGAAGTGTCGATCTCGGCGGACCGCCCCTTCACGATGTACGCCGACGGCGACCCGATCGGGGACCTTCCGGTACGAGTCCGCGCTATCGCGGGCGCGATCACGATGATCGTCCCGCAGCGAGGACCCACCTCACAGCGCCTTCTCAGGCCCCTCCCCCCTGCCGGGGCAGCCGTCGCCGCCGGCGCGCGGCTGATGGCAGCGCCATCTGCGGCCAAGCTCGCTCTCGCCAGGGGCGTGGGCGCGCTCTCAAGGCTCCGCGGCGGCGGCGCCACAAGCGCACCCGGCAGGGTGCTGATGCGGATCGCTCCGGAGGCGATCGGGCAGCTCGGGCTCCCGGCTCACGCGTGGCAGCGCCCTGATCTCCGCCACCAACGGAAAGACGACCACCGCCGCGATGGCCGCGAGCGTGCTCGACCACGCGGGCGTGCCGGTCGTCCACAACCAGGCCGGGGCGAACATGGCCGGCGGCATAGCCACGACGCTGCTCGGAGCGGCGCGCCGAAAGGGCGAGATCGCTGGCGAGCTCGGGCTGTTCGAGGTCGACGAGCTGTGGCTCGCCGGGCTGGTGCGGGAACTCGGGCCTCGCGCGATCGTGCTCGGCAACCTGTTCAGGGACCAGCTCGACCGCTACGGCGAGCTCGAGACGATCGCCGACAGCTGGGAGCGGGCACTCACGGCGAGCCCGGCGCAGCTGGTGCTGAACGCCGACGACCCGCTGATCGCCGACCTCGGGCGCGAGCGCGACGGCGTTCTCTACTTCGGGGTCGAGGACGACTCGCTCGCGCTCCCGGGCTTGGCGCACGCCGCCGATGCCAAGCACTGCAGGCGTTGCGGTGCGCCGTACGTGTTCGACGTCGTCTACCTGGGTCACCTCGGCCACTACCACTGCCGAGTGTGCGGGCGCACCCGGCCCACCCCCACGGTGATCGCCCGCGAGATCACCCTCGAGGGTGTCCGGTCGGCGTCGATGACCCTCACGACCCCGGAGGGCGACGCGGCCGTCAGGCTGTCGGTCCCCGGGCTCTACAACGTCTACAACGCCCTCGCGGCCGCCGCACTGACCAGTGCGCTCGGGATTCCACTGCAGACGATCGCGCAGGGGCTGCAGGCAACACGCGCGGCGTTTGGCCGCGCGGAGACGGTCGAGGGTCGCCGTGCCCGGCAGCGCCACCCCACGCGAGCTGCGAATCCTGCTCGTGAAGAACCCCGCCGGCACCAACGAGGTGCTCAGGACACTCGCGCTCGAGCCCGGGGACCACGACCTGCTGGGCGTGCTGAACGACCAGATCGCTGATGGCCGTGACGTGTCGTGGATCTGGGATGCCGACTTCGAGCTCATCGCAGGCCGTATCCGGCGCTTCACGTGCAGCGGCAGCCGGGCGTTCGACCTCGCGACCCGCCTGAAGTACGCCGGCGTGGAGCCGGGCCGATCCACGTTCAGCCGGATCTCTCGGGCGCGCTCGCGCAGGCGGCCCGGGAGCAGCCCGGCGGCGGCAGCACGCTCTACGTGCTCCCGACATACACTGCGATGCTGGCGCTGCGGGAGCTGCTGGTCTCCCGGGGCGAGGCGGGTAGCGCATGGTCATAGAGCACCGCGAGCCACCCTCCGCCCAGGAGTCGCACGTGCGCTGGCACGACCTGGAGTGCGGTCTCTATAGCGCGGACATCCCGCTCTGGATGCGAGCTCGCGGGCGACGCCGCCGCGCTCGCGCCGGGAGAGCCCATCCTTGACCTCGGCGCGGGAACCGGGCGCGTCAGCCTCGCGCTGGCGCGGCGCCGGCCACCGGATGCTCGCTGTGGACATCGACGGCGATCTGCTGGCGGCCCTGCGGGAGCGGGCCGACGGACTGCCTGTGAGCACGATCCATGCCGATGCGCGCGCGTTCGAGCTCCCGGCACTCGGATCTGGGTCTGTGCATCGCCCCGATGCAGACGATCCAGCTGGTCGGCGGGCGAGACCGGCCGGCTTGAGCTGATGCGGCGGGTCCGGGCGCACCTGCGCCCGGGCGGCGTGCTCGCGTGCGCGATCGTCACCGAGGCAGAGGAGTTCGACATCGCCCGCGGGGAGCTCGGTCCCGGCCCGGAGGTGCTGCGCACCGAGATCGAGATCTACGCCAGCCGGCCGGTGTCCGTGCGCGTGCGACGCGGACAGGATCCGGATCGAGCGGACGCGGCGGATCCTCTCCTGCGGTCGCGGTCAGGACGCGGTCGAGGTCTCCGCAGAGGAGAACGTGATCGAGCTCGGACGTCCTCACCGCCGGGCAGCTCGAGAGCGAGGCGCTGGCCGCGGGATTTGAGCGCGGCGGAGGTCCGCACGATAGCCCCGACGGAGGAGCACGTCGGCAGCGAGGTGGTGATCCTCGTTGCACGATGATCGCGCGCTGCGAGTATGCGCGCTCTACCCGGACCTGATGAACATCTACGCCGACCGCGGCAACCTGCTCGTGCTCGAACGTCGCTGCGCGTGGCGGGGCATCGGCATCCAGGTGACCGCGAGCGGGCTCGGGGAGCACCTGGATGCCGGTGCGCACGACCTGTTCTACATCGGCGGCGGGCAGGACAGCGACCAACGCCTGTGCGCGCAGGACCTGATCGACACCAAGCGCTCGGCGCTCCACGAGGCGGCCGAGCGCGGTGCGCTGATCCTCGGGGTATGCGGCGGCTACCAGCTGCTCGGTCACTCCTACACGCTCGGCAGCCAGGAGATCGAGGGCGTCGGCCTGCTCGACGTTCGCACGGTCAGGGAGGATGGGCCGAGGCTGATCGGCAACGTCGCGATCGAGGTCGATCTTCCCGGGAGGCCCGGGCCGGAGGTCCTGGCCGGCTTTGAGAACCACGGCGGGCGCACCCACCTCGGCGCCGGGCAGCTGCCGCTCGGCAGAGTGCTGAGCGGCCACGGCAACGACGGCCGCAGCGGTCTTGAGGGCGCGATCTCGGGCTCCACGATCGGCACATACCTTCACGGCCCGCTTCTGCCGAAGAACGTCTGGTTCGCGGACTGGATGATCGCCCGCGCGCTGCGGATCGAGGGTGGCCTGGCTCCGCTCGAGGATGCGCTGGAGGCGCAGACGCACCTCAGCGCCCGCCGAGCCGCAGGCGTCTAGACCTCCTCGTCCGCAAACACGGGAAATCGTCAGGAAATCGCGCCGCCCCGGCGCCTAGGATCCCGCGGTGCAGCTATCGGACTATCAGGCGCGCTCGCGCGTCACTGCCGAGTACCCACGCGAGGCTTGGCTTGCATATCCGGCACTCGGGCTCGCGGGAGAGGCCGGAGAGGTCGCCGAGCACGCCAAGAAGGCGATCCGCGACGACGGCGGCACGATCAGCGACGAGCGGCGCGCCGCGATCGCCAAGGAGCTCGGCGACGTGCTCTGGTACGTCGCGCAGATCGCGACGGAGCTCGACCTCGACCTCGAGTGAGATCGCGCAGGGCAACCTCGACAAGCTCCTCTCGCGCCAGCGGCGCGGCGTGCTGTCGGGCAGCGGCGACGAGCGCTGAGCGCCTCTCAGCGCGAGGCGACGGCGAAGCGCGCGAAACGTTCTGCCAGTCGCGCCGGGACGAGCGCATGAACCCGTACGCCCTCGGCGGTGTCCTCCCGACGGACGTCGCCAACAAGCTCGTGGAGCTCGGCGAGGCTGCCGCCGTCTGCGTATGGGACGAGCAGGTCGACGGGCTGCAAGCGTGTGTGAGAGCTCGCGCTCGATTCTCTCGCCGAGCGCGGTGAGGCCCTCCCCCGTGACGCCGCTGACAAGGACGGCGTCAGGGTGGCGCAGCCTGAAGGTCCTCGCGGTCCTGCGCGGTCAGGAGATCCACCTTGTTCAGCACGAGCACCCGCGGGCGCTCACCCGCGCCGATCTCCTCGAGCGTCTCCTCGACCGAGTGCGCCATCAGCTCCGACTGCGCCTCGGGCGCAGACGCGTCGAGGACGTGCAGGAGAAGCTCCGACCTCCGCGTCTCCTCGAGCGTCGCTCCGAACGCGTCGACCAGCTGGTGTGGAAGCTTGCTGATGAAGCCGACCGTGTCGGTCAGCAGATATGGCCGGCCCTCCAGGCGCAGCGTGCGCGTCGTCGGGTCCAGCGTGTGGAAGAGACGGTCTCGCACGCCCACCTCGGAGCCGGTCATGGCATTCAGAAGCGTCGACTTGCCTGCGTTGGTGTAGCCGACGAGCGCGATCGTCGGCAGGGCGGCGCGCTCGCGCTCGGCGCGCTGGACCGCCCGCGTCCCCTTGACGTGCTCGAGCCGCTTGCGCAGAACGGAGATCCGGTTGCGAGCCAGGCGCCGGTCCGTCTCGATCTGCGTCTCGCCGGGGCCCCTCGTGCCGATGCCGCCTCCGAGTCTCTCGAGGTGGGTCCACAGGCCCCGCATGCGGGCGAGGTTGTACTCGAGCTGCGCCAGCTCGACCTGGAGCTTGCCCTCGGCGCTGCCCGCGTGGGACGCGAAGATGTCGAGGATCACGGTCGTGCGGTCCACGACCGGCAGGCCGACGGCGGCCTCGAGGTTGCGCTCCTGGCGAGCGGTGAGCTCGTCGTCGCAGGCGATCAGGTTCGCGTCGAGCTCCTGCGCGAGCGCCTTCGCCTCGGCGACCTTCCCGGGCCCGAGGTAGGTGTTCGGGTGGGGCTGCTCGCGGTGCTGGATCATCTCGCCGACGACGCCGACGCCCGCGGTGCGCAGGAGCTCGGCCAGCTCGGACAGGTCATCCCCCTCCGGGAGCGCCGCGATGCAGAGCGCTCGCTGGCGCGCGCGTGGCGCGCTCCCGTTCGCGGAGGCGCCGTGTGCTGCTGTCACGTCGCTGAGGCCGTTGCGGCTCGATTCCATTCACAGCCCAGTCTAGGGCGCTGAGCGGGGACCGACGGGCGACCGGCTACGTCGCGAGCGCTCCAAGCCTCTGCACGGCCTCCAGCAGCCTCTCATCGGGCGTCGTAAGGGAGATCCGGAACCAACCCTCGCCGGCGGGCCCGTAGATCGCGCCGGGCGACAGGACGACCCCGGCGTGCTCCAGCACGTGCTCGCAGTATGCGGCGGAGCTGTCAAAGCCCTCCGGGACCGGCGCCCACACGTAGATCGTGCTCTTGGGTGGCGTCACGCGCACACCGATCGACTGCAGGGCGTCGCAGACGAGGTCGCGGCGGCGCCTGTACAGCTCGTTCATCGAGGCGACCTCCGCGTCGGCGTCCGGCGAGAGCGCCGCCACACCCGCGAGCTGCACGGCCTCGAACAGGCCCGAGTCGATGTTCGTCTTCAGACGCCAGTAGATCTCGAGCGCCTCGGCATTGCCGACGACCACCGCGCAGCGCCAGCCGGTCATGTTGTAGCCCTTGGACAGCGAGAACACCTCGATCCCGACATCCTTGGCCCCGGGCGTCGCCAGGAACGACGGGGCGCGGTATCCGTCGAACGTGATCTCCGAGTAGGCGTTGTCGTGCACGACAAGGATGTCGTAGGCGCGGGCGAAGTCGACGACACGGTCGAAGAATCCCTCGGGCACGACGGCGCCGGTCGGGTTGTTCGGGTAGTTGAGGTACATCAGCTGGCTGCGCCGCGCGACGTCCTCGTCGATGGCCCCGAGATCGGGGACGAATCCGTGCTCTGGCTCGAGTGCCATCAGCACCGGCTCGGCGCCGGCGAGCCAGGGGCCTCCGGTGTAGACGGGGTATCCGGGGTCGGCGGCGAGCGCGTAGTCGCCGGGGTCAAGGAACGCGAGGTTCAGGTTGAAGATCGCCTCCTTGGCGCCGATCGCGGGGATGATCTCGCTCTCCGGGTCGAGCTTGACGTCAAAGCGCCGCTCGTAGAAGTCGCGCACGGCGCCTCGGAAATCCGCGCGTCCGCGGTTGGACGGGTACTGGTGCGTTTCGGGCTCGCTGACGGCCTCCTGCATCGCCTGCACGATCAGCGGCGGCGTCGGGCGGTCGGGATCCCCGATGCCGAGGCTGATGACGTCCACGCCGGCGGCGCGCTTGTCCGCGATCTTCCGCTCGAGCTGAGCGAATGCGTACGGGGGAATGCGCTCGAGGCGCTTACTCGGTCTCATGCAGCTCCTTTTCGAACTCGTCGCTGAGACGGCCCTCGAACACCGAGCGCGCCCAGCCTGTCAGGTTCACGGCAAGATCCTCGGCCACCTGCACCTGCAGCTCGCCGCCTTCGAGTGTCACGGTGACGGTTCCCGAGGCCGCGCCGCCCGCCGAGAGCAGGTGTGCGATTGCGGCGCCGCAGGCGCCGGTGCCCGAGGAGAGAGTCTCCCCCACGCCGCGCTCGAAGATCCTCGCGCGCACGCCGCCGGCGACCGGTGTGAACCACGATACGTTCGTGCGGTTCGGGAACTGCGGGTCCGCTTCGATCGCGGGCCCGATCGCGGGGAGGTCCAGCGCGTCGAGCGCGCTCTCGCTGTCCACGCGCATCGAGCATTGCGGGTTCCCTATCGACACGTGCTGGAAATCCCAGGCGCGCCCGTCCGAGCTGACGACGCCGCGGCCATCCGGCGGGCCCGAGGGAAAGTCGCGCGAGGTCAGCGACGCGTTGCCCATATCGACGCTGCAGGTCTCCGGCCCGGTGATCGTCGGGCGTATCTCCCCCGCCACGGTGAGGATCGAGAAGGTGTCCTGGTCGGTCCAGCCCCGCCTGCGCAGGTACATGATCGCCTCACGCGCCCCGTTGCCCGAGAGCTCGGCCTCGGAGCCGTCGGGGTTGAAGATGCGCAGGTCGGCGACATGCGCGGCGTCCGCCGGAGGTGAGAGGAGCAGGATGCCGTCGGAGTAGACCCCGAAATGGCCCTCGCAGATGCGGCGTATGCGTGCGGGGGTCAGCTCGAACGGGAGCTCGTCGCGCTCGATGATCACGTAGTCGTTGCCCAGGGCCTGCCACTTCTCGAATCTCATGGGGCTGCGGAGTCTAGGATCTCCCGCGCAAGTGCGCCCGGGTCGCGGCCGGTGACGTCGATCACCTGCACCGCTCCCAGCTTGCGCATCCACGTCAGTTGGCGGCGCGCGTAGTTGCGCGTGCGGCGCTTCATGGCGTCGACGTCTCCCTCGAGCAGGTCGGCGAACCCGAGCGCCCGGCGCGCCGTCTGCGAGGCACCGGCCCGCTCGGCGCTTCTCACCTCCTGCACCGCGCCGAGACGGACCATCCGATCGACGCGCTCGTCGATCGCCTCATACAGCGCAGTGCGATCCATCACGAGCCCGACGAGCAGCGTCGGGTGGCGCAGCTCCTCGCTCCAGAGCTCGGACGGCCCGCTGCGAGGCTTCAGCTGCCCGGCCTCCAGGAGCTCGAGCGAGCGAACGACGCGTCGCCCGTCGTTCGGGTCGATGGTCTCGGCTGCCCACGCCGCGCCACGAGCCAGGCGCGCGTGCAGAGCCGGGGCTCCGACCTTCTCGAGCTCGCGCGCGAGGCGCTCCCGGATCAGCGGGTCAGGCGGCGGGCGCAGGCTCAGGTCGGCAAGCGCGGCGCGCAGATAAAGGCCGGTCCCGCCGAGGACGATCGGCCGCCGGCCCTCGGCGATGAGCCGGTCGATCTCATCGTGGGCCAGCTCTCCGTAGCGGCCTGCGCTGAAGGTCTCGGTGAGGGGCACGACAGACACGAGCCGGTGCTCGAGTTCGGCACGCTCCGTCGCGGTGGGAGCGCCCGTCAGGATCTCAAGGCCGCGGTAGAGCTGCATCGCGTCGGCGGACACGGCGACCGGGTCCTCCCCGCGCTCTCGCAGCTCGCGTGCGATGGAGATGGCGAGCGCCGTCTTGCCGACGCCGGTTGGCCCGAACAGCGCGATGATCCGCATTCGGGATAGCCTCACAGCTTGTGCAGATCCCTGGCTCCACCGTCCTGCTGACGGGCGCCACCGGCGGGATAGGCCAGGCGATCGCGCGCGCGATGCGGGCGCGCGGTGCCGAGCTGATCCTCACCGGCCGGCGGACCGACCTCCTCGCCTCTGTCGCGGCCGACACCGGCGCGCGCACGATCGCGGCGGACCTCGCCGACCGCGCACAGGTCGAATCCCTCGTCGAGCAGGCGGGCCGCGTCGACATCCTGGTCGCGAACGCCGGCCTTCCCGCCTCCGGCGCGCTCGCGTCGTTCACTCAGGCGCAGATCGACCGCGCGCTCGAGGTGAACATCCGCGCGCCCCTGGTCCTGGCCCACGCGCTGACGCCGGGGATGCTCGAGCGCGGTAGCGGCCACGTCGTGTTCATGTCCTCGCTTGCCGGCAAGTCGGGCTCCACACGAACCTCGCTGTACAACGCCTCGAAGTTCGCCGTCCGCGGCTTCGCGGCCGGCCTGCGCGCAGAGCTGCACGGGAGCGGCGTGGGGGTCTCCGCGGTCTTCCCGGGATTCATCAGGGACGCCGGGATGTTCGCCGAGGCCGGTGTGCGCCTGCCCCGCGGGGTGCGCACCAGGTCCCCGCAGGACGTCGCACGGGCGGTTGCGGCAGCGATCGAGCACGACCGCGCCGAGGTGGACGTCGCGCCGCTCACTCTCCGCCTCGGCGCCGTGCTGGGCTCACTGGCACCAGATCTCGCCGCTGCGCTGTCACGGCGGCTCGGGTCCGAGGAGATCAGCCGAGCGTTCGAGGAGGCTCAGCGCGACAAACGCTGAGCCGAGCGCGGTGCGCTCCCCCGCTTAGCGAACCCCTACGGGACTCTTGGCGTCCTCTTACGCGCCTCTATGGGCCCCGTTAGGAGGGTGGCGCACGATGGGCGCATGTGCTTCGCAAACGCCCACGGAGGTCCTTCCAGATGCTGATCTCGAGAATGCTCGCGGCAACGATGATCGCCGGTGCACCCGACTCTCGCCCGGCCGGTGATCCCGTCGCCGCGCCCAGGCGGCCCGAGCGGCGGCTCACGGCCCTTCGAGCACGACGCCGCGGGTCGCGCGCCGGCGCCGCGGATCGGGCAGCTGCGGGCCGCGCCGCCGGCCCGGCGCGCCTTCTCGCCGGCCACTTCAGGAGCTGACCAGCTGGTCCAGGCGGGCTGATGCCCGCCCGGCCACCCGGCCTGAACGTTCGTCGATGGTGTGTGGCCGGCGTCATCCTCGGTGCCCCCGCGGACGAGCGGAGACCCATGGAGAGCGACTTCTCGCCGCATCTGCCTGTCCCCGCGGGTTCCTGGCTCTGCCGCGATGACCGCGACAGGGAACGCATGCTCGACATGGAGGAGCGGGTCGGCCCCGTCCGGCGCAGGGCGCTCGTGATCGTCGCCGTTGCGCTCGCCGCATCCGGTCCCTGGGTCGGATGGCTGCCGCTTGCCGTGATGGTCCCCAGTGCCGCGATCTTCATCGCGGCGGATCGCCTCACGCCACGCGTGAGCCGGCCGGAGAACGTCATGTTCGCAACCTGGGTGGTGGCCGAGGTCGTGCTCGCGATCGCCGTCGCCCTCGCGGGCGCGGCGGGCGCCGCGGCGCTCTCGATGCTCGCGGTTCCGATCATCACGCTGACCTCGAGGTTCTCCACACGGGGCGTGGTCGCGGGGGTCGCGGTGGTGCTCGCATTGACCCTCGTGGTTGCCGTCGGCTTCGACGGCAACGCCGTCAGCGCCGCACCGATGCTGCTCATCGCTCCGATCGCCGTGATCCTCAGTGTGGCCGTGTTGTCGATGCCGCTGATGCGCTCTGACATCGAGCACCGCACCGATGCCGTGGTGGACCGCCTCACCGGGATGCTGAACAGGAAGGCTCTGGATGCACGCGTCAATGAGCTCGCGGTCCAGTCGGAGCTGACGGGCGAGCCGGTGGGAGTGATCGTCGCCGACCTCGACCACTTCAAGGAGATCAACGACACGGGAGGCCACAACGCGGGCGACCGTGCCCTGCAGGAGGTTTCAACGCTGATTCGCAGGCAGCTCCGCGCGTTCGACCTCGCTTACAGGCTCGGAGGCGAGGAGTTCCTGATCCTCGTGCCCGGATCCGACGCCAAGCAGACCGCCGCCCTGGCCGAGCGCGTCCGGCGGGGCGTCAGCGACCAGGAGGTCGCGGGCGGAGTGCGGGTCACGGTCAGCCTCGGAGTTACCGCATCCGCACTCGGCAGCGCCTTCGACTACGACGAGCTCTTCGACGAAGCCGATGCGGCGCTCTATCGGGCCAAGCGCACGGGGCGCAACCGTGTCTGCGTCTCCGGAGAGGACGCGGCGGCCGCCGGCGAGCCCGCACTCGCGTGAGCGGCGCTCAGAACTCGATCACGCTGCGGATGCCGTCCTGCGCGTGCATCAGCTCAAAACCCTCGTTGACCTGGTCCAGCGACAGGCGGTGCGAGATGAACGGGTCCACGTCGATCTCGCCGCGCATGTAGCGCTCGATCAGCACGGGCACGTCCTCGCGTCCCTTCAGGCCGCCGAAGCTTGAGCCGCAGATCCGGCGCCCGGTGATCAGCAGGCGCGGGACGACGTTCAGCGTCTCCCCGCGGCCCGCGACGCCGCATACGGTGCACAGCCCCCACCCCATGCGGGCCGACTCCACGGCCTGCCCCATCACCGCGACGCTGCCGGTCGCCTCGAATGTGTAGTCCGCGCCGAATCCCCCGGTCATCTCGAGGATCTTGGCGACCGTGTCGGGCCCGCCGATCATCACGTCGGTGGCGCCCTGCCCTCTCGCAAGAGCAAGCCGCTCGGGCGACAGGTCGACGCACACGATCCGATCGGCCCCCTGCAGACGGCAGCCGGCGACCGCGCCGAGGCCGACCATGCCTGCGCCGAAGATCACGCAGGTCGAACCCTCGCGGACCGCGGCGGTGCGGATCGCGGCGCCCAGGCCCGTGGACAGGCCGCACGCGAACAGGCACGCGCGGTCCAGCGGCGCCTGCGGGTCGATCTTCGCGAGCGCGATCTCGGGCATCACCGTGTACTGGGCGAACGTCGAGGTACCCATGAAGTGGCGGATCGGCTCGCCCCCGCGTGAGAGGCGGGCGGTGCCGTCGGGGAGGTAGCCGAGGTTCTGCTGCTCGCGGATCGCCAGGCACAGGTTCGTCAGGGGGCTCACGCAGTGGATGCACTCGCCGCACTGCGGCGAGAACAGCGTCACCACGTGGTCTCCCTCGCTCAGCAGCGTGACATCGTCGCCGCAGCTCTCGACGACGCCCGCGCCCTCGTGACCGAGGACGGTAGGTGCGTAGCCGGAGGGGTCGGCGCCCGAGGCGCTGTACAGATCGGTGTGGCAGATCCCGCAGGCGACGAGCCTCACGAGCACCTCGCCCGGGCCGGGAGCGGCCAGATCGACGTCCTGCACGACCAGGGGCCTCCCGAACTCCTCGAGGACCGCGGCGCGGATCTTCATCGGGCGCCGGCCCTGGCCAGCAGCGGCTCCTGTCCGGAGAGCGTCTGGCTCGTCGCCGCGAGGATCTGAACCCGGGTCATCTCACCCGGCAGCGCAAGGCCCGCGAAATTGGCGACCTTGTTGTGGCGCGTTCGGCCCCTGAGACGGTCGGGGTCGGTGCGCGAGCGCCCTTCGACGAGGACCTCGACCTCGCGGCCCACGAACCGCTGTGCCCGCTCGCGCGCTCGGCTCTGCACGAGGTCAACGAGCCGCTGCATCCGCTCGACCTTGACGGGATGGGCCACCACGCCGTCGGTGATCTCGGCCGCCTCGGTGCCGCGGCGCGGAGAGAACACGAACGTGAACGCGCTGTCGTAGCCGACCTCCTCGACGACCTGCAGCGTCTGCTCGAAGTCCTGCTCGGTCTCACCCGGGAAGCCGACGATGATGTCGGTCGTGAGTGCCACGTCGGGCACGTGCTCACGGATCAGCGCGACCCTGTCCATGTAGCGCTCGCGGTCGTAGGTCCGCCGCATTGCCTTCAGGATCCGGCTCGAGCCGGATTGCAGCGGCAGGTGGATGTGCTCGCACACCGATCCGAGCTCGGCGTGCGCCCTGATCACGTCCTCGCGCATGTCCTTCGGGTGCGGGCTCGTGTAGCGGATGCGGTCTATCCCGTCGATCTCGTCGAGCCGGCGCAGGAGACCCGCGAAGCTCGGCCGCTCCCGGCGGGCGCCCGCGGCGGATCCCGGCGCGAGCGGCGCGGCCGGCAGGTCTCGCCCGTAGGAGTTCACGTTCTGCCCGAGGAGCGTGACCTCCCTGACACCATCCGCCGCCATCTCGGCGACCTCGCGCACGAGCTCGTCGAGCGGTCTGCTCACCTCTCTCCCGCGGGTGGAGGGCACGATGCAGTAGGAGCAGGCGCAGTTGCAGCCGACGCTGATCTGCAGCCAGCCGTGGAACTCGCGCTCGCGGTGCGCCGGAAGGTGCCCCGTGAAACCCTCGAACTCGAAGTACCCCTGCGCGGTGAGCGAGTCGCTCGTGAGGAACTCCGCGAGCCGGTGGACCTGCCCGGGCCCGAATGCGACGTCCACGAAGGGGAAGCGCTCGAACACCTCCTCCTTGACGGACTGCGCCCAGCATCCTCCCACCCCGACGACCCGCTCGGGCTGTTCGCGCTTCAGGCGCTTGGCCTCGCCGAGATGCGACAGGAAGCGGCTGTCTGCCGCCTCCCGGATCGAGCAGGTGTTGAACAGGATCAGGTCGGCCTGCGCGCGCTCGGGCGCCTCGCGGTAGCCGAGCGACTCGAGCATGCCCTTCATGCGCTCGGAGTCGTGCTCGTTCATCTGACAGCCGAACGTCGTCAGGTGGAAGCGCTTCGACATGTAGCGGACAGAGTAGAGGCAGCGGCCCGCGCTGCGGTCCCACAGCAACGAGCACCGCCATCCTCGACATGGTCTCCGCCGGACGCCGTCGGGTCACCGAGGGTTCCGTCGGACCGTCAGCCAGCCTCTCGGCCTCCGCCGCCGCCGACGCCGCGCCCTGTCAGCAGGCCGGTTGCCCGCGTTCCCCGCAGCGTATGAAGCGCACGGTCGCGTGGCCGCTGCCTTCGTCGGTCGCAGAACCCGTCAGCGGCGGGGTCCCGATCGACTGCGGTTTGCCTTGCGCCTTCCCGTCAAGCCTGACGGCGATCGCGTTGACTCGACCGAACATCTTGGCGTCCGGCAGGGGCTTGGCTCCAAGCGGTGCGAAGTCCGGGAATTCGTAGGTCAATCTCAGGAAGCCTTTCGTCAAGCTCGTTTCGCCGCAGGTGGGTTTCGGGAGCGGAGGGGCGAGTTCGTCGTATGAGGCCTCCACGGTGAAGTTGTTGCCCGTGATTTTCAACCCGACGTCGTAGCGCTTCGCGGTCGGGACCTTGCAGCCGGGGGTCGTTCCCAGATCCGGCAGAGGCTGCTGGCATTCGACCGTGGGGTTGATGCTGCGGAGCTGTTCTCCCAGCGGCGTCAGCTTGAAGGTCTCGGTCCCACTCGCCCTCCGCGTGCTGGTGGCTAGGACCGTGAATTCCGCCTTGCTGTGTTTGGCTCGGACGACGCCGTACTCGAAGGTGCCTTTCACCCTTCGGCGAGAGACTTCAAGGATCACACCCTTGCCGCGCAGGAATTCCGTGGCCTGCGTGAAGCTGCCCTGCACTTCCTCGGTGCAGAACCCCGTGTTGCCGCTGACGGAAAAGTTGCGGCTCGCCCCGACACTTCCTTCGATCACCAGCCGGAATTTCACCGTTTCCTTCGCGCTGGCCGTGGCCGGAGCGAGGCCGACGGCAAGGGCGAGCGCGGCGAGGAGCAGGCTGGACCGCCTGGGCGAGCAGAGCAACCGGACACTGCGACGGAGCACGCGCATCTACCTCCGAGCTGGGGGCGACCTACCGTCGACGCTATCACCGCGAGCGTCCGGTTTCTAGGTCTCCGACGTCCGCAGGCGCATCGGGCAGCGATCGATGATCTCGCTCCCGTGCGAGGATCGCCTGGCCCCGATGCAGGTGTGAGACCACGTCGTCATTTGGTCGTGCTTCACGCCGACAACGTATGCACGGAGGTCGCGTCCGATCGTCGCCCTGGCCTCCGAGCGCGCCTCAGTGCGCAACGCCGCCTGTTTAGGAATTCCCGCCCCCGGGAACCGGCACGACGAGTCGAAACTCGCTGCCCCGCCCTTGCACACTGTCGAGCTCTATATGGCCTCCCAGGTTTTGCGCCGCGCGGAAGCAAATCGCCAGTCCCAGCCCCGAACCTCCGGTGGCACGGTCACGCGTCTGATCGACGCGGTAAAGGCGCTCGAATATCCTCCGTTGATGCTCAGGCGCGATTCCCACGCCGTCGTCGCGCACCGACAGAATCAGCTGGCGCTGCCGTCGTCGCAGCCGAACTTCAATGTGGCCGCCCTGCGGTGTGTAGCGGATCGCATTCGACACGAGGTTCGCGGCGACTGTCTCGAGAAGCCGGCCGTCGATCGTGACGGTGGCCGGTCTCGCGCCCATCTCTAGCGTTACCCCGGCGGCGTTCGCCGCGAGCCGGAACCTGGCGCCGAGTTCATCGACGAAGCGCTCCAGGCTCACACGGTCGTGCCGAACCCCCTCGGCCAGGTCGAGCCGCGTGAGCTCGCGCAGGTCATCGAGCAGCCCCCGCAAGCGTTCAGTCTCTGTTTCTATGAGAGCCTGGGCTTCAGCGCGCTGAGCCGGGTCTGCTGCTGTGCCGTCCGCCAGCGCCAGTGCGAACCCGGAGACGGTGCTGACGGGGGTGGCAATCTCGTGTGCAACGTCGGCAAGGAACTGCCGCCGGTCGCTGTCGGCGCGTTCGAGTCGTGCGGCCATGTCGTCAAACGCCCGGCCGAGCCTGCCAAGCTCCTCTGGCCCCGCAGTTCCCATGCGCGCCTCAAATTCGCCGCGAGCAACGCGATCGGCGGCTGCGATGGCGCGCGCGACGGGCTCGCGCACCGACCGCGTCACGACTGTGGCAGTGAGTAGCGCGGCGCCTATCACCAGCGCCAGGACTGCGCCGTTGATGAGTAGGAAGTCAACGGTCTTGCCCGCTTCTTCGAGCGACGTGTAGTCGGCGAGCCGAACGACGCCCCCGGGGACTGTTGCCCGGACCTCGCTCTCCAAGTCGCGGCCTGCACGGTCCGGCCCTCTGAACAGAACTCGTCCTCCGCGTTCGACCACGATCTGGTCGTTTGGGAGTAGTTCTTGCTCTGCCTGCAGTGTGGCTATCCCGGCGCCGCCGCGGACCTGCGCCGCAATCGTTCTCGCCTCCGTCAAGGCCTTCGCGCGGTCCACAGCCCGCTCTTTGGAGCGTTCGACCTGGCTATAGAGCAGAAATGCTCCAGCCAGACCCACCGCCGCGCTGATCAGCATCGCCAACAGCAGCCGCAACCGCAATGACCCGAAGCTTGCCGCCATCATCCATCCAGGCGGTAGCCGACTCCACGAAGGGCACTGACACGGAGGGCCCCGCCAAACTTGCGCCGTAGAGACGCCACGGTCACGTCCACGTTCTTGGAGGACAGGTACGGCGAGCCCCACACCAGTTCAAGTAACCCTTCACGCGTATGAACACGCTCAGGTTCGCGCAGCAGCGCAGCGAGCAGGTCGAACTCGCGCTTGGTCAGCTCCAGCTCGCGCCCATCGAGGCTCACACGGCGCGACTCCTCGTCGAGCTCGATCGGCCCGTGCTGCAGAACCTGCCCCCGCTCGACGGCGCCCATTCTGCGCAGCTGGACCCTCACCCTCGCAACGACCTCCGGAGCTGAAAATGGCTTGACGACGTAGTCATCGGCGCCGAGCTCCAACCCGGCCACCCGGCTGGTCTCCTCGCCCTTGGCGGTCAGGAGGATGACAGGCAACGTCGACTCGGCACGCAGCCGGCGCACCAGTTCGAAGCCATCTATTCCAGGGAGCATCACGTCGACGAGCGCAACGTCGAGGCCACCGCGGCGGAGCAGCGACAGCGCGTCGAGGCCGTTGTCGGCCTCGACCACCGTGTAGCCCTCGCGCTCCAGGTAGAGGCGCAGCAGCTTCCTCACCGAGCGCTCATCATCAACGACCAGGATTCTCGGGACCGGCCCCACAGCCTCGATTCTCACAGACCGCTACCGAGAGACTGCCAACGGCTTGCCGTCCCCTAACCGTGAGTGGCCACCATGGTCTCATGACTACTCCACTCGCAATCACACTCATCGTCGTGCTCGATCTAGCCGTGCTGATCGCGCTGAGCGCCACGTTGCTCGGC
This sequence comes from uncultured Solirubrobacteraceae bacterium, assembly GCA_963826345.1. GTDB lineage: Bacteria > Actinomycetota > Thermoleophilia > Solirubrobacterales > Solirubrobacteraceae > Palsa-744. The sequence continues at coordinate 154,216 of CAWGWU010000002.1, forward strand.
GTCTATCGTCGCCTCACGCCCTTTCCCGCGCCGATGGGCCTGGACGCGGTAGCAACGGCGAGCGATGCCGCACCAGCGACCGCGGGCCAGCCTCGCCCGATTTCCGACGGGTCCTATCGGCCAGCCCGCGCTTCACGACAGCACGCGGCCGCCGTGCGTCGCAGCACAACTGCCGCCGGCTAGTCAAGGCGTCGGAGGCTCAAACCGCGGCCGACTGCGCTGTGCCCTGCCCGCTCGATGCGCCGGTGTCCCCTGCGGATCGAGCGGGCAGAACCGCGTGCCACAGTGGGCCCGACCGCCAACGGCACGGGGCGGGTGACATGGCCGGCCGCCTTGCGCCGGCCACATCACCCAGGGTGCTGCTAGGCGGCCGCGACCGCCGGTTCACTGGCGATCGGAGGGGCCTCGTCCTTCTCCCGCTCGATCGGGGTGACGAGATCTTTGCCGATGCCGATCGCTGCGTAGATCTTCTCTTCGATCTCCTTCGAGATCGCCGGGTTGGCATCGAGGTGAGCCTTCGCCGCGGCGCGCCCCTGGCCGAGGCGTTCGCTGCCGTAGGAGAAGAACGATCCGGACTTGGAGACGATGCTGTGCTCGAGGCCGAGGTCGATGAGGCAGCCCGATGTGGAGATGCCCTTGCCGAACTCGATGTCGAATTCGGCCTGGCGGAACGGCGCCGCGACCTTGTTCTTGACGACCTTCACGCGGACGCGGTTCCCGACGGCCTCGGTTCCGTCCTTGAGTGTCTCGATGCGCCTGATGTCAAGGCGCTGTGAGGCATAGAACTTCAGCGCGCGGCCACCGGGCTGCGTCTCCGGCGAGCCGAACATCACGCCGACCTTTTCCCGGATCTGGTTCGTGAGGATGCAGAGTGTCTGGGTGCGGTTCAGGTTCCCTGCGAGCTTGCGCATCGCCTGGGACATCATCCGCGCCTGGGCGCCCACCGTCTGGTCGCCCATCTGCCCCTCGAGCTCCACCCGCGGAGTCAGGGCCGCCACGGAGTCGATCGCTACGACGTCCACGGCGCCTGAGCGCACCAGCATGTCGGCGATCTCCAGAGCCTGCTCGCCATAGTCGGGCTGGGAGACCAGCAGCTCGTCGATGTCGACGCCGATCTCCTTCGCGTACAACGGGTCCATCGCGTGCTCGGCGTCTATGAACGCGCACACGCCGCCGAGCTTCTGAGCCTCGGCGAGGACGTGGTAGATCAGGGTCGTCTTACCGGATGACTCCGGGCCGTACAGCTCGACTATGCGCCCGCGTGGCACGCCGCCGATCCCGAGCGCCAGGTCGAGCGACAGCGCACCGGTCGGGATCGCGTCGCAGCGCACCTGTGCGCCCTCGTCGCCCATGCGCATGACGCTGCCCTTGCCGAACTCGCGCTCGATCTGCGTGAGCGCGCCCTGCAGCGCGGCATCGCGGGCCTTTGCGGCCTTCTCCTGGTCGTTCGCGGCCATCGGCTTATTCCTCCGTTCGAAGATGGAAAGAGCAAGTTAGCCCTCCCTTCGGACGGAACGACCAGAACAAACGTTCGTATCCCTCGCGCTCCCCTACGAGGGAACGAGGTCTACCGACGCGAGTGGCTCATGCCGGGCGCCGGAGGGCTCCAGGAACGACCTGTACAGCACCACAGCCTCCGGTCGGAACCGCAGCCGCGGGGTCGGCGGGAGCGGGATCCCCGGGGTTCCATCCGCCCTCATCCGTGCGACCGTGATGTGAGGCGTGTAGCGACCGTGGCCTGGCGTCCAGCCACTGGCCGATTCCAGGGCCCGGCTCACGTCGCTCTGCAGGCGCTCGAGTCCCCCCTCCTCGTCGGTAACGGCAACGGCGAGAGCCCTGGGCCGCCGGCGCGGCAGCAGCAGCGGCGCGCCGGCCTGGAGCATCAGGTCCACCGGGGCCAGCGACTGCACCGCCGAGCACAGCGGCCCGAGCTCATCGAGCGGACGTGCCCCCAGGAAGCAGAGGGTCAGGTGCAGCGTGCCGATGCCCATCGGGCGCAGCGACGACTGGGGCCTGTCGGACTCCCCGAGCGTGGTGCAGACGCTCCGGCACCACGCGGCGAGCTGCTGCCGGGCGTGCAGGGGCGGCTCCAGAGCCGCGAACAGCCTTGCGCTTGCCGAGGGTGCGCGGGACATCGCCGCCCAGCATGCCAGCCGGCGCGCGGCTCAGGACGCCAGCAGTGCCCTGCGGAGCAGGTGCATCGCCACCGTGCCGGCGCGATCGCGCACGTCGGCACGGCCTCCGGGGAGGTTCACCGACCGCGTCACGGGCTCGGCTGCGGGGCCTGCGACCGTGATCCATACGAGCCCGACAGGCTTCTCCTCGGTGCCTCCCCCGGGCCCTGCGATGCCCGTGATCCCGATGCCGATGTCGGCCGCGAGCCGCTCACGGGCGCCCTGTGCGAGCGCCAGCGCGACCTCGCCGGAGACCGCGCCGTGCCTGTCGATCATCTCGGCCGGGACGCCGGCCTGGGAGACCTTCGCGTCGTTGGAGTACGCCACGATGCCTCCGCGCACGTATTCCGACGATCCAGGGATCTCCGTCAGGCGGCCCGCGAGCAGTCCGCCTGTGCACGACTCGGCGGTCGCGATCGTCAGGCCGCGCTCGCGCAGCAGCACGGCCACCTGCTGGTCCACCGTGCTCCCGTCATCTGAGAAGAGCGTGTCGGCGTGGCGCTCGCGGATCACCCTCTCGAGCGCGAGGTAGGCCTCCCGTGCGTCCGGCTCATAGCGGGTGACGACCTCGACCTCGCCGCGTTTCAGGCACGTGGTGACCTCCAGCCGGCTCAGCTGCACGCCGTCGCGCTCGGCGGCCCTGAGGGTCTCCGCAATCTCGGACTCCGGGATGCCGAACATGCGCAGCATGTGCTGCTCATAGACGGTCGCCCCGGACAGCGCCTGCGCAAGCTCCGCCGTGGCGGTCGCCTGGCTCCACATCGGCTGCAGCTCGCGCGGAGGGCCGGGGAGCACGACGACCGTCGGCCCGCCCGCAGCCTGCGGCGGCACGACGAGCCCGGGAGCGGTGCCCACCGGCTCGAGGATCGTGCTCCCCTGCGGGATCGTCGCCTGCTTGCGGTTGCCGTGCCGAACCGCCTCCATGTCTATGTCCGGCCACCGTTTGGCGAGCGGGCGCAGGATCTCGGCGATCCGCTCCTCCAGGTCCGTGTCGAGGATCATCTCGCGGCCCTGAAAGGAGCCGACGACCTCGGCTGTCAGATCATCGGCCGTCGGACCGAGGCCGCCGCTCGTGAGGATCACGTCCAGGCCCTCGGCGGCCATGAAGCGAAGCGCGGCGTGCATGTCCTGCGGCCGGTCGCCGACGATCGCCGTGTACGCGAGGTCCACGCCCATCTCGCGCAGGCGTTCGGCGAGCCATGGCCCGTTTCTGTCACTGACGCGGCCCGTGAGCACCTCCGTGCCCGTGACCACTATTCCCGCGCGGGCGCTCACCGCGGCCTCATCCGCAGGTTGGCAGCTGGGAGGTGGGGAGCGTGTGCCGCCCGCTGGCCCGCGTGATCGAGTACCCGATCGCCTGGCTGGAGGGCGGGACGACACGTCGTTGGCCGTCGACGTACATCGTCACCGAGCTGTTCCCGAGCGTGATCAGGAAGTGGTGCTGGTGGTAGGTCGGGGTGCTTTCGCCGGCTTCGAGGTTGCGGCCCGGGATCAAGACCTTGCCGTTGTCTCCGATCAGGCACACGTAGACGGTTCCGGTGGGGGTCAGCGACAGTGCCACGATCCGCTGCGCTGCGCTGGTCGTGGTGGCCGGTGCCGAGCTGGACCCGGTTGACGCTGTTCCGCCGGCTTTCTTGGTGGTGACGGGCGTCGTGGTGCTCGCGGTCCCTTTGGAGGGCGAGCTTTTGCCTCCGATCACGATCAGCACGATCAGCGCGACGATCACGACCACGATCGCTACGACGCTCGCGACATACAGACGCGAGGGGCCCGTGGGCTGGGCTCGTCTCCCCGTCCGCTGGGGCGAGGAGATGATCGGCTCGAGATTCGAGTCACTGGGCCGCTCGTGCTCGAGGCGGTACTCCTCCACCAGCGCCTTGCCGTCCAGTCCGAGCGCCTGCGCGTAGGTGCGCAGGAAGCTCTTCACGAACGTCGGCCCCGGCAGCAGCCCCCACTCTTCGTTCTCGAGCGCGCGCAGGTACTTGGCACGGATCTTCGTCTGAGCCTCGATCTCAGACACGTCGATCCTCGCACGCATCCTGGCCTCTCGAAGCGTTGCACCGATCTCAGGCATCTAGGCCAAGAGGCTAGTCGGTGAGCGTCGGTGCGGACTCGCCCAGCGCTGCGAGCACCCTCGGCAGCTCGGCCTCTGTGATGAGGACCTGGCGGGGCTTTGAGCCCTCGTAGCCCGAGATCACGCCGCGGCGCTCGAGCATGTCGATCATCCGGCCCGCCCGGGTGTATCCGAGGCGCAGCCGCCGCTGGAGCATCGAGGTGGATGCGGTCTGCATCTCGGCGACGAGCACGATCGCGTCGCGCAGCAGCGGGTCCTCGTCGGGATCGAACTCCTCCGGTCCGCTCGCGGGCTCCTCGCTCTCGACCTGCTCAAGGAGCTCCTCGCGCAGTTCCGGCTCGCCCTGGCGGCGCCACATGTCCGTCAGCTTGGCTATCTGGGCCTCGTCGATGTACGCGCCCTGGATGCGCTGCAGGCGTGAACTGCCGACGGGGCTGAAGAGCATGTCGCCCTGCCCGAGCAGCGACTCCGCACCGTTCTGGTCCAGGATCACGCGCGAGTCGGTCTGGGAGGAGACGGCGAACGCGATCCGGGAGGGCACGTTGGCCTTGATCATCCCCGTGATCACGTCCACGCGCGGGCTCTGAGTGGCCAGTACGAGGTGGATCCCGACTGCCCGCGCCTTCTGTGCGAGGCGGATGATCGAGTCCTCCACGTCGGCGGGGGCGACCATCATCAGGTCCGCGAGCTCATCGATCACGCAGAGGATGTACGGAAGCGGGGCTTCTCCGCGCGCTCTGCGGGCCTTGTTGAGCTCGACCAGGCCGCGCGTGCGTGCGAGGGACATGATCCCGTAGCGCTGCTCCATCTCCCGCACGAGATTCTGCAGGGCGTTCGCGGCCATCCGCGGGCTCGTGATCACGGGCGTCAGCAGATGCGGGATCGACTCGTAGTGGTTGAGCTCGACCTGCTTGGGGTCGACCAGCACGAGGCGGACCTCGTGCGGCGTGGCCCGCAGCAGAACGCTCGTGAGCATCGCGTTGATTGCCCCGGACTTCCCCGCGCCGGTGGTGCCGGCGACGAGCAGGTGAGGCATCTTTGCGAGGTCCGCGCCGATCGCCTTGCCGGCGACGTCCTTGCCGAGCCACACCGTCAGCGGCGACCAGTCCTTCGGGGGCTCCTGGAAGACGTCGCCGAGGCGCACGATCCGGCGGTGCGCGTTCGGGACCTCGACACCCACGGCCTGCTTTCCGGGGATCGGCGCGAGAATCCTGATGTCTGTCGCCGCGAGCGCGTACGCGAGGTCGTCCTTCAGCTGCGCGACCTTCCCGACCTTCGTTCCCGGCGCCAGCCGCAGCTCGTAGCGGGTGATGTGAGGCCCGGAGATGGTGCCGATCACCTTGGCCTGCACGCCGAAGTGCCCGAGCGCCTCGACGAGGCTCGCGGCGAGCTTCTCCTGCCCTGCGGTATCGGGGCGGGTCTGCTCGCTCGTCGAGCGTGTCAGCAGCTTCGAGGAGTCCGGGATCTGCCAGACGAAGTCGGGGTCGTCGGTGATCGCTCCGCGCAGGCGTCCCTGCGGTGTGAGGTCCGCGGGGTCCGCGTGTGCGACGCCCGCGATCTCCTCCTCCTCGCTTTCCTCATTGGCATCGTGGGCGCTCTCGGCCTCCGCGTCGGCGACGAGGTCGGTCTGCTCCGCGTGCTCGGGCTCCGCGTCGGGCGCCTCCTGCGCTTCCCAGTCGCGCGAGGGCGCCTCTACATGGGTGGCCCTGACGATCAGCTCGCCGGACTCCGGCTCGGGCGGGAGAAGTGCTCGCGAGGCCGCGGTCGATCGCGCCGCCGGGGCGCTGTCTCGCTCTGAGAGGCCGCGCACCAGGCGCGTCGTGTCGGCGACGGCGCCTCCGGTGGCTCGCAGCACGCCTGCGAGCGATGCGCCCGTGATCAGGATCAGGCCAGTGAGAAGCAGGAAGACGACGAGGATCGCCACGCCGGCGCTCTGCACGAGCCGATCTGAGCCCTCATAGAGAGCCTGTCCCACGACACCGCCGTGGCTCTGCAGGTGAGCTGAGGTCCAGGCGCTGCTTCCCGTGCGCGCGCCGGCGGTGATACCGAGCGTGCCGGCCGCCAGGGCCAGGGTCACTCCCGCGAACAGGCAGATCGAGCCGGTGCGCAGCGGCCGGATCGCGGGCAGCACCGGGCGCAGGAGCAGCGCCGCGCCGCCCGCGAACAGCGCGACCGGCGCGAGCATCCGAGCGCCGCCGAGGGTCCAGCCGAGCCCCACGGCCACGCCATGCCCGGCGCGGCCGCCCGCCCATCCCCCGTAGAGGACGAGGCCGAGGAATATGCCCGCGGCCATCAGCGCGAGCCCGGCGATGTCGCGCTGACGCTGATTGAGCGCGGGCATGTTGCCCAGGGCGCGCGACAGCGAGAAGTCCCGAGCCGCCCCGCCGGCCGCCGCGGCGGCGCGCGGGAGCGCGTTTCGCCGGTTTGCGCCTGCCCGTGGCGGAGCGAGCAGGGGCGCGCTTTCTGGTGGGAGCCATCACGCGCAACTTCGACATCGGCGCCCCGTAACCTGCCCGGTGGCCTTACCATCGCTTAACGCGCCCCGGATAGATAAAGAGACCAATGAACGACTTCGCACGCTCGCCACGGATCCTCGTCGTCGAGGACGACGAGGACATAGCCCAGGCCCTGCAGCGCTCCCTTCGCATGGAGGGATATGAGGTCCGCACCTCCGCGGACGGACTCGACGCACTCGAGCAGGCCCGCTCGTTCGCGCCCGACCTGGTGATCCTCGACCTCGGCCTGCCCAAGGTCGACGGAATCGACGTCGCCAAGTCTCTGCGGGCCGACGACGACGTCCCGATCCTGATCCTGACCGCGCGCGACGCGCTCGAGTCCCGCGTTGAGGGCCTGGATGCAGGCGCGGATGACTATCTCGTCAAGCCGTTCGAGCGCCAGGAGCTGCTGGCGCGCATGCGCGCGCTGCTGCGCCGGCGACCGCCCGCGCGGCTCCGCCCCGCTCCGCGTCGGGGACCTGACGCTGAACGCGGACACGCACGAGGTCACGAGGGCAGAGCGCTCGATCGACCTGACCCAGCGCGAGTTCGAGCTGCTGGAGTACCTGATGCGCAACGAGCGGATCGTGATCTCGCGCCAGCGGCTGCTGGACGAGGTCTGGGGCTACGACCCGTTCTCGACGACGAACACGATCGAGGTGTTCGTCTCGAACCTGCGCCGCAAGCTCGAGTCCGATGGCGAGCCGCGCCTGCTTCACACGATCCGAGGGGCGGGCTACGTCCTTCGCGCGTAGCTTCGCGGCCGGCGTCCGGCGCGCAGGAGCGCGCCTGTCGGGCAGCTTCGACAGGCTCCCGATACGGGTGCGGCTGGCCGGCGTCTCGGCGCTGCTCACATTCGTGATCCTGTGCGGCTTCGCGGTCGCGATCGGATCGCTGACGGTCCACAGGATCCGCTCGGACTTCAACAGGCAGGTCGCCGAAGCGGCCCGTGCACTGCCGTCGGAGATGAGCATCACCTTCCAGCCTTTCCGGATCAACCCGCCGCTCGCGGACCTCGCACTCCCCTCCGACCACGCCGTGATCCGGGTGCTCACTCCGGCCGGTGAAGTGATCACCCAGCAGCCCGCCAAAGCACCGTCGCTCGGGCCGCCGAGCGCCGAACCGCAGACGGTCAACGGCTACCGCGTGATCAGCCGGCCCGCTTACGTGCTGGTCAGCGAAGGCGGCGCGAGCGTCGGCCGCGTGATCATCCAGTACGGGCGCCGCGTCGCCGAGACGGAGGATACGGTCGGGCGCGTCGAGCTGTTCCTGATCGTCGGCGTGCTCGCCGGGAGCGGCCTTGCGCTGCTCGCCGGTATCGCCATCGCCCGCCGCGCGATGGCGCCGATCGCGAACCTCACCACGACCGCCGCTGAGATCGCGCGCACGCGCGACCCCTCACGCGGTGTCCCCCAGCCCGCCGCCGATGATGAGGTGGCAGAGCTCGCGCGCACGCTCGAGGGCATGCTCGAAGAGCTCGACGCTGCGCGTGGCGAGACGGAGGCGATGCTCGCCCGCCAGCGCCGCTTCGTCGCCGACGCCTCACACGAGCTTCGAACGCCGCTCACGAGCGTGCTCGCGAACCTGGAGCTGCTCGCCGAATCGCTGCAGGGGGAACAGGGCGAGGCCGCCCGCTCGGCGCTGCGCTCCTCCCAGCGCATGCGCCGGCTCGTCGCGGACCTGCTGCTGCTCGCGCGCACGGATGCCGCGCGCGTCGTCAAACGCGAGCCGTGCGATCTCGGCCAGATCGCCGTCGAGGCCGCCGGCCGAGCTCGGCCCTGTCAGCGCCGAGCACGAGATCGTGCTGGACACGCATCCGGCGATCGTCGACGGCGCGCGCGACGAGCTGCATCGCCTGGTCATCAACCTGATCGAGAACGCGCTGAAACACACCCCTGCCGGCACCGAGATCCGGGTCAGCACCGGTGAGGCGGCCGACGGCGTGACGCTGGTCGTCGAGGATGACGGCCCGGGCGTGCCGCAGGAGCTGCGCGCGAGCCTGTTCGAGCGCTTCGTGCGGGGCGCCGGGGACACCGGCGGCTCGTTCGGCCTGGGTCTTGCGATCGTTCAGGCCGTGGCCAGGAGCCACGGCGGGAGTGTCGAGCTGCTGGAGCGCCCGGACGGCGAGCCGGGCGCGCGCTTCCTGGTGCGCCTTCCGGCCTACTCAGACCTCGACGACGACGGGAAGGACCATGGGCCGGCGCTTGAGCCGGTCGTAGACCAGCTTGGCTAGGTCGTCGTGCAGGACCTTCTGCAGCTGGTCGACCTCGCGGATCTCCTCGGCTGCGGCGCGGTCGAGGGTGTCATCGACGGTGGCGCGGATCTCATCGAGCAGCTTGTCGGCCTGATCCTGGAACGGGACGCCGCGGAAGATCACCTCGGGGTCCGCGACCGAACTGCCGTCCTGCTCGGCGATCGTCACGACGACGATGAAGATGCCGTCCGCGGAGAGCATCCTGCGGTCGCGCAGCGCGACGTCGGCCATGTCGCCGATCTCGACGCCGTCGACGAAGATCATGCCGGCCTGCTCGCGCGCGCCGAGGCGCGCGCCGCGTTTGTCGATGTCGAGCGGCAGGCCGTTGTCGCCCTGGAAGATGTCCTCGGCGGGCACCCCGACCGCTTCGGCGAGCTGCGCGTGCAGGCGCATGCGCTTGAAGTCTCCGTGGAAGGGCATCACGTAGCGCGGCTTCACGAGGTTCAGCATCAGCTTGACCTCTTCCGCGTAGCCGTGGCCGGAGGCGTGGACGGGGGCCTCGCGCGGCGTGATCACGTCGCAGCCGATGTGGTAGAGGCGGTCGATCGTCTCGTTGACGGCGCGCTCGTTGCCCGGGATCGGCGTGGCGGAGAAGACGACGGTGTCGCCGCCCTTCAGCTGCACCTGGGGATGGTCGCGGTAGGCCATGCGGCGCAGCGCCGACAGCGGCTCTCCCTGGGACCCGGTCGAGATGATCACGACCCGCTCGTCGGAGAAGTCGCCGATCTCCCTGGGCCCGACGAGTGTCCCCTCGGGGATCTCGATGTGGCCGAGGGTGCGTCCGATGCCGACGTTCTTGCGCATCGAGCGGCCGACCAGCGCGACCTTGCGGTCGAGCGCGTGAGCCGCGTCGACGACCTGCTGCACGCGGTGGATGTTCGAGGCGAAGCTGGTCACCACGATGCGGCCCTCGCAACGCGCGAACACCTCCTCCAGGTGCGGGCCGACGACGGACTCCGACGGGGAGAAGCCGGGGCGGTCGACGTTCGTGGAGTCGCCGCAGAGCAGCAGGATCCCCTCGCGTCCGAGCTCCGCCAGGCGAGAGACGTCCGCGGCGGGGCCGTCGACGGGAGTCTGGTCGAACTTGTAGTCGCCGGTGATCAGGATCGGTCCCGAGCTCGGTGCCGAGCGCGACCGCGCTGGAGTCCGGGATCGAGTGCGTCATGTGGACCATCTCCATGCTGAACGGCCCGAGGTCGAGGACTTCGCCCGGTTCCACCTCTGAGAGCTCGACCTTCTTGAGCTTGTGCTCGTCGAGCTTCGATCGCGCCATCGCGACCGTCAGCGGGCCGCCGTAGACGGGCGGCGCGTTTCGCTCGCCGATCTCGCGCAGGAACCAGGGAAGCGCGCCGAGGTGATCCTCGTGGCCATGGGTGATGACGATCGCCTCGATGTCCTCGGCGCGCTCGCGCAGGTATGCGAAGTCCGGCAGCACGAGGTCGATCCCGACCATCTCGGGCGTCGGGAAGCGCAGCCCCACGTCGACGACGATGATGCGGTCGTCGTACTCGACGACCGTCATGTTCTTGCCTATCTCCCCGAGCCCGCCGAGGGGCAGGACGCGTAGCCGTGAGCTCACGCGGAGGCGCCTGTGAGCAGGCCGTGCCGCTCGAGCATCGCGCGGATCTGGGACTTCTCCTCGTCGGTCGCCTCGACCAGAGGCAGGCGCAGACCGCCGGCGTTGTGGCCGAGCATGTTCAGCGCGGCCTTCGTGCACGTCGGGTTCGAGGTCAGGAAGAGCGTCTCGTAGACGTCCTGCAGCGAGGCGTCGATCTCGGCGCGGTGCTCGGGCTCGTCGACCATCCGGCGCATCTCGTTGCCGACGATATGGCTCGCGACGAGGATCCCGCCGGCGCCTCCCATGTCCAGCGTGCGAGCGAACGTGGCGTCGTCGCCGGCGTACACGTCGAGGCCGTCGATCGGCTGGAGCTCGTCGGCGTTGGCCTGCTTGACGGCGCTGACACCCGGGATCTGGGCGAGCTCGGCCAGCAGGTCCGGCGGCATGTTGGTCGCCGTGCGGCCGGGGATGTTGTAGAGGATCGTCGGTTTGTCGGTGGCAGCGGCGACCGCTTCATAGTGTCGGCGCAGGCCGAGGCGGCTCGGGCGGTTGTAGTAGGGCGTCACCGAAAGCATCGCGTCGGCGCCGATCTCCGTCGCGCGTTCGGTCAGCTTGACGGCCTGCGCGGTGTCGTTGGTCCCGGTGCCGGCGATGATGCTCTTGCCCTCCGGGCGCTCGGCGACGGCGAGCTCGATCAGGCCCAGCTGCTCGCCTTCGGTCAGCGTCGAGGCCTCTCCCGTCGTGCCCGCGACGACGAAGCCGTCCGAGCCGTTCTGCGCGAGGTGGCGCATCAGCGACACGAAGGCCTCCTCGTTGACCGCTCCGGAGTCATCGAACGGCGTGACTATCGCCGTCAGGATCGTGCCGAGGTCACTCATCGCGTGGAGTATCTCATTCTCGTCGAGACTTAGAACAGCAGGCTCTCGAGGCCGATCACCGGAGACTCCGGCAGTGTCCCCACTCGGCGCACCGCGAGCAGCACGCCGGGCATGAAGGACTCGCGGCTGATCGTGTCGTGGCGGATCGTGAGGGTCTGGCCGAGGTCGCCGAGGATGACCTCCTGGTGGGCGACGAGGCCCGGCAGCCGCACGGAGTGGATCGGCGGCGGCGGCTTGCCCGAGGCTGCGGCCATCAGCTCCGCGGTGCGGGCCGCCGTGCCGCTGGGCGCGTCGATCTTCCCGTCGTGGTGCAGCTCGATGATCTCGGCCTTCTGCATGTGGGCGATCGCCTCCTGCGCGAAGCGCATCATCAGCACCGCGCCGATCGCGAAGTTCGGCGCGATCAGCACGTTCGCCTGCGGGCGACCGTCCGCCGGGCGCGCCTGGCGCAGCGGTGCGGGATCGAAGCCCGTGGTGCCGATCACGACGTGGACTCCCGCGCGCACGCAGGTCAGGGCGTTGCCTAGCGCGGTGTCGGGCCGGGTGAAGTCGACGACTACGTCGGTGCCTTCAAGGACATCCTCCAGCGTCGTGCTGAGCTGAGGGTCGGCGCGGCCCACGAGCTCCATGTCCTGCGCGCCGGTGACGGCCTCGCAGACCGCCTGGCCCATGCGCCCGGCGGCGCCCGCGACCGCGACCCTGATCACAGGCTCGCTCCGGGGGCTGCGGCGGCGGAGCCGTTGCGCAGCGGCTCGATCGCTGCCAGGAAGTCTCCCTCGTCGGGGCCGACCCCGACGATCGAGAGCCGCTCGGGGGTGAACAGCTCCTGCGCCAGCTCGCGCACGTCCTGCATGCTGACGGCGTCGATCCGGTCGATCACGTCGCCGATCGAGAGGATCGGCATGTCGTTCATGATCGATGCGCCGAGGCGGCTCATCCTCGCGCCCGGTGGACTCGAGGCCCAGCACGACGCGGCCCTTCAGGTTCTCGCGGGATCGCAGGAGCTCCTGCTCGGTCGCGGGGTCCTGCACGCAGCGCGACAGCTCGTCGGCGACGACGCCCAGCGCCTGCGCGAGGTTCTCCGGGCGCGTCCCGAGATACAGGCCGACCTCACCGGTGCGCGCGTACATGTTGGAGTAGGAGAAGACCGAGTACGCCAGGCCCCGGCGCTCGCGGACCTCCTGGAAGAGCCTGGAGGAGGACGTTCCGCCGAGGACCCCTTCGAGCACGCGCAGCGCGAAGCGCCGCTCGTCGTCGCGGGCGATTCCTGCCCCGCCGACGCACACGTGGTACTGCTCGGTCTCTTTCTCCAGGAAGTCGGTCCGCGCGCTGAACTCCGGTGCGCCGTGTGCTTCGCGCCCGTCCGAGTGACGGCATCGGGTGCCGCGGGCGCGCACGCCCGCGCCATCCGCACGATCTCCTCATGATCGAGCGAGCCCGCTGCCGCGATCACGATGCTCTGCGGGCGGTAGCGCTCGGCGTGGAAGGACGCGAGCTGCTCGGCGTCGACGCCCGCGACTGACGCCGGCGGTGCCGATCACGGGGCGTCCAAGCGGGTGCGAGCCGAAGATCGCGCGTCCGAGGATGTCGAAGACCCTGTCCTGCGGGTCATCTTCATACATCGCGATCTCCTCGAGCACGACCTCACGCTCGGCCTCGAGCTCGCCGAAGCGCGGGTTCCAGATCATGTCGCCCATCACGTCGAACGCGCGCTCGAGGTGCACGTCCAGGACGCGCGTGTAGAGCGAGGTCGCCTCCTTGTCGGTGCCGGCGTTGATCTCGGCGCCCATCGCGTCGAAGATCTGGTCGATCTCCTCCGAGCCGTAGCGCTCGGTGCCGCGGAACAGCATGTGCTCGAGCAGGTGCGAGATCCCGGCCTCTGATTCGCGCTCGGCTGCAGAGCCGGTCGCGATCCAGAAGCCGAGAGCCACCGAGCGCACGCCTGGCACGCGCTCGGTGACCACTCGCACGCCGCTGTCAAGCGTCGTGATCAGGTGATCGGGCCTCACCTCGACCCCGGGTGACTGCGTCAATCGCGATCGCGCCCATGGCGTGGGCGGCCCGAGCCCCGCTCGCCTCCGCGACGCGGGCCACGGTCGCGGCCGCCGCCACCCTCACGGGGACCGCGCGCACCGCCGCCGCCGCCGCCGCCGGTGCCGACGCCGGCGAGCTCGTCGACGCTCTTGCCGGCGATGTCCGGGTCGTGCGTCAGGCGCAGGCCGATGCGGCCGCGCTCGCGGTCGACCTCGACCACGCGGACGTTGACCTCGTCGCCCTTGTTGAGCACGTCCTCGACCGCCTCGACCCGCTCACCGGGCGAGACGTTGGAGATGTGCAGCAGGCCGTCGGTGCCCTTGGCGAGTTCGATGAACGCGCCGAACGTCGTCGTCTTGACGACCTTGCCGACGTATTCGTCGCCGACCTCGACCTCCTTCATCATCATCCGCACACGCTCGAGGAGCGCGTCGGCGAGCTCGCCGTTCGCGGAGTAGATGAGGACCTGGCCCTCGTCGTTGACGTCGATCTGCGATTCGAACTCCTCGGACAGGCCGCGGATCGTTTCGCCGCCCTTGCCGATCAGCAGGCCGATCTGCGAAGGATCGATCTGGATCGTCTGGATCCGCGGAGCGAACTGGCTGAGCTCACCGCGCGGGCCGGAGATGACCTCCTCCATCTTGCCGAGGATGAACGTGCGGGCCTCCTTGGCCTGCGTGAGGGCATCGCGGAGGATGTCGAACGTGACACCTGAGATCTTGATGTCCATCTGCAGCGCCGTGATGCCGCGCTCGGTGCCGGCGACCTTGAAGTCCATGTCGCCGAGATGGTCCTCGACGCCGGCGATGTCGGTCAGGACGATGTACTGGTCGCCCTCTTTGATCAGGCCCATCGCGATACCGGCGACGGGGCGCTTGATCGGCACACCCGCATCCATCAGCGACAGCGACGATCCGCAGACCGAGGCCATCGAGGATGAGCCGTTGGACTCCAGGATGTCCGACACCACGCGGATCGAGTAGGGGAACTCCTCGATCGAGGGGACCATCGGCGCGAGGGCGCGCTCAGCGAGCGCTCCGTGGCCGATGTCGCGGCGCTTGACGCCGCCCATCCTGCCGGCCTCCCCGACCGAGAACGGCGGGAAGTTGTAGTGGTGCCAGTAGAACTTTTTGGTCTCCAGGCCGAGCGTGTCGAGGCGCATCTCCTCCTTCAGCGTGCCGAGCGCAGCGACGCTGAGCGCCTGCGTCTGCCCGCGGGTGAAGAGAGCCGAGCCGTGCGTGCGCGGCGTGACCCCGACTTCGATGCTGATGTCGCGGATCTCGTCCTCGGCGCGGCCGTCCGGGCGCTTCTTGTGGACGGCGATGCGCTCGCGGATGACCGCCTTCTCGAGCTTGTCGAACGCGAACTGGACCGCGGCGCGGCGGGCCTTTGCCTCGGTGAGCTGCTCGCTCGGAGGCACCCTCGGGTGCAGCGGGCGCGTGATGCTCGAGGATCGCCGCCTCGACCTCCTTCGTCGCGTCCTGGCGCTCGAGCTTGTCCTCGACCTGCGTCGCGGCGTCGAGAGCAGCGCCGTGCGAGGTGCGGATCGCGGAGAGGATCGACTCGTCGACGGTGCGCGTCTCGAACGTTTTCTTCTCTTTGCCGACCTTCGCGGCGAGCTCACGCTGAAGCTCACAGATCTTCTTGATCGCGGAGTGCGCGATGTCGAGCGCGTCGAGGATCTCGGCCTCGGGGATCTCGTTCGCCCCCGCCTCGACCATCAGGATCGCGTCCTCGGTACCGGCGACGATCAGATCAAGCTCTGAGGCGTCCTCGGCGTCCGCGAGCAGCGACGGCTCGGGCGGGTTGACGACGAAGTTGCCGTCGATCTTGCCGATCCGGACCGCGCCGACCGGCGTCGGCATCGGGATGTCGGAGATCATCAGCGCGGCGGATGCGCCGTTCATCGCGAGGATGTCGTACGGGTGCACGTGGTCGATCGAGATCGGAATCGCGACGAGCTGCGTGTCGTAGCGCCAGTCCTTGGGGAACAGCGGGCGGATCGGCCGGTCGATCATGCGCGCCGTGAGCGTCGCCTTCTCGCCGGGACGGCCCTCGCGCTTGAAGAACGAGCCGGGGATTTTCCCGGTCGCGTACATGCGTTCCTCGACGTCAACCGTCAGAGGGAGAAAGTCCACGTCGCGGAGGGATCCCGCGACCGCCGTGCAGAGGACCATCGTGTCCCCTTGGCTTACAACAACTGCACCGGAGGCCTGCTTGGCCATCCTGCCGGTCTCGAACGTGATCTCGCTGCCAGCGATCTCCACGGAAACCCGCGTAACGGCATCGCTACTCATATTCACTGCCTTCCTGTTCCGCCCGTCGGTCGGCGGTCCGTTTCTTTTTTCTCAATATCCGAACGCAGGGAGCTTAGCGCAGGCGAAGTTGCCCGCCCCACTCGCACGGGCGGGCGCGAGCGCCCGCCGCAGCGGCCACTCAGGGGCTCTCGCCGTACGCCGCCGCGATGCCCGAGCGCAGCAGCTCGACGCTCGGCAGCTCTCCCGGAGAGTCCGCCTGATAGCTCCAGCGCACGACCCCGTCGGGGCCGGTGATGATCAGCGCCCGCTCGGCGAAGCCGCCGGGGTGAAGGACGCCGAACGCGGCGCATGTCTGCGCCCTTGGGCTGGAAGTCCGAGAGCTGCTCGCTGGTGACGCCGAGCTTGTCCTTGAACGCGCTCTGGGAGTACGTCGCGTCGCATGAGACGCCGACTAGCACCCCGCCGCGGCCGGCCAGCTCGGCCACGAGCGGCTCGTAGTGCTGGAACTGGTCGGTGCAGACCGCGCTGAACGCGAACGGGTAGAACACCAGCACCGTCGTCCTGCCGAGCAGATCCTCCTCGGTGAAGGTGCCGCCGTCGGACCTCGCCAGCGTGAAGCTGGGCGCCTTGGTTCCGGCCTCGAGCACGCTCATGCGCGCTACTTGCGGAGGCCGAGCTCTTTGATCAGCGCGCGGTAACCCTCGAGGTCACGGCGCTGCAGGTACGCCAGGAAACGGCGCCTGCGTCCGACGAGCATCAGCAGCCCGCGGCGCGAGTGGTGGTCTTTGCCTTGCTCGCGCAGATGCTCGGTGAGGTGGTTGATGCGCTCGGTGAGGAGCGCGATCTGGACCTTGGTCGCGCCCGTGTCCTGCTCGTTGGCGCCGAATTGCGCCGCGATCTCGCGCTTGCGCTCGCTTGTCAGTGCTGGCATAGAGATGGCACGGTAGCAGACGGCTGGCGCCGTCAATGAGCCTCGGTGACCCGCCGTGTCTCCTGTACGTCCCTGTGCATCTGCTCGATCAGGGCCTCGGGGTCGCTGAAGCGCCGCTCCCCGCGCAGGCGCTCCAGGAACTCCAGGCGCATGTTGCTGCCATACAGGTCACCGTCGAAGTCCAGGAGGTACGCCTCGATCAGCTCGCCGCGTCCCGTCTCGAAGGTCGGGCGCACGCCGATGCTCACGGCGGCCGGCCGGCCGTCGGCCAGGCATGCGTAGACGCCGTGGCCCGGACAGACGAGTGCCTCCTCTGGGATCAGGTTGGCGGTCGGGAAGCCGAGCTCGCGCCCTCGCTTGTCGCCGTGGACGACCTCGCCGCTGAGCTGGAAGCCCTCCCCCAGCAGCCGGCCGGCCTCCGCCACCTCTCCGGCGAGGACGAGTCCCCGGATGTGGCTGGAGGAGACGATCTCACCGTCGATTTCGAGCAGCGGGTGCACGACTGTCTGGAAGCGCGGGTCCGCGGCGAGCAGCCGCGGGTCGCCCTGCGCGCGGTTGCCGAACCTGAAGTTCTCCCCGATCGCGACCCTGCGGGCGCCGAGCGCCCCGACGATCACGTCCTCGATGAAGTCCGCGGCCGAGCGGGCTGCGAACTCCTCGTTGAACGGGATCACGATCATCTCGCTCACCCCGAGCGACTCGAGCAGCTGGGCCTTGCGCTCGGGCGTGGTCAGCAGCCGCGGCGTGTGCTGCGGCGCGACGACCGACACGGGGTGCGGGTCGAACGTGAGGACGCTGTCGGAGCCGGCGATGACCTCGCGGTGGCCGAGATGGACGCCGTCGAAGGTGCCGACGGCCACATCGCGCGGCGCGCCGCGCTCAACCTCTTGCAGAAGGGTGACCTTCACGGCCGCACAGCCTATTGACGGTGCGCCCGCGAGTGGGCCCCGGAGAGCCCGTTGCTCTCGCGGGCCATCGCGAGCGCGTCCGCGAGCTCGATCAGGGGCGGGTCCTGCCACGGGACACCGCGCTGGGGCAGGGCGCTCGCGCTTCGAGACTTCGAACGGCCCGATCGCGGTGCGCCGGAGCTCCAGGCAGTAGGCGTCGTGCAGGTCGGCGATCAGCGAGCGCACATAGGTGCCGGAGCCGCACTCGATCAGGTAGCCGGCGCGCTGTGAGCCGTCCGGGCAGCTCTCTCGCCAGAGCTCTTCGAACTTGTGCACGCTCACGATCCGCTCGGGCATCTGAAAGCTCTCGCCCCTGCGGGCGCGCTTGTAGGCGCGCTCGCCGCCGACCTTCACGGCGGAGTGCGGCGGGCGGGCGCTGGCGGATCTCGCCCGTCGGCAGGTCGGGCTGCTCCGGCGGGATCATGCCGGTCTCGGTGATCTCTCCCTCGGTGTCCCCGGTGCTCGAGAGCGCCCCGAGCCGAGCGACGGTCTCATAGCGCTTGGGGAGGTCCATCAGCTCGGACTGGGCCTTCGTGGCGCGGCCGACGAGGATCAGCAGCAGGCCTGTCGCGAACGGGTCCAGCGTCCCTGCGTGGCCGGTCTTCACGCCTCCGAGCGACCGGCGCACCGCGGCGACGACGTCGTGCGAGCTGAGGCCGGCCGGCTTGTCGATCGGGATCACGCCGTCCATCGCCGGGCGCTTCGCCCTCGGCGGAGATCAGGCGACCCTTGCGGGCGCCTGCGCGGAGGCCGGGCCGCGCAGCTGCACGGTTATCGCCTCGCGCAGGAACGAGATCAGGTCATCGGGCTCGAGCGTCGTCGAGAAGCCGGCGGCGCGCCGGTGCCCTCCGCCGCCCTGTGCCCTTGCGATGACCGACACGTCGACGTCGTCGTCGGCGGCCCGCAGGGAGACCTTGTGCTGGCCGGCGCGTCTGTCCGGAGGACATCTCGCGGACGAGCGCGGCGACCTTCGTGCCCTGGATGGCACGCAGATGGTCGATGATTCCCTCGGAGTGGCTCTCCAGCGACGCAGTCGCGCGGAAGTCCTCCGCGGTGAGCATCGAGATCGTCAGCTCGCCGTCGTCAAAGCGCTGGATCTGTGAGAGGCCGAGTGCCAGCAGCGCGATCTTCCCGGCCGGCATGTCCTCATAGAGGCAGCGGTAGACGGCCTGCACGTCGACACCGGCGGTGATCAGCTCCGCGGCCATCATGTGTGCGCGCGGGCCGGTGTTCTCGTACATGAAACGCCCGGTGTCGGTGATCAGGCCGATGTACAGGGCCTGGGCGACGGCGGGCGTCGGGCGCACCCCGAGCCCGTGCATCAGGTCCCAGACGATCTCGGCCGTGCACGAGGCCTCGGGCACGACGTGGTTGACCGTGCCGAACAGGGTGTTGTCGTGGTGGTGGTCGATGTCGAGCAGGTGCGCGCCGTCTTGCAGCACGGCCGCGGAGTTGCGGTCGATGTTGCCGCAGTCCAGGAACACGACGGTTCGCTCGGCGATGTCGGCGGGCGGGCTCTGGATCAGGCCGTCGAGATCGAACATGCGGTACTCGTCGGGCAGCGGCAGGTCCTCCGCCGCTATGAACATCAGCGAGTCCTTGCCCAGCGCGCGTCAGCAGCCCCTGCATCGCGACGAGCGAGCCGAGCGCGTCGCCGTCGGGCCGCTCGTGCGCGGCGAGCACGAACTTCTCGTCCTCGCGGATCCGCTCGAGCACGCGCTCGCGGCCCTGCGTCTCCGAGGCGCTCACGAGATCTCCATCTCGTCGATCAGCTCCTCGACGCGCAGCGCCCTGTCGGTCGTGTCGTCGTAGGTGAATTCGAGTGTCGGCGTGCGCTTGAGATGGAGTTCGCGGGCGACCCGGGCCTGCAGGTAGCCGTGCGCGCTGCGCAGGCCGTCGAGTGTTTCCTCGCGCTCGGTCTCGCTCGACTGCCCACCGGTGCGCCCGAGCACGCTCACGTAGACGCGCGCATGGCTCAGATCTGGGCTGGTTCTCACATCGGTCACGGTCACAAATCCCACTCGAGGGTCCTTCAGGTCTCCTGCAACGGCATCCCCGAGCACTTGGCGAATCGCCTCATCGACCCGACGCATGCGCCCTGTACTCATCCTACCCTCCAATTCCCCGCCGCGGTCGAGGTCCCTTCCGGCGGCGGCGCAGCTTCATTCTGGTGCATGCGCGCGCCCGGCGCCATGGTTGCCGCGCCCGTCAGTCGGCGAGCTCGCGCTCGACCTGGCGCGTCTCGTACGTCTCGAGCAGGTCGCCCTCGTGGAGGTCCTGGAAGTTGGTCAGCACGATCCCGCACTCAAAGCCGCTTGGCGACCTCGCGCGCGTCCTCGTTGAAGCGGCGCAGGCTGTCGATCGTCGTGTCGTAGATGACGGTGCCCTCGCGCACGACCCGCACGCGGGCGCCACGCGTGACCTTGCCCTCTGTCACGAACGAGCCGGCGATCGTGCCGATCCTCGAGGCTTTGAACAGCTGGCGCACCTCGGCCTGCCCGAGCGGGGTCTCGACCTCGGCGGGCTCGAGCATTCCCTGCATGGCGGCGCGCAGCTCCTCGATCGCGCGGTAGATGACCGCGTAGGAGCGGATCTCGACGCCCTCGCGGTCGGCGATCTGCCGCGCATCGCCGACGGGCCGAACGTTGAAGGCGAGGATCACGCCCTCGGATGCCGACGCGAGCATCACGTCGGACTCGTTGATCCCGCCGACGCCGCGGTGGATGATGTTGACCGCGACCTCCTGCTGCGGGAGCTTTGCGATCTCGTCCTCGATGGCCTCGAGCGAGCCCGCGACGTCAGCCTTGACGACGAGCCCGAGCTCCTTGACGGTGCCCGCCTGGGCGAGCTTGAAGACGTCCTCGAGCGACACCTTGCGGCCGGAGCGCCTGGCGAGCGCCTCGGTCTTCAGTCGGTTCGCGCGCTCTCCGGCGAGCTGGCGGGCGCGGCGCTCGTTCTCGACGACGCGGACATGCTCGCCGGCCTCGGGAACGCCGTCGAAGCCGAGCACCTCGACCGGCTGGCCGGGCGTGGCGCGCTTCATCTTGACGCCCATGAAGTTGTGCATCGCGCGGACCCTGCCGAAGTGGGCTCCGGCGACGAGCGCGTCGCCTACGCGCAGCGTGCCGCGCTGGATCAGGATCGTCACGACGGGGCCGCGGCCCGGGTCGAGCTTGGACTCGATCACGGCGCCGGAGGCCTCGGTGTTGCTGTTGGCCTTCAGGTCCTCGAGGTCGGTGACGAGCTGGACGGTGTCGAGCAGCGAGTCAAGGCCCTGGTGGGTCTTGGCGCTGACGTCGACGAACTCGATGTCTCCGCCCCAGTCCGATGGCTGCAGGCCGTGGGTCGTCATCTCGGTGCGCACGCGCTCGGGCTGCGCGCCCTCCTTGTCGATCTTGTTCACGGCGACGACGATCGGGACTTCGGCGGCCTTGGCGTGGTCGATCGCCTCTTCGGTCTGGGGCTTGACCCCGTCGTCGGCGGCGACGACGATCACGGCAAGGTCGGTCACTTTGGCGCCGCGGGCGCGCATCGCGGTGAACGCCTCGTGGCCCGGGGTGTCCAGGAAGGTGATCTCTTTACCGCCGTGGCGGACCTGGTAGGCGCCGATGTGCTGGGTGATGCCGCCGGCCTCGCCCGCGACCACCTCGGTTTCGCGGATCGCGTCGAGCAGCGAGGTCTTGCCGTGGTCGACGTGGCCCATGATCGTGACGACCGGGGGCCGCGAGATCAGGTCCTCCTCGACATCCTCGAACTCGGGCTCGACGTCGACGTCGTCGGCTGCGTGGACGATCTCGATCTTCTTCTCGAATTCGTCGGCGAGCACCTGGATCGCGTCGTCGGACAGCGTCTGCGTGAGCGTCGCCATCTCGCCGAGCGACATCAGCTTCTTGATCACCTCGGGCACCGCGACGCCGAGGTACTCGGCGACGTCCTTGACCGTCGAGCCGGAGTTCACGCGGATCAGGTCGGTGGCCTCCATCGCCGCGCTGTCGATCGGCGCGATCGTCTCGTCGTAGGTGCCGCGCCTGCGTCGTCCGCGGCGCGGGCGCCGCTGCGGCTGGTTGGAGGGCCCGCCCTGCTGGCGGCGCGAGGCCTGCGAGTCGATCACGACGCGCCTGCGGCCACCGGGGCCGACGTCGCCGGGTGTCCTCTCGCCGGTACGCGAGTCGCGCGTCGGGCGCACGCGCTCGGCGGCCGCTGCCGCGGCTGCGGCGGCAGCCGCGGTGCCGGCCGGCTGCCGGCGGCGCCCGTCGGCGGCTGCCGGCGGCGTGGCCGGCGGCGGCCTGGGCTGGCGGCGCGCGGGAGCAGCCGGCGCTGGCTGGCGCCGCCTGGGCGGGGGCCGCGGGCGCTGCGCCGGCGGCGCCGTTCGAGCTCTGCGCGGGCGCGGCGCGCGAGCACCTTCAGCGCGGCTGACTCCTCGACCGAGGAGGCCGCGGCCTTGGCCTCGATGCCGGCGGCGTGAAGCTTCTCGAGCAGCTCCTTGCTGGAGAGCCCGTGCTCCTTTGGCGATCTCGTGAACTCTCTTCTTGCTCATGCGCCTATCGATTCTACGAGCTCAGGGTCCGGTGACACCTTGCAGCGCAGGGCGCGCGAGAGCGCACCGCGGCGCAGCGCGAGCGCCATGCACTCGCCGCGGGGCGCGCCGGGGCGCTCGCCGATGCACAGATAGGCGCCTCGGCCGGGCATCACCGCGTCGCGGTCGCCGACCGCGCGGCGGCCGCTTCCCGGCGCTCGCTGACCTATCGCGAGCCGCAGCAGCTCCGTCTTCGGCGCGATCCGCCCGCAGCCAACACAGCGCCGCCGCGGCACATGGGCGCCTATGTCGCCTGCTCCTCGGAGGACGCCTCTACGGGCGCGGCCTCGGTTGCCGGCTGGGCCACCACGGGCTCCTGGGCCGCGGTCGGCTCCTCGCTCGCGACGGCCTCCTCAGGACGACCTCGGCGGGCGTCGGCCTCGGACTCGGCCGGCGTCGCCGGCGAGATCGCCGACGTTGTCGCTGTCGATGTGGGCGAGCGCCTGGTGGCTGTCCAGCCCGCAGTAGCGCGAGCCCGGGAGCGCGGCGTTCGGGCAGCGCCGGCCGTTGGAGAGGATCGCCGAGCAGCGCCCGTGGACCTCCTCCTCCTCGTATCCGTGCTCGGCCTCCTCGGCTGCGAACTCGGTCTCCGAGCGGATGTCCACGCGCCAGCCTGTGAGGCGGGCGGCGAGTCTCGCGTTCTGGCCTTCGCGGCCGATCGCGAGTGAGAGCTGGTCGTCGGGCACGATCACGGTCGCCTGCTTGGCCTCGTCGTCGACGAGCACCTCACGCACGCGCGCCGGGGACAGCGCCTTGGCGACGAAGCGGGCCGGCTCGTCGTTGAAGGGGATGATGTCGATCTTCTCGCCGCGGAGCTCGGAGACGACCATCCGCACACGCGAGCCGCGGGGGCCGACGCAGGCGCCGACGGGGTCGACGCCGTCGGTGTGCGAGATGACCGCGATCTTCGAGCGGTAGCCCGGCTCGCGGGCGACGTTGGCGATCTCGACGAGGCCGTCGGCGATCTCGGGGACCTCCAGCTCGAAGAGCTTCTTGATCAGCTCGGGATCGCGCCGCGAGACGATGATCGCGGGGCCCTTGGTGGAGGGAGAGACCTCCTTGATGACGGCCTTGATGCGCTGCGAGTGGTCGTAGCGCTCGCCGTCGACCTGCTCGGACTTGGGGAGCAGCGCCTCGACGCGTTCGCGCAGCTGCACGAGCGTGTAGCGGGAGTCGGACTGCTGGACGATGCCGGTGATGAGCTCGCCCACGCGGTCGCGGTATTCCTCGTACATCATGTCGCGCTCGGCCTCGCGGATCCGCTGCAGGATCACCTGCTTGGCGGTCTGGGCGGCGATCCGGCCGAAGTCGTCGGGCGTGACGTCGCGCTCGTCGATCTGGTCGCGGTATTCGGCGAACTTTTTCGGGTCGATTTCCGGTTCCTCCGGTTCGCGCATCTCGCCGGTCTCGGGGTCGACGGTCGTTTCCTCGTCGATCGTCTCGACGATCAGGTGCGCCTCGAGGCGCTCGGGGATGATCAGTTCGATCACGCGGAAGTCCGCGGTCTCGCGGTCCATTTCGACACGCGCGTACTTCGCGGAGCCCGGCTGCTTCTTGTAGGCGGAGAGCAGCGCATCCTCCAGCGCGATCATCAGCTTCTCGGGCTCGATGCCCTTCTCGCGCGCAAGAGCGTGCATGGCCTCAAGGATTTCGCGTGACATGGCTCCCTCTACTCCTCGATCAGATTCGAACGGCGGATCTCCGAATAGGGGATCGCGATGACGCCCCCGTCGGCGGCCAGAGTGACCTCCTCATCGGATGCCCCCACAAGCTCTCCGGTGAAGCTGCGACCGGCGCGCGGTGCGCCGTCGCTCGCGGGCAGGTCCATCTGCCTCGGGTGGCGGGTGCGCACCCGCGCCCTGCGTCCTACGAAGCGAGCGAAGTGCGCCGGCTTGGTCAGCGGGCGCTCGCTCCCGGGCGATGAGACCTCCAGCGAGTAGCGCTCGCGCAGGTCGCCGAGAAGCAGCGTCACGCGCTCGCACATCGCGAGCGTGACGCCATCGGGATGGTCGATGAACACACGCAGGACGCGACCGCCGACGACCTCGGCGAGCAGCACCTCTATCTCGGGCTCACTCGCTGCTATTCGCCTCTCGATATCGGTCTGCAACGTGCTCACGAACTCACTCCTTACGCAAAAAAAGCGGGCGGGCGCCCACTCTCGGTACTGCTACCCGCGACTGAACGCGGGCACGAAAGCTGTCCGTCGAGCATAGCATCGGGCAGTCTCGGCGCAGCCTCCTCAGCCACGTGCGGCATCGCGGCGTGCACGATCTCGATACAGCCTGTAGTCGGCTCGATCGGGCTGCAGCGAGCACGCCAGGGCGAGCGGGTGGCAGGCCTCCCTGTGACGCCCGAGCAGCTGCATCGAGCGGCCCAGGCAGAACAGCGCGTAGTCGTTCGTGGGCGTCCTGCTCGCGACCGCTCCGAACTCGGCCGCCGCGCCCTCATAGCGCTGGGAATGAAACAGCGCCCGGCCGAGCGCCTCGCGTATCGAGTCCTTGTCGGGCTCGCGGTCCCGCGCCTTGCTCAGCGGGATGATCGCGGCCTGGTGGTCGCCGTGGTCGAGCAGCTCGCAGCCGCGCTGGTAGAGGTCGTACACGCTCTCCACGAGGGGCATTTTATCCAGCACCGCGCAGCGCCTGAACGGCGTCGAGGATCGGCCGCGGCGATCGCCTCCTTGCCGGCCCGCGGCACGTGCAGCTCGCCGGTCTCGCCGCCGGCAGCGGGCGGTGAGGATCGTGACCTCGTTCTCGCGCACGTCAAAGCCGATATCCGGGCGCGAGATGTCGTTCACGACGATCGCGTCAAGGCCCTTGGCGAGCAGCTTGCCCCGCGCGAGCTCGACCGCGCTGCTCGCCGTGCTCTGCGGCGAAGCCGACGAGCAGCTGGCCGGCGGCGCGGCGTGTGGCGAGTCCCGCGAGCACGTCGCTTGTCGGCTCGAGCGTGAGCTGCAGGTGCTCGCGGCCGGACTTCTTGATCTTCCCGTCCTGCGGCGCCGCGGGGGTGAAGTCGGCGACCGCCGCCGCCATCAGCAGCACGTCGCAGGATGCGAACTCCTCCTCGCATGCCTGCTGGAGCTCTCGGGCGCTGCCGACGTCGCGCCGCGTGACGCCGTCGGGGGCGGGCACGGCGACGTTCGCCGCGACGAGCGTCACATCCGCACCGCGGGCGGCGGCGACGCCGCCAGCGCCACCCCCATGCGCCCGGAGGAGCTGTTGCCGATGAAGCGAACCGAGTCGATCGGCTCGCGCGTGCCTCCGGCGCTGACGAGCACGCGCACCCCCTTCAGCGGGCGCCCGGCGCCGATCGCGCCGGTCGCCGCCGCGAGCACCTCGGCGGGCTCGGCGAGCCTGCCGATTCCGTGCTCCCCCTTGGAGGCGAGGCGCCCGGTGCCGGGCTCAACGATCACGGCGCCGCGCTCGCGCAGGGTCTGCAGGTTCGAACTGCGTGGCGGGGTGCTCATACATGCGGCTGTTCATCGCCGGCGCGATCACGAGCGGGCATGCCGCGGCAAGTGCGCAGCTGGTGAGCAGGTTGTCGGCGATGCCCGCGGCGAGCTTGGCGATCGTGTTGGCGCTCGCGGGCGCGATCACGTAGACGTCGGCGTTCTCGACGAGCTGCAGGTGGCTGATCGGATCGTGCTCCGGGGCCGTCTGGTCGGCGAACGCGCCGCGGGCCGGGTCTCGGGTGAACTCGCTCACGAGCACCGGCGCGCCGGTCAGTGCGGCGAAGGAAGCCTCGCCGACGAAGCGGCGGCTGGCGGGGCTCTGCACGACCCGCACCGCGTGGCCGTCGGCGGTTGCAGCTCGCACGAGCTCGAGCGCCTTGTATGCGGCGACGCCGCCGCTGACGCCGAGCAGTATCCGGGACATGACCCTTGGGTTCTAGAGGCAGCGGAGCGGATCGGCAAGCGCTGACCGGCCGATTGCGCTCCGCGTGGGCCCGAGTGTCGTGGGCCGCGGGAACTACCGGTAGTGGTAGTTCATCTTCCCCGCAGCTACCTCCTCGAGGGCGATCGTGAGGTAGTTTTTCGATCCCGTTTCGATCATCGGCGGCGGAAACTCGTCGAACGTGCCCTCGCCGAGGTTGTGGTAGTAGCTGTTGATCTGGCGGGCGCGCTTGGCGGCCACGATGACACCTGCGTAGTTGGAGTCGACCTGCTCCAGCAGGCGATCGATGCGGGGGGAGATCACGGTTGGTGTTGCCTTTCCTCGTTGGCCTCCCAGTGTAGTGGCACCGCGCACGGTGCCGGCCGGGCAACCGCGGACGGCCCTCAGCTCAGCGAGCCCCGGACGATCGATACGAGGCGCTCGAGCGCCTCCTCGAGCTGATCGTTGACGACCACATGTGCGAACTCCGGCTGCGCAGTCAGCTCCTGCTCTGCGACCTGCAGGCGCCGCTCGACCTCCGCCTGGTCATCGGTGCCGCGGCCGGTGAGCCTCTCGCGCAGGGCCTGCAACGACGGCGGCGCGATGAACACCTGGACGGCCTCGGGCATCGCGCCTCGCACCTGCCGTGCTCCCTGCACCTCGATCTCGAGAACGACGGGTATCCCCGATGCGACGCGATCCTCGAGCTCCGAGCGCAGCGTGCCGTAGCTGCGCCCGGCGTAGTCGGCGTGCTCCACGAAGTCTCCCGCCGCGACGCGCCGGTCGAACTCCTCACGCGGCAGGAAGTGGTAGTCGACACCGTCGCTCTCTCCGTGTCTCGGCGCTCTCGTCGTCGCCGAGACGGACAGCTCGAGGTCCGGGACGCGATCCATCAGGCCGCGGATCAGCGTGCCCTTCCCGACCCCAGATGGTCCGGTGATCACGAACACGCGCGCCAAGGCGGGGACCCTATTGCCGGCCTCGGTGGGAACGGCCGCGCGGCTTCAGTGGTGAAGCATCGAGATCAGCTCGCTGCGCTGCCGCTCGGACAGCCCGCCGATCGTCTTGCTGGGGGCGATCCGGCAGTGGGCGAGGATCTTGTTGACCTTCACGCGGCCGTACTTCGGGACCGCGAGCAGCATGTCGAACACCTTGGCGGTCTCGACGTACTCCGGCGGGTCCAGCAGCAGGCTCTGGATCGAGCGCCGGCCCGACTTGAGGTCCCGCTTGAGCTGGGCGCGCTGAATACGGATCTCGTTGGCGCGCGCAAGCGCGTCCATCCGCTGGTTCAACGAGCGCTCGGGAGCGGTCGAGGTGTTCGTGGACGTCGTTCCGGTCGCCGTCGCCATGGGCGGCGAGTCTACAGATCCGGAGGCCGCGAGCAAACAAAAAAGTGCGAATTCACCTGAACCTCAGCCTCAGGTTTACATATGTCGAGGTAGGTGTACGGTGCGCGAGCGTGTTTGCAGGGGTTTTTAGCGCTCAAAAAGGCCGCCGGCGACGGTGGCCCCCGCCATCGGATCGAGGAAGCTCGCGGTGCCCACCGCGACGAGGCTCGCACCCGCGTCGATCAGGTCCTGAGCGTGTTCGGAGCGCTCGACGCCCCCCATTCCGATGACCGGAACGGCCACGGACGCCGCCACGGAGGCCACCTGGGCCAGCGCGACGGCCCGGATCGCGGGTCCGGAGAGCCCGCCGGTGCGGCCGCCGAGCCAGTTTCCCCTGGGACGCTCTCCGGTTGGCGCGAGGGCCATCGCGCGCAGCGTGTTGATCAGCGAAACGGCGTCCGCTCCGCCCTCCTGGGCGGCGCGGGCGCACATCGCGACGTCCGCGGTGTTCGGCGTGAGCTTGACGATCAGGGGCTTGCCGGTGAGCGGCCTGACGGCGCTGACGACTGCCCTCAGCTGCTCGGGGTCGGCTCCGATGTCCAGGCCCGTCTTGACGTTCGGACAGGACACGTTGAGCTCGATCGCTGAGATCTCCCCCTGCTCGTCGCAGGCGCTCACGAGAGCCGCGATTTCCGGGATGCTCGAGCCCATCACGTTCGTCACCAGCGGCACCGCGACGGGCTCCGCCGCTCCCCCGAGTGGCCGGCAGCGCAGGCTCGAGAGCAGGGGAAGGTCCTCGGTCATGTAGGCGTCAAGGCCCTTGTTCGGGAGCCCGATTGAGTTGATCATCCCCGCGGCGCTCTCCCACAGCCGCGGCGGCGGGTTGCCAACCCGCGGCTCGAGCGTGATCGTCTTCGATACGTAGGCGGAGAAGGGGAACGAGTCGGCCAGGCCCTCGCCGAGCGCGGCGACCGCGGCGACCGCGTCGAAGGTGCCCGAGCCGTTGATGATCGGGTGTGCGAGCGAGAGCCCGCAGAACTCGACGCTCACGCCGGCGACCCCGCGTGCGCGTCCACGCGCTCGAGTCGCGATGCGTCGATCACGGGCCCGTCGACGCAGACACGGGCGTAGCCGCCGCCCTGGACCGGCACCACGCATCCGTAGCAGGCGCCGAAGCCGCAGGCCATCGGTGCCTCCAGCGCGAGCTGCGCGGGCACGCCGCGGTCGCTGCAGAGGGCCCTCACGCTCTCGAGCATGGCTGCGGGCCCGCAGGCGTAGACCGTCGCGGAGTCCCCTGCCTGCAGCTCACGCTCCAGCAGCTCCGTCACGGTGCCGTGGTGCCCCTGTGACCCGTCGTCCGTGGCGATCACGGCGCCGTGCACGAGCGACGCGCCGTGCGCGTGGGCGGCGCCGCGGAAGCCGAGCAGTGCGGTCGCGGTTCCCGCGAGCTGGTCCTGCAGGATCGCCAGCGGCGCTATTCCCACGCCGCCGCCGACGAGGATCGGGCGTCGCCCGTCGCCCGGCGGCTCAAAGCCCCTGCCGAGCGGGCCGAGCGACCAGATGCTCTCACCGGGCTCCAGCGCGCACAGGCGCGCGGTGCCGGGGCCGACGTCCTCGAGCAGGAACAACGAGCTCTCACCCTCGCGGCGGGCTATCGAGAGGGCGCGCGCAAGGAACGGGCGCTCGTCCTGCCCTCCTCCCCACCCGTCGACCGCCGCGAGCATCGCGAACTGCCCGGCGCGCGGCTCCGGGCCGCCGCCGTCGGCGATGCGCAGCAGGTGATAGGCGCCCAGCCGCTCGACGGCATCGACGACGAGCTGCCTGCGCTGCAGCGGCTCCCCGCTCACGCCACGGGCGCCCCGTCGGCGGGTATCGGGGCGGAGGTCCGCCCGGCACCTCGCTCGAGGCCGTGCAGGTCCTGAAGGCAGAGCACCTCGGGCTCGCCGTCCCGTCGCGCCTTGGAGATCGCGCGTGCCGCCGAGATGCCCGCGGAGAGCGTCGTCAGGCACGGGATCCCGTGGCCGACGGCGGCGCGGCGGATCTCCCATCCGTCGGTGCGCGCCCCGACGCCGGTTGGCGTGTTGACGACGAGGTCCACGTCTCCGCGCTCGATCCAGTCGAGCACGTGCGGTGAGCCCTCGCCGATCTTGTTCAGTGCCTGCACCGGCACGCCCATGCGGGCGATTGCATCTGCCGTGCCCCTCGTGGCGACGATCCGGAAGCCGCAGTCGTGGAGCAGCTGTGCGACCGAGAAGGCGCCCGCCTTGTCGGAGTCGGTGACGGTGATGAAGGCGGTGCCTGAGCTCGGAAGCGGCACCCCCGCCGCCGCCTGAGCCTTGGCGAACGCGGTCGGGAAGTCGCGGGCGATACCCATCACCTCGCCGGTTGAGCGCATCTCGGGCCCGAGCACGGCGTCTGAGCCGTCGAAGCGGTCGAACGGGAGCACAGCCTCCTTGACGGAGACGTGGTCGCCGAAGCCCATGCCCTGGCGCTCGTGCGGCAGGGCGAGCTCTGATATCCGCTCGCCGAGCATGATCCTGCAGGCGAGCTTCGCGAGCGGCAGGCCGACGGCCTTTGAGACGAACGGGACTGTCCGCGAAGCACGGGGGTTGGCCTCGATCACGTAGAGGTCGCCGGCGTGGACGGCGTACTGCACGTTCAGGAGCCCGACGACGCCGACGGCGAGCGCGATCTCGCGCGTCGCGCCGCGTATCTGCTCGAGCATCTCCTCGCCGAGCGAGTGAGGGGGAAGCACGCAGGCGCTGTCGCCGGAGTGCACGCCGGCCTCCTCGACGTGCTGCATGATCCCGCCGATCCACACCTCGCTGCCGTCGCAGAGCGCGTCAACGTCGACCTCGGTGGCGTTCTCAAGGAACCGGTCGAGGTAGATGTCCCCGCCCTCACCGGCCTCTCGCCGCAGGTAGTCGGCTAGGCCGTCGGGCGAGTAGACGATCTCCATCGCGCGGCCGCCGAGCACGTAGGACGGGCGCACGAGCAGCGGGAAGCCGACGCTCTCGGCGCACCCGAGCGCCTCCCCCACCGAGCGCGCCGTTGCATACGGCGGCGCCCTGTAGCCGAGCTCGGCGAGCAGCGCGCCGAACCTGCCGCGGTCCTCGGCCAGGTCGATAGCGTGGACGCTCGTTCCGAGCAGCGGCACGCCGGCGCTCTCGAGCCCGGCGGCGAGCTTCAGCGGCGTCTGGCCTCCGAACTGCACGATCACGCCTGCGAGCCCTCCGCCCTTCTGCTCCTCCTCGATCACGGCGAGCACGTCCTCGAGCGTCAGTGGCTCGAAGTAGAGGCGGTCGGATGTGTCGTAGTCGGTCGAGACCGTCTCCGGGTTGCAGTTGATCATGACCGCGTCGCGGCCCGATGCGCGCACCGTCATCGCGGCGTGGACGCAGCAGTAGTCGAACTCGATGCCCTGCCCGATCCGGTTCGGGCCGGAACCGAGGATCACGACCGACTCGCGCTCGCCGCGGCGGACCTCGCCCGCCGCGCGGCGCTCCCATCCGGAGTAGTAGTACGGCGTGCGGGCCGGGAACTCCGCCGCGCAGGTGTCGACCGAGCGGAACGAGCGCTCGCCGGCGAACGGCGCGTCCGCGTCGGCGGCCATCACCGCCATCTCGCGCAGGAACCAGCGGTCGATCTTGGTGGCCCCGTGAACCGCCTCGATGCTGGTTCCCCTGCGCAGCAGCTCCAGAACGATCTCGAAGCGGTCGGCGCCGGGACGCTGCAGGCAGTCGAGCAGGTCGGCCTCCTCGCGCCCGGACAGGTCGGGCCGCTTGTCGAGCTCGCGCGAGCGCAGCGCCTTGGCGAAGGCCTGCTGGAAGGTGCGCCCTATCGCCATCGCCTCGCCGACCGACTTCATGTGGGTGGAGAGGGTCGGGTCGGCGCCCGGGAACTTCTCGAAGGCGAAGCGCGGCCACTTCACGACGACGTAGTCGATCGTCGGCTCGAAGCAGGCGGGGGTGACGCCGGTAATGTCGTTGTCGATCTCATCCAGGCGGTAGCCGACCGCCAGCCGCGCTGCGATCTTCGCGATCGGGAACCCGGTCGCCTTGGATGCCAGCGCCGAGGACCGCGACACGCGCGGGTTCATCTCGATCACCAGGATCTCGTCGGTCTCGGCGTTGACCGCGAACTGGACGTTCGAGCCGCCGGTCTCCACGCCGACGGCGCGGATCACCGCGATCGCCTGGTCGCGCAGCTGCTGGTAGAGAGCGTCGGTGAGGGTCTGCTGGGGGGCGACCGTGACCGAGTCGCCGGTGTGCACGCCCATCGGGTCCACGTTCTCGATCGAGCAGACGATCACGACGTTGTCCGCATTGTCGCGCATCACCTCGAGCTCGAACTCGCCCCAGCCGATCACCGACTCGTCGAGCAGCACCTGCCCGATCGGGGAGGCCTCGAGGCCCTGCGCCGCGATCCGCTCGAACTCCTCCTCGCTGCGCGCGATTCCTCCGCCGCGGCCGCCCAGCGTGAAGGCAGGACGCACGATGCACGGGAGCCCGAGCCCTGCGAGCTCCCCCCTGGCCTGCTCAAGGCTCGTAGCGATCGCGCTGCGCGGCATCCGCAGGCCCGCGCGCTGCATCGCGTCGCGAAACAGTTCGCGGTCCTCGGCGCAGGCGATCGCCTCGTAGTTGGCGCCTATCAGCTCGACCCCGAAGCGCTCGAGAGTGCCGTCGTCGTGCAGCCTCTTCGCGAGGTTCAGCGCGGTCTGGCCTCCGAGGGTCCCGAGCAGCGCGTCGGGACGCTCGCGCTCGATCACCTGGGCGACGGGGCCGGGCAGCAGCGGCTCGATGTAGGTCGCGTCCGCGAACTCCGGATCGGTCATGATCGTCGCCGGATTTGAATTGACGAGCACGACCTCGTAGCCCTCTTCGCGCAGCACCTTGCACGCCTGCACGCCGGAGTAGTCGAACTCAGCCGCCTGCCCGATCACGATCGGTCCCGATCCGAGGATCAGGATCTTGTGGATGTCATCACGCCGCGGCAATGCGCTCCAGGAAACGGTCGAAGAGGTAGAGGCTGTCGTGCGGCCCTGGCCCGGCCTCGGGGTGATACTGCACGGTGCCGCCGGGCACCTCGAGCAGCTCTAGTCCCTCGACGGTGCGGTCGTACAGGTTCACGTGCGACAGCGCGGCGGCGCCGAAGTCGGTCTCCCAGCGCACGGCCTCGTCGCTGTCGATCGTGCGGGCACCGGACGGGCCGAGCGCAGCGAAGCCATGGTTCTGTGAGGTGATCTCGACCCTCCCGGTCTGCAGGTCACGGACGGGATGATTGGCGCCGTGGTGCCCGAACGGGAGCTTGAACGTGTCGAGTCCGACGGCCCGGCACAGCAGCTGGTGGCCGAGGCAGATCCCCCACACCGGCTTGCGTCCCACCAGCGCGCGGACCGTCTGCACGATGTAGTCGAGCGCAGCGGGGTCTCCCGGCCCATTGGACAGGAACACCGCGTCGGGATCCTCCGCGAGGATCTCCTCGGCGCCGCTGGTGCACGGGTGCAGCGAGACACGCGCGCCGCGGTCGAGCAGCTCCCTGACCATCGAGCTCTTGATCCCCGTGTCGATCACCGCGATCCGCGGCCCCGTGCCGGAGCCGTGGCGCGTCACCATCTCCGGCGTGACGACCCGCGCGAGGTCCTGGCCGGCCATCGGCGGCTCGGCGTCGAGTATTTCCCGCGCCTGCGACTCTGGGATTGACGCCGGGAAGACACCTCCCCGCATCGCCCCGGCCTCTCGGATGTGCATCACCAGCGAGCGGGTGTCGACACCCGTGATCGCGCGCACGCCGCAGTCCGAGAGCCACTGCAGCCAGCCGCCCTCCGAGCTCGGGGCGTCCTCGCTCTCGCACGCCTCGCGCATGATCGCGGCGCGCGCCCACGGCCGGTCGGACTCCATCGCCTGTGAGCTGACGCCGTAGTTGCCGATGTGCGGGTAGGTGAATGCGATCAGCTGCCCCGCGAACGAGGGGTCGGTCATCGACTCCTGGTAGCCGGACATGCCGGTCGTGAAGACAACCTCGCCGACGGCGTGTCCCGGCGCGCCGCAGGCCTCGCCGTCGAACCGCGTGCCGTCCTCGAGCATCACGTATGCGTTCTCGCGTGCAGTCACACGATCAGCCTCTGAACGGATTTGAACTCTGGCGTCCCGGCGCGTTCCAGCAGCTCGAACAGGGCCGCCTCGACGGTGCTGATGACCGCGCCCGCGGACTGCATCCTCTCGAGCGCCCGCTCGCGGTCCTCGGCGTGGCGGGAGCCGACGGCGTCGGCGACCACGTGCACCTGGAGCCCGTCCTCGAGCAGGTCATGGACCGTCTGGCTGACGCAGACGTGGGCCTCGATGCCGCACACGATCGCCTGCCTGCGGCCTGAAAGGTCGAATCCGTCGGCGCGCGCTGCGGAGAACACGCTCTTCTCGATCGTGCGCTCACCGTCCAGCCCGACCTCCGGAGCGGTCGCCCCCAGGCCGCGCGGATACTGCTCGCTTACGAGCGCGGGCACCGACATGATCCTCGCGCCCTGCACGAGCTTCGCGCACGCCGCAGCGACGGGCTCGAAGCAGCCATAGGAGCGAAAGCCCTCTTGCACGTCGACGACGACGAGCGCGGCCTGCTCTCGGCAGAGCAGGCTCATGCGCCGGCCTCCGCCAGCGAGCGCTGGCGATGGGCGATCGATCCGCAGGCGATGGTGAGCAGCACGCGCCCCTGCATCGGGCGTCCGGCGAAGCAGCAGTTCTCGGAGCGGCTCTCCCAGCCGTGCTCGCCGGGTACCCAGTGCTCCTCGAGGTCCACGAGGGTGAGATTGGCGGGCTCGCCCTGCGCGATCCTCGCAACTGGCAGGCCGAACACGCCGGCTCCCTCCGTGAGGCGCTCGACGAGCGCCCCGAGGTCAAGGACCCCGGGCACCACGAGACCCGTGTGGAGCGCGGCGAAGGACGTCTCGAGCCCCGTCGTGCCCATCGGCGCCTGCTCGAAGGGCACCTCCTTCTCATCGCGCGCGTGGGGTGCGTGGTCGGTGGCGACGCAGTCGATGACCCCGGAGCGCAGTCCCTCGACGAGCGCGAGGCGGTCCTGCTCGGAGGCCAGCGGCGGATACATCTTCATCCGGGTGTCCATGCCCCTGACGTCCTCGTCGGTCAGCAGCAGGTGGTGCGGGCTGACCTCGCACGTCACCCTCCAGCCGTTGGCCTTCGCGAGCTCGATCGCGCGAACGGACGCCATGCAGCTGAGGTGCTGGAAGTGCACGCGGGCGTCCTCGTAGCCGGCGAGGGCGGCATCACGGGAGACCATCGTCGACTCGGCCACCGTCGGGATCCCGGTGATCCCCAGTGCCGCGCTCACCTCTCCCTCGTGCATCGACCCGCCCCGCGAGAGCGTCCTGTCCTCCTCGTGCAGCGAGATCACGCCGCCGCATAGGCGCTGGTACTGAAGAGCCTTGCGCAGCATCCCCGCGCTCTGCACGGGCCGTCCGTCGTCGGTGAAGCCGAGCGCGCCCTCCTGGCGGAGCTCGGCCATCTCCGTCAGCTGCTCGCCTTCGAGTCCACGCGTGACGGCGGGCAGGAACCCAACCGGCACCAGCGCCTCGCGCGCGGCGGCGTCACGGAGCGAGCGCAGCAGCGGCGCCGAGTCGAGGACCGGGTCGGTGTTGGGCATCGCGATCACGCCCGCAAACCCGCCCGCTGCCGCAGCGCGGGTGCCGCTCTCGAGGTCCTCCTTGTGCTCCTGCCCCGGGGTGCGCAGATGGACGTGAGGGTCGAAGAATGCGGGCATCAGCGCGAGCCGGCCGGCTCCCTGGATCGCCTCGGCCTCGGGTGCGCTGAGCGACCCCGGCTCGCCGATCTCGGCGATCACGCCCTCGCGCACGAGTACATCGCGCAGCCCGTCGATGCCGGTGCGGGGGTCCAGCGCGCGGACCTCGCGCAGGAGCAGCGTGGAAGGCGGCCGCTGAGCGGCCACGAGCGGCTCGGCGTGCCTCATGCCGCGCGGCTCCCGCCGACAGGCGTGCTCTGCAGGCGCACCGGCTCCGCCGAGCGCAGCATTCGGCTGCTGGGGGCTCCGCCGCCGCCCGCCAGCAGCTCATACAGGACGGCCATGCGCACGACGACACCGGCCTCGACCTGGGCGGTGATGACCGCCTGCGGAGAGTCGACCACCTCACCGGAGAGCTCGACGCCGCGGTTCACCGGCCCGGGGTGCATCAGCACCTGCCTCGCCGTCAGCCGCCGCGCGTTGATCTGATACCAGGACGCGTACTCCCGCAGCGACGGCACCCATGTCTCGCTCATCCGCTCGCGCTGCATCCGCAGCGCGTAGACGATGTCCGCGGACGGGAGATCGTCAAGCGTGTAGCGGACCTCGCAGCCCAGCGCCTCGATCCCTCTCGGGATCAGCGTCGGCGGGCCGGCGACCGTCACGGAGGCGCCCATCCGCTGGAAGGCGAGGATGTTCGAGCGCGCGACGCGCGAGTGCGCGACGTCGCCGACGATCCAGATCGAGGCGCCGTCGATGCTGCCGAGGCGCTGGTGCAGCGTGTAGACGTCGAGAAGCGCCTGCGTGGGGTGCTCGCGCTTGCCGTCCCCGGCGTTCACGATCGAGGCCGGGCACCAGCCCGCGACGAGCTCGGACGCGCCCGCCCACGGCGTGCGGAGCACGATCGCGTCGGGCTTGTGGGCGCTGAGTGTGAGCACCGTGTCCTTCAGCGACTCGCCCTTCTCGACGCTGGAGCCGCTGGCCGCGAAGTTCACCACGTCGGCGGACAGCCGCTTTGCCGCTAGCTCGAAGGAGCTGCGAGTGCGCGTCGACGCCTCATAGAAGAGGTTCAGGACCATCCGGCCGCGCAGCGCAGGCACCTTCTTGATCTCGCGGTCGGAGACCTCCGAGAAGCGCTCGGCCTGCGCGACGATCCGTTCGATCCGGCGCGGTCGAGGTCATCGATCGAGAGCAGGTGCCTCATGCGCTCTCCCCCGCCATCTCGAGCTGCGAGATCGCGACCTCGTCGACGCCGTCGAGCTCGCTGAGGCGAACCCGCACGTGCTCGGCGCTCGAGGTCGGGAGGTTCTTGCCTACGTAGTCCGGGCGGATGGGCAGCTCGCGGTGGCCGCGGTCGACCAGGACGGCGAGCTGTACGCGGTCGGGCCGGCCGTAGTCGAACAGCGCCTCGATCGCGGCGCGGACCGTCCGGCCGGTGAACAGGACGTCGTCGACGATCACGACGGTCAGGCCGGTGACGTCGAACTCGATGTGGGAGGAGTGCAGGACCGGCGCGTCGGGCCTCCCGGCCAGGTCGTCCCGGTAGAAGCCGATGTCGAGGTCGCCGAGCGCCACCTCCGCGCCGATCAGTTCCTCGAGCAGCGCATGCAGGCGCGCTGCGAGGATCGCCCCGCGGCGGTGAATTCCAACGAGCGCCGGGGTGGGAGCGCCGGGATTGCGCTCGATGATCTCGTGAGCGACGCGCGTCAGCGCGCGCTGGATCTCCTCCTCGTGGAGGACAACCTTCTCGGGCATTGCGACTTTCCTTCCTGGCCTCTCGGGACCGGATTAAAGGAGCCAGTCGAATGTATCAGGGAGCCGGGATGGCCTGCGGCCGGGTGCCCTGTCGGCCGCCTGCGCGCGCTCGCGCGCCTGCCTCTCGGACCAGCGCTCGAGCACCGGGGCGCCGCGCTCGGGGAACGGAACCTCGATCGTGTCGAAGTCCCGCGGTGCCTCGGTCGCCGCGAACACCTCGCGTGCCTGATCGCGGAGCTCTCCTCCCGCGTACCTGCTGGAGACATGCGTCAGGGCCAGCACCCGCACGCCGGCATCGCGCGCGAGTTCCGCGGCCTGGCGGGCGGTGCTGTGGGAGGTCAGCCGTGCCCGGTCGCGCTCCTCCTCGGCGAACGTCGCCTCGTGGACGAGAAGGTCTGCCTCGTGCGCTGCGACCGCGAGGGCCTCACACGGTGCCGTGTCACCGGAGAGCACGACCTTGCGCCCTCGCCGGGCCGGGCCCATCACCTGCTCCGGGCTGACTCCATTGATCGTCTCCCCACGCTGAAGGCGGCCGAAGTCCGGCCCCGGGGTCACGCCGAGATCCTCCGCCAACCGTGCGTCCAGGTGGCCCGGTCGCGGGTCCTCGGCGATCACGTAGCCGTAGGAGGCCTGCCCCTTGTGATGCACCGGGACCGCCGCCACCGTGTAGTCGCCGAACTCGACGGACTCGGTGGGGTCGAGCTCGACGATGCTCAGCTCGTAGGGCAGCCGGCCGTAGACGACGCGCATCACGCCCATCAGCTCCTGAAGCCCGGCGGGCCCGTAGACGGTCAGCGGCTCGGAGCGTTCACGCAGCGCGAACGACTTGAGCATGCCCGGAAGTCCGAGCCAGTGATCGGCATGGAAGTGCGTGATGAAGACCGACTCGAGGTCCAGCAGCCCGACGGATCGCAGCAGCTGGCGCTGCGTGCCTTCGCCGCAGTCGAACAGCAGCCGGTCACCGCCGCGGCGCACCAGCACCGACGGCAGGCCGCGCCGCGCGCTCGGCACCGATCCGGCGGTTCCCACGAAGAACACCGAGAGGTCCATGCGGCTACGGTAGCGCGCGGGACTCCCGGCGTGTTCGGCACCGCGCCTACCGCAGGTAAGCTCCGATCGGTGGATGCCGCCGTGCGGCGCCCCTTGCGCCCGTAGCTCAGTGGATAGAGCGCTCGCCTCCGGAGCGAGAGGTCGCAGGTTCGAATCCTGAGCCGGCGCACTCCCTGTATCGCCTGCAAATCAGTCGGTTTTCCAGATTAGGCGGCCTCGCCCTGCACGGAGTGAACGGGCGGGGACGCGCGTTTGCCGGCCTCGACCTCACTGGACACCGGGACCGCGGACCCCTACTCGGCTAGTCCCGTCGCCCGCTCCGAGGTTCCTAGAACGCGACTGTACCAGGCACGCGTGCCTGGCGGTGGTGAAACCCCCGATCCAGCTGTGTTCGCCGCGAACGTCCTGCCCGGTCTCAGGCATAGGACGATCACGCAGCTCTTTTGACCCTACCGGGCTGTCCGAGCCCTACCGCTCAGGCATCCGGCTTGGTGAGCGTGCCGCACCCGTGATATTGGGTGGCTTTGAGGGACCTCCTCTTGGCTGCCCTCTACCCCGAGGAGATACCACCTAAGGGCTGCGGCTTGTTACGGACGAAGGAGACTCCTACGCATGATCAACTTGCGGTCGCGAGGTGTCCGCAGACGCCTCGGTGAGACCGGGAGCTTGACGGACCTCAACATCGACCTGAGCGGAGTCTTGAGATGCCATTGACTCAGACGAGCCTGGCGGGCGCTTCCCTGGGCGTCGTTGGGCGGACGGCCGATGAGTCGAGCCCGGCGTGGCCTGCTCCCCCGCGGCCTTCAACGGGGGCACCGAACGTCCTGTTTATCGTGCTCGATGACACCGGCTTCGGGCAGTTGGGTGTTACGGGAGTCCGATCAGCACGCCGAACCTGGACTCGCTGGCGGCGGGCGGCGTGCGCTTCAACAGCATGCATACGACGGCGTTGTGTTCGCCCTCTCGCTCGTGCATCGTCACGGGGCGCAACCACCACAGCAACGGGATGGCGGCGATCACGGAGCTTGCGACGGGTTTCCCAGGCTACGACGGCAATGTTCCTTTCGAGAACGGGTTCCTGTCGGAGATGCTGCTCCAGCAGGGATACAGCACGTTCATGATCGAAAGTGGCACCTGATCCCCAGCAGCCAGGAGACGGGAACGGGCCCTTATGATCGCTGGCCGCTCGGGCGCGGGTTTGAGCGGTTCTACGGGTTCCTCGGGGGTGACACGAGCCAGTGGAATCCCGATCTCGTCTACGACAACCACCAGGTTGAGCCGCCTGCTACCCCGGAGGAGGGCTACCACCTGACGGCGGACCTCGCCGACAAGGCGATCCAGTTCGTCGCCGACGCCAAGCAGGTCGATCCCGACAAGCCGTTCTACCTGCACTTCTGCAGACAGGCGCGACAGACCATGCGCCGCACCACGTGGCCAAGGAGTGGGCAGACAAGTACAAGGGCGTCTTTGACGATGGCTGGCAGGCCTACCGGGAGAAGGTGTTCGCGCGCCAGAAGGAGCTGGGGATCGTCCCCGCCGACGGGGAGCTCTCGCGCCATGATCCCGACGTGCCGGAGTGGGCCTCGCTCTCAGATGACGAACGCCGACTCGACACAGCCGCATGATGGAGGTCTTCGCAGGGTTCCTCGAGGCACACCGACCATCACATCGGGCGCGTACTCGACTACCTGAAGAGCATCGATGAGCTGGAGAACACACTCGTGATGGTGATCTCCGACAACGGCGCTAGCGCCGAGGGTGGCCCGACCGGCACAACGAACGAGGCGCAGTTCTTCAACAACGCCCAAGAGCCTTTCGAGGACAGCCTGAGATCGATCGATGAGATTGGCGGTCCCAAGCACTTCAACGACTATCCGTGGGGCTGGACATGGGCAGGCAACACGCCGTTTCGCCGCTGGAAGCGCGAGACCTACCGCGGCGGTTCGTGCGACCCATTCATCGTCGCTGTGGCTGAATTGGATCGGGGTGAGGGGCGAGGTCCGCCAGCAGTACGCGCACATCATCGACATGGTGCCAACGGTCCTCGAGCTGGTCGGCATCGAGCCGCCGGACACCGTAAGGGGCGTCACGCAGTCGCCGCTACAAGGCGTCAGCTTCGCCGACACTCTCAACGATGCCAGCGCGGCGAGCAGCCACCACACGCAGTACTTCGAGATGCTCGGCCACCGCGTGATCTACCACGACGGCTGGCGCGCCGTCTGCCCTTGGCCCGGCCCGTCCTTCAAGGAAGCCGGCAAGCCGTTCGGCGAACCTATCTCCGCCGATACGCTCACCGACCTGGACGCGCACGGCTGGGAGCTCTACCACGTCGCCGAGGACTTCGCCGAGAACCACAACCTTGCGGAGGAGAACCGCGAGAAGCTGATCGAGATGATCGGGCGCTGGTATGTCGAGGCCGGCAAGTACGACGTGTTCCCAGTCGACGGAAGTGGCCTCGCGCGGATGGTCAGCGAGAAGCCCCTGCGGTGGAGCGCCACGCGACAGCTACACGTACTTCCCGAACACCCAGTCGGTACCGTTTTTCGCCGCTCCGAGGGTCCTGAACCGGCCGCACAGCATCACAGCTGCCGTTGAGAT
>CAWGWU010000003.1:0-166705 GCA_963826345.1 uncultured Solirubrobacteraceae bacterium
TCTTGCGAAGTTCTAACGGTCGTCGGCGATGCTGGCGTGGTGGTGGGATCAGGCCGCATACTCCTCGTGGACGATGATCGCGCTCTACGGGACGCCGTCGGGCGAGCGTTGCGCCTTGAGGGACATGAGGTGATCGTCGCCGCGGACGGCCAGGAGGCGCTCAGGATCCTTGCCGGCGAGAGCGTTGATCTTGTGGTGCTGGATATTGCTATGCCGGTTATGAGCGGGATAGAGGTCTGCCGGCGGCTGCGCTCGGCGGGCGACACGGCGTCGGTGCTGATGCTGACGGCGAAGGACGGCATAGCGGACCGCGTGGAAGGTCTTGATGCGGGCGCGGATGACTATCTCGTCAAGCCGTTTGCCCTGGACGAGCTTCTCGCTCGGGCGCGCGCCGGCATCAGACGCCACGGCGAGGACCGAGCGGCTCAGAACGCCGCTCCGGCAGATGAGCTGGCGTTCGCTGACGTGAGGATGGACGTTGATGGGCAGATGGCGTTCAGGGGCGAGCGGCGCCTTGATCTCACGCGCACGGAGTTCCTGCTGCTCGAACTGTTCCTGGCGAACCCGGGGAAGGTACTGATGCGAGGTGTGATCTTCGACCGCGTGTGGGGCTATGACGTCTCGGGGAGCTCGAAGGTCCTCGATGTTTACATCTCCTATCTGCGGCGCAAGTTGGAGGAGGGCGGCGAGGCCCGCCTTGTGCACACTGTGCGCTCCGTCGGCTATGTACTGCGTGACCTCGCGTGAGCCTGCGCCGCAGGATGGTGCTGCTGACGGCCGCGGCGGTCGCGTTCGCGGTGATTCTCAGCGCGGCAGCGGGCTACGTTGCGGTCGACCGCAGTCTGCGAAGCAGAGTCGACAGTCAGCTCAAGGAACTCGCCGGCGGCGTCAAAGTCGTGGCGACGTTCGCGAGCCGTGCTCCGCGGCGGGTCCCAGGCGGGGGGGTGCTTCCGAGGGCGGCGCCTGCGCAACTCGTCAAAGCAGGTCTGGGCACAAGGGGAGACGCGGCGGTCTTCACGGCGGCGGGCGCCGTCTACAAATCACCCGGCGACCTGACGAAGATCGCGCTCACACCATCTGATCTCGCAGTTGCGCGCGGCACGGCACCGGCGCATTTCCGCACGACCCGCATCGCCGGCGTCGACGTGAGACTTTATGTTGCGCCGGCCGGAAAGGGCCGCGGC
The DNA here is from genome assembly GCA_963826345.1 of uncultured Solirubrobacteraceae bacterium. GTDB lineage: Bacteria > Actinomycetota > Thermoleophilia > Solirubrobacterales > Solirubrobacteraceae > Palsa-744. The sequence continues at coordinate 1,185 of CAWGWU010000003.1, forward strand.
GTGATCACCGCACAGTCGCTGAGGGATCTCAAGGAAACGCTGCGCCGACTGGCCGCGATCCTGATCGTGATCTGCGCGGCGGGCGTCGCGATCGCCGTACTCCTGGGTCTGCTGGTGGCGCGTGCGGCAGCGCGCCCGGTTCACGACCTGCGCCGCGCAGCCGAGCATGTGCGCTTCACCGGTGACCTCACCCGGCGTATTCGCACCCGCGGAAGTGATGACCTCAGTCGTCTCGGGGACTCGTTCAACGCGATGCTGGCGTCCCTCTCGCAATCCCAGGCAGCGCAGAAGCATCTCATGGCCGACGCCTCACACGAGCTTCGAACCCCCGTCGCGACACTCCGAACCAACCTGGAGGTGCTCGCGCGCAACCCCGACATGCCCGCTGCGGACCGGACGCCTCTACTTGAGGATCTGGCCGGGGAGAGCGCCGAGCTCGGGGCGCTTGTCGACGACCTGCTCATCTCTGCGCGTTCTGAGCAGGAGATCGCGAGCCCGACGTTGCTCGCCCTTGACGAGCTCGTGATCTCCGAGACGGAGCGATGCAGCTCTCAGCATCCCGAGATCAACTTCAAACTCGACTTGGAGAGCTCCCTAGCCGACGGCAGTGAGAGCGGCCTTAGGCGGGCAATCGCGAACATGCTCGACAACGCGGTGAAGTGGAGTCCCCCGCAAGGCACGATCACTGTCAGCTTGGCCCGCGGGCGCCTGAGCGTCATGGATGAGGGCCCGGGGTTCGCCGAGGAGGATCTACCTCGGGTCTTTGACCGCTTCTACCGCTCGTCGGCCGCGCGCACCGTGCCAGGCTCGGGGCTGGGCTTGGCGATCGTGCAGAAGGTCGCAGCTGAACACGGCGGAACCGCGGTCGCGATGAACGCACCCGACGGCGGAGCACTGGTCGTGCTCACCGTCGGCGCAGGAATCTCACCCAACGGGGGCTGATCGAGCAGATCCGGACGAGGCGCTCGGATTCTTACCGTTTTCCAACTACGCGCTTACGAGACGCTAGTGCGCCTGTCGTGAAATGAACCTCGGGCGGCCCACACGGCCGCAAGATACTCATCAACCGAGAGGAGACGCAGCCCGTGAGACCGAAGCAGAGCACCCGCCAACGCAAGCAGAGGCCCCCCGCTGCCGGGGTAAAGGTCCTCGCTGTCCTGGGAGTACTCGTGGCGTGCGTGGTGCTGGCGGCATGTGGGAGCTCGAGCACAAGCTCGAACGGGTCGGCCGGCGCGAGCAACCAGGGCACCAAACAGGAAAACTCGCGGCTGAAGTTCACGCAGTGCATGCGCGAACACGGCGTCAAGATCCCTGAAACCAGCTCCGGTGGCGGCGCGCCCGCCGGCCTCGCGAACATTCCGCGGAGCACTATTCAGGCCGCAGGCAAAGCTTGCCAGAAATACGCCTCCGGGACTTTCGGGCCCGCCGCGGGAGGTAACCAGACGCAGATCACCGACACGCTCGTGAAGTTCGCCGGCTGCCTCAGGGAAAACGGCGTCAACGTATCGGACCCCACCGGGAGCGGCACGAGTGGGCTCCAGGGGTTCTTCCAGCAGCTTCAGCAGGCAAGACAGAACCCGACCTTCGCGGCCGCGAGCAAAAAGTGCCAGAGCCTTCTGCCTAAACGCGGCCAAGGCGGCGGCCCAGGCGGCGGCCCGGGCGGCCCAGGCGGCGGCGAAGCCGGCGGGGAAGGGTGATCCGGATGGCATCCGTCAAATCCAGGCTCCCCAAAGGCAGCCCTGGCGCTGACACCGACGCCGACCAGGACGCCGTCGGCGATGGGAACGCTCGCCGCCGACGCGTAGTCGTGCCGGCAGCGATCACGGCGCTCATAGTCGTCGGTGTGATCGTCGCGGTGATCGCGAGCTCAAGCGGCAAGTCGAACGGCGCGCAAGGCGGGGCAATCCAGGGATCGGCAACGGCAAAGGTCGAACGCCGCGAACTCATAGAAACCGACACGCAAACCGGGACGCTTGGATACCGCGACACACGCAACGTCTATAACCACCTCACGGGTACCGTCACCTGGGTGCCGAAAGCGGGCGCCGTGATCCACGCGGACGGCGTGCTCTACCGCGTCAACGGGACAGGGGTATATCTGTTCAATGGTGCCCAGCCGGTCTACCGCGCCTTCAAGTCCGGTATGAGCGACGGCAGCGATGTGCGTCAGCTCAACCGGGATTTGCGCGCAATGGGCTACGACGAAGGCCACGAAATTACCCTGGACACGAGTTTCAGCGAAGCGACCGAAAGCGCGATCAGGCGCTGGCAGAAAGCACACGGCCTCGAACAGAGCGGCGAAATCGAACTCGGGCGCATTGCGTTCCAGCCCGGCGTCAGGCGGGTGCAGAGCCTGAGCCTCAGCGTCGGAGCAAGCGCGAGCTCCGCCGGCGGCGCAGAAACTTCCGGCGCGAGCGCTGGCTCAGCATCCGGCGCCTCGTACCAAGAAACCACTGAAGGCTCATCCACGAGCAAGGCCACGGCTGCCCTCTACACAGGGACAGGGCGCGCCGAGAACGCGGCCTATGTTGCGGTGGCAGCCGAAGCACCAGCGACGAGCACCCCAGCAACCACGACCCCGACAACCACCACACCTGCAGTCACGACCCCCACGACGACGACGCCCGCGACAACAACACCATCCAGTACGCCAACATCGACGACGCCAACAGAAACACCTTCCTCTGGAAGCAAATCCGGCGCGAAGCAGCCAGCCACCTCGACCCCAACCAGCGCTGCTGGGAGCGGGTCCGCACCCAGCACCGGATCAGCATCAGCGGCGTCAGCCGGCTCGGCAGGAGCATCGGGAGCCTCGGCGGCATCTGGCTCGAGCGGCACCTCAAGCACGGCCACGGTGTCAAACCTCGCGCTCGTCACGACCTCGATGGTCCCGGTTGTCACTGTCGCCCTTGAAACGTCCAAGCAGACCGAGGCGCGTGTAGGCGACGCGGTACAGGTGACGCTCCCATCGACGAGCGTGGTCACCGGCCACATAACGAGTGTCGCGAAGGTCGCCGAAAAAGCAGCATCGAGCTCGTCGAGCTCATCAAGCTCCTCGTCGAGCAGCTCGACGGTCAACGTCTACATTTCACTCGCCGGCAGCGGCGCGACCTCGCACCTTGACCAGGCGCCGGTGAGCGTCGCATTTGCGGCACAGCGCGAACAGAACGCCCTGTCTGTACCCGTAACAGCACTCGTTGCGACCCCGGGCGGCAGCTACGCGGTCGAGGTCGTGGAAGGAAAGAACCGGCATCTCGTGGCCGTTACGCCTGGACTGTTCGCCGGCGGATATGTAGCGATCAGCGGCAACGTCGGCGAAGGCACAACCGTATCGGCCGGCAGCGAGTGAGCTCCGCACAGCAGCGCCCAACGGATGACGAACTCCCGGTGGTGCTCGAACTGGAGGGCGTCACAAAGGACTACGGCAGCGATGTGAAGGCACTTCGCGGAGTCGACCTCGCGATCTTCGAGGGGGAACTTGCTGCCATCGTCGGGCCGTCAGGGTCGGGAAAGTCGACACTGCTAACGATCATCGGATCGCTCGAAAGACCAACCAGCGGGAGTGTGCGGATCGCCGGGCACGACGCGCAAAGCGCCACCGACGATGACCTGGCCGCGCTACGCGCGCGCCACATAGGGTTCATCTTCCAGGAGTTCTTCCTCCTGGACTCGATGTCGGCGAGAGAGAACGTCGCGATGGGCCTGCTGTACTCCGGCACGCCGGCGCCCGAGCGCAGGCAGCGTGCCAGCGCGGCACTAGAACAGGTCGGTCTCGGGCATCGCCTCGGGCACTGGCCAAACCAGCTCTCGGGCGGTGAGCGCCAGCGCGTCGCGATCGCTCGAGCGATCGTGAACAGCCCGTCACTGATCCTCGCCGATGAGCCGACCGGGAACCTTGACTCCCGAAACGGAGAGGAGATCATGCGCCTCCTATGGGAGCTGAACTCGCGCGGCTCCACGCTCGTCGTCGTCACCCACGACCACGAGATCGCCGCCTCGCTTCCGCGCCAGATCGAAGTGAGAGACGGGCAGGTCACGCGAGACGACTACTCACTGGTCGCCGGGCCCGGCGAAGGCGGCGTGACCGTATGAGCGCCCCGGCCCTCGCGCCGAGCAAGCTCCTCGGACGCGACGTGTTGAGAGTCGGCAGCCTCGGACTGCGCTCACGGCGAGCCCGAGCCGCACTATCAGGCCTCGGCGTCGCGATCGGCATAGCTGCACTGGTCGCCGTGCTCGGCATCAGCTCCTCCAGCCAAGCAAACCTGCTCGCCGAGATCGAACAGCTCGGCACGAATCTACTGACCGTCAAGCCGGGCCAGTCGTTCACGTCCGGGACCGCGTCGCTGCCGACTTACTCGAGCACGAAGGTTCGCTCGATGCCGGGCGTCTACGCCACCTCCTCGGTGTACGCCGTCTCCGGTGTGACCGTGCGCCGCAACAGCTACGTCAGCTCCGAGATCACCTCAGGCATCACGGTGCAGGCCGCCGATAATTCGCTGCTGGTAACGCTCAGCGGCTCAATGGCGGCCGGCAAGTTCCTCAGCCCAGCAAACGATCGGTACCCGGTCGTCGCGCTCGGCGCCGTCGCAGCGCAGCGCCTGGGGATAGACACAGTCACCGGCCATCAGCAGCTGTATCTATCCGGGCGCTGGTTCACGCTGATCGGGATCCTGAACCCCCTCACGCTCGCCAGCGAAATTGACCGGTCTGCGCTGATCGGGCTCCCGGTAGCAAAATCGATCTACGGCATCGAAGCGACGCCGAGCACCATCTACCTGCGCGCCCAAAACGACAAAGTCAAGCAAGTCGACTCGCTCCTGGCCGCGACAGCGAACCCAAAGTCACCCAGCGAAGTCGAAGTCTCAAGACCGTCAGACACGCTCCAGGCCAGAGCAGCCGCCAAAGGCGCCTTCACCGGACTCTTGGTCGGCCTCGGCGCCGTAGCACTATTCGTCGGCGCCGTCGGTATCGCCAACGTGATGGTGATCAGCGTCCTAGAGCGCCGCTCAGAGATTGGGCTACGCCGAGCTCTCGGCGCCACCCGCCACCACATCGCATCGCAGTTCATCACCGAATCGCTGCTGCTCGGACTGCTCGGAGGTATCGCCGGAGTGATCTTCGGCTCCCTCGCAACGGCCGGATACGCCTTCGCCGACAATCTCCCCGCGAGCGTGCCCGCAACGGCCATCTTCGGCGGGCTCGCAGCAGCGCTAATCACCGGTGCCTTAGCCGGCCTGTACCCAGCCATCCGTGCCTCCCAGCTCTCCCCAACGCAGGCACTGAAGACCGCCTGATACCAGCTCCCACGGAGCTCGCGGGCGTGATGCACGACCAAGAGCGTGCACCGCGCCCGCGAGGGCCCCTACCCGCATCTGCCAAACACAACAACGGGACCAAGCCACCCCGCTCCGGAGGTGTCGCGTGGAAGCGGCCTGACGTGCAGATTGATCTGTCCCACGTTTTGGGGTCGGCGATCAGATCAGACAGTCCGTCAAAGCGCGGCCATTTCACTGCTGCCCCGCTGCGCCCGTCCCGTCGTAGCTCGAGATCGTCTGGCGCGACTTCGAGGGGGGGTCGGCGCTGCTGAGCTCATGAGCGGCGTGGCCGCAGGCGCGGGCCCCTTTCAGCGCCTGGAAGAGTTGCAGAGGTGCCTCCCATAACTCCCAAAACCCGATCGCGATCGCGACGCAGTCGCGACGTCGCGCGCACGAAGCTCGACTCCGAAGGACAGATCGAACTGCTCGCAGCGACGGTGGTCACGCGCGACGCCGAGGGTCGCGTGGTCACGAAGGACACGGCCGGCAAGGAAGCTCCGGACGGGCTCGCCGGCGAGGAGATCCCGCTCGCAGGAAGGATCTGCGCGGTCGTAGACGTCTACGACGCACTGCTCTCGAAACGCAGCTACAAGGAAGCCTGGCACCTGGACCAAGTGCTCGACGAGATCCGACGCGACAGCGACAGCCATTTCGATCCGCTGATCGTCGGGGCATTCCTGCGGATCGCACCACGTCTGACAGGACAGCTCGAGCCGATGTACGAGCCGACGGCGGCGGCCACAGTCGTGCGGCCAGCCGCATCACCGCCCGGCTAGCCGCGCCCTTCCTCCTCAACCGTTCACAACCTATGTAGGCACGTCACCTAGCGGCACGCGACGCCCTCCTCCACAATCCCGCTCGTCTTGGCTCTCTCGCTATGGGTTCGGTCCAAAGGGGTGTCCCAGAACTCCCAAAACCGGTCGATCGCGCCACGCCCGTCAAGCGTACGTAATTGTGCTGCACAGCGGTGCGCTCATCGAGCGGTAGGTCGTGGTCTCGAAAACCGTTTCAGGCCTGATTGGTCTGACGGGGGTTCGAATCCCTCCCCCTCCGTTTTGTGATGTCTCGGGACATCGGAGACAGATGTTCGGGATATCCTGCGACAGCGTAGGTTTGACGCTCGCCGGTGGCCAGTGTCGTGGCTGCTGCGCGCGGGCACCCGACCTTTACGATAAGGTAAAGGAATGCCCCGCATCTCGAGCAAGCACCAGGTCACGCTGCCCGTGGCGGCCTTGGAGAGGGCCGGCCTAAAGGAAGGCGACGAGGTCGCGATAGAAGCCGAGGGGGATGACCGCATAGTCGTTCGCCGTGTTGCCAGAGACCCCAAGGCCGCACTCGGCGTCTTCGATGGGCTCTACGAGCCTGGCCATCTGGAGCGCCTGCGCTCGGGTGAGCGCGCTTGACTGCCTGTGTGCTCGACACGGACGTGGTGATCGCGGCGTTGGACCGGCGCGACTCTCACCATGCCGATGCCGCGAGGATGCTGACGGCGATGATCGAGGATGGAACCTCTTTGCTGCTGTCTCTCGTCAACTATGCCGAGACGCTCGTGCGGCCCGCCGAGGTAGAGCACGCATTGCGCGCCGCGATCGATGCGGTGACCGCCTTGGAGATCGAGCTGGTTGCGCCCACCCCCGCGATCGCGGTTGATGCGGCAAGGCATCGCGCAATGAACATCAGCCTGGCCGACGGCTTCGCGCTCGCGACGGCACAGGCTCAGCGTGCGAGCGTCGCCACGTTCGACCAACGAGTGCGCCGGGCGCTGCCCAGGGTAGGTCTGGAGCTGGCCTCGCAGATGGGCTGAGGCCGAGAGCGTTCTCGCTACCCCATTTCCTACCCCAGCGGCCTCGCTCGGGCCAGTAAGCGGCTCTGGAAAGCCACATTTCGTGCCGATGGGGCGGTTTCGAAAACCGTGTCAGGCCTGATGGATCTGACGAGGGTTCGAATCCCTCCCCCTCCGTTTTCTTGTGTCTCAGGACATCCCGGACATATGTGTCGGGAGATCAGTCCACCAATCAGCCGCAACCACACACCTTCCCCTCCTTTATCGTGGCCTTGGGCGGCTGCTCTGGCACCCCGCGGCGGACTTCGGCGTTGTGCGGCTCGTACGCGGCCATGACCGCGCTCGCGTCCGGCAACTGGGGCGTGAGACGGATGCGCCATCTCGACATTCATCGCCCGTCTGGCCAAAGTTGGGGTGGAGCTCTGTCCGTCAGCGCGGCCGCACGAGGCGGTAGCCGGCACGCCGGATCGTTTCCAGCATCGGCGTCTCCTCGGGCCCATTGACTTTCCTGCGCAGGTAGCCGACGTACACATCGACCACGTTGCTCGCTGGGTCAAAGCCGAAGTCCCAAACCTGGTTGAGGATCTGCATTCGGCTGAGGATCTGGTGCGGGTGGCGCATGAACATCTCGAGCAGGGCCCACTCGCGTGGCGAGAGCTCTATGGCCCGCTCGCCGCGTCGTGCGACCTTCGTGATCATGTCGAACGTCAGGTTCTCGACCGTGAGCGTGGTGGAAGTGCTCTTGCTGTCGTTCGCGCGCAGTGCCGCGCGCAGCCTCGCGACTAGCTCTTCGAATGCGAATGGCTTGACGATGTAGTCGTTGGCTCCTGCGTCGAGCCCGCGGACCCGGTCATGGACCTCTCCACGGGCGGTGACAATCAGGACGGGCAGGTCTGGATGGCGAGCGCGGATGGCGGCCAGGATCTCCATGCCGTCGACCTGTGGGAGCGTCAGGTCGAGCAGGACGGCGCTGAGATCCTCTCCGTGGCTGGCGAGCGCGGCTGTGGCCTCGGTGTCGCTCACTGCCACGGTGACGGCGTACCCGTCAGCCGTGAGGCCCTTTGAGAGGAAGGACGCTATGCGCTCGTCGTCCTCGATCACCAGAACCTGCATCAGACTGCGACCGCCGTCTTCCGAGCGGGCACGACGCGCTCCCCGGGAAGGATTATCCGCACGCCGCATCCCTCGCCGGGCTCGCCGTCCATCTCGACACGTCCGCCGTGGGCGTCTGCAACGGCTTTGACGATCGCGAGACCCAGGCCGCTGCCGCGATAGCGCTCGGTGGAGCGCGAGAACCGCTCGAACAGCCGCGCGCGATCCGCGGCGGAGACACCGTGACCGGTGTCGCTGACCTCGAACACGATCTCGCCGTCGTCGTTCATGTGCGCCCCGAGCTTGATCGCGTCCGATCGGCGGGTGGCGCCGACAGAGTTGTCGATGAGGTTCAGCAGCGCTCCCCTGAGCTTCGTGCGGTCGCCGAGGATCACAAGCGGCGGCGGCTCTCCGAGTTCCCATCTGCGTGGAGCGAGATGCTGGACGGCGTCCATGACGTCGTCCAGCAGCAACGCGACGTCGATCTCCTCTTCCTCGATGAAGTCAGGCTCGAGCGCGCGGCCGAGCAGCAGCAGGCGCTCCACCATTAGCGAGATATGCTCCACCTCGTCGACCACGAGCGCGATCGTCTCGGCCTGCTCGCTGGTGTCGGTGGGCGGCGTGCGCGCCAGCACCTCGAGGTGGCCGCGGATCACCGTGAGCGGCGTGCGAAGCTGGTGGGAGACGTCTGACAGCAACCGGCGCTGCGCCGAGAAGGCCTGATCTAAGCGGCCGAGCATCGTGTCAACGGTCTGAGCTAGGTGCCCGAGCTCGTCCGGGGGACCCTGGTAGCCGACGCGCAGGCTGAGGTCGCTGGATGCATGCTCGGCGGTGCTGGTCACGTCAGCGACCACTCTCAGCACGCGGCGGAGGAGGAGGTAGCCCGCGGCGACAGCAGCGATCAGGGCTGCGAGCCCGGCGAGCAGCGCGACCGTGAGCTCGGAGCGACGCTCGGCAGTGAGCTCCGCCAGGTTGCGTACCGTCACCAGCGTGCCGACCCGCCGGCCGCCTTCGTCGATCGCGCTCGCGTACGCGCGGTAGTGTGCGTCGCCGATCGTGACGCTGGTGATCTTCGACGGTCCTGCAGTGTGCGTGACCATGGATGCCACGAGCGGGTTCGACGCGATCGTCTCAGAGTTGGGAGAGACCATGATTTCCGGGCCTCCTCTACCGGGCCCGGCGCTCAGGCCGATGATCAGGGCCTGGCGAGCGCGGCGCTGATGGGTGTCGAGGTAGAACCGGGCGAAGGCTGGCAGCGACTGGCCGCGTGGGCGATTGGCCGCAGCGTCGTTGAACTCCGAGCCCTCCTCGGTGAGATCGTGGTTGAACTCGCCGTTGATCCGCGAGGCGAACAGGTGATCGGACTGCCACACGATGGCTCCGATCACGAGTGTCATCACGAGGATGTGGACGCCCATCAAGCGGGTTCTGACGCCGAGCCGCTGCCAACGCGATGCCGTGCTGTCGTCGGTGGCCGGTTGGGGAAATCTGGGCATTTGGGGTGTCCTTCGCGCCGCAAGCGCCGACCGGCGTTGCAGACCCGCGAGCGGGGCCGGCGTGCGCCACGATCGGCCGCGTCTCACGTGTATGACACCGCTGACCCCGCCTTCGTCACGGTGTACGGCCGCAGAAGCGCGTTGGTCACCGGTATCTCGGGCAGGGACCCCAGGCCCTCGATCTCCGCGATCAGCACGCGCAGCGAGTCGCGGTGGGCGACCACCACCACGTGCTCGCCCTTGAGCAGGCGAGGGACGATCTCGCCTCGCCAGCAGGCTAGTACCCTGCTGGCGAGGTCTTCGATCCGCTCTGCCGAGGGCAGCAGCTCGGAATCCAAGCGCGCGAAGCGTGGGTCGTGGCGGGGATGGCGGGGGTCCTCTGTGCTGAGGGGTGGTGGCAGTGCATCGGGCTCGGAGCGCCAGCGCCGCGACTCGGCCTTTCCCCATCGCTGCTTGATCGTGTCCTTGTCGAGGCCCTGGAGCTGGCCAAGGTGGCGCTCGTTTAGCTGCCAGCGCTCGATCACGGTCGGCCGAGTTTCCTGGGGCAGGCCGCCGAGCAGGTGTTCGGCGGTCTGCGTGGCGCGCCGCAGCGCACTTGTGAACAGGACGTCGGGGGCCGAGCCGGCGGCGGCCAGCAGGTGTCCCGCAGCTGCGGCCTGCATGCGTCCTCGTTGCGTCAGCCCGGTGTCGGCCCAGCCGGTTGCGAGACCGCGGGCGTTCCAGTCGCTCTCCCCGTGGCGCATCAGGATCACGTTCGCCTCGGCCAGTGCGTTCACGCGTGCATCCACTCGAGCGAGCGGAGGATCACGGGGTGGAGCTCCATCGGTGTCCCGGTTGCGATACCGAGCACCTCGAGCCCCGCGGCGTCGAAGGCGCGCAGGTCGAGCACGCCGACCATGTCGAGGATCGCGCTGCCCCTCATGCAGTTACGTACGCGAGGGGGGTCGATCTCGCCGAGCTCCGGCCACGCCGTCAGCACGACCGCCGCGTCGGCCCCTTCGACCGCCGTGTAGGGATCGGCGTGCCGCTCGACCCAGGGATCGACGGGCGCCGCGAGGGGATCGAACGCGCTCACGCGCGCGCCCCGCGCGGCAAGCTGAGCGATGACCGCTAGCGCAGGCGAGTCCCGCACGTCGTCGGTCCCTGCCTTGAAGGCGAGGCCGAGCACCGCGACGTGCCTTCCCTCGAGCGCGCCGAGGGCCCCTTCGAGCTTCTCGATCACGCGCTCGCACGCCCAGCTGTTCACGGCGTGCGCTGCACTGGCCACGCGCGCTTCGAGACCGACGCCCGCCGCGACCGCGATCAGGCCCGAGAGGTCCTTGCCCAGGCCCGATCCGCCGAATCCCGGGCCTGGGCGCAGAAACTCACAGCCCACACGCGTGTCGCGTCCAACGCCATCGAGCACCGCCCCGGCGTCGGCGCCCAGGTGCTCGCACAGGGCCGCGATCTCGTTCGCGTAGGAGATCTTGATGGCCAGGAACGCGTTGGAGGCGTACTTGATCAGCTCCGAGCTGCGGCGGTCGCAACAGATCACCGGCCAAGCCGGCGGGTACAGTGCTCGCACCGCGTCCGAGGCCTCCTCGTCACCGGCGCCGATGACCACGCGGTCGGGATGCATGAAGTCCGCGATGGCCTGGCCCTCGCGAAGGAAGTCGGGGTTGGAGACGACCCGCACGCTGACTCCTTCCACCGCGTGCTCGGCGCAGACCAGCTCTATCGTCTCGCAGGTACCCGGCGGCACTGTGCTCTTGACAGCGAGCACTACGTCTGCGCTCGCGCTCGCGGCTACTTGCGCGGCGGCGGCGGTGAGCTGACGGAGGTCGGGGTCACCGTTTCTCCTGGGGGGCGTCTCGACGCACAGCAGGACCACGGAGGCGCCCTCGACCGCCGACATCCGTGCGGTGAACGTCAGCCGCTCCGCGGCTCGCATCTCCCGCACCAGCTCGCCCAGACCCGGCTCAAAGATCGGCATCCGGGCGCGCTGCCCTGCGGCCCGGCGGTCGACGTCGGCCTCGATAACGCGGACACGGTGGCCGAGGACGGCGAGGCACGCGGCGCTGGTCAGACCGACCCACCCCGCGCCCACAACTGAGACCTCACGGCTCAGCGGATCCGAGGTCGTTGGGGCGCTCACCTCGCGCTCCGCACGCGGTCCCAGCCTCGCGTTGCCGCAGCCACGACGGACCGACCGGGCGCGGGCGCTTCAGACCCCTCTCCGTCCACTGCATTCAGGGTCGCCAGACGCCAGTAGCCGCGCCGCGCACTCAGCAGCTCCTCGTGGGTCCCCTGCTGCACGATCGTCTGGTCGTCGATCACCGCGATCAGGTCGCAGTCGCGCACGGCGGCGAGCTGATGGCTGATGACCAGCGTCGTGCGGCCCTCGCCGACCTTCCGCAGCGCTTTGAGCAGCAGCGACTCGAGCTCGAGGTCGAGTCCGGTGGTGGGCTCGTCCAGCAGCAGTATCGGAGCGTCGCGCACCATCGCCCGCGCGAGCGCTACACACTGGCGCTGCCCTCCGGAGAGCGACGCACCTCGCTCCGCGACGCTCGTGTCATACCCGTGGGCAAGTCCCGCGATCATCTCGTGGACTCCGGCTGCGCGTGCCGCAACCTCTGCGTCCTCCCGTGTGGCGCCCGGCTGGTTGTAGACGATGTTCCGCCAGATCAGGTCGCGGAAGAGATAAGGCTCCTGCGGCACGAACGCGATCTGCCTGCGCAGGTCTGCCAGCGCCAGCTCGCGCAGGTCCACCCCGTCGAGCAGCACAGCGCCCTCGGTCGGGTCCAGGAACCTCGGGATCATCCGCATCAGCGTGCTCTTCCCGGCACCGGTCGCGCCGACGAGCCCGATCCGCTGGCCGGCCGGTATCTCAAGGTGTACTCCGCCCAGGATCCGCTGACCGGAGGGGAGCGTGAAGCCGACATCGCGGAACACGAGTGCGCCCGCTCCACGATCGAGCCGGCGCGGATTGGCGACCTCGGGGATCGACTCGTCGGTGTCGAGCATCTCACCAACGCGCTCTGCTGCGGCCCGCCCCTTGCCGATCGTCCCCGCGAGCTTTGAGAGCTGGCGGATCGGCGTGTACATGCCCCGCAGGTATGCGGCGAACACAAGCAGGTCACCGGGATGCAGATGGCCTATCAACACCGCCTGCGCTCCCAGGTAGATAACGAGCGCCGTCGTGACGGTCATCGTGAACGTCACCAGGGGAGTGAACGTTGACTGCAGGACGACCGATCTCAGGCCGGCCTGCAGGTCGGTCGAGGTCGCCCGGCCGTAGCGCTCGGCCTCGCGCTCCTCCGCACCAAACGCCTGCACTACGGGGAGCGAACTCAACACCTCCTGCGCGGTCGCCGCGGCTTCGCCCTGCGCGCGCATGGCGACCCGCTGTGCGGTCCGGATGCGGCGCAGATAGTAGTGCACGAGCATGTACAAGACTGGGACCACTGCGATGGTTGCGAGGCCGAGACCGGGGTCGAGGAGGAGCATGATCACGATGAAGCCGACGATCGTCACGACGTTGTTGATCACTGTGGGGACCGCTTCGACCATGAGGCTCCGCAGCTGGGCGATGTCGCTGTCTAGACGGCTCATCAGATCGCCCGTGCGCAGGCGCTGGTGAAACGCGAGAGACTGGCGCTCGAGGTGGCCGAACAGCGCCTTTCGTATCGCGAAGACGACCCTTTCGCCCGCGGCAGCCACCCACCGTTCGGAGTAGCTGCTCGAGAGCGCGAGCACGGCCGCGATCACGACCGTCAGCAGCGTGAGGGCGGTGAGGAGCTGTGAAGCGCTCGTCGGCAGCCACCCGAACAGGCCGGGTATCCGGTGGTGGGCGAGCACACTGTCAAAGATCACCTTCAGCGGCCACGGCGCCAGCCACTGCATCGCAGCCTGGAGCACGCTCGCGGCCACCCCGGCGGTGAGCAGCCCTCGCACCGGTCGCAGGTAGCCGAGGAATCGGCCGAGCCCGAACGCGTCCCTCAAGGCACTGACACCGCGCCGGTCCGCTCCGACGGCGCCACGTTGGCCGCCGGCGCTCGCACGGAGCCCGAGGGCGGCTGGGAAACGCCAAACATCGCGGCCACGGCGCGTCCGCACGCTCGCCTGTCGAGCTCCGCGACCACGTGCGCCCGCGCAGCCGCTCCGAGACGACGGCGCAAGGCTTCATCGTCGATCGCGCGAGTCAGCGCGGCCGCGAGTGCGTCTACGTTGGCAGGCGGGACGAGTAGACCGGTGCCCTGATCGGCGATGACCTCAGGGATCCCTGCCACGTCGCTCGCTACGACCGGCAGGCCGCTCGCCATCGCCTCGAGGAGCGAGTTCGGCACGCCGTCGCGGTCGCCGTTGCCGAGCACGACACTGGCCTGAACGAACACGTCCGCCCGCCGGTAGTGCTCGGCTGCCTCCTGGTGGGTGCACGCGCCGACCAGCTTGACCACGTCGTCGAGGCCGAGCCGGTTGATCTGCTCCCGCAGCTCCGCCTCTCCGGCTCCGCTGCCGACGATCTCGCACGAGAACTCGCGACCCTGTGCCGCAACGGCCGCGAGAGCGTCAACCAGCACCCGATAGCCCTTCTTCTCGACGAGGCGGCCGACGGCGAGTAGCGTCAGCGGCTGCTCCGCGGCGGAACCAGGGCCGGGCATGAACCGCTCGCTGTCCACGCCGTGGTAGGCGAGCACAACGTTCGCGGCCGAGCCCGCGCGCCGCTGCAGCTCAGCGGCGGCGGAGGCCGAGCAGACGAGCACGAACTCTGCAGCTTCCGCGCGTGCGGCCAGCGACGCGGGCTCCGAGGTGTAGAGGTCCTTCGCGTGCCCGGCGAAGCTGAACGGCAGTCCGCTCAGCAGATGCGCGTAGTGGGCGATACTCGCCGGCGAGTGCGCAAACGCCGCGTGCACATGCCTGGCACGGTCCCGCCGCAGCATCCGGACGAGGCGCCCGGCCGTTGCGAAATGGCCCAGCACCGTGCGGCGATTCTGGCTACACACGAGGTGCTTGAGGGCGCGGCAGTAGCGGACCGGATCCCCCGCTAGGAGCCGCGCGTGCGCCGCGATCGTGCTCACGCCCCGCGTGACGGTGGCGAGCGCCCCCGGCTCATGGAGATAGGTGACTGCGCTTGCGACTCGCTCCACGTCGGGCTGCACGACTGGCTCGGCGGGATCACCCCCCGCGTACAACCGGAGCGGGACGCCGGCCGCCTCAAGGCCCAGGATCTCGTCGAGGATGAACGTCTCTGACAACCGTGGAAAGCGCTTGGTCAGATATGCGACCGTCGTGCTGTCGCGCTGCGCGGGATTCATGCCGCCAGCTCCTCGCGCGCTGGCTCGGGCAGGTCGACACGCCTTGAGCCCAGCAGGCCCATGACAAGCCTGTCGAGGCCGCCGAGGTCGATCGCGGCTCGGCGCTCGCCGGGGCTGTGAAGCCGCAGGCGCACAGCTGAGGTGAGCCGCTCTGAGAGGTTCGGCCCGGGGGAGACGACGTCGAGGATGCCGCGCTTCTCGAAAGATCCGCACGGATCGCCTGCTCGCGACGAGGCCAGATCCGCGGTATGACGATCGTCGGCGTGCCGGCGGCCGCAGCCTCGCAGAGGCTGTTGTAGCCGCCCATAGTGACGATCATCGACGCGGCTCGCATCAGCTCGCCGAGCCCGTGGTGGAACGACATTACGCTCGCGCCGGGCGTCGACGCCGCGCGCGCGTCGAGCGCGGCGCGCTGGCCGGGCTCCATCAGTGGACCTGTGACAACGATGGTGTCGAGCCCCGAGCGGCCGCCCGCGTCCAGTGCCGCCGCGAGCACCTCGGCGCCGTCGCCGCCGCCGCCCGCAGTCGCCAGCAGGAACGGCCGCCGGGTCGGCGAGAGGTCTTTCTCCGTTTCGACAGGCTTGTCGATGTACCCGCAGTAGCGCAGCCTGTCGCTGGCCTCCGCGCTCATCCCGTACTCGGAGCCAACGTCGAATATGTCGCGCTGCCCATAGACGTAGAGCTCGTCGTAGACGCTCTCCAGCAGCTCGTAGATGCCCTGGCGACTCCATGTCTGCCTCACGGCATCGGGCTCGTCCAGGACATCGCGCAGCCCGAGAGCGACGCGCGTGCTGGGCGCGTGGCGCGCGAGCATCGCGAACACGTCCAGGAGCTCGCCGCCCATTCCGGCCGGGGAGTGGTCTACCAGCAGCACATCGGGTCTCATCCGGCGGGCCACGTCCGCGATGATCGCTGTGCGGGCCCGGCGCACGAGATCCATGCTCAGGCGGGCGTCATGCGGCCGGTATGAGTCCGGGCCGACCTTCACGACAGGCGGAAGCTGAACCAGGCTCAGACCCTTGGGCAGGTCGAAGCGATCGCCCACGACGGAGCCGCTGAGCAGAACGATCTGCAGCCCGGGCTGGCTTGCGAGGAGATGCTGCGCGATCGCCATGTTGCGTCGGATGTGACCGAGGCCGTATGTGTCGTGGGAGTACAGCAGCAGCTTGCGGGCGGGCCGCGGCGCTGGGAAGCTCGCTAGGGCGCTCATGCTGCGGCCCGCTGACCGGCCGTCTGACGTGCGCGGATCCACGCGACCTCCGCGGCGAGCCCGTCCGCGAGTGAGTGGCGTGCCTTGAAGCCGAGCAGCTCGCGCGCGCGTGTCAGGTCAGCGCCGGTATGACGGGCGTCGCCGACCGCGAACGGCTCGTAGTGGATATTCAGCGGCCGCCCGACGATGCGCGAGAGCAGCTCGAGTGTGTGGGTCAGCGTCACTCGCGAGCCGCCGCCAACGTTGATCGCGATCCCGGAAGCCCGCGTACGGCCAGCCGCACGGGTCGCCGCGACGATGTCCTGGACGAACGTGAAATCGCGGCTCTGGCTGCCGTCCCCGAAGACCCTCAGCGGCAGCCCTGCAAGAGCAGCTTCGGCGAAGATCCGCAGCCCCATATCCGGACGCTGGCCCGGGCCGTAAACGGTGAAATAGCGCAACGCCACGGTCTGCAGCTGCTCTCCATCCGCCGCCAGGCAGGCGAGCTCGGCGTCGAGCTTGGTCTGTCCGTAGGGCGAGATCGGGCCGGTTTCCCCCTCCTCGCGGAAGGGCACCGGCGCGTCGCCGTACACGGACGAGGATGAGGCGTACACCAGGCGCCGCACCGACTGTGCTCGCCGGCAGGCCTCGAGCAGCAGTTCGGTCGAGATGACGTTATCCAGCTCGTACCGTGACTGCAGCTGAAAGCTTGCCCGCACCCCAGCGCGCCCGGCCAGGTGAAACGCGACCTCCGCGCCCCGCACGAGCTCGTCCAGCGGCAGGTCGGCGAGGTGCCCGGACACGAGCGTGAACCCCACGCGCGAGGTCAGGCCGGCAGCGCGTCCCAGCTTCTCGGTGGGGTCATAGCTGTCCGTGAAGCCGTCTACACCGACGACCTCGTGGCCTTCGTCGAGCAAGTCGTGGCAGAGCCGGCTGCCGATGAATCCGGCTGCTCCGGTGACGAGGTATCTCGCGCTCATTGGGTTCCGTCCTTTGCTGGCGGTGGGGGGGCTGGTCCTGGCGGCGGTCGCCGATCGAGGCACCGCTCGCGTCTCGACACCAAGCACGATCGTCTCGACTGATGACCGCGCGATGAGACGGACGTGAAGTTCTCTTCATGAGGAGTCGCCCATCGAGATGCGCGGCTCGGCGGCCAGATCAGCCTGCCGGTGCGGGCTTCGTTCGTGGTGGCGACGGACGCGGCTTCAGGAGGCGGCGGCTGCGGCTGCGCTGGTGATGTCCTTGGGAAATGCCGTCTCGACCAGGTTGAGAACGATGCGCGCCGTCTGCTCGGCGCCATCGAGGTCGAGGTCGACGGGCGCGGGCTCGGCCTCGACCGCGCGCACGATCGTCGCGGCTAGGCGCTCGGGTGTCAGTTCCGAGGCTGGCAAGACGGCGAGCACGCCAAGGCGCTCAAGGCGCCGAGCGCGTTCGGTTTGCTCCTGGTCGCCGCGGTCGTCATATGGCACGACGATGGCCGGCGCGCCCGCGCGCAGCACGTCGATCATCGTGTTGTAACCGCCGCGGCTTACCGAAACCGCCGCTCGGGCCATAGCCGAGCAGAGGTCCGGGATGAACTCTTGCACGCTCAGTCCGGGAGAAGTTGCGGCGAGCTCGCGGAGGCCGGAGGCCTCGGCGTCGGGCAGGAACGGCCCAGTGACCAGGCGCGTCCTAAGCCCGAGCCCTGCAAGGCGCTCACGGTGAGCCTCGGCAGCCGCGCGTAGCAACGGGGCACCGTGGAGACCGCCGCCGGCTGACACCAGGACCTCCTGCAATCGATCGGGCTCGCGCGGCGGCCGTCCAGTAGTGGGGGTCACGAATCCCGAATAAAGGACGGGCGTGGGGGGGAAGCGCGATGGGTGGAAGGTCTCCTCGAGCCGCGCGAAGCGCGCGTCTGCGTGGACGATCACCGCATCGAAGTAGGCAGTGAGTCTCGCGGCAGCGAGATCGTCGTGGGCCCGTTGGTCACGCTTGTTGGCGACGAGCAGGTCGCGCACGCTCGCGATCACCTGCACGGGCCTCGCGTCGCGTCGCGCCGCGGATAGCAGCGGTAGCAGCTCATGTGCGAATTTCGCGCGGCCGAACGGAAACAGCTCGACTACGAGCGCGGCCGGGAGCAGCTCACGGTAGAGCGCCAGCAGCCGCTCGCGCCTTGCATCCCATGCCTGCTCGAGTGTCAGACTCGGATCGAGGCTGCGCAGTCTGCCGCCAGGCGCGGCCGCGATCGGCGCCAGCGCCACCAGCTCCACGCCGTTTGGGGCCCGCACGCCTGCCGGGACGGGTCCACCACTGCAGAGCACCACACGGAAGCTCCGAGCGAGCGCCGCTGCAATGGCGGCCGATCGCACCAGGTGACCAAGCCCGACCGAATGGTGGCAGTAGTGAAGGAGCGTGGGCTGCCCAACGGTCTCACGGTCGTCACGTTCATCAAAGCGCGTGTTCGCTGGGCGGGCGTCGTGCACCCCCTAAGCGTCAGGCGGCACGATGACCCCAGCATGAGACGAACGTGAGCCTCTTCTTAGCGGGCGGCGAGCACCAGGGGAGCTCCGAAGTCCTGCGCGCCGCCCGACGAACTCGGCGTCCGGCTCGGCGCGTGGTTGGCGTCGCGGCCGCTGTGCTGTTTGTCCTCGCGTTGATGCCGGCCGAAGCGCTCGCGGTCGGGTCGATGTCCGGCACCGTAATCAGCGAGTCCAAGCTTGCGATCCAGGGTGCCCTCCGTGTAACTCCTTCGGGAAAGCGGCGGCAAATGCATCAATGCCGCCTCCCAAAGCACCAACAGCTCCGTTGGGGGCGCCGTCGCGGGAGTGCGGTTGCGCTCGCGTCGTGCGTGATCGCTCCTCGCGCCATCGAGGAGGTGTGAACCACGGCGATGCGACACCCTCGAACGCTAGGGCGCCATGTAGGTGAAGCGGCCGGCGGCGGTGCCGGAGCTCTTGAGCGCTCCCACGACGGCGATCACGTTCACGCGCTTCCTGCCGGGGGGAGCCGTCACCACGCAGGCGGTCGTCGAGCTGCACCGGACAGCTGTTCCCGGGGTCTTTCCGAATTGGAAGGCCGTGGTCCCGGACCCCGGGGCGAAGCCGCTGCCCGTCACGTCCACGATCGTGCCCCCGCCTTCGGGTCCTGTCCCCGGACTGATGGACGTGACCGTCGGCCTGCCGTAGGTGAAGACGCTTGCCGCGGACGGTTCGCTCGTGCCGCTCGGGGCCGTCACGGTGATGTTCGCCGGGCCAGCGGTCCCCGGCGGCGCGACAGCCGTGATCCGGGTGGACGAGTCGACGATGAAGTCGGCGGCGCTCGCGCCCCCGAACCTGACGTCGGTCACGTCGTTGAGGTTGGCGCCGATGATGGTCACTTCCTTGCCGCCGCGCGCCGGGCCCGCGACGTGCTTCAGTTTGAGCACGATCGGCGGCGGCGGAGCGATCGTGAACGTCGTGGTGTAGGTCGTGAAGGGAGATTGTTCGAGGTCCGCTTCCAGGATGCTTTCCCCGCTCACGCATGCCTTCGTGTCGAGGATCACGACGAAGGCGTTGCCGAACCTATCGAGCGCGACGTTGCTCAAGGAGTCCACTCCGGAGGCGAGCAGCACGCCGTCGGGCCCGAGCCAGTCAAGGCCGCCGCTGCAGCGCGCGGATAGCTCCGCGGAGCTGATCTGGACATGCCCGCCGAGGGCGCGCGTTTGAACCTCGGCCTCGGCGATCGTCGCCAGGTGGCTGTTGCGTTCGTATCCGACCGCCGTGCTGGGCATAGCCGTGATCCCCGGGGTCGTCGCCGCCGCGGCCAGAACGTTGAACGAGGCTGTGATCGTCTCGAACGGCGGTTCTTCCATCGAGACGCTGACGAGGCTTTCTCCCGCGGCGCATTCGGGCCCCCCGAACGCGACCACAGCGGCGTTGCCGTTGGCGTCGGTCGTCGCGGTGACGCCCATCGAGCTCGGACCGGGCGTCGTTTCGTAGACGGGCAGCCATCTAAGCTGGTTGTGGCAGCGGGCGTACAGCTGCGATGACTCCACGCGCAGTTCCTTGTGTGCGTAGTTTTCGCAGGAGATTTCGATCACGTCGGCGACGCTGCCGGCCGCCGCCCCTACTCCCTGGGCGACAAACGAGGGCAGCGTGCGCATCGTGCAGGACGGCGTGACTTCTGCCCGGCCCCGCGAGGGGGCGATCCCGAGCAGCACGATCGAGGCGATCGCCGTCGCGCTCGCCGCGGCCCAGCGCAGACGCCATCGGGAATCCCCCGATCCGCGCGGCCGGAGAGCTCGTCTGTGACCCGGGTCAACGTTTGCGAACATCTCCTACCCTCCAGCCTGGTCGTGAAGGGCTGTGGGGTCTCTGGCTGTCCCCGACAGCACCTGTCCGGGGCCGAGCGCCAATCCGCCGCGACGCCTGACACCCGCCGCTTCATGCAACATAGCCTCGCCTGTGGCGGCTGTCAACGCGCGCCCACGCATACGGCATGTTCCCCGCACAGCGGCGATGGTCCGGTCCGCATGCACGTGAAATTTCTGGGTCAAGACGTCGTGCTGGGGGGTCCTCGTGCGACGTCAGCGAACTAGGGGAGGATGCGGGTACGGTAGACCGCGCATGCGCGACGGTGGACCGACCGTCATCCAAACCCTTCGTGAAGGAGAGCTTCCGTGTTCAAGACCCTCAGCAGGCCGGCAGTCCTAACGGCAGTTCTGTTCGCCCCGATTGGGCTGGCGGCGTGTGGCGAATCCTCTGAAGAAAAGGCGACGGCGCAGGTGTGCTCGTCCACGAAGGCGATTCAGGCTCAGCTTTCCAAACTCTCCAGCCTGTCGCTCTCCTCAAAGGCACCGGAAGAAATCAAGGCGGCCGCCTCGGTGATGCAGACCGAAGCGGGCAAGATCAAAGAATCCACGCAGAATCTGCCGGCGTCCAGCAAGGCTCCCGTGGAATCGGCGCAGAGCACGCTCCAGCTCGAGCTTGCCGCGCTCGCGAAGGGGCTCGTGTCTGCAGCGAAATCCTCGGGGAGCCCCGAAGCCGTGCTCAAGGAATCAGAGCCGGCGATAAAGACCGCGGTTGCAGGTCTGGCCGCTAGCTACAAGCAGGCGTACGAATCCCTGAAATGCTCATAGCCTGAACCGGAGGCAGCGGCTGCGGCGAGGCCCACGATGACCCCGGGCACCGCCGGATCCGGAAAGCTCACGGATGGCCGCTGAAACTCGCCGTCGCGTTCCAGGGAGGGCGCGACGGCTACCCTGACGGGCATGAGACTCGGCCGCGTGGTCGCCGTCGTCCTCGCAGTCACGGCGATCGCGCCGGCTGCCGCCGCCGCGCGCGGTGTTGCGCCGTGGGCCGGCACCTACCAGGTGCAGCTCACAGGCGGCTCGCAGGAAGCGACCTGGACGCTTAGCCGTCCCTCCGGGAACCCGTGTCTGGGAGGCGAAAGTGGGCATGGAACAGACGCGCAGACATTCGTGCCTGGTGCCCCCGCCGTCGTCCAGCTCACGGGCGCTGGCGTGAGCACGTTCGCGGCGAGCATCCCGAACCTGGCCGTGAAGATCTCCGAGGATCGCCAGGGGTCGATCACGCGCGGACCGGCCGCCGACAGCAACCCAGCGGATTGCATCGGCGAGGCGACCGAATCCCCAGTGCCGCCGTCATCGGACTGCGGCACCCACGCCCTGACCGCATCGCTCTCGATCGACCCGGTTCCCGGCACGGCAGCGGTCGGCGGCTCCGCTGTGGACCCGACGCCGTTCCTGGAGTGCCCCGTGTTCGGCGACGTGGCGCCCGCGTTCGCCTCGCCCGTAACGTCCTCGATGCCGCCGCTCGGACCCGCCTCCGCAGGGGGTCCCCCCAACGGCGATGCGACCCTCGCTGCAACCGCTCCGATCACCGACCCAGGAGTGTCCGGCACTACGTCGCTGCGACTGCAGTTGCGCTTTACGCGACTGGCAGTCGTCGAGCCGCTGGCGATGGCACCGGACCCCACGATCACCGTGAACCCGTCCGGGACTCTCGACGTCCCGGTGTCATGCCCGGCCGGCTCATGCGCCGGCACGATCACGCTCGGGCCGGCTCCCAACGCAACGGTCGCGTCCGTCCGAGCCGCGGGACTCACACGCTTCCCGGCGCCCGAGACCCGGCCTGTGCCGCAGTTCGGCTCGGCGCGCTTTCGCCTGCGGGCGCATCAGCGCGGCGTCCTGCTGCGTATCTCGGGTGGGATCGTTTACGCGCGGGCGCTGCGCCGCGTCCAGCTCGCGATCTACGTCTCCGAGCGAAGCGGGCGCGCGACCGTCCGCTACATCGCGGGCTACGCGCATATCAGAACCTGACGGCGGCCTGCTCCCGCCGAACGGTCCCTTTGCAGCGGCCGCGATCGGCTGTAGATTTGGCTCATGTCAGCTGAGGACGTGGATCTCATAATGGCGCTTCAGCTGGCGACCGAGGACGACGCGGTTGCGATCGCCAATGACGACGGCGCGACGGCGGCCTATCTGGAGTCGATCGCCGGCGCGGTCGACCCGTCCTTTGAATGCACCATGCGCTTCCCCGGCTTGAAGCCCGTGATCTACAGGTCCGGCCTGGATGCCTTGCACAATGCGTGGCGGGACTGGCTCGACCACTGGGCAGAGTGCCGCGTCGAAGTCGAGGGCGTGATCGACGCCGACACCCTGATCGTTGTCTTTCACCGCCTCTACGTCAGGCGCCGGGGCCACAGCAGCGAGAGCATCGTGGCGAGCGCCGGGGTCTGGAAGGTGCGCGATCACCGAATCATGAGCGTCGACTTCAACGTGCCGCAGGCCGAGGCGCGAGCCGCGGCATACTCGACGGCTGCGAGCTCGGCCAAGGCGGGACCGTAGAGCGCGTCGGGTCGCAATTACGCGAGCGCTGCCCGCGGTAAGCGGAGCTCCGGCCACCGGGTTCTGCGTGATGCCGACGGTCCGCCTCGCAGCGCCGTAAACGCGGCTGAATCCCGCGAGGGCTTGCGGGCCGCCAGATGAGATGGGAAGATCGCCGTGGCATCCCCCTGGTGTCGCCGGGCACCTGAGCCACGAACGGAGGGATAGATGCTCGACCGCCGGATCATCCTCGCGACGATCGCCACCGCCGCGGCGTGCGCATCGACGCCCGAGGCCGCGCTCGCGCGCGCACCCGTGCGGGCGAAGGTGCCAACAATCACCGCGAAGCCCGCAAGCGCGATGGTCAACACCAACGTCACTCTCAGAGGCAGAGGGTTCCCGAGCCACGCGACGGTACGGCTGCGTGAGTGCGGCCAGCCGACCTGGCTCGATCCCGTTGTTCCCTGCAGCGTCGGGAACGAAGCGTCGGTGCAGACCGGAGCCGGCGGGAGGTTTTCCACGACCTTCAGGGTCGAGGTGTGCCCAGAAGGCGAACCGCTCGAAGTGATCACCCAGCGGCGCTGCTACATCGGCGTGCCTCAGCTGGGCGAAGACACCGGAGCCCTAGAACCGTGGGTCGAGGTCGACGTCTCGTATCCGTGACTGCGTAGGTTCCGCCGGGGTGTCCGGCGAACCGTTGCCGTCTCGAGCCATATCTAGAACGCCAACGTCGACCTGCAGGTGGCCCGGGAGCGGCTGCGTCGCGCGGGAAGAGCGCGCGGCGTGCGGGCCGCGATCGGTGTCATGGCGTCGCCGGTGGGCACTCGGCGTCGGTGGCGAGCCTGCGTCGTGGGCGTGCGGGTCGAGAAGTCGATCTCGAACCATATGGTCGCAATGGCGTCATCCGATTCGATCGCCCACCGATCCGCGAGCCGGCCCAGCGAACGCTGCGGCCGGTCGCGGTGATGTCCCGCCGGGTCGAAGCCGAGAAGGTCGCAGGAGCCGCGGATCACGACACGCACATGGTCCCGGTAGGTCCACACCTGCAGTTCGATGGGGTCGGACGAGCTCGGGACCCGCCTGCGGACGGCCTGAGCGACGATGTCCCTCGTGACCGTCACTATCGGCAGGCGGACCATGCACGGCGGCGACGCCATCGTCCCGACGCAATAGGACGCCGCGTCGAGCGCACACAGGTCGGGAGCCAACGAGATCGCCATGTCAGGGAGACGACGCTTACGCGGCACTGCGCTCACCCCCCGGACGCAGCTGCGGGGCGCGACGGCTCGGCGCATGTACGGGAGTCGCGGCGAGCCCGCTGTGCCGGCGAGCTCCCGCATCCGCCTCGTCGTGAGGGGTCAGCCGCGAGGCGAGGGACATGATGGCTGACATGAGCGCGATTGCGACGATGTCAAGGACGATGTTGAACATGATGATTGACGTCAGCGTCATGGCGGTCAACTCTCCTTCGGCGGATTTGGATTGAGGGTGCCCAGGGGTGGCCCTGCGGCGAGCCACCTGAAGTGCGTGCGCCGCCGGCGTGCTCGCCGGTGGCGACACGGTTGCACCCCACAGGTCGGGAGTTGAAGTGGACGACCGTCTTAAGACCGAACAGCGCCCGTGACGTCCCTTCCCGCCCGCACCGCCGGCGTCAAGGGCGCCGATCGATGTCCGGCACGTTGCCTGCTGCCTTGATGCCCTCATCGGTCGGGAGCCAGATCTCATACCTCCGCGGGTCAATGTGGCGCGTGACGAAGGATGGTTCGCGAAGCTCCATGCCTCGCAGGATGATCGACGCGTCGTAGCCGACCGTGGCGGCTATGTCTTGCGCCCGGCGCGCACCCGCCAGCAGCGCTCGCAGCGCGGCGAGCTCCTCGTCGGTGGCTGGAGATGTCACAAGCGGGTCAGCTCGCACTGGCATGCTCACGGCGGCGGTGCGGCCGGGCTGCTCGCGACCCGGTGTGTGCTCCAGGTCGCGAGCAGCTTGCGGCTGCCTGATCGCGTCAGAGCGTCAGTTGTAGGTGTAGTGGTCTGCGGCGCTCTTCTTGCTGCCCTTGCCGGCGGCCTTCACCGTCACGTCGACGGTCGACGCTTTGCTCGCGGCGGGCGTGGTCACGATGCAGGTGCGTGCTGGAGGTGCATTCGACCGCGGTGCCGGCGCTCGAGCCGAACTTGATCGCTCGTCGCGGCGCCGAGCGCGAACCCGCTGCCGGTGACGGTGACGCTCGTGCCGCCGGCTTTGGTGCCGGTGCTGGGGCTGACGCCGGTGACGGTCGGGTTTTCGTACTTGAACTTGTCGCCCTTGACGATCGCGCTCGCGCCGTTCGGCGAGATCACCGTGACGTCAACGGTCCCGGTCGTCCCGGCGGGCGATTCCGCGGTGATCGACTTCGACGGAGTTCACTTTGAACGATTTCGCTTCGGTGGAGCCGAACCGGACCGCGCTGGCGCCGGTGAAGTTCACGCCGCTGATCGTGATCGTCGTGCCGCCGGCCGCCGGGCCCTTCTTGACGGACAGTTTGCCGACCGCGGGTGCGGGTTCGCCCGGCAGGATGTTGACTGCGTCCATCTGCGCGCCGACGTATTCGCCGATTTCGCTCGCTTCCGGTTTCGCTTCGTTTTTCGGTGTCGCTTCGCCTTCGGGATCGACCGGGCCCGTGTACTTGAAGATTTCATAGCGGCGGGTCACCGACTCGTTTTTGCCGGCGAGCGCTTTCTGGCTCACGACGTTGCCGGCGGCGTTGGCGACGCCTTTCTCCTTCTGCATCAGGACCCATTCGATTTCTGTCTGGGCCGGTTCCTGGGGGACGAGCGGGTCGTCGGTCAGGAGGTGGTTCAGTTCGGCCGGTTTTTCTGTTTCGGTCTCATAGACCTTCACCCAGACAGCGGGGCCCCAGATCTGGCCGCCCTCCGGTTCGGGCGGCGTTCACGACGGCCTTGACGACGGGCGCGGGTTCTTTGACGCTCGGAGGTTTGACTTCGAATGCGGGCGTCGGGACGCTGACTTTGGTGTTGGCGGTCATCAGCGTTCCCGGTTTCGCCGGGTTCGCGACCAGCCAGTGGTAGACGGTCTTCGTCGGGGTCTTCAGCAGCCCGAGCGCCGAAGTGCTCACAGCCTGCAGTCAGGTAGCCGGCCGAGCCGCCGGTCCAGCACTGATGGCCCATCGTCGGCGTGATCGGCGTGGGCGCCAGCGGCGTGCCCTGCAGGAATTCTTTCTTCCCGGCGTCATACGGGCTCGCGTAGCGCACGTAGACGCCGCCCGCGAAGTTTTCCATCGTCGGCGTCCCGTACCGATACTGGTAGGGAGCCCCGAACGTGTAGCTGATGTCCGAGCTGGAGACGCCGTCGAGCTCGATCTCAAAGCCGTGGGTTTCTTCGCCGGTGTCGTTGAAGACATCGAAGTTGCTGAGCGTTCCGAACTGCACTTCCGCAGATGCTGCTGCGGGACCGATCAGCGCAGCGAGGGCCAGCGGTATCACCGCCAGGGTCGAGACAAGCCAGGAACTACGAGACATCGGGTCTCCTTCTGATCGATCTTCCGGGGGATGAGAACTTTCTTTCGCACGTACGCACGGGCCGCGTGATGAGGGGCCCGCGTCAGCCGTCTCACTGGTCGAGTGGCCACACCACGAGGGTGGCCGATTTCGGGTCGTGGCCGCAACGCGACGATGGTCTTAAGACCTCCTCACGAAAAGGCCTCCACCCTCTTTATGTATGTCCCTACTGCGAGCGACCCAGTGACAGCACCACCGACAGGCACCCGGCTCTCCCCGCGAGGAATGCTGCGAGCATTGCCGCGTGTGAGACCAGCACCCAGCGCCGCACCAGCCTCAGACCCTCGGCAGGCTCGATGAGCCCGATCGTGAAGCGCCGCCAGAAGCCCGTGTCGGTAACGAGGGCGGTGGTTCAGTTCGGCCTCGCCAGCGTCGTTGCGGTTATCGTGATCGGCTTCGCCGGCATAGAGGTCCTGAAGAGTGAGGGACACCACGAGGCCTACGGCGATGCAAAGGAACTCGCCACACTCGCTGGACGAGGGATCGTCGAGCCCCACGTCACGGATGCGCTCGTGAATGGGGACACCCGGGGGCTCCCATTGCTCGATCAGCTGGTCCACACGAGCGTTCTCGGTGACGGGATCGCACGGATCAAGATCTGGACGCCGCAGGGCCGCATCGTCTACTCGGACGTTTCGGCTCTGATCGGCGCCACCTATCCGCTGACGCCCGGGGAGCTCGCGTCGCTGCGCACGGGGACCATCGTCGCCGAGCCGAACAGCAATCGTTCGCCGCCCGAGAATCGCTTTGAGCGCTCACTCCCGCCGACCGTTGACATCTACCTGCCCATCCACACGACGAGCGGCCGACCGCTGCTGTTCGAGGCCTACCTCCCCTCGCGCGAGGTCTCCTCGAGCGCGCGGCATCTGTGGGTCGCGTTCGCGCCCGCGCTGTTCGGCGGGCTGATCGTCCTCGCGCTCGTGCAGCTGCCCCTCGCTTGGTCGCTTGCGACGCGGCTCAGACGCGGTCAGAAGGAGCGCGAGGCGCTGCTCCAACGGGCAATCGACGCCTCGGAAGACGAGCGCCGCCGGATCGCAGGCGAACTCCACGACGGCGTTGTGCAGGACCTCGCCGGCGCGACGTACGCGCTGGCCGCCACAGCGGAGACGGTCACGTCCCAGCCGCCCGCCGCCATCGCGAAGTCGCTGCGCACCACGGCTGGTCAGATGCGGCAGAGCATTCGGGCCCTGCGAACCCTGCTGGTCGACATCTACCCGGCCAACCTCCGCAGCGTCGGCCTCGGCGCCGCCCTGTCGGACCTCGCTTCAGGGCTCACCGCCCACGGGGTCGACGTGGAGCTTGACTACTCGCCCGATCAGGAGATGGACGCGGGTATCGAGGCGCTGCTCTTCCGGGTCGCCCAAGAGGCGCTGCGCAACGTGTCCAGCCACGCGCACGCGAGCCACGTGCAGATGTCAGTGACGACGTCCGCGCGAACGGCGACCCTCTGCGTTGTCGATGACGGACAGGGGTTCAAGACCGACGAGCCGCAGACAGGCGTCAGCGGCGGGCACCTCGGGTTGAGCGTGCTGGCCGGCCTCGCTCAGGAACAGGGGGGAGCGCTCGAAGTGTCCTCGCAGCCTGGTCACGGGACGACCGTTCGCGTGGAGGTACCACGCACGTGATCACGGTCCTCATTGCCGACGACCACGCCGTTGTGCGGTCGGGTCTACGCGAACTGCTCGAGAGCGCACAGGACATCTGCGTGGTTGCCACGGCCGCCGATGGGGCGCAGGCAGCGGAACTCGTCCGCCAGCACCAGCCAGACGTGGTGCTGATGGACCTCTCGATGCCAGGAGTCGGCGGGATCGAGGCCACGCGGCGAATTCGCGATGAGAGACAAACCGCCCACGTCGTAGTGCTGACGTCCTTCTCCGATCGGGAGCGGATCCTCGACGCGCTGGACGCGGGCGCTCTTGGCTACCTGCTGAAGGACGCGGAGCCGGAGGAGATTCTGCGCGGGGTCCGCGCGGCGTCGCGGGGGGAGGCGCCCCTGGCGCCAAAGGCGGCGCTCGCGCTGATCAGGGACCGCGTCGGAGCCCCTGAGGCAAAGGCGCTCACGGAGCGAGAGCGAGAGGTTCTGACGCTCGTCGGTCAGGGTCTGTCGAACAAGGTGATCGCGCAGCGTCTCTCGATCAGCGAAAAGACAGTCAAGGCCCACCTGACGCGCGTGTTTCGCAGCATCGGGGTGAGCGACCGCACCCAAGCGGCCCTTTGGGCGCAGCGGCACGACATGTGAGCGAGCCGTCCCCGGGGTGGACTTGACCCGCGCCCGGGCCGCCGAGTGCGGCCCGGAGAAGACCTCCGGCGGTCAGTTGCAGGCGATCCGGATGTAGTTCGCGGCGCCCCTCACTGTGAAGTAGCCGGTGAAGTGTTCAAGGCCGACTCCCACGCTGCCAAGGCCGCCTGCCGGGATCACGTAGCGCAGGGCCTTCCAGCTTCCGGGTGTCCCGTAGAGAACCTGGTAGGCGTTGGGCGTTTCGTTGTGGATCGTGACGTTGCAGGAAAACGGTTCCTGGTAGCGCAGGCTGAAGGCGTTTGGCGAGAACGACGGCGCGCCCTTTTCATTGAGCGCGAGCGTGCTCGCCGCTTCGGTTGTCCGCCCGATCAGCGTCTGTGCGATGGGCGCGGAACTCGATGCTTCAAAGCTGCCTTCGCCGAGGTAGTTGGCCACGACGGTGTGCGAGCCCACCCCAAATGACGGGTACAGTTCGGCGAGCGGCAGGGTTGCCTTGCCGTTGGAGAGCGCGGCGGTAGACAGCGCTAGGCCGTCGACGAGGAATTCAACGGTGCCGGTTGGGACGCCTGCGCCGGCCTTGAACGCTTTGACCGTTGCCGTGATCTGACCGGCGTCGCCGTAGTGGGCTTCTGGGCGGCTCGACTTGAGCACGGTGCTGGTCGGCACGGCTGTAGCGGCAGCGAGGGCGCCGGCCCCAGGGGCTGCCACGGGCGCGATCAACACTGCGACCAGCGCCATGATCGCGGTGATGGCGCGTCTGGAGGATAGGTGTACGGGTTTCATTGGGGGCTCCCGTGGTCTACACCCGTGAGGATGTGGGCGTGTGAGGGTGAGGGGTGTTGTCGATTGAAGCGTGGGAAGGGCGAGGGGAGCGCAAAATCCCCGCAAAGGTCTCGAAACCCGCGCAGAGAGGTCCGGGATGCTGCTCCGCCTCGCGTCCTGTGGCCCGGCGTCCAGCGGCCGGGCTTGCCCGGCCGCATGCAGCACCGGTCTGTGCTACTCCGGCTTCTAGAACTGCCCCGACGCCACCAGCTTGCCCGTGCAGGCCGCGCCGGTCGTGATGCTCACGGTCGAGCCGTGCGCGATCGCAGGGACGGTCTGGTGCAGCTCGGTGTTGCGCGAGAGCTGTGCGATCCCGCGGGTGGACACCTTGGCGGTGCCGACTTCGGCATGGTTGACGCAGACCACGACACTCTTGCCCTTCAGCGCCGCGATGTGCTCAACCTCCACCTGGAGTTCCTGCTGACCGGGCTGAGACTGGTACTGCGCCCCGCCGGTCGCCTTTGGGAATTCGACGCCGTGCATGAGGCCGATCTGCCAGTTGACGGTTTCCGCGGCGAGCGCGGTCGCCGGGACGACCATCAGGGCCGCGGCGATGCCGGCTCCGAGGATCCTTGACTTGCCTGCGATTTTCGTGCTCATGGCGTTGTCGCTCCTTGTTGGGTACCTGGTGGCACCCGGAAACGTCGCAGCGTCCTGGTCCCGCCCACAAGAGGACGTTGGTCCTACGACCAACGATTACCCCGCGCGAGCGCAACACGATCTGAGCAGGGACCCCGCGGCAGGGCTCTCCGGGGCTGGCCGACGGGGCGTCGAATTTCTGTCCGCGGCGAGCCAGCCGGAGAACTAGCTCGGCTGCCGCGAGAGCCGCGCGCCGAGGCACTCGGCGATCGCTTCGACGTTGCCCCACTCCCGCGCGAGGATCTCGTGGGCGCTGCGTCTGCCGGCATCGAGCTTGTGGAGGCGTTCGCAGTCGGCCACCGGCCCCAGCGCCCAGGCAAGTGCGAGGGCGTCGTTCTCGGGCCAGCGGCCGTCGGCATCCGGGCAGTAGATGAGGGTGCCCGATTCCAGGTCGCGGATCGTCTCCAGCCAGATATCGACATCGCGCTCGCCCGGCCACGTCTCCAGTGCATGGCTCACGAGTGTCGTGAGCTCGCTCTCGGCGCACCGTCCGGCCAGCAGGATCACCAGCTCGACGTCCGGGTCCCGCTCATGACCTTCGGGTGGACCGTGCCAGACACTGTCGGTGCCGTCCTGCACAGACATTCCGAACACTTCTTGGCCGAGCGCCGACGCGACGACGGCGCGGCCGGCCCCGTGGTAGGCGACCAGGGCTGTGATAGCGCAGTCGGTGTCCATCGGCTCGGAACGGGTCATGCGGGTGCTGACCCTACAGCCCCCCGACGTCGTCTGGGCGCAGTCGCACACGACGGCCCTGGACGTTTCGCGGTCAGCCGCCGGCACCTGCTTCGCCGTCCTCGCAGGTGGGGAGGGCGCTTGCCTGCCACTCTGAGCTACGTGGGGGCGGGCGCGCCGGCGACCGGCGCCGGGGCCGGCACCGAGCCGCCGTTCCCCTGGCGGAGCGCCGTGAGCGATTGAATCGTGAGGTAGCTGACGACCACCGCGACGACGATGAGCGGCGAGACACCGAGTCCTGCTCTTGAGGTGAGAATCACCGTGATGACCGTGCAGGAGAGCGGCAGCTTCAGGACCGCCACCGCGGCCGCGCCCATCAGCACTGCCACACCGGGTGTCTCGGACAGACCGGGGAGGTGCCCGGCCATGAGGCCTGCCACGGTGCCGAGGAACAGCGCCGGGAATGTCGGGCCGCCCCGGAAGTTGCCGAGCGAGATGCTCCACGCCAGGCCCTTGAAGAGCAGCAGGTAGGCGAGGGTCGACACGGACAGTGTCGGGGCGTCCTTGACGAGTTCCGCGAAGGCATCCTGGCCGGAGAACAGAACGGCGTCAGGCGGGCGGCCCGTGATCTGGCTGAACGCGATCGCGAGCCCGCCGACGACGAGTGCGGCTGCGATGGTGAGCAGCAGCACGCGGCCGGACACGAGGCGTTTCGCGATCTGAGCCAGCTCGATGATCAAGAACGTGACGGCGGCTGCTGCGATCGCGAGCGCGATCGTCCACCCGAAGTCGCCCCACGTCGGATGCGCAAACGGGGGCAGGTTCAGCGGGGTAAGCGCATAGGCCGCGCTGCTCAGCCCCGTCAGCGACCCCATCCCGATGAAGACCAGTGAGCCGATGCCGGCCGCGGTCAGGCCCGGCAGGAGGATCACGGGCAGCGTGGCACCGCCGAGCCCCGTCGCCTCGATGATGATCACCGCTCCGACGATGGGGGAGCCGAACAGCGACGAGACAGCAGCGAACGCGCCCGCGGCGCCCATCAGCGCCGCGAGCTGATCGGGCGCATCCTTCCTGACCTCGCGAATCGCGAAGACCCCAAGCCCCATGCCCAGCGCGATCAGCGGGGCCTCGGGGCCGAGGACGAGGCCGAGGCCGATCGACGCGAGCGCCGCGAGCAGGATCCCCGGCAGCTCGATCGGCTGGGTCGGCGTGCCGCCGGTCTTCAGCCCGTCTGCGGGAACGTGGCCGCCGCTGCCCGGAAGGCGCGTGATCGCGATCGCGGTGAGCGCGCCGGCGATCGCGAGCCACGGGAGCGGCCACCACCATGGGACGCTGCTGAAACCGAGTTCGCGCGGGAGATCTTTGTAGACGCCGTGCTGCAAGTAGTAGACGAGCTCCAGGAAACCCCAGGAGGCCAGCGAGACGATCACGCCGATGATCGCCGCGAACACGAGCAGCACGCGAAACTGGCGCGTCCGGATCAGCGCTCCGGGGTCGTCGGGTAGCGCGGGGGCTGCGTCACTCATGGGCGGGTCTCCTTGTTGGCGCTGAGGTCAAGATCGGCCGTCTCCGTCGCGCGCCCCGAGGTCCTTGAGCGCAGTCTCGATCGTGTCGAGGCGGACGTTGAGCCGGTCCAGCTTCACGGACAGTGCATCGTCGGTCTCGCCGTCGAGGCGCCGTCGCGTGTTCTCAATGAAGGTGGACGTGATCGCGGCGGTGATGACCGTGAGGAAGCCGATGCCGCCGACCATCACGAACGCCGCTATCAGCCGGCCCGTCGTGCTCGTGGGCACCGCATCTCCGTAGCCGACGGTGGTCACCGTCTGCACGGCCCACCAGAGGCCGTCGCCCATGGTGGGGAAGTTCTGGCTGTCGGTGAGGTGGATCAGCCAGCCGGCGATGATCGTCACCGAGATGGTGACGGACGCGATGATCCGCGCGGCACGTCCCGCCGTCAGCGGCTTGCGCGTCAGAAGGCTGGCCGCTCGCGGGTGTGGCTGCGGGGGAGTCCCCGCGCTCCCTTTGGACGAGGCCATTGGACGTGATCTCCTTGCGATCTGCGGCCGAGACTGGGTAGAGGTGAAGGTGCGTGCACAATACCCCGACTCGCCTGGCGCGGACGCTCCGCTCGCCATCTCGCCGACCGTGGTCTTCTGGCGTCCGGGCCGGTCGTTGGTTACGATCGCCTGACGCCCCGCTGTCGGCGCGTCCAACTCGCAGGAGGGCACCGTTGTCTTGCATTCCGAACCGCTTTCCGCGCGGCGTCAACGTCGTAAAACGCGACGCAGTCGTCAGGGAGCCGGTGGCGCCGGGGAAATCCCGGAATCGGAGGCGAGGGTGATGTCGGACTCCAACGTGGAGTCCATCAAGCTGCTCACCGAGGCGTTCAACCTACGCGACCTGGATGCCTTCTCGGAGCTCGCGACCGCAGACGTGGAGTGGTTGCCCGTGTTCGCCGCCCGCGTCGAGGGCGAGGCCTTCCGCGGCCGCAGTGGGATCGAAGCATTCCTGGCCGAGGTCGCAGAGACCTGGGAGGAGTTCCGGCCGGTACCCGAGCAGTACGAGGATCTCGGAGATCGGGTGCTGGCGGTCGGCCGGCTGGAGACGAGGGGCCGGGGCAGCGGCGTGCCCGTGCGGTCGCCGTGGGGAGGCATCTTCGACTTCCGCGACGGGAAGGTATGTCGCATCAGGACCTTCCTCGATCATGAGGAGGCAACGCGAGTCGCCCGCGCCGGCGCGTGAGCGCGCCCGTCCTCAGCCGGGCGGCTGGGTCGGCTCGTTCTTCTCGCGGTAGATCTCCCGCTCCCGGCGCCACGCGTCGGCCTCGGCCTCTGGGTCCTGGACGAGGTCACCCTCCTCCTCGCCGATGAAGTCGGAGGTGGGGTGGGGTCCCGCAGGGGTGCCCTCGCCGTAATACAGGCCTGTGACGTCGGGCTCGTCCGCGCGCGGCGAGCCGTCGATGCGTCCGCGCAGGAGGTACACGACGAGAGCCGCGAGAAGCAGCACCACGATCAGGCCGACGATCAGGCCGAGCACTCGGTGACCTTACCGCGAGGTCCCGGCCCGCGTCCAGCGAGCCTCTGGGCCGGGGATAGATGACATCATTGGCGCGGCATGTGCACGTTCGCACCATCGACCGCCGTCGCGAACGCGCCTGCGCGCGCACGCAGAGTGCCGTGATGTCACTCAACCGGCGAAGACTTGCGTACTTCGTCGAGGTGGCCGACGCCGGACAGATCACGCGTGCTGCCAGGAAACTACATATCGCGCAGCCGGCTCTGTCGCAGGCGATCACAACGCTCGAGGCAGAACTCGGGTTCCCCCTCTTCGACAGGAACCCCCGCGGTGTCACGCTTACGCCGGCTGGCGCTGAGTTTCTCCACAAGGCGCGCGGCGTTGTCGACGCCGAAGTGGAAATACTGCAACTCGCCGACACCCTCTCGCGGGGTGTGCGCGGTTCGGTCCGCTTCGGCTACGCCGGGCTGCCGCCATGGCAGTCGGTACCGGACCTGATCGAAGCGTTCGCGGAAACATGCCCGGACGTCGAGATCACGATCAGCCCGATCGAACTGCCGTCGCCCCGCGCGGCCTCGTGGCTGGCCCAGGTGGACGTGGCCGTCACGACGGCGCCGCTCGGCGACACCGACGGAGTGTGGGCTGTGCCGATGCACGAGGGTTCGCTCGTCGCGCTGCTGCCGCGCGGTCACCGCCTCGCCGGCCGGGGCGCGCTGCTGGTCTCCGATGTTCTCGACGAGCCCTTCATCGGGTTCGACGACACCGTTGACCCGATCTGGGGTGGCTTCTGGACCCTGGACGGCGCGAGGGGCGGCCCACCCCTGGCGCCGTCGGCCAAGCCCACCAGCAACGTCCACGAGCGCCTCACGCTCGTCGCGTCCGGCCACGGCATCACCACCGCTCCCGCCGCGCACGCGTCGGTGATCACGGCGAACCTGCCCGGGGTCGTCGCGGTCCCGCTCGAGGACGCGGATGGCGCGGTCACCTCGCTGGTCGGCCGCGTGGACCGCCGCTCACCGGCCGTCGAGGCGCTCGCCGAGGTTGCCGGGCGCCTCACGCCCGCGGCGCGCGCCTGAGCCCGCGGTTTGCGGAGGCCTTGACACCCCGTGACGGGACTCGTTACGTTCGAAGTGCTTTCACGCCGTCCGGATCGGCTGGCAGGGGGGTTCTCTGCGCCGGGTCCGGAGCCACCTGAGCAAGGAGAGATGGAGACATGGGATCAGTTCGCCGTGAGGGAGGCGCGACGCGCCGCCGAATGAAGCCCGCCGTGCTGTTGGC
Organism: uncultured Solirubrobacteraceae bacterium; assembly: GCA_963826345.1. GTDB lineage: Bacteria > Actinomycetota > Thermoleophilia > Solirubrobacterales > Solirubrobacteraceae > Palsa-744. The sequence continues at coordinate 36,382 of CAWGWU010000003.1, forward strand.
CGCCGTCGCAGCGGTCCTCGCTGCTGCGCTGCCTTCGGCCGCGAGCGCGGCTGGGGCCTCGTATGTCGCGATGGGGGACTCGTACACCGCCGGCCCGGGCATCTCGCCTGCGTCGCCGACCGCACCGGCTGACTGCGCTGTGTCCGCAGCAAACTATCCGCACCTGGTCGCGGCTGCTCTGAACCTTTCGCTCAACGACGTCAGCTGCAGCGGCGCGAAGACCGAAAACTTCACGGTCGCGCAATACGAAGACCAGCCGCCGCAGTTCAACGCGCTGTCGGCATCGACGGAAGTCGTCACGATAGGCATGGGCGGTAACGACCACAACCTCTTCGGAACGCTGCTGAGGGGATGCACCGAAGCCGACATCTTCGTCGGCAACGTGGGCACGCCGTGCAAAAAATTCTTCAACAAATTCGTCAAACAGGTCCAGGTTGAAGACCTCGGCCCTGCCGAAGAAGCCTTGAAGGAAGTGCACACGCTCGCGCCGAACGCCAAGGTGTTCGTCGTCGGATACCCCGAAATAGCCCCGACCGAAGGCTATTGCCCGTCCGCGATGCCGTGGACAACTGGTGACCTGAAGTGGTTCCACACGGTCGAGACGCGCGGCAACGCCGAGCTGAAGCGGGAGGCGAAGGCCAACGGCGCGATCTTCGTCGACACGTTCAAGCCGAGCGCGGGCCACAACGCATGCGAACCGGTCGGCGTGCGCTGGATCGAACCGATCTTCGGTTCGCTCACGGGCGTGCCGGTTCACCCGAACGCGGCAGGTGAGGAACAGGACGCGTTCGACGTCGAGCAGGCGATGCTGACCCACGGGGTGCGTTAGCGCTGAGGTCGCGGTGGACAAGCCGCCCCGCGCGCCGCGCGGGGCGGCGGTCTGCGCTTCAACCGCGATCGATGATGTGGCGCCGCAGGAGGCCCGTCCACTCCGTGCGCTTTGCGAGGTAGCCGGGCGGCAGCACTCCGTCGATCCGCTCCAGCGTGTCAAGCCACTGCAGGGCAGAGTTGAAGTCTTCCTCGGCGGCGTCCCGGTCGGCGAACGCGAGCGCGAGCTCGCGCGCCTCGTCGTGCGCCCGCCTGACGGTCGCCGGGTCATCGCTGGAGGCCGGCCGGTCCTCGAGTGTTTCCGCCTGTGTGAGCGGGCCGCCGGCCATCAGGTACGGCGCCAGGTAGAGGCCCGCGATCTTGGCGGGGGGCATCCAGAGCGGGTTCCCCGCTATCTCCAGTGAGTCGCCGGAGGCGCCGTCGAGCTGTGCGCGAAGGTACAGGGGCGCGATCCCGTTGAGCAGCACCGCCCTCAGCGTCGGCCGAGCGGCCGAGGGCGCGACATCGGCTCCGACACCCGATGCGATCGCCTCCGCCGCCGCGTCCGCCTGCTGTGTGGCGAGGCCTCCCTGCTTGATGGGGAAGCTCGTCCCGTCCCCGGCGGCGTACACATCCGTCAGCCCCGTGACGCGGCTGCTCTCGCCCACCTCGATAAAGCCCTGATCGTCCGCCGGCAGGCCGGGAATCGCGGGCCCCTCCAGGGCCACCAGGGCGACCACCTCGTCGGCGTCGATCGCGATGTTCGGCCGGCAGCGCAGGCTTCCCCGCTCGAACTGCTCGGCGGCCGCGCCGGTCCTGAGGTCGATCCCCCGGTTGAGCAGGAGCTCGCGCATCAGCCGGCTGGCACCCGGGCCGAACACCTGCAGCGCGTCGCTCTCCGGTGTGACGAGCGTCAGCTGTGCGCCGAGTGTGCCCTCATCCGCGAGCTGCGAGGCCGTCAGGAGCGCGAGCTCATAGAGCGGCAGGGGCCATCCCGTCGCGTCTGGGTACGCGAAGGCGAGCCGCGACGTGCGGCCGTCGAGGAGTCGCCCGAGGACGCCCCTGAACGCGTCGACGCTGTCCGCGCCGCCGAAGTGCAGCGCGCCCGTCAGCCAGTCGCGCCGCCGCGGCCCTACGGCCACCACAAGCGCGTCATAGTGCAGCCGCGTGCCGCTCTTGAGCCTCACGGCGTGGAGGTCCGCGTCGACCGCGACGAGCGAGTCCGCGTGGAGCTCGGCGTGCATGTCGCGGGTGATTCTGGCCATGTCGAACAGCTGCGTCTCGGCGACACCGAAGGGCTCCGCGACGGTGAGGGGCTGGTAGACGAACCTCGTGTTGGGCGCGACGAGGTGCAGCTCTACGCGGTCGCCGGCGAGTGCCCGCAGCGCAATGAGCGCCTCGACTCCCGCGACGCCTCCACCGCAGATGACAACGCGGGGTGCGCGGCTGCTCAGGCCTGTCATATGAGCCCCCCGGATGCCACGGGCACCATTATCGCCCACGCCCGGCGCTCGGCTAGGACGCCGCGCGGACCGGCTGGCGAATCACCGTCTTCAGCTTCTCCGCCGCGGCGCGCCGCGGGTCGCTCAGGTAGATCTCGTGATGCTTGCCGTGCGGCTCGTAGCCGCTGCCCGCGATGAACTCGTGAAGTCGCGCGATCGTCGGGCCCTCCTCAGAGTAGGGCCCGACGTGAAGCACCTGCGCCGCGTCGCCCTCCCGGAAGTGCTCGAGCCGCGCCTGCGCCGCGGCCGGCAGCTCCTTTTTCTCGCAGGCCCTCTCGACCGCGGCCGCGAGGAGGTCGCCGTCGATGACGTCGGGCTGGGCGATCATCGCGGTCCAGTGCCACGCCGACTTGTCCCCGCTGGCGAAAGTGCTCGGGTCATCCGCCCACCACAGGCCCTCAAGCGGCATCACCGCGTAGTCAGGCCCGCGTTCGCTCTTGAGTGCGAACTTGACTGTGTAGGAGATCGAGTACAGCGCTTCGATCGCGCGCGCGTACTCCGGCGCGGTGTTCGGGTCGCCGTGCCCGTCGATCATCAGAAAGCTCAGCTCGGGCACGCTCACGATCACCGGCTCGCGCGGCGGAGCATAGAGCTCTTTGTGTTCGCGCCTGAAGTCGAGCTTGTCCATGGGGTCTCCTGTTCGCGGGGACCGCCGCAGGCTAGCCAGCGGCGCTCGCCAGGTCATCCGTAGCTTCCGCGCGGGCGGCGCCGTAAGCGGCCCTGCACGCGTGTAGGATCGCGCCGATGCACGCGGTTGTGAACAGGATCCCGCTACGCGAGCCGCTGGACGACGCGGAGCTCGCGGCCGCCCAGGCCGAGCTGCAGGAGCAGGCGGCGCAGGTGCAGGGCCTCGCGGCGATACACGCCCTGCGGACCGATGACGGCGATCTCCTGCTCGTGATCATCGGAGACGACGAGGCCGCACTGGATCGCACCCGCGATCAGCTCGGCAACGCCTTCATGCGGCGGCACGTCATCCCTCACGCCGCGGGGCCCCCGAACCGGACCGTGACGGAGGTCATCCTGTCCTACCAGCGCCCGACGGCCTCCTGACCGAAGGCCTGCGAGCGGCGGCCGTCACGGGTGGTCGGCCTCGATTGCCGCCCTCGTGAGCTCCATGTAGTCGCCGCCGGCACCGGCCGCGAACGCGTGCCCCTCGGCCGGTCCGGTCAGAGCGAGGATCGTGCCCGTGTCGAGCTGCTCTGCCACCTCGGGGAAGCGCATTGTCGAGAGGAGGAGATAGCGCGCCTTCTCGGGAGAGCGGTTGCGCAGCCGGTGGGCGCCGGATGCTCCGGACGGGAACCCCGCTACCTCCCCCGCGCCGATGCTGCGCGTGCCATCGGGTGTGCGGAGCTCGAGCTCGCCGGCGAGCACGATCACCATCTCGTCGTTGCCGTGATGCAGGTGGTATGGAGCTGCCTGCCCTCCCGGGTCGAGCTCATAGAGCGTGCACCCGAGCTTTGAGAGCCCGAGCCCGGGGCCCAGGCGCGAGCCTCTCGCCGCACCCAGGTCGCGCTCCCACTCCACCGGACCCTGAACGTTCATCCCAGCTCCCTTCCCCGCGGCCTCGAGCGCGAAACAGGAACTGTCTCGCGCTCTCCGATCCCGGACATCGTTCCAGGATCGGTGCCGCGGGCGGTTCAGACGGCCGAGAGGTCCCGGACCTGCGTGAGGCGCAGGTGGTTTCCGGAGGGGTCGCGGAAGCCGGAGTCGATCCCGTACGGGCGCTCCTCGGGTGCTTCGACGAACTCGACGCCGCGGGAGCTGAGCTCCTCGTAGGAGGCCCTGCAGTCGTCGGTTGTCAGGAAGACGGTCCCGGCGAAGCCCTTGGCCATCAGTGCCCGCACCTGCTCGGAGGACTCCTCGTCCATCACCGGCGGCCCGGGGATCGGCATCAGCACGATCGAGATGTCCGGCTGTCCGGGCGGTCCCACCGTGAGCCAGCGGAACCCGTCCATCTCGGCGAGTGTCACGTCCATGCGCACCTCCATGCCGAGCTTCTGCGTGTAGAACTCGAGCGCCTCATCCTGGTCGTTGACCCAGAGCTGCGCTGCTGACATCGTGATCATCACTGCCTCCTGTCTAGGGCGAAATCGGACAGTTGGATGCTAGGAGCGGGCGCCGGATCTGTCTTCTCGAAACGTGCGGTGTTGAGGGCGGCCGTACGCGCTCACCACGCATGCCGGGACCAGCGCACGCTGTGACGCCGGCGGGAAGCCGGCACGGTAGGCGGTCGGTGACATCCCGAACATCCGTGTGAAGCTGGTCGTGAACGAGCCGACGCTCGTCAATCCCACCGAGAGGCAGATATCGGCGACGGTCCTGTCGCTGTCGCGAAGCAGTGCCGCGGCGCGCTCGAGGCGCCTCGTGAGAAGGTATGCGTGCGGCGACTCGCCGAAGGCGCGGCGGAACTCGCGGCTGAAGTGTGCCCTGGACAGCCCGGCCGCTGCGGCCATGTCGCCGACCTGCAGGTGCTCGAAGTAGCGGGCGTCGGCGAGGTCTCTCGCGCGCAGAAGGTGACGGGCCGGCGGGGCGAATGCCATGCCCGGAGAATAGCCGCGGCGATCCCTGCGCTGGCGGCCCGGCGCGGCGCTGCTAAGCCGCTGCGCGGGGACCGCTGGCGAGCCGCTCGGCGCGCTGCTTGATGCCGAAGAGCATCTTGCGCTCCATCACCAGCGAGCCGGGCTCCATCGGGAGCATCCCGGCGCGGGCGACGAGTGTCTGCAGCCGAAAGCGGTTGCGACTGATCAGGCGCGTCCTCTTTCCGTCGTGCCTCAGCACGAAGGCCCACACCCAGTTGCCGTCGGCCGATCGCCATGCGATCACCCGCTCGCGCTCGAGGACCTCAAGGCGCATCTCGTTGGGCCCGAAGCCGATCGTTTCGCCGATCCGCGGGTTCTGGAACTCCGGGAGAACGCGGTCGGTGCTGTGCATGTTCAGGCCGAGCAGGTTCTCGACCCAGTCATACGTGTACGCGCCTCCGCGCGGCGAGGGCCCGAGCTGAACGAGCCACGGCCAGACCGATGCCGGGGGTGCGTCGATCCAGATCGCGCGTGTCGAAACGCCGTCGGCGTCGGGCAGCAGCTCGTCCGCGGGGAGCGCGGCTCCGGCCTCCTCGTCGGTCGCGCCCCAGGTCAGGATCGGGCGCCGTAGGCTCGAGAGGTAGAGGACGCCCAGGGCGCCCGCGACCACTGCGGCTGCGCGGGCTCTCATGCCGACCAGTTTGCCATGCCGTGCCCATCCACGGCGTGGGCGAGCCGGTCCCGGCGCGGGTCCCCTGCCTGCCCCGCGCCGCCCGCCGGTGTGCGGCGCGCGCCCGCGGCCGCTGCCAGACTCACGGTGAGACACCGAGCTGACGAGCGGGAGGCGGCAGGATGCCGTGCAGGCACGTGAACCATATGGCTCGATCGGGAGCGCCATTTGCCCTCGCGGCGCTCCTGTCGCTCTGCGTTCACGTTGCCGCGGCGCTCGCCGGCCCATCACCTGAAGCGGGATCGGGATGGGGCGGCTGGTCGGGTCTGGCGCCGCCTGCGCTGCTCTCGGCAGGCAGCCTCTCCGGGCCGGCCGCCTCCTCGACGGTGGACGGCATCTCCGACCAGAACCTGGCGAGCTGGTATGGCACCGCGTTCGGCTCGGCGTTCAGTGCGGACAATCAGAGCGGGAGCGCTCCCCGCATCCGCTTCGCCCGGTACGTCGTGCCATGGCAGGCCGGGGTGGGCACGCACAGCCGCTACCGCTCCGAGTTCTACGCCTGGCGTGAAGCCGCGGTCGCGGCGGGGCTCGTCACCGACCTCGCGATCACGACCTACACGGGCACCGTGCCCAGCCCCTCCCGATACCGCGGCGCGGTGAGCGCCCTCCTCGCCGGCCACGCGGTTCGCTACCTGGAGGCATGGAACGAGCCGAACCACGTCACCCGCCTGCGCGACGACGCGAGCCTCGCGCCCGCATACATGCGCGAAGCGGCGGCGTACTGCACCGGCGCCGGCTGCACGCCGATCGCCGGAGACTTCCTGGATGAACCCGGGTCGGCCAGCTACGCGCTCGACTATCGGCGGCGGCTGACGGCGCTGGGCGTCGGCGCGAGCATCTGGGGGATCCATCCGTACGAGGACGTCAACGGAGTGAACGCGGGATCCCCCGACCCGGAAGCCGAAGCGGACGCGATAGCCGGCCAGCTCGCCCAAGGCCAGCGGCTCTGGATCACCGAGGCCGGCGCGTACTACTGCTTCGGGCAGCGCTTCCGGTGGAGCGCCGGGGTGGCGGAGTCGATGCAGCACGCCGCCGCCGAACGCCTCCTGCACACGGTCGCGCCGCGGCTCGGCGCCGCTCACGTCTTCTACTACGGGGTCTTCGCGGGCCGCGGGCGCACGCTCTGCCCGGCCGAAGACACCGAGCTGTACGACGGTTCGGGAACGCTGCGTCCGGCGGGCGCCGCGATCCTCGGCGGCGCGCCGCGCTGACGGCGCCGCATCCCGGCGCGTGCTCTACCCTGGAGGGAGAAGCCTCGCCCGCGTGCACTCCGGCAGGCGTCGAGAAGCCACAGCGTCCGTGGCGAAAGGAGCGGGATGGGTCAGGCCGCAGAGGCGACCCGTGCCGCCAGCGCCGGGATGTCAGCACCGAGCGAGATGTCGTGGCAGCAGACGCTCGCCCCGTATGCGAGGCCGCGACTCGGCCGCAGCCTGATCGACATCGCCACCTCCGTGGCGCCGTACCTCGCGCTGTCGGTCCTGATGTACCAGCTGCTCGGGGTCTCCTATCTGCTCGTACTGCTGGTGTCGATCCCCGCTGCCGGATTCCTGGTGAGGACGTTCATCCTCTTCCACGACTGCTCTCACGGCTCGTTCCTGCCCTCCAAGCGCGCCAACATCTGGCTCGGCACCGCGCTCGGACTGCTCGTCTACTCGCCGTTCCTGCGCTGGCGACACGATCACGCGCGGCATCACGCGACCTCGGGTGACCTCGAGCGGCGTGGGGGCGGTGACGTGCGGACGCTGACGGTCGTCGAGTACGACGCCCTGCCTCCCCGCGGCCGGCTCGCATACCGGCTGTTTCGCAACCCCCTGGTCATGTTCGGGATAGGCCCGATCGTCTCGCTGCTGATCGGGCCGCGCCTGATCGCAAAGGACGCGAGGCCGAGGATGCGCCGCAGCGTGATCCGGACGAACATCGCCCTCGCTGCGCTGGTCGCGCTGATGTGCTGGCTGATCGGCCCGCTCAACTTCCTGCTCATCCAGGCGCCGACGGTGCTGCTGGCGGGCGCGGCCGGAATCTGGCTGTTCTATGTCCAGCATCAGTTCGAGGATGCCTACTGGGAGAGCTCGGAGGAATGGACGTACGCCGATGCCGCGCTGCGCGGCAGCTCCTACCTGAAGCTCCCGGCGGTGCTCCAGTTCTTCTCCGGCAACATCGGCCTGCATCACGTCCATCACCTCAGCGCGCGCATCCCCAACTACAACCTGCAGCGCGCACACGACGAGAACGCGATCTTCCACGACGTGCCGGTGCTGAGCATGCGCGACGGCATGCGCGCCGTACGCCTGAAGCTGTGGGATGAGGAGAGCTCGCACATGGTCACGTTCGCGCAGGCCCGCGAACGTGACGCCCGCGCCTGAGGCCGGCTCGAGGCGACTTGCCGCGCGCGGCTAGACTCGGCGGCTAACAAACCGGGGAGGGACGATGAGCGTTTCGGCGGTGGTGCACTTTGAGATTCACGCGCGCGACCTGGATCGAGCGCGGGCCTTCTACGAGGAGGCCTTCGGGTGGACGTTCCAGAGGATGGACGCCCCGACCGAGTACTGGCTGATCCGGACCGGCCGCTCGGAGGGCCCGAACGGCGCGCTTGGGATCGACGGCGGGCTGCTGAGCAACGGCGGCCGCGATCCTGGAGAGGGAGCGGGCCCGAACGCGTTCGTCTGCACGATCGAGGTACCCGACATCGACGCCACTCTCGAGAGCGTGCTCGCGGCGGGTGCGACGGTGCAGATGCCCAAGGAACTGATGCAGGGCGTTGGCTGGCTGTGCTACCTGAAGGACCCCGAGGGCAACATCTTCGGCGTGCTGCAGCCACAGAGAGGCTGAGCAGAGCGGATGGCTGACATGCGCCTCGAGCTCGTTCCGGTTCCGGTCTCCGACGTGGACCGAGCCAAGACCTTCTACATCGAGGCCGCGGGGTTCGAGCTGTCGGTCGACGTGCGTCCGACGGACACGATGCGGGTGGTGCAGCTCACGCCCCCGGGTTCGGCGTGCACGATCCTGCTCGGGACGGGCATGGGGCCCATCACGAACATGGAGCCCGGGTCGGTGAAGGGTCTCCATCTGGTCGTCGATGACATCGCCGCGGCCCGCGAGGAGCTTCTCGGGCGGGGAGTCGGGGTCGGCGACGTGTCCGACATGGGCGGGGTCAAGTTCGCGTCGTTCAGCGATCCCGACGGGAACCTCTGGCTGCTACAGGAGTTCCCGGCCGACATCGCCCGCCCCGGGTCCGCCGCCGCCGCCATCTAACATCCGCTCGGATGCAGGAGACAGCGGCGAGCACCCAGGCGCGTTCAGCATTCGGATCCGTCGAGACCGTCGGCGAGGCCGGCGTCTTCGGGCAGGTCATGGGGCTCGTGGCCGTGACCCTCGCGTTCTTCGCGCTGGGCGCCTACCTCGGCCGCAACATGGTCGGAGCCGGAGCGATCGTCTGCCTGATCGGAGGCTTCATCTGCATCGTCGGCCTGAACTTCGTGCGGGGCCGCGAGGCGATGGCTATCACGCTGCTGTTCGCAGGCGGGCTGTTGCTCGGGCTCGGCATGGGAGGCGTGCTGAACTACTACGCCGAAACCCAGCCGGGTGTCGTCTACCAGGCGGGAGCGGCGACGGCACTGTTCGTCGGCGCGCTCGGCACGTGCGGGCTACGCGATACGCAAGGACCTCTCCGGCGGCTACCGCGCCCTGTTCTTCCTGCTGCTCGGCCTGATCGTGTTCGGGATCATCGCCCTGTTCGTCTCGATCCCGCACGCGAACCTCATCTACTCGGTGCTCGGCCTCGCGATATTCGGCGGCTACACGCTGCTGGACTTCAACCGCATGCGCCGCGCGGGAATGCAGGAATCCGTTCCTCTCGCCGCGGGCATCTTCCTCGACGTCATCAACATCTTCCTGTTCTTCCTGCGCATCTTCGGCGGGCGCAACTGACCCGCCGAAGATGAGCTGCGCGGCGGCTCAGAAGCCGGTGTTGGTCTTGACTTTCTTGCGGTCGTTGGGGTGCAGTTTCCCCTTCGCCGCGAGCGTCTGGCATGCCTGCGCGATGTCGTTGCCGAGCGCGGTCGTGAGCGTGTGCCCGAGTGTCTCCTTGACCAGCACGCGCATGATCTTCACGTGTTCGGCGTTCGGGCGGGAGCGTGTAGGCCGGAACCATCCAGCCGCGCTCGGATGCCAGCTGGGCGGCGACGTCGAACTCGTCGTAGTCGTGGCCGTCGGTGAGTTTGAAGGCCACCAGCGGCAGCTGCTCCTCCTCGTCGGAGCCGATGATTTCGAAGTCGCCGATCGCCTCGATCTCCTTGGCGAGCAGCCTCGCGTTGTACTTCATGCTCTCCATGATGTAGCGGTAGCCGTCGTGGCCGAAGCGCGCGAAGTTGTAGTACTGCGCGAGCACCATCGCGTCGCCGGTGGAGAAGTTCAGCGTGAACGTCGCGTCGCGCTTGCCGAGGTAGTTCTCGTAGAACACGAGGTCCTCCGGGAGGTCGGACTTCTCGCGGAAGATCAGCCAGCCGATGCCCGGGTAGACGAGCCCGAACTTGTGGCCGGAGACGTTGATCGAGCGCACCTGCTCGAGGCGGAAGTCCCACTCCGAGTGCGGGTACAGGAACGGCCACACGAAGCCGCCGCTGGCGCCGTCGACGTGCAGCGGGACGTCGAGGCCCTGGTCGTTCTTGAGGTTGACGAGGTAGTCGTTGATGCCGCGGATGTCATCGGCGTGACCGGTGAAGGTGGTGCCGAGGACGGCCGCGACGCCGATCGTGTTCTCGTCGATATGTAGGCGCGACGTCCTCGGGCCCGATCGTGTACTTGTCGGGCTTCAGCGGGACGATGCGCGGTTCGACGTCGAAGTAGCGGCAGAACTTCTCCCACACCACGTGCACGTCGCCGCCGAACACGAGGTTCGGCGCGTCGGTGGACTTGCCGGCGGCCTCGCGCCGGGCGCGCCACTTCCACTTCAGCGACAGGGCGCCGAGCATGATCGCCTCCGAGGAGCCCTGGGTGCGGGCGCCGGTCGTCTCGCCGGGCGCGTTGAAGAGGTCGGCGAGCATCCGGATGCAGCGCTGCTCGATCTCGGCGGACTGCGGGTACTCGGCGTGGTCGATGAAGTTGACCCTCAGCGACTCCTGGATCACCTGGTCGGCCTCGGGCTCCATCCACGTCGTCACGAACGTCGCCAGGTTGCGGCCGCGGCAGCCCGTCAAGGAGCATCTCCTCGCGGAGCAGGCCGAGCGCTTCATCGGCCGTCATGCCGCCCTTCGGGAGTTTGTGATCGGGCGCCGGCTCGCAGCAGATAGCGGTTTCCGAGCTGCGCTCTCGCCGGCCTCGATCTGGTGGCGTGTCAGCGGGCGGTGTCACGCCTGCCGACTTGGCGCTCTGATGTTGGACATTCGACCTCCCCGGGTGTGCGTGCTTCATGGCGGGTATAGCCCTGGGATGCGAGCGGGCCCCCGGGCGGCTGCTGCCAGCCGAGTATAGGTTTCAGCGCGTCTCGCCGGGTGCCTGCTCGGCGGCGGCCTCGGGCATCAGTGCGAGCGCGCCGATCAGGAAGCAGAGGCCGCCGAGCGCGGTTCCGCCGTTCGAGATCCTCGCGCTGATCGGCAGCCCGTCGAGGGCTCCACGAGCGAGGCGATCGCGGCGAGGCCGAACGCGATGGATCCGGACATGTTCAGGGCGACGATCCACCATGACAGTGGTGCGGTTGCGCAGGCAGACCCAGCGGTGGCAGACCTCGGCGTAGGCGAACTCGCTGGCGATCAGGAAGCAGATCGAGCCGAGCGCGTCGGGGCCCCACACGCGGGCGTTCGTCTGGTGCGTGGTGAAGCCGTGTTTCATGGCCGCGAAGGTGCTGAGGTTGAAGAACACGGTCCCGAGGAGCTGCACGGAGGACGGCGACCCAGTCGATCCGGTGCGGTTCCCATGAGGCGGGTCTCCATCGCCGGCGCCCGGCGCCCGGCTCGAGCGTGTGCTCGACGTTGACGGCCTCGGAGTACTGCAGGTAGGCGGCCGAGGTGAAGAAGATCGAGCCGACGAAGAACGTCACTCCGATGCCGTCCCGCGGCGTGCTCGCCCACTGCGCGGCGAGCGCGGCCACCAGGAAGCACGTGCGAGCCGACCGCGAACAGCACGCTCATCCACCAGCTGCGCTTGTCGCGGGCGCCACCAGACACGTTCGCGCGCGCCGGACGCCTCGTTTCGATCGGCTGGCGCTTGCGGTGCGCACGCGAGCGCCAGCGGACCTCGGTCGCCGTCCGGGGCGCGCACGACCTCCGCCGTGACGAAGCGGCCCGGGGCCGCTGGAGCGCAGCCGCTCCCATCCCTGCGGGATGTTCAGATACCCGGCCATCAGCTCGCGACCGGGGTCCGGACGGCATGCGTCCCGCCGGCGGCGTAGCCTGCGCGCGGCAAGCGAACCCGAGGAAAGGTGAGAGGACATGTGCCGCTGGATGGCCTGGCACGGGCAGAGCGTGCTCATCGAGGAGCTCCTGTTCAAGCCCCAGCACGGCCTGATCGATCAGAGCCTGCATTCGCGGATGGGCGCCGAGACGACCAACGGCGACGGGTTCGGGCGTCGGCTGGTACGGGCTGGGGGAGGGGCCGGGCATCTACCGCAGCATCTCTCCGGCGTGGTCGGACCGCGAATCTGCGGCACCTCGCCTCGCACCTCGAGTCGCACCTGTTCCTCGCGCACGTGCGCGCGACCTCGGGGACCGCCGTGCAGGAGACGAACTGCCATCCCTACATGCACGAGGGACACCTGTTCGTCCACAACGGGCTGATCAGCGGCTTCCCGCTCGCTGCGCCGCGACCTGATGCTCGCGGTGGACCCGTCGCTGTTCCCGAACATCGAGGGCTCCACCGACTCCGAGGTCCTCTTCCACCTCGCGCTCACCGAGGGGCTGGAAGACGAACCGATCGCGGCGCTCGAGCGGGCGATCGGCCTCGTCGAGGCCACCGCCACGCGCCACGGCGTCGAGAAAGCGATCCAGGCGAGCATCGGGGTCAGCGACGGCGAGTCGCTGTGGGCGGTCCGGTATTCCACCGAAGGCAACTCGCGCACGCTCTTCTCCTCGGCAGACGCGGACTCGATCAGGGCACTGCACCCCGAGAACCCCCGGCTGGCGCTGTTGACCGAGGGCGACAGGCTGGTCGTATCCGAGCCGCTCGCAGACCTCCCCGGCGCATGGCATGAGATCCCGGAGTCGACGGCGCTGAAGGTGGGCCCGGGCGGTGAGCACGAGATGAGGCCGTTCCGCCCGGTCAGCCATACATAGGTCCTGCCGCGTACTGCGGGCAGGGCTACAGGCCCATCTCGGCCGTGATGCGGCCGGACTCGACGGCGTACTGCAGCGCCTTGTAGTCCTGCTCGTTCTGCTCCGCGTAGGACTTTGAGAACTCGACGATCGCACGGTCGAACGAGTTGCCCTTGCCGAGATAGGAGGCGATCGCAATACGGTCGCCGCTGCGCGCGTGCGCGCGCGCCAGTGTCCAGCCGCACAGCTTGCCGTAGGCGCTCATGCCCTCCGGGGCCATCTGCTCGATTTCCGCGGAGCCCTTCCAGTCCTTCAGCTGCCGGCCGTAGAAGTCGCGCTCCTGGCCGTCGAGGCCGGCCTCGACGTGAAGCCAGCCGAGGAAGATGTCGCTCGTGGCCTGCATCAGGCGCTGGCCCGTGACGACGCGCTGGCCGTGGTTTGAGAACTCGCTCGGCCCGAGGAACTCCTCGAGCACGGAGGCCTGCGCCTCCTTCATCTGAAGGAACAGCGGGTCCTGGCCGTCGCGCCCGAGCATCAGCGCGATCCAGGCGCGTGTTCCGACGCTGCCGACGCCGACGACCTTGCGCGCGAAGTCCGCGAGCTGGAACTCCTCGAGCAGGACCCTGCGGTCGAACTCGAGGCTCGAGCGGTAGGTGCGAAGCAGCTCATGCAGCCCGTCGAAGATGTCCTCGGCGGCGTCCGGCCCCTCGACGAGTTCGTCGATCCTCACGATCAGAGGCGGTTCGCCGACGATCTGCGGCGTTGCCGTCAATCACCTTCGCGAGTTTGGCGAACGCCGCCATGCTGTCCTTGGTCTGCGCCTTCGCGAGTCTCTTCTCGGTCCTCTTGATGGCCTTCGGCTGCATCTGCGAGCCGAATTCCTGAAGGACTTTCTCGATCTCAAGCCGCGAATACCAGACGTCAAGGTTCGTGCGGCCCGCGAACTCCGCGATCGTGGCGCGATAGGACTCGACCGTGTCCAGCACGACCTGCTCCTGCTCCTTGACCTTGAAGCTGTTGTCCTGCGCGGCGATCAGCATGCTCACGGCAAGGCGCTTGACGTCCCACTCCCACGGCCCCGGCAGCGTCTCGTCGAAGTCGTTCAGGTCGAACATGAGGCGGCGCTCAGGTGAGGCGAACACGCCGAAGTTCGACAGGTGCGCGTCTCCGCAGCACTGCACCGTCAGCCCGGAACGAGGGGTCGAGGACAGGTCGCTGGCCATGATCATGGCGGCGCCCCGGTAGAAGGTGAAGGGCGAGACGAGCATGCGCCCGTATCGGATCGGCACGAGCTCGGGGACCCTGGACTCCGCCTGGCGCTCGAGCAGCTCGATCGGATCTGGCCGATGCGTTGCCGGCTCGTATTCGCCGTGGCTGCGGCGCGGCACTTCAGTGCGCGCAGCTTTGCCGCGCGCCACGCGCTCGGCCACCGTCAGGTGCGCGACCTCAGCGGGCTGATCCTTGGCCCTTGCCATGGAGAGGACCCTACCGGTAGCGGACCTCCGCGTGTGATCAGCTGACGCGCGCGGCGGCTGACCGTGATGATCCACTTGAGCGCGGCAGCGGCAGCGACAACAACGAGGAGCGAGTGATGAGCGAGAGACGAGACGCGAGCGACTTCACGAAGGCCAAGAACCGTGCGGTGCTCGACGAGCTGCCGTTCGAGGACATGCAGGACTTCGAGGACGCCGCGCGCGGTTTCATAGCCCCGCTGAAGGACGGCGGCAAAGTCGTCAACTCCTCCGGACGGCCGGTCTTCGACCCTACGCAGCTCGACTTTATAGAGGACGGCTCAGAGGCGCCTGACACGGTCAATCCCAGCCTCTGGCGCCAGGGTCAGCTGGTCCGCAAGGGGGGCTCTTCAGGGTGGTGGACCGCCTCTACCAGGTCCGCAACCAGGACATCTCCAACCTCACGATCATCGAGGGCGACACGGGCCTGATCGTGATGGATCCGCTGATCTCGGTCGAGACGGCGAAAGCGGCGATGGAGCTCTACTACGAGCACCGCCCGCGCAGGCCGATCCTCGCGATGCTGCACTCGCACTCCCACGTGGACCACTTCGGCGGCGTCAAGGGAATCATCGACGAAGCGGATGTGATCGCCGGGAAGGTCGAGATGATCGCTCCCGTCGGGTTCCTCGAGGCGGCCGTCGCGGAGAACGTGCTCGCGGGCAACGTGATGACGCGGCGCGCGCTCTACCAGTACGGGGCGCTGCTCCCGTCGGACCCGAAGGGCCAGGTCGGCATCGGCCTCGGGACGGGGGTCTCCTCCGGCGAAATAACGCTGATACCGCCGACCCGCGACATCACGTACACCGGAGAGAAGCTCGTGATCGACGGGCTCACGTTCGAGTTCATGCTCGCGCCGGACACGCGAGGCGCCTGCTGAGATGCACTGGTTCGTGGAGGAGCTCGGAGCGCTCACCGCCGCCGAGAACTGCTGTCACACGCTGCACAACACGTACACGCTGCGCGGCGCGCCGATCCGCGACCCGCAGGCCTGGTCGCAATACCTGAACGAGACGATCGACCGCTGGGGCGCGCGCTCGAAGGTCATGTACGGCATGCATCACTGGCCGGTGTGGGGCAGCGACGCGGTCCTTGACATGCTGCGCAAGGGCCGCGACGCCTACCGCTACATCAACGACCAGACCCTGCGGCTCGCCAACCACGGCTACACCCCCGATGAGATCGGGGAGATGATCGAGCTTCCCGAGTCGCTGTCGCAGCACTGGGCGCTGCGCGGCTACTACGGGACCGTCAACCACAACGTCAAGGCCACCTATGTGAAGTACCTCGGCGCGTTCGACGGCAACCCGGCGGGCCTGCACAAACTCCCGCCCGAGGAAACGGCCGTCCGGTACGTCGAGTTCATGGGCGGTGCCGATGCGGTGCTCGCGCGTGCCCGCGAGGCGTTCGACCGCGGTGAATACCGCTGGGTCGCCGAGGTCGTGAACCACGTCGTGTTCGCGGATCCGGCCAACACGGCGGCGCGCGAGCTGCAGGCCGACACGCTCGAGCAGATGGGCTACCAGTCAGAGGCCGGCACCTGGCGCGACCTCTACCTGACCGGCGCGAAAGAGCTGCGAGACGGCGTCGCCGGCTTCCCGTGGGGCGGCACCGCATCACCGGACTCCGTCAAGGCGATGAGCCTGAGGCTGCTGTTCAACTACCTTGCGGTCAGGCTCAACGGCCCGAAGGCGGCGGGCCGCTCGATCGTGATGAGCTTCACCTTCACCGACACCGGGGAGACCGCGGTGCTCGAGCTCACCAACGGCTCTCTGAACCACTCACTCGAACGCACCGACCCGGACGCCGACCTGAAGCTGACGCTCCCGCGGTCCGCGCTGAACGAGGTCCTCGCGGGCAGCAAGACCCTGCCCGACGCGGTCGCGGCGGGCGAGATCGTCGCGGAGCCGGATCTCGAGCCGCTGCTCGCGTTCCTCGGCATGCTCGACACGTTCGACATCTGGTTCAACATCATCGAGCCCTGAGCGCGGCGTGATGCCGCGGGGCCGGAGATCCGCCACGATGCTGGCGTGAGCGAGAGCGCCCGCCTCAGCATCTCACCGACGCGGCCCGCGCCCGCGGCCGGGCGAACAGACCGTGGCCTGGTGAGCGGTGGAGCCGCTGCGCCGTGGTGGCTGCCCGCCCGTGCGGAGCGCTGTACCTCGTCGCGGTCCTCGTCAACTTCCACGACATCGTCACATCGGTCTATGTCGAGCAGTGATGCTGCGCTCGCGCCGGTGCTCGGGCAGGCGGCCGCCCACCTTCCCGCCGGGGCCTACGTTTCGCTCGGCAATCACGCGTGGTATGAGGAATGGCTGTTCCTGCAGGCCACGCGCCCCCTGTCCTGGCATCGCGGCCTGTGGGAGGCCGCTCCCGCGATGTGGAGCCTGTTCGGGATCGGCGTGCTCAGCTGGAGCGCTGCTCGCGCGTTCGACGTGTGGGCCGCGGCCGTCACCGGCGCGGCACTGCTGTGCACGGGCGCGTTCGGCCGCTTCTGCCTGATCGCCGTGAACTGGCACTCGCTGTCGCTCGTGCACACGATCGTCCTCGCCGCCGCGCTGGTGTGGCTCGCGCCGCGACTGAGGGACATCGCCGCCGGGCGCCTCGTCGCGCTCGCGGTCGCGCTCGGGCTGATCGGCGCGCTGCCGACGGCATCGGACAGCCTGTTCGGCTTCTGGGCGCTCGCGCCGCTGCTGGGCGCGAGCCTGGTCCTCGCCACCCGGCTGTCCGGGATCGCGCGGCGAAGGCTCGCTCTGTTCACGGCGACGATCCTGGCGCTGTCGGTCGCCGGGGGGCTCGTGATCGCCGCTGTCATGCGCAGCTCGGGCATCACCTCGCGCGCGCTCCCGGTGGGCCCCGCTCCCGGCGCGATCGTCCACAACCTCGCGCTGATGGCCAGAAGCTACGCGTTCCTGGCGGGCGGGCGCCTCAGCGCGCTCGGCCACGGAGGGCAGGGGTTGCTGGTGTTCGCGAGCGCCGTCCTGGTGCTCGCCGCACTGGGGCTCGTGGCGGCACAGCTCATCCTGCTCTGCGCGCGGCCGGCGCGCCGGCGCGCTCTCGCGGACGCGAGGCTCGCGCACGTCTCCTTCTGGGGCTTCAGCCTTCTCTTCACGACGCTCGTCTATCTCGGCACCGACGCCCCGAAGGATGCCCTGAGCGGCCGCTACCTGCTCGCCGGATACGCGGCGATCGCCGCGCTGCTGCCACTCGGCCGGCGGCGGCGGGCGCGGCAGGGCGGCGTTGACGGCGGCCGTGTGCGCGTTCGCTCTGATCTCCTCCTACCAGCTGATCAGGGCGCCGTTCACCGTCGTGACCTCGCCGGAAGTCGCGGTCAGCTTTCCCGGGCCCGGGACGGCGGCGAAGCTGACGGCGTTCGCACGCGCGGAGCACGTCAGCGTCGGCTACGGAGGCTATTGGGACGCCGAGCAGCTCACATGGGGCACCAACTTCGCGGTCCCGGTTCGCCCGGTCCGGGTCTGCGGGCCACGCGTGCACACGCTCTGCTATCCGCAGCTCGGGATGATCTCCAGCTGGTATCGGCCGCGGGCGGGTATCCGCAGCCTGCTGATCGTGGACAGCCTCGGCACGTCGTTCAACGGGATCCTCGCACCGGACCCCGGTCTCGGCGCGCCGGTCGCCGAGCGCAGGATCGGGCCCATCGACGTGCTCGTCTACCCGTACGACATAGCCTCGAGGGTGAGTGCGCCCAGGTGCCGCTTCTCGTGGGCCCATCCGTGCTGAGAGCTCGCACGGCATCATCAGAGGGGTGTGCCCGGACGTCTATCGGTCGAGCGGGGAGCAGGAGCCTGACGAGCGCTTTGAGCCCGGTGAGCTGCGCCACCTCGTCCCCGGCAACCACGGACGGCTGCTCGACCCGCGCCGGACCCCCGTCACGCTGACTGCGGTGAGCCTGGCGGACGGGATGTTCCAGGTGCGGATCGAGGCATTCGAGGACGCGGGCGCGACGTGGCGCCTGCCCTTCGAGGACGTCGGCCGCGATACCAGTTCGCTGCGGGGGAGCCGAGGGCCGCGGGCGAGGAGCTCGCCCGCATGCGCGACGCACAGGAGCGCCTGGGCGCGGAGCTGAGGGTCGACGTCGATGCGGCCCGTGCCTCGGCGAACCATGCGCGCCTGGCCCAGGAGACCGCCGCCACACAGGCCTGGCTCGCCGAACGGCTGAAGGGCCCCGTGGACCTCGCGGAGCGGGTGCGCGAGCGCGCCGGCGAGCGGCGCCTGACCGACCTGCTGGAGCTCCACATGCGCGAGCGCGGCCTGCTGGACATCGAGAGCGCCTTCACGCGCGCTTTCGTGAGCAACCCGGCCGCCGGCGAGATCGTCAAGGGCCACGCGATCGTCCTCGCGGAGCTCGGGCTGTGCCCCTACCAGGGGACGATCATCCGGGACGAGGATGCGATGTGCGGGGCGTTCAGCCGCGAGCGGCGAGCCGAGCATCTGCTGTCCAGGCTCGCCTTCAGCCGCGCGCTGTGGAGCGGCATCGGAGCCGGCGCGTTCACCTACCGCGCCTACTCCTCCGAGAGCGCGCTGCGGGCCGCGCAGCCGGCCTCGTTCGTGAGCGCGACTCTCTCCCGGGAGGTGGCGCTGTCACATTTCGGCGGCGGGCCGGCAACGCGGGCCGCCGCGATCCGGCGCAGCCCGCTCGACCCCGCACTGGCGCTGATGAGCTTCCTCGAGACGCGCTCGATGAGCGAGCGCTACCGCGAGGCCGAGGTCGTGCTGATCGGGGGAGGCGTGCTCTAGCCGCGGCCGAGCGCCGAGCGGATCAGCGCGCCGCCGATCGTGACCGGGTGGCTCACGAGTGTCGTGATCCTGCCCGCCAGCGAGGACGGGTCGTGCGCGATACCGAGCTGGCTCATGATGCTCGCCTGATCGAAGTAGACTCGCTCGCAGACGATCCGCTCACCCTCGAAGATGAAGAACGCCGCCATCCGCGCCCTGAAAGAGCGCCCGGTCGGCGGCAGCGCGCGGAGCGCGCCGAGGTGCGTCCCGAGCAGGTCGAACTCGACGATCACGGCGTCGTCCGCGTGGCGCAGCGAGATGAGCTCATTGCGCTGGTCGGGGAACGCGGCGCGCGTCTCGGCGTAGTAGGCGCGAACCTCCGCCTCGCCGTCGTAGACCTCGCCGGTCGCGACGAGCTCGTAGCGGGGGTGGGAGAAGGTGTCGATCGTGACGTCGAAGTCGTGGGTGTTCTCCGACTCCATGTGCTCGCGCACTATCACCTCGCGTCGCTCACGCAGGCCGGCTCCCGCGTCGGTTGTGCCCTGGCGTGCCATGCGCGACTTCTACCACGACGCGGAACTAGCCGCCGGCACCCTCCCGGCGCTGGCGCATCCTGCGCAGTTCGCGCATCTCGTGCACCGCGTCGTCGTGGCCCGAGGAGAGGCCGAACACGCCGCCGCCCAGCAGCTCCGGCGCGATCCGGCGGCGCACGAGCTCGCCGGCCACCGCATCCGCACGCTCGGCTCCGGCGCCGGGCCGTGAGCTGACGATCCGAACGGGGACCCCGCCCTCCATCAGCATCCCGACGCCGTCATCGAGCGCCCAGCCTCCGGGGAGCTCACCCGACCCACGGCGGAGAGCCAGACGGGCAGGCGCTCCGGCTCGCCGTCGGCGTGGACGGTCAGCGAGCCGGGAAGAATGCCGAGCCCCTCGATCACCTCCGGGGGGCCGCTGGAGCGCGTGACGCCGCCCTGGAACCAGCACATCGCGCCCGCGCTGAGGCCGGCGAGCACCGTCCCCGCCCTGAACGCGCGCAGCAGCATGTCGTCCACCTCATGTGCTCGCCACAGCGCCGAGGAGATTGCGCATCGAGCCGCCCCCGACGTAGATGACGTCCTGGTGGGCGATCGTCTCCTGCAGCGAGCGCTTCGCGTCGCGCATCCGGAACAGAGACACGTGTTCGGGCACGCACAGGCGGCCGTGGAAGCGCGCCTTGAAGGAGTTGATCTGATCGCTCGTGTCGCCCGAGGCGGTCGGCAGGAACAGGATCCGGGGCTCGTCCGCCCGCGCGAGGGAGAGCACGAAGTCATCCAGCAGCGGGTTGTTCGGCTCCATTGTGAAGCCGCCCCCGCCCATCACGAAGATCGTCTCTGCTCCGGTGGGACCTCCCGCGGCTCGCTCACGCGGCCACCGGCTCGCGAGCGAGCTCGGCTTCAGGCTCGCTGCTGTGCTCCGCCGCGCGCGCCTCGGGAGCCCCGAGATAGCGGACGTCGAGCACGCTCTCGCGCACGCGTCCCGCCTTCGCCTGGACGTGGAACGCGCGGCCCTCCGGCCGGGAGCTGACTGCGCCGGTCAGCTGCGTGCCCGTGAAGTGCAGCGCCACCCCGTCCTCGGCGGCGAACCCGCCGCGCATCCCGGATGCGACGAACTGGTGGTACTCCGAGCGCCGGGCGGGCTCCGCGTCGTAGTGGACACAGTTCGAGTAGGGCAGCAAGCCGAGGCCGCGCACGGGGCGCGGCGCCCCGTGGAAGGCCGACAGCGCCTCGTCGAACCAGCAGAGCGACCCGGCCGACGGGCCGCACAGCAGGATCCCTCGCCGCCACGCCTTCTTCAGCACGCGGTCCAGGCCGTGCGCGCGCCACGCGCCGAGCATGCTCAGCAGGTTGCCGCCACCGACGTAGATCAGGTCCTGGGAGAGCAGATGGTTCTCGAGGTTCTCCTCGACTCCGCCGGTGCCCTGGTCACGGCGGAACAGCGAGACGTGGCTGGCCTCGCAGCCCGGGGAGAAGCGCCTGTAGAAGCGCACCACATAGTGGTCCGCATCGCCGGAGGCGGTCGGCAGGAAGCACACACGCGGGCGCGCGGCGGACAGCTGCGAGAGGATGTAGTCGTCGAGCATCGCGCCGTCCCGCTCCATCGAGAAGCCGCCTCCGCCGAGGGCGATTATCTGTGGGACTCGTGCCGGCATGTCTTCCTCGCTGGTGTGGGTGCAGGTCCAGACGCCATCAAGAATCGCCCGTCGCCGCACCGCGGCATATGGACGCCCGTCGGAGATTCCCCGCAGCATGGGTGGACACGCGCACATGACGGCGGCGAGAATGCCGGCCGACCCTGGCACCTACAGTGTCGTGATGCCCAGCGAGCCCGCAATCGCCCTGCACGGCGTCGTCAAGCGCTTCGGCTCGATCGCGGCCGTGAACGGACTCGAGCTCGAGGTGCCGCCGGGCATCTGCTTCGGCCTGCTCGGGCCCAACGGCGCGGGCAAGTCCACCACGATGCGGATGCTGACCGCGCAGACGATCGCCGACGAGGGAAGCATCTCGGTGCTCGGATACGAACTGCCGCGCGAATCCAAGCAGTCCAGGCTCGAGATGGGCGTGGTGCCCCAGCTCGACAATCTCGATGTCGAGCTGACGTGCCGCCAGGTCCTGATGGTCTTCTCGCGCCTGTACAGGGTGCCGCGCGACGAGCGAGCCGGCGCGATCCAGCGGGCGCTTGAGATCGCGAACCTGGAGCCGCGCGCGGACACGCTCGTCAAAGAGCTCTCCGGCGGCATGCGCAGACGGCTGCTGGTCGCCCGTGGGCTCATCCACCGGCCTCGGCTCGTCCTGCTCGACGAGCCGACGGTGGGCCTTGACCCGCAGGTGCGCCAGGAGCTCTGGATGCTCATCGACGAGCTCCGCGCGGGAGGGGTGACGGTCCTGATGAGCACGCACTACATCGAGGAGGCCGAGCGCCTCGCCGACACGGTCGCCGTGATGTCGGCGGGGCGGATAATCGCCCAGGGCACGCCCGCCGAGCTCGTCTCCCAGCACGCGGGCGAAAGGGTGCTCGAGGTCTACGGCCCCGCGGACAAGCTCGCCGAGGTCGGCGCGCTGGCCGCCGAACGCGGATGGGAGACGAGGCGAAGCGGCCCCGCGCTCGCGATCATGCGCGCCGAGCAGCTCGACGGCGACGCGCCCGAGGGCGTCATGCGGCCTGCCAACCTCGAGGATGCGTTCGTGGCGCTCACGGGAGAGGAGATCGAATGAGCGCGCCCGCAACAGGAGCCGCGCGGGCGGAGCGGGTCGGAAGGCTCGAACCGGCGGCGCTGGCCGGCGTGATGAGCCGGGACATCGCGATCTTCGGCCGGTACTGGAAGGCCACCACCTTCTCATCGATAGTGCAGCCGACGATCTACCTGCTCGCGTTCGGGCTCGGGTTCGGCTCGCTGGTCACAAAAGTCGGAGGGCTCACATATGTCCAATACGTCGGCACAGGAGTGGTGGCGACGGCCGTCCTGTTCTCCTCGGCGTTCCCGGGCATGTTCAACACCTTCATCCGCTGGCAGTTCCAGCGAACCTACGACGCGGTGCTGGCGGCACCGGTCGACGTCGAGGAGCTGATCACGGCCGAGATCCTGTGGATCTCGATCCGTGCCGGCGTCTACGGGACGGCGCCGCTGCTCGTCGCGATCGCGTTCGGGCTGCCGCCGCAGGCGGGGATGCTGCTGGTGCCGCTGATCGCGTTCGTGACCGGCATCGGATTCGCGGGCTTCGGTGTGACCGTCGCGGCCGTCGCGAAGACGATCGACAACTTCAACTACATCACCAGCGCGGTGCTCACCCCGCTGTTCCTGCTGGCGGGCACGTTCTTCCCGATCTCGGGTCTCCCCAAGGGGGTCCAGGTGATCGCGAAGCTCAACCCCCTCTACCACTGCGTGCAGCTGGTTCGTGACGTATCGATCGGCGTGCCGGGCATCGCCGACCTCGGCAACGCGGCGTTCCTGATCGCGTTCGCACTGCTGATGTGGCGGGTCGCGATAGCCCAGCTCGGAAGGCGCCTGATCGACTGACCCCGATTCGGGGACTTATCCAACTTTGATGTCGCTCACACGCTTCTCCTACAACGTGCGGCGATGCTTGCTCAGGTGAGCGTCTCGGTCGACAGCAGCTCCGCCGCATCCGCAGCCGCGCTGAGCGGCCAGCCCGCTGCCCGGGAGCGCTCGCGGGCGCTCGCCCTGCGTGCACCGCGGCCGGAGCTGGTCGGGCTGCTGCTCCTCGCGGGCGCGCTCAACCTGTGGGCGCTGAGCCGCAACGGCTGGGCCAATGACTACTACAGCGCCGCAGTCCGATCGATGGCCTCGAGCTGGCACAACTTCCTCTACGCGTCGCTGGACCAGAGCGGCGTGATGACGGTCGACAAGCCGCCGCTCGCGCTATGGGCACAGGCGCTGTCGGTGAGGGTGTTCGGCTATCACTCGCTCAGCGTCCTCGTGCCCCAGGCGCTCATGGGCGTTGCAAGCGTCGGCCTCCTCTACGACCTCGTGCGCCGCCGCTTCGGGCGCGCCGCGGGCTTCATCGGCGGGCTCACGCTCGCGCTCACGCCGATCGCCGTGGCCGTCTCGCGCCACAACAACCCCGACGCCCTGCTGGTGCTGTGCTGCGTCGCCGCGCTGTGGTGCACGGTCAGGGCGCTCGAGCACGGCAACACCCGCTGGCTGGTGCTCGCGGGCATATGCGTCGGGCTCGGCTTCGAGACGAAGATGGGCGTGGCGCTCGTCGTCGTCCCGGCGATCGCCGCGGCGTGGATGTGGTGCGCGCCCGCGGGCCGCGGCCGCCTGCACGCGCTGCGTCAGCTCCTGATCGCCGGCGCGGCCATGATCATCGTCGGCGGCGCCTGGCCCGCGCTCGTCGAACTGACCCCCGCGGGGAGCCGGCCGTGGGTCTCCGGCACCAGCAACAACAGCGTCCTCTCGCTGATCTTCGAATACAACGGCGTCGGGCGCGTCGACGGCCAGAGCGGCGGCCCCGGCGGGATCGGAGGAAGCGTGTTCGGCGGCACCGCCGGCCCGCTGCGGCTGCTCAACTCCGCGCTCGGCGGCCAGGCCGGCTGGCTGCTCGGGTTCGCGCTCGTCAGCGGCCTCGCGATCCTCGCCGCGACGCGCCTTCGCCCCCGCGACGCGCGGACCGGCTGGCTGATCGCCGTCGGCGGCGCGTTCACCACGACCGCGGTCCTGTTCTCGTTCGCAGGCGGCATCTTCCACCCCTACTACGTCTCGCTGCTCGCGCCGTTCGCCGCCGCCCTCGTGGGCGCCGGCGCGGGGGAGCTGATCGGAGGTCGCCTGCGTGCCCGCGTCGCCGGGCCGGCCGCGATCCTCGCCGGCGTCCTCGTCGAGCTCGCGGTCCTGGGCGACTACCCGGGCAACCTGACGTGGCTCGCGCCCGTGCTGATCGCCGCGGGCGCCCTGGCCTGCGTGGCGCTGCTGCTCTCCGCCGACCGCCGCGTGCGCACCGGCGCGGTCGCCGGGGCGGTCGCCGTCCTGCTCATCGCCCCCGCGGTGTGGTCGGTCGACACCCTCGGGCACGCGACGAGCGGCACATTCCCGGCGGGCGGCCCCGCCTCGCTCGCCGACGCGATGGGTGGCCCCGGCGGGCGCCCGGGAGCGCGCTTCGCCGGCGGGCCTGCAGGACTGGAACGCGCGCCGGGCGGCCAGGGCGCCGCACAGCAGCTGTTCGGCCCCTCCGAAGGCGCATCGGGCGAAGGCGGAGGCGCGGAAGGTCCGCCGGCCGGACCCGGGTTCGGCCCCGGCGGCGCGGGATTCGGCCCCGCCGGACCCGGAGGCGGCGCCTTCGGAGGCGGCGCGTCCCTGAAGAGCGTCCTGTCCTACGTCAGGCTCTCACGGAGGCGGCACGATCGCCGTATCCAGCCAGTCGATGGCGGCGTCCGCGATCATCCAGGAACACGCGAACGTCGCCGGGATCGGCGGATTCTCCGGGCGTGAGAGCGACGTCAGCGTCTCCTGGCTCGCGAGCGAGGTCGCAGCGGGCAAGATCCGCTGGGTTCTCGGCGAACAGCAGGAACCCGCCACCGGCACGACGTCGAGCCTCGGGGCCGGCTTCGGCGGAGCCCCGGGCGGCTCGTTCGGGCGAGCGCTCGGCGGGCTCGGCGGTGCACCGGCGGGCGACTCGCGCGCCGGGGCACGGAACGCGATCGCGGCGGCGGCCAAGGCCTGCGTGAAGGCCACGAGCTCTCAGGAAGCGGGCACCCTCTATGACTGCAGCGGGCGCGCCAGGGAGCTCTCCGCGGCGAGCGCGTAAGAATCGACACCGTGAGGATCCTCGTCGTCGACGATGACCGTGCCGTGCGCGAAGCGCTGCGACGCACGCTGTCCCTTGCCGGCTACGACGTTGAGAGCGCCGAGGACGGGGAGCAGGCGCTCGAGCAGATGGCGCAGTCGATGCCCGACGCGGTCGTGCTCGACGTGGGGCTGCCCGGTATCGACGGGCTGCAGGTCTGCGAGCGGGCCCGGCGCGGGGGCAGCCGCGTCCCGATCCTGATGCTGACAGCCCGTGACGCCGTCACCGATCGCATCGACGGGCTCGACGCAGGCGCGGACGACTACATGGTCAAGCCGTTCGACATCGGGGAGCTGAAGGCCCGGCTGCGCGCGTTGCTGCGGCGCGCCAACCCCGACGCCGACGTCGGGGCACTCTCGTTCGCCGAGCTGCGCCTGGACCAGGAGCGCCACGGGGCGCAGGTCGGCGAGAACTTCGTCGAGCTGACGCGGACCGAGTACCAGCTGCTCGAGTTGCTGATGCTCAACCCGCGCCGGGTCCTGTCCCACAGCCTCATCTACGACCGGGTCTGGGGATATGACTTCGGCCCGGCGTCCAACGCCCTGCGCGTCTACGTGGGCTACCTGCGACGCAAGCTCGACGCGGCCGGTGCCCGTGACCTGATCCACACGGTCCGCGGCGTCGGTTACGCGCTGCGGGAGCCGTGAGGGGGGAACAGTGACGCTGAGGACGAGGATCGCAGCCGTCGCAAGCCTGTCGGTCGCGCTCGCGGTGATCGCGTCGGCGATCGGCCTGTATGCCGCGGTCCGCTCGGACCTGCGCGGCGAAATCGACAACGCGCTGCACAGACGAGCCAGCGCATTCGTGCCCGATCAGGGCGGGCCGATCGGAGCCAGGGGCCCGGACCTGTTCGGGCCCGATGCCTCCCCGGGCGGCACCCCGGTGCCGCCACACGACGGTGGACCGGGAGGATTCCCGTCCGCAGTTCAGCCGGCCGCGTTCGGCGCGGCCTCGGGTTACGTCCAGGTCATCAGCTCCGACGGGCAGGTGTTCGTCCCGGGAGGGCAGGGCTCCTCGTCGGCGAAGATAGCCGTCAGCGAGGGCGACCGAGCGATCGCGGCCGCCGGCGCAGGGTCGAGCATCAGCGACAGGAGCGTCAACGGCACGCGCCTGCGCGTGCTCACCCTCGGAACCGGCCCCGGAAGCGCAGTCGTCGTCGCGCGTCCCCTTACCGAGGTCGAAAAAGAGCTCAGGCGACTGCTGCTGATACTCGCGATCATCGGCGCGGCAGGGATCGTGCTCGCCGGCATGATCGGGCTGCTCGTCGCGCGGACCGCCCTCGCTCCGATCGCCCGCTTCACCGAGCGCACCGAGAGCCTCACGGAGCGCATGGACCTCTCGCGAAGGCTCGACGTCAAGGGCCGAGACGAGCTCGCCCGCCTCGCGGACAGCTTCAACGGAACGCTCGACGCGCTCGAGCGCTCCGTCGACGCGCAGCGGCACCTGATCGCGGACGCCAGCCACGAGCTCCGGACGCCGATCTCCTCGCTGCGCGCCAACATCCAGATCCTCGGCGAGTCCGAGCAGCTCCCGCCCGCCGAGCAGGCGAGCCTGCGCCGGGACATCATCGACGAGCTCGACGAGCTGACGGCCCTCGTCGGCGACGTCGTCGAGCTCGCCCGCGGCGCCGACCCCGAGGCCTCACCGGAAGACGTCAGGCTCGACGAGCTGATCGGCGCGGCGGTCGCGAGCGCGCGCCGCCGAAGCGACCTGCGCTTCGAGCTGAACCTCGAGCCGACGATCGTGCGCGGCAGCGCGGAGCGGGTCGGACGGGCCGTGTCGAACGTCGTGGACAACGCCCGCAAGTGGAGTCCCCCGGCTTCGACGGTCGAGATCGGCCTGTCCGGAGGCGTCGTGGAGGTGCGCGATCACGGGCCCGGCTTCGCGCCGGAGGACCTGCCCCACGTGTTCGATCGCTTCTACCGCGCACAGGACGCGCGCAGCCTGCCGGGCTCCGGTCTCGGCCTCGCGATCGTCAGACAGGCCGCAGAGTCATGCGGTGGCTTCGCAGAGGCGACCAACGCGGAGGGCGGCGGCGCGCTGCTGAGGGTCAGCTTCGGTGAGCCACTGGCGGTCCCGGCCGCGCCCGTGTCCTCGGCCAACGATCGCTGAGCCCCGGCGTTATACATGTAACGAAAACGGGTACCGCTCATGTGGCGAAAAGTGACTGGCCGATCAACCAAGTCGGCGCAGGCAGGACATACGTCCTGAGTGTGCAATAACGAGGGTGGGAGTTTGCAGTAGTAAGGGTGTGGGGAGATAACTAACAAGCGACAGCGCTGCTGTCGCGGGACGGGGAAGGTCATGGGAAAGCGCTTTCGGTCAACACTCTGTGGGGGACTGCTCGGGATGTTCCTCCTCGCCTCCGTGCCCGCGACGGCACTGGCCGCAGGCGGCACCATCGAAAACTTCTTCGCGTCCAACTGCAAAGTCAGCACCTGCAAAAGGACCCCGGGAGAAACGCCGGCCGAAGAACTCAAACACGCCGAAGAAGAAGGGTTCACGCAGGCCGCCGGGCATCCGAACTTCGGAATCACCGACTTCAAGATCGACACGGTCGGCACGATCCCCGACGAGGCGCCCGCCGGGCTGCCCGGCGGGATCATCACTCACGTGCGAACCGATGTCGCGCCGGGGGTCAGCACCGACCCCGAGGCGGTCCCCAAGTGCTCGTTCGAAGAATACGGCCAGGAACTTCCCGGAACCACCTTCTTCTCGGCGCCCAAATGTTCACCTGAAAGCCGAATCGGTGTCAACCTGGCGCTGGCCTGGCTCGGCCCCGAACCGTCGCCGAAAGGCGGAGACCTGGGGCTCGCGGGCAACGTCTACAACCTCGTTCAGCCGAAAGGCCTCGCGTCGGACTTCGGGGTGGCACTCGAACTCCCCAAAGCGCTCACCGAACACATACTGAGTGGTACGCCCTACAAAGGCACACCCGCCGAAAAAGGGCAGTACTACGCCCACACTCTGATCGAAGGCAACGTCGAATGGGGAGCCGAAGCGAACGGCACCGGCAAGGCCGACTACCACGACTACTTCGAAATCAACGTCTCGCCGGCGCTACCGCTGATCAGCTCGCGGCTGGTCTTCGAAGGCAACATCGGGAAAGGCGGGTTCCTTACCAACCCGACAGCCTGCACCGGGACTGGCCCGCAGACGACCACCAAACTGAAACTCAGCTTCGCGGGCGGCGAAACCGCGACGCAAACGTACACCACGCCGATCGGAAACGAAAACTGCGGCGAAGTGCCATTCGCGCCGAGCTTCACCCTGGCGCAGGGCTCCAAGGCACCCGACGCGCCCGACCCGCTCACGACCGAACTGATCCTGCCGCACAACCCGGATCCGAAAGAACTTGATTCCTCGCAGGTCAGGACCGCGACGGTCGTTCTACCCGAAGGGGTCTCGCTGAACTCGGCGGCCGCCAGCGGCCTTGAAGCGTGCACGCCCGAACAGATCGGCGTCGGCACCAAGAACCCCATCGCCTGCCCGGAAGGCTCCGAGCTGGGGACCGTCACTCTCAACGTCCCCGGGCTGCCCGAAGAATCGCTGAAGGGCCACATGTACCTCGGCGGCCCCGCCGGCGGCGGTCCGATCACAGGTCCCCCTTACGTCATCTACGTGGCCGCGGAATCCGAACGCTATGGGGTGATCGTGCGCATCAAGGGCACGACGACGCCGAACCCGGCGACGGGGCAGCTGACAACGTCGTTCACGGAAAACCCGGAACAGCCGTTCAGCGACCTGATCCTTCACTTCAAGGGCGGTCCGCTCTCGCCGCTGGCGAACGGCCTCACATGCGGAGTCAGCCAGGCGACCACGAACTTCGTTCCGTTCACCGGCACCGCGGCGGTATCGCCGCTGGCGAACTTCGAAGTCTCCGGGTGCGCCGCTACGGTGCCGTTCGCTCCGACGCAGGCGACCAACTCCGAACCGGCGCAGGCCGCCAAGAGCAGCACGTTCACGATGAGCTTCGTGCGCCCCGAAGGCAACCAGTACCTGTCCAAGATCCGCAACGTGCTGCCGGCGGGCCTCGTCGGCCTGATCCCGACGGTCACGACATGCGGCGAACCGCAGGCCTCGGCCGGCACGTGCACGTCAGCGAGCCGGATCGGGTCGGCGACGGTGTCGGCCGGCTCGGGCTCCTCCCCGTACATGTTTCACGGGCAGGTCTACCTGACGGGCCCGTATGAAGGGGCGCCCTATGGCCTCTCGATCGTGGTGCCGTCCGTCGCCGGTCCGTTCAACCTCGGCAACACCATCGCGAGGGCGAGGATCGACGTCAACCAGACCACCGGACAGGTGATCGCGACCGACAGCAACGTGCCGATGATCGTGGGTGGCATCCCGATCCGCGTGAGGTCCCTGACGATCTCGCTGGACCGACAGGGCTTCGAGCGCAACCCGACGAACTGCACAAGCGAACTGATCACCGAAAGCAACCTGACGGGTTCGCTCGGCGGGACCGCGACGCTCAAGACCCCGTTCTCGGTCGAAGGCTGCTCGGCGCTCGGCTACTCGCCGACGTTCAAGGCGACCGTCGGCGCGAACACCTCGAAAAAGAACGGCGCGAGCCTCGAAACCACGATCAACCAGCCGGAAGGGCAGGCGAACATGAAGTCGGTCCTCGTGACCCTGCCGGCGACGCTGCCCTCGCGCCTGAGCACGCTGCAGAAAGCGTGCCCCGAAGCGACCTTCGCGGCGAACCCCTACAGCTGCCCGGAAGGCTCGCTGGTCGGCAGCGCGAGGGCCAACACGATCGCGCTGCCCGGCAAACTGCAGGGGCCGGCGTACCTGGTCTCACACGGCGGAGCGGCATTCCCCGACCTCGACCTCGTGCTCGAAGCGAACGGGATCAGGATCGTCGTGGTCGGGAACACGGACATCAAAAACGGGATCACGACGACCAACTTCGCGACCACACCGGACGCCCCGGTGTCCAGCGTCACGGTCCTGCTCCCGACCGGCCCGCACTCGGCTCTGACCGCATACGGCGACGTGTGCCGCTCCCCGATGTACATGCCCACGACGATCACCGCCCAGAACGGCAAGGTCTTCAAACAGAAGACGCTGATCGGCGTGAAGGGCTGCGGCGTCAAAGTCGTCGGCAAGAAGGTGATCGGCAACACCGCCTACCTGACGGTCAAGACGTTCGCGCCCGGCCGCATCAGCGGAAGCGGCTCGAACGTCACGACGGTCGCCAAATGGTTCAACTCGGCGCAGAGCGGAGCCGGCCTGCAGGTGCCGCTGAACGGCGCCGGGCGCAGCCACGGCAAACCGCTGAGCGTAAAGATCCGGGTCGGCTTCTACCCGAAAAACAAGTCGGCCGGGACCTCCACGACCTACACGACGGTCACCTTCCGCTAGAGCAGCTGTGGCGTCCGGGCGCCCGCGGGGGGCGCCCGGACCGGCCGCGGGCACCGTGGGCGGCCGCGCGCTCCTCCGCTGCCGGCGTGCGGTCACGCACGCCTGTGGGACGATGCGGGCGATCGCAACTGTCGACCGGCTGGAGAGTTCCAGCGGGCACAGCCGTCCGGCCGCCATCGGGGGTAAACGTTGGGTTCTCGGGTCCGTCTAACGCCTGTCGCTGTTCTCACCGCCGTTCTTCTCGCGGCAGCCGCGCCGGCCGCCCGGGCGTCCTTCGGGATCGAACACTTCCAGGCTCTCCCGTGCAAGGAAAACGCGCCGATCGGCGAAGCGAAGGAATGCAACGCGGCGCAGAGCAAAGAGATCTACACCCAGGCCGGTGGGCATCCCGACTTCGAGGTCACGGACCTCACGCTCACCGGGGCGGCAGAACGGAACGGCGTCAAGAGCATCCGCGTGGACCTGCCGCCGGGCCTGGCCACCAACCCGGAAGCGCTCGCAAGATGCACGGCGTCGGTGTTTGAAGCGAACGCCGGCAAGGCGGAACCGAACCACTGCGCCGAAGCGACGCAGGCCGGCGTCCAGGAAGCCGAAGTCGCGGGCAAAGTCAAACTCGCCGGCACGCTCTACAACCTGAACCCCAAGCCGGGCGCCCCGCTGGAATTGGGGATCGACGCCCTCATCGGCGGTGTTCACACGCACACGCTGGTGGTCGGCGCCGTCAGCTGGTACAGGGAACCGGAAGCCGAAGAATCAGGCGTCGCGTCCGGCGACTACCACGAGTACCTCACGATCCACTACGCCAGGAGCGCCTCCGAAGGCGAAGCTGCTCTGCTCCGCTCGCGCCTGGTCCTGAACGGGCGCGCCGGCAAGGGCCTGGTCCGCAATCCGACCGCCTGCTCCGGCCCGCTCACCACATCGCTGCGTGTCCAGCCGCAGGAAGGCGCGGCGATCCACGCCGCGTTCACCACGTCGTTCGGGATGGAAGACTGCGCCGCGGTTCCTGTCGAAGCGCTGTTCGCGCTGATCCCGTCGAGCACCCAGTTCGACGCGCCTGACGCGATCACGACCGAACTGGCGGTCCACCAGGCTGAGAGCGCGGCTGCGATCGAAGCCTCCGACCTGAAGAGCTCGACCGTGCGGCTCCCGGAAGGGCTCACGATCAACTCCGCGGCCACGGGCGGCATGGAAGCCTGCAGCCCGGCGCAGATCGGCATCGGCAGCGCCGCCGCGGTCTCCTGTCCGCCACGCTCGGCGATCGCAACCGCCGAACTCGAGGTGCCCGGCCTGCCGGCCGGCTCGCTTCAGGGGAACGTGTTCCTCGGCGACCCGGCGGCGCCGGAAGCGATCAAGGGGCCTCCCTACACGATCTACCTGGCGGTCCAGTCGCCGCGCTACGGGCGCGCGGTGCGCATGGAAGGGACCGTGACGCCGAACCTCGCAACGGGCCAGCTGACCACGACCTTCGCGAACAGCCCGCAGGCCCCCTTCAGCAACCTGAAGCTGAAGTTCAACACCGGCGCCCTCGCCGCCCTGGCAAACCCACCCGACTGCCGGCCCGTGAGCTCGACCGTCCTCGTGAGCCCCTACTCGACGGGTACTGCCCTGTCCGAATTCACCGTCGGCTTCAACGAACAAGGCCCGTGCAGCCTCCAGGCTCAGCTCGCGCCCTCCCAGAGCACGCAGGTGACGCCTGAAGTGGCGGGCGCGAGCAGCGCGTTCACGTTCCAGCTGCAGCGGCCCGACGGCCAGCAGACGATCGGCGCTGCGAGCGTGAAGCTCGCACCCGGCCTGCTCGCGAACATCCCGACAGCGGCGCTGTGCGCCGAGCAGCCCGCGAGCGAAGGAGCCTGCCCGCCCGCCAGCCAGATCGGCGCTGTCAGCGTGGAAGCCGGCTCGGGCGGCTCGCCGCTCACGTTCAGCGGAGCGGCGTATCTGACAGGGCCCTACAGAGGGGCCCCATACGGCCTTTCGATCGTGATCCCGGCGAAGGCCGGGCCGCTCGACCTCGGCAACCTGCTCACGCGCGCGACGGTCGAACTGGACCCCCGCACCGCGCAGGTGATCGTGAGCGACCCCGCGATCCCGACGATAGTCGGCGGCATCCCCGTCCGCATGAGAAGCATCACGGTCACGATCAACCGCCCCGGCTTCCTGCGCAACCCGACCGCCTGCGGCTATCTGAGCGGTGAAACGGCCGTGGTGTCGAGCACGGGATCACACGCGTCCACCTCGAGCGGCTGGCTGAGCCAGGGCTGTATGAACCTCGCGTTCAAGCCGTCGTTCGCGGCCGCGACCGGCGGCGCGCCGAGCAAAGCAGGCGGCGCGAGCCTGGTCGCGACGATCAAGGGAAAGGGCGGCCAGGCAAACATCGCGTCGGTGAGCGTGGCGCTCCCCCGGCAGCTGCCCTCGCGTGGCACCACGCTGCAGAGAGCGTGCCCGCAGGAAACGTTCGAAGCCGGCCCATCGAGATGTCCTGAAAGCTCGAACGTGGGCAGCGCGACGATCTCGAGCCCCGTCGTGCCCGGGCCGATCACCGGCCCCGCGTATGTCGTCGCCCACAGCGGCAGCCCATACCCCGACCTCGACCTCGTTCTCGGAGGCAACAAAGGGATCACGATCATCCTCGTGGGAACCGCCGACATCAAACGCGGGATCACGAGGTGGGCATTCCAGAACATCCCCGACGTCCCGATGTCGAGTCTGCAGCTGAACCTCCCGATGGGGCCGCACTCGGCGCTGGCCGCGTACGGGAACCCGTGCGTCCAGACGCTCCTGATGCCGACTGAAATGACGGCGCAGAACGGCCTGCGTTTCAGGCAGACCACGAAGGTGACGCCAGTCGGCTGCGGCGTTCAGATCGTCGGCCACAGGGTCATCGGCAGCACCGACTACATCACGGTCAAGACCTTTCATCCGGGCCGCGTCACGGTCGGCGGGCGGGGCCTCGTGAGCACGACCCGCACGCTCGGGCGAGCAAGCAACGCGGCCGGCATACGGGTCCAGCTCTCGGCGTCGGCGCGCAGAAGACGGCGGCCGCTGAGGGTCGCGGTGCATGTGTCCTTCACGCCGTCGGGCAGGGGCCCTCGCTCGAGCGCGACGATCGTGGACACGTTCCGCTGAGCCCAGAAGCGAGCGGCGGGCCGCTCGCGGGGCGTGACAGGGTCCCGTCCATGCCCTAGATTGGGTACATGGATGTCGTCACGGGTACGGATACCTCGACGTCGGGTGGGGGAGTCGACGGCCTGCTGGCCGGCATTCGGCGACTGACCGCGCTTGCCGACGAGGCGTCCGGAGAGGAGGCGATCCTTCGCGCTCTGGCTGCGGAGCTGCTCCGCGCGCCCGGCGCCGACGAGATCCACGTTCACCACCTGGAGAGCACCGGCGAGGACGATCACGTCGACGTTTACCTGTTCGACGGCTCCGCCCGAATCAGCTACCTGCTCTCGCGCTCGGAGCGGCCGGCCGGGATCAGCTGGGTCGCGGGTACGCGCCGGAGCTTCCTGGCCGCCCGCGAGGACGAGCTTGCGGCGACCGTGCCGAGGCTCGCTCAGAGCGGACAGGTCAGCAGCGCACTGCTGCTGCCGCTCACCGACCGCGGCGAGCCGGAGGCGGTGATAGTGCTCGTGCGGCGCACGGAGGGCTCCTTCGATCCCGGCTCGGTCGAGCTCGCGAGCGCGCTGGTACAGCAGGCGGGCACGACCCTCGCGCTCGTGCGGGCGCGCGCGGAGGCGGGCACCGACTCCGTCACCGGCTGCATGAACCATCGCGCGATGCGCCGTCGCCTTGACGAGGAGATCGGGCGGGCAAGGCGCACCGGCGGGCCGCTGTCATGCCTGCTCATCGACCTCGACGACTTCAAGCAGGTCAACGACGACCACGGCCACCCCGCCGGCGACGCCATGCTGCGCGGGGTCGTCCAGGCCCTCGTCGGCGAGTTCAGGGCCTTCGATCGTGTTGCCCGCTACGGCGGAGACGAGTTCGTCGTGATCCTCCCGAACGCGGGCCTGGACAGCGCCGCCGCCGCGGCGACCAGGGCGCTCGCGCGCCTGCGGGAGATCGCGGTCGCCGAGGGGGCGCCGCCCGGCGTGTCGGCCTCGATTGGGGTCGCGGAGTGGCAGGACGGGATGAGCACGGAAGACCTGCTGAAGGCCTGCGATTCGGCGCTCCTGCGCGCAAAGCGACAGGGCAAGGGCCGCGTCACAAGGGCCGCCGAGCCCGCTCTGTAGCCGGCGTTTGCCGCCCACCGCCCGCCAAGGGCGGCCGGTGCCCGCCCGCGGGACTCTGCGAGACTGACCGCAGTCACTGTTGAGCTGTGAGAACGCACGGGAGATGGCATGTCGGAGAACAGTTTTGGCGCGAAGGGCACGCTGCAGGTCGGCGGCCGCTCGTTTGAGATCTTTCGCCTAGGCGCGCTCCAGCAGCGTTACGACGTCGAAAGGCTCCCGTTCTCCCTGAAGGTCCTGCTGGAGAACCTGCTTCGCACCGAGGGCAACGGCTCCGTCACCGCGGCAGACATCGAGGCGCTCGCCACATGGGACGCCAAGGCGCAGCCCAGCAAGGAGATCGCCTTCACGCCCGCGAGGGTGCTGATGCAGGACTTCACCGGCGTCCCCGCAGTCGTCGACCTGGCAGCGATGCGCGATGCGATGGCGAAGATGGGCGGAGACCCAGCCGCGATCAACCCGCTCGCCCCAGCCGAGCTCGTGATCGACCACTCCGTGCAGGTCGACTCGTTCGGGAGCCACAGCTCCTTCCGCGTGAACGCCGAGCGCGAGTTCGAGCGCAATCAGGAGCGCTACGCGTTCCTGCGCTGGGGCCAGGGAGCCTTCGACGACTTCGCGGTCGTCCCCCCGGACACGGGCATCGTCCACCAGGTCAACCTCGAGTTCCTCGCGCGGGTCGTGTTCCCCAACGAGCGCACCGGACAGGCCTACCCGGACACGCTCGTCGGAACGGACTCCCACACCACGATGGTCAACGGCCTCGGTGTGCTCGGCTGGGGCGTGGGCGGCATCGAGGCCGAGGCCGCGATGCTCGGCCAGCCGATGTCGATGCTGATACCGCAGGTGCTCGGCTTCCGGCTGCATGGAGCACTCCCGGAGGGCACGACCGCCACCGACCTCGTCCTGACCGTCACCGAGATGCTGCGCGAGCGCGGAGTCGTCGGCAAGTTCGTCGAGTTCTACGGCCGCGGCGTGGCCGCGCTGCCGCTCGCCGACCGCGCCACGATCGGCAACATGTCCCCCGAGTTCGGCTCGACCTGTGCGATCTTCCCGATCGACGGCGAGACGCTCAGCTACCTCGAGCTCTCGGGCCGCTCACCGGAGCAGATCGCGCTCGTGGAGTCCTACGCCAAGGAGCAGGGGCTCTGGCTTGACGAGAACAGCGAAGAGCCGACCTTCTCCGACACGATCGAGCTGGACCTCGCGACCGTGGAGCCGAGCCTCGCCGGCCCAAAGCGCCCGCAGGACCGTGTGCCGCTGAGCGGCTCGCAGGAGTCGTTCCGCTCCGCGCTGCGCGACTACGTGCCCAGCGCCGGAGAGCAGAGCGACCCGCACGATGAGGCCGTCGCGGAGTCCTACCCGGCGTCGGACCCGCCGGCCAACGGCGCACCCGGCCACGAGGATTCCGCGGAGCACGGGCCGGAGCCCGCCCACGGCGCGGCCGCCGCGATCGCCGGGCACCGCCCGACACCCGTGACCGTCGACGGCGAGAGCTTCGAGCTCGACCACGGGCACGTCGTGATCGCCGCGATCACCAGTTGCACCAACACCTCGAACCCGTCGGTGATGATCGGAGCCGGGATCCTCGCGCGCAACGCCCTCGACAGGGGCCTTCGCTCCAAGCCGTGGGTCAAGACGTCGCTCGCGCCGGGCTCGAAGGTCGTAACGGAGTACCTGGACCGGGCGGGCCTGACCGAGCCGCTGGAGGAGCTGGGTTTCAATCTCGTCGGCTACGGCTGCACGACCTGCATCGGCAACTCCGGTCCGCTGTCTGAGCCGATCTCCGAGGCGATCGCGGACGCGGACCTGGCGGTCGTCTCGGTGCTCTCGGGGAACCGCAACTTCGAGGGACGGATCAACCCCGACGTGAAGATGAACTACCTCGCCTCACCCCCGCTGTGCGTCGCCTACGCGCTCGCCGGGACGATGGACATCGACATCGTCAGCGACCCGCTCGGCCAGGACCACGACGGCAACGATGTCTACCTGCGGGACATCTGGCCGTCCGGGCAGGAGGTCGCCCGCACGGTCGGCGAGTCGGTTCGCGCGGAGATGTTCCGCAGCAGCTACGGCGAGGTGTTCGCGGGCGATGAGCGCTGGAACGGCCTGCCCGTCCCCGAGGGCGAGCGTTTCGCGTGGGACGAGGACTCGACCTATGTGCGGCTCCCGCCCTACTTCCAGGACATGCCGGCCGAGCCGCAGGACGTCACCGACATCGCCGGCGCGAGGGTCCTTGCCCTGCTCGGCGACAGCGTCACCACCGACCACATCTCGCCCGCCGGATCGATCAAGCGCGACGGTCCCGCCGGCGCGTACCTGCAGGAGCACGGCGTCGAGCCGAGGGACTTCAACTCCTACGGCTCGCGGCGCGGAAACCACGAGGTGATGATGCGCGGGACCTTCGCGAACATCCGCCTGAAGAACCTGATCGGCGGGGGGGACGCTCTCCCGGAAGGCGGCTGGACGCGGTACCTCGCCGACGGCTCCGCCGAGCGGATGCCGATCTACGACGCCGCTATGCGCTACATCGACGGCGGCATCCCGCTCGTCGTGCTCGCCGGTCGCGAGTACGGCTCGGGCTCCTCGCGCGACTGGGCTGCGAAGGGCACGAGCCTGCTCGGGGTCCGGGCCGTGATCGCCGAGAGCTTCGAGCGGATCCACCGTTCGAACCTGGTCGGCATGGGCGTGCTGCCGCTGCAGTTCCCCGAGGGGCGGAGCGCCGCGTCACTCGGCCTCACCGGTGAGGAGACGCTGACGATCACCGCTCTCGCGGACGCGATGGCTGACGGGGGGCCTCCGCCCAGTCACGTGCGCGTGCGAGCCGAGCGCGGCGGTGCCGGCCCCGTCGAGTTCGAGGCGCTGGTGCGCATCGACACCCCGCGTGAGGCCGACTACTTCCGCCACGGCGGCATCCTTCAGTACGTGCTGCGTAACCTTCTCGCCAGATGAGCCCCGCGCCCAGGAAGAAACCCGCCCGCCGCGGCGCCGCGGCGCGCGCGCCAAAGCTGCTGCTCGACCTGCTCGCAGCCCGCGGCCCGTCCGGCTACGAGAACGACCCCACGCGTGTGTGGCTCGACGGCGCAGCCCCCTTCGCGAAGGTCTCAACGGA
Source organism: uncultured Solirubrobacteraceae bacterium (assembly GCA_963826345.1). GTDB lineage: Bacteria > Actinomycetota > Thermoleophilia > Solirubrobacterales > Solirubrobacteraceae > Palsa-744. The sequence goes on from CAWGWU010000003.1 coordinate 74,475, forward strand.
CGCGGTGGGCACCCCGCTCGCCCTCGTCCCGGCGCGCGGCAGGGGTCCGCGCAGACGACTGCTCGTGATGGGCCACATCGACGAGATCGGCCTGATCGTGACGCACATCGACGATCAGGGCTACCTCTGGTTCGCCGAAGTGGGAGGCTGGGATGCCCAGATACTCGTCGGCCAGCGCGTCGTGATCGAGACCAAGGGCGGACCCGTGCCGGGCGTCGTGGGCAAGAAGCCGGTGCACCTGCTGCGCGATGAGGAGCGCAAAAAGGTCGCGGACATCCGCGAGATGCACATCGACATCGGAGCCCGCGACGGAGAGCAGGCGCGTGAGATGGTCCGCATCGGCGACGTCGCCGTGATCGACGCGGACCCGCTGGCGCTGCCGAACGGGAGGCTCGTCTCACGCGCGCTCGACAACCGCCTCGGCTCCTTCGTCTCGCTCGAGGCGGCGCGGCTGGTCGCGGAGGCCGGCGGCGGCCAGTGGGAGGTCGCCTCGGTGGCGGCAGTCCAGGAGGAGACGACCTTCGGCGGAGCACGCACCAGCGCCTTCTCGCTCGAGCCGGACGCCGCGATCGTGATCGATGTCACGCACGCCACCGACGCCCCGGGGATCGACGTCAAGCAGGCCGGCAAGCACGAGCTCGGCTCCGGCCCGGTGATAGGGCGCGGCTCGATCCTGAACGCGAAGATGTTCGAGCTGATCGCGGCGGCCGCAAAGGCGGAGCGGATCCCGCACACGATCGACGCCAGCGGGCGCGCCACCGGCACCGACGCCGACGCCGTGCACCTCGCCCGTGGCGGAATCCCGACAGGCCTGGTCTCGATCCCGATCCGCTACATGCATTCGCCCGTCGAGCTCGTCCAGCTCGATGACGTCAGGGCAGCGGCGCGGCTGGTCGCGGCGGCGGCGCTCCGCCTGAAGCGCACGACCGACCTGAGCGCCTAGCCCCGGCTCACGCGGGCTCGAGCTCGCTGAACGCGCTGACCTCGTAGGCCTGGCCGGGGCGGCCGCCTATCACGAGCATCTGCAGGCCCTCGGGGCCCGAGTGGACTTTTCTCTTGACCTCCGGCGCTACCCTCACGAGCACGCCGTCCGGCATCTCCACGCGCTCACCTTCGATGTCGATCCATCCGGATCCGCCGAGAGCGAGGTAGACCTCCTCCTGACCGTCCTGCGCGTGGTCGTGTTCCGGGTAGTCCGCGTAGTCCGGAGGCATCCTGATGACCTGCATTCCGAATGAGGTGACGCCGAGCTCGGCGCGCGCCTTGACGAATCCACCGCCGAAGGCGGCCTGCATGTCCTTGATGTGCTTCGCGGTGTAGTTGGCCATGCGGCCACACTACCCCATGGATGGGCCCATCAGGATCGCGAGCTGGCGCGACTGGGCGAGCAGCGTCCCGTCCCGCGCCCAGATCATCACGTCCTCCTCGAAGAGCCCGTCGTGAACGACCCCCGCGTTCACGCGGGCGAGGCACAGCTCGCCGGGATCGGGGTGCTTCTCGCTCGGCATCGCGACGCGGAAGTGGATCGTGAGATCGATCGTGGGCGCCGGCGCCGGCGCGGCCAGGCGCATGAACGGCGCCGGTATCAGGGCGTCGCAGAAGAACGCGAGCGACAGCGAATCGATCGGGCGCGCCTCGGCCAGGCCGAGCCAGCCGCCCGTCTCCATCGGCTGCTCAGGGTCGGCGAACGGGACGCCGCCGAAGCGCCGCTGGACGGTGATGTGGCGAGCGATCTCAGGAACGTTCTCATCGGTGATCAGCGTCCCCGGCTCGCGGTGCGGATCGGGGCCCGCCACCTGCGGCATCGGCACCTCGGACATCGCCGGGCCATCCCACGGCACCGAGAACGCAGACAGCGCCAGGGCCATCAGCCGCCCGTCCTGCTCAAGGCGCGCCGAGAGAGTGCTGATCGAGCGACCCTCGCGCTCGAGCGTGACGCGTATCACGACTGGTCCGATGTCGGGAGCCCGCACGAAATGGATCGTCAGCGAGCGGGGGGTTCTGCGGGGCTGCTCCACGCTCGCCTCGAGCGCCCGCAGGATCATCGCCGCTAGATAGCCGCCGTGAGGGCCGCGGCCCGCACGCCAGCCCTCGGCGACGTCCGCCGCGAACACACGCACCCCGCCCGAGGACTCCTCGAGCCGGACGGCCGTATCGCGGTCGAACGTGCCAGGCGCGTGTGGCTCAGCCACGTACCAGCCGCTTGTAGGTGATGCGGTGCGGGCGGTCCGCCGCGGCGCCGAGCACGGCGTGGCGGTGCTCCTCGTACGCCTCGAAGTTGCCCTCGAACCACGTGACCTGCGAGTCGCCCTCGAAGGCCAGCACGTGCGTGGCGATACGGTCAAGGAACCACCGGTCGTGGGAGATAACGACCGCGCAGCCGGGGAACGCGAGCAGCGCGTTCTCGAGCGCGCGCAGCGTGTCGACGTCGAGGTCGTTCGTGGGCTCGTCCAGCAGCAGCAGGTTGCCGCCGCTGCGCAGCAGCTTGGCCAGGTGCACTCGATTGCGCTCTCCGCCGGAGAGCTTGCCGATGCGTGCCTGCTGGTCGGATCCCTTGAAGTTGAAGCCCGCCGTGTACTGGCGCGAGTTCACGACACGGTCCCCGACCGTCAGCTGGTCAAGACCCTCGGAGATCTCCTCCCAGACCGTCTTCTCCGGGTCGAGCGAGTCGCGCGACTGGTCGACATAGGCGAGCTTGACGGTGTCGCCGACCTCGAGCGTGCCGCTGTCGGGTGTCTCCTGCCCGGTGATCATCCGGAACAGGGTCGTCTTGCCGGCGCCGTTCGCGCCGATCACGCCGACGATGCCGGCGCGCGGCAGGTCGAACGAGAGGTCCTCGATCAGCAGCCGCTCGCCGAATCCCTTGGAGAGATGGTTCGCGGTCAGCACCTTGGAGCCCAGCCGCGGACCCGGCGGGATGTGGATCTGGACCTCGTCGAGCTTGACGTTGCGCTCCTCGGAGACCAGCTCGTCGTAGCGCGCCAGGCGCGCCTTTGACTTGGTGCGACGCCCCTTCGGGTTCGTGCGCACCCATTCGAGCTCGGCGGCGATCGTGCGCTGCCGTGCCTTCTCGGTTCGGTCTTCCTGCGCCAGGCGCACCTGCTTCTGCTCCAGCCACGCCGAGTAGTTGCCCTGGTAGGGGATGCCCTTGCCGCGGTCCAGCTCGAGGATCCAGCCGGCGACGTTGTCGAGGAAGTAGCGGTCGTGGGTGACCGCGACGATCGTGCCCTTGTACTCGGCGAGGTGCTGCTCGAGCCACGCCACGGACTCGGCGTCGAGGTGGTTCGTGGGCTCGTCGAGCAGCAGCAGGTCGGGGGCGCGCAGCAGCAGCCGGCAGAGCGCCACGCGCCGCTTCTCGCCACCGGAGAGCGTGCTCACGTCGGCGTCCGGCGGGGGAAGCCGGAGCGCGTCCATCGCGTATTCGAGCTGCGTGTCGAGGTTCCACGCGTCGGCGGCGTCGATCTTCGCCTGGATCCTCCCGAACTCCTCCGCCGTCTCATCGGAGTAGTTGGCGGCCAGCTCGTTGAAGCGGTCGAGCAGGGCCTTGGTCTCCGCGACGCCGTCCTCGACGTTCCCCTTGACGTCCTTGGACTCATCCAGATGCGGCTCCTGCTCGAGCATGCCCACGCTGGCGCCGGGCGCGAGCTGCGCTTCGCCTCGATACTCCTGGTCGACGCCGGCCATGATCCGCAGCAGCGTCGACTTGCCCGCACCGTTGTAGCCGAGCACGCCGATCTTGGCGCCCGGGTAGAACGCGAGCGTGAGGTTGTCGAGCACCGTCTTGTCCGGCGGGTGCAGCTTTGACAGCCGGTGCATCGTGAAGATGTATTGAGAGGACATTGGCACGCAGGATAGGGGCTCGCGCGTATCGCTAACGTTGTCAGGCAATGCCCACGACCGTCCTTGACGTCGAGCAGCATCTGCTCCTGCTGGAGCTCGAGGCCCCGTTCGACAAGCGCGATGTCCAGCTGGCCCGCCGCCGCATGGCCAAGCGCTGGCATCCCGATGTGGCGCCCGCCGGCAGACAGTTCGAGCACGAGCGCCACCTGAAGGCGATCAACGAGGCGGCCGATCAGCTCGAGCGTCTGGCCGAGGGTTCACGCGGCGGCCGCGTGTCCCAGAACGCGGTCAAGGTCAGCGCCGCCGCGGCCCGCCGCGAGCGCGAGGAGGCGGGCCGCCGCGCATATGAAGCCGAGCAGCGCGCGAGGGCCGCGGCGAAGGACAAAGCCGCGCACGACCCGTTCGGAAGCCGCGTGCCCGACCACTCCGTCGTGCACCGCTACGCGCGCTGCGTCTCCTACCCCGAGTGGGGCGTGGGCACCGTCGCGGGGATCTACTTCTCCTCGGAGGCCACGAAGCCCGGCGAGGAGGTGCAGCAGTGGGCACGCGTGAAATTCAGCCACGGCATCCGCACGGTGCCGGCCGGCAGCATGCAGTTCGTCGACTTCTCAAAGCCCGACCCGGCCGAGCAGCGCGTCGAGCGTTTCATGATCGCCGCGCAGCGGGCGATGGCCGAAGGGGAGTACCTGCTCGCGGCACAGCGCCTGATCTACGCCCGCGACGCCGAGCCCCGCAACGTCGCGGTGCTGCGGCTGATGACGCTCGCGTTCTGGAACGCGGGGAAGCTCGAGGAGGCCGCCAGGGCCGTCCGGGACTGGGCCCGGGTGGACCCCAAACGCCCCGCAGCGCACCGCTTCGCGGCGCGGATCTATGAAGACATCGGCGCGATCGACCTCGCTGAGGAGGCCGCTGAGCGTGCCGCCAAACGCGGGCCGTCGGACGCGGGTGCCTGGGAGCGGCTGGGCCGCCTGCGCCTCGCGCTGGGCGACCGCGAGGGCTCGCTGCAGGCACTCCGGCTGGCGCTCGAGCTCGGCGCCGACTCAGACATCACAGCGCTCGTCGAGCAGGCCCTGGCGCTCGAACCCACGGTCGCCGCCGCAGGCTAGGGGCCTGCGCGCGATGGACGATCGCGAGATCGACCGGCTGCTCGCCGGGCAGCGCGCCTACTACAGCGAAATCGCGGCGGACTATGAGCGGGGAGCCATCCCCGGCTGGAGCGGGGAGGACCTGGAGGAGGCCCTCAGGTCCTTCGGACCCGGCGGCGATGTGCTCGAGCTGGCGTGCGGGCCGGGATCGTGGACCGCGCAGCTCGCCGAGCTCGCGGACCGCGTAACCGCCGTCGACGGCTCACAGGAGATGCTCGATCATGCCCGCCATCGCCTGAGAGGCAAGCCCGTCCGCTTCATCCATGCGGACATCTTCACTTGGCAGCCCGACCGCGTCTATGACACGGTCGTGTTCGGGTTCTGGCTCTCGCATGTGCCGCCGTCGCGCTTTGAGGCCTTCTGGGACCTTGTGGGGCGCGCACTGAAGCCGGGCGGCCGCGTGTTCTTCGCCGACGACGCCCACCGCACACCCGATGAAGCGGTGGACCAGGCTCCCTGGTTGGTGCAGCGCAGGCTCCCGCGCGGCGGCACTCGCACGATCGTGAAGAGCCCGGTCAGGCGGGCCGCCTCGTAGCCCTGCTCAATGCTCAGCTCGCCGCCGACCTTGCCCTGCATCAGCGCGCTCGCGCCGTCGATCGGGCCGTGGCCGGAGATGTAGGCGACGTCGCCGTGCACCCTGACCAGGTCAAAGCTCATCGCGATGCCGCCGGGGGCGGCGAACACGGCCGGCAGCGACAGGCCGAGCGCGTCCATGCGGTCCTCAATCTGCCCCATGCAGAAACCCTACCCGGCGCGCCGAGCGGATGCGCTCGAGGACGGCACGCAATAGGCTCTGCTGGTCCGCCGGAAAGGAGGGATCCGATGCGCCGACTGCTGAGCCTCATCGCCGTCTGCTCCGTGAGCCTGCTCGCCGTCGTCCCGGCTGCCTCGGGGGCTCCGGAAGTGAAGTTCAAAGTGACCCCGCTCCCGATCCCCGGATACCGAGGCACCGGCTACCGGCTCGGCGCGGGCGCCGGCCTGGAAGCGGAATACAGGATCTCCGGCACCGAATACGGAGGCTTCCCGGCGCCCCTGATCGGCGTCGCCTTCTACCTCCCGCCGGGCACCCACATCCACCCCGCTGGGTTCCCGACATGCCCCGATGCGCTGATCCTCACCGAAAAGGAACCTCAGCGCTGTCCTGCCGGCTCGAGAGCCGGCACCGGCACGGTCCAGGGCATCGTCGCGTTCGGGCACACCCGCGTCCCGGAGGAAGCGACGCTCGAATCGTTCTTCTCTCCGGGCGGCGGGCTGAACTTCTTCACCTTCGGGCACGACCCCGTGTCCCTGGAAATCCCCTCCACGGCAAGATACGAGAACCTCGCCGGCGCGGGCGGGAAAGGCCCCGAACTGATCTCCCAGGTGCCGCTCGTGGAAACCGTCCCGGGCGCCCCCGATGCCTCAGTGCAGAGGATCAACATCAAGGTCGGCGCCGCGAGGGGCAAGGGCAGGCACGCCGTCTTCTACGGCACCGTCCCCTCGACGTGCCCGAAGGGCGGATTCACGGTCAGGACCGCCCTGACGTTCGCGGGGCTCGCGGGACTGACGCAGCAGACCGTGACCGCGCAGTACACGGCGCCCTGCCCGCGGCGCTGACGCCTACAGGATGTTCACGGCTCGCGAGACGATCAGGCCGATCGTCACCAGCGAGACGAGCGACTGCGCGCCCATGACGCTCTTCGCCATCGGCGTGAGCGGCATCGTGTCGGTGGGGGAGAACGCGGTCGCGTTGGTCAGCGACACGTACAGGTAGTCGACGAAGTGCGGTCGCCAGTCCAGCGGCTCGACGCGGTCGTCGGCCATCTGCGGGAACAGGAAGTCCGGCGGCCCGTCATGGCCCTGCGCGCGCTTGCCGGGGCCACCGCGGTCGAGCTCCCAATACCACAGTGCGAAGATCAGGAAGTTCGTCAGCCAGATCAGGACGCCGGCGCCGATCAGCTCGCTGCCGTTGCTCACGTGGACGTGCAGCAGGTGGTGGGTGAGCAGGTACAGCGAAAGCACGTTCGCGGCGCTCACGAGGCCGATCATCACGATCGCGGCGACGCGCCTGCGCGGATGGTCCTCCTCGATTTTCAGGCGTTTGGTCGAGACCACCAGCCCGACAACCATCACTGCCTCGAGCGACGGCAGCAGCCATGTCGGGCCCACCGTCAGCCGGTTGGGGAGCGTCAGCTGCAACGCGATCGCGACGATCGCGGTCACCTGGGCGGGCCAGACCCGCTCAAGTGCCGGCGGAGGCGGATACGGACGTCCCTGCCGAGCCTGTGCTTCAGAGGCCATACGCGCAGAGCGTAGGGGGCGCCCCGGCGGCCAGTCCACGCGCTAGCCTGAGCGGAATGGGCATTGAGAATCCCGTCCATCTCGCGTTCATAGCGATCGTCGCGCTGGTGGTGCTCGGGCCCAAGCGCCTGCCGGAACTCGCCCGCGCGCTCGGCAACGGCATCAAGGAGTTCCGCGAGTCCGTCAGCGCGGGCGGCGAGAGCCATCCGCCGGCCCCCAACGGCACGCCGAGCGCCCCGCCGGTTGATCCGGCCCAGCAGGTACCGTCGGGCGATGCGCCTGATCGTGGCCAGCTGTGAGGTCTCCTACTCCGGCCGACTGAACACCGAGCTTCCCCAGGCCGTCCGGCTTCTGATGATGAAGGCGGACGGGACGTTCATGGTCTGGGCCGACGGCGGCGGCCAGAGCGTCAAGCCCCTGAACTGGATGAGCCCCCCGACGGTGATCGAGCAGGAGCTCGGCCCGGGCGGTGAGCTCGCGGCGCTCACGGTGAGGCGGCGCGCGGGCGACGAGCAGCTGCGGATCACGATCGATGGGGTGCTGTCCGACGTCGAGCACGAGCTCGAGGTCCTCGGCTCGCTCGAGAAGGAGGGGATGGAGCGCGAGCTCCAGGAGCTTCTCGCGGACTCACCGGGATGGTGCGGGGAGGGCCTGCGGCTCGTCCGCCGCGAGTGGCCCACCGACATCGGCCCGGTGGACCTGATGTGCCGCGATGAGGGGGACGAGTGGATCGCCGTCGAGATCAAGCGGATCGCGACGATCGACGCGGTTGAGCAGCTCACGCGATACCTGGAGCGGATCCGCCTTGACCCGGCGATGGGGTCCTGTCGCGGGATCCTCGTGGCGCAGAGCATCAAGCCGCAGGCCCGCGTTCTGGCGGGCGCGCGCGGGATCGAGTGCGTCGAGGTCGAGCTCGAGGTCCTGCGCGGCGAACGCGAGCCCGAGCTGAAGCTTTTCGCGGCATAGCGCGGGCCGCCCCGCGGGGCGGCTCATGGGTAGGCTCCGCTCTCCCGACCAAGGAGAGCCAGCGAGATGTCCGACGATCAGGCCCAGCCCGTTCTCACCGAGCGGCGGGGGAACGTGCTGCTGATAACGCTGAACCGCCCCGACGTGCGAAATGCGGTCAACGCCGCGCTGGCCGAGGCCGTCGCGAAGGCGCTCGATGAGCTCGACGCCGACGACGGCCTGTCGGTCGGCGTGCTGACCGGCGCAGGCGGCTTCTTCTGCGCCGGGATGGACCTCGGCGCGTTCGTCAAGGGCGAGTCGCCCTGGTATGGGGACCGCGGGTTCGCTGGAATCGCGCAGCGCGCCTCGCGCAAGCCGCTGATCGCCGCGATCGAGGGCTTCGCAGTCGCCGGCGGGCTGGAGATCGCCCTCGCGTGCGATCTGATCGTGGCAGCGAAGGGCGCGAAGCTCGGGATCCCGGAGGCCAAGCGCTCGCTTGTCGCCGCGGGCGGCGCGCTGCTGCGGATGCCGCGGCGGATGCCCTACCACGTGGTGATGGAGCTGGCTCTGACCGGCGACACGATGCCCGCCGAGCGCTTCCACGAGTTCGGCGTGGTCAACGCGCTCGCCGAGCCCGGCGGTGCCGTCGACGGCGCGCTCGAGCTCGCCGCGCGGCTCGCGAAGAACGGGCCGCTGGCACTGATGGCCTCCAAGCAGATCCTTCAGGAGCAGTTCGACTGGAGCACAGGCGAGATGTGGGAGAAGCAGGGCGCCATCTCCGGGCCGGTGTTCGCGTCGGAGGATTCGCGCGAGGGCGCGGCCGCGTTCAAGGAGAAGCGGGAACCCGTCTGGAAAGGCCGCTGATCAGGCGCCGCGCCTGCGCTTGCGCTGGCGCATGATGTTGCGCAGGCGGCGCCAGAGAGCACCCATCAGCGCTCGCCCGGGGTCTTTCTCGGGTACTGCGAGATCGGCTGGCGCAGGTCTATCGCCGTCGTCACGATGCGGTTCTGTTCGTCGATGTGCGCCGCCGGGTAGCCCTCGCCCGGGCTGGCGCGCTCGGGGCGCCCGACGTATCCGAAGTGCATCTCCTCGGGCATGATCTGCATCAGGCGCGGGAACATGTGTGCCCTCGCGCCCATGTTCCGCGGCTCCTCCTGGACCCACAGGACCTCACGCAGGTTCGGGTAGCGGTGCATCAGGGCCAGGATTTCAGCTTCGGGGAACGGGTAGAGGAGCTCGACGCGCGCGACCGCGAGGCCGACGTGCGAGGGGCGTTCGGGGTGGCCGACGAGGTCGTAGTAGATCTTGCCGGTGCACAGCACGAGCCGCGTTACCTGCTCGTCCTGCACGCCGGGCTCGCTGAGGACCGGCTCAAAGCGCGAGCCCTCGGCCATGTCGGCGACCGAGCTCGCCGCCTGCGGCAGACGCAGCAGGGACTTCGGGGTCATCACGACGAGCGGACGCTGCTTGGCTATGCGCGCCTGGCGCCTGAGCAGATGGAAGTACTGCGCCGGGGTCGTCGGGCTCGCGACGCGGAGATTGCCCTCGGCGGCGCTGCGCAGGAATCGCTCTAGGCGCGCGGACGAGTGCTCGGGGCCGGATCCCTCATAGCCGTGGGGGAGAAGCAGCGTCAGCCTTGACGTCTGGCCCCACTTCGCCAGGCCCGAGACGATGAACTGGTCGATGATGACCTGCGCGGAGTTGACGAAGTCACCGAACTGCGCCTCCCACAGGACGAGGGTCTCCGGGGCCTCCTGGCTGTAGCCGTACTCGAAGCCGAGGCAGGCGAGCTCGGAGAGCGGGCTGTTGTGAAGCTCGAGCGGGGCGATCGCGCCAGGGAGCGTCTGGATCGGGCAGACCGTCTGGCCGGTCTTCGCGTCGTGAAGGACCATGTGGCGCTGGCTGAACGTGCCGCGCTCGGTGTCCTGCCCGGAAAGGCGCAGGGGCGTGCCCTCGGTGAGAAGGGTCGCGAAGGCGAGCGCCTCCGCGTGCGCCCAGTCGATCGCGTGCGTCTCGGGGTCGGCGAGCGCCTCGCGCCGGCGCTCGAGCTGTTTGACGAGCTTGGGGTGCACCGTGAAGTCCGCGGGCACTTTCAGGAGCTCCTCGCCGAGGCTGCGAAGGCGGGCGGCGGGCACGGCCGTCTCGACCTCCGGGCTCGGGGTGCGGTCGAGCTGGTACTCGCCGGTGGTCTGTTCGCCGCCGTGCTCCTCGGCCGCGGTGATCTTCGCCTTCAGCCGCTGGTGCAGCAGCGTCAGGTTGTCCCACACGGCCTGCGCCTGGCGCTCGACCTCATCCGGCGAGACAACGCCCTCGGCGACCAGGCGATCCGCCCACAGCTCGGTGACGCGTTTCTTGCCCTTGATCTTCGCGTACATCTCCGGCTGCGTGTAGGCGGGCTCGTCGGACTCGTTGTGACCGAATCGCCTGTAGCCGATCAGGTCGATCAGCACGTCGTGACCGAACTCCTGCCGGAAGGCGAACGCGAGCCGCACGGACGCCATGCAGGACTCCACGTCGTCGGCGTTGACGTGGATGATCGGCACGTCGAAGCCCTTCGCGAGGTCCGACGCCCAGCGGGTTGAGCGCGAGTCGTCCGGGTCGGTCGTGAAACCGATCTGGTTGTTCATGATCAGGTGCACGGTCCCGCCGACCTTGTAGCCGTCGAGCGCCTGCAGGTTGAGCGTCTCGGAGACGACGCCCTGGCCGGGGAACGACGCATCGCCGTGGATCACGATAGGCACGGCGGCGTTCGTGTTCTGGAAGGCGTGCGGCCCTTCACGAGAGGTCTGCGCGGCGCGTGTCGCGCCCTCGACGACCGGCGAGACGTACTCGAGATGGCTCGGGTTGGACTCCAGGTTCACGCGGATCGTCCCGCCGGCGGGCAGCTGGTAGGTGCCCTGCGTGCCGTGGTGGTACTTGACGTCACCGGTTCCGCCCTGGGGGATCGTCGTGACGGCCTCGAGCGTCGAGGCGCCCTCGAACTCGGCGAAGATCGTGTCGTAGGCGCGGCCGAGGTTGTGTGCGAGCACGTTCAGGCGTCCACGGTGGGCCATGCCGACCACGACCTCCTGCGCCCCGATGCTCGCGGAGAGCTGGATCAGCTCGTCCAGCATCGGCACGGTCATGTCCAGGCCCTCGATCGAGAACTGGTGCTGCCCGAGGTAGGCCTTGTGCATGAAGCGCTCCATCGCGTCCACCTCGGTCAGGCGCTTGAGCATCGTCCGCCGTTCGTCGCCCGTGAGCGGCTTGCGGAACGCCCCGGACTCGATGTGCTCGCGCAGCCACACACGCTGGCGGTGGGAGGCGATGTGCTCGATCTCGTAGGCGATCGTGCCGCAGTAGGTCTCGCGAAGGTGAGGCAGCGCGTCGGCGAGCGTCTCGCCCGGGACGTACATCTGGAAGATCCTCGCGGGGAGCCGGGTCTGGATCTCCGGCGTCAGGCCGAGCGCCTCGGGGTCGAGGCCGGGGTCTCCCTCGGGCTCGGTGCCGAGCGGGTCGAGGTGCGCTGCGAGGTGGCCGTGGCTGCGGACACGCCCGACGTAGGTGCTCGCGGCCTGCACGGCCTGCAGGAGCTGTTCACCGACCGGGCCGCCGTGGCCGTCGGCCGCGGGTGCGGGCGCCGCGGCCGCGACGGGCGGCGCGGGTGCCGGCCCGGCGGTGAGCCCGAGCGATGAGAAGACGTCCTCGTAGAAGCCGTCCTTGCCCTGCAGGTACTCGTCGATACGGGCGAGGAATCGCCCGGACTCGGCCCCCTGGATGATCCGGTGGTCGTAGGTGGAGGTCATCGTCATGACCTTCTCCGCGCCGATGTTCGCGCCGACGTTCCCGAGCCCGACCGGGTAGGCGATCGAGCCGGTCGCGATGATCGTCCCCTGGCCGCTCATCAGCCTGGGAACCGAGGCGATCGTGCCGATGCCGCCGGGGTTCGTGAGCGTGATGTTCGCGCCGACGAGGTCGTCCGCGGTCAGCGTGTTCGTGCGCGCCTTCTCGACGAGGGCGTCGTAGGCGGCGAGGAAGGCGTCGAAGCTCATGCGCCCGGCGTCGCTGATGACGGGAACCATCAGCGTCCGCGAGCCGTCCTTCTTTTCGACGTCCACGGCCAGGCCGAGGTTGACGCGGCCGTCGACGATGCGATGGGGCCTGCCGTCCACCTCGGCGAAGTGGTCGGCCATCACCGGCATGTCGGCGGACGCGGCACGCGCGATCGCGTAGGCGATCAGGTGCGTGTAGGAGACCTTCAGCGAGGCGGCCTTCAGCTCGCGGCGGCGCCCGTCGAGGACCGTCACGGTGAGGGTCCGGAAGCTGGTCGCCGTCGGGATCGACAGCGACTGGTCCATGTAGCGGGCCAGGGCGGCTGCGCCGCCCTTCATCAGCTGTGACTCCGGCGCGGCCGCGGCCGCGCCGTTGCCGGCGGCGGCGGAGAGCACATCGGCCTTGGTGATGCGCCCGGCGGGGCCGGTGCCGGACACCCCGGCGAGGCTGACGCCCTCGGCGGCGGCGGCGCGCGCTGCGACCGGGGAGACCTTCACGCCGTCCGGCGCCTGCGCGGGCGTGCCGCCCGGTGGCGTCGGGGATCCATTCCCGCCGCCGTCGGCGGCGGGCGCGCTGGGCGCCGCGTCCTGCGGTGCACCGACTGCGATGCGGGCGATGACCTGCCCGACTGTGACGGTGTCGCCCTCGCTCACCAGCAACTCGGTGACCGTCCCCGTGGCTGGGGCGGGCAGCTCGACGTCCACCTTGTCGGTGGAGATCTCGACGATCGTGGCGTCGGCCTTGATCTGCTCGCCGACCTTGACGTGCCATTCGAGGATCGTTCCCTCGGTCACGGACTCTCCGGCCGCGGGGGTGAGGACATCGACGATCTTTTCCTGACCCGCAGGCGGTGCTCCCGGCGCGTCGGCTGCTGGTGCGGGCGCACTGTCGGCGGCGGCCGCCGCGGCCCCGTTCGTTGTGCCGTTGCCCGTGCCGTTACCGGAGTGCGAAGCCTCGCCGGAGCCGACCGCGATGCGGGCGATGACCTGCCCGACCGTGACGGTGTCGCCCTCTTGCGCAAGGATCTCGGTGACTGTCCCCGTCGCTGGGGAGGGCAGCTCGACGTCCACCTTGTCGGTGGAGATCTCGACGATCGTGGCGTCGACCTTGATCTGGTCGCCGACCTTGGCGTGCCATTCGAGGATGGTTCCCTCGGTTACCGACTCGCCCGCAGCGGGGGTTACGACATCGATTATCTGCTGAGCCGTGTCGGCTTGTGCCATCGGTCCCCCACTCTAGCGCGGCCCTACCGCCTGCGCTTCACCGTTATCGGCAACTGTTCGTGAGCGTTTTCACATGCGCGAGGGATGCAAAAGGCTCATCCCGCCGGGCTCATTGACCCGCCTCCGGCCGGGTCTGGGGCTCACCCTCGCCCTGGCCCGGGTCGCGTGTCCGCTGCTCGCGCACGAACTCGTAGCTGCCGAAGAAGGGCCCGATCCCGCCGAGCACCGCGACCGCCACCGCGAGCCGCAGCGAGACCACCCGCAGCCGCGCCGCGGCCACGCACGCAAGCGACATGAAGATCCAGAGCAAGCCGTGGGTCAGGCCGAGCGCGAACGTGACCGGCTCGGGTTTTCCGACCGCGAACGCGCACGCCAGCAGACCGAGATACACGCAGGAGTGGGTGAACGACGTCCACTTCAGCCGGTTGAAGGTGAGCGGGCCGGCCGCGGGGCGCAGCTCGGTGCTCACGCCGACAGCCAGCGCGCCATCGTGGCGAGGGCCTCGCCCTCGGCCGGCCAGGCGTCGATGTCGCTCGGCCACCACGCGTACTCGTCGTGCTCATGGTCGGGGGTCACCGTCTCCTCGGCGCCCTCGGCGAGCCAGGCCTGGCCCACGAACATGACCAGCTGGTGGGGCAGGCGCAGCAGCGCCTCGCCCTGCACTCGCTCGGGTGTCACATCCCACTCCTCCTTGAGCTCGCGCACGAGCGTGTCCGCCGGGCTCTCGCCGACGTCCACCGCGCCGCCGGCGCCGAGCGCCCAGCGGCCGGCCCACGACGCCACCCAGGGGGCGCGGCGACCGGCCAGCCATTTGCCGTCGGCCGCCCGCGTCACGCACAGCGCGGCCATGCTCTGCGAGGCGTCTTCGCCGACCAGGCGCAGCGCCCACCGCAGGGGCTGCATGTCGATCGAGAGCACGCCGTCGTGCTCGCTGTATGCCACGAGCCGCGCGGCGAGGCCGTCGTGGCTCGGAGAGCCGCGGTCCTGCAGCTCCCTGATCGCCTCGTCCGCCGCGATCGTCTGCGCGGCGCTCGGGAGGAAGTGCTCATCGTCCCATCGCGCGTGGATATCGGCGATCTCCCACGGTCCGCGGGCCAGGATCTCAGGCGTGGGGCTCGGTTGCTCGGGTCGCGAGGCCATCGCCTGAAGGCTATTGAATGGCGACCCGCCCACGGCGGGGGACGGCTCGCGCGCCCGCGAATAGACTCGCGCCGGTGAGCGAGCGACGGAGAAAGCACTGGGGCTGGGGCTGGGAGGACCAGCAGCCGGATCTGGAGCAGGTGCGCGCGTCCGCGACGGCGCTCGGCGAGCACATGGGCCTGCCCGTAACCGACGTGCGCGAGCCGGTGGCGCTCGAGCGCGTGACGCTTGCGCCCGCGAGCGTCACGCCGCCCGCGGACCTCGCGGGCATCTGCGCGCAGGACACCCACTCCCGCGCCTCGCATGCCCTCGGCAAGTCCTACTCGGACCTGGTGCGCGGCTTCGAAGGCCGCTTTGACTTCCCGCCGGACGTCGTCGCGCGCCCGCGTGATGAGGCCGACATCGAGCGACTGCTCGAGTGGTGCACCGGCGAGCGGATCGCCGTGATCCCCTACGGCGGCGGCACCTCGGTCGTCGGCGGCGTCAGCCCCGACGTGGGCCGCGGCTACAACGGCACGCTCTCGCTGGACCTCGCGGAGCTGGGAAGGGTGCTCGAGGTCGACGAGGTCTCCCGCGCGGCGCGGATCCAGGCCGGCGCATTCGGCCCCGCCCTCGAGCGCGAACTCGGCGAGCTCGGCATGACGCTCCGTCACTTCCCGCAGTCGTTCGAGTTCTCGACGCTCGGAGGCTGGATCGCCACCAGGGCCGGCGGACACTTCGCCACCGTCTGGACCCACATCGAGGATTTCCTTGAGTCGGTGCGCGCGATCACGCCGGCGGGCGCGTGGGAGTCCCGGCGCCTGCCCGGCTCCGGCGCCGGGATCAGCCCGGACCGGATGCTCGCGGGCTCCGAGGGCGTGCTCGGCGTGATCACGGAGGCGTGGGTGCGGATCCAGCCGCGCCCACAGCACCGCAGCTCGGCGGGAGTGCGCTTCCCGGACTTCGCGGGAGCGGCCGAGTGCGTCCGCGCGATCTCGCAGTCGGGCCTGAACCCGTCGAACTGCCGTCTGCTGGACCCCGGCGAGGCGGCGCTCACGATGGCCGGCGACGGGTCGCATGCGCTGCTGGTCCTCGGCTTCGAGTCTTCAGATCACCCGGTCGAGGATTCGATGGCGCGGGCGCTGGCGATCTGCGCCGAGCACGGCGGCTCCGCGAAGGCGGGCGGATCCGGGAGCTCGGACGCCGTCAGCTCCTGGCGCGAGGCGTTCCTGGGAGCCCCCTACCTCCGGGACACGCTCGTCGCCGCCGGGATCCTCGCCGAGACGTTCGAGACCGCCATCACGTGGGACCGCTTCGCCGGCTTCCACGAGCGCGTCAGCGCCGCCGCCGAGCGGGCGCTCACCGAGACGTGCGGCGAGCTCGGCCGCGTGTTCTGCCGCTTCACGCACGTCTACCCGGATGGCCCGGCGCCCTACTTCACGGTGCTCGCGCCGGCGGTCAGGGGAGGCGAGGTCGAGCAATGGGCCGCGGTCAAGCAGGCCGTCGGTGACGCGATCATCCGGGAGGGCGGGACGATCACTCACCACCATGCCGTCGGCCGCGATCACAGGCCCTGGTATGACCAGCAGCGACCGGACGTCTTCGCGGGCGCGGTGCGCGGCGCAAAGGAGGCGGTGGACCCGGCGGGCGTGATGAACCCCGGCGTGCTCATCGACCCGCTGCGATGAACGTTGCGGTGCTGGGGCCGGGCGGGGTCGGAGGCCTGATCGGGGGCGCGCTCGACCGCGCAGGTGAGAGCGTGGTGATGGTCGCGCAGCCGAGCACGGTGCAGGTCATCTCCGAACGGGGGCTCCGCGTGAACAGCGTGACCCTGGGGGATTTTGTCGCCCACCCGCGGGCGCTCGAGCGCCTGAGCGAGGCGACCGACGTGCTGATCGTCGCGACCAAGGCAGCCGGCATGGCTTCCGCGCTCGAGCGCGTCCGCTGCGAGCCGGGACTCGTCCTCCCGCTGCTGAACGGGCTGGATCACGTCGCCGTCCTGCGTGAGCGCTTCGCTCCCGCCTCCGTTGTCTCGGGGACGATCCGCGTCGAGGCCGACCGCCCCGAGCCGGGGGTCGTCGTCCACACGAGCCCCTTCCTCCGGGTCGACATGGCCGGGGAGGACAGCGTGCGGCCCGCGATGGACGAGCTGGCCGCGCTGCTGGTGCGCTCGGGTGTCCCCGCGAGGGTGCTCGACTCCGAGCCACAGGTGATGTGGTCCAAGCTCGTGCGCCTGAACGCGCTCGCGTGCACGACGAGCGCCTACGACAAGCTGCTCGGCGAGATCCGCTCGACCCCGGAGCTTCGCGAGGACCTCGTCGGCGCGATCGAGGAGGCGTGCGCCGCCGCGGTCGCCGAGGGCGCGCTCGAAACCGACCCGGCAAGGGCGATCCGCGAGCTCGAGGACGCCCACGCGACGCTCGGAAGCTCGATGCAGCGCGATATTGCGGCCGGCAGGCCGCCGGAGCTCGACGCGATCCCCGGGTCGGTGCTGCGGGCCGCCGCGCGCCATGGCCTGGAGTGCCCGACGATCGAGAAGCTGGTGCGCATCATCGCCGGGCGGGCAGGCGTCCCCGCGCCGATCGCCGGCGGCTGACGCCCCGCGCTCGCTCTAGTACTCGCGGGGGCCGGCGCCGAGGCCGGGTGCGATGGCGGGCAGTGCCTGCGTCGCGATCGCGTCGACGGCCTGCTCCTCCTCCTCGCTCAGCTCGTCGAGCTCGTGCTGCCCGTCGCAGAGGACACGGAAGTTCCCGGTCACGCCGCCGTCGGCCTCGATCCGGATGCCGGGGAGGATCTCCTCGCCCTCCTCGAGCCCGAGCCGCTCCATGTCGAAGTGAGCGAGCCCGATCCCGTACGCCGTGTGCGTCGGGTTCTCGCGGTCATGCGCGGCGATGGCCTGTGCGAAGCGCTCGAGGTTCTTGGCGATCTTGCTCGTGTCCGCCATTGCTCCGCAGGGTAGCGCCAAGCGCTCTACATTTGCAGCGTATGGGCAGATGCGGCAGCACAAAAGGCTGGGCCTGCACCGCGTGCCTTCTGCTCGCGCTCGCGCTGGCGGCGCTGAACCTGATCCAGGACGCCGGCGGCGCGCTGAGCGCCGCCGTTCTCGCGCTTCTCGCAGCATGCGTGCTGACGGGCGCCGCGATGATCCTCGCTCGCGCCCACTAGGTTCCCGGGCCGGGCCGGGCTGCGCGCGACTGGGGGGAGCCACGCGCAGCCCGATGGTCTAGGCCATGAGCACCACCGGGGCCGGGAACAGCAGCGGCTCGGTGCCGGCGAGGCCCGTCGGGATCAACGGCCCGCCGAACGAGCTCTGGAGGATGTCGACGGGTTCACCGAGCAGGTGCGTCGGGTTCTGGACACCCAGTTTCTGGCTGAATTTGAGAGCCAGTTTTTTCGTCGGTTTGTTCAGCGGCGTGACGCGCCCGATCACCGATCCGGTGATCGTGTCGACGCTCGGGCCGCAGATCACGGTCGCGATGAGCGCCGCGGCGGGGTCCGAGAGATCCATGCCGACTTCAACCGGGGGTACGGCTTTGATGTAGCCGAGCTGCCCGATCAGCGCGAACGTCGCTATTTCGCCGGGCACCCCGTTTGGGCTGTTGCACAGGACCCCCGGCACTTCCGTGGAGGTGCAGCCCGTGAACGACAGGGTCATAGTCACGAGTTTCGGCCCGAGAACTTCGCCCTTGGCGGTGTCCGCGGTGCATTTGATCTTGACTTTCGTCGCCGTCTGAAGCAGGGCGGCTTTGCTGACAGCGGTGAAGGGCATGCCTGGGGGAGCTGCCAGTTCGGGCAGCGCCGCCATCGCGGAGCCCGAGCTGAGCGCGATCGCGGCCGTCGCCGCGATGAGGACTGGGAGCATTCTGATGCGGGTGGTCATGGTCCCTCGCTTTCCGTGATGGATCGGTGGCCTACCGCGCTCTCGTGCCGGGCGCGGTAGGGGGTTGCGACGATGCCGGCTGCCGTGCTCGCTCGCCGGGCACGGTGCTCGTGGGCCAGAGAAACGGACGTGTAGCTGGCATGCGGCAGCCCCCGGCTATCGATGAGGGCACGGCCCCTGCGATCGCTCCTGGCGGGGCCGGGCCCGCGGACTTGCTGCCTGTCCAAACTACCGGCCCGCCCGTGCAAGTCAACGGGGTGCGGTGATCGATTCACCCGCCCGCGTCGCGCGAGCTACCGAAGAACGAACCGCGTCATCCCGTCGCTTTCGCCGTCGGCGGTGAAGCCGAGCCCGAGGAGCAGGCGCTCGGAACGAGCGGCATGCTCGTTGCCCTCGGCGACCCTGGCGATTATCGCGGCGACCCTGGGCTGCGCGCGGGCCCACCGCACCAGCAGCCGGACGGCCTCCGTGGCGAGGCCCGCGCCGCGGGCGGCCGGCACCAGGCCATAGCCGATCTCGAGCTCGCCGTCGGTCCCCGGCGGCCCATGGAAGCCGGCGTCGCCCACGACCATGCCGTCGGGCTCGCGGACGATCAGGTAGGCGTAGAACGGACCGATGAGCCCATCGTCCTCGTGCGCCTGGCGCAGGAACGCGAGCAGCGCCTGCGATGGAAAGCCGTCCTCCCAGGGCTGGCCTGCATCCGGCGTGCCGCCGAGGATCGCGCGAACCTGCGCAGGTCCCACCGGCTCGAGCCTCACCAGCTCCGAGCGCAGCCCCTGCGCGCGGGGAGCGCGCCCGAGCACGAACCCGCCTACAGCTTGGCGTTCTCGATGATCTCGATCCGGTATCCGTCCGGATCCCTGACGAAGCACAGGCGCGAGCCGCCCTCGCGGATCGAGTAGGGCGGCTTCTCGGGCGAGATGCCCTGCTGCGCCAGTCGCGCGAGTGTGCCGTCGAGGTCATCGGAGGTGATCGCGATGTGGCCGTAGCCGGTCCCGATCTCATAGTCCTCGACGCCGAAGTTGTAGGTCAGCTCGAGGCGGGGCATGTCGCCGTCGCCGGGGATCCCCATGAAGACGTTCACCGCCTCGTCGCGGATCGGGATGCGGCCCACCTCGTCGAACCCGAGCGCCTTGTAGAAAGCGACCGAGCGGTCGATGTCGGTGATCCGGTAGCACGTGTGGATGAGGTTCATGAGCGGGAGTCTAGACTGGCCGCGTGAAGACGCTGATAGTCGGCCATGGGGGGCGGGAGAGCGCGCTGGCGGCTCGGATGTCCGAGCACAGCGAGCTGTATGCGTTCGTGGGCCACGAGAACCCCTCGATCGTGCGTCACGCCGCCCGTTCGGGCGGCGGCCATGAGGTCGGCGACGTGTGCGACCCGCACGCCGTGGCGGCGTTCGCGAAGGCGCGCGAGATCGACATCGCGATGGTCAGCGCCGACGAACCCCTGGAGTCGGGGGTCGTTGACGCGCTGCTCGCGCAGGGCACGCGGGCCGTGGGCCCTACGCGCGCCGGAGCCGAGATCGAGTGGAACAAGACCTATGCGCGCTCGCTGCTCGCCGGGATCGCGCCCGAGGCCGTGCCGCTGCTGCGGGTCGTGCGCCAGCCCGCCCAGGTGCACGAGGCGATCGCCTCGTTCGGATCGACGCCCGTTGTCGTGAAGCCGTCGGGTCTGACCGGCGGCAAGGGCGTGAAGGTGATGGGACCCCACCTCGCGGGAACGAAGGAGGCCGAGGAGTACGCGATCGAACTGCTCGAGCGCGGAGGTGGCCGGGAGTCGGTGCTGATCGAGGAGAAGATCGACGGAGCCGAGTTCACGATCCAGGCGATCAGCGACGGTCGGAGGGTGATATTCCCGCCGTCCACCTACGACTTCCCGTATCGCTTCGACGGCGACGAGGGGCCCGGCACCGGCGGCATGGGCTCCCTGACGATGGCGGACGACATCCTGCCGTTCATGACCCGCGCCCACTACGAGCAGGCCTGCTCGATCATCCAGCGCGTGATCGAGCGCCTGGCCGAGGAGGACAGACACTTCACGGGGATCATGAACAGCGGCTTCTTCGCGACCGCCGACGGGGTCAAGGTGATCGAGTTCAACGCCCGCTTCGGAGATCCCGAGTGCATGAACATCATGAGCCTGCTGGAGGGGAGCTGGCCGGCCGTGATGGAGAAGCTGGCGACCGGCACCCTCGCCGAGGGCGATGTCACCCTCCGCGACGAAGCATCGGTGGTGCTCTACCTGGTCTCGCCGGACTACGCGCTGCGTGCCGGCCCCACCCGCGAGTTCTCGCTCGAGCGCGAGCGGATCGAATCGCTCGGGACGAACGTCTTCTTCAGCTCGGCGGTGCAGATCGGCGAGGACCGCTACCGGACGGTCGGCACCTCGCGCGCCGTGGCGCTCGCGAGCACGGCCGAGACGCTCGAGCAGGCACGCACCAGGGTCATCGAGTGCGCCGCGACGGTGCCCGAGCTCGAGTGGCGCCGGGACATCGGAGCGCTGTCCTACCTGCAGGGCCTCAGCGGCCTGCTCGCGAGCTGACGGCGTCCGGCCGCCTGCGGCGCCGCCCTCGCTTACATGCAAGGATGAGCCGGTGATCATCGAGCGCTCCAGCAACCCGCAGTTCATCTCCAACACGTTCCTCGTCGCCGACGGCGAGGGGGGACCCGCCTTCTTCGTGGACGCGGGCGGTCCCGTCGGGCCGCTGATCGAGGCTGCGGACAGGCTCGGGCTGAACCCGAGCCACGTGCTGCTGACCCACCACCACTACGACCACGTCTGCGAGCTCGGCCTGATCCGCGAGCGCTGGCCGCAGATCAAGGCGCTGATCAGCCCGCTGGAGCTCGCCCTGATGCGCGAGGCGGCGTCGGCGGGCGGCAAGGACGCCGAAGATGAGGCGGTCGCCGGTATCGGCACCATCGAGCCCGGCGACGCGATGCGGTTCGGGAGCCTGGAGGTTCGCCCTCTGCACACGCCCGGCCACACCTCCGGCATGCTGTCGTTCGTGGTCGGCGCCCCCGCCGGCGAGGTCGGCGTCGCGGGGCGCCCGCGCTCAAGCGAGGGGCCCGGCGGGTTCGCCGGCGCCGGCGCCGTCGTGTTCACCGGCGACACTCTCTTCCGAGACTCCGTCGGGGGCGTCAAAGGACCCGGTCACACGACGTACACGGACCTGCGCGACTCGATCATGGGCTCGCTGATGGAGCTGCCCTCCGACACGGTCATCCTGCCCGGCCACTCCGAGCAGACGACCGTCGCTCGCGAGTGGGAGTCGAACGCGTTCATCCGCGTCTGGCGCGGCCTTGATCCGCAGGGGTCAGAGCCCTGCACGGCGTTCGGGAAGCCCGCCACGCTCGTGCTCCTCGGAGCCGACTACGACGGCGGCACGAAGGCGTGGATCCGCTGGGAGGACGGTGCGGATGACATCGTCCCCGGCTCGCAGGTACAGCGCTCAGCCTGAGGTCTGCGGGGGCCGCTCGCCCCGCGGTTCGTAGCATGGGGGGTGTGGCTGGCGAGAACGAGAAGATCCCGACCTCGCGCGCCCGGCGCACGGCCACCGTCGCGACGCTGGCCGCAAGTGAGGCTGTGAAGCGTCTCGGCACCCGTGCCGCGAATGTCACCCGCACAGACGAGGCCTCGGAGGAGGCGCTCGCCAGGCGCCAGCTCGAGACCGCCAAGCAGGTCGTCGCGGTGCTCGGCACCATGAAGGGCGCCGCGATGAAGCTCGGGCAGGTGATGTCCTTCCTGGACGTGGGGCTGGTGCCGGAGGAGCATCGCGAGGAGTTCCAGGCTGAGCTCGCCAAGCTCCGCGACGCGGCGCCGACCGTCTCCTTCAAGCAGATGCGCCGCGTGATCGAGGAGGACCTCGAAGAGCCCATCTCGGCCGTGTTCTCCTCCTTTGACGAGGTTCCGATCGCGGCCGCGTCGATCGGTCAGGTCTACCGGGCGACGCTGAGGGAGGACGGCAGCGACGTCGCCGTCAAGGTCCAGTACCCGGGCGTCGCCGAGGCCGTCAGGTCCGACCTGCAGAACCTGGACATGATCATGCGCATGTTCAAGCGCATGACGCCCGGCATGGACGTGAAGGCGGTCACCGCGGAGATCAGGGAGCGCATCGTGGACGAGCTCGACTATGAGCTCGAGGCCCAGAACCAGCGCTCGCTCGCGCGGATCTTCCGGGGCCACCCCTTCGTGGTGATCCCGCAGGTGCACAGCGAGTACTCGCGCCGCCGTGTGATGGTCAGCGAGTACGTCGAGGGCATCGGCTTCGAGGAGATCAAGACCCACTCCCAGAAGGAGCGCGACCGGATCGGCGAGATCATCTTCCGCTTCTTCCTGGGCTGCCTCTACAGGCACAGGCAGTTCTCGGGCGACCCGCATCCGGGCAACTTCCTGCTGATGGCCGACGGGCGCGTCGCGTTCCTGGACTTCGGTCTGTTCAAGCGACTGGACCCGGAGCCCGTCGAAATGGAGCTCGCGTGCCAGCGAGCCGTTGCGGAGGGCGACGCACAGGGGCTGCATGAGATCCTCGCGGACTACGGGTTCCTGCCCGAACCGGAGCTCGTCGACCCGGACAACCTGCTGGCCTTCATCAGGGACGCGATCTGGTGGTACACGACCGCTGACGAACCGGTCCAGCTGACCTCGCAGATAGCCACTGAAGTCCTGATCGAGAGCTCGGACCCGCGCTCGAGCCACTTCCGGGAGATGCGCCACCAGGACATGCGCCCCGAGCATCTCTTCGGCCGCCGCATGGAGATGCTGACGCTCGCGGTACTCGCGCAGCTGAAGGCGAGGAACAACTGGCACCGGATCGCGCGCGAGTGGATGTATGGCGATGACCCGGTCACCGAGCTAGGGCGCCAGGAGGCCGACTTCTACGGCCGCCACGGCGTGGGAGCGGGCAGGTGAGCGCGCGGATGCGCTCCCCCCGCGCTCGAGGATAATCTGCGCCAATGGCGAGCTGGAAGAAGCCCGGGCGCGCGGAGCGCGTCGTGATCTACGAGGAAGGCGGGGTGCTGCGCCAGTACTGGCGAGGCACGGACGCCGCCGGCGAGACGCTGTGGCGCGAGGATGAGGAGACGCCCGGGGCGAAGGCATCGGGCGGAGCGATGAGCACCGATGACCTGCTGCGCGCGGTCGATGCCTCGCTGAAAGAGCGCCGCCGGGCCGGGCGCGGCATGAAGTTCCGCCTGTAGAAGGCGAGAGACGGGCGGGGGCAGATCCCCCGCCCGCCGCCGGAGCGACTACGCGCCGGCGAGTGCCTTTGACTTGATCTGGTCGAACTCGGCCTGTGTGATCGTGCCACTGTCGAGCATCTGCTTCGCTTTCGCGATCTGCTCGGTGGGGTCTGCCGGGGTGGCGACCGACTGCACGTACTGGTCGAATTCCTTCTTGGCGTCGGACTGCGCCTGGATCGACCTTTCGGTCATCCCCTTGTGCTCGGCGATCAGGTAAACGAACGCGCCGAAGTACGGGAGGATGATGATGAAGATGATCCAGATCACCTTCACGAAACCAGAGGTGTCGTGTCGGCGGAAGATGTCGCTGAAGATCGTGATCAGGATCCACAGCCAGATCAGGAACGCGAAGAAGATCAACATCGTCCAGAAGACTTCAAGGAACGGATAGCTGGTCGCTAGGACCATCGGGTGTTTCCTTTCTTTTTGGGATGACGTCCGCTCCCGCACAAGCACATAGCCGGCTGCGCGACGCCACTGTCGTCGATGAGGATATTCATACGCGCGGCACGCGTGCTGTCCGCAAGGGCCGCCGACGCCGCAGTTGCAGCGCCGCGGTCACGCCGGTGGCCCGCTCAGGGAGCCGCGGGCGTCTGCCCGCGCCTCGCCTCGATCCAGGCGCGGATCGCATGCGAGGTGTCGCCGACCTGCGCGTTGGGGAACTCGGTAGCGGTTTTTTTCTGCAGGTCGCGGACGCCCAGTCCGATCAGAATCGCGAAGCCGAGCACCGGGAAGAACTGCCGTGTCGAGGGGAACGGACCCCACAGCACGATCAGGAGCAGCGCCACCGCTCCGGCGCCGTAGACGTAGCCGACGTGCTCGCGCAGCGCAGGCGCGAGCGCCTTGCGCACCGACGTCGCGGGGCGCGTATGACCGGCGAGCCACGCGGCGGCCACGAGCACCAGGCCGTAGGTGATCATCGCGATCGCGATGTCATAGAGCAGGCCCGTGCCGATCTCGAATGCGTTGTGGATGGCTTCCCGGTTGGCGGGCACCTTCACCAGCGATTCCACGAGCGCGTCGCCGAGCAGGCGGCGGCTGAGGACGGCGACTATGCCGACGCCTACGAAGCACCAGCCGGTCGTGCGCATCGCGATCCGGCGCCAGCCCTTCGCCAGCCCGATCGCGAGCAGGAACAGCAGGATCGCGAGCGCCGGCAGCACGACCGCGAGGCTTTTCACCGCCTTCACGACGTTCTGGGCCGTCTTCAGCTGGTTCGAGCGCAGGATCACGATGTTTCCGCTCGGCGGCGGGAGCGTTACGCCCAGCTTTTCCTGCGCGGCGCCTCGGGCGGCTTCGCCCGCTCCGCCCCCCAGCTTGCTCCGCACGCCTTCGAGCTGTTTCTGCAGACCGAGCTGAGCCGCGAGTTCGTTCAGCAGGGGATGGAGTTTGAGCACGACGACGCCGTTTTCGGTTGAGACC
Organism: uncultured Solirubrobacteraceae bacterium; assembly: GCA_963826345.1. Taxonomy (GTDB): domain Bacteria; phylum Actinomycetota; class Thermoleophilia; order Solirubrobacterales; family Solirubrobacteraceae; genus Palsa-744. Next base: position 99,601 of record CAWGWU010000003.1, read on the forward strand.
GCCGTTCCGCCGCCGTTGAGGATCCGCAGCAGCTGCAGCTGAGCGGTCTTGTTCGCCTGGCGCCAGGCCGACTGGACCGGCGCCGACGCGAGCACCTGCGGCGCGACCTGGTTTGCGAGCGCGCGCAGCCCGGCGGCTGCGGGGGCGGCGAGCCCTGAGACTTCAGAGGGCAGAACTTTCTTCAGTTCGGCGGCCACGTCGACGTTCTTGAACAGTTCGTCGACGAGCACGGCGCTGACCGCCGTCTGGATCTTGGGGTCCTCGAGAAGTTTCGTGCTGGTGCTCGTCCAGTTGTCTGTGTTCAGGACCTGGCGGTTGACCCAGACCGTGAGCACCGCGAACACACCGATGATCGACGCGAGCGTGAAGATCACCGCGACCCAGCCGCGGTGGGCGCGCTCCTTGCCCGGCGTGTACAGCACCTCCGTTGGGATCGCGGCGGGCTCGGGTGCCTCTGGCGCCGGCGGCCCCTGGGGCGGCGGCGGTCCCTGGGGCACGTCAGCCAACGCGCTGCCCGCCGCGTCGATCGTCGAGTCCAGCGCCCGTGAGCGCGCGTGCCGCTTCTATCTGCCGCCCCCGCATGCGAGCCATCATTCCACGTCGCGCCGCGGAACGGCGCTCCGCGTCGTCGATGCCCCCGGCGGCGGCTGGGTAGACTGCGCCGCTGACGAGGCCCGGCGGGGCTGAAGATGCAAGTCCGGGGGCCCTGTTGACAGCGCACTGGAACACACGCAGGACACCCAAACGTGGCTGAGGGCCTGTCCGTGTCCGAGGTCGGCGAGGAGATCGGCGAGCACCGCAAGGCGGGCGGGCACGGCGAGCCGGAACGCAGCCGGCGCGACCGGCTGCTGTCGGTCACCGAGGCGGTGCTGCTGTCGGTGGTGGCGATCCTCGCCGCCTACTCGGGTTTCGCCGCGGCGAAGTGGAGCACCGAGTCATCTGTCACGCTCGCCAAGGCATCAGCTGCGCGCACCAAGGCCAACCGGGCGGACCTCGAAGCGCTTCAGGTGCGCACGCTGGACTCGGTTTCCTTCAACGCCTGGTTCGCAGCATTCGTGGCCGGCAACCAGGCTGCCGAGCGTCTCGCGGAACGGCGCCTGCGCCCCGGCTACCGCCCCGCATTTAACGCCTGGCTCGCGACCGACCCGGCACACAACCCCGGCTCGCCGCCCGGTCCTTCCTACATGCCGCAGTACGCGATCCCCCAGGAAACAAAGGCGACGCTCCTCGACGCCCAGGCCGACGCGAACTTCAAGAAGGGCGCCGAGGCGGGATCGACCGGCGACAAGTACGTAAGGGACACGGTGTATCTCGCGACCGTGCTGTTCCTCGTCGGGATCAGCGGGCACTTCCCCGTTCGCGGCGGGCGCTACGCGCTGATCGGCGTCGGTGTGCTGTTCCTCGGCTTCGCGCTCGTGCAGCTGCTCAACCTTCCGGGCCCGCCCTAGCGCGCACTACGGGCGTAGACTCCGCGCCCCAAACCGGAGCCCGAGGAGGGACCTTGCAGATACTTGCCGTCTCAGCCGGAGGAATCGGCGCCTTCGCCGTGATCTACATCCTGCTGTTCCTGATACTCGGCCTGCGGTCGATCAAACACGGCCACTGGATCATGTTCCTGATCGGGATACCGATCCCGATCTTCTGGATCATCGGCGGCCTGATGCCGCCGGTGCGCAGGTAGGAGCACCCGGCGGGCCGGGGGCCAGCGGCGCTGGCCCCCGTTTGCCGTCAGACAGTCTCGGGCTCGCCCAGTACCGCGAGGCCGTGAATGCAGACCAGGCAGATCGCGAACACCCCGAGCGACCACCACGGGTGACCGCCGCCGACGTTCAGCAGTGCGCCGATCGCGCCGAGGGTCGCCGCGATGATCCCGACGATACGGCCGTACGCGCCTCCGCCGAACAGCGAGAAGGCGGCCGTGAGCTCGATGATCCCGAGGATGATCGTGATCCAGCCCCAGGTATGCAGGCTTGAGAACACGTATGTGGTGTCCGCCGTGTAGAACTTCGAATTACCGACGGCGGCGATGCCGTAGACGATGTCGAGGACTCCCGCGATCATCAGCAGGATCCCGACGAAAAGTGCGCTGCCAGCGCCTCTCATGGCGCCCCCCTTCATTTGGATGACGTTTGGATGCCGCCTTCGGGTTCCACAAAACGCCAGCAAATCCTTCGCTTTCGGGCACCTGCACCGCGTCTGGCGGCCCGCTGGCGTCGACGAAATCCGGTCCATGGACGGCCGGGGCGCGCGCGAGCGTTCCTCTCGTGATCGATGACAGCGGGCCGCCAGAGGGCGGCCCCGACGCGGACGTCAAGAGGCGCACCTGGCTCGCGGCCGAGAGGACATGGCTCGCGTGGTGGCGCACCGGCGTCGGCGCCGCCGCGTCGGTCGGAGTCGGCCTGCTGCTGCTGGGCTCTCCGGGACCAACGGCTGGACGCTGAAGGCGCCCGGCTTCGGCTACGGGGCGCTCTCGGTCGTGATCCTGGTGATCGGCGCGCTGCGTCAGCGCAGCGTCGCGGCGGCGCTGCGCCGCGGCAGCTACGAGCCGCTCTCCCCGCCGCTCGTGAACTGGCCCGCCGCCGCCGGCGTCGCCCTGGCGCTCGCCGCGCTCGCCGTGATCGCGTTCGGCGCCTAGCTCCAGGGCTGTCGTCCGCGGCAGGTAGCCTGCGAGGGGGAAACGCGCCGTCCCGGCGCGTCTAGAGATCGGAGCTTGCGATGAGCGAGGGCTATGGAACTCAGGGCGGCACGCCCTTTGAGGAGCAGCCGACCCAGGTCGGGGGCGCCCCTCCGCCGCCGGGCCAGCAGCCCCCTCAGCAAGGGCAGCCCGGTGCACAGCCTCCGCAGGGCGGCGGCAGCAGCAACGCCGCTATCGCGATCGGCGCGGTGCTCATCATCGCCCTCATCGTCGCCGTGATCGTGCTCGCCACCAAAGGCAACAAGACCACGACGGTCGTCACGAGCCAGTCGGTCAGCATCGCGCACACGACCACCGTGGCTCCGACGACGCCGACCAAACAGGCGACGGTCACGACGCCGACGACCACGATCACCACGACGACCACGATCACCACGCCGACGACGCCCACCACGCCGACCACTCCGACGACGACGAAAACCGTCGCTCCGAGCGGCGGCACTCCGACGCCCGGGGAATAGCGCCGGGCTAGGAGGCCTGGGGCGTGCTGTCGATCCTGGCGTATTCGGCGAGCATGCGCTGCTCGTCCTGCTTGCCGGGGAACATGAAGTAGATGAGAGCCGCCCCGAGTACGACCGCGATGATCCCGGCCGCATAGGCCCAGTCGGCGCCGGACAGGAATGAGGACTTCGCGGCTTCGGTGATCGCCGTCGCGTAGTGCGGGTACTGCTTGGCGACCGACTCGGCGCTGGAGAACGACTTCGTCAGCTGGTTTTCGACGCTCGTGGTGATGTGGGACTTGTTGGGTGCCGTCGCGATGTCCTTCGATATCGCGACGGCGAAACCGGCGGTCAGCAGCGCGCCGAGGATCGACTGCATGATCGCGCCGCCCAGATCGCGCTGCAGGTCGGCGGTGCCCGAGGCCATCCCGGCTCGTTTCACCGGTACCGACCCGGTCAGCGAATGCGAGGCGGGTGTGCCCGCCAGTCCCACGCCGATGCCGACGAAGATGTAGCCGAGCGCGACCTTCCAGTACGGGATGCCCGTTTCCCAGAGCACGAGCATCGTCAGGAAGCCCAGCAGGCAGAACGCGTACCCCAGCAACAGCGTGAAGCGCGCGCCCCTCGCCTCGACGAGCTTTGCCGAGCGGGGCGCGGCTATCACCATGCACAGGGCGGCCGGCAGGATCGCGGCGCCCGAGTCCAGGGTCGAGTATTCGAGCACGTTCTGCAGGTACTGCTGGCCGATGAACATTGCTCCCATCAGGCTCCCGAACACGATGATCCCCGCGAGCGCAGCGACCCAGAAGATGCGCCGCGAAGCGATCTTCAGGTCATACAGCGGGAAGCGGGCGGCGCGCTGGCGCAGGACGAACCCGGCGAGCGCCGCGATCGCGATCGCGGCGAGGCCGAGCGCCAGCGTTCCCTTTTCCGGCACAGGAGCGACGTTGATCGCGAGCACCAGCGCGGCGATCATCAGAACCGAGAGGATGCCGCCGAGGTTGTCGACGGGGTCGGAGGTCTCGTTGACATGGCTCGGGATGAGCACCAGCGCGAGGACCAGAGCGAGCACCGCGAGGGGGAGCGTCAGAAGGAACACCGAGCCCCAGGCGTGGTGCTCCAGGAGCGCGCCTGAGGCGAGCGGCCCGAGCGAGGAGATCGCGGCGCCCAGCCCCGACCAGAGCGCGATCGCATGCGTTCGTGCGGGCCCGGACCAGAGCGCTGTGATCAGCGCGAGCGTCGTGGGGTACGCCATGCCCGCCGCGAGCCCGCCGAACAGGCGTGCGATCACGAGCACCGTCACGCTGCCGGCGCTCGCCGCGAGGATCGATGCGGGGATGGCGAGCGCGGTGCCCAGCACCAGCATCAGCTTGCGCCCGTAGCGGTCGCCGAGCGCCCCCAGGTACAGAACGGAGGACGCGAGGCCCAGGGAGTAGCCGACCGCGACGAGATCCAGGCTCGTCTGGCCGGCGTTGAAGGCCCTGCCGATGTCCGGCAGCGCGACGTTCGCGACGGCCAGGTTCAGGTTCGCGACGGCGGCGACGAGGATGAGCGCCAGCAGCACCAGGCGCGGCCTGTCGGGGGCAGTGGACGGCTGAGCCGCCTCCGCTGAGGTGTCCGCCCCGTCCGCATGCTCTTGCGCCGCCAACTTTCCTCCGCTCGCTCGCGTGTGCGCCCCGGGGCGCAGCCCGGACCGTAACGTGCTCGCAGGCGGCTGGCGACCCCGACGCTGGCGCGGGGCATAACATCGGCCCGGTGTCGACCGCGCAGATAGCTCCCCCCGCCCACGGTCGGGTGCGGCTCGATCGGGTTCTGATCGGCGTGCTCGTGGTCGTCGTGATCGGGTGCTTCGCGACGCTGTTCGGGTGGGATGTCAGCGGCTGGGTCAAGCACGTTTGGAACACCGTCACGGGCATCTCGCTCGGATACCTGCTCGCGGCGATCATCCTGATCACGCTGCAGACGGTGACGACCGCGTACGCCTGGTATTCGATCCTGCGATTCGCCTACCCGGAGAGCGGCGTGCGCTGGCTGGAGGTGCTCGCGTGCTACGCGACCGCCGTCGCGCTGAACTTCGTGCTGCCGGCGAACCTCGGCACGCTCGTGATGCTCCTGATGTACACGACGCTGATCGCGGCCTGCACGTTCGCGGGTGTGCTGGCCGGCTACGTCGTGCAGAAAATCTTCTACTCGGCGATCGGCATCGCCTGTTACGTGTACCTGTTCCTGAACGTCGAAGGCAGCTTCAGCCTGCAGCTCGGGTTCCTCGACGAACACCCGGTCGCGGCGATCATCCTGATCGCGTCGGTCCTGGCGCTCCTCTACCTCGTCGGGCGAGTGCTGCGGCGAAGGATCACCGAGTGGTGGAAGCAGGCAAAGGTCGGCGGCGCGATCCTCGGCAGGCCGCGCATGTACCTGAGCCGCGTGCTGCTCCCGGAGTTCGTCAGCTGGCTCGCGATGCTCGGCATCATCGGCGTGTTCCTGGCCGCCTACAACATTCCGGTGAGCTTCCACACGATCATGCGTGTCGTCGGCGGCAACTCGATCGCGAACATGACGTCTGTGACACCGGGCGGGGCGGGTGTCGTCCAGGGCTTCAACGTGCTCTCGCTGAAGGGGATCACCAGCACCGCGAATGCGACCGCGTACTCGGTTGCCCAGCAGCTGGTCACCACCGCCTGGAGCATCCTGCTCGCGATCGTGCTGCTCGCGAGGGCGTTCGGCTGGGCAGACGGCAAGACGCTCGTCGCGACGTCCTACGGCGAGGCGCGCGTGAAGAGCGCCGAACAGACCGAGGCGCGCAAGGCAAAGCGCGAGGCAAAGCGCGAGGCCCGCCGCGGCAACGCCGAGCCGGGCTCTGCCGAGAGCTGATGAGCCCGGCGGCGGGCGAGGTCACGCTTGCCGATCCCTCCTGCGGGCTGGTGGCGACGCTGCACCCGCCGGCCGGGATGCTGTGCAGCTCCCTGCGGGTCGGGGATGTCGAGCTGCTCGCCCAGAACGCCGGCGTTCGGGCATACGCCGAGCGGGGCAAGACGATGGGCATACCGCTGCTCTACCCGTGGGCCAACCGGCTCGGCGGGTTCTCCTACTCGGCGGCGGGGAGGTCCGTCGAGCTGCCTCGCGACGGGGGTCTGCTGCCGCTTGACGCGCGAGGGCTCCCGATCCACGGCGTCATGCCGGGGCGGATGCGCTGGGAGCTGGCCGAGCACTCAGAGTCCTCGCTCCGCGCGGAACTGCGCTGGAGCGCGTCGGACCGGGACAGGTTCGCGCTGTTTCCCTTCGAGCACCTCGTCGGGTACACGGCGGAGCTGCGCGGCGGGCGCCTGCTCGTCGCGGTCACGGTGACGGCGGGCGCGGGGCCCGTACCGGTCTCCTTCGGCTTTCACCCGTACCTCGCGCTGCCCGGGGGCGGGCGCGCGAGCTGGATCGTCGAGCTTCCGGCGATGAGCAGGCTCGCCCTCGACGCACAGCAGATCCCCGTCGGCACCCAGGAGAGCATGCAGGCCGAGCGCTTCGAGCTCGGCGGCCGCGAGTACGACGACGGCTTCACGGACGTCGCCGAGACGGCGCGGTTCGCCGTCTCGGGAACCGAGGGCGCACTGTCGCTCGAGCTCCTGCGGGGTTACCGTTGCGCCCAGCTCTACGCCCCGGCCGGCCGGGACTTCATCTGCTTCGAGCCGATGACGGCACCCGCCGACGCATTGCGAAGCGGGGCCGGGCTGACGATCCTCGCGCCAGGGGAAAGCCGCACCGCCGGATTCGCGGTGGCCGTCGGGGTTTTACCCTGACATTGGCTCCGTGAGAAACCCCTTATAGACCGGTGGAGGGGCGGAGAGCGCCCGCGGCATAGGCCCCATGCTGGCCATTTTCCGGAGGTTATCCTCGATTCGAGTCGTAAATCGAACGTGTACAGGGCCCGGCCGCTCCCCCAAGCAGGCGTCCGGTCTAACTACGGATCTCGGAGGGAGCCCCAGGTGGCCGCAGGTGAGCTTCGCGTCGCGCGCCTCCCTGGCACACACCCGGCCTCTCGCCTGCGCCCGGACAGGAGGGCCGCCCGATGACGAACGAACTTGCTCGCTGGCAGTTCGCGACGACGAGCATCTACCACTTCCTGTTCGTCCCGGTCGACCATCGGGCTCGCCTTCCTCGTCGCGATCCTGCAGACCGCCTGGTACCGCAACGGCAAGCCCGAGTACAAGCGGCTCACCAAGTTCTTCGGCGCCCTGCTGCTGATCAACGTCGCCGTCGGCGTCGTCACCGGCCTGGTGCAGGAGTTCGAGTTCGGCATGAACTGGTCGGCCTACTCGCGCTTCGTCGGCGACGTCTTCGGCGCTCCGCTGGCGATGGAGGGCCTCGCGGCGTTCTTCCTCGAGTCCACCTTCCTCGGGCCTCTGGATCTTCGGCTGGGAGCGTCTGCCGAAGGCGGTCCACCTCGCCTGCATCTGGCTGGTCGCCCTCGGGACGATGCTCTCGGCGATGTTCATCATGGCCGCCAACTCCTGGATGCAGCACCCCGTCGGCTACACCGCTCAACGCCACCGGCCGGCCCGAACTGAACAACATCTGGGCGCTGTTCACGAACCCGATGTTCCTGTGGGGCTACGTGCACGTGCTGCTCGCCGCGCTCGTCACCGGCGGCTGATCATGCTCGCCGTCTCGGCCTGGCAGCTGCGCAAGCAGCGCGACGTCGAGTCCTTCCGTCACACGGCCAGGCTCTCGGTGATCGTGCTGCTGCCCGCGATCCTGCTCACCCTGTCGTCGGCAGCGAGCTCGGCGTGATCGAGGCGAAATACCAGCCGATGAAGATCGCCGCCGCCGAGGCGCAGTGGAACACGTGCAAGCCGTGCTCGTTCTCCGCTCTTCCAGATCGGCGGCGGAAACAACGACCAGACGCCGTCGCAGATCATCCAGATACCCCACCTGCTCTCGCTGCTCGCCACCAACTCCTGGAACGGCGAAGTCAAGGGCCTGAACCAGATCCAGGCCGCAGACGAGCAGAAGTACGGGTCCGGGCAACTACATCCCGAACGTCTTTATCCAGTACTGGTCGATGCGCCTGATGGCCTACCTCGCGCGGCTGGTGTTGCTGCTGACGCTGTGGGGGGCTGGCTGCTGCGACAGGGGAAGCTCGCAGACTCGAAGTGGTTCCTGCGACTGTCCGATCTGGGCGGTGGTCACTCCGTTCCTCATGAACACGGCCGGCTGGATGCTCACCGAGAGCGGCCGGCAGCCCTGGATCGTGCAGGGGCTGATGAAGACGATCAACGCGAGCTCGCCGTCGGTCACCTCGCCGACATCTGGATCAGCCTGGTGGTGTTCGTCCTGCTCTACATCGCGCTGGCGCGGCGCGACGTGATCCTGATGACGCGCTACGCGCGCAAAGACCTCGGCGACGCGGACGAGCACGGCAGAGCGCCGGCGGCCGGCGAGCCCGGCGCAACCCCGATCCCTGCGCTGACCTACTAGGAGGCCCGAGCATGCTCCACCTGCACATACTCTGGTTCATCGTCCTCGCGGTCCTGTGGGTCGGGTTCTTCGTGCTCGAGGGCTTCGACTTCGGCGTCGGGCATCCTGCACACGTTCGTCGGCAAGAACGACACCGAGCGCCGCGTCGCGATCAACACGATCGGGCCCGTGGTGGGACGGCAACGAGGTCTGGCTGATCGTCGCCGGCGCCGGCATGTTCGCCGCCTTCCCGGGGTGGTACGCGACCATGTTCTCCGCGCTCTACCTGCCGCTGGTGCTCGTGCTCGCGGCGCTCATCGCCGCGGGGTGTCCGTTCGAGTTCCGGGGCACGCGCGACGACCCGCGCTGGCGCACGACGTGGACATGGCGCATGACCATCGGCAGCCTCCTGATCCCGCTGCTGCATCGGCGTCGGCCTCGGCGACCTGCTCGCGGGCCTGCCCGATCAACGCGAACCACGAGTACACCGGCAACTTCTTCACCTGCTCACCCCCTACGGGCTGTGGACGGCCTCACGCTGCTGGCTGTGCCTGCTGCACGGCGCGACGTTCCTGGCGCTCCGCACGACCGGTGGCGTCACGCGACCGCGCCCGCGCGATCGCGCGGCCGCTCGGCTGGGCCGCGCCGCGCTGGTCGATCGGCTTCGCGATCTGGACGCTCGCGCGTCGCCGGCCACGCCGCGTCCCCGGCCCGGTCCCCGTCCTCGCTGTCATCGCCGTCCTCGCCGCGGCGTGGCTCGTCGAGCCGCCGACAACGACGGCTGGGCGTTCACGCGCACGGCCGTCGCGATCGCCGCGACGGTCGGGTCGCTCTTCGTCGCTCTCTATCCGAACGTGATGGTCTCGAGCACGAGCGCCGCCTACAACCTCACCGTCAGCAACGCCGCGTCCGGCGCCTACGCGCTGAAGGTCATGACCTGGTCACGGTCGTCCTGTTCCCTGTCGTACTGATCTACCAGGGCTGGACCTTCTGCGTGTTCCGCGGGCGCGTGATCGGCGCCGCCGTCCCCGAGCGCGGGGCCGGACGGCAAGGCGCCCGCGGCTCCCGCCGCGCCCGCCGCCTGAGCGTCGTCACAGCGCCGAGGCTCCCGCGCTCTCCCACAGCTCGGCGTAGCGGCCGCCCAGCTCGAGCAGCTCGACGTGGGTGCCGCGCTCGATGACGCGGCCGCCGTCGAGCACGAGCACCTCGTCTACGTCGCCGAGGGGGGCGAGGCGGTGCGTGATCAGCAGCGTCGCGCGACCCTGGGTGAGAGCGAGCAGGTCGGAGAGGATCGCGTCAGCGGTCGGCGTGTCCAGATGCTCACCGGGCTCGTCGAGGATCAGCAGAGGGAAGTCCGCGAGCAGCGCGCGCGCCACGGCGAGCCGCTGGCGCTGGCCGCCGGACATCCTTTCGCCGCGCTCCCCGAGTTCGGTCGCGAGCCCCTCGGGCAGGCGGTCCACCCAGTCGCTCAGGCGTACCGCGGCGAGTGCGTCTCGGCATCTCCTGCAGGCCCGCCTCGCGCGATGCGATCCGCAGGTTCTCCTCCACCGTCGTGTCGAAGATGTGGGCGTCCTGGCCGACAAGTCCGATCACCCGCCTGCAGTCCTCGCCGGTGAGTTGCGACAGCTCCACGCCGTCCAGGGTGACCGAGCCCCCCTCGTAGGAGAGAAAGCGCAGCAGCACGGCGGCTAGCGTCGACTTGCCCGCGCCGCTCGCGCCCACGACCGCCACACGCCGGCCGGGCGAGAGATCGAGGTCCACGCCGTCGAGCGCCGGCCGCGACGCGCCGGGGTAGCTGCAGCGCACGCCTCGCATCTGGACGCTGTGGGGCCCGGGGCCCAGCACAGCCGGGTCCTCCGGGTCGGTGACCGGGACCGGCGTGTCCATCACGCCGAAGACGCGGGCGGCCGAGCGGCGGACGCGCTGCAGCGTCTGGGTCGCGATCGGGAGCGGCGCGACGAGCTCGAACGCGACCAGGGGGATCAGCGCGAGCCCGGCCAGCAGCACGCCCGCCATCGCACCCGAATGCACGGCGCCGATGCCGGCGAGGAGGGCGCCCCACATCGCTCCGCCCGAGCAGAGCCGGGTCAGGCCCTGTCCTATTCCGGCGGTTCTCGCGCTGGAGGCGGACATCGCGGTCAGCTCGCGGTCGGCCTCACGGGCCAGCTGCAGGCGGCGCGGTGCCGCGCCGTATACGGCGAGCTCCGCTGCCCCGTCGATCAGGTCCACGACCGACGAGGTCAGCTCCCCGCGGCGCGGCGGCCTGGCGACTCTCGTTGCGCGACGCCAGGGCGCCCGTCAGCCACGGCACGAGGATCCCTGCGATCAGCAGAGCGATCAGGAGGATCAGGCCCGCGGCGGGCAGCATCAGCCAAACCGCGAGGACCGTGCCGGCGCCGACGAGGACGGCGATCACGAACGGGGGGATCACGCGCAGCAGCAGGTCCTGCATCGAGTCGACGTCATGGATCAGGCGAGCGAGCAGGTCGCCGCTGCGGAACGCAGGCAGGCCGAGCGGGGCGAGGCGCTCCAGGCGCTCGTAGACGCTCACCCTCAGCTCGGCGAGGACCCCGAACGCCGCGTCGTGGCTGACCAGGCGTTCCCCGTAGCGGAGCAGCCCGCGGGCGAGCGCGAAGAACTGGACGGCCACAATCGCCACTGCGAGCGCCGACTCCTGGGGGGTGCTGGGCGGAGCGGGAGATCAGCCAAGCCGAGGTGGCGATCAGGCCGATCGCCGCCGCCAGCGCGCCGGCGCCGAGGAGCGTCGCGAGCATCAGCCGGCCCCTGACGGGCGCCACCAGCGCGACCGTGGAGCGCAGCGGCGCCTGCGGGCCGCGGTCGTCCGGCGAGCGGGGCCTGAGGGCCGATCGTGCTCACGCCGGCACCTTCGAGGGCTCGAGCGTCAGCACGCGGTCGGCGAGCGCGATCAGCGCCGGCCGGTGCGCGACGAGCACGACGGTGCGCCCCTGCGCCAGACGGCGGATCGCCCGCATCACCTCGCGCTCGGTGCGCGAGTCGAGGTTCGCGGTCGGCTCGTCGAGCAGGAGCAGCGGCGCGTCGCGCAGGAACGCGCGCGCGAGCGCGACCCGCTGGCGCTCGCCGGCCGACAGGCCCGCACCGCGGTCCCCGAGCATGCTCTGCAGGCCATCAGGCAGCCCGAGCACCGTGTCCTTCAACCCCGCCGCCTCGATCGCGGCCCACACCTGCTCGGTGCTCGCGTCACGGCGGCCGAGCCGCACGTTCTCGGCGATCGTGTCTTTGAACAGGTGCGGTCGCTGCGGCACCCACGCAAGGCTCTCGCGCCACGCTTCGACGTCGAGCTCGGAGATGTCGACGTCGCCGACGCGTGCGCTGCCGCTGTCGGGGGCCCTCAGCCCGAGCAGCACGCTGAGCAGTGTTGACTTGCCACAGCCGCTCGGCCCGACGAGCGCGAGGACCTCGCCGGGGGCGACGCGCAGCGAGATCCCGTCGAGTGCGGGGTCGGTGCGCCCCGGGTAGGTCACGCTCAGCTCGTGGACCTCGAGGCCCGCGATCGCCGGGTCCGGGAAGCTCGTCCTCGTCCCGTGCTCGGGAACGGGTGTTTCGAGCACCTCGAACACGTGCTCCGCGGCGGCGATCCCCTCCGCGCTGGCATGGTAGTTGGCGCCGAGCTGGCGGAGCGGCATGAACGCCTCCGGCGCGAGCACCAGCGCGAACAGCGCCGTGCGCAGATCCAGGTGGGCGTTCATCAGCCGCAGGCCGACCGCGACGGCCACCATTGCGACGGCGACCGTCGCGACGAGCTCGAGGATCAGCGAGGAGAGGAACGTGACCCTCAGCGTCGACATCGCGGCGAGGCGGTAGCGTTCGGTGATCTCGCGGATCGTCGCGGCCTGCGCGCGTGCGCGGCCGAACACCTTCAGCGTCGGCAGCCCCGCGACGACGTCCAGAAAGTGGCCCGCGAGCTGCTCGAGCGTGCGCAGCTGACGGTCCATGCGTTCCTGGGTGGTGGCTCCCACGAGCGCCATGAACAGCGGGATCAGCGGGATCGCGAAGGCGATGATCGCGGCGGCGACCCAGTCGTTGAAGAGCACCGCGACGATCACCACGACGGGAACGATCACCGCCAGGAAAAGCTGCGGCAGGTAGAGCGAGAAGTAGCCGTCGAGCACGTCGATGCCGCGCGTCGCGAGGACGGCGAGCTCACCCGAGCTCTGCTCGCGAGTGCCGGCTCCGCCGAGCTCGGGGACCCGCTCGAGCAGCGCGCTGCGCAGCTGCGACTTCGCCCGCGCCGACGCGCGGCCGGCCGCGAGCTCCGAGCCCCATGAGACCGCGGCGCGCGCCGCCACGATCGCGAGCAGGACGAGCAGGGGGGTGCTCAGGCGGTGGGCGCTCTGCCCGCCGATGAAGGCGCGCGAGACGATGTCGGCGATCAGCCACGCCTGGGCAACGATCAGCGCGGCGCTCAGGCAGCCGAGCGCAACCGACATGAACAGGAAGGTGCGGGTGGCTCGGGCGTAATGGAGCAGCCGCGGGTCGAGGGCTCTCACCGGTCGATTATGACCGAGGCCGCCGGGCGGCCCGCGTGCTCAGAACTCGGTGACTCGCTCGGCGATGATGATCCGCCCCGCCGCCTCGATCAGCGCGAGGTGCGAAAACGCCTGCGGGAAGTTCCCCAGGTGGTGGGCGGTGCTCGTGTCGAACTCCTCTGCGTAGAGACCCAGCGGCGAGGCGACCCGAAGCAGCTTTTCCATCAGGTCGCGGGCACGCTGCGTCTCGCCGATGATCGCAAGGCCCGTGACGAGCCAGAACGAGCAGATCAGGAAGCTGCCCTCCTTGCCGGAGAGGCCGTCGTCGGTCTCGTCCGTTCGGTAGCGCAGCACGAAGCCGTCCTCGGTGAGGTCTTCAGCGATCGCCATCACGCTCGCGCGAAGGCGCTCGTCATCATCAGGCAGGAAGCCGAAGATCGCGGCGAGCAGGTTCGACGCGTCCAGTGCGTCCGTGTCGTAGTGCTGGCGAAGCACCCCGCCGGCCGTGAATCCCCTCGCTTCGATGTCCTCGCGGATCTCCTGCGCCGTCGCGCGCCACTTCTCTTGTAGCGCGGAGTCGCCGCGCATCGACGCGATCTGGGCTGCGCGATCCATCGCCACCCAGCACATCAGCTTCGATGAGACGTAGTGCTTGGGCTCCCCGCGCGCCTCCCAGATGCCCTGGTCCGGCTCTCCCCACACGTTGCTCGCGCACTCGGCCTGGCTCTGAACGATCGGCCACAGGCGCCTGGGCAGCCTCTGGCTGCGGCGGGTGTGCAGCAGGATCGAGTCGAGCGCGGCGCCGAACACGTCGTTCTGGCGCTGGTCGAACGCGCCGTTTCCGATCCGGACGGGTCGCGCGCCGGCGTAGCCGGACAGGTCATCGCGGGTGGACTCATGGAGGTCGCGGCGCCCGTCGATGCCGTACATGATCTGCAGCGCGCCGTCCTCGTTCGGCTCGAGGTCCGCGACGAACTGCATGAACTCCTCGGCCTCCCAGTCCAGGTTCAGGTAATGAAGCGCCTGCAGCGTGAAGGTCGAGTCCCTAAGCCAGGTGTAGCGGTAGTCCCAGTTGCGCTCCCCGCCCGGGGTCTCCGGGAGGGAGGTGGTCAGCGCCGCCACGGTCGCCCCCGTGGGCATGTAGGTCAGGCCCTTGATCGCCAGCGCGGAGCGCTGGATCGGGTCCCGCCAGCGGTGGTCGGGGATGCGCGCCCGCCCGAGCCAGCCGCGCCAGAAGCGCGCGGTCGCCGCGAGGCGCTCGGAGGCCTCCTCGATGCTTTGAGGAGCGGCTAGGCCCTCCGCCCAGGACAGTGCGCAATAGATCTGCTCGCCCTGTTTCAGGACGTGCCTGGCGCGCACCCGGTCGCCCTCGACGCCGACGGCCATGTCGGTCTGCAGGCGGATCGTCTGCCCGGCCCCGGTCGCGTCCGCGGTGTGGCCTTCCTCTCGCACCTCCCACTCGGCGGGGACCCGCCCGTAGTCGAAGACCGGTTCGCACGTGAGCTCCATCTCGGCTTCCCCCTCTAGGCACAGCGCGAGGCGGACGAGGACGTGCTCGGCGTCTTCGTCGGTCGGCGGGCGTGTATGGGGCGTGATCACGTCCTCGCCGCGCCGCGGGCCGAGGATCAGCGCGTCACGCACGATCGCCCAGCCAGTCGGCGTCTTCCAGGTGGTGAGAAGCATGTTGGTGCCGGGCTCGTAGATGCGCGCGGACGGCACGTTGATGCCGAACGGCCCGAGGCGGAACGCGCCGGCCTGCCGGTCCAGCAGCGTCCCGAACACGCTGGGTGCGTCAAAGCGCGGGACGCACATCCAGTCGATCGAGCCGTCCGGCGCGACGAGAGCGCCCGTGTGGCAGTCCGACAGGAATGCGTAGTCGGCGATCGGCGGGAACGGCGAGGGCATCGCCGCGCTCTGTTCGGCGGCGTTCACGATTCCTTCCATGGCCCGCGCCAGCGCCCGAACCCGGACACGAGCTTCTCTGCCGCCTCCGGCCCCCATGTGCCCGGCTCATATGGCTGCACGGGCGGTGGGGCGCGGAGCAGCGGTTCGAAGATCCGCCATGTCTCTTCGATGCCGTCCTGCCGGGTGAAGCGGGAACCCTCGCCGCTCATTGCATCCGACAGGAGCACCTCATACGGAGTCGGCGCCTCTCCGCCCTGCTCGGAGAACTCGACATCCAGCCGCACCGCCTCGGGCCCCGCGAGGTCCGCGCGGTGGGCGTCGAGGATAACGCGCGTGCCCGTGGAAGGGTCGAGCTTCACGACGAACTGGTTCGGCTCGGGCCGGCGATGCCCGTGCTCCA
Source organism: uncultured Solirubrobacteraceae bacterium (assembly GCA_963826345.1). Taxonomy (GTDB): domain Bacteria; phylum Actinomycetota; class Thermoleophilia; order Solirubrobacterales; family Solirubrobacteraceae; genus Palsa-744. Next base: position 114,994 of record CAWGWU010000003.1, read on the forward strand.
TGAACCCCAGCCGCGGCGGGTCCCGGAACACCGCCCTCAGCTCGGTCTCGGTGACCGGGAGCTTCTTGCCGGTGCGGATGAACCACGGCACGCCCGCCCACCGCCAGTTGTCGATGTCAAGGCGCATCGCCGCATAGGTCTCGGTGGTGGAGTCGGGCGCAACACCGTCGATGTCGCGGTAGCTCTGATACTGCCCGCGGACATAGTGGGCAGGGTCCGCGTCGTGGATCGATCGGAACAGCGAGTACTTGGCGTCCTTGAGCGTTTCCGCGTCGCTGCCGGCGGGGGCCTCCATCGCTGCGAGGGCGACGACCTGCATCACGTGGTTGACGACGACGTCGCGGAGTGCGCCCACGGGGTCGTAGAAGTGGCCTCGGTCCTCGACGCCGAAGCTCTCGGCCATCGTGATCTCCACGCAGGCGATGTGGTTCCGGTTCCAGATCGGCTCGACCATGGTGTTGGCGAACCGCAGGTACAGGAGCTCGTCGGTGCCCATCTTCCCGAGGAAGTGGTCGATCCGGTAGAGCTGGGACTCGCGGATGTACTTGTGGATCTCCTGCGCGAGCTCGCGCGCGGACTGCAGGTCGTGGCCGAATGGCTTCTCGACGACGACCCGCCCGGCCCCCGTCAGCCCGGCGTCGGTGAGCTGCTTGACGACCGCCCCGAACAGGAACGGAGGGATCTCGAGGTAGAAGACGGGGCAGCTCGCGTCGCCGACGGCCTGCGCCACCCGCTCGTATGTGGCGGAGTCGCCGAAGTCGCCGCTGACATATGACAGGCGCGCCGCGAACCGCTCGAAGACAGCCTCGTCGATCTGCTCGCCGGTGCCCTGGATGCATTCGCGTGCATGACCGCGGAGACGGTCAACGCTCCAGTCCTCGAGCGCGACGCCGACGATCGGACAGCCGAGCAGGCCACGGCGCTCGAGCCGGTACAGCGAGCGGAAGGTCATCACCTTGGCGAGGTCGCCGGTGATGCCGAAGATCACGAGGACGTCGGCAGGCTGCGCCTCGCGTTCGCTGCCCCGCGTCGCTCCCGCCATCCGGCCCGGTCCTTTCACTCGACGCCGCGGCACCCGCCGCCTATCCCGCCGGATACTGTCAAATGCCCGCGGGCGGCGGGGTTACGCCGGTGCTCCTCAGCTCGGCGAGTTCGCTGCGGACTTCCCGCAGTTCGCCGGTGATCCGTTCCATAGCCTGTATGTACGGGTCTTCACCCGCGGCGACGGCCTGGCGCTGGTAGAGGGAGACGAACCCGCCGGTGATCATCGCGATGATCACGGTCAGGAACGCGAGCCCGCCGAGGAGCAGCACCGAGGCGACCAGCCGGCCCGTGCTCGTGTGCGGCACGACGTCGCCGTATCCGACGGTCATGACCGTCTGCAGCGCCCACCAATCGCCGAGCCGATCGTCTGGAAGGTCTTCGGGTCGAGCAGCCGCTCGAGGAAGCCGAATACGAGGATCGTCGCGAACCACGCGAACGCGATCAGCATCGCCGCATCGCGCGGCCTCAGGCCTTTGCGCTGCTCGCGGCTTTTCGTCCAGTCGACGATCCGCGTGCCCATCCCGGTGGCGTCTTCGGTGCCCGTGCACCGGGATTCGGGGATCCCAGGCGCCCTCATTCGGCGGCAGGCGGGTCAGAGAACCTGGATCTGCACGAGGCTTGTGGTGCCCGGGCGCCCGGACGGGAGGCCGGCGGTTATCGCGACACGCTGGCCGCGCTCGCACCAGCCGAGCTCAACGACGCGGCGCGCCGCATCGGCGATCAGCGCCTCCGTCGTCTCATGGCGCGGCATCGACTCCGCCTGCACGCCCCACATCAGCCCGCAGCGGCGGACCGTCTCCTTGCCGGGGGACAGGGCGTAGATCGGCACGTCGGGACGGTGCGCGGAGACGAGCCGCGCCGAGCGCCCTGACAGCGTCGGGACCACCAGCGCGTCAAGGCGCAGCTCGCGCGCCGCGTCGCACAGGTTGTGGGCGAGCGTGTAGGCCGGATCGGACTCCGTGCGGTGCACGCGCGAGTCGTTCCAGCGCTCGTATGGAGCGATCGACTCGGCCTGCACGGCGACGGCGGCCATCATCTCGATCGCCTCGACCACATGGGCGCCGACCGCCGTCTCCTGGGAGAGCATCACGGCGTCCGTCCCGTCGAGGATCGCGTTCGCGACGTCGGCGACCTCGGCCCGCGTGGGCCGCGGCGAGCTGACCATCGAGTCGAGCATCTGCGTCGCCGTGATCGAGGGCCGCGCCAGGCGGCCGGCGAGCTCGAGCAGCTGCTTCTGCACGATCGGCACGCGCGCGATCGGAAGCTCGATGCCGAGGTCCCCCCGTGCCACCATCACGCAGTCCGCCGCGCGGATGATCGCCTCCGCCGACTCGACCGCCTGGGGCTTCTCCATCTTCGCGATCAGCGGCAGTCGCGTGTGGTCGCGTACGTATTCGATGTCCTTCGGCGTCTGCACGAACGAGAGCGCGACCATGTCGACGCCGATCGACTCGCCGTGGCGGAGCATGTGCAGGTCCTCCTCGGGAACGGCCGGGAGGGACGCGACCGGGCCCGGGATGTTCAGGCCCTGGCGCGAGGCGACGGCGCCGCCGACCTCCACCTCAAGGTCGACCTCCGACTCGCCGGCGCGGGCGTGCAGCACGCGCAGGCGCACCGAGCCGTCCGCCAGATACAGGATCGAGCCGCTCTCCACGGCATCCGGGAGGCCGCCCCAGGAGAGGCTCATGCGGTGGGCGTCGCCGGGCTGCTCGTCCTCGCCGCACACGAACGTGAGCTGCTGCCCGGGGGTGAGCTCGACGACGCCCTCGCGCAGAGGGCCGATCCTCAGCTTCGGGCCGGGCAGGTCCTGAAGGATCGCAACGGGCCTGCCGGTGCGGTTCGCGGCGTCCCTGACCCTAGAGACCGTCTCTGCGTGCTCGTCGAGCGTCCCGTGGGAGTAGTTCAGGCGCGCGACGTCCATCCCGGCCTGCATCATCCGCGCGAGCGTGTCCGGCTCCCGTGACGCCGGGCCGATGGTGGCGACGATCTTGGTGCGGCGCATCGCCGCAAGGTATCGGGGCGCAGCCCGGCGCGCGTTTCCGCGATCTCTGAGAGCATCGGGGCCGTGCTTGGTCCATCACGGCCGATGCCCCGCCCGGGAGCCGCGGCGAGGATCGCCCACTTCGGCGGCGGCTTTGAGGCGGGCACCGTCGTGGCGGTGCTCGATGAGGGCCGGCGCCTTCAGGTGCGGGGCGAGGGGGGAGAGGTACTGGAGTTCGTGCTCAGCCCCGCCACGGCGCGATTCGTGTCCGCGTCCAGCCCGCAGGGCCCGCGGCTCGAGCTGCTCGAGAGCGGGGCCTGATCAGGGCGCGCTGACGTCCGGGAAGTTCTCGGCGCAGTGCTCGCGGACCACCGACCGGACCCACGTGCGCTCCTCGGCGGAGGCCACGCGAAGGCGGTCGAGCAGCTCGCGCTGGCGTTCGATCGGCGCCCCTGAGATCACCCAGCGCACGGCGAGGCGCTCGAACAGGAGCTCCAGCGCGCGCTGCCACGCGTCCTCCACGGACAGCGGGCTTCCCGCCAGCGCCCGCTCATACTCCCGCCTTGAGCCCGCCGTCAGCGAGCCGCGGAGGGTCAGGACATTGCCGTGCGGGTCGCCGTAGTCGGTGCTCGGCGCCTGCAGGCGCCCCTCGCGGCGCGCGCGCTTGCCCACGCTAGAGAGCGTCGGCGGCCCGCTCGAGCTGGGCGCGCACGTCGCCGGTGACCGGTTTGGCGTGCCCGGGCCACGCGGCCGCCGGTTCCAGCGCCGCGAGCTTGCGGATGCTCGCCCGCGCCTGCTCGGTGTCGTAGTTGTAGGACTCGATCGGGAGCTTCGGCGGGCAGTCCCGGCCCCAGATGTCGAGCGTGTAGAAGCAGTCCGAGCTCAGCGCCAGCCGGTCCGAGCTGCGCCACAGGCCGATCTGCCCGGGCGCGTGGCCCGACAGCTCGATCACCTCGAAGCCCGCGATCAGATCGCCCTCGACGAGCGTCCCGGAGATCTTCACCGGGCCGCCGTCCCAGAAGTAGCGGTGGAGAAGGCGGTGCAGCTGGCGATGGGGCGTGGGCAGCGAGGAGAGGTGCTCATCCCAGTAGCGAAAGCCACCGCTACCTTCGGCATCCTGCACCTCTTCGGGGTGGCAGAGGACCGGCACGCCGAGCGCCGGAGCGCTCCCGCGGTGGTCGGTGTGGCCGTGGCCGAGGACGATCCTGCGGATCCCGCCGAGCTTCGCCCCGGCCGTCGCCACGGCCTTCGTCATGGTCCTCGCGCCGGCGTCGAACAGTGTCACCCCGCCCTCGTCCTCGATCAGGTAGACGTTGCACCTGGCGGGCTGGCCCTGGAGCACCCAGACGCCCTCGGCGACCAGCCCCGCCGGTTGCGCGATCAGGCTCGAGCTGATGCGGGTCTTGGCGTTGAACGCCGCCGTCATCCCGGTCTCGGCCGTCGAGCCCTGCGGCGGCATCATCCCGATCTGGCGGGCGAAGCTCATGGTGTCGGTGAACGCGTCGTTGGCCTGGATCAGCCCGTCGCGGACCGTCAGCAGGTCGAAGCCCTCGAGCTTGATCGGCGCGCCGGTCGGTGCGATCCCGCCGAAGCTCCCCGGCCCGGCGAACGTGCCGGTCAGGCGCCACTGCACGCCGCAGCGCTCGTCCTCGGTCGTGGTCGAGATGACCCGCATCTCGAGGTCCGGAACGGCGCCGAGCAGGCCACCGATGAACTCCCTGACGCCGTCGGGCGCGAGCGTGTCGATCTGCCCGCGCACGTTCTCGCGTCCGCCCGGCGCCCACAGCGCCACGGCCGACTCGAGGTCGCGTTCGTCGATCGCGGTGAAGTAGCGCCGCGCAACCGATTCCGCCCGTGTTCCTGACATGCGCTTGCGGCCGGCCGCGAGCTGCTGCATGTTCGCGGCAACCTCCTGCACCTTGCTGCTCGCCTCGCTGGCGGTCTCCCCCTCGGACATATTCCCTCCTCGAACGGCTCCTGTCGCGCGTAGTCTAGTCTCCGCCCGGTGGCGGGTGTGAAAGGACGACGCGAGCTCGGCCGCGGCGAAAGGATTCTGCCGGGCGTCTTCAGGCTGCGGCTCCCGCTGCCATGGCCGGGGGTCCCGCACGGTAACGCGTGGGCCGTTGCGTGCGATGGCGGATTCGTGCTGTTCGACGCCGGCATGCCGGGGGAGGACGCGATCGCCGACCTCGAGCGCGCGCTCTCGATGTGCAGGCTGCGCCTGGAGCAGACGAAGCTCATCGTCTGCACCCACGCCCACCTCGACCACTGCGGCGGCGCCGCCGAGATCTCGCGCCAGACGGGCGCGGAGGTGTGGCTGCACCCCGACCACCAGCACCTGATCAGGATGCTCTCCAGCCCGGGCGCGGTCTACGAGCGGCGCATCGAGGTCGCCCGGCAGAGCGGTGTCCCGGAGGAGACGCTCGGCAAGTACGCGCCTCCGGGCGCCGATGCCGAGGAGGACCGCGAGCGGATAGCGAGCCTCGCCGTCGTCGAGCAGTCGAAAGACCTCGTGAGCGGCGTGAAGATCGCCACCGACCTCGGCGAATGGGTCACGTACGAGACGCCGGGACACTCGCCCTCGCACGTGTGCCTGTTCCAGCCCGAGCGCCGTGTGCTGATCTCCGGCGATCACCTGCTCGGGCGCATCTCTCTCTACTTCGACTACGGGTCCTCTCCGGATCCCGTCGGCGAATTCCTCACCTCGCTGGAGGTCGTCGAGCGGCTCGGATCGCGCCTGTGCCTGCCCGGGCACGGCCGCACCTTCACCGACGTTCACGCCCACATCCGCGGGAACCGCGAGCTCATCGCCGAACGCCTCGCGCGCGTGCAGAGCGCGCTGAGCGACGGGCCCCTCACGGCATACGAGGTGATTCCTCGCGTCTACGAGCCGGGCTCCAGCCAGAACACGCACTGGCTTCTCTCGAAGGTCCTCAGCTACCTCACGCACCTGCAGCGGACCGGGACCGTGCAGCGGATCCCCGGTGACCCCGAGCGCTGGTCTGCATAATCAGCAGATGCGCATAGATCAGATCCTCGCCTCGGACGGACCCTCGTTCTCGTTCGAGTTCTTCCCTCCCAAGACGGAGGCGGGCGAGCGCAACCTCTACACGGCGCTGTCCGAGCTCGGGAAGCTCGACCCCTCGTTCGTATCCGTCACATATGGGGCGGGCGGCTCCACCCGCGAGAAGACGATCGAGATCGTCAAGCGCCTGAAGGACGAGTACGGCCTGGTGGCGATGGCCCACTTCACTTGCGTGGGAGCGACGGTCGATGAACTGCGCGGCACGCTCGAGGAGATGCGGGCCGCCGGGATCGACAACGTGCTCGCGCTGCGAGGCGACCCGCCCGCAGGCCAGGAGCAGTGGACGAAGACCGAGGGCGGGCTGGAGTACTCGCGCGAACTAGTGGAGCTGATCGCAGGCTCGTATCCGTTCGCGGTCGGAGCTGCGTGCTTCCCTGAGACGCACATCAACGCGGCCGGGCCCGAGGAGGACCTCGCTCATCTGGCCGAGAAGGTCGCCGCCGGGGTGGATTTCCTGATCACACAGGTGTTCTTCGACAACGAGTTCTACTTCGACTTCGTGCGCCGCGCCCGCGCCGCCGGAATCGGCGTGCCGATCATCCCCGGGATCATGCCCATCACCCAGGTAGGGCAGGTCGAGAGGATGGCCGCGATGTGCGGGGCCGCGATACCGCCGCCGCTGCACGCCGAGCTCCACGCCCGCGGCGAGGACCCCGAGGCCGTGCTGGACTTCGGCGTCGCCAACGCGACACTGCAGTGCGCTGAGCTGCTCGCCGCGGGAGCGCCCGGGATTCACTTCTACACGCTGAACCGCTCACCGGCCACGCGCGCCATCGTCAGCGCGCTGCGGCTCGCCCGCCCGTGGGAGAAGACGCTCTACGCCGGCTCGATCTCGAGCCCCTCGGCAACCCGCGGCGAGCCGTCGGCCGCCTCGTAGCGAACGTCCACCGAGTCGTTCTGGCGGTAGGTGCCGACGCCCCAAGCGCCCAGTAGCCAGCGCCAGCCACTGATCTTGTCCTTCTTCAGCTCGCGGCCGAAGATCAGGGCGCCCTCGCGCACGTTGAAGTCCTCACCTGGGGTCTGTGGAACGCCGTTGATGTAGACCTCGAACGGCGGGCGAACGCCCTTGGGAAGCTGGACCTTGGATCCGCTCATCCCGGCCATTATGACCGCCCCCGGCCGCCCGCCTACGTGGCCGGCTCCGAAAGTCGCCTCTGCCTGCGCCCGTACGCGCGCTGGCGGGTATGCGCCGCATCGACGATCTTGCATACCTCCTCGGGATCGTCGACCCGGTGCACGAAGTCCAGGTCGCGGGCGTCGATTCGACCGTCCGGGAGGGCGCGCGAGCGCAGCCAGTCGATCAGGCCGTCCCACTCGCCGCCGCCCACCAGGATCACCGGGAAATGGCGGATCGTCGCGGTCTGGATCAGCGTCAGGGACTCGAACAGCTCATCGAGAGTCCCGTAGCCGCCGGGGCAGATGACGAACGCGCTCGCGTATCTGACGAACATCACCTTGCGCGCGAAGAAGTGGCGGAAGCGCAGCCCGATGTCCACGTAGGGGTTGAGCTCCTGCTCGCGGGGCAGCTCGATGTTGCACCCGATCGAGAGCGCGCCGGCGTCCCTCGCGCCGCGGTTGGCGGCCTCCATGATCCCCGGCCCTCCACCGGTGATGATCGCGTAGCCCGCCGACCCCACGCACGCGCCGACGCGGCGTGCGAGCTCGTAGTTCGGATGCCCGGGAGGCGTGCGCGCAGAGCCGAACACGGTCACCGCGCGCCTGACGCCCGAGAGCGCGTCGAACCCCATCGCGAACTCGGCGGCGATGTTGCGGATCCGCTCGTGGTCGGCGGCGCGCACCCCCGGCGTCTCGTCGCCGAGCCACAGCAGCAGCTCCTCGTCCAGGGTCTGGGCGCAAGGAGGCTCGCCCGGCTTCTCGGTTCCCACGCGCGCAAGGTTATGAGGTGCGGCGCCGGCTCAGGCGGCCGGGCGGCCGCGTACCCTGCGCTTGACATGGCTGAGCAGCTCGAGCAGGAGATCCGCTACACCGTCCGCCGGTCCTCGCGGGCGCGGCGGGTGCGCGTCAACGTCCACGCCCACACCGGAGTGGAGGTCGTGCTCCCCGCACGGGCGCCGGACCGGGCCGCGCCCGCCGCGATCCGCGAGCTGGCGCCGTGGATCCGTCGGCGCATGGATGAGGCGCGCGAGGCGCTGGCAGCCGTCGCCGCCCGCTCGGGCACGGTCCCCTATCTCGGCGAGCCGCTGGAGCTCGTCGAGCAGCCCGGCCGCACGCGGGTGCACCGCTCCGGTGACCGCCTGCTGATTCCCGACGGCGACGCCGGGCCCGCCCTCGAGCGCTTCTACCGCCGCGCCGCGCGCGCCGAGATAGCCCCCCGACTCGACCGCGCCACCGCGATCGCGGGCACCACCTACACCGGGCTCGACATCCGGGCGCAGCGCACGCGCTGGGCGTCGTGCTCCTCGACGGGGCGGATGAGCTTCAACTGGCGGCTGCTGCTCGCGCCCGAGCGGGTGCTCGACTACGTCGTATGGCATGAGGTCTGCCACCTGGAGGTCGCGGACCACTCACCGCGCTTCTGGGCGCTGCTCGAGCGGCGCCTGCCGGACTGGCGCGCGGACCGCGACTGGCTCCGGCGCCACGGCGCGACGCTCGTTCTCTAGCGCTGCTCGATCGGCACCCAGCCGGAGTCGCGCTCGCCGGTGTAGATCTGGCGCGGGCGGGCGATCTTCTGCTCCGGGTCCTGGACCATCTCCAGCCACTGGGCGATCCAGCCGCTCGTTCGCCCGATCGCGAACATCACCGGGAACATCGCCACCGGCAGGCCCAGTGCCTCGTAGATCAGCCCTGAGTAGAAGTCGACATTCGGGTAGAGCTTGCGCGAGGTGAAGTAGTCATCGTCGAGGGCGCGCTTCTCGAGCTCCGTTGCGACCTGCAGCAGCGGGCTCTTGCCGCGCACCTCGAAGACCGCATCGAGGTGTTTGCGGATGATGCGGGCGCGCGGGTCGTAGTTCTTGTAGACGCGGTGCCCGAAGCCCATCAGGCGCTCGTTGCCCGCCTTGACGCCCTCGAGGAAGGCAGGGATGTTCTCGACCGTCTCGATCCGGCGCAGCATCCGCAGCGCAGCCTCGTTGGCCCCGCCGTGCAGCGGTCCGTACAGGGCCGCGACCCCTGCGGCGACGGCGGAGTAGGGGTCGACCTGGGTTGAGCCGACGGCGCGTACCGCGCTGGTCGAGGCGTTCTGTTCGTGGTCGGCGTGCAGGATGAACAGGACATCCAGCGCGCGTTCCAGCCGGGGATCGGGCTCGTATTTGAGCTCGGTCATTTTGTACATCATCCCCAGGAAGTTGCCCGCGTAGTTCAGCTCGTTGTCCGGGTAGACGTAGGGCTGGCCCATGTTGTGCCGGAACGCGAACGCGGCGAGCGTCGGCATCTTCGCGAGCAGGCGGATGATCTGCGCGTTGCGGACACCCTCGTCGTGGATCTCGTCGGCTTCCGGATAGAAGGTCGAGAGCGCCCCGACCGAGGCGACGAGCATCCCCATCGGGTTCGCGTCGTAGCGGAACCCCTGCATGAAGTCCTTGGTGTTCTCGTGCACGAACGTGTGGATCGTGACCTCGTGGATCCAGTTGGCGAGCTGGTCCGCCGTCGGCAGGTCCCCGTGAATGAGCAGGTAGGCGACCTCGAGGTAGCTGGAGTGCTCGCAGAGCTGCTCGATCGGGTGGCCGCGGTGCTGGAGGATCCCCGCTGCGCCGTCGATGTAGGTGATCGCGCTGCGGCAGGACGCGGTGTTCATGTATGCCGGGTCGTAGACCATCAGCCCGAAGTCGCTCTCGTCCGTCTTGATCGCTCGCAGATCCATCGCGCGCACCGTCCCGTCCTGGATCGGCAGCTCGTAGGTGGCGCCCGTGCGGTTGTCGGTCACCGTGAGCGTCTCGGGGCCCCTCCCGTTCGCGTCGGCGCTGGCCGTGCTCTGGCCCGTCGCTGAACCGTCGGTGGTCATTGGCTTCTCCTATCGGCTGTCTCGGTGTGCGCGGTAAGGCGATTATCGCAACAGCCGGCCGCCGGCCACAGCTCGTGGCCGGCCGAGGCTCAGTGGTGAGGCTCGCGGTGCATCGCGACGACCGCGCGCACCCTGGCCGGCGCCGCCGGCACGGGCGCCCAGTGCGGGCCGCGGCGCGGCGCGCGCGGCAGCCTGGAACGGGGGTGGCGCGGGCCCGCGGGCTTCGGAACCGGACCGATCCCGCCGTCCTGATCGGTCTCGCCTTCGGGGTTGGCCCCGACTGCCCACTTCACGATCATGAACAGCGCGACGATCGGGATCTTCAGGAAGACCATCAGCCAGAGGAAGAGCCAGACGTTCACTAGCGCGCATGTTATCCGCGCCGGCGCATCCGTACAACCTCCGCGCCGAGACTGTGGATATGCACGCCTTCGGGAGCCCCGCGCGGGCTCCAGAGTGCTCCGGCGCGACCTCAGCCGCGCAGCTGAAGCGGCGCGCCGCTGAACTGCGTCATCGCGTGCAGTTCGCTGATGCGCGCGACGATCTCACGCCCGGTCAGGCGCTCGATCCGCTCTGTGCCGAACTCCTCGACGTTGAAGGACGCGAGAACCGTGGCGTGGGCCATCGCCCGCCGCAGCAGCCCGTCCGAGAGCTCCTCGTGGGGGTGGGCCGCGATGTAGCCGATCAGGCCGCCCGCGAACGTGTCGCCGGCGCCGGTGGGATCGATCACGGACTCGAGCGGGTAGGCGGGCAGCGCGAAGAATCCCTCCCGGGTCACGAGCGCGGCGCCATACTCGCCCTGCTTGGCGACGATCACGCTCGGCCCGCGGCGCTCGCCGGGGCCGCTCTCGGTCGCGGGGTTCCACGAGAGGATCTCGCGCGCGGCCGCAACGAGGTTCGGCTTGCCCGTGAGCTGGCGCAGCTCCGCGTCGTTGAGGATCAGGCAGTCGACGCTTTCGATCGCGTCGACCAGCGAGTCGCGGGCGACGTCGATCCACAGGTTCATCGAGTCCAGCGCGACGAACCTCGCGTGCGGAAGCTGGCTGCGCACACCGAGCTGCAGATCGGGCTGGATGTTCGCGAGGAACAGCACGTCGCTGGCGATCGAGCCCTCCGACAGCTTCGGCTGGAAGCCCTCGAACACCCCGAGCTGTGTGTCGAGCGTGTCGCGGGAGTTCAGGTCCCACCCGTACTCGCCCTGCCAGAAGAAGGTCTTGCCGCCCTCGATCCGCTCGATGTCCGAGACGTCGACGCCGCGTGTGCGCAGCACGTCGAGATGCGTCTCGCCGAAGTCCTCTCCGACCGGACCCACGACGCGCACGTCGTCGAAGAACGACGCGGCCATCGCGAAGTGGACCGCCGCCCCGCCGAGCATGCGCTCGCGCTCCCCGAACGGGGTCTTCACGGTGTCAAAGGCGATTGATCCGACGACTGTGATGGACATCGGCGGCCACCTTAGAGCACGCGCGCGATGCGCCGCGGCCCGTGGCGTCCGTGACGCGGCCGTCACTCCGATAGCCTCGCTGCATGCGCGCAATCCAGATGACCGAGTTCGGAGGGCCCGAGGTGCTCCGTCTCGCCGAGCTCCCCGTGCCGGTCCCGGGCCCCGGCGAGGTGCTCATCAAAGTGAGCCGCGCCGGCCTGAACTTCGCCGACACCCACACGCGCACGAACTCCTACGTCCAGAAGGCCACGCTTCCGCTCGTGCCGGGCGGCGAGGTCGCGGGCGTGCGCCAGGACACGGGCGAGCGGGTCGTAGCCCTCACGGGCGCAGGGGGCTATGCGGAGTACGCCTGCGCGCCCGCCGAGCGCGTGTTCCCGATCCCGGGCGACCTCGATGACGGCGTCGCGCTCGCGATGATCATCCAGGGGACCACCGCCTGGCACCTGTACCGCACGGCGGCACGCGTGGCCGACGGGCGAGAGCGTCGTGGTCCACGGCGCCGCCGGCGGCGTGGGCTCGCTCGCGGTCCAGCTCGGCCGTGCGCTCGGCGCAGGCCGCGTGATCGCCAGCGCCTCCAGCGAGGAGAAGCGCCGCCTTGCTCTCGATCTCGGCGCCGACGCCGCCGTCGACCCCGACCCGGAGGGCCTCACCGAGCGGCTCATCCAGGCCAACGCGGGCAGCGAGGTGGACGTCGTCTTCGACATGTCCGGCGGCGCCGTGTTCGACGCCTCCTACAAGGCGCTGGCCCCGTTCGGGCGGATCGTGGTCTGCGGGATCGCCACGAGCACCCCCAACTCGGTCGGGACCGGCTCTCTGCTGCGCCATTCGCGCTCGGTGGTCGGCTTCTACATCTTCCACTGCCTGCAGCGGACGGGGATGTTCTCCGAGGCGCTCGCCGACCTGTTTGCCCGCGCGCGGCGCGGCGAGCTGCGCGCGATCGTCGGCCAGACCTATCCCCTTGAGCAGGCGGCGCAGGCTCAGATCGACCTGCGGGAGCGGCGCACCACAGGCAAGCTCCTGCTCGACCCGGCCGCCTGACCATGGGAGCCACGTTCGCAGATCTCGGCCTCTCGGCCTCGACTCTCAAGGCGCTCGCCGATGTCGGCTACGAGTCGCCGAGCCCGATCCAGGAGCAGGCGATCCCGTCGCTGCTGCAGGGCCGCGACGTGATCGGCCAGGCCCAGACCGGCACCGGCAAGACAGCAGCGTTCGGCCTGCCGATCATGGAGTACATAGACCCCTCCGAGTCCTCCGTGCAGGCGCTCGTGCTGACGCCCACGCGCGAGCTCTGCATCCAGGTCACCCAGGCGCTGCGCACCTACGGCGCGCACACCGGGATCGACGTCGTCGCCGTCTTCGGCGGCGCCCCGATCAGGACCCAGCAGGCTCAGCTGCGGGCCGGCGGCCACGTCGTCGTCGGAACCGTCGGCCGCGTGCTGGACCTGATCTCGCGCCGCTCGCTGGTGCTGCACGACTGCCGCTTCGTGGTCCTGGACGAGGCGGACGAGATGCTTGACCTCGGCTTCCTGGAAGACGTCGAGAAGATCCTCTCGCTCACGCCGTCCAGCCGCCAGACGGCGCTGTTCTCGGCGACGATGCCGCCGCCGATCCGGACCCTCGCCGACAAGTACATGTACGACCCCACCGTGATCCAGGTCGAGGCCGCGACTCTCACGATCGACACGGTCGCGCAGTTCCAGCTCCCGGTCGAGACGCGCGCGAAGGCGGACAAGCTCGTTGAGGTCCTGAAGGCCGAGGCGCCCGAGCAGGCGATCGTGTTCGTGCGGACGAAGGTGCGCTGCGAGCAGCTGTTCAAGATTCTGCGCGACCGCGGCATGAACGTGCGTGCGCTGCATGGCGACATGTCACAGGGCTCGCGCGACGGGGTAATGCTCGCATTCAAGGCCGGGCGCGTGCCGATCCTGGTGGCCACGGATGTCGCCGCGCGCGGGCTCGACATCTCCACCGTCACGCATGTCGTCAACTACGACGTCCCGACCTCACCCGACACCTATGTGCACCGCATCGGGCGCACGGGGCGGGTCGGCCGCTCGGGCCGGGCGATCACCTTCGTCGAGGACCGCCAGCAGCGCGAGCTCGAGGCGATCGAACGGCACATCGGCACCGCGGTCACGCAGTGGGAGAAGGGTGCGCAGACGCCCCCGACCCCCGTCCGCGAGCGCCCGCGCAGGCATTCCAAGCCGCACGTCAAGCGCCAGGACAGCGACGAGCCGTACGTCAAGCTCGTCCTCGGCGGCGGGAAAGCGGCGGGCCTGCGGGTCGCCGACATCGTCTCCGCCGTCACGTCCTCGACGGGCCTCGACGGTGAGGCCGTGCGCGATGTCGTCGTGCTCGAGCGCTTCTCGTTCCTGTCGGTCCCGGAAGGCGAGTCAGGCCGCGTCATCACGGCCCTGGACGGCAAGGAGCTCGCGGGCCGGGAGCTCACCCTCGAGCGGGTAGGGTAGGGGCCATGTCAACACTCACGATGCAAACAACCGAGGGCCCGATCGTCTTCGAGATGTTCGACCAGGACGCCCCCAAGACCGTCGAGAACTTCCGCAAGCTCGCCTCCGACGGCTTCTACGACGGGCTCACCTTCCACCGCGTGATCAAGGACTTCATGATCCAGGGAGGCTGCCCGCAGGGAACCGGCACGGGCGGCCCCGGATACACCTTCGAGGACGAGATCAACCCGCACAAGATCGTGCGCGGCGCGCTCGCGATGGCCAACGCCGGGCCGAACACGAACGGCTCGCAGTTCTTCATCGTCACCGCCGACGCGTGCTCGTGGCTCGACGGGAAGCACACCGTCTTCGGCCAGGTCACCGACGGCATGGACGTCGTCGACAGCCTGGAGGCTCACCAGACCGACGGGCAGGACCGCCCGGTCGAGCCGATCGGCATCGCCACCATCGAGTTCTCCGACTAGCTCGGCGGGCGTCCGCGCGGTCGCTCCCGTTGCGGCCGGTCGGAGTAGTCTTATTCGGCACGAGCGAACGAGCAGGGGGAGAGCCATATGGCCACTGTCGAGCAGCATGCACCTGAAACCCAGAACGGCGCCATCGGCGCTTCCGACGGCATCGAAGTCGAGAACCCCGGCACGGGCGAGATCGTCGCAACGGTCCCCGACCTCAGCCCGGATGCGGTAGCCGACCTTGCGGCGAAAGGCCGCGCAGCCCAGCCGCACTGGGAGGCCTATGGCTTCGAGGGGCGCGCGAGGGTGATGATGCGCGCCCAGAAGTGGGTCATGGACAACGCGGAGCGCATCGTCAAGACGATCGTCTCCGAGACCGGCAAGACCTACGAGGACGCCCAGCTCGCCGAGATCAGCTACGCCGGGAACGCGTTCGGCTTCTGGGCCAAGAACGCGCAGGACTACCTCGCGGACGAACACATCAAGTCCAGCCAGGTGCTCGTGAAGGGCAAGAAGCTGATCCAGCGCTACCGCCCGCTCGGGCTGATCGGCGTGATCGGGCCCTGGAACTACCCGCTCACCAACTCCTTCGGGGACTGCATCCCGGCGCTGATGGCCGGCAACAGCGTGATCCTGAAGCCCAGTGAGGTGACGCCGCTGACGTCCCTGCTGCTCGCCGAAGGGCTGCTTGAGTGCGGCCTGCCGGAGCACGTGCTGCAGGTCGCCACGGGCCGCGGCGAGACGGGCCGCGCGCTGATCGACCACGTCGACATGGTGATGTTCACGGGCTCGACGCGCACAGGCCGCAAGGTCGCAGCCGAGGCCGCCTCGAAACTGATCCCGGCGTCGCTGGAGCTGGGCGGCAAGGACCCGATGATCGTGCTCTCCGACGCCGACATCGAGAGGGCCGCGAACTTCGCGACCTACTACTCCATGCAGAACGCCGGCCAGACGTGCATCTCGATCGAGCGTGTCTACGTCGAGGAGCCCGTCTACGACGAGTTCGTCGCCAAAGTCGCCGAGAAAGTTCGCGCCCTGCGCGTCGGCAACACAGAAGGTGGATTCGGCACGATCGAGGTCGGGGCGATCACGTTCCCGCCGCAGCTCGACATCATCAAGGACCACGTCACCGACGCCGTCGACAAGGGCGCCCGCGTCCTCGCCGGGGGCCACGAGGTGGACGGTCCCGGCCGCTTCTACGAGCCGACGGTGCTGGTCGACGTCGACCACACGATGAAGATCATGACCGAGGAGACGTTCGGGCCGACGCTGCCGATCATGAAGGTCGCGGACGCCGACGAGGCGGTGCGCCTGTCGAACAACTCGCACTACGGGCTCGGCTCCTCCGTGTTCACGAAAGACACCGCGAAGGGCGAGGCGATCGCAAGGCGCCTGGAGGCCGGAGCGGCCAACGTCAACGACGCGATGATCAACTACACGGTGCTCGAGCTCCCGATGGGCGGCGCGAAGGCCTCCGGCCTGGGCTCCCGCCATGGCGCGGGCGGCATACGCAAGTACTGCTCGCAGCAGGCGATCGTCGTGACGAAGCTCGGCATGAAGAAGGAACTCTTCATGTACCCGTACAACACGCGCACCTCGAAACTGCTCGGGAGCTTCCTCAAGCTCCTCTACGGCAGGGGCAAGAGGGCGTAGAGGGCGCCTCGGTGGCGGCGGAAACGCCGCCACCGTCGGGCCGGCCTACCGCTCGCGGAGGGGGATCCCGAGCAGCCGTTCGAGCTCGGGGATCGTGGTCTGCGAGCTCGTGTGGTGGACGGCCGCCATGCCGAGTTCCTCGGCTGGCGTGAGGTTGAACGGCAGGTCGTCGACGAACACGCACGCCTGCGCTGTGGCTCCCGCCCGCTCGACGCCGAGCTCATACATCCTCATCGCGGGCTTGCGCACTCCCTCCTGCCCGGAGATGACGACGCCGTCGAAGAGTTCGTCGAACATGTCCAGCGGGTAGCGGTGAACTCCCCAGGAATTTGACACCAGGGCGGTCCGGATGCCGGCGCGCCGGGCCATGCGGACCGCGTGCACCATCTCGACGTCCGGGTGCACCCCCGCGAACAGGCCGTCGATCAGGCCGTCGGGCTCGACGCCGATGATCTCGGCGAAGCTCCGCTCGAACGCGTGCTCCTCCAGAGCGCCCGTCTCGAGCTCGATCAGCAGCTCGCGGGCGCTCGGGTCGGTCCTGAAGCGGGTCATCAGGCTCTGCGGGTCGATCCCGGACTCACTCGCGAAGGTCCTGAAGGACGCGAACAGGTTGGTCGTGAGCACACCACCCCAGTCGATCAGGAGCGCGTTGTGGCTCCCCTGCGGGCCGTCACCGTCAGTCGCCATGCGCCACCTCCTGTGCCTGTCGCGCGAGCTCCAGGACGCCCTCACCGAACTGCTTGAGGTACGGGTCGTCGGTCGTGCCTGCGATCGCGCGCTTGTAGTTGCCCTCCATGAAGACGATGCTCTTCCACAGCGCGAGCGCGGTGTACCAGCGGATGTTGCTCATCGAGCGGCCCGAAAGCTCTTCGTAGCGGGCGATCAGCCCGGCCCGGTCGGGGAATCCCTCGGCGCGCGTGACCTTCCCGAGATGCTCGCGCAGGCCGCCCGCGGGGTCGCCCTGCTCGGTCCACATCATGCATAGGTAGCCGAGGTCGGCGAGCGGGTCACCGATCGTCGCCATCTCCCAGTCAAGGACGGCGAGCAGCCTCGCCGGCGCCTGCGCGGAGAAGATCGTGTTGCCCAGGCGGAAGTCCCCGTGGACGATCGTCGCCGGCCCGGACTCGGGTGTGTTCTCCGCGAGCCAGGTTCCGACGCTCTCCACCTCGGGGATCTCGCGGGTCTTGTTCAGCTCCCACAGGCCGTTGAAGCGCCGCAGCTGGCGCTCCAGGTAGCCGGTGGGCTTGCCGAAGTCCTCCAGGCCCGCGGCGCGCCAGTCGACGGCGTGGATCTCGACGAGGGCATCGATCAGCTGCTCACCGGTCAGCCGGCGCTGCTCGGGGCTGTCGAGCGCCGCGGGGATGCTCTCGACGATCACCTCGCCCTCGATCATCTCCATGATGTAGAACGGCGATCCGATAACCGATTCGTCATCTCCCACCGCGAGCACCTGCGGCACGCGGGCGGGCGTGTCCCACAGCGCGCTCAGCAGCCTCGCCTCGCGGAGCACGTCGTGGGCGCTCGGCGGCAGCGGCGGGCGGGGCGGGCGGCGCAGCACGAAGGGCTCGCCTCCCCGCTCGATCATGTAGGTCACGTTGGAGTGCCCGTCGCCGATCGGGACGGCCGACAGGTCGCCGCTGCCCAGCCCGCGGGCGTCCATGAACTCGATGAGCGGCTCGACGATGAGCAGGGGAGGGCGGCTGTTACCCTCCGCGTCGCTCGGCGTCCTGACTATGTCATCGGGTGCGATCGGCGTGCTCACGGACACGGAAACCTACAAAGACCGCAACCTTCCCTGCGCTGAGGTGTCTCAGAGGACCATGCTCAAAATTCGCAATTTCATCCTCGCCCTGCTCGTCTGCGCCCCGATCGCCGGGGCGATGGCGGCATCTCCCGCGCTCGCCTCGCACGGCCAGGTCACCTATTTCGAGGCCGGCTCTCAGCTGCTCTCGCCGTCCACCCGCGCCCGCACGATCGCGCAGCTGCAGCATCTTGGCGTCCACGCCCTGAGGATCGAGATGAGCTGGGCCGACGTCGCCCCGGGAGCGCGCTCGGCCGCAAAGCCCGCGTTCACGGCGACCGATCCGTCCGCGTACGCGTGGGGCGCCTACGACGAAGTGATCGCCGAAGCCGCGCGCCTGCACTGGCAGGTCCTGCTGACCGTCACCTCGCCGGTGCCCCGCTGGGCCACCTCCAACGGCAAAGCCCCCTACATCACGCGGCCCGACGACAGGGACTTCCAGGAATTCATGACGGCCGTCGGGCTGCACTTCGGCAGCGAGGTGTCGGTCTACTCGATCTGGAACGAGCCGAACCACCCCGCGTTCCTGCTCCCGCAGTGGAACTCGAACGGCACCCCGGCCTCGCCGCGCATCTATCGCGGCCTGTTCCAGTCCGCATACGCCGGTCTGCAGGCCGCAGGGCAGCCACGCCCGCGGATCCTCTTCGGCGAGACGGCGCCGACCGGTTACACGACCGTCAATACGCGCCGCGAAGGCTCGCGCGCGCTCCTGCACGACGTCGCCCCGCTCGCGTTCCTGCGCGGCGCGCTGTGCCTGAACGCCTCCTACCACCGGGCCGGTGGCTGCTCGATGCTTCAGATGAGCGGCTACGCCCACCACGCCTACACCCTTCCCGCCGGCCCGTTCTACGTCTGGCGGCAGGCCGACGACGTCACGATCGGCTCGCTGTCGAGGCTGACACGGGCACTCGACCGCGCCGCCGCGCAGCACGCGATCCCGGGCGGCGTCCCGGTCTACCTCACCGAGTTCGGGGTGCAGAGCCTCCCCAACCGCGAACTAGGCGTGTCCGGTGCAACACAGGCCCAGTTCCAGGCGATCGACGAGCGCATCGCGTGGTCCAACGGCCGCGTCGCAGCGTTCTCGCAGTACCTGCTCAGGGACGACCCGCTCGGCGGTCCCGCCGGCTCGAGCGTGCACGGTGGAACCGTCGGCTTCCAGACCGGCCTGCAGTACCTCAGCGGCAAGCTCAAGCCCCTCTACTTCAGCTTCCCGCTGCCGCTGACCGTCAGCCGCTCCGGGCACTCCTACTCGCTGTGGGGGCTCGTGCGGCCCGCGACCGGAGCCACGAAGGTCGGCGTCTACGTGAAGCGCAAGGGCGCGCACTCCTACAGGCTGCTGAAGACGGTCGCGACGAACAGCCTGGGCTACTGGACGCTGCGCTCCTCGGTCGCCGGGGTCACGTGGCGGGTCCGCTGGATGAGCCCCTCGGGGAGCGTCTACGAAGGCCCCCCGATCGCCGCCTATTAGCCGCTCCGCCGTTCCCGCCGCCCGAGGACCCTACGATGGGACGGGATGCCGGAGTTGCCCGAGGTCCAGATCACCGCGCAGCTGCTCGACGAGGCCGTGCGGGGGCTCCAGATTGAGTATGCGCGCGCGCCGGGGATCAACGCGCTGAAGACGTTCGACCCGCCGCTCTCGGCGCTCGAGGGGGCGACGGTCGAGGCGGTCCGGCGCCGCGGCAAGCACCTGATCCTCGACGCGTCCGGCGACCTGTCGCTGCTGATGCACCTGATGTCGGCGGGACGCCTGCAGCTCTACCAGAAGCCCGCGGGCCCGCGCGACCGCACCTCGCGCCTGCTGGTCGGGCTCGACGGCGGGCGCGAGCTGCGGATGCGCGAGTTCGGCTCCAAGCAGGCGGCGTGGGTCCGGCTCGTCCGCCGCGACGAGCTCGAGAGCCAGGAGGCACTGGCGTCGCTCGGCCCGGAGGCGTGGCCGGCGCCCCCGCGGCTCGGCGAGCTGCTCGACGCACCCCGGCCGCTGCACACGCTGCTCCGCGACCAGCGCGTGATCGCCGGGATCGGACGATCCTGGGTTGATGAGATCCTGTGGGAGGCCCGCCTGTCCCCCTACAAGCGCGGCGCGGACCTCGATCCCGCGGAGGCGGAGCGGCTGTCGGGCGCGATCGTGTCCGAGCTCGGCAGGGCGCTCGCCCACTATGAGCAGTCGGTGTCGATCCCGATCCCGGACAAGATGCCGATGCCGCTGAGCATCCACCGCCACGAGGGCGAGGCGTGCCCGCGCTGCGGCGCGACGCTCAAGGCGGTGCATTTCGAGGACTACGTGATCGCGTACTGCCCGCACTGCCAGACCGGCGGGCGCGCCCTGAAGGACCGAAGGCTCTCCCGCCTGCTCAAGTGAGCCGCGCTCAGGTGCGCGTCCTGCCTTCGCGGAGCATCTGCAGCGCCTGAGCGGCCCGCCGTTCGCGCGTCTCCTGCTTCTTGGCCTCGGCGACCCACCGCGCGTACTCCCTGCGGTGGGAGTGGGCGAGCTTCTCGAACGCCTCGCGTGCCTCCCTGTCGCCGGCGAGCGCATCTGCCAGCACACGGGGCACGTCGACCTCGCGCGGGCCGGCGTCCAGCGTGATCTCGACGTCGACCGTGTCCCCGGCCTGCACCCCCGCGGCCTGCCGCACGGCCCTTGCTCAGGCCGAGCAGGAACTCGCCTCGCATCCTTGTGACCGTGCTCTCCCAGGTGTGGCCGTTGATGCTTGCGCGTACCGGGAAGCGCTTTGCTCCCTCGCCGATCACGGCCACCTGCTCATCCTCGAGCACGACCGCCGCCGCGGGAGTGCGCGGCTGGAGCGTCGTGGTCAGCGAGAGCGATCCCATGCCGCATTCCCAGCCCGGAACGGATCGGCCCCGCCGCAAGCGGGGCCGATCGCTCCTCCTATTTCCGGCTGGCTTTGACCTCGATCGCGGGCTGTTCGCCGGTCCAGCATTCCTGCGAGATGCCGAACGTCCCGACGGCACCGGGGTTGCTGCAGTAGTCGCCGGCCGTCGTCGAGTTGATGTAGGCGTCTTCGGGAAGCGGGTCGCTGCCGACCGTGGGCAGCGGGTGTTCTTCCCACGAGCCGCGCACGGCGACGTTCAGCGCGTCGTAGGGGCAACCGGCGGCTTCAGCCTCGCAGGCCAGTTCGCCGTACGGCGTCGGGCCGTACTGGCTCGTGTTGTAGGCGACGCTGATGATCGCCCGTTCAGGCAGCGTTACAGCGAGCGCGGGGAACGTGATCTTGAATGCCTGCTCGTGGAGGCATTCCCCCTTCGCGAAGAAGCGCCCGGATTCTTCCGGACCAGTCCCGGGGCACCGTTTTTTGTTCGACGAAGGCCGGTAGGGCATCTGGAAGGTCTGGGTCGCCGTCCCGAGGAGCGCGCCGGGCGTGTTTTCCGCGCCGACCGCGTAGACGTTCAGCGTCACCGGCTCGGAGAACTTCGAGTTCTTCGCGCTGACACAGTCGTCGGAGTACCAGTTACCGCTCTGGCAAGCCCAGGAGCTCATTCCGACCGTCACGACGGGCCGCGCCCGATCGGCTCCGGCGAACTGGACCTGCCCCCCGAACTCGGAGGTCTGCTGCGCCTGGAACGGCTGCGAGTTCATGCCGCCCGGGAACGGGCTCGGGACGTTGTTGTAGATGACCGCGGCACTCGCGCTCGCGGCGAACAGCCCCAGCACCCCGCCCGTGGCCATGAGCGCCGCGGCGACGCGCCGCGCACTCCTAGGAATCCTTCCTGTCATTGCTGCCTCCCCCTCGATGCCGCGCCTGGCGCGGCTGTTGACGATCGGCCCCTCAAGGCCGTCCGGACGCTACTCAGCGCTCGGTTCACTGTCAACCCGTGGCCGGCCGTGAGCCGCCGTAGCGAACGCGGGCCGGGGCGGTCGCCCCGGCCCGCGATGCTTCCTGCCTCGCGCTCTACTGAGCGTTCACTGCGAACACCGGCTGATAGTTGGTTCCTTCCTGGCAGCCGACGCCTTCCTCGGGCCCGAGAGTGCCGAGGTCTTTCGCGCCGGGGCAGTACATTTCCGCCGACGTCGAGTTGGCGAACCATTCTTCGACCGGGTCCGCGCCCACCGAGAGCGTTTTTTCCCACGGTTCGCTGGTTGCGACATTCAGCGACGTCGCGGGCCCCGATGAGTGCGGGTAGGCGACCGTCACGACCGTCCTCTTCGGCATTTTCTTGAGCTTCGTCATCCTGATCGAGATCGGGAATGCGAGGCCATGGAAGCATTCTTTGGACACTTCGTCATACCAGCGGCCCGTCGCGCAGTGCGACGGGTTTTCCGACGGGCGGTCGTACATCTTGACGTTCTGCGTGCGTTCCGCGAGCGGGCCCTCGCTGAGTTCGCCCGCGGCGTAGACGCGGATCGTGACGGGGACTCTGAACCCGTGGTTCGGGTGCGGCGTGAGGCAGTTGCCTTCGGTCCAGGAGCCGCTTTCACATGCCCAACTGCTCATCACGACCGTGATCGTCGGCTTGCTGCGCGCGGTGCCCGCGAGTTCGATCTCCCCGCCGAACTCCGAGCTCGAGGTCGCGGCGAGCCCTATCGACGCGAAGTTCCCTGGCAGCACGCCCGGGATGTTGTTGTAGACCACTTCAGCGCCGGCCGATCCCGCGGCCAGCGCCGAGATCGCCGCGGCGGCGAGCACCGCCACCGCTAGCCGTGAGGCGCGTTTGGTTCCCTCATGCATGTCCGTCCTCCGTTCCGTGTCCATGACCCCGGGGCCGGGTTGGCCGCGGGCGACAGGCCCCTCCAGGGACCCCCTCAACTTCGAGCGGAAAGATACACACTTCATACGTAAGCGGGTCGCTGCCATTCGCGGCGGGTATGGCAGGTTGGCCGCAAGACGCGCAGTCGGCGCTGCGAAAACCGCGACGGCGAGCGGCGGCTCCGGGTGCGGGGGGTGGGCTCCCGGCGGCCTACTCCGCCTTCGCGTGCTCACCCTGCACGTAGAGGAAGGCACCGGCGCCGGCCGCTCCACCGAGGAAGTCGGCGACCAGGTAGATCCAGAGGTTCGACCACTTGAACGCGCCCAGCACGCTCGCCCCGAGCGCTATCGCCGGGTTGAACGCCGCACCCGAGACCCAGCCGACCGAGATCGCGCCGACGACGACGACGAAGCCGATCGCGAGGCCGTAGAACGAGTTTCCCGCTGTTCCCTTGGCCGTCGCCACGTTCAGCACGACGTAGGTGAGCGCGAACGTGAACAGGAACTCGACGACTAGCATCTTGCCCGTGGCTGCCGTTGCCCCGGCGACCTCTTTGCCGCCGATGGCGTTCACGAGCAGGCCCGCGAGTGCGGCGGCGACGAACTGGGTGACTATGTAGGCGCCGTATTCGTGGGCCTTCATCTTGCCCCTGAGGAAGACCGCGGTGCTGACGGCGGGGTTGTAGTGCCCCCCGGAGACGTGGCCGCCGGCGAACACGAGCACCATCAGGATCGAGCCGATCGCGAGCGGCGCGAGGATCGCCCCGGACTTGTTCGCAGACTCGGTCGCCATACCGACCGTGAACAAGAACAAGAACATTCCGATGAACTCGACTGCGAGCTTCCTGTCTAGGGGGTAACTCATGGTGGTCCCTTTCCGTGCGTGCGTGGGGTGACTCGGCGGGCTGCGGTTCCGTTTCGACGTCCTGAGGCCTACGTCCGTGCGCCCCGCGGCGGCATGCTACTAGCGGGGAACGGCAGCCGGCTATCGGAAGTTGACTCGGTCGGGCAGCTGTGGCGGGCGGCGCGCGCGGGACACGCGAGTGGCTACGGCGCGGAGCTAGGGCCTAAGGCGCCCCTCGTTCTCAGGCGCCGTCCACTCGGCGCCGGTCTCGCCGCGGAAGGTGTCCACGGCCGCTTCGAGGGTCGGGAAGAAATGCTCTGGGTGGAGCGGGCCGATCAGCTCGTAGCGCTCGAGCTTTTCCCTCACGGGGTCCTTCAGCTCGGCGAACACCAGATGGGTTCCGCGCTCGTTCAGTTCCTCGTCGAGGTCCCTGAGCATGTCGGCCGCGGTCGTGTCGACGTCGGTGATCGGCTCGGCGGCGATGATGATCCAGCGAGGACGCGGCTCAGCCGCCGCGAAGCGCCGGATGTGGTTGCGGAACGTTCGAGCGTTCGCGAAGAACAGCGGAGCGTCGAAGCGGAAGATCACCAGCCCGGGCAGCTGCTCGGCGCCGGAGTGCAGCTCGCGGTCGTGCAGGCCCGGCATCCCCGGAACACGGCCGAGGAGCGTGTGGTAGGGCCACCAAGAGCGGCGGAAGACGTTGAGGATCGAGAGGACGACCGCCACCGCGATGCCCTGGAGCACGCCGAGCAGGGCCACTCCGAGGAACGCGGCGAGCGACAGCAGGAACTCCGTACGGCGCTGTCGCCACAGTCTCACGGTGCCGCGCACGTCGGCGAGCGACAGCGCGGCCGCGATCACCACTGCCGCCGAGCGTGGGCTGCGGGAGGTTGCGCAGCAGCCCCGGCACGAACAGCAGCATCAGCACGATCGCCGCCGCTCCGACCAGCCCCGTGACCTGCGTCTTGGCCCCCGCCTGCTCCGCCACCGCCGTGCGCGATCCGCTCGTGCTCGCCGGGAAGCCCTGGAAGAGCCCGGCCGCGAGGTTCGCCACGCCGATCCCGACCATCTCGCCGTTGGCGTCGAGCTCCTGCCCGGTGCGCTCGGCGAACACGGAGGCGGTCGAGATCGTGTCCGTGAGCGACACCAGGGTGATTCCCAGCGCGCCCACCACCAGCAGCGGAAGGTCCGAGACTGGGCTCGGGATCGTCAGCGACGGGAAGCCCTGGGGCAACGTGCCGACGACCTTGACGCCGTGCGCCGAGAGTTCGAATGCCGCCGATGCGACGGTCGCCGCCACAACGGCCACCATCACCCCCGGCACGCGGGGCAGGGCGCGGGACATGACCATGATCAGCACGAGGCTCAGCAGGCCGATCGCCACGGCCGCGCCCACGGCCTGCCCCGAGGCGAGCCCATCGATGAATGCGCGGAACTCTTCGATCAGGCCGCTGGCGCTGACCGAGAACCCGAACAGCTTCGGCAGCTGCCCGACGAGGATCGTCAGGGCAAGGCCGTTCATGTAGCCGATCTGCGTCGGCTTTGACAGCAGGTCCGCGACGAACCCGAGCTTCGCGACGCCGCCCAGCACCATGAACGCGCCGACCAGCAGCGCCAGCATCGACGCCAGCGCGATCGCCTGCGCCGGATCGCCGTTCGAGCCGACGATCGGCAGCAGCGTCGCCGCGATCATCGACCCGAGTGCCGAGTCCGGGCCGAGCACCAGAATTCGCGAGGGTCCGAGCGCCGCGTATCCCGAGCAGGCACAGAACCGTCGTGTAGAGACCGGTTATCGCCGGAAGACCCGCGAGCTCGGCGTACGCCATCCCCTGAGGCACGAGCAGCGTGGTGAGCACCAGCCCCGCGACGAGGTCGCTGCGCAGCCACGAGCGCTCGTAGCCGGCGAGCGAGCGAGCGCCCGGAAGTGCGCGCACGATCCTCGCGCGCCCGGTCACGCGGCGAAAGCCTCAGCCATGCCACGGAGTATCCACGAGCTCTCGCTCGCGAGGCGCTACGGCGTGATGTCGACCGTGCGGTGCTCGGACCCCTGGTTGTTGACTGCGATTTCGTACCGAACGCCGGGTGTGAGGCCGGTGACCGTGTAGCCGGTCGCCGAGGCGGGAACCACGACCCCCGGTCCCCAGGGGCTGAGCGGGCTGGTGGCCTCTCGCCACATCACCCGCCAGTCGTTCGTTTCGGTGGGCCCCGGCCGCCAGGACAGCGCGACCGTGCCATTGGATGCGCTGGCTTCCAGGCGCGGAAGCGGGGAGGGCTGGTCGATGACGGCTGCGGCGTGATACTTGCCTGCCGAGATCTTGCGCGCTCCCTGGAGGTTGAGGACCTTGGTCGGCGTGTCTTTCTGGATGTCGGTGCCGTCGCCGAGTTCGCTGAGCGTGTTCCAGCCCCATCCGTACACAACACGGCCTTTCAGCGCGAGGCTGTAGCGGAAGCCGGCTGAGATAGCGCTCACGCCGGTGATCGGCACTCGGCGCGGCAGGACGCTGCATGGGTTTTCCCCGCAGCGGTCCGGACTTGGGTAGCCGAGCTGCCCGTAGGCGTTGCTGCCCCAGGTGTAGAGCACGCCGCCTTTCTTGAGCGCCATGCTGTGGGAGACGTCGACGGAGACGGCTGTGGCTTCGCTCAGGCCGATCACTTTGACCGGGATGGCGCTCTTGATGGTTGCGCCGTCCCCGAGCT
The DNA here is from genome assembly GCA_963826345.1 of uncultured Solirubrobacteraceae bacterium. Classification (GTDB taxonomy): domain Bacteria; phylum Actinomycetota; class Thermoleophilia; order Solirubrobacterales; family Solirubrobacteraceae; genus Palsa-744. The sequence goes on from CAWGWU010000003.1 coordinate 141,121, forward strand.
GCCCATGGTCGTTGCGCCCGGACGCCATGACCGTCCCGTCTTTCAGCAGAGCGAGCATGTGCCCGCCGCTGATGTTGAAGCCGCCGATCGCCACGCGCTTGACAGCGGAGAGCTTGGCGAGGGTTGGCACAGTTTTTTCCGTGAAGGTCCCGTCCGCGAGCTGCCCGCCTCTGTTTTCGCCCCATGCCATCACGGTGCCGTTGGACAGCCTTGCGGCGTCGTCCGGGCCGCCGGCGGCAACTTCGACGACGTGGTGAAGGCCCGGCACGAGCTGCGGGACCGCGACGCTCATCCCGGGCACTTCCTGACCTTTGGTGGTGGTGCCGTTGCCGAGCTCGCCATACAGATTGCTCCCCCACACCTTCACGTCGCCGTTCGTGAGCAGGGCCATCACGTGCGTGCCGCCTGCGGCGATCTGCCTCACGCCCGACAGCCCGGGAACGCGAACGGCCACCGTGCTGTGTTTGCTGTGGTAGCCGACACCCAGCTGGCCATAGACGTTGCCGCCCCATGCGTACACGAAGCCGGTGGGGGTGAGCGCGTAGCCCGTCCCGTCACCGACCGCCATCTGCTTGATTTCCGCCGGCAACCCAACGACGCCCGTAACCGGTTCCGGACGGCTGGAGTAGCCGGGCCCGAGTTCCGCGTGGGAGTTCTGGCCCCACCCGACCACGACCGTGAGCGAACTCGCGGCTGGAGCAGCGATGGAGGTCGCCCCCGAGCCGGCCAGCGTCGCACCGGCGGTCGCCGCGATCAGGCCCGCCGCTATCACGATTCGGTATGTGCGACGGTTCGGCATGGTGTGTCTCCTCGATGTTCAAGTGGCATCCGGATCTCAGTGGGCACTGGTAGGACGAGGGCTGTGCCCCTTCATCACGGTGACTCGCCGGAACGCGCGAGGTTCAGTGAAAGCCCGCAGTGCCGCTCCGTAGAACTCGCACACCCGCGACTGGGCTCGTGAAGACACGAGCGCCCTTCAGGCGAGACGTTGCAGGCCGCCGGGGGAGAGTACGATCGACGGGCTTGATCGAACCCGCGCGGGTGCGTCCGTGCGAAACGAGCGATCGGAGGGGGAATGCGCAATACACGCGTACTCGGCAACCGGGGCGAGGGGGCCCGGACCACCGGCTGTTCTGGGGGCTCTGCGCTGCACTGGCGGTGCCCGCCGCGGCATACGTGGCCGCGCCGGCATCCGCGGCGGCGCTGCAGGCCTACACCTGGGGCAACAACGGCGCCGGCCAGCTTGGCAACGGGACGACGACCAACAGCAACATTCCCGGGGTGATCTCGCTCGCGAAAGTGAAGAGCGTGGCGGCTGGCGCCAACTTCTCGCTGGTGCTGCTCTCCAACGGGACCGTTGACGCTTTCGGAGAAGGGGCCAGCGGACAGCTCGGGGACGGCTCGAATGCGCAGAGCGACGTGCCCGTCAAAGTGTCCGGCCTGACGGGTGTCGCCGCGATCTCGGCGAGCAACTACAGTGGCCTCGCGCTTCTGAAAAACGGCACCGTGTGGGCGTGGGGCTACAACGGCTACGGTCAGCTCGGCAACGGCGAACACGAAAAAAACAGCAACGTTCCCGCGCAGGTCGCCGGTCTCGCGGAAGTGAAGGCGATCTCCGCTGAGGGGAGCCACGACCTCGCGATGCTTAAGAGCGGCCAGGTCTTCGCGTGGGGGCGCAACGGCAACGGGGAGGCCGGTCAGGGCACGAAGGAACCGGGGGGTGGCGCACGCGGAGCCACCCCCCAGCTCGAAGGCTCGAAGTCGTGAAGAGCAACCGCTCGATCCCGGACGCGACAACCGTCCCAGTCCTCACCGTGGCCGATGTCCGGGCGGCGGTTGCGTGGCTCACACAGGCATTCGGCTTCGCCGAGCGCCTGCGGATCGGCGACGGGCATCGCTCCCAGCTTGAGGTTCCCGATGGAGGCGCCGTGATTCTCGCTGAGGTGCGAGCGGACACCAGCGTGCCGGTGGCCGGGGCGACGTCGCACTCGGTGCTGATTCGCGTACGGGACGCGCGGGCTCACTTCGTGCGCTCACGCGATGCCGGTGCGCGCATCCTGATGGAGCCGACCGACTTTGAGTACGGCGAGCGCCAGTACGCCGCGGAAGACCCTTTTGGGCATCGCTGGACCTTCTCGCAGACGCTCGCGGACGTCGACCCGGCGCAGTGGCTTGAGCCATGACTCGGCCGGCCCACCGCTAGCATCTGGTCCATGATCGAACCCGGAGATGCCGCCCCCGACTTCGAGCTCCCCGACCAGGACGGACAGACCGTCAAGCTCTCGGGCTTCAGGGGCACGCCGGTCGTCGTCTACTTCTACCCGAAGGCGGACACGCCGGGATGCACGACCCAGGCGTGTGGCGTCCGTGACCACGAGGCCGACTACTCCAAGCTCAAGGCGACGGTGCTCGGCATCTCGCCGGACCCCGTCAAGAAGGTCAAGAAATTCCACGACAAGCAGTCGCTGAACTTCACGCTCCTGGCGGACGCGGATCACGCCGTCGCGGAGGAGTACGGCGTCTGGGCGGAGAAGTCGATGTACGGTAAAACCTACTTCGGCAACGAGCGCACGACGTTCGTGATCGATGCGAAGGGCAAGGTCACCGAGGTCCTTCGCAAGGTCAAACCCGCTCAGCACGATGATCTGGTGCTCGAGGCTCTGGGCCGGTCATAGGCTGCATCTGGCGGCCCCTTGCTGCCGCGCGGATGCCGTTGGTGAATCACCGCAGCGGTCACTGCACCGCGCCGGCAATCCAACTCGGCGGGAGCGGGCCCAAGCATTCACCCCAAATTGCGCGGAGCACGCTGCCATATGCGCTGCCAATGGTGGCGCGCGGTGAGCGGTACGGGTTAGGGTCGGCTACCCCGTCAGGGAAGCCGGGGCTTCCACCCTGGGGCTCCCCACCTCGATCAAGCCCCGGGGGAACGCACCGGCCGTCCCCGGCGGCGTCCACACCAATGCCGGGGACGGTCCTATTCCTGCAGTGGCGGGCCCGGACCGTAGTTTCAGCGGACGCGCGCGCGATTTCGCGGCGCTAATTTCGCGGTCGAGGCATCCCTCACAAGAAGGGTGAGCAGATGGACGGAGACCGCAGCACCGAACAGGACCGGTCAGTGCTTCTCGCAGAGCGTGAGCCCGAGTCGGGTCAGAGCGACCGGGAGCCGATGGTCGATGAGGCGACGATGGCCCGTGCCGAACGCCGATTCACGCGGGCACGCGAGGCGTGGTTCGCCGCGCAGGAAATGGAGGCGCGCCGGCAGTAGCCACGCCCCCGCCCGGTCAGGCTTGCGGCAACTCGAGGAGGTGCGTGCTCTCGATCTGAGCAGCGCGCTCGTCGTCCACGCCGGCGTCCGCCGCGTAGCTGCGCCAGCGCCGGACCGACTCGCGCACGTCCGCGAGGATCACCTCCGCGCGCCCGCGCTTCATCGAAGCGACGCGCGCGCAGGCGCGGAAGTCCTCGAGCGTGAAGCCCTCCCGCCTGCCGTTCAGCGACATCTGATGCGTGCGGGTCCACGTCCCGTCGGGCCGGTATGCGTACGTGAGGTCGAATGCGGGGGAGAGCGACCAGCGCCCGTCGCGGTCCATCAGGAACGCGATGTTCTTCACGTGGTCGTCCTGGTTGCGCGCGATCACGTTGAAGGCCATCCTGCGGAACTGCTGCTCGACGGCGTCCATGCCGAGGCCGAGGCCGCGTATCGTCATCAGGGCCTGCTCGTAGGAGTGGGCTCCCGCTGCGTTGAAGTCGTAGTGGGCGATCGCGGCGAGTGACTGCATGTGGAGCTTGCCTCCGCCCGACGGCCGGTCGAAGCGGCGGGTCATGAAGTGACGCCGGCCGCCCTCCTCGAGCAGGCGGCACTCGGTCATCTCGATCCCGGCCGCGGCGGCCATGCGCGCGTACGCGAGCTCGATCGCCCCGTATCCCTGCGGGTAGTCGAGCTCCCGTTCCTCGTCGCCGCTCACGCCGTCGAACTTCAGCAGCCAGTGGTCGAAGCCCGGTTCGGCGTCGAGCTGCCCTGAGCGGACAGCTCCCGTCGCGGGGTCGTAGGCGATCACGGCCTTTGCGCGTGCACCGCCGGCGGAGGTGCCGACCGACAGGATGTCGCGCATCGCCTCCACGCGCGCGCTGCCCTGGAGCGACACGGAGAGGTCCCGCCTGCGCCCGAGGACCTCAGAGGCGAGCCGGATGAGAGCGTCGATCTCGATGTCGGTCGCGGCGGCGCGGCGCGGTCCGCGGGACGGCGCGTACTCGAGCGCACCCATCCCGCGCGTGCCGATGTAGCAGAGCCGCTCGACCGCGTTGAAGCTCTCGGGCTCGCGTCCCTGAGCCTGGAGCCATGCATCTATCAGCGCGTTGCCGTAGCGGTCGGGCAGCGAGTCGGCGAGCATCCCCGGCAGCCCGCGGAACGAGCGCGCGCTCAGCCCCGGGAACGCGTAGGGGAGAGCCCTCAGCGGCATCATGACCGGCGAGACCTGCACGCCGCTCGCCGCGAACGCCGGGTCGTACTGGAACGCGGCGACCCGGTCGCCGTCCGGGAGCGACACGGCTCCGATCGTGCTGCCCCACAGCCTTACCTCTGCGACGGTGCTCACGCCGCGGGGCCGTCGGCCTCATCACCCCAGCGCCAGGGAGCGGACGGGGGCTCCTCGGGCGTGGTGCCCGGGGAGGCCGCGCGGCGGCGCTGGCGCCCGCGCAGCTTCAGCGCCTCGATCGGGCTCGGCGTGGGCTCGGGCAATGCGTCCTCGAGCCCCTCGAGGAGGTTGAGCGCGCGAAGGACCCGGATGAAGCTCGAGGTTCGCGTGGCCTGTCCCGCCTCCATGCGCTCGAGTGTCGCGATGCCGATGCCGGCCTCGCGCGCCAGCTGCTGCTGGGTGACGTTGCGCTCCAGGCGGGTGCGCGCGATGCGGCGGCCCAGCTCGCCCAGCACGGCATCATCGGTGGTCTGCGACGTTATCTTCATGGCCATCACTTACGATCGTTATCGGCAGAAAACGGCTGCTAACAATCATAGAAGACTGGTTACATGCGCAGCACTGGATCTATGTTAGCCATCGATTACGATGGCTAAACGCCGAAAAGCGGCGTAATCCCATACTTTTGATGGTTCTCGGTCGTGCTGGCTCAGCGCGTCATGCCGCCGACGAGCATCCCGGCGCCGAGATGCGTCCCGATGACCGGGCCGACTTCGGTGCAGAACAGCGGCTCGGTGCCGAAGATCTCGCGCCCCGCGGCGACCAGCCCCGCGGCGTCCTGCGGCGACTGGATGTGCTGCACGATCCAGTCGCTCGAGCCGCGGTCGTGGAGCTCATGGAGGTGGGCGACCATGCGCTCGAACGCGCGGGCGTGCGTTCGCACCCGCGCGACCGGTGCGATCTCGGCTGAGAACGTGAGGATCGGCTTGACCTTCAGCGCCGTGCCGACCATGCTCGCCGCGGCGCCGATGCGCCCGCCCTTGCGCAGATACTCCAGGGTGCCGAGGCAGAACCAGATGTCCAGGTTCTCCCTCGCCGTGGCGATCGCCTGCACCGCATCGTCGAGCGATCCCCCCGCCGCCGCGACGTCGGCCGCGACGACGACCTGGAGGCCGAGCCCGCCGGCTCCTGAGCGGCCGTCGACGATCTCGATGCGCCCCGGGGTGCCCCTCCTGGGCGAGCAGCCTCGGCCGCCTCGCGGCCGCTCTCGCAGGTGCCCGACAGGCCGCCGGCGATGTGCACCGAGACGACCTCGCAGACCCTGGCGAGACGAGCGGCTGGTAGCAGGCCATGAAGTCTCCGACGGATGGCTGGGAGGTGGTCGGCAGGCGCGGGGACTCGCCGAGTCGCCTGTAGAAGTCGTCGAGGTCCGTGTACTCGCTCTCGGGGTGAAGGTCCCCGTCCCAGCCGACGTAGAGGCTGACCTCGTGCACGCCGAGGCGCTCGATCATCTCGCGCGGAAGGTAGGTCGTGCTGTCGGTGACCACGGCCAGCGGCCGCGTCGACTGACCCGCGTCTTGAGTCTCCGGTTCAGATGCTGCCCCCATGCCGCCCGGCGTCCTGGCTCCGCCCGCCTCAGCGGATCAGGCTGTCCATCCTGCTCGGCGGTGATCGTTTCGCGCAGCGTCTGCAGCGCATCGTGCTGCGGGCGCCATCTGAGCAGCCTGCGGGCCTTGGCGGTGCTCATGATCACCGGCTCGCGGAAGGCCGCGATCCACTGGGCCTGCGCGGGCAGGAAGCCGAGCCGGGAGACCATCTCGGCGACGGCGCGTCGACCGCCAGCTCGGGCACCGGGATCGAGTACCAGCCGAGCTCCTCGGCGAGCGGCTGACGGTCAGCTCGCCCGCGCCGGCGAGGTTGTAGACGCCGGGCTGCCCGCGGCCGAGGACGCCCGCACGCATCGCCGTGGCGACGTCGTCGTGGTGCACGAGCTGGAAGGGCACGCCCGGGTCCGGGAGCACCGGCCTGAGGATCGGCACGCCGTCGAGCAGGCTCAGCACGGGCCCGGGCAGGCGCTCGGAGATAGCTCGTGTAGGGCAGGCTGTCGATCAGCAGCGGAGCGTCCGGGCCGGCGACGATGCAGGGCCGGAACACGTAGGCGTCGGGTGCGCGAGTCGTGCAGCGAGTCGGCCAGCAGCTCCTCGACCTCGGCCTTCTGGGCCGAGTAGTAGTGGCCGGCGGTGCCGCGGGCGGGGACGTCCTCGGTGAGCGGCTGGGGGTTGTCCGTGTGGAACCCGTAGGCGGCCACCGAGGAGGCGTAGACGAGCGCGTTTGACGCCTGCTGCCGACGGCGGCCTCGAAGACGTTGCGCGAGCCGTCGAGGTTCACCCGGCGGCTCGCCTTCGCGCTGCCCATGATCATGAAGGCGAGGTGGATGACCACGTCGGCCTCCTCGACGAGGCGCGCCACCTTGCGCTTGCGGTCGAGCACGTCTCCGCGTCGGTAGACGACCTTCTTCCAGCCCTCGCTCGCGCGGGTCGAACGGGCGGCGCGCCATGCCGAGGATCTGCCCGACCTCCCGCGAGCGCTCGAGCGCGGCCACGACCGCCTGCCCCATCTCGCCGGTCGGCCCGGTGATCGCGACCGTCAGACCCTTTGCTCGAGCTCCGCGCGAGCCGCCATGGCGCTGGTTGTATCGCATCGCCGCCCGCCCGTGGTGCGGCGGCGCTAGATTCACGCTGATGAGCGGAGCCGAGCTGGGTCTTGCCCTGTCGGTCTTCCTCGCCTGCGCCGTCGAGGCGTCGAGGCGCTGACGATCGTGCTGGCGGTCGGGTCGGCACGCGCAGCTGGCGCTCGGCGCTGGCCGGTGTCGGCGCGGCGCGTGCTCGCGCTCGGCGTGCGTCGTCGCGGTGCTCGGCGCGGCGCTCGCCGCGCTGCCGATCGACGCGCTCAGAATCGTGATCGGCGTCGCTGCTGCTCGCTGTTCGGCCTGCAGTGGCTGCGCAAGGCGGTGCTGCGCTCGGCCGGGCTGAAGGCGATGCACGACGAGGAACTCGAATACGAGCGCGAGATCGAGGCGGCGCGCGCGGACCGCGCCGCCGGCCGGCGGGTGGGACCTCTACTCCTTCGCGATCTCGTTCAAAGGGGTCCTGCTCGAGGGGCTCGAGGTCGCGCTGATCGTCGTCACGCTCGGCGCCGAGCACCACAACATCGGGCTGGCCGCCGCGGCCGCGGGCGCCGCGATCCGTCGTTGTGATCGCCGCGGGCTTGGCGGTCCGCGCGCCGCTCGCGCGCGTGCCCGAGAACACGATGAAGTTCGCGGTCGGGGTGATGCTGAGCTCCTTCGGGCATCTTCTGGGCCGCGCGAGGGCGCTGGGGGTCAGCTGGCCCGGGGGCGAGGCGATCCTGCTGCCGATCGCGCTGTGGTCGCTCGGCGCGGCGCCTGCTCGCGGTGCGCGTCCTGCCGAGCAGGCCACGCCTAGCGAGGCGGGCGCGCTGCGAGCGCGCCGCGGCCGCGGTCCCGCCGCGATGCCGTGAGCGGCGTCGGCGCCCCGTACGCTTGGGGCTGTGCCCGCGCTCACGGCGTCAACCTCGATCGGCCAGAGCCTCACCTCGTTCCTCGACGCGGCCGGGCAGTTCTTCTCCGATCTCGCCGCAGTGCACTGGCCGGCGCTGCTGCTCGGTCTCCTGTTCTTCGGGCTCAACCTGACGCTCCGCTCGCGCGCGTTCTTCAACAGCCTGCGCGCCGCCTACCCGGCCGTCCCGCATCCAGTGGCGGCGGATCTGGGGCGCCTACTTCGCGGCCGTCGGGCTTCAACAACGTCGTCCCGGCGCGAGGCGGGGACGTCATCAAGCTGTTCCTCGCGAAGTCTCGGTCCCCGGCTCGCGCTACCCGACGGTCGCGGCGGCCTTCTTCGTCGAGTCGATCTTCGACGCCACCGTCGGCATCGTAGTGCTGATCTTCGCCTTCACCCAGGGCGTGTTCCCGAAGCCGCCCGACTTCTCGAAACTCAGCTCGTTCGACATCTCCTACCTCGCCGACGCACTTCCGCCTCACCCTGTTCCTGATCACGCTGCTCGGCGTGGCCGGCCTGCGTCGCATTCGCGATGCTCTCGGTGCGGGCGCAGGCCTTCTGGGTGCGCGTGCGCCAGGGGCTCACGATCCTCAGCGACCGGCGCCGCTACCTGCGCGAAGTGGCGTCGCTCCAGGCGGTCGCCTGGATCTGCCGCTTCGCCGCCTTCTGGTTCCTGCTCGACGCCTTCCGCGTCGGCGGCTCGGTGAACAACGTGCTGCTCGTGTTCGCCGTCAACCAGGTCGCCGGCGCCGTGCCGTTCACGCCCGGCGGCGCCGGGCGTCCAGCAGGCGCTGCTCGTCAAGGTGTTCGCCGCCAGCGCACCGACGGCGGTCGTCGCCGCCTACTCCGTCGGGCAGCAGATCGCGATCGCGGCGTTCACCGCTGCGCTCGGCCTGGGCGCGATCTTCTTCATCTTCCGCTTCCGCTCCTTCAGGGAGGTGATCCCGCCGGCCGCGCATCACAGGAGGCCGAGCGGGAAGCCGAGCGCGAATGGCGATGAGCCGGAGGAGCCCTTTGAGTCCGAGGCGACGGGACCCGCGCGCCGGGCCAGCGCACCCTGCGTCCCCGCTACTGAAGGCCCTCGCGAGCCTCGCGCACGAGCGCGACGGCCTCCGGGAAGACGTGCGCTATGACCGTGCGGATCTGCTCGGCCTGCGCCTCCGCGTTTCCCTGGAGGTTGATGCGGTTGACGGCGGCCACGGTCATGTCGACCGCGAGCTTGATCGCGTTGTCCGCCCAGGCGAGTCGCTGGTTGCCCTGCATCTGTTCGGCGAACTCGGCCAGCCGCTTCTGCAGCTCCTCCGGGTCTCCGAACAGGTCTCCGAATCCACCGCTCTCCATGCTCGCATCATAGACTGCCCTGCTCATGCCCACCGCAGGCGAGATCCGCCGACAGATAGAGAGCGAGATTGAGCGGCGCAGGCGCCTGGCCGTTCCCGCGTTCGCGGGAGGCTTCCTGTACCTCCTCAGCTCCATCATCATCTCGCAGACGCTGAAAGGCGCGCCGACCGTCGGGCTGATCCAGGGGATCACGCCGGCGCTGAACGGCGTCTCGAGCCCGACCGTGAGCCCGAGGGCAGCCGAGCTCAAATTCATCTCCGCCCACTCGCTCAACCTGATCAGCGGGAGCGTGATTGCCGCGATCGCGATCATCGCTCTCACGCTGATCCTGCTGCTGCTCTTTGACGCCACCATCTTCCGCCGCCCGCAGACGTGGTCCTACGCGCGGCCACTGGTCCTGTTCGGAGGCGTGGCCGTCGCGGTCGTGAGCGTCCTTCACCAGGTCGTCAGCGCCATCGAGACGCACAACTTCGTCTCCAGCGCAGACCACTCCAGCCACGCCGTCGACCAGGCGCTCACCGGCGCCGCCCCAAATGTCGCGATCGCCTACCTCGACCTGCTCGCGGGCCTCTCGCTCGCGGTCGGGATGATCGTGACGATGATGAACACGCAGCGCGTCGGCCTGCTCCCGCGCTGGGTCGCGATGCTCGGGATCGTCACCGGGCTGCTGCTGTTCTTCCCGTTCGGCGGCGCACAGCTGCAGGTAATACCCGCGCTGTGGATGGTGATGATCGGGATCCTGTTCATCGGCAAATGGCCAACGGAGCCGCCGGCCTGGGTGACCGGCGAAGCGAGGCCCTGGCCGAGCGCTGCCCAGCGCCGAGCGCAGGCCAGCGGCGAATCCGAGGCACCCGCACCCGCACCGGCGCCCGCCCCAGGCCGCCCTCCTCACGCAAGCGCAGGCGCAAGCCGAGCGCCGGCGACTCCGCGCCCGCAGCGGATTGAGTTTGCCCCTGACGGGGTAGATCAAGAGCTTGAGAGGAGGCCGCGAGCGGGCCCAGGCGTGCTCCCGGCCCCGCGACGCGAGGCAAAGGAGGCACCCATGGAGGGCCGATCACTGAATCCCGGTGAGATGCGCGACGCCGCACCGGCGTCGGGGAGGGCGACGTGGACACCCGCCGACCCGGGGCCGCTCGGGCTCGCGGCCTTCGCGATGACGACGTTCGTGCTGTCGATGTTCAACTCCAACCTCGTCGACTCAAAGGGTGTGCCGGTTGTGCTGGGCCTCGCGCTCGCCTACGGCGGCATCGCGCAGGTGCTCGCCGGCATGTGGGAGTTCCGCACGGGGAACACGTTCGGAGCTGTCGCGTTCACGTCCTACGGGGCGTTCTGGATCTCGTTCTGGGCGCTGGAGGTCTTCTATGCGAAGGACATCACCGGCAACGTCGGGCACGCGATCGGCGTCTACCTGTGGGCCTGGGCGATCTTCACCGCGTACATGACCGTCGCGGCGCTGCGGGTCAGCGGCGCGGTGCTGCTGGTGTTCGTGCTGCTGACCGTGACCTTCATCCTGCTGGCGGTCGGGGCCGTCGGCAGCCACGAAACGGTGACCCACTGGGGTGGCTATCTCGGGCTCGCGACAGCGGCAGCCGCGTGGTATGCGTCCGCGGCGGCGGTGGTGAACTCCACCTTCGGCAGGACAGTGATGCCGCTGATGCCGCTCGCCAGGACGCCGGTCCCCGCGCGCGGTGACGGTGCCGGTGACAGAATGGCTGGCGACTAGCAGGCGCGTGAGGATCGACAAAGGGAGCGTGGGCGATGACCGATGAGCCTGAGGGCCGCGAGCTCGACGAGGAGCTCGCATCACTGCTGGGTGTTGAGAAGTTCGATCCGCCGCCCGCGTTCGCCGAGTCGGCGCTGCTGAATGACCCGGCCATCTACCGGCAGGCCGCCGCGAATCCCGAGGCATGGTGGGCCGAGCAGGCCAGGCAGCTCGACTGGTTTCAGGAGTGGGACACGATCCTCGACGACTCGAACCCGCCGTTCTACAAGTGGTTCACGGGCGGCACGCTGAACGTTTCCCACAACTGCCTGGACCGGCATGTGATCCAGGGCTACGGGGACCGCGTCGCGATCCACTGGCGTGGCGAGGAGGGAGATGAGCGCGACATCACCTACGCCGAGCTGCTCGCCGACGTCGAGAGGTTCGCCAGCGCACTGAAGGGCCTCGGCGTGAAGCGGGGCGACGTCGTCGGCATCTACCTGCCGATGATCCCGGAGGTTGTCGTGGCGATGCTCGCGTGCGCGCGCATCGGGGCTCCGCACAACGTCGTGTTCGGCGGCTTCTCCGCGGAGGCCGTCAGGGAGCGCATGGAGGTCTCCCAGGCGCGTGTGCTGATCACCGTCGACGGTGCGGCGAGGAAGGGGAAGACGGCGGCCGTGAAGGACCGAGTCGATGAGCACATGGGCGACCTCGAGACGCTCGAGCGGATCGTCGTCGTGCGCAGCAAGGGCACGCCCTGCCAGATGAAGGAGGGCAGGGACGTCTACTACGAGGACATCGTGGCGGCCGCGGACCCCTCGTGCCCGGCCGAGCCGATGGACGCCGAGGACCCGCTGTTCATCCTCTACACGTCCGGCTCGACCGCCAAGCCGAAGGGCATCCTGCACACCACGGGCGGTTATCTGACGGGCGTCTCGGCGACCCACAGGTATGTCTTCGACCTGCGCCCGAACCGCGACGTGTACTGGTGCGCGGCGGACGTCGGCTGGATCACCGGGCACTCCTACATCGTCTACGGGCCGCTCGCCAACGGCGCGACGTCCGTCATGTGGGAGGGCGCGCCGGACTATCCGAACAAGGGCATCTGGTGGGAGATCGTCGAGCGCTACGGCGTCACGATCCTCTACTGCGCGCCGACCGCCATCCGCGCATGCATCAAGTGGGGCGCACAGTGGCCGCGGGGGCACGACCTCAGCTCGCTGCGCCTGCTCGGCTCCGTCGGCGAGCCGATCAACCCCAAGGCGTGGCTCTGGTACCACAAGGTGATCGGCGGCGAACGCTGCCCGATCGTCGACACGTGGTGGCAGACCGAGACCGGCGCGATCATGATCACGCCGCTGCCGGGCGTGACGGCGACAAAGCCGGGATCGGCCACGCAGCCGTTCCCCGCCGTCGAGGCGGACGTGCTCGACGAGTCGACCGGCGAGCCGATCGCAGAGGGCCAGGGCCTGCTGGTGCTGACGCGACCGTGGCCGTCGATGCTGCGCACGCTCTACAAGGAGGATGAGCGCTTCATCGAAACCTACTTCAGTCGCTTCGGCAACACGACCTACCTGGTCGGCGACGCGGCACGCAGGGACCGGGACGGCTACATCTGGGTGATCGGCCGCATCGACGACGTCGTCAACGTGTCGGGGCACCGGCTGTCCACGGCCGAGGTCGAGTCGGCGATCGTCGCCCACCAGGACGTCGCGGAGGCGGCCGTGATCGGCCAGCACGACGAGGACACCGGTCAGGCGATCGTCGCCTTCGTGACCCTGCAGGGGGATCTCGCCGGCGACGATGCGACGGTCGACGGGATCCGCGACACCGTCGCCGAGCGGATCGGAAAGTTCGCGCGCCCGCGGCGCATCATCTGGGCGGACGATCTGCCCAAGACGCGCTCGGGGAAGATCATGCGCCGGCTGCTCCGGGACATCGCCGAGGGGCGCGCGCTCGGGGACGTGACGACGCTGCGCGACCCGGCGGTGACCTCCCAGCTCGAGGCGCAGGTCCAGGAGATGCAGAGCCAGGAGGACTGATGTGACGACCTTGGCCTCCTCATCGGATACTTAGGTTTTGATGCGAGACTGCGCCGGCCAGTTCCCTGACGCGCAGCTTCGCGCCGCACCGACGTCTCCGAGGAGAACAGTTGCCGACCACAGCCCTGCCCAGCGAGCACCAGCCGCCCGACTCTGATCTCGCGATCCAGACGCAGGGCCTGACCAAGCGCTTCGGCGAGCGCACGGCGCTCGACGGCATCGACCTGCGGGTCCCGCGCGGCTCCGCGTTCGGCTTCCTGGGCCCGAACGGCGCCGGCAAGACCACGATCATCCGCACCCTGCTCGGCCTCACCCACGCCGACGCGGGCTCAATGCGGGTTCTGGGGCACCCGGTCCCGGCCGAGCGCGCGGAGGCGCTTCGGCGCGTCGGCGCGATCGTCGAGGAGCCGCGCTTTCACATGCACCTCAGCGGCGCGGAGAACCTGAGCATCGTCGCCGCCGTCCGCGGCCCGGAGGTGCGCGCCCGGATCGCTCCCGCGCTCGCGCGGGTCGGCCTCTCAGAGCGGGGGCATGAGAAGGTCAAGAGCTACTCGATGGGCATGCGCCAGCGCCTCGGGGTCGCGCGCTGCCTGCTCGCCGACCCGCAGCTGCTGATCCTCGACGAGCCGACGAACGGCCTTGACCCCGGGGGCATCCAGGAGTTCCGCGAAATGATCCGCGAGATGGTCGAGCAGGAGGGCCGCACGGTCTTCATCTCCTCGCACCTGCTCGACGAGGTGGAAAAGACGTGCGACGCGGCCGCGATCGTCGACCGCGGCAAGATCATCACCCAGGGCGCGATCACCGACCTCGCCACCGGTGGCGCCCGCGACGCTCTGACGCTCTCCGTCGACGACGTCGCGCTCGCGCTGCGCACGCTCGCCGCGAGCGAGCTCGTAGCCGCGGCGAGCGAGGACGGCGACGGGATCCGCGTCGAGCTCGCGGCCGGCCCCGAGACCGCGGCCGCCGTCAACGCGCTGCTGGTGCACGCCGGCGTCGGCGTGGCGCGTCTTGAGCCCGTGCGGCACAGCCTGGAGCAGCGCTTCCTGCAGATCACCTCCCGCCTGGACGCGGACCTGATTCCAGAGGAGGTGAGGGCATGAGCCCCGCAATCGCGGCCCAGATGATCGGCGCGGATTTCCTGAAGCTGCGCAAGAAGCGCGGCACGGTGATCTGGGCTCTCGTGCTGGCGCTCGCGCCGCTGCTGATCTTCTTCATCGTCAAGGCTGCCCAGCACTCCTCGAGCCCCGCCGAACATTCCCCGGCCGGCGGGATCGTCGGCTTCACCGACGGCCTGAGGGTGCTCGCGGTGTTCTTCGGGCCGCTCGCGGCGATCATGATCGGGACGGACGCGGGTGCCGGCGACCTCTCCGCGGGAGTGTTCCGCGACCTCGTCGTGACGGGCCGCTCGCGCCTGGCGCTGTTCGGCTCCCGCGTGCCGGCCGCCCTGGCCGTGTGCTGGCTGGTGGTCGGCGCCGCCTACGTCCTCGTGATCATCGGGACGTACGCGCTCGCATCGGGCTCAAAGACACCGGACGCGGCGCTGGTGATCAACGGGCTGCTGTTCACGCTCTTCTCGACCGGCGTGCTGTGCGTGGTCGCGGTCGGCTTCTCGTCGCTGGTGGGCTCCAGGCCCGCTGCGCTGACGGTGCTGATCGGCTGGCAGCTCGTGGCGAGCAGGATCCTTGAAAACATCAGCTCGCTCGGGTCCTCGCGCGAGCTGATCCTCAGCCAGGCGGTCGCCCACTTCAGCCCCGTCGCCCTGACCGACACGGGCCGCGGCGGCCGCGGCGGGGTGACCGTCACGATGTCGACCGGCACCGCGGTGATCGTCGTGCTGGGCTGGATCGCGGTGTTCCTCGCGCTGGGCGCGTGGCGCACCCGCACGATGGACGCCTGAGCCCGCTCAGACCTTGCGGTGCTCGGGCACCCAGGAGCCGTCGTCGGCCTTTGAGAAGTCCTGGAACAGGCCCGGCGCCTCCTCGAGCATGATCCTCGCGATCCGGTCGAAGACCGTCCGCAGCTCCTCCTCGGCGCCCTCCGCGGTGCGCATCTCGATCACGTGGCGCAGCGTGCGCACGTTCGCGGTCCAGATGATGTCGGTGGACAGGCCGGTCGGGGCGAGCCTGCGCAGCGCCGAGGTGACCTCCTTCTTCACGTGGAAGGGGACGCCCTCCTCGTCGATGCCGAGCTCCTGTGCCGCGCTGCGCTGGAACTCCTCGAGCTGCTCGACGATCGACAGCACCTGATCGCGAACGGGCTCGAGCGCCGGCGGCACCCGGAAGCCGATGTCCGTGAGCCGCACGTAGCGCAGGGACTCCTGGCTGAACGCCGATCCGGCGCGATGCCTGATCAACTCATGCGTGAATACGCTCGAGACGTTGCGCAGCGCGAACGAGTAGTTCGCGTGCTCCATCACCGAGCCGTGCGCTGAGCGCAGGATGTTCGCGAAGTACTCACGCTGGTCGGTGCGGACCTTCGTCACGTTCGCGTTCAGGCCCGGCTCCCAGCTGCGGTAGCAGGCGCGGCCGCCGAACTCGACGATCAGCTCGCCGCTGTTCGGCTCGCCGCCTGACTCCTGCAGGCGCCGGTCAAGCCACGAGGCCCCGCCGACATCCTGCAGGTAGCCGCGCATGCCCTGCACGTCCACCGACGGGCGGGCGATCAGGAAGACGGCTGGGGTGGTCTCGTGCACGGGCGGCCGATCCTACATATCCCGGCGGGCGTCACCATATACTCGCGGCGAGTGAGTGATTTCAACGGCCAGAGCACGCAGGACACGCTCGTGGAGGCCGTCGACCTGACCCGCCGCTACGGCGAGGGTGAGGCCACGGTGAACGCGCTCGCGGGGGTGTCGGTGTCGTTCCCCGCAGGCCGTTTCGCGGCGATCATGGGCCCCTCGGGCTCGGGCAAGTCGACGCTCATGCACCTGCTAGCGGGCCTGGACAGGCCGACATCGGGGACCGTCAGCATCGCGGGGGTCGACCTGACCGACCTCGACGACAAGGGCCTGACGCAGCTGCGCCGCGACAGGGTGGGCTTCATCTTCCAGACGTTCAACCTCGTACCCGTGCTGAGCGCCGAGGAGAACATCCTGCTGCCGCTCGCGATCGCGGGTCGCAAGCCCGACGCCGAATGGCTCGACCGCCTGATCGAGACCGTCGGCATACGCGACCGGCTCACGCACCGGCCCGCCGAGCTGTCCGGCGGCCAGCAGCAGCGCGTGGCCGTAGCGCGCGCCCTGATCTCCAGGCCGTCGGTCGTGTTCGCGGACGAGCCCTCGGGCAACCTGGACTCAAAATCGTCCGGTGACGTGCTCGATCTGCTCCGCCACGCGGTCGACGACTTCGGCCAGACGGTCGTGATGGTCACCCACGACGCACACGCCGCGTCCTTCGCCGACCGGCTGCTGGTGCTCGCCGACGGGAGGATCGTGCACGACGGAGATGCGATGACGGCCGAGCAGGCGCTCGACCTCATGAAGTCAGTGGGCTGATGTTCTCGCTGGTGATCAGGGGCTTCCTCCAGCGCAAGCTGCGGGTGCTGCTCACAGGAGTCGCGATCGCCCTCGGTGTCGCCCTGATGGCGGGCACCTACATCCTCACGGACACGATCAACCAGTCGTTCGCGTCGATCTTCCAGGCCGCCAACAAGGGCCACGATGTCGTGATCACGCCAACGCAGGCGCTCGGCAGCCAGACCAGGTCGCAGACCTCGCCGGTCACGGCCGAAATGCTGGCCCGCGTGCGGGCCACGCCCGGAGTGCTCGAGGCGGACGGGAGCATCTTCACCCCCGGCACGTTCCTGAACTCCAAGGGCGAAGCGCTGACGACCGGCGGCGCGCCCGCGTTTGTGTCCTCGCTCACGCCGCCGCCGTTCAACTCGTTCAAGGCGGTCAAGGGCCGCTTCCCGTCGGGCGCCGGCGAAGTCGCGATCGACGAAGCGACCGCGAATCGCGCGAACCTCCACATCGGCCAGCAGATGCTGATCGCAGCGACCGCGCCGGTGTCCCGCTACACGATCGTCGGCATCACGCAGTTCGGCGGCGGGCAATCCTTCGGCGGCGCCGGCGCGGCGATCCTTACCCTCGCGGAGGCGCAGCGGATCGTCGGTCAGCCCGGGCGCTTTGACCAGATCGACGTCGCCGCCACGAAGGGGGTGACGCCCGCGGAACTGCGCGCACGGATCCGCGCCGAGCTGCCGCAGACCGTGCAGGTCCGCACGGGCAGCGAACAGGCGGCGCAGGACACCTCGGACCTCGAATCGAACCTCAGCTTCCTGCGCACGTTCCTGCTGGTGTTCGCATATGTCGCGCTGGTGGTGGGCGCGTTCATCATCTTCAACACGTTCTCGATCACGGTCGCCCAGCGCACGCGGGAGTTCGGGCTGCTGCGCACGCTCGGTGCATCCCGCGCCCAGGTCATGCGCTCGGTCGTCTACGAAGGCCTGCTGCTCGGCGTGGTGGGCGCCATCCTCGGGCTGATCGGGGGCATATTGCTCGCGCCGGCGCTCAACGCCCTGTTCAAGGCGTTCGGCGCCGACCTGCCGAACAACGGGACCGTCATCGAGACCCGCACGATCGTCGTCTCGCTCCTGGTCGGGATCAGCGTGACCGTCCTGGCGGGCCTCGCGCCCGCGGTGCGCGCGACTCGCGTGCCGCCGCTGGCCGCGATGCGCGAGGGCGTCGAGATACCCCGCCGGGCGCCGATCACGTGGGGGCGCCGCGTCGTCCCCGTCCTGTTCGTGATCGCGATTCTCGCGATCGTTGCCGCGATCGCATCCGGCGCCGCGATCGGCATGATCGCGCTGCTCGCGATCGTCGCGGCGGTCCTCTATTACCTGCGCAGGCGACAGAGCGCACAAGGCCCTCGCTATCGCGTGGTGAGGTGGCTTGCGCACGTGATCGGGGCGCTGGTGGCATGGCGCGGCATCACCGGGGTGCTCGCGCGCGAGAACTCGATGCGCCAGCCGGGCCGCACGATCGTCACGGCCGCCGCGCTCACGGTCGGCCTCGCGCTCGTGACGCTGGTCGCGATCCTCGCCGACGGCACGAAGGCCACGATCGACCAGGCTGTCACGCGCTCGTTCGCGGGCGACCTGATCGTCGAGAACTCGCAGGCCGGGTCGGGCCAGCAGATCGGCATACCCGCGCTCACCGCGCCCTCGCTGCGCAAGGTGCCGGGGGTTGCGACGGTGACACCGATCGCCTTCACCGAGGGCCGGCTGCGGGGCTCCTCGAGCAACGCGACGATCACCGCGATCGAGCCCCAGTCCTTCTCGCAGGTCTATCGCGTGGAATGGACAGAAGGGCTCGAACGCGACACTCCTCGGCCTCGCAGACAGCGGCGTCGTGGTGACGAAGGCCTACTCGGAATCCCAGCACCTTCACGTCGGCCAGAGCATTCTCGTGCTCACGCCGACCGACCGCCACGTGGCGCTCAAGGTGATGGGGATCGCCGAGGACAACGCGAGGCTGCTCGGCAACCTCACGATCAGCCTCACGCTGGCGCGCTCCGCGTTCGGGCAGCGCAACGATGCGATCAACTTCATCTCCTACGCGCCCGGCTACACGAACCAGCAGGTCCAGCCCGCCGTCAACAAGGTCCTCGCGACCTACTTCCCGCAGGCGCGCTCGCGCACCGCGGCGCAGTTCAAGCAGGACCAGGCGGGCCAGATCAACTCGCTGCTGGCGCTGATCTACGTGCTGCTCGCGCTGTCGGTGATCGTCTCGCTGTTCGGGATCGTGAACACATTGATCCTGTCGATCTACGAGCGCACGCAGGAGCTCGGGATGCTGCGCGCGATCGGTACCTCCCGCAAGCAGATCCGCCAGATGATCCGCTACGAGTCCGTCATCACCGCGCTGATGGGCGGCGTGTTCGGCCTCGTGATCGGGGTCATCGCGGCCGTGCTCGTCACCACGCTCCTGCTGTCGGGGTCCGGGTATGTGCAGTCCTTCCCGGTCGGGACGCTCGTGATCCTTCTGTTCGTTGCCGCACTGGCCGGGGTGCTCGCAGCCCAGCTGCCCGCCAGGCGGGCCGCCCGGCTGGATGTGCTGGCGGCGCTCGCGGACGAGTAGCCCGATGGCTGACCGGGACACGGCCGGCCGGCGGATAAGCTCCACGCTGTGAGCGTCCCCGCGACCGGAGAGCAGACCGACATCGAGCTGCAGGCAACGGCCTGGGACCTCGAGCCCCTGATCGACGGAGAGGGCCAGGAGGGCGTCGAGAGGCGCCTCTCAGAGGGCCTGGAGCGCGCGGGAGCATTCGCCGAGCGCTACGCGGGGAAGCTCGGCGGGCTCGACGGCGATGGCCTGCGCGAGGCGATGCTCGAGCTCGCGGAGATCCACGACCTGATCGCCCGCGCCGGCTACTACGCTGCGCTGCGCTTCTCGACGGACACCGCGGATCCCGCCAACGGGGCGCTGCTGCAGCGCGTGCAGGAGCAGGAGACCGCGGTGCAGACCAGGCTGCTGTTCTTCGAGCTGGAGTGGGCGGCCCTGCCCGATGAGCGCGCGGAGCAGCTCCTGGCCTCCGAAGGGCTCGACTTCTGCCGCCATCACCTGCGCAATGTGCGCCGCTATCGCGAGCACCTGCTCAGTGAGCCCGAGGAGAAGATCCTCACGGAGAAGTCGCTCACGGGCGCCGGCGCGTGGACGAGGCTGTTCGAGGAGCTGACGTCCGCGATAGAGGTGCAGATGCCGGCCGAGGCCGGCGTCGGCGAGAGCGTCGCGCTGGACGTGGCGCTGAGCCGCCTCTCGATCGCAGACCGCGACGTTCGCGCCGCGACCGCTCAGGCGGTCACGCGGGCGCTGGAGCCGGGGCTGCGGACCCGGGCGTTCCTGTTCAACACGCTGCTCGCCGACAAGGCGACCGATGACCGGCTGCGCCGCTACCCGCACTGGCTCGCGGCGAGGAACCTGTCGAACGAGGCGACCGACGAGTCCGTGGAGGCGCTGGTCGAGGCGGTCAGGGGCCGCTATGAGATCGCGCGGCGCTGGTACAGGCTGAAGGCGCGCCTGCTCGGCATCGAGCGTCTCGCCGACTACGACCGCATGGCCGCCGTGACCGAGGACGAGGTCACCTACCCGTTCGCACAGGCCAGGGAGGTCGTGCTCGACTGCTACTCGTCCTTCTCCCCGGAGCTCGGGAACCTCGCAAAACGGTTCTTCGACGAGCACCGCATCGACGCCCCGGTCCGGCCGGGCAAGCGCGGCGGCGCATTCTGCGCCTCCGCGGTCCCGTCGGTCTTCCCGTACGTGCTGCTGAACTACACCTCGCGCCGGCGAGACGTCCTCACGCTCGCCCATGAGCTCGGCCACGGCGTGCACTTCGCGCTCGCGGCCGGGCAGGGCGTCTTTCACCAGCACACGCCGCTGACGCTCGCCGAGACGGCGTCCGTGTTCGGGGAGACGATCGTGTTCGGCCGGCTGCTCGAGGAGGACACCTCGCCGGCCTCGAGGCTCGCGCTGCTCGCGGAGAACCTCGAGGACACGATCGCGACCGTCTTCCGGCAGGTCGCGATGAACCGCTTCGAGGACCTCGTCCACACGCGCAGGCGCGAGGAGGGCGAGCTGTCGGTCGAGCGGATCGGGGAGCTGTGGGCCGACAGCCAGAACGAGATGTTCGGCGACTCGATCGAGCTGACCGACGGCTACCGCACGTGGTGGTCCTACATCCCGCACTTCATCGGCAGTCCCGGCTACGTGTACGCATACGCCTACGGGCAGCTGCTCGCGCTGTCGGTCTACGAGCGCTACGAGCAGACCGGCTCCGAGCTCGTGCCCCGCTACGTGGAGCTGCTCTCCGCCGGCGGCTCGCGCAGCCCGCAGGAGCTCGGGGAGATCGTCGGCGTGAACCTCGCCGACCCGGGTTTCTGGGAGGCGGGGCTGGACCTCGTCGAGCGCCAGCTGCAGCAGGCCGAAGCCGCCGCAGAGGCCTCCGGGCGCCTCTAGACCGCCGGCATCCGTTCGATCAGCGCGGGCACGTCGGCGATCGAGTCGACGATCGCCGTCGGCGTGATCCGCGAGGTCAGAGCGTCCGCCCTGTACTTGCCGGTCCTCACCAGCACGCCGGGGAGCCCCGCCGACATCGCGCCGCCGACATCCGCCTCCGCGTCGTCGCCGACCATCAGCGCGTGCTCCACGCCGAGGTCCGCCATCGCCGCGTGGAAGAACTCCGCGGCGGGCTTGCCGAGCACGATCGCCTCGCGGGCGCTGGCGTACTCGAGCGCCGCGGAGTAGGCGCCGACGTCCAGCGCGAGGCCGTCGGCGCGGCGCCAGTAGCGGTTGTGCTGCAGGGCGAGCAGCTGCGCGCCGTCCATCAGGTCGCGGAAGGCGCTGTTCAGCACGTCGGGCGTGAAGCCCTCGCCGAGATCGCCCAGGATGACAGCGTCGGGGTGCCCGCCGCCCCTGCCCTCAAGGCTCTGAAGGTCCTCGCGCAGGCGCTCGCTGACGAGCAGCCTGACCGAGCCGTAGCCGTGCTCCTCGCAGTGGCGCACGGCCATCGCCGCGGGGGTCAGGACTTCCTCCTCGGAAACCCCGAAGCCGAGCTCCTGCAGGTGTTCCACGACGTTGCGCCGCGAGCGCGAGGTCGTGTTCGTCAGCAGTCTCACGCCGCCGAGCGCGCGGAGAGCCTGCAGTGCATCGTGGGCTCCCTCGATCGGCTCATCCCCCACATACAGGACCCCGTCGATATCGAGCAGAACGCCGGGCCGGATGTCGGTGAGCGAGGACGTCCCCGCAATATAGAGCGTCGGGACGCCGGACGGCTAGAGAAGCCCGCGCGAGGGCGGCGCCCGCGTGGTTCACCAGGTCGAACAGAGGCTGCGGGATTATTCCGAAGAACAGCGTCGCGGCACCGGCGATCACGGCCACGAAGACGACCTCGGGCTGGGTCCCGGTCGTCGGCTCCGGCACCTCGCGTGCGAGCTCGGCGGCGACGGCGGGCGAGCCGTCGAGCTCGGGCGAGCCCCCGGCGAGGGCGGGCAGCGCGCTCCCGAGCGGGCGCCGCGGCTCCTCGGCGGGAGCCTCGCGCATCCACATCGCCGCGATCACCGGCAGGTAGTAGCCGAGTGAGATCATCGAGCCGATCACGATCACGACGCCGAGCCAGATGTATTCACCGGAGGCGGCGGCATCGATCAGGTAGAACTTGCCGATGAAGCCGGCGGTGGCGGGGATGCCCGCGAGGCCGAGCAGCGAGAGCGTCATCGGCCACGCCAGCCATGGCTTCTCGCGGCCGAGGCCCGTCACGGCCTGGATGCTGTCGCCGAAGGTGGTTTCGCGCTCGCGGGCGATGATCACGGCGAACGAGGCCATGTTCATCATCAGGTACACGGCGAGGTAGAAGACGGTCGCCTGCACCCCGAGGCGGGTCGAGACGACGATCCCGGCCAGCATGTAGCCGGCCTGCGCGACCGAGGAGTAGGCGAGCATCCGCTTCAGCGAGGACTGCCCGAGCGCGCCGACATTGCCGACGATGATCGTGATCGTCGCCAGGACCGCGATCGCCGGGCCCCAGCTCGGCTGGGCGCCGATCAGTGCGACGTCGAAAAAACGCAGGAAGACGCCGAGGGCGGCGACCTTGGTCGTGACCGCCATGAACGCCGTGACGGGGGTGGGGGCGCCCTCATAGACGTCGGGTGTCCACTGGTGGAACGGGGCGACAGAGGCCTTGAAGCAGAGGCCCGCCACGCACAGCGCGATACCGGTCAGCGTCAGCGGGTCGGTCGCGAGGCCGTTGTGGGAGAGCGCGGTGGCGATCGAGTCGAAGTCGGTGGATCCCGTCGCGCCGTAGATCATCGCGAGCCCGTACAGGAGCGTGGCCGAGCCCACCGAGCCGACGATCAGGTACTTCAGCCCCGACTCGAGCGAGTGCTCGCGGCGCATCTCGGTCGCGCACAGGACATACAGCGGCAGCGAGAGGAGCTCCAGGCCGACGAACAGCGCGACGGTATTCTGCGCGGCCGCGAGCAGCGACATGCCCGCGACGGAGGTCAGCAGCAGCGCGTGGAACTCGCCGTGCGCGGCTTCCCGGCCGCGAGCGAGCGCCAGGCGAGCAGCACTGTGCAGATGCCGCCGGTGATCAGGATCAGGTTCAGCGACAGCGCGAGATCGTCGATCCGCAGCGCGCCGGAGAGGATCGACTTCTCGGTGCTCCACTGCCAGATCGTCAGCCCGAGCGAGGCGGCGAGCGACGCCAGGGTGAGCGCCGGCACCACCTGCGCGCGAACCCACCGGGAGCCAGCGAGGCCCACCATCAGCACGAGGATCGCGCCGCCGAGGAGCGCCATCAGCGGCGAGAACGCGGCGAAGTCGATGGGCGGCCCTTTCAGGGTGGCGGCTGCGAGCGGCGATCATGGCGCGGCGCACGCGGTTGCGGCGTAGCGAGTGGGCCGGCTGCGCGGCCGTCTGCGCGGGCGCGACGGCGCCGCCTTCACGGACGGTTCGCTGCGGTGCAGCGCGAGCTGCGGGTAGAGCGCGAGGCCCAGGATCACCGCGACGAGGGGACGAGCACGAGCCCGTCCATGAAGGTGATCTCCCGCGAGTCCACGCCGCGCCCCGCGGTTGTGCATCGCGCGGATGAACAGCCTCAGCGCGTAGACGCTGGCCATCACGACGCCGCTGAAGGCGATGATCGCGATCGCGAGCTTGCTGTTGAACACGCCGAGCAGGATCAGGAACTCGCCGACGAAGTTCGATGAGCCGGGGATCGCGAGCGTGGCGAGCGCGACGATCAGGAAGATGCTCGCGAGGATCGGCGCCTTCATCGCGATCCCGCCCATCTCGCGGATGTCCTCCGAGCCGCCGGCGCGGCGCGAGAGGATCGCGACGATGAACAGCAGCGGCGCGACGACGAGGCCGTGGTTGACCATCTGCAGCAGCGCGCCCTGTGCGCCCTGCGGGTTCAGCGCGAAGATGCCGAGGGTGATGAAGCCGAGCTGGCCACCGAGGAGTAGCCGGCGATCAGCCGCGCGTCGGTCTGGCTGAACGCCTGCATCGAGCCGTAGATGATGGACGCGAGCGCTATCAGCAGCATCAGCACCTGGAAGTGGGCGGCGCCCTGCGGGAACAGCGGCAGCACGATCGCCAGGAAGCCGTAGGCGCCGACCTTCGACAGCACGCCCGAGAAGACCATCAGAACCTCGATCGGCATCGCGCGGTACCCGTCGGGCATCCAGCCGTGCAGCGGGAACGCAGGCATCTTGACCAGGAACGCCGCGGCGAAGAACAGGAAGATCCACTCCTGGGAGCCGGTGCTGAGCGGGAACTGCTGCAGCGCGGAGAGCACGAAGGTGATGTGCCCGCCGACCGCTGGGAGGCGAGGACACCCGTCGCGACGGCGGCGGCGAGCATCAGCAGCGAGCCGACGAGGGTGTAGATGACCAGCTTGATCGTCGCGCGGATGCGGTCCGGCTCCCGGCCCCAGCCACCGATCAGGAAGTAGAACGGGATCAGCATCAGGTCGAAGAACGCGACGAACAGGGCCAGGTCCTGTGCGAGGAACGCGCCCAGCACGGCGGACTCCGCGAGCAGGAACTGGAAGTAGAACAGGCGCGGCCGTTCCCAGGTGCGCATGTTGCTGGCGAGGATCGCCATCGCGAACAGCAGCGTCGTCAGGCCGACCAGGAACAGGTTCAGGCCGCTGACCGCGACCTTGTAGTGGATCCCGAGCTCGGAGATCCAGACGACGTCCGTGACGTGCTGCAGGCCTCCGCGCGTCTTGTAGTCCGCGATGTAGCCGATCGCCAGCCCGAGGGCCGCGAGCGTCCCGGTCAGGGCCGCGATCCCCTGGGCGCTCCAGCTGGCGTGCTCGCCGCTCTGTTCGGTGGACGCATCGCGTGCCGCGGCGGGGAGCAGGGCGCACACGAGCCCGGTGAGGGCCGGCAGCCAGATCAGTATCGAAAGTGGTGGCATCGTTTCTCAGGCTCAGGTCTGCAGCAGGAAGTAGAAGCCGACGGCCGTGATCCCCAGGACCAGCAGCGCCGCGTAGTAGCGGATGAAGCCGCTCTGGGCCGCCCGCACCGCGGCGGAGCCCGCGCGCACCAGGCCGGTCGTGCCGCCGACCATCGTCTCGTCGATCACGCGCCGCTCGAACGTGTCGCGGAAGAAGCGCCCGGCGGCGGAGAACGGCCGCACGATCGCGGCGTCGATCAGCTCATCGAAGTACCACTTGTTGACGAACAGCGTGTAGAGCGGTTCAAAGCGAGTGCGTATCGCCTCGGAGGTGCCCGGCCGGGTGACCCAGATCCTGTGCGCGATCGCGATGCCGGACAGGCCGAGGAACGTGCCGAGAGCGAGGCCGAACCAGAGCAGGCCGTCCTTGGTGTGCGGTTCATACAGCGGCGAGTTCGCGAACGTCGGGCGAAGGAAGTTGACGATCACATCGTCGACTTCGGGGATCTGCACGAGCCCGGCTCCGGCGGCGCCGATCGCGAGCACGGTCATCGCGACCTTCATCGGCATGTGCGTCTCCGCGATCGCGTGGGTCGGGCCGGGGAAGCCGATCTCGG
>CAWGWU010000004.1:0-77074 GCA_963826345.1 uncultured Solirubrobacteraceae bacterium
ACCTGTACTCCGGGCTTGATCTCCAGCGCGCGGCGGGCGAACGCGAACACGACGGGCCAGCCCCAGCGCAGCGTGCGGTCCTCCCATGCGGGGACTCCCTGGTTGTTGTAGTCGAACAGCACGGCTCGATGGGGAAGCATGAGTATGTAGGTGAGCCGGCGGGCCGCGGGGCCGAGCCGCTCGTTCAGCCGCAGACACAGGCCCTGCGCCTCGAGCCGGTCGAGCCTGCCCTGCGGGAACAGGCGCCGCTCCGGGTCGGTCCGCTCGTCGGCCCAGTCGAGGATCAGGGCCGACTCCGCGACCACCTCGCGCTCGGTGACCAGCACCGGAACGGTCGGCCCGCCGCCCGCCCTGCGGGATGCGATCGTGTGGATGCCCTGGATGTGGCGCTGCTCGCGGTAGGGGATCGCTGCGCGCTCGAGCGCCCAGCGCGCCTTCTCGCAGTAGTGGCTGATCGGGATCGTGACGAGCGTGTTCAACGGCCCGGCCCGGTCCCGTGGGCTCTCAGCGCGGCGAGCCCGTGAGCCGCCACGACGGCGGATAGGGGAGCGGGCGCAGCGTGCCCTCGAGCCGCGGGCGCAGCTCCTCGAAGTCGGGTGGCAGCGAGAGGCTCTCCCCGAGGTGCTCCTGGTCCTCGTCGACCGCGAAGCCGGGGCCGATCGTCGCCAGCTCGAACAGCACCCCGCTCGGCTCCCTGAAGTACACCGACCGGAAGTAGAACCGGTCGATCACAGGCGTCGGCATCGCGCCCGCCTGCTCGACTCGCGAGCGCCACTGCAGGATCTCCTCGGGGCGGCAGGCGAATGCGACATGGTGCACGCTGCCCGCGCCCTGCCGGCGATTGATCTCCGGCGGCGCCTGGTCATAGGCATACAGGCCCGCGCGCGCGTCGCCGCGCACCTCCCAGCGCTCGCCCTCTGCGCGGGTGAAGCCGAGCGCCTCGGAGAGCAGCCGCTCGCTGCCGGCGGGCCGGCTGCTGTACGCGCGCACCCCCTCGAAACCCGCGAGCGCGTGCTCGGGGGGATCTCGGGCGAGATGGCGCGCAGCGGCTGATCGCTCGAGGCGGAGACGATCAGCTCGTGGTCGAGCCCCTCGGGGTCGGAGAAGATGAGGCTCGCGCTCTTCAGCTCGCTGTCGGTGCCCGCGGCGGCGAGCCGCTCGCTCCAGAATGCGAGCGACTCGAGGGAGCTGACGCGCCAGAGGATCCTGTGGATCATGCCCGCGCCTGCGCGACCGGGGACGGCACCCGGGTACTCGAAGAACGTCAGGTCCATGCCCGGCGAGCCCATCTCGTCGCCGTAGAAGAGGTGGTAGACGGTCGGATCGTCCTGGTTGACGGTCCGCTTGACCATGCGCAGGCCGAGGACCCCGGCGTAGAACTCGACGTTGCCGACGGCGTCGCCGGTGATCGCGCTGATGTGGTGGATCCCCTCGAGCTTCATCGTGTCTCGCGTCCCGTCATATGCGCATCAGACTATCGGGCGCCGTGCCATGATCGGGCGGTGAAGGAAGGTTCGCTGATCCCGATGTTCGGCCGCGCGCGGCGGGATCCCGCGCTCGCCGTGCTCGAAGGCTTCCACCCCCTCAAGCACGCCCTGCGCTTCGACGCGACGATCATCGAGGTCCTGACCGACGACCCGCAGCGCCTGGATGAGCTCGCGCGCCGCCTCGCGCCCGATGTGCGTGAACGCGTTCAGGAGTCGCGCGGGCGATCGACCCCGCGATCTTCGATCAGCTCGCCCCCTGCCCCCTTCCACCCGGGTGATCTCGCTCGCCGAGCGCCCGCGCGCGGACACGGGGCTGATGCTCACCGACCCGCGCCCGGCGCCGGTGGTGCTGCTCGAGGATCCGCGGGACCTGGGCAACATGGGCGCGAGCGTCCGCGTGTGCGCGGCGGCCGACATCGCGGGCGTCCTGACCACCGGGGGCCACGACCCATGGCACCCGGACGCTCTCCGCGGCGCCGCGGGCCTCCATTTTGCGCTGCCGGTTGCGCGCGTGTCGGGCCTGCAGGAGCTCGAGGGCGGCGGGCGGCCGCTGCTCGCCGTCGACCCCGGCGGCGAGCCGATGGACCCGGACGCGGTCGATCCGCGGGCGGTGCTGGCGTTCGGCACCGAGCGCGACGGGCTGAGCGACGAGCTGCTGCAACGGGCCGACGAGCGGATCAGGATCCCGATGCGCGAGGGCGTCTCGAGCCTGAACCTCGCGACCTCGGTCGCCGCGGTCCTCTTCTCCCGCCGGCCGTCCTAGGCGCCGCTCAGGCGGCCCTGGCCTGCACGCCGTCCAGCAGTGTCCAGTTGCCCGCGAGGGCATCGCGGGCGCGGGCGACCATCCGGTCGGACTGCTCGCCGTCGCTGCCCTGCGGCGCCATCAGCCGCTCGATCAGCTCGCGCGCCTGACGGGCGTGGTCGACGTCGCGAACGGCGTGCAGCCGGAAGTAGTCGCCGGCGGGGTCCTCGGCGGCGTAGCCGTACCTGCACGAGAGCCCGTCGAGCTTCGTCCTTGAGATCTCCGGCTGCGCCGACTCGATCGCGTAGAGGATCGCGAGGTGCTCGAGAGCGTCCTCGCCGGCGGTCCACGCCGCGGCGCAGGCCGCGGTCTCGGCCGTCACCTCGCCCGACGGGCGGTGGCCGGCGCGCTCCGCTGTCGCGTCGGCGAACCGGTCCCACAGCTCCACGTGCTCAGCCTCCTCCAGCGCGTGGCGGCGGAGACCCGCGCGGTGGGGCTCGGGCGACGTCTCCGCCGCGAGCGCGGAGACGTCGGCCAGCGCCACCACCGCCTCGCGGTACTGGCGGGAGTAGTCGCTGAGCTCGCGCGGCGTCAGCTCACCGGCGACCCAGCGGCGGTAGAACGGGTGCTCGAGGACGTTGATTTCCCCGCCGAGCCGGTCGAGCCTCTCGATCACATTCATCCGTATAACCCCCTGATGGATTTGCAGGACGCCGGACGATAGACGCCGGGGTGGCCGGAACCCCGGGTCCTAGGCGGGGTTGGCCCCGGCCCAGTCGACGATCTCGTGGGATCCGTCGATGACGGCGCCGTCGTCGAGCACCAGCGTGGGAACCCAGCGGTTGCCCGTCAGCTCCTGGACCTCGCGGCGGCCGCGCGTCTGGTTCAGCGCCGCCGGCAGGGGAGCAAGGCCATACGACTTGATCACGTCGGGCTCGTAGCCGGCGTCCTTGAGTGCATGAAACGCGTTCGCGCAAGGGTGTCCACCCGGACGAGGAGTCGGAAACGTGCCCCAGCAGACATACAGCTTCATGAGACTGTGAGCGTCCCTTCCATGCCGGCCTGCCGGTGGCCCGGGACGGAGCAGTAGAAGGTGTACTTGCCCGGTTTGAGCGTCACGGTGAGCGTCCTTGTTCCGCCGGCGAACGTGGGTGTCGCGCCGATCACGGTGCTGCCCTGCGCGATCGTCACGTTGTGTTCCAGCTGCGACGCGTTCGCCATCGTGATCGTGATCTTCCCGGCCTTGGCGTTCAGCGTCTTCGTGTCGAAGGCGAGCGCGTTGTTCGGGTCGGCGGCGAGCTTGAGCGAGGTCGAGGCGCTCGCCGGCGAGGGTGCGGCCGGTGCCGGCGCGGCGGTCGACGCGGACGAGGACGTGGCGGGGGCTGCCGGAGCGGGGGCCTGCGGCGTGGCGGCGGAGGTGCTTGTGCTCTCGGTCGCCTTGGCGGGGGTGCCGGCGGTGATCACCGCCGTCCCGGCCGCTGCGATCACCAGCAGTGCGGTGATCCCGATCACGGCGCGCTGGCCCGACTGGTCCTTCGGGAAGTCCCCGTCGCGGCCGAGCACGAGCGAGACCGTCAGCGCCCATGCGATCAGCAGCCCGCCCGCGATGTAGAACGGGACGTGGCTCTTCTCGGCAGCCAGGACCGGCGCCAGCTGTACGGCGAGTGTGTGCATCGGGCGCGAGCCTAGCCTATGAGGTCCCGGGCGTGCTGCGTGGCGGGCCCGCCCGCCGGCGCCGGCGCCGCCTCAGTCGCCGTCCGGCTGTCCCTGCTGGGTCTCGGCGGTTGCGGCCGCGGCGACGGGCTCGGGCTCTGCGGGGCTCGCGATCTGGGGCTGGGCGGGGGCCGCCTCGAGACCGGGCTCCGAACGCGACGCCCTGAGCTCATAGTCCCTGCGCGTTCCGTGGTCGGCTCCCGCGAGCACGCGATCCGCCTTCATCGCCCTGCCGAGCCCCTCCGAAAGGGAGCGGGGCAGCAGGGTGGTCAGCGCGATCGTGCGCCGCGCCGATTTCGGCACGAACACGTCGACGAGTCTGTGCTGGAGAGCTTCAACGACCGCGTCCGCGACTTCGGACGGCTCGAGGTTGGGCACTCCGCGCACGTCGCCGAGGCCCGAGCCGAGCTCGGTGTTGACGACCGACGGCATCACGTAGCTGACATCGATGTGGGAGCCCATCAGGCGCAGCTCGCCGCGAACAGCCTCGGTCAGGCCGACGACCCCGAACTTGGTCGCGGAGTAGGTGGCCCCGCCGGGCGCACCGAACTTCCCGGCCTGCGAGGCGATGTTGATGATGTGCCCGCGGTCCCTCGGGATCATCCGGTCGAGGGCGATCTTGGTACCCAGGATGACGCCGTGCAGGTTGATATCGACCATCCGGCGGGCGGTCAGGTCGTCCTCGTCGATGAAGCGCCCGACCTGCATGATCCCGGCGTTGTTCACGAGCACGCCGATCGGGCCGAGCTGCTCCTCGGCGTCGTCGAGGAACGTGGTGAAGGAGGCCCTGTCGGTGACATCGAGCGGCAGCGCGATCACGCTTGCGCCGAGCTCGTCCGCGGTCGCCTTGGCGGCGGCGTAGTCGACGTCGCCGATCGCGACCCTCATGCCCTGGCGGATGAACGCCTGCGCGGTCGCGCGCCCGATGCCCCGGGCGGCGCCCGTGATCGCGGCGGTCTCTCCTGCGAGGATCCTGGGCTGCTTGGCCATGTCTCTGCTCCTGACGTGTGCTGAAGATTGTGGTCCCCGTCGAAAGCTAGCGCGCCGCAGCCCACCGCGCGCCGCGGTAGTAGGGTGAGGAAATGGCGTTCTTCACGTTTGAGGGACATCGCATCGCCTACACGGAGTTCGGAGGCGGGCCCGCGGCAGTGACGCCGTCGGGGTCAAGGGGCAGGACGGCCCCCCGCTCACCGGCCGGCGCCAGGCCGCTGATCCTCGTCCACGGGCTGCTCCTCTCACAGGAGATGAACCGGCCGCTCGCGGAAGACCTCGCAGCCCGCGGCAACCGCGTGATAACCGTCGATCTTCTCGGCCATGGCTCCTCGGACCGTCCGCGGGACATGTGGAAGTACTCGATGGCGATCTACGGCGAAGAGCTCGTGGCGCTGATGGACCATCTCGGCCTCGACGAGGCCGTCGTGATGGGCACCTCGCTCGGCGCCAACACGGCGCTCGAGGTTGCCGCGCGCAGGCCGGAGCGCCTGCGGGGGATGGTGATCGAGATGCCGGTGCTCGACAACGGACTGCTCGGCAGCGCGCTCGCGTTCACGCCCATGCTCGTCGCGTTGACGTTCGGCGAGCCGGTCATGAAGCTCGTCTCGCGCGTAACCCGCGCCGTGCCCCGCCGGATCCTCCCCCACTTCGGGAACGTGTGGCTCGACATCTTCCGCCAGGAGCCGGGCCCGGGCGGCGCGCTGCTTCAGGGCCTGTTCTTCGGCCGCATCGCGCCGCCCCGCAGCGAGCGCAGGACGTTCAAGACGCCGACGCTGGTGCTCGGCCACCAGCGCGACCCCGTTCACCCGTTCTCAGACGCCGGGATGCTCGCACAGGAGATGCCGAACGCGCGTCTCATCGAAGCGGAGTCGCTGATCGAGCTGCGGACCAGGCCCGACAGGCTGACCGAGGAGCTCGCCTCGTTCCTCGACGAGGTGTGGGCTGCGCCCAAGCGCCGCGCCGCGCGCGGTCAGGCAGGCAAGGCGCGCAGCGCCTCGCGCTAGCCCGCGGGGAAGAGTTCGACTTCGTTTACAGCGATGTGTCCCGGCGCCTGCGCGGTGCCGACGGAGCTCGCGGGCGCCTGGCTGATCCAGAGGACCACGAGGCTGTATGACTTCGTCGGGCTGAGCAGTTTGATCCGCGTGCGCTTCTTGGCGGCGGTCAACGAGTGGCTGATCGCGACCCAGGCCTTGTCGGTGATCGAGCTCGGCGCGGTGTGCGCGTTGGAGCCGTAGACCTGGACGTGCATGCCGGGCGTGCTCGTGATCAGTTCCAGCGCCGAGAGCTTGCGGCTCGAGCCGAGCTTGACGAGGACTCCGACTGCCATGCGCGGCGCCTTGTCGGGTTCGACCTGTGCTGTCCAGGCGGTGCTCGTGTCGCCGTCGATCGTCAGGCTCGGGTCGCCGAAGCCCGAGGCGGCGTAGTTATAGGGGTTGTAGGTCGATGCCGCGTTGGTGTCCAGGAGGATCGCGGAGGGCTTCGATTCGGCGCCTTCGCCGCCGCTGCCTTCAGAGGGCGTCGTGCTCGCGGGCGTGGTCGGGGTCGTCGCTTCCGGGGTCGTTGGGGTGGTGGTGGGGGTGACCGGGATTTTCGGCGGGAGCACCGCTTTCACCGGCGGCGTCGTCGGCACGATCGGCGTGGTGTTGGGGGTGACCGCCGGCGTGGTGGGCGTGCTGGTCACGGGCGGCGCGAGCGCGACCGCGATCGTCTTGGTCCTGTGCGTGGAGCTTTTGCCGAGCGCCGCAACTGCTGCGCCGGCTGCCAGCAGCACGAGCACGGCGGTCGCCGCGAGGATCGCCGTGATGGAGCGCCAGCCGCCGGAGGACAGGCTGCCCGGGGCCACCGCTCCGCAATGCAGGCACCAGTCCTGGTCCGGGCTCATCGGCGCGCCGCACTGGGCGCACGCGCGGGACGCCTCCGGCGGGACCTGCCCGGCGGGCGGCGCGGGCTGTGCGGACGCCCCCGCGGGAGCGGTTGCGGCGTCCGGGGCAGCCGGAGAATCAACAAGCAGTGCAGCCATTTTGATGATTCTAGCCCCACACGGGGGACACGGTGAGAGAACCGTCGCGGCCGCGGATTCGGCTCAGCGCGGCCGCGGCGGGCCTCCGGGCACTATGTCGCGGCCGGTCGGGCGCATCTCGCTGTCCAGCTCGAGCTGCCAGTAGTAGCGCGTGAACGTCGTGCCGTGGCGGAACTCGCCCACGTGGGGTTCTACGGCCTCGCCGGCGGCCATCCTGAGGATCAGCTCGGGATAGGTCCGGCCCGGGAGGGCGGCGAGCGCCGGTGCCGGGAAGGCACCCCCGAAGCGCGTGTTGACGTCGGTGATGCCGAGCCCGATGTCGGGGTCGCGGAACGCCTGGATCGTCGCGGGCCCCCGCACCCCGAGCGCCTCCATCGTGCGCCTGCCGAGCTCGATGAGCTCCTCGTCGTGGATCACCGCTCCCTTGATCGACTCGCCGCCGCGGGACTCGAGCATCGTGCGTGGGATCGCGTTCAGGCAGCGGCCGCCCGGGTCGCCGAGGCAGTCGATCGACAGCTCGGGCCCGTTCATCGCGCGCTGAACCATCGTCGGCTCGGGGACGTAGCCGACGAAGAAGCGGGCCTGCTCCTCGTCGGCGGCGAGGTGGATCGAGCGCGCCCCGGAGCCCCTGCGGGGCTTGACCATCACGGGGTATTCGACGGCCGCGAGGTCGCTCTCGGGAAGGACGGTCGGCGGCGAGGGAAGGCCATGGCTCTCGAGCAGCAGGTGCGCGTCGTACTTGTCGTAGGTCGCGCGGGCCACCGCCGACGAGGGGACCAGCGCGGGCAGCCGGCCCTCCTCGCGGGCGATCGCGAGGACCTCGATGTCAAGGTCGGTGAGCGGCAGCACCGCGCCGACACCGTGCTCCTCGCAGAGGCGCTCGAGCGCCGGGACGTAGCCGGGGTCGGCGATCAGCGGCACCGCCGCCCGCACGTGCGCGGCGTACTGGGCGGGCGCGAGCGGGGCCGGGTCCGCGACGATCGTCTTGGTCAGGCGCGAGAAGCAGGAGACGATGTCGTAGCGCTTGCCCGCGCCGGTCAGCAGAACGGCGGGGGTGTTCACAGCTCGCCCTCCCATCCGCCCGTGGAGCCCTTGTAGAGGTCGGTCCCGCCGAGCACCATCTGCATGGTGCGCCGCAGGATCGTGAGGTCGAGCGACACCGAGCGGTGTTCGATGTAGTAGAGGTCGAGCTCGATGCGCTCGGCCCACGGCAGCGTCGCGCGGCCGTTGACCTGCGCCCAGCCGGTGATCCCGGGCCTGATCGCGAGCCTGCCGCGCTGGCGCTCGGTGTACTGCTCCACCTGAACGGGCAGCGTCGGGCGCGGCCCGATGATGGACATCTCGCCGCGCAGCACGTTGAGGAGGTTCGGCAGCTCGTCCAGCGATGTCCTGCGCAGCACCGCTCCGACCCGCGTTATGCGCGGATCGCTCTCGTTGACGGCGAGGCCGGCGCCGACGTGTTCGGCCCCGTCCACCATCGTCCGCAGCTTCAGCACGTCGAATTCGTGACCTCTCAGGCCCACGCGCCTCTGCCGGTATATGGCGGGCCCGGGCGTCTCCAGGCGGATCGCGATCATCGCGGCGAGGATCAGCGGCGACGCGATTGCGAGCGCGGAGGCGGACGCGAGGATGTCGACTGCTCGGCGGATCACCACGCGGACAATACGGAGCGGCGCGTCCTCATCGTGTCCCCTCCGCGGCCTCCCAGGAGGCCGAGGTGCCGTGCCTGAGCCAGTCCCACAGGCCCGCGGCGGGTGATGCCGTGGTAAGCACGTAGTAGCGCGCGATCAGCAGGGGCCGCGCGCGGATCACGCCCGCAAGCGCCGCGGCCGCGAGGATCGCAATCTGTGCTGCGAGCGTCAGCGCGTAGAGGACCCCCGCTCCTGCCGCGACGAGTGCGATGTTCGCGACGAGGGCGAGCGCGTGCAGAACCGGCGTGCAGTACCTGAGCACGCGGTGGGAGAGGATCATGACGGCGTAGCCCGGCGTGTAGCCGCGCGGGGAGAGCATCCCGCCCCGCAGCACGATCGGCCAGGTGTGGCTCATCATCCGGCGCTTGCGCGCAAACTCGCCGCCGAGCGAGGGGACCATCTTCTCCGTTGCCAGCGCACCGGGGACATACACGGCCCGCATGCCCCGCTTGACGATGTTGAACGGCAGCGAGAGGTCGTGCCCCATGATCGGGTCCACGACGATGTAGCTGTCCCTGCGCGTCGCGTAGATCGCGCCGTTGCCGGCGGTGATCGAGCTGAGCTGCGACTCGCGCAGGCGGGCGGCCATCTCATAGCGCCAGTACAGGCCCTCCTGGTTTCCCGCTCGCGGCCCGCTCGCGGCCTGCACGAAGTGCACCTGCCCACATGCGTATCCGACCGCGGGATCCGCGAACGCCGACGCCAGCACGCTCGCCGCGTCGGCCTCCCACAGGGCGTTGGCGTCGGAGAAGGCGACGATCTCCCCTGCGGCCTGCTTCACCGCCGCGTCCTGCGCCCTGATCTTGCCGCCGCGAGGCAGGTCGAGCACCACGTCGGCTCCCGCATCTCTCGCGGCCTGCGCGGTCCCGTCGCTGCAGCCGTCGCACGCGACGATCACCTCGAGCAGCTCGCGCGGATAGTCCAGGCCCAGGGCGTTCGCGATCTTCGCGGAGATCACGCGCTCCTCGTCGTGAGCGGCAATGATCAGCGAAAGGCTCGGCAGAGGCCCCGGCTGCGGCACGCTGCGCGGGCGCCTCACGCGCGCGGCGAGCGCGAGCGCGAGCGTGTAGCCCACCTGCGTCCAGAGGATCAGGGCGCACGCGGCCCAGAACACCACCTCCAGCGCCAGCATCACGCCTCCGCCCGACCTGCGAGCAGGGACTCGTACAGCTCGATCGTCTGCCGCGCGGACGCGCGCCATGAGTAGGTGCCTTGCGCGGCGGCCCGCGCGCGCTCGCCCATCTCCCGCAGCGCCCCGGGGTCCGCGAGCAGCTCGGAGAGCGCGTCGTGCAGGGCCGCTGCGTCGCCGGCGGGAAACGTGCGTGCCGCTCCCGTGCTCGCCACCTCGGGGAATCCGCCGACGTCGCTCAGCAGCAGCGGCTTGCCGAACGCGAGCGCCGTGAACAGGACACCCGACTGGTCGATCTCCCGGTAGGGCAGCACGACCAGGTCGGCGCGCTCGAAGCGGGCTGCCATCTCGGCGTCGGTGAGGAAGCGCGGCTCGAGGGTCGCCCCCGGCGGCAGCCCGTCTCTGAGCGAGGAGACGTCCATGCGCGGCATGCCGGCGACGAGCAGCTCGGCGCCCTCGATGCCACGCCATGCCCGCAGGAGCAGGTCTATTCCCTTGTAGGGGCGCATCAGCCCGAAGCAGAGCACGAGCGCGGGCCCGTCGCGGCGAGCGCCCGGGGCGGCGCGCGCGAGATGCTCAAGGGCGCCGTGGTGGATCACGTGCACGCGCGCCGGGTCGACGCCGAGCTCGTCCAGCAGGCGGGCGCGACCGTGCTCTGAGTGGACGACGACCGCGTCAAAGCGCTCGTACAGGCGCCGCTGCGCCGCTCGCTGCCCGGCTCTCGGCTCGCGCGGCAGGATGTCGTGGGCCGTGATCACGAGCGGCCGGCCGCTTGGCAGCAGCAGGCCATCGAGGTGCTGGACCGGCAGCCACTGGAAGTGCACGATGTCGGCCGAGCGGGCCTCGCCGCGGTAGCGGAGCATGTCGGGCACGTGCTCTGCGAGCTTGACCGCGCGGCGCGCGCTCGCGGTGCGCACGCGGGCCGCGCGCCGGTAGAAGATCTCGTGCCTGCGGTAGCCGGCGGGGGGCGCGATCTCGCCGTGCGCGAAACGGCTTGTGTACAGGTCGACGTCGGCGCCGGCGTCCGCGAGCGCGGCGCAGAGGGCGTGGTCGTAGGGCGGCGTGTAGGCGGACGGGTCGACGACGTGGACGCGCACGGGACTGACAATAGGCGCGGGTGGGGCGACAATGCCCTGATGGCGAGCGAGCACACGCCCCTGCCGGGACCTGCCGAGGGCGGCGACATCGAGCTGACGTACTGCGTGGTCAACACCTCCCAGCGGGATCTGCTCCTGCGCGGGCTGGACGCGATCGCCGCCGAGCGCGAGGAGCTCCCGTTCGCAACGCAGGTGCTCGTGCTCGACAACGGCTCGCGGGACGGCTCGGCGCAGGCGGCGGCGCGCCATCCGGCCGTCGATGAGGTGATCGCGCCGGCCGAGAGGCGCGGCAAGGGGCTGAACGACTCGGAGCTGATCAGGCGCGCCCGTGGCCGCTACGCGCTGCTGCTGAACGAGGACTCCGAGCTCAGGCACGGTGCGACGCTCGCCCTGTGGCAGGCGCTGCAGGCGCGCCCTGACGCGGCGTGCGCCGGGGCACGGCTGCTTCGCCCGGACGGCAGCGGGCAGGCGTGCGCGTGGCGCTTCCCGGGCGTCGTGAGCGCGATCGCGGGGGCGCTCATGCTCCATCGCCTCTACACCGTGCAGAGCACCGGCTCGCACACGCGCGAGGTCGACTGGTGCCAGTCCGCCGCGCTTCTGGTCCGGCGCGAGGCGGCCCTGCAGGTGGGTTGCCTTGACCCCGACTTCTTCGTCTACTCCGACGAGGTCGACTTCGCGCGGCGCCTGAGGGACGCAGGCTGGCGCAGCCTGTATGTGCCGCAGGCGGCCGCCGTGCACCACGAGCAGCTCTCGACCGGAGCCGCCCCGGAGCGGCGGATCGTCGAACTCGCGCGGGGCCGCGACCTCTACATGCGAAAGCACCACAGCGCCCGGGAGGCCGCCGCGGTTCGCTGGCTGACGGCATGGACCTACGCGGTCCGCGCGCTCGCGGCGCTGCCGGCGCGCGGCCACAGCCCGCGCAGATACTGGCTGCACGCGCGCGCGTCGCTTCATCCCGAGCGTGGCGAGGGGCTGCGCGAGGCGGCCGAGCGCTACAACCGCGGCGAGTAGCCCGCTAGATGTCGCGCAGCGGATCCTCGGCGTAGGCCTCGACTTCGCCGTGGCCGGCGCGGAACGCGAGAACACGCCGGTGTCCGTCGGCGATCAGGCTCCGCGCGCCCTCGATCTCGTGCGGGTGCAGGAACCGTGTGAGCAGCAGCACGGCGGGCACCAGCGAGAGCCACGCGATTCGCGCGAGCAGGCCGAGCGCGCCGCTGCTCGGGAGCAGAAGCTCGCCGGACACCGCGACCGCCACGAACACCGCCGCCAGCTGCGCGAGCCGGCCCCATTCGAAACCGACGCTGAACAGCCGGCGCGTGAACAGGTACATCATCGCGAGCATCGCCGAGTAGGCGCCGCACAGCGCGATCCCGGCCCCGGCGATCCCGAGCCCCGCGCCCGAGCCGGGCACGAGCAGCAGGATCAGCGCGACGTTGACCGCGAGGCCGACGGCGGCGGCGGGGAAGTTGCGCGAGGTGATCTTCGCGCGGCCGGTGATCGCGACGAACACCAGGAACAGCCCATACAGCGCCCACCCGAGGGCCAGCCACGGGAGCGCGCGGTAGGCGCCGAAGTACTGCGGCGCGGCCAGCAGCCTCACCATCCAGCGGCTGAGCAGCGCGACGCCGCACACCACCACGCCCGTCGCCAGCACGTAGTACGTGGTGACGAGCGAGTAGACGCTCCCGGCCTCCTCGTCGCTCTCGATCGAATAGGCAAGCGGCGGCCACGCATACTGGAAGCCGCGAACGGCGACGAACACGATCGTCGCGAGCTTGACGGCGATCGCGTACTGGCCGGCGGCCGCCTGCGAGAAGGAGCGGAACAGGTAGAGACGGTCAACGACCTGGAGCGCGTACACGCTCGCGTCCGCGGGCACCGTCGGCAGCCCGAATCCGAGCATCGCCCGCAGGTCGCCGGGGATGATGCGGAGCGAGAAGCGCCGGCGCAGCACCCACCACAGGCCGAGCACGACGATCGCCGACGCCCCGAAGTTGCCGAGCAGCAGCCCGCTCGCGCCGCGCCCGGCGAACACGACGAGGGCGATCGTGAACAGCACCGTCATCGACACGTTCGCACCGGACGCGATCACGTAGGTCCTGGAGCGCTCGTCGACGCGCAGCTGCGCGTACGCCATCTCCAGGTTGGTGAACGCCCACAGGCCGAGCGCCGCGCAGTAGATCAGTTCGGGGTCGTGGAAGTTCAGTATCAGCTGCGAGAGCGGGCCCGCGAACGCGGCGGCTGCGAGAGCGGCGATCGTCGTCGTCCACGCCACCGTCGCTGTCGCGGTGCGCGCGATGCGATCCCTGCGCGCCGGATCGGCGTCGTCGAAGTAGAAGCGGATGAAGGCCTCGCCGACACCGGCCCGCAGCAGGATGCTGGAGAGGATCACCGCGGTCAGCAGGGTTTCGGCCGCGCCGTACGCTTCGGGAGGCAGGTGGCTCGTGTAGAGCGGCAGGGTTATCAGCGCCAGCGCCTTGGCGAGGATGTCCCCGAACTGGTAGGCCGCCCCGGTCGTTACCAGGCGCTTGAGGTAGCCGAGCACCGCTCAGAAGCTACTGGCCTGCTCGGCCTGCGCGTCCCTCGCCAGCGCAACGCCGATCGCGAGGATCGCCCACGTGAACGGGTCCTCGAGGAAGTCCGCATAGGTCCATGTGTGCAGCACCAGCGCCGCGAAGCACGCGGCGAGGGCGATGCGGGGAGGCGAGCGGCCCGCGCCACGGAACAGCACCAGGGCGGCGGAGATCAGCAGCGCGAGGTAGAGGGCGAGCCCGAGGATCCCCTGCTCGGCGGCGACCGTGACCGGGATCGTGTGGGAGGCCGAGGTGGCGTTCTCCGCGCTCGCTCCCTGCCGGCGTTTGTACTCGCTTTCAAACGACCCCGACCCGTATCCCTGCAGCGGGCGTTCGGAGAACAGTTCGAGGCCCCCGGAGATCAGCTTCGTGCGCCCGCTCGTGGCGTTGCTGGTGGAGCCCGAGGATCCCTTCAGGCCGAAGTGCAGGCTCGCGGGCGAGAGGATCACCGCGGTCAGCGCGAGGGCGAGCAGCATGACCGACACGAGCACGGTGCGGCGCACGTCCCAGCGGAACGCCGCGAGGATCGCAAGGCCCAGCAGGAGCGCCGCGATGCTCGACTGCGAGAAGCTCGTGACGAGCCCCGCAAGCAGCCATGCCAGGACGGCGGCGCCGGCATACATGTCGCGGCGCCGGCGCGTCCACAGCACGACCGTCATCACCGCGATCATCACGAGCGCCAGGAAACGGCCGTAGATGTTCGGGTCGAAGAAGAGCGAGTTGACGCGGAAGTAGTTGTCGTACTGGTTGGCGGCGACCACCTTCGGGTTCAGGAACAGCGACTTGCGCGAGTACTCGATGAAGCCGACCCCGGCGAAGATCACGGCCAGCGCGACCGCCACGCCGAGGCACCTGAGCAGCAGCTCGCGGTCCCAGCTCACATCCCGCAGCAGCAGGAAGAGCAGTGCGAACGGGATGTAGAACGCCAGGATGTTCTCGGCGGCCCGGGCATGGTCGGCGGAGTAGATCGCCTGCAGCGCATACAGGCCGATAGCTCCGAACAACAATGCCTGCAGCCCGCTCGTCGACGTCCACCACGCGAAGCTCCGCGGTGAGGCGCCGCCGGGCCTCTGTTTCCTCGCGCCGTGCCGGCGCGCCGAGTTGGCTGCCAGGAGGCGGGGAATCAGGAACGCGACGGTGCCCGCTCCGACGACCAGATAGAGCGGGATCAGCAGGTTCACCGTCTTGCCGCCAGCCGATATCGGAAGGCGGAAGGGGAGCGCGGCGATCGCCAGCAGCGGCAGTGCCTGCGCGTGCCTGCGCATCAGCACCGCGAGGAGCGCGATCACGATCACCGCGCCCGCGAGCAGCGCCGCCATCGCGCCCGCGCTCGGGAGCGTCGTCGCCGTCATCGCGCGCTCCTCACCGGGGCACCAGCCTGAAGCTCCGCGGCAGCAGCACTTCCCGGCCCTGTCCTCTGAGCACCACGCGGACCCTGTATTCGCCGGCCGGCGCCAGCGGGCCGGTGGTGACTGGAAGCAGGATCCGCCTGCCGGTGGGGCTCTTCAGCGTCACGAAGCCGCGCGGGTAGCCGCGGCGCCCGTTCCAGCGCAGCGAGAACTGTTTGTAGCGCGCAACCGGGTAGTCCTGGACGAGCGTCGCGACGGTGGCGCCCGCGGAGTCGAGAATCGTGACCGTGACGTCGTCGGCCTGCGAGAGCCTGAAGGAGATCGCCTCCTGGCCTTCGGGCGGCGGCCCCGGCGGCGAGAACGTGCTGGTCATTTTGACGTTCTGCACGACCGTCGGTGTGTGCTTTAGGCGCTGCGTCAGGAAGAACGCGGCGAAGCACGCGAGCACCACGAGCACGAACACGACCTGCGCCACCGGATCGGTGCGCTGCGCAGGGGCCCGGCGCGCGCCGCGCTGCCCCGCCCCCGCCCCCGCTGCGTTCAAGCGCCGCCGTCCAGCGCGAACCGCTCGACGGTGTCGGAGCGCAGCCCGAGGCGCAGGGTCTCCAGTGCGATCACGTCAGCGGGCGCGATGTTCCCGAGGTTGCACTC
This sequence comes from uncultured Solirubrobacteraceae bacterium, assembly GCA_963826345.1. Taxonomy (GTDB): domain Bacteria; phylum Actinomycetota; class Thermoleophilia; order Solirubrobacterales; family Solirubrobacteraceae; genus Palsa-744. The sequence goes on from CAWGWU010000004.1 coordinate 15,446, forward strand.
GTGTCCGAGGTGGGTGAGCAGCCAGACCTGCTGCTCCCGCTGCGGCGCCTCGAACACCAGGCGGGTGGGATCTATCGCGTGGACTATCTCGTCGATCAGGCCGGTGCGCACCTCGCCGGTCGCGCGGTAGATGCCCGCCGTGCCGGACTCGCGCGCCTCGGCGATCACCTTCCAGGCGCCCGCCTGCAGGTCGGCTTCGATCTGCTCGACCCAGACGTATGGGGCCATGATGAACTCCGTGTCCTTGCTCCCGACCTCGGCGAGCACTGTGAACTCGCGCGCAAGGCGCGAGATGAGGTCGTGCTTGACGGTGGGCTCGAGGTCGATCGTGCCGTCGGAGACCTCCACGTGCCGCAGCCCGAGCTCCCGGAGCCATGCGATCAGCCCGTCCACCCTGCCCTGCCGGATTGCCAGCTCGGTCAGTGTCCCGCCAAGCACCACGGGGATTCCAGCAGCCTCGTAGCGGTCCAGCTTGGCCCGCAGGTTCGCCGTCACCAGAGCCGTCCCCCAGCCGAGCTTGACGATGTCCACGAGGTCGCCCGCGACCTCTATCAGGCCGTCGACCTCCGCGACCGACATGCCTCTGTCGATCACGTGGGTGATCCCGCGCTCGCGCGGCTTGGCCGAGCGCTCGGGAATGTCCAGGAACGCAGCTATGGGCTCGCCGCGGCCTTGTCCGCGCCGACGACCACCACCACCTTCGCCGAGTTGGCGAGGTTGGACACGGCTGCTTCCATCGGCTGCACCTGTGTGACCGAGAGCGCGTGCGCCACCCCTTCGGCCGCTTCCTTGCCACCTTCGGAATACTCGACGACGGTCACCTGCCCGCTTCCGGGGGGCGCGCCGTTCTGCGCCGATGCCTGCGAGTAGCCGCCCTGCTGGAGCGTGGTCGCGACGCGGTGCGCGAGGCCAGGCGTTTCGGTGCCGTTCAGGACGGTGACGGGTGTTTCAGCGGCTCCCGGGACGGGCTGGCTGGCGGTGGTCGTGGTCTTCTTCTTCTTGACCACGACGGCCGTGGTGGCCGTGGAGGAGGACCCGCCCCCGCCGCTCCCGCCGACGCCCACGAGCGCGACCAAGAGGACCACGGCGACGACCACCGCGACGACGGCAGCGATCAGGATCGGTTTGCGGGAGCGGCCGGGCCCGGACCCGGAACCGTTGGACCCGTCACGTTTGTCGCCGCCGCGATCGCGTGTCGCCTGGGGCGCGGCGGAAGCGCGCTCGCGGGAGGACGCCGCGGGCTGCACGTTCGCCGCGCTGCGGGCGGGGGCGGTGGGCGCGGGCGGGCGTCGCGGAGCGGCTGGCGCCGGAGGGCGGGCGGCGGACGGCCTGGCCGCGGTGGCAGCGGCGGCGCCCGTGGCCGCGACCGCGGCTGCCCCGGCTGCTGCGGTCGCGGGCGCCGGCGCGGCCGGCTTGGCCGCCGGTGGGGTCGGGGGTGAGGGCGAGGAGGGAGGCGTTCGAGAGCTCTGCGCCATCGCCGCGGCGGACGCGGGCGCACCGGTCGGTGCGGACGCAGGAGCCGCCGGGACTGCGGCCGCGGAGGCTCCGGCGGCGGGCGCCGGCGCCGGCGGCGGGGGGACCGGCCGCGGCGGGACCGGTGCCCGGGGCGCGGCGGCGGGGGCCGGGATCGGCGGCGCGGCGGGAGTCGTGGCCCGAGGCGCAACGGGCACGGCGGGCACCGCCGCTGGGGGCGGCGTGCCCGCAGGTTTTGCCTGGGGCGCGGGCGGGGCCGGGGGGCCGGGGGGCTGCGCGGGAGCCACCGCTGCACCGGCCACAGCGGCCGCCGGGACACCCGCGGCGGTCAGGGCCTGCGGGGGTGAACCGGGCGTAGCTCCCGGCGCCTGCGGCTGGGCCGGTGGCCGGGTGTGGATCGGTGCCGCGCGCGGCACCGGCCGGGCCGGGCTGGCCGCCTGCTGCGCTCGCTGCGCGGCTGTTGCGGTGACGCGCTGCTCCATCTCGGCGGCGCGCTCCGGCGCTCGGCCCGCCCACTCGCGGAGCCGCTTGATCTCACGCGCCTGCGAGAAGACGAGCAGTGAAAGCACGGCGATGCCCACGAGCGCCGCGAAAGCGGCGATCGCGCCGACCTGCGTAAAGGAGTTTGAGAGCGAGAGCGCGAGCGGCAGCGACGTCATGAACCCGGGGAGTGTACGAGGGGGGCAGGCGCATCGCGCTGCCCGTCCTGGGGCTGCTCGCCATCGGCCGCCGCCGCGGGCGCGGCCTCGGGATCGCGCGCAGGTCCCGGCTCGTCCTGCCGGGGCTCCTCGCGCGGCTCCGGCCTGCGCTCCGCCGAGAGCTCGGAGACCCTCGCGGCCAGGCCGGCCGCGTCTCCCTCGAGGACGAGCAGCTCGATCTCGGCGAACATCGACTCGACCGCGTGCGGTGCCATCGGCTCGCGGTCGGCGCGCAGGATCTTCTCGGCCTCGGTCGGGACAGCATGCTCATAGCTGTTGAAGAGGTCCTCGCCGAGCTTCTCGCCGGGCCGGCGCCCGACGATCTCGATCTCGATGTCTCGATCGGGATCCAGGCCCGACAGATCGATCATCGCGCGCGCGAGGTCGACGATCTTGACGGGGTCGCCCATGTCCAGCACGAAGATCTCAGCGCCGCTCGGCGATCCGGCGCGGGAGGCGCTGCCCTGATCGTGAGCGCTCGCCCGCGCTGTCGCGAGCGAGCCGGAGCGGATGATCAGCTGCACCGCCTCCGGAATCGTCATGAAGTAGCGCATCATGCGCTCGTCGGTGACGGTCACGGGGCCGCCGCGCTCGATCTGCCGGCGGAAGATGGGAACGACGCTGCCGGATGATCCGAGCACGTTGCCGAACCGCACCGCCGCGTAGCGGGTGCCGGGGAAGCGGGCCGTCGCGGCCTCCAGCGCGTACTCGGACAGGGCCTTGGAAGCGCCCATCACGGTGGCCGGGTCCACGGCCTTGTCGGTGGAGACGAGAACGAAGCGCTCGACGCCGTTCTCGCCCGCAACGTGTGCGACAAGACGGGTGGCTATCGCGTTGTTGCGGACGGCCTCGACGGGGTTCGCCTCCATCAGGCCGACGTGCTTGTAGGCGGCAGCGTGGAAGACGACGGTCGGCTTGTGCTCGGCGAACACCTCGCGCATCCGCTCGCCCTCCTTGCAGTCCGCGAGCACCGCGGCCAGCATCGAGGATGGCACGTGCCGCTCGTCCTCGAGCTCGCGCTGGATCGAGAACAGGTTGTCCTCGGCGTGGTCGAGCAGCACGATCCGGTGAGGCTCGACGCGCGCGATCTGCCGGCACAGCTCCGAGCCGATCGAGCCGCCTGCGCCGGTGACGAGCACGGTCTGTCCAGCGAGGTAGGCGCCCACACGGTCGAGCTCCATCAGCACGGGCTCCCGCCCGAGCACGTCCTCGACGCGGACCTCGCGCATCTGGCGCGTGAGCGTGCCGCGGCTCTGAAGCAGCTCGAAGACGGTCGGCAGGGTGCGGACGGGGATTCCGCGCTCACGGCACTCGCGGACGATCCGGGCGCGCGTCGACCCGGGGGCCGACGGGATCGCGATGATCAGTTCGTCGGGGTCGGCGTCGTCGAGGATGCGCGGCAGCTCGCCTTCGGTGTTGCCCCTCACGCGAACGCCCTCGATACGGAGCCGGCGCTTGCGCGGGTCATCATCGAGGAACCCGACCGGGACGAGGCCGAGCTCGCGGTTGCGCATGATCTCGCGCACGACCATCCTGCCTCCCTCTCCCGCGCCGGCGATGAGCACGGTGCGCTGGCCCTTGCGGCCGCTGCTGAACGCGGCGAGTGGGCGGCGCTCGTAGACGCTGCGGGCGATCGCCCGCACGCCGACGAGGAACACGAGCGCGAGCAGGGCAAAGAGGATGATCACGCCGTTCGGCAGCACGACGGCCACGGCGTGGCGCTCGGGGTAGCTGTGGACCGGGCGCAGGACCTCGATCCCGACGACCGTGAGCAGGACGATCACGGCGACGGCCCGGACGACCGCCTCATAGTCGCTCTGGCCCGAGTAGCGCCAGCGCCTCTGGTAGACGCCGCAGAGGATCAGCACGGGCAGACTTCCAAGCGCGACCCACCAGATCGTCGCGTCGCGCAGCTGCGCATAGTGGGGCGGCGGCCCGCTGTCGAAGCGCAGCTGGAATGCCAGGTAGTACGCGATCGCGACCAGCGCGCCGTCAACCGCCAGTTGCGGCAGAGAGTGACGATGCAGCGGTGGGGCCGCCGAGCGGATCCGTCGGCGCATTGTGGAGATTGTAGGCGGCCCTGCAGACTCGAGCGTCACGGGAGCGCCGCGCCGCGGGGCGGCGTGAGCGGGGAGAGGAGCAGCTCGAGGAGCACTCCGGGATCCCTGCGGATGCGCCCACCGCCCGCGTCGCGGCTCCGCCGGCCCAGATCGAGCTCGGCGGGGCGCTCCAGCCGGCGCATCCTGCCCTCGCGCGATCAGTCGTTCGTCGACCGCCCCGGGGCGGCCCTGGAAGGTCGTGTAGACCGGTGTCCCGAGCGCGACCGCCTCGCGGTTCATCGTGCCTCCGGCGGAGATCACGAGGTCCGCCAGCGCGATCAGCGACTGCGCGTCGATCGCGTGCTCGGGCACGAGGAACCCCGGGACGCCGCGGAGAGCGGCGCCCTGCTCGGCTACGCGCGGCAGTATCACCGCCTGCAGGCCGGTGCGCGCGGACTCCTCGCGCAGGCGGTCGAGGACCGCGGCGAACAGGTCGTTCTCGAAGCGGTGATACAGCGAGAGCTCGGGAGGGGTGCGGACGAGAACGATCGGTCGCTCGGCGTCCAGGCCGAGGGCGGCGATGATCCCGGGGTCGGGCTCGAAGTCCGAGAGGTAGTACTCCTCCTTCAGGCCCTCATACGGGCGCAGCTTCCCGCGGGCGCCGTATCGGTAGAGGCGCTCGGGCGGGATCGCGTCGGGGACCACGACCGCGCTTGCCAGCCTGCAGTTGACGTTGTGCTGGACGGTGGCCCACTCGTAGTCGAACATCGTCGAGCTCGGTATGCGCAGCAGCTGACGCCGCCAGGGTCACGTCGTTGGAGCCATGGCCGAGCGCGATGTCAAAGCGCGATCCTGCCGCGCGGGCGTCGGCGCGCGCCCATTTCAGGAGCGCCGTGGAGCGCGAGATCAGGCCGCCCGCCTTCGCCGACAGGCGCTCCCCGCGGTGGTGGCCGATGGCGGTGTGGCGCACACCGAGGCGGTCGCACAGCTCCAGTGTCTGCGCGAAGTCGCGCGCGGTCACGCAGACCTCGTGCCCTTCTGCGGAGAGCCGCTCGATCACGGGCCTCATCACGAGCACATGGGGGCTGTTCGTCAGGTCGATCCAGACGCGCATACGCGCAGGGACGGTACCCGGTCGCGATATGGTTGCCCGCTGATGCTCGTCATGGCGTCCATCTCGGAATCGCTCGTCGAACTCGCCTGGCACTTCGTGAGGGACGCCGGCCTGCCGGCGATCTTCCTGCTGATGGTCGCGGAGAGCGCCTGCATACCGATCCCCTCGGAGGCGACGATGCTGTTCGCGGGCTTCGCCGTCGCGAACCCTGAACAGGCCGCGACGTCCCATCATCTGACGATCGCCAGCGTGGTGATCGCGGGCGTCCTCGGCAACCTCGTGGGCTCATGGATCGCATACGGCGTGGGCCGCTGGGGGCGCATAGAGCTGGTGGAAAAGCACGGCAGGTGGCTGCACATCAAGCCCAGTCACATCGAATGGGCGGACCGCTGGTTTCAGAAGTACGGCGATCCCGCGGTCTTCTTCAGCCGCATGCTGCCGATCATCAGGACCTTCATCTCGCTGCCGGCCGGCGTCGCCCGGATGCCGTTCTGGCGGTTCACGCTGCTGACGATCGCGGGCTGCGCGCCCTGGGTGCTGGGCCTCGCCCTCGCGGGACAGGCGGTCGGTTCCGAATGGGAGAGCGTGCGCAAGTACTTTGAGTACGTCGACTATGCGGTCATCGCGATGATCCTCGTCGGCATCGCGTACCTGCTGATACGCCGTCGGCGGTCGCGTCGCGAACCGGCGACCGATGCCCCGCTAGGGGAGCGCTCCCGCTTCGCCACGCCGTGGCCCTCGGCCTGGTCCAGGGCCCGACAGAGCTACTACCGGTGTCCTCCTCGGGCCACACAACGCTGATCCCGTGGCTCGCGGGATGGCCCTACGTCGACCTCGACGGGGATCTGCGCAAGTCCTTCGAGGTCGCGCTGCACGCCGGCGCCGGCGCCGCACTCGCGATCGACATGCGCCGCGAGCTGCTCGGGCGCGCTGGACGCGCGAACCTTCGCCAGGCGGGGGCCCTGGCGCTCTCGCTTGCCCCGGCCGCCGTGGTCGGCGTCACGCTAGGCGCCCGATCGAGGCCCACCTCGGCGGGCCGCGCTCGATAGCGGCCGGCCTGATCGGCGGCGCGGTGGCGATGGCGGTCGCCGACACCCGCGCCGCGGGGGCCGGCAGGCGCCTTGAGGAGGTCGGCCTGATGGACGGGCTGCTCGTCGGGGTCGCGCAGGCCACGGCGCTGATCCCCGGCGTGTCCCGCAACGGCGCGACGCTCACGGCCGCGCGGGCGCGCGGTTTCGACCGCAAGGCCTCCCAGAAACTCTCATGGACCGCGGCGTTCCCGGTGATCCTCGGAGCGAGTGCGCTGAAGGGCGGGCGCCTGGCCGGCCGTGGACTCGACCGCAGGGCGCGCACCGCGATCGCCGCCGGCGGAGTCAGCTCCTTCTTCTCGACGCTCGCGAGCGCGGCCGTGATGCGGCGCGGCCGCCTGATGGAGCAGCCGCTGCTCCCGTTCGCGCTGTACAGGATCCTGCTCGCGCTCCTGGTACTGGGCCGCCTGAGGCGCCCGCGCAGATCCTCATGAGCAGCATCGGGACACTGATCGGGGGCCGCTACCGCGTCGAGGAGGAGATCGGACGCGGCGGTATGTCCACCGTGTACAAGGCTTTCGACACTGTCCTGGAGCGACCCGTCGCGATCAAGCTGATGCACCGGGAGATCACCAGCGACTCCGACCAGCTCGAGCGCTTCCGCCGCGAGGCGCGGTCGGTCGCGCAGCTGAACCACCCGCACGTCGTGACCGTCATCGACGCGGGCGAGGAGCCGACCGGGGAGAGCGGGCCCGGCAGCACGGGCACCCCGTACATCGTCCTGGAGTACGTCGACGGGGAGACGCTCAAGGACATCATCAGGCGCGAAGGGCCACTGGAGATCCCGCAGGCGATCGCCTACGCGATCGAGATCGCGCGCGCCCTCGGCGCGGCGCACGAACGGCAGATCGTCCACCGTGACGTCAAGCCGCACAACATCCTGATCAGCGAGGAAGGCGGCGCGAAGATCACCGACTTCGGGATCGCGCGGACGCTGACCGAGCAGGGCCTGACGATGGCCGGGCGCGTCCTGGGCACCACCGACTACGTGTCCCCGGAGCAGGCGCTGGGCCAGCCCGTGACGGGCCAGTCCGACCTCTACTCGCTGGGCATCGTGCTGTACGAGATGCTCACCGGCGACGTGCCCTTCCACGCGGAGTCGCCGGTCGCAGTGGCGATGAAGCACGTGCGCGAGGACGTGCCCGACGTGCAGCTGCTGCGCCCCGAGGTGTCGGCGGCGACCGCGTCGGTCGTGGACCGCGCCGTCGCCAAGGATCTCACGCGCCGCTACTCGGACGCCGCCGCGATGGCAGCTGACCTCGAGGACGTGCTGGCGATCGAGGCGTCGCGCTCGGGCCAGGCGACCGGTGAGGTGACGACCGTGCTGCGCACCCTGCACGACCCCGCGCGGAGCAGGCTGCCGTGGCGCATGCGTCACCCCGCGAGGTGGGTCGTGCTGATCGCGCTCGTCGCGGTGGTCGCTGCGGTGGCGCTGATACTGATCCTGCGGGGCACGCACAAAGGGACCGGTACGGGATCGAACATCGCGGCGCCCGCGGGCCTGCAGCAGGTGCAGCTCAGCCAGTCCGCGGCGACCGACTACAACCCGTTCGGGACGGGCCCCGAAGACCGTGATCAGATCGAGAACCTCGTCGACAACGATCCGAACACCACGTGGAGCACGGAGCAGTACTACGGCGGCACCCTGAAGAAGGCCGGGGGCACGGGCCTCGGCGTGTACCTGGACGCATCGCCCGGGGTGGCCGCGAAGGCGATGGAAGTGGTGACCCCCACCCCCGGCTTCTCGGCGCACATATACGTCTCGGACCGGATCAACACCACGCTCCCCTACGGCGACCCGACGTCGCTCGCGGCACGCGGCTGGCAGGGGCCGGTCGGCGCGGACTCCAGCGTGCAGAGCGGGGCACGAATCCGGCTGCATCTGGGCGGCCGCGCCTACCGCTACTACCTGCTGTGGATCACGACGCTCCCGCCGGGCTCGCAGTCGGCGACGATCGCCGAGCTGAGCCTCTACCGCTGAGCGTCAGTGGCGCAGGCGGGCTCGGCGCTCCGAGCGCTCGCAACCGAGCCTGCAGAGCGTGTCGACGACGGTCGGGTAGGCCACGCCCGAGGCGCGCATCAGCTTCGCGTAGACGCTCGTCGGGGTGAACCCCGGCATCGTGTTCAGCTCGTTCAGGAGCACCGTCTCGCCGTCGACGAAGAAGTCGGCGCGGGCGAGCCCATCGCAGCCTGTGTACAGGAACGCCGCGCCCGCGAGCTCCATCACCCGCTCGCGCGCGGTCGGCGAGATACCGGCGGGGATCTTCAGCTCCATGCCGCCCGGCGTGTACTTCGCCTCATAGTCATACCACTCGGACTGGATCACGATCTCGCCCGGCTCGGAGGCGCTGACGGATGCCTCGCCGTCGCCGGCGAGGACGCCTAGGACTGCGCACTCGACCTCGGTCCCGGCCGCCATCGCCTCGACGATGACGAGCTCGTCATGTACGAATGCCGCGGCGAGGGCTTCGGCGAGTTCCTCCGCGGCGCTCACCTTCGCGATCCCGACCGAGGACCCGAGGTGCGCCGGCTTGACGAACACCGGGAGCCCGAGCTCGGCCAGTCCGGCCAGGACGCCGCCGCGGTCGGCGCGGAAGCGCTCGGAGAGGACGCCGGCGTAGGCCACCTGGGGCACCCCCGCGGTGCTCATCACGCGCTTGAAGAGAACCTTGTCCATGCACACGGCGGACGCCGCCACATCCGACCCGACGTACGGCACGTCGAGCACTTCGAGCACGCCCTGGATGATCCCGTCCTCGCCGAACGGCCCGTGCAGCGCGGGGAACACCACGTCCGCGCCGAGCAGCCCCTCCCCCGGGTTCAGCGTCAGCGGCTCTCCCTGAGCCCGCCATACGCCGTCGCGCCCGATCTCGACCCGCGGGCCCGATGGCCCGCCTCGAGCAGGCCGGCGAGCACCGCCGCGCCCGAGGACAGCGAGACCTCGTGCTCGGAGGAGCGGCCTCCCGCCAGCACGACGACATCGAGAGGGCCCGAGGGATCGGAGGCGAGCCCACGCCGTCAGCCCGTCCCCGGGGTGGGGGCGGGGGTTGTCGGCGTGGTCGGCGTGGTCGGCGTGGTCGGGGTCCCGAGCACCCCGATCGCGATCGTCACTGCCGAGCCCTTCGCGACTTTCGTGCCGGCGGCGGGGCTCTGGCGCAGCACGATCCCGACCTGTGACTGTTCGGTCGTGGTCTGCGAGACGGTCTGCGGTTTCAGCGATGCTTCGCCCAGCGCCGCCGATGCGAGCGCCTCGGTCTTGCCCACGACGTTCGGCACCGCCGCTTCTTTGGATGCCTGCGCGACCGTCAGGCTGACGGCGTCACCGGCGCGCACGGAGCTGCCCGTCCCGGGCGACTGCGAGAGCACCGTGCCGGCCGGTTCGGTCGATGTCTTCTGGGTGATCGTGCCGACCTTCAGGCCCGCGTTCGTCAGCGTCGCTTCCGCGGCCGCGAGCAGTTGTCCCGTGACGTCAGGGACCTTGACGGGAGCGGGGCCGCTGGAGACGAGCACGGTCACCGCGCTGCCGACCTGGGCGAGTGTGCCCGCGGGCGGGTTGGTTCCGATCACCACGCCGGAGGGCACGGTCGAGCTCGGCTGGGACTTCGTCGTCGGCTTGAACCCGGCCTGCGCGAGCTTCCCCGTCGCTTCGGCGGCGGTGAGCCCGGCGACATTCGCGAGCGCGGCGTTCGCCGGGCCTCCGGACACGACGATGCTGACGTGCGAGCCCTTGCTGACAGCCGAGCCGGCGGACGGGTTCTGGCTGATCACCAGGCCCGTCGTGACGGTCGTACTCGGAGACAGCGACGGCTCGGCGGTGAGGCCGACGCCGCGGAGCGAGGCCACGGCGGCCTGTTCGCTCTGGCCGGTGACGGACGGCACGGTGACCGTTTTCTTGGATCCGATCAGCAGGATCGCGAGCACGATCAGCCCAGCGACGAGGAGGCCGACGAGGGACCACAGCAGGATCTTGCGGCGCCTGTCGCGTTCTTCCTGCTCGGTCCGCTGCGGCGGTTCGTCGATGCCCGCCGCGGGAGCGAGCAGCGGAGCCCCCGTGCCGTTCGCGGTCGTGTCGGCCGCCATCACGGTCGTCATCGCCGTGGCCGCCGGCAGCGCGTCGCGCTCGAGCGTCATGGCCGCGATCAGCTCATCCGCGTCCGTGTAGCGCGCCGCAGGGTCCTTCGCGAGAGCGCGCAGGACGACCGCGTCGAGTGACAGCGGGATCGCGGGGTTGAGCTCGCTCGGCGGACGCGGCGCCGCGGACACCTGCTTGAAGGCGACGGCGACGGCGGTCTCCCCTTCGAACGGCACCACGCCGGTCAGCAGCTCGTAGAGGATCACACCGATCGAGTAGAGGTCCGACGCGGCGCTGACCGAGTAACCCTGCGCCTGCTCGGGCGAGAGGTACTGTGCGGTGCCCATGATCGAGCCCGTGAGGGTCATGTCCGACGCGCCGGCGCGCGCGATGCCGAAGTCGGTGACGCGCGCGCGGCCCTCCTCGTCGAGGATCACGTTGTGCGGCTTCAGGTCGCGGTGGATCACACCGCGTTTGTGCGCGACGCGGGCGGCCTGCAGGATCTGCAGCACGATGTCGATCGCGGCCGCCGGCTCGAGCGGGCCCTGCTCGCGGACGAGATCCTTCAGCGGCCTGCCCGCGACGTACTCCATCGCGATGTAGTACGTGCCGTTCCACTCGCCGCGATCGAAGATGCCGACGATGTTGGGGTGCGACAGGGCGGCGGCGCTGGACGCCTCGCGCCGGAAGCGCTCGACGAACTCCTGGTCTTCGGCGAAGTGGTGGTGCAGCACCTTGACGGCGACCTCGCGGCCGAGCAGCTGGTCCTGCGCCAGGTACACGTCAGCCATGCCGCCGGAGCCCAGGCGTGAGATCACCCTGTAGCGGCCGTCGATGATCGTCTCGGGGTCAATCATTCAGGAGCCTTTCCATTACCTCTCGCGCGACGGGAGCCGCGAACGCCGCCCCGTATCCGGGAACCGCCTGTAGTGTCACCGCTATCGCCACGCGCGGGTTGCGCGCGGGAGCGAATGCGATGAACCAGACGTTGTTGATCGCTGTGCCGATCTGCGTCTCCGCAGTTCCTGTCTTGCCCGCCACCTGCACGCCCGGTATCTGGGCGGTTGTGCCGGTTCCTTCGTTGACGACCGCTTCCATCATGCTCGTCACCGAGCTCGCGGTCGATGGTTTCATCACGACCGACTGCACGCGCGGGGCGATCGTTTCGACGGTCCGCCCTTCGGGGTCCACCACGCGACGGGTCATGTGCGGCACCATCAGCGTCCCGTGATTCGCGACGGCGGCCGCCACCTGCGCCATCTGCAGCGAGGTCGCCTCCAGTTTGTCCTGGCCGATCCCGAGCCGCCCCACGTCGACGAGCGGGCTGAGCGGGCTGATCAGCCGTTCGCCTTCGTACTCCCCGCTCGCCGACATTTCTTCGGCCGGGTAGTCCAGCTGCGGCTTGCGGTCAAACCCGAAGCGGTTCATGTAGCGCGTCATCGTGGGCTTGCCGACCTTTTCCGCGACCTGCGCCCAGGCCGTGTTCACCGACTGGGCCAGCGCGTGCGTGAGCGTGATTTCCCCGAAGTTCTCGTTGTTGTCGTTCTGGAGCGGAACCCCGGATATCGCGACGCCGTTCTTCCCGCTGACCGTGCTTTCGGGCGAGAACTGGCCGGAGTCGATGGCGGCCGTCGCCGTCACCACCTTGAAGGTGGAGCCGGGGGCGTAGCCGAATTGGGTGGCGCGGTTGATCAGGGGCTTTCCGGTCGTGTCGCTCGTGAGCTTTTCGTAGGCGGCGGACGAGCGCAGCACGTTCGGGTCGAATCCGGGTGTGGAAGCCATCACCGTGACCGCGCCGGTGCGCGGGTCGAGCGCCGTGACCGAGCCGTGATAGCTGCCGAGCGCCTGGTTCGCAACCCGCTGGGCAGCGGGGTCGAGCGTCGTCAGGATCTTGTCGCCGGCGCGTTCCTTGCCCTGCAGCTGGTCCAGTATCGACTGCAGTTTCGTGCCGGTTTCACCCGTCAGCTCGTTGTTGCGGTAGCGCTCAAGCCCGGTTGAGCCGAGGTTGGTGAAGTGGTAGCCGACCGCGTGGGCGAACAGTTCGCCCGTCGGGTAGATGCGCGTGTAGATACCTTCGGAGGAGGGCACGCTGCGCGCCAGCACGGTGCCGTCCCTGGCGAGGATCGGCCCGCGCGGGATCCGCTCCGACTTCAGGAGCTGGCGCCTGTTGAGCGGGTTTTCTCGGAGAGAGGAGGCCTGGAAGATCGTCCATCTCGAGGTGAAGCCGACGAGAACGGCGAACATCAGCGCGATGAGCCCGTAGAGCCGCATGATCGGCGTGTTCACGAGCGGCTCATTCGATCTGCCCGAGTTCCAGGCTGCGGACCAGCGCCGCGCCGCTGCCTTCCGAGCGCAGCGTGTGATCCAGGAGCGTGTGCTGCCGTTCCGCTGTGAGCGTGGAGGCGCTCACGCCCGAGACGAACGTGCTGCTGTAGAGGTTCAGGTTCCCCGGCAGCTGGTAGGGAAGCCCGCGGTAGAGGGTCACGAGCCCGCGGCTGTTGGTTCCTATGAAGTAGACGGACTCCATCGCGATGTACGCGCCGACGGCGACCAGGCCGAGCAGCACCACGACCGCGGTGATCGCGCCCGCGTGACGTATCCGCCTGGGCCGGTGAGCGGGCGGTGGCTCGGACGCGGAGGGCTGCCGGGGCGTGAGGGCCTGAGGCTGCTGCGCCGGTCGTGGCTCCGGGGCCGTGACCGCCGGCATCCCGGTCATCGTGACGTGCTCGTCGACGGGTGCGGGCTGCTCGCCCTCGGCGACCTCCTGGACGCGAAGCAGGATCACGGTGATGTTGTCGCGGCCGCCCGCGGCGTTGGCGGCCGCGATGAGCGCCTCGCCCGCGTCGCGCAGCGTCGGCGCGGAGGACAGCAGTCCCGCGATCTCCTGCTCGGAGAGCATCGTCGTCAGGCCGTCGCTGCAGACCAGGTACACATCGCCCTCGCGCGCCCGGAAGGACCGGGTGTCGACCTCGACGGTGCCTTCGGGCCCGAGCGCGCGCGTGATCACCGAGCGCTGGGGGTGCTCGACGGCTTCCTCGGGGGTCAGGCGGCCCTGGCGCATCAGCTCGTCGACGAGCGAGTGATCGTCCGTGAGCTTCAGGAGCGCACCGTCCCGCATGCAGTAGGCGCGGCTGTCGCCGACGTGGGCGATCGCGATATCGCTCTCCCCCACGTAGATCGCCGTGAGCGTCGTCCCCATCCCCGCCTGCTCAGCGTTCTCGTGGGACAGCTCATGTATGCGCGAGTTGGCCTCCTGCGCGAGCTCGGCCAGCTCGAGCTCGGGCTCGGTTCCGTCCTTGAGCCCGTGCTGGAACGCCTCGACGGCGATTTTCGACGCGACCTCACCGGCCTGAGCGCCGCCCATGCCGTCGGCGACGACGAACAGCGGCGAGCGCGCGAGCACGGAGTCCTCGTTCGCGCGACGCTGGCGGCCGGTGTCGCTCCCGGCGTAGTGCTCGGCGACCACCAGCATCTCAGTCCGCCTCGAACTCGAATTCGCTGTCGCCGATGCGCACGCGGTCGCCGGGATGCAGAGGCCGCGGCGTCTGCAGCAGCTCCTCGTTGAGGTAGGTGCCGTTGGTTGAGTCGAGGTCTTCTATGACCACAATGTTGCCCTGCTCGTAGATGCGGGCGTGCCGTGAGGATGCAAAGGGATCCTGGAGGCGAATCTCCGCGCGCTCGCCGCGGCCGAGCACGATCTCGCCGTCGAGATCGTAGATCATGCCGCCGGTGTGGCCGGGGGCCCGCTGGACCACCAGCCGGGGCGCGCGAATCGGGACCCCGGGGGCCCGCCCGAGCGAGGACGCCGAGTGCAGCCCGGTCGCGTCGGGCGGCACCCTGGAGGCCTGCCCGCCCGCGTCCAGGACGTGGCTTCCCGTCCTCAGGTCGCGCCGTGCGCTGCGGGCGACCCAGAACAGGAACAGGTACAGGACGATCAGGAAGCCGAACTTCAGCGCGACCGAGACGGGCGCGAGGCTGTTCATGAGACTTCGAAGAGCATCTGGGTTGAGCCGATCTCTATGCGGTCGCCGGCGGTGAGCTCGGCGATGCCCTGGAGCGCGCGACCGTTCACGAGCACCCCGTTGGTCGACCCGAGATCCTGAACGGCCCAGCCGTCGCCGGTGGGTCTGATCTCAGCGTGGCGCCGCGATACGCCTGCGTCCTCGAGGACGATGTCGCAGTCACGGCTGCGCCCGATCACGCCACCGGACGGAGGCACCAGAACGCGGCGGCCTCCCACGAGCAGCAGCGCACGCGGGTGGCGGGGAGCGGCGCGGGCTGCCTGCACCGGCGCCCCGACCCTGGCGGAGGTGCTGTAGATCATCGTGTGGCCGCGCTCTGGCTCCTCGGCCTCCCGCGCGGCCGACTCGCCCTCCCCGGCGTCGGGCCGGACGAGGCGGGCCTGGATGCCGAATTCCCCCAGCCGCAGGCGCTCGTCGGTGTGGAATGTGATCAGCGGCTGAGAGGCCATGATCAGGTCCTCCCGGCGGGCGTGCTCGAGGAGATATCCGCTGAGCTCGCCGATCACCTCGTCCTCGACGCCCTCGTAGCGCGCCCGGTCCTGGGGGGAGAGCCAGATCGAGTACTCGTTGGGCACGTAGACCCGCGAGACCGAGACGGTCCTGTGCTCATCCATCTCCCGCACGAGCTTGCGCGCGAGTTCCATCGGGCGCACCTCGGACCGGAAAAGGCGGCCGAACGCGCCCTCGACGAGGCTTGAGATCGTGGTCTCGACGCTTTTCAGAAGGTTCATCGTCGGCGGCTGGCCCTCGGGCCCCGGATCGGCCGGCAGCCGTGAGCCATGCCATGCAGCCTACGTCAGACGGGCCCCCGCAGGGCGCGGGCGGCGACCGCGACGAGGCCGCCGAGCACGGCTCCGAGGACAAGGCCGCGCGGTTCGACGTGCGCGGGGTGAGCGCTCAGGCCACCGGCGACCCTGAGGGTCGCCAGGGCTATCGCCAGCGACCATGCGGCCGCCGCCAGAAGGTCGAGGATCGCGCTGCGGCCCCTCACGATCCACGGCAGCAGTAGCGAGCCCGCCGCCCACACGACCGCGCCGAGCAGGACCGCGATCGTGAGGACCGGCGTGAGCACGTGCGAGGCCGCCGCGGACGCGGACGCCTGCCAGTCCCCGCGCGCGGCCGTCCCGGCAGAGGGCGCCAGCCACAGGCGGCGCCCGATCAGCGGCTCGGCGAGCACCAGCCACCAGTAGCCGAGCGCGCCGTACGCGGCCCGCTCGCGCCAGCTGCGGGCCTGTCCCGCGGCCGCCGGGTACGCGGCGGCGAGTCCTGCAGCACCAAGAGCCGGCGCAAGCGCGCATGTCACCCATCCAGCGCCGACACGGTTGCCTGGTCGCCGTCGTGGGAGCACGAGCAGCGGAGCGAGCGCGGCGAGCAGGATCAGGCCGACCCCCGGGCGCCCGGCGAGCACCTGCCATCCGACTGCGACGCCGGCGCAGGCGAGCCAGGCGGTGCGCGGGAGCGCGAGCCTTCGCGGGGCCCCCTCCTCGTGCTCGCTCTGCTCGTCCCCGGCCAGCGGCGCAGGCTCGGAGCGCTGGGGCCCCAGCGCCATCACGGCGGTGTCACGGGGAGACACGGGCGACGGGCGACGAGGGCGCGCCGGCGCCGCGCCGTCCAGAGCCTGCTGCAGTCCGTCGCGCAGGTCCTCCAGGGAGCCGCGATCCTCGGGCTCGGCTTCCAGGGCGCGGTCCACCGCGTCGAGCAGCGAGTCTGGGAGATCGGGCCTGGATGATGAGAGCGGCGGCAGGGGGCGCCCGATGCGCCGCGCCGTCGCTGCGGGCGTTGGCCCCCGGACGGGATTGGTCCCCGCGAGCGCCTCGTATAGGACCAGCGCCAGCGAGTAGAGGTCCGCCTCCTCCCCCGCCTCTCGGCCCTCGGTCTGCTCAGGCGACATGTAGGCGAGCGTCCCGAGCACGTCACCGGTGCGCGTCAGCGCGTCCTCGCCGACAAGGCTCGCGCCGCCGAAGTCCGCGAGCTTTGCCGCGACCGTGCCCGCCGCGGGCACGAGAACGTTCTGCGGCTTGATGTCCCTGTGGATGACCCCGCGTTCATGGGCATGCGCGAGGGCCGCGGTCATCGCCAGCGCGATCTCGAGCGCCTGCCGGTCCGGGAGCTGTCCGCCTGATATGTGCCGTGCGAGCGTGTCGCCGTGGACGAGCTCGGAGATCAGATAGAAGGCCTCGTCCTGCGCACACGCCTCGTAGAGCGCGACGATCGACGGGTGCGACAGCCGCGCGCACGCCATCGCCTCCCTGCCGGCGCGCTCGCCGTCCTCCTGATCGCGGCCGAGCGGGATCCGCTTGACGGCGACCTCACGGTCCAGCAACTCGTCGCGTGCGCGCCAAACGACGCCGAACCCCCGGCCCCGAGCCGCTCGATCAGGCGGTAGCGCTCGAGCACGAGGTCGCCGACGCCGGGGTCGCGCGGCGCCGGCGCGGGCGCTCGTGAGCGGCCCGGTGATATGCGCCTGCGGGTTCGCTCCTGCGGGTAGTACTCGCGCAGGGGGAGCTCGTCGACGGGTGCGCGATAGGGGTCCACCGGCTCCCGCGTTCGCCGTCCGCAGGCCGCACTCCTGCCCGAAAGGAGGGAAACTCGCGCGGTGACCGAGAACTTGCAGGCTCGTTACGGTCCTGCGGTGCAGTCATACTTGGGCACTTCCGAAGTCCCTGCAGAGGAGACGTTGGCTTTTGTCGTTCTTTGACGATGGCGAGGACACGGCGCCTCGACCGTCATCCGGGCCGCCGCGATCGCGGTCAGCCACAGGAGCACCCCCACGACGCCCGCGCGGCCGCGGACGAGGCTCAGGGGCGGGCGGGCCCGGCTCAGATCAGCACGCGACGATGGTTCGCAGGCGCGTCGCGGCGGGCGTCGCGGTCCTCCTGCTGATCGTGATCGTGCTCCTCATCAACGGCTGCGTCAAAAGCCAGAAGCTCCAGTCCCTGCGCGACTACAACCACAGCGTCGGGGTGATCGGGGCGGAATCGGACTCACAGGTCTCAAAGCCGCTCTTCACGGCGCTCGCCGGGGCGTCGGGGAAGCAGACGGTCGAAGTTGAGGACCAGATCAACCAGCTGCGCCTGCTCGCGCACGAACTCGCCTCCCGCACCAAGGGCCTCAGCACGCCGGGCGAAATGGAAGGCGCGCAGCGCTCGCTGCTGACCGCAATGAACCTTCGCGACGAAGGGATGACGAAGATCGCCTCGCTGGTGCCCCAGGTGCTCGGCGGCAACGGCAAGGCGGCCAGCACCCTGATCGCCGGCGACATGGAGATCTTCCTCGCCTCCGACGTCCTGTACTCGCAGCGCGTCGTGCCGCTGATCCAGCAGACGCTCGCGTCGAACGGGATCCACAACGTGGCCACCCCCACCAGCCGGTTCCTGCCGAACCTGGGCTGGCTCGAACCATCGACCGTGTTCTCGAGGATCACCGGCCAGCAGGCCGGGGCGTCGAACGGAGTCGCGCCGGGAACGCATGGCAGCGCCCTGCTTGGTGTGAGCGTCGGGACCAACACGCTCGCGGCCGAACCGACCCTCAACCACGTCAGCGGCGGCGGCAACCCGACCTTCACAGTCGCCGTGGAAAACACCGGGTCCAATCAGGAGGTCAACGTCAAGGTCGACATGACCGTGACGGCGGGAGGCAAGCAGTTCAAGGCCTCCCATGTGATCAACTCAACGCAGCCCGGGAGCAAGGTGAACGTGGAAATCCCGGTCACCGGCATCACGGTGGGCGTCGCGTCGAAGATCGAAGCGTATGTCGAGCCGGTCCCGGGCGAGACGGAAACCGAAAACAACAAGATGACGTTCCTCGCGATCTTCGGCGAATAGCCGGGATGAGGGACGCGCCGCGGGCAATCTGTGCGAGCGTCTAACTTGTGGCGATGCTCGCGACGCTGACGAACACGCAGGGGATCATCGCGATCGCGGCCGCGGTCCTCGCGGTCCTCGCCCTGATCGGCTGCATCGCGCTCAGCGTGTCGGTCCGCCGGCTGCGCAGGGCTCAGCGCGTGGTGCTCGGCGAACACGGAGAACGTGACCTGATCGCCCACGCCGCGGGCCTGGATGAGGCATTCAGGGCGCTGAGCGAGCACGTCGACGCGACCGCGGTCAGCCTCGACACGCGAATGGGCAACGCCGAGCACGCACTGCGCGGAGCGCTCTCGCGGAGCGCTCTCGTGCGCTACGACGCCTACAACGAGCTGTCCGGACGGCAGTCGATGTCTATCGCACTTCTCGACGACGATGAGTCCGGGATCGTCCTCTCGTGCATCCATCACCGCGACCAGGCCAGGGTCTACGGAAAGCAGGTCCACGGCGGTCGCGGGGAACTGGAGCTCTCCCCGGAGGAGGCCGAGGCGGTTCGCCTGGCGGTGGAGGGCTCCCCGAGCTCTCCGGCGGGGCATGGCCACGCAGGCTGAGGCACCGGCCGCCAGGGCGCGCGTCGGATATCTCGGCCCCGAGGGCACCTTCAGCGAGGAGGCCCTCCTCGCGAGCGCCGACCCGGACGCGGTAGAGCCGGTCGCGCTGTCCACGATCCACGACGCGGTGATGGCGGTCACCCAGGGCGAGGTGGACTGGTCGCTGGTCCCGATCGAGAACTCGATCGAGGGCTCGATCAGCGTGACGCTGGACCTGCTGGCCGAGGAGGCCGAGAGCATCCAGATCGTCGGCGAGGCGCTGCTGCGGGTGCGGCACTGCCTGGTCGCCGCGACGTCGACGGAGCTCGAGCGCATCCAGACGGTGATCACCCATCCGCAGGTGCCGGGGCAGTGCTCCTCGTTTCTCCGCACGGAGCTCGCGGCCGCCCGGATCCTGCCGTCGACCTCCACGGCGCAGGCCGTGCGCACCGTCGTCGAGGAGGCTCGTGAGGGGCAGGCGGCGCTGGGAACCCGGCTCGCTGCCGAGATCTACGGTGCCGTCATCCTTCGCGAGGGCGTCGAGGACCGTGATGACAACGAGACGAGGTTCGTGTGGCTCGGGCGGGCCGACCGGGCACAGGCCCCGCCGGTCAGCGCGACGGCGACAGGAGACCCGAAGACGTCGGTGCTGTTCTGGGGTCAGGGAGCCGGCAGGCCCGGGTGGCTCGTGCGCTGCCTCGACGAGTTCGCGAGCCGGGAGATCGACCTCACGAAGATCGAGTCGCGCCCGCGCCCTGGGCGCATAGGCAGCTACATGTTCTTCGCGGATCTCGCGGGCAGCACCGACGAGCCCCGGATCGCCGACGCGATCGCAGGCGTCGGCGAGCTGAGCGAACAGGTCAGGGTGCTCGGTTCATACCGGTCGGCCGCGCGCGGCTGAGCGGCGAAGGGCGCCGCGCGTCTTGGCGAGCGTGCTGGGAGCGCCCCCGCTACACTCGGCGCTGAAGATGGAGAGCACTGCCCCACCCGAGCCGGTGGGGTCCGTGTCGCCTTCAGAGCACCAGCGGCGCGGACCCGAGACATCGCCAGCGACGGCGATGAATGGGCGGGTGCTCGTGTTGAACGCGACGTATGAGCCGATCAACGTGTGCACGGTCAGGCGTGCTGTCGTGCTCCTGCTCAAGGACAAGGCCGAGCTGCTCGAGCGCGGGCGCTGGGCGCTGCACTCGGAGAGCTCGACGCTCGCGCGACCGGTCGTGATCCGCCTGGTCAGCTACGTCAACGTGCCGCGCGATGCGCACCGGCGCAAGATCACGCGGCGGGCCGTGTTCGCACGCGACAGCTGGACTTGCCAGTACTGCGGCTCGCGGTCCAACCTGACGGTCGACCATGTGATCCCGCGATCGAAGGGCGGGTCCTCGAACTGGGAGAACATCGTCGCGTCCTGCGCGCCCTGCAACCGGCGCAAGGGTGACCGCCTTCCGCGGCAGGCGGGCATGCATCCGCGCCGCGTGCCGGGCACACCACGGGCCGAGATCTTCATTCACGTCGCCAGCCCGACGATTCCGGCGGCCTGGCTCGCGTACCTGCCGCAGGCCGCCTGACGGAGAGTCCCCGGCCGGGCCGAGAAACACGAAGAGCGCCGCTCTCACGGCGCTCTTCGCGCGCTTCTCTGACTGGAAAGACCGAGAGCGACGAACGGCAGGCCGGAGGGACCAGGACCGGCTGTCGTCTCGGGGTGTCCCGGGTTGGATTCCGCTAGGCGGACCAGCCTACCGACCTACCGGCCGGTCACCTCCAGGGTCCCGCAAACACTGTCACTCAACGTTTGGACCACCTCCTTTCTCTGGTCCTCGCAGAGTAGCGAACGCGGATGACACCGGCGGGTCCCGGCGGGGAGGTCAGTGGATGATGGTCCCGAACTCCTGCGCGTAGGTCGCGCCGGCCTGGCCTGCGGACAGTGAGGCGGGCACGGTGGCGACGACGCCGATCCCGGTGTCGCGGTACTGCCCTTCGAGAATGTTCGCGAGATGGGGTGGCGAGGCAACCCACGCCGCGACGATGGCTCGCGGGGTCGCGAGGCTGAGGGTGCCCCAGGCCAGATTCTCGCCGATGACGAAGCCGACGCTGGGCCCCGGGATGTAGCCGGTTTCCCTGAGCCGGTCGGCGGGGGTCTCGCCGGTCGGCGAAACGTGGGCGAAGTAGTTGTCGGAGATCATTTCCGCGTTGTGGCCTTCGGCCGCCGCTTCGAGCCGCGCGCTCGGAAGCAGCGGCTGCTCGCCGTGCGCTGCGCGTTCGCGGTTGATCAGGCAGAGCACGGCCGCCCTGACCAGGCCGACGTTGCCGGCTTCGGGAGTGATTTCTGTGTTCTGGCACGGGGTCGCGGTCGTGGCGGCGGGCTGCGCTGCGGAGACCGGCGTGGCGGGCGCCTTCACGATGGGCCTCGCGGCTCCGCGGCATGCCCTGTGCGCGCGCGGCGCTACGCGGCGCGACCCGGTCGCACAGCGCGCGCGGACCGCGGCGCGGCGCGGCGCGCGGACGCTCGTGTGATGCTTCTTGGCGTGCGTCCGTGCCACGCTGTGGGCGGACCTGACGGCGGCGTGGGAGCCTGAGGCCAGGGCCTCGGCGGGCAGCGCCGAGAGGGCGGCGAAGGCGCCAACGGCGAGCGCGGTAGCGATGGTGTTGATTGAGCGGGCCACACCCAATATGTCGGCCCAATCGCTGCTTTATCTGAGCGCCGGAGAGCGAACTTGGACGGTTAGGAACCGCGTCAGGCGCCCGCCGGCGGTGGTTTCTACGCTCAGGACTACTCGGCAGCCGGCTCGGCTGGAGGAGCCGCGTCCGGGGTGTCCTCGGACGCGTCCTCGCCGGTGTCGACCACCAGCGCGACCGCGCTCACGGTGTCCTCGTCCTTGAGGTTCATCAGGCGGACACCGGTCGCGGAGCGGCCCTGCTGCGAGATGCCCCCCGCGGCGGTCCGCTGGACCATGCCGCCGACGCTGATGAAGACGAGCTCCTGGTGCTCTCGGACCACGAGTGCCCCCGCCAGGCCGCCCTTTTTCTCGGTCAGCCCGATCGTCTTGACGCCTTTGGCGCCACGGTTCGTCTTGCGGTACTGGGCGATCTGGGTCCGCTTGCCATAGCCGTTCTCGGTGACCACGAGCAGGTCCATGTCATCGCGCGCGACGTCCATCGCGATCACGCGGCCCTTCGCGCCGACATCCATCCCGCGCACGCCTGTCGTGTCGCGGCCCATCGCTCTGGCGTCGGACTCCGCGAACCGCACCGTCAGGCCGGCGTGGGAGACCATGATGATCTCGTCGTCCGGGTCGACCGCCCGCACGGCGAGGAGCTCGTCGTCGTCGCGGATCTTGATGGCGATGATCCCGTCGGCTTTGATGGGGGTGTTGTAGGCCTGCAGCTCGGTCTTCTTGACCGTCCCGGAGCGTGTTGCGAAGACGAGGTAGCGCGCCTCACTGAAGTCCCGTGTCGAGACGACGGCGTTGATCTGCTCGCCTTCGGCGAGCGGGAGGATGTTCACGAGCGCGCGCCCCTTGGCGGTGCGCTGCGCCTCGGGCAGTTCGTAGACCTTGGACCGGTAGACCTTGCCGCGGTTGGAGAAGAACAGCAGGTAGTCGTGCGACGAGCACACGAACAGATGCTCGATGAAGTCGCCGTCCTTCATGTCCATCCCGGTCACGCCGCGGCCGCCCCGCTGCTGCTGACGGTAGGTCGCGAGCGGCAGCGACTTGATGTATCCCGTCTGAGTGATCGTGATGACCATCTGCTGGTCGGCGATGAGGTCCTCGATGTCGATCTCATCCTCGGAGTGGCTGATCTCCGTGCGGCGCTCATCCCCGAAGCGCTCGCGGATCTCCGACAGCTCCTCCTTGATCACCGAAAGGACCCGCGTCTCGTCTCCGAGGATCGCGCGCAGCTCGGCGATCCGCTCTGACACGTCGGCGTGCTCCTGTTTGATCGAGTCAGCCTCCAGGGCCGTCAGCTGGGAGAGCCGCAGGTCCAGGATAGCCGTCGCCTGGATCGTGCTGAGGTCGAACTTCTCGACGAGTTGTTCGCGGGCCGCGTCGCGGTCCCGTGAGGCTCGGATCAGTTCGATGATCTCGTCGAGGTGCTCGAGCGCCGTGAGCAGCCCCTCAAGGATGTGGGCGCGGGCCTCCTTCTCGGACAGCTCGTGCTTGGTGCGGCGCACGATCACTTCGCGCTGATGCGCGACGTAGTTGTGGATCACCGCCCTCAGGTTGAGTGTGCGCGGTACGTTGTCGACGAGCGCCACCATGTTCACGCCGAAGGTGGTCTGCATCGACGTGTGCTTGTAGAGCTTGTTCAGGACGACCTTCGGGATCGCGTCACGCTTGAGCTCGATCACGAGGCGCATTCCGCGCTTGTCCGACTGGTCGATGAGGTCTGAGATCTCCGGAATCCGCTTTTCGTTGACGAGTTCGGCGATCTTGGTCATCAGGTTGCCCTCGCCGCCCTTCTTCACCATGAACGGCAGCTCGGTGACGACGATCGCCTCCTTGCCGTGGCTGAGCGGCTCGATGTGGGCGCGCGCCTGGACCCTGACGCGGCCGCGGCCGGTCTCGTAGGCATCCCTGATGCCGCCGTGGCCGAGGATGATGCCGCCGGTCGGGAAGTCGGGGCCCTTGATGTGCTTCATCAGGCCCTCGGTGTCGATGTCCGGGTCGTCGATGTAGGCGACGGTGGCGTCGATCACCTCGCGAAGGTTGTGGGGCGGGATGTTCGTGGCCATCCCGACCGCGATCCCCGACGAGCCGTTCACGAGCAGGTTCGGGAACCGCGCCGGGAGCACGAGCGGTTCGCGGCGCGAGCCGTCGTAGTTCGGCGCGAAGTCGACGGTGTCCATGTCGAGGTCGCGGAGCATCTCCGTGGCGATGCGGGCGAGGCGCGCCTCGGTGTACCTCATGGCGGCCGCGGGATCGTCGTCGACCGAGCCGAAGTTGCCCTGGCCGTCCACGAGCTCGTTGCGCATCGAGAACTCCTGCGCCATTCGCACGAGCGTGTCGTAGATGGCCGAGTCGCCGTGCGGGTGATAGTTGCCCATCACCTCACCGACGATCTTCGCGCACTTCGCGTACGAGCGGGTGGGCCCGAGGCCGAGCTCGTTCATCGCGTACAGGACGCGGCGGTGGACCGGCTTCAGCCCGTCGCGGACATCCGGTAGCGCCCGCCCGACGATGACGGACATGGCGTAGTCGAGATACGCGGTGCGCATCTCCTCCTCGAGCGCACGGGGTTCAACGTTGCCCCCGCCGATAACGTCAGCTGAAGCCACTACGCCTCCTCATCCTGTGGTGCATCCCGCCGGCGGAGCATCTCAGACGTCCAGGTTCGCGACCGCGCGCGCATTGTCCTCGATGAAGGCTCGTCGCGGCTCGACCTGATCTCCCATCAGCATCGAGAAGACCCTGTCGGCGGCAAAGGCGTCCTCGAGCGTGACCTGAGCGAGCGTGCGGGTGGCGGGCGACATCGTCGTTTCCCCGAGCTGCTCGGCATTCATCTCGCCGAGTCCCTTGAAGCGCTGGAGTTTGATCCCCTTCTGCGCGACGCCCATCACGGCCGGGTGCAGCTCCTGGAACGTGGGCGCCATCTCGTGCGCGTCGGCCAGGCTGACCTCGAACGGAGGCGTGCCCGCGAGCTCGCTCAGCTCCGAGTGGACTCGTGCCAGCTGGACGTACTCGCGCGAGTCGAACAGCGAGCGCTTGATGCGGTGCACGCGGGCGAAGCCCGTCTTGGCTTCGATCGCCTTGACCCTTATCTCGAGCTCGTCGCTGTCGAGCAGCTCGGTCGTGTGGGTGTCGCCGGCCACGTCGGCGCGGCCGAGCAGCTCGATTGCGCCGTCCGCGCTCTCGATCCGCTCGCCGAGCAGCGTGGACTCCTCGAGGAACTGCACGACGTCGTGCCCGTGAGCCGCGCGAAGCGACGAGGACCAGCCCTCGTACTGTTTGAGCAGGCGCGAGAAGCGATGCCAGCGCGTGTCGGTCAGCTTGAACTGCGTGCCGTGCCTGTCGAACACGGCGATCTTGTCCCACTTGTCGGCCAGCAGGATCTCCTCGAGTTCGGCGTCCTTCTCGATGTAGCGCTCCCGCGAGCCCTGCTTGAGCTTGTAGAGCGGCGGCTTTGCTATGTAGACGTAGCCGGCCTTGATGAGCTCTTCCATCTCGCGGAACAGAAGCGTCAGGACCAGCGTTCTGATGTGAGCCCCGTCGACGTCCGCGTCGGTCATCAGGACGACCTTGTGGTAGCGCGCGTTCTCGATGTTGAACTCGTCCCGGACGCCGGTTCCGATCGCCGTGATCAGGGCCTGGACCTCGGTGTTCTGGAGGACCTTGTCGATCCGCGACTTCTCGACGTTCAGGATCTTGCCGCGGAGCGGCAGCACCGCCTGCGTGTTGCGGTCGCGGCCCTGCTTGGCCGAGCCGCCGGCGGAGTCACCCTCGACCACGAACAGCTCGGCGAGTGAGGGGTCCTTGACGGAGCAGTCGGCGAGCTTTCCCGGGAGCGTCGAGTTCTCCAGCGCCGACTTGCGGCGGGTGAGGTCGCGC
This sequence comes from uncultured Solirubrobacteraceae bacterium, assembly GCA_963826345.1. GTDB lineage: Bacteria > Actinomycetota > Thermoleophilia > Solirubrobacterales > Solirubrobacteraceae > Palsa-744. The sequence continues at coordinate 40,890 of CAWGWU010000004.1, forward strand.
GCCTTGCGTGCCGCCTCGCGGGCGCGCTGCGCCTGGACGGCCTTGGAGATCACGGCGCGAGCCTCGCTCGGGTTCTCCTCGAGAAACTCGCCGAGGCCGGTGTTCACGAACGACTCGACGGCGCCCGCCATCCCGGGGTTGCCGAGCTTGGTCTTCGTCTGCCCCTCGAACTGGGGGTCGCGCAGCTTGACCGACACGACCGCCGTCAGGCCCTCTCGGACGTCCTCGCCTGAGAGGTTGTCCTCTTTGTCCTTCAGCAGCCCGTGATCGCGGGCGTACTTGTTGAGCGTGCGCGTGAGAGCGGAGCGGAAGCCGCTCAGGTGCGAGCCACCCTCGGGCGTGTTGATGTTGTTGGCGAAGGAGTGGACCGATTCCTGGTAGGAGGAGTTCCACTGCATCGCGATCTCCGCGGCGCCTTCCTCGGACTCCCCGGCGAAGAAGATCACCTTGCGGTGCACCGTGTCCTTGTTCTCGTTGAGGTAGGAGACGAAGTCCTCGATGCCGCCGTCGTACTGGAACTCGGCGGAGTGGCCCTCCCCGCGCTCGTCGGTGATCGAGATCTTCAGGCCGCGCGTCAGGAATGCCGTCTCGCGCAGGCGCTCCTCGAGCGTCAGGAAGTCGAAGTCGAGCGTCTCGAAGATGTCGGCGTCCGGGAGGAAGGTGACCGAGGTGCCTGTCTGCGAGCCTCGCGGGAGCTTCTCTCCCTCGACCAGCGGGGTCAGCGGCGTCCCTCGCGAGTACTCCTGCGAGTAGACGTGGCCGTCGCGCCTGATCTCCACCTCAAGGCGTTCTGAGAGTGCGTTGACGACCGAGACACCGACACCGTGGAGCCCTCCGGAGACCTTGTATCCCTCGCCGCCGAACTTTCCGCCGGAGTGCAGCACCGTGAGCACAACCTCGACCGCCGGGCGGCCCTCCTTCTCCATGATCGCGACCGGGATACCGCGGCCGTTGTCCGTCTCCGTGACGGAGTTGTCCGGGTGTATCTGGACGCTCACCTCAGTGCAGAAGCCGGCCAGGGCCTCGTCGACCGAGTTGTCGACGAGCTCGTAGACGAGGTGGTGCAGGCCCATGACACCGGTCGATCCGATGTACATACCCGGGCGCTTGCGAACCGCCTCCAGTCCCTCCAGGACGGTGATGTCCTGAGCGTCGTATGTCGATGAGCCACCCGTCGTGGACAGGTCGCCCACGTCGTTGCTGTCTGAGCCCTCTTCAGAGCTGTTGCCGCCTGATGCCAATGGCCCTCCGATGACGTGAGAAAGCCCCGGATTCCGGGGCTCTAGGTCCGCGGCCGGGGCATATTCGCTGTGCCGATAAGGATAGCACGAAGCACCCGATGAAGCGGTCCCGCAGACCGGCTAAATCCCTGCAAAATCGGGGAATCGGTGGGATGTGTGTGTTTGCCAGACGCCACCCGATGCGTAGCTTTCCCCACTTGAAGGCATGGCGGTCAAGCCTTTACACTCGATCCGCGGCGTGCTCGAGAGGCGCGGCGCTGAGAAACCGACGAGGATTGAGCGATGTTTCACCCCTTGAGTTCCGAGGATTTGGCGGCGCTCGGCGCGCTCGCCGCCGGCGCAAGAACGGCGAAAGATGCGGCTGCGCGGGTCGGGAAGGACGTGTGGGTTCGGCTGCGGACCATGGAGTTGGTGGAACCCGCCCTGGTGGTCTCTGAAGCCGACCCGGCCAACGGGGAGACCGTCTGGGCGCCCACGGATCTCGGCCTGGAAGCCCTCCGGCAGGGATTGACCGCGGACGGGGCCAACTCTTGTGCCGTCCCCGGCTCGGTGCGGGCCAGCACTACGCCGTGCGGCAGCGCAGCTCGCGCAGCAGCCCGTCCCCCAGCTCTGCGTTGAGCCGCCGGATCAGCTCCTCCCCCATCAGGTCGAGCTCCTGGGCCCAGACCGCCGCCTCGCACGTGACGGTCAGGACACCGTCACGCTCGGCGGTTGGGCGCGCCGCGGCCGCGATCGCTGCGCCGGCGGCGGACTCCCACGCCTGCTGCGCACGCGCGAGCGTCGTCACGGGCCGGGCAGCCCTGGTGAAGTCTGCGATGGCCGCCGAGAACGGCCTTGGCGCGAGCCTGCTCACGCTGCGATTGCCTCCTGCAGAATCGCGCCGGGTGAGATCCGCAGGCGGGTGACGGACGCCGCCGACCCTCCCGGCACGTGGGCCAGGTCGGTCGTCGCGATCACACTCTGTCCGTCCGCCGCGAGCTCCCCCGCGAGCAGCTCGCGGCGGTCTGGGTCCAGCTCGCTCATGACGTCGTCCAGGAGCATCAGCGGGATGCGCCCTCGCTGCTCGGACAGAACCGAGCGCTCGGCCAGCAGCAGCGCGAGAAGCGCGATCCGCTGCTCGCCCTGCGATCCGTAGACGCGCAGTTCGCGCCCGTCGCGCAGAAGCGCGAGCTCGTCCCGGTGGGGGCCATGTCCGGTGAACCCCCGCTCGAGGTCACTCGGCAGGCGCTCGGCGAGCTCGGCGGCGAACTCGTCATCGTCCGCCGCGTGCGAGCGTGGCCTGTACTCGAGTGACGGTTGACCGATCAGGCCGAGCTCCCCGGCTCGACGCGTGAACGGCTCAGTGAGCAGGCGAACCGCCTGATCGCGATCCGAGCGAACCTCGAGAGCCACCGCGGCCAGGGCTCGATCCCACGTCGCGATCGACGTCTGCGAGGCACGTCCCGAGCGGATCCGGGCGAGGAGCGCGTTGCGCTGAGCGAGGACTCGGGAGTACTCCTTGCGCACAGCGACGCGCGTGGGCCACAGGGCCGCGATCACCTGATCGAGGTGCGCCCTGCGAAGCGCCGGAGGTCCCTTCAGGAGCTCAAGCCGGTCGGGCATGAACACCGAGACGAGCGGCCGGACCGGGACGTCAAGCATGCGCTCGACGGGAGCCCCGTCGCACGTCATCCGCTTGATGGCCTGCGGGCTGCCCGGCACCGTTCCGTATCCGACGCTCAGTTCGTGGGGCTGGTCACGATCGAGCAGCCGCACCGACACGCGTGCCGCACTCGATCCGAAGCCGATCAGCTCTCGCTCGTTTCGCGTGCGGGGCGAGCCTCCCGTGCAGCCGAAGTAGAGCGCCTCCAGGAGATTGGACTTGCCCGCGCCGTTCGGGCCATGTACGACCGTCAGGCCGGGCCCGAGTGTTGCCTCTGCACGGCCGTATGTGCGGAAGTCGCGCAGCTCGACGCTGAGCACCCGCATGGTGCCGCTCCTCAGACGTTCAGCCTGATCGGCATGATCAGGTAGACGAAGTCCCCCGTGTCGGGAGATTCGATGAGCCCGGGCCGGAGAGGGCTGATCAGCTTCAGGACCAGCTCGTCCGTATCGATGCTCTCGAGCCCGTCTCGAAGGAACTCGGGGTTGAAGCCGATGTCGAACGGCTCACCGTGGAACGGCACCGGGACGGCCTCGCTCGCCTCCCCCACGTCGGGGGTCTGCGCCGAGATCGTGAGGGTGCCCTCCGTGAAGCTGAGGCGGAGTGGCGCGTTCTTCTGGGCCAGCAGGCTGATGCGGCGCACGACGTCAGTGAGCTCCGAGCTCGACAGCCTGAGCGTGTGCTCGACAGTCTCGGGCAGTAGCTGGCGATAGTTGGGGAACTGGCCGTCGATCAGGCGCGAGGAGAGGACGATGTCCCCGATCTCGAATATCACCTGGTTCTGCCCGACGCTCACCGACAGAGAGTCGCCGTCGGGCTGCTGCGCGATTCGCGCCAGCTCATTGAGGGCTCTCGCGGGGACGTTGGCCTCAAGCGTGCCACTGAGCGGGCTCTCCAGCGAGGTCTCCTTGACGCTCAGGCGGTAGGAGTCGGTGGCGACCATGCGGAGCTCTTGGCCGGAGGCGGACATCAGGATCCCGGTCAGGACGGGGCGCGTCTCGTCACGTGAGGCCGACCTCGCAACCCTGTTGATGGTCTGAACGAAGGCGTCCACGGGAAGCGAGACCCGGGTCTCCGGGGACGGCGATGGCAGCGTCGGGAAGTCCTCCGCTCGCAGCGTTCGCAGGTGGAACGTCGTCGCGCCGCAGATCAGCTCGATGTCCTGCTCCGCGCTTCTGAGCTCCATGGTGAGCTGCTCGGCCGGCAAGGCCCTGGCAACATCGAGAAGCAGCCGCGCCGGGAGCACGGCGGCGCCCGGGCGCTGCACGTCCGCGTTGAGCGGGACGCGGAGTCCGATCTCCATGTCGGTTGCGAGCAGCTCCGGCGCAGAGTCAGCCGCAGCCGAAATCATGATGCCCGAGAGAGCCTGCACAGCGCTCCTTGTCGACGCGACCCTCGCCGCCGTTTGGAGCTGAGCCAGAAGATGCGATGAGGAGAGTGAGAGCTTCATCTACCTCTCTGTTCTGTAAATACAAGTCATATGTAGTGCCTGTGGACGTGTGTATCTGTGATGGATAGTGGCCTGCGGACAGCGGTCGCGGTGGACGTGGCTGTGGATGGCCGGTGATGACCCTGGCGAAAGTCTGTCAGGAGCATCGGTCGGGCGCAGGCCCGCAGCCATCACGGCTGCTCACACCCAAGGTCCCTGCACAGCTTCTCCACAGCCTCCCGTGAGGCCTGGTCCTCCCCGATCCGAGCGCTCGCGCGCCGGCAGGCGTGCAGGACCGTGGTGTGGTCCCTTCCCCCGAAGTGACGGCCTATCGACGGGAGCGATTCGTCGGTCAGCTCACGTGAGAGGTACATGGCCACCTGGCGCGGCCATGCGATCCTGGCCGCCCTCCCGGACGAGAGGAGCTCCTCGGTGCTGATTTCGAAGTGCTTGGCCGTCGCGCTTTGAATGTCGGCAACGCTCCTGGCAGTGCGCCCTGCAGCGCCGGTGCGGGGATACAGGCCTTCGAGGACCTCCTGGGCCAGATCGCCGGTAAGTGGCCTGCCTGTGAGGGAGCTGAACGCGACAGTCCTGATCAGCGCGCCCTCGAGAGCCCTGACGTTGCTGTGGACCCGTTCGGCGATCGCGGTCAGCGCTCGCTCGTCCTCCAGCTCGATCCCGTCGTTGTGCGCGCGCTTGCGCAGGATCGCCATGCGCGTCGTGAACTCGGGGGGTGTTATGTCAGCCACCAGGCCGGCCTGGAAGCGCTCGCGGAGTCTGTCCTCGAGCGCACTGAGATCAGCCGGCGGCCGATCGGAGGTCAGCACGATCTGCCGCCCGCCGTCGTGGAGAGCGTTGAATGTGTGGAAGAACTCCTCCTCCGTCTTCGTCTTGCGCTCGAGGAACTGGACGTCGTCCATCAGCAGGACGTCGATGTGGCGGAAGCGCCGCTTGAAGCCGTCGGCTCTTCCGCCCGCGAGTGCCGCCAGGAACTCGTTCGTGAACGCCTCACCGTTCGTGGCCCGCACGGTGAGCCCTGGGTTGTGCAGCAGGAGAAGGTTCGCGATCGCGTTGAGCAGATGGGTCTTGCCAACGCCGGGCGGGCCGTAGATGAAGAGCGGGTTGTAGGCCTGGGAGGGCATCTCGGCGACGGTCAGGGCAGCGGCGTGCGCCAGGCGGTTGCAGTCCCCGATGACGAACTGGTCGAACGTGAGCTTCGGATTCCCGAGAGGCTCGGTGGCTGTGGGAAGCTCCGGGTCTGGGACTGCAGCGTGAGCGCCTCCTCGGGGTGTGGGCACCGACTGGCGCTGTTCGTCCTCAGCAACGATCTGCACGCCGACGCCGTCGCCCAGCACGAGCTCGACAGCGGCCGCTATGACGCGCCCGAAGCGGTCCTGGATCCAGCGGCAGGAGTTCGTCGGCGCCTCGACGACGACTCTCTCGTCCGAGATCTCCACGGCACGCAGGGGCTCGAGCCAGAGGCGGAACGTGGGCTCCTCGACCACCAGGGCCAGCTGCGATCGCACCAGCGACCATATGTGCTCGAGCTCGTCGCTCGGGGCAGCGCCCATCGGCTCCTCTCCCAGAAGAAATGACGGTGATTATTCGGAGGAGGGCCCGTTCGGGCCCGGTGCGGCGACTATAACCAACGCCTCGCCCAGGGTGCCGCGGCTGCTCGCAATTGGCGAGAAAAATCCGACATGGCTCGCGGGTCCTATACTGGACGCCGAAGACGGGCTCGTGCCCGACGGTAAACGACGCGCTCGACGCAGGAAAACGCGCGAGACCGGAGAACTCAGACTATGAAGCGCACATACCAGCCGAAGAAGCGTAAGCGAGCCCGTGTTCACGGGTTCCGTGCCCGCATGAGCACGCGAGCTGGTCGTCTCACGCTCAAGCGCCGGCGCGACAAGGGCCGCAAGCGCCTCTCCACCTGAGGTCTTGACGTGGAGCACCCCTTGGGCGACGGGCACGCGAGCAAGCCGCGAAATCCGCCCCGCGGGGGCAGGCTTTCCCGCAGCGCGGAGTTCGAGCGTGTGTACAGGCACGGCAGATCAACGGCCAACCGGCACCTGGTGCTCTACTCGTTCCCGAATCTGGAGGCCGAGCGTCCCCGTCTCGGCCTGTCGGTCTCGCGCAAGGTCGGTGGGGCGATCGACCGCAACCGCGTCAAGCGCCTCCTCAGAGAGGCCTTTGCCCACGCGGAAGAGGGCCTCTCAGCAGGTCATGACATCGTCGTGGTGGCTCGCCCGCCCGCCCGTGAGCTCGCCGAGCGGGAGGGACTCGCCGGCATGGACGCTGCGCTGAGCGAGCTGCTCGTCAAGGCCGGCCTGCAGCCCGCGCCCACAGCGGCGCCCGGGGACCAGGCCCCGAACCTGCAGCGCACATGAGCGCGCCGCCCGCGACCGGGGCCGGCTCCCCCACTCCCAGCTCGGCTGCCCGAGTGGCGCGCACCCTTCTGAGCGCCCCGATAGTCGCCTACCAGCGGTTCATCTCTCCCGCCATCCCGCGCCGCTGCAAGTACGAGCCAACGTGCTCGCGGTACGCGATCGACGCGATCAGGCAGTACGGCATACTTAGGGGCCCTGTGCTCGCGGCGTGGCGCCTGCTGAGGTGCAACCCGTTTAGCCACGGCGGGTACGATCCCGTCGAGGACCAGCGACTTTTCAGGACCGCTTCGCACGAGGGCGGCTGACGGGGCACGAACGCCCGATGTCCCCAGACCGACGCGACGCCCCCGCAACCACCCGACGAGCCCCCACCACCAACTAGCCCATGCCAATCCTCGCCAATGTGATCCAGGACGCGTTCTCGCCCCTGATCAACGTTTTCGAATCCATCATGGTGTGGATCCACGAAACGATCGGCGGCAGCTGGGGCCTCGCGATCGTGGGGCTCACGGTGCTCATCAGGGCGTTCCTGGTACCGCTGACGTTCCGGCAGCTGAAGTCGATGCAGGAGATGCAGAGACTCGCGCCCGAGATCAACGCGCTGAAAGAGAAGTACAAGGAGGACAAACAGCGCCAGCAGCAGGAGCTGATGAAGTTCTATCAGGAGAAGAAAATCAACCCTCTGGCGTCCTGCCTGCCGCTCCTGCTGCAGCTCCCGGTCTTCTTCTCGCTCTTCTACATGCTGCGCACGCAGCTCAAGGAAGACATCTGCGGACCGCAGATGATCGAACACTACCGTCAGGCACTGCACAAGCCGACGCTGACAAAATTCAGCGAAATCCCCCAGCACTCGGTGAAAGTCGCGGGCCAAACGGTGAAGGGACTCACCGAAACCGGCTGCAACGTCGTTGCCCCGGGCTCCGCAAAATTCCTTTTCATCCCCGACATCACGGAAAAGGCGACGGGCATCGCGCTCGTGATCCTGATCCTCTGCTACGTCGGCTCCCAGGTCGGTTCGACGCTGGTCGCGACCGCCACCGCGGATCCCATGCAGCGCAGGTTGATGCTCTTCCTTCCGGTCATCTTTGTGGTGATCCTCTACCGCTACCCGGCCGGGCTCCTTGTCTACTGGATCACCACGAACGTGTGGACGATCGGCCAGCAGTCGGTGATCAGGCGGCGAATGCCTCCGCCACCGAAACCGCCACCTGGCGCCAACGGAAAGCCGGCCAAGTCTCTGCGGCAATCTCTCTCGGAGGCGGTCGCGAGCGCGAGTAGCGCGAAGAGCCCACCGCCTGCGGCGGCTCCGGCGGGCGGCGCTCCACCACCACCACCACGCAAGAAGAAGAAGCGATCGGGGAGACGAAGATGAGCGAGGACGAGACGCGCGCTGAGGGGGACGACGAGCTCGAGCCGGCCGAGGCGCTCGAGGAGCTGCTCGAGGAGATCGTCGACGGACTCGGCCTGGACTGCGACATCGAGGTGAGCGAGTCCGACGCCGTCCTCACGGGGACGGTGGAGGGGGAGGACGTGGGGCTGTTCATCGGTCGCCACGGGCAGACGATCGACGCGGTGCAGCACCTGGCGCAGCGGATCGTCTTCCCCGAGGGCCCTTCATCGGTCCGGGTCGTGATCGACGCAAACGGGTACCGCGAGCGCCGTGCCGGCGCGCTGCGCGCAGAGGCCGACGAAGCCGCTGACGAGGCCGTCGAAACGGGCCGGGACGTGGAGCTCGCTCCGATGCCGCCTTTCGAGCGGCGCATCGTCCACGAGTTCCTCCGCGAGCGCGGGGACGTGGAGACCCACAGCGTCGGGAATGAGCCGGAGCGCTATCTGGTGATCTCGCCGGCGGTCCGAAGCGACTGAGCCCCGGCGTTTCACGTTTTTCTTGACGGTGAAACACTTCAGCTGATGACCGAAGGGACCGGCCCCCAGCTGACGGACATCGAACGCGGACTCCTCGCGGGGATCCTCATCGGCGAGGGTCATTTCGGCGGGGACGGCAAGAAGCCGCAGATAACCCTGCGGATGCATGTGAGGCACGAGTCCCTGTTTCGCTGGCTCGAGCGCGCCTTTCCCCGCGCGCGTCTCTATGGGCCCTACGAACATTCGGGTCGCCGCTACTACCAATGGATGGCCCGGGGCGACGCGCTGACCCAGGACGTTCTGCCCGTGGTCGAATCGGTCCTCACGGACGAGATCGACGCTCACGTGGCCGGCCGAGTGCGCGAGATGCGCAGTCGTTACGCGGACTTCTTCGCCGCCCACGGCGGATGACGATCGACCTCGCCGCGCTTCTGCCGGGCGGGATGGATGAGAGGCAGATCGCGCAGATGGGGGCGCTGCTGGGCGCCTTGGAGGCCGATGAGCACGCCCCGACAGCGGTGCGCGACCGCGACCTGGCGGCGTATGTCCACCTCGCGGATGCCGTCTCGGCGCTGGAGATAGACGCGCTGCGCACCGCCGGCACCGTCGCCGACCTGGGTGCCGGCGCCGGCTTCCCGGGCCTCGCGCTCGCCGTCGCGCTGCCGCGTGCCACCGTCCGTCTCGTCGAGAGTCAGCGCCGCAAGTGCGAGTTCCTCGGGCGGACGATCGAGGCGGTCCGAGATCACGAACGCCGAGGTCGTTTGTGCCCGCGTGGAGGAGTGGGACGAGGGCCTGTTGGCGAACGACGCGGTGACGGCGCGAGCACTCGCGCCGCAGCCTGTCGTGCTCGAGTACGCCTCACCGCTGCTGAGGACGGCCGGCATTCTCGTGGACTGGAGAGGTCGCCGTGACGAGGATGAAGAGCAGGCGGCCCTCCGGGCGGCGGACGAGCTCGGGATGGAGCGAACCGATGTCCTGCATGTCGAGCCTTTTCCCGGCGCCCGACACCTCCATCTCCATGTCTTCCGGAAGGAGTCCGAGACGCCCGGCAGGTTCCCCCGGCGCCCGGGCATTGCCCGCAAGCGTCCGCTGGGGGCCTGAGCAGCCCCCGAAGAGCGGTTGAATCTGCCCACTTTGCCGGAGATCGGGACCCGGCCGTCGCGAATCAGCGCTAGCTTGCAGCGCATGGGCACGGTCTATGCGGTTGCGAACCAGAAGGGCGGAGTCGGCAAGACGACAACCGCCGTCAACGTCGCCGCGTGCATCGCCGAGGCCGGATACGCGACGCTGCTTGTCGACGTCGACCCTCAGGCGAACGCCACGGTGGGCCTCGGCATCCCCAGGACGCAAGCGCCCGGCCTCTACGAGGTGCTGACCGGGGAGGCGGCGGCGCAGGAGGCGATAACCAACTCGGCCGTCGCGGGCCTCCGCGCGCTCCCCGCAGGAGCAGGTCTCGCCGGCGCGAACGTGGAGCTGCCGAGGATGGAGGGATTCGAGTACCGGCTGAAGGAGTGCCTGAGCCCGCTGCGAGAGAGTTCGAGTACATCATCCTCGACTGCCCGCCCTCGCTGGGTCCGCTCACGGTGTGCGCCCTGGTAGCCGCCGACCGCGTGATCGTGCCTGTCCAGACGGAGTACTTCGCCCTCGAGGGCCTTGCTGGGCTCCTCGAGACCCTCGACCTGGTGCGTCGCGAGCTCAATCCCGGCCTCACAGTCGCCGGGATGCTGCTGACGATGCACGACTCGCGCACGCGGCTCGGTCAGGACGTCGAGCGCGAGGTGCGCACCCACTTCCCGGACCTGGTCTTCGACACGGTCATCCCGCGCAACGTGCGTGTCGGGGAGGCTCCCAGCTACGGTTTGCCCGTGACCCACCACGATCCTCACAGCGCCGGCGCCGAGGCCTACTTCGAGCTCGCGAAGGAGGTGGCCGCCCGTGGCTAAGCCAAGGCCCGGCATGGGGAGGGGGCTCGACGCGATCCTGTCGGTTTCGGCCGAGGGCGCCGCGATCGCGGAGCACCTCCGCGAGATCCCTCTCGAGGTGATCTCGCCGAACCCCCATCAGCCGCGCAGGTCATTCGACGCGGACGCTCTGGCTGCGCTCGCCGGCTCGCTCGGCGAGCAGGGTGTGCTGCAGCCCGTTCTTGTGCGTCCACGCCCCGGCGGCCGCTTTGAGCTGATCGCCGGAGAGCGCCGCTGGCGTGCGGCGCAGCTCGCAGGCCTGAAGACGATCCCCGCGCTCGTGCGCGACCGCGACGACGCGGCATCACTTCAGGTGGCCCTGATCGAGAACATGGCGAGAGAGGACCTCTCCCCGGTTGAGGAGGCCCGCGCATGCGCGGCGCTCGTAGAGGAGCTTGGCCTGACGCGCGAGGAGGTGGGGCTCCGGGTGGGGCGCAGCCGCGTTGCGGTCAGCAACCTGATCAGACTGCTGGATCTGCCCGACGAGGTACTGGAGATGCTTCAGAGCAGGTCGCTGAGCGAGGGGCACGGACGCGCGCTGCTGCTCGCCGAGGACCACGCCCGCCGCCGCAAGCTCGCCTCATCGGCGCTCGCCGGTGGCTGGTCGGTGAGGGTTACCGAGGAGCGAGCGCGCGCGTCGAACGCGAAGGCCAGCGGCCGCATCACCAGGGCTCGCACCGAAGTCGAGGCGCACCCGGATCAGGAAGCGGCAGCAAACGAGATCGCCACGGAGCTCAGCGCCGTTCTCGGGGCTGAGGTGCGCGTGAGGCCGGCGCCGGACGGCGGATACCGCGCGGAGATTCGCTTCAGCTCCCAGGAGGAGGCGCGCGAGCTCGCGCACCGCCTCGCTGCTGCTGCGCTCACGCGGGGATAGCGACCATCAGCATCACGAGGGCGAGGCCGCCTCGCCCGCTCCACCCGACCGTCCGTATCCAGTTGCCTGCAACCAGGCTGCGCACACGAGTCACGTCGCGCCGCTCGAGCAGCGCGCGGTGGGCGGGCACCTGCACGGTCGCGGTGCACACGTGGATTCCCGCCAGCAGCACCAGGGCGAGCACCGGCAGGACGCGGCCGAGCGCAGGAGGCGGACTGACCACGAGCAGCACCGCGGTGACCGTCTCGACGGCCATCACGGGGCCAACGACCCACGACGTCTTCAGCTGGTTGGCCGCCGAGTACTCGCCAAACCCGGGACCTCCCACGAGCTCGAACAGCGGGTAGTGGACGATCTGAACGAACCAGATCAGACCCACCATCGCCCAAGTCACGGCAAGGTTCACACCGAGGAGCCCAACGCCCCAGGCCGCGATCATGATCCCCGCGCTTCGCGCTGGAGGCGCTCGAGGCTCGCTCCGGGCTCGCCGACGATGGCCCTCACGCCCCGCTCGCGGAGTGCCACCGCCGCTCGCTGCGCCCGCGACCCCCGAGACCCCGTCACCGTTATCGCGGCGAGGTCGACGCCCTGCTCGGCGCAGAAGTCGATCAGTTCGTCCACGGGTACATCGGCACCGAGGTGATGAACGTGCCAGTTGTCCTCGCGCAGGGCAACCGCTGCCATCAGCGTGGGCAGCGAATGCCGATCGCCGGCGAGCGCTGCCACAACCGCCGTCCCTCGGCGGCGGCCGCGAGGCGTGGGGTGGTTATCGCCGAGAATGCGCTCGACGATCGACGACGCCCGATGCTCGGTCGCGACCCCGATGCGACCCTCGGCCCATTCGTCGCCGATGCGCCACAGGGCTGGCGCGAGGACCTCCTGCGCCGCGGTGGTGAGGCTCACGCCCTCGGCCAGAAGCTGACCGATCATCCTGCGCGCGGCCGTCTCCTCTCCGGCGAGGAGGTGCTGGAACATCTTGCCGCGCAGCGCGCCGTAGCCACCTCGGGGCCGCCGGGCAGGGGGACGCTCCGGGCGCTCGCGGCGACGGGCCACCGCCTGAACCTGGTCGCGGCGGACGCGGTAGCGGCCGCGGACGAGCACGGCTGGGAGCGTGCCTGCGCGCACCCACTTGTAGGCGGTCTGGTAGTGGACACCGAGCATCTCAGCGGCGGAAGCGAGGTCGACATCAGTGTCGTGCACACCCACAGGCTAGCCACAGATGGCGACAATTCAACCTAAGAACCGCTAATCAGACTAAAGTCGGCTAGAATGCTGGCCCATGGCCGCATCGAACGACACGTGCGTGGAGCGGCTTTCGCGATGACCGGGGCCGCGGCCGATCACCCGTTGGAGGGGGCCTCCGTCCTACTGTGCGGCGCGAGCGGAGGGATGGGTGGTGCACTGGCGCTCGAGCTGGATGCGCGAGGCGCGAACCTCACGCTCGCCGGACGAGACGTCGCGCGTCTGGCCGAGATCCCGGTTGCAGGCGCGAGGATCGTGCGGGATCTGCGGACCGCCCCGGCGTGCGAGGACGCGGTCCGCTGCGCGATCGCCAATGCCGGCCGGCTCGACATCCTCGTCAATGCCGTCGGAGTCGTCGCGTTCGGGGCGTCGTCCGAGATGCCACCGGACGTGATCGAGACGCTGCTGCAGGTGAACTCCCTGATCCCGATGCTGCTGGCGCGTGCAGCGCTCGACGTACTCTCCCCGGGCGGCGCGATCGTCAACATCTCAGGCGTGATCTCGGAGCAGAACCTCCCCGGGATGGCTGCCTACGGGGCCTCGAAGGCCGCGGTCCGGGCGTTCGATGAGGCTCTTGCACGCGAAGCGCGGAGGCGGCGTGTGCGCGTCATCGACGCCCGGCCGCCGCACACCGCGACCGGGCTGGCCGGCCGAGCGCTCTGCGGCGACGCTCCACCGCTCGGCGGCGGGCTCGCGCCGTCCGCCGTCGCAGTGGCGATCTGCGACGCACTCGAGTCCGGTACCCGCGATCTGCCGAGCCAGGCGTTCGCCGGCGGCGCCTGATGGCCGATGTCGCGATTGTCGGAGCCGGCCTGGCGGGCCTGACGTGCGCCCAGGATCTGACGCGATCGGGCGTGGAGTGCACGGTCCTGGAGGCCTCGGACGGTGTCGGAGGCCGTGTCAGGACCGACCGCGTAGACGGGTTCCTGCTCGACCGCGGCTTCCAGATCCTCCTGACCGGCTACCCGCAGGTCCGGGAGCGTCTGGATCTTGACGCACTCGGTCTCGCGTTGTTCGAGCCGGGAGCGCTCGTCCACATCAGCGGCGGGCTGCAGCGGGTGAGTGACCCGTCGCGGCGGCCGCTCGAGCTAGCGGCATCTCTGCGCGCGCCGGTCGGAACCCTCCGTGACAAAGCGCTGGCGGCGAGGCTCGTGCTGGACGTTCGTAGACACTCCGTCCGCTCGCTCCTGCGGCGCCCGGACATGAGCACGGCGGAGCGCCTTGCCAGCGCCGGATTCTCACCAGAATTCGTCGCCACGTTCTGGCGGCCGCTGTTCGCGGGGATCCAGCTCGACCCCGACCTGGAGGTGTCCTCACGACGGTTCGACGTGATCCTGCGCATGATCGCCTCGGCCTCCACCGGGGTCCCCCGTGAAGGGATTGGAGCAATCCCCGCGCAGCTCGCGCACACCCTGCCCGCGGGCACCGTCCGACTCGGCTCTCCGGTGAGAGACGTCACCCCGACGGGGTTGACGCTCGGTGACGGCGAGCGGGTCGCCGCTCGTGCGGTGGTCGTAGCCACGGACGGCCCAGCGGCGCATCATCTGATCGGCTCATCGGTCGAGGATCCGGGCTCGCGCGCGGCCGCGTGCTGCTGGTTCGCCGCGAGCGCGGCTCCGGTGGAGGGCGCCGTTCTGATGCTCGAAGGCGAAGGCTCCGGGCCCGCCCTCAACGTGGTCGTCATGAGCGAGGTGCAATCGTCCTACGCACCGCCCGGAACCGCACTCGTTGCGGCGGCCGTGCCGGGTCCCGCGGCCCTCGAGCCCGGCCTCGCCGACCGGGTCCGCGAGCAGCTCGCCGGCTGGTTCGGCTCGACCGCGGGGGAGTGGAGGCACATTCGCACGGACGTGATCGCCCACGGGCAGCCAATGCAGCTGCCCCCGCTGAACCCGCGACGGCGGGTGGACCTCGGTGACGGCCTCTTCGTGTGCGGCGATCATCGCGACACCGCCTCGCTGCAGGGGGCGATGTTCAGCGGACAGAGGACCGCGGAGGCGGTGCTTCGGCGCCTGCGCGGGCGAGCCGACCTGGCCGCTTAGATCTGCGTGCCGCTAGCGGGTCTGGTATCTCGGGCTGCCGGCTGCGCGCGGGCTTCCGATGTGGTCGCCGGGAAGGCGCCCGAACGGCTTGGCGCGGATCGCCGGCTCCGGTGCCCGGTCCCAGTCTGTGTTGAACCCCTCAAGCCCTTCGTCCGGCGATAACATGCCGGGCGTGCCGGTGTCACCTGTCGAGCACCGCAAGGGCGATTAGCTCAGTCGGTTAGAGCGCTTCTCTGATAAGGAAGAGGTCCCAGGTTCGAATCCTGGATCGCCCACTACGGACTCAGCTGCCCGGCCCAGGAGCCCCGACCGCGAGGGCCGAGCCGCCCGGACGCGAACTGCCATGCCATGAGCAACTGGGAGCGACCGAATGCTGATCGCGCGGAGTGCAGGCATGGAGGTGTCTCCCACCCCGGGGAAGCGCGCGAAACCCTCGCGTGCTGTCCGGAGCAGTGGTAGAAGGGCAAGCCTCGCCTCGCACAGGCCGATTCCTGTAATGAGCGGCAAGGGCGAGGAAGATGTAGAACAGCGAGGCCCGCTGCCAAAGACATGATGGTTCCGAACTGGGTGATGGCCGTCGGCGAACCTCAAGGTAGCCCCAAAGCGCCGCCGGTACGCCGGGGGTGCGGCGCTCATCGCAGCTGTTCAATCAGGATCGACGCAACTACTGCGTGCGTGCCCCCCGCAGTAGGCGTAATCGTGAGCGCGGGAGTATTTCCCGTCGGGTTGCGAACCTCGATGGCGGAGTTCGCAGCGGTGGTCGCGATGATCGCCTCGCCGGAGATCAGGCTGGTTCCGGTAGCGCGTCCATAGACCGTGTAGGGGACTTCAACCATGCCGCCCCCGGTGTCGACGCTGATAACCAACTGGCCTGGCTCGGCCGCCGATACTGAGAAGCACACGCGGTACGCCCCAATTGCAGGGAGTACGAATTCGTCCGCATTGCGTCTGCTGAACACTCCGGAGGTGGGGCCGTCTCGGGGAAACTGAACGGGCATGCCCGCACCGATCGTTGCTGCGTTGTCACCCGGCATCAGTGCATAAAACTCGGCGTACGCCAGCGCTCCTCTGGGTCCTTCCGAACCTGGAATCCCCTGTGCGCCGGTCCTTCCTTCCGCGCCTTCGGCACCTTTCACTCCTTCGGGTCCCGGTTCGCCTTGGGCTCCTGTCGCGCCTTCCGGCCCCGCTTCACCGGTCGGCCCGCTGACGCCCTCCGACCCAGGCGTGCCGGCAGGTCCCTGAGTGCCCGACGCTCCGGCTTCGCCTGTGGCCCCGGGTGCTCCAGGTGCACCTTCCACGCCTGGAAGGCCTGCAAAGCCGGCCGGCCCAACGAGTCCCTGTAAGCCCGGGGCACCGGCCGGCCCGGGTAGACCGGTGAAACCCGTGGCACCTCGTCCCCCCACGTCGCCGCGAGGACCTCGGCGGCCGGGCGGTCCTGGGTTGCCCTTGCTCTTTGCGGGACATCTGGGCGCAGCCGCCCGAGTGACTCGACCTGTAAATGCGGGTCGGTGACATGGTCGTGCTGGAGAGGCGTGGGCCGTCGCGGCAGTGGGCGCAACTGCGGATGCCGCGACGACCCCGCTCGCGAGTGCTACGCGCCACGCGCGTAGGACGCGGTGGAGGGCGGTCGGATCTCGGTTCGGCTCGTTGGTCATCTCCATCAGGCTCGGTGGCTCGAACCCTGGGGATTAGCGTCTGGTGGGTCGGTGGCGGAATGGAGCCGTCGGTCCGGTGGGGCCCCGGCCTGAGACCGGGTCGCCCTCGTCAGCGGCGTGGATTACTACGCTCTGCGACCGCACGGGGGGACCGATATTCAGACGTGTGCTGTGGGCGGAGCCGTCCCCCCGTTGGCGAGGTCGTCGGCGGCTGAGCGGATCGCATCGACCCATTGCCGGATGCCGTGAGCGGCGAGGACGCTCGACCTGGCCTCGCGGCCGATCTGTTCCCGCCGCTCCGTGTCATTCCACAGACTGTTGATCGCCTCGCGCAGCAGATCGTGGTCGCGGGGCGGGACGAGCACGCAGTTCATGCCGTCTCTCAGGAGATCCAGCTTCCCTGCGGTCGCGGTGGTGATAACGGTGCGGCCCATGGACATCGCCTCGAGAATCGCCGTCGCTCCATTGTCGTTCTCAGAGGGCATGATCGGTATCACCACGAGTCGCGAGCGTGCGTACAGGTCGCGCAGCTCGTCGGCCGCCTTGTAGCCGACGGTGATCCCGTCCCGCAGCGGCTTGGCACCTGTGGCGCTCGCTCGCACGTCGTCGGTGCCGTAGGCGGAGTTGTCGAGCCTCGTTCCCGCCGCGATGTGGCAGGGCATCGCGAGCGGATCGAGCGCGGTGATGAGCGTCTCAAAGTCGCGCATCTCGCGTCCGACGCTGCAGATCGTCTCGCCCGGAGCGTCGATCGGCCTCCAGAAGTCGGTGTCGATCGGCCACCGCGCGCTGAGGAGGCGGTCGGCGGGGATCGACCAGCGTTCGACGACGAGCCGCCGCTGGAGCGCGCCGGGCACTAGCAGGCGGTCCATCCCGTGACGCGCGAGCCGCGGGGCGACGAGGCGCTTCAATGTGCGCTTGGGCCACGAGCCGCCGGTCAGATTCAGTGGCCAGAACATGATTGCGATGTGTCGCTGGCGACGGCGCGGCGTCAGCGCGTTCAGCAGCGCCATCGGGTACGCGAGCGCCTCGGTCCACGTCACCACGACATCGAACTCGTCTCTCCTCCACCACGCCCCGAGCGCGAGGGCCATGCCTTCGGGGAGCAGCGCGAGCAGTCGCCTCCTGGTTCCGAACGCGTCGAGGTCCGAGCCGGAGAACGACTTGGCGCCCAGCCAGTCCTCGGCGAGCAGCGGATCGGGGCGGCGGTCATTCGCGGCGAGGCGCCGGGCCTCATCGAGCTCCGACTTCCCCCCCGATCGCGCCACCACGAAGACGCGCGCGTGGCCCCGGGTCTCGCCGCTCAAGACCGGACACCGGGACGGCACCGGGCGTCCCGACACGGCGTCGCTGTCGGGCGTGCGGCTACAGGCGCCTTGCCCAAAGCACGGCGCTGTCGAGGACGAGATTGGCTGCGAGTACTACCGATAGCGACATCATCCTCCCTTCTTACGCAGGGCCGTCGCCGGCGACCCGGTCGCGAGCTGTGCGCGTTACGCCAGGGCTCCGTCCAAGCGAACTGGCCAGCTGGTCAACCGGCCGCAGTCGGGCGAGCCGAGGGAGTCTGCCCGAACGGGTCACCCGGTGACGCAGGCGGGTTACTACGGTCACGTGAGGTTTGAGGAGGGCCGACGTTAGATGTGAAGCCGGACGCTCCCTGCCGGCTCACTCGTCCAGCGCGGCACCTCTCGCCGCAGTTAGGAGACACCGATGGTCACTGGTGTCACACACAAGCACCGCGCGCCCCTCCCGGGCGCCACCGAAGCACGCCCGCGCCTGTTCGGCGCCTGGCCCGCAGCGCTCGCCCTGCCTGTCCTCCTCTCTGCGCTGCTGTTCGCGAGCAGCGCGCAGGGTGCTGCCGCGACCGTCGGCCTGGGGTCGGCGGAAAGCTACTCCGTGCTGGCGGGGTCGACGGTAACCAACACCGGGCCGACCACGATGTTCGGCGATCTCGGATTGAGCCCGGGGTCATCCGTCACCGGTGCTCCCCACGTACTCGGCGCGACGCATGTCGACGATGCGGTGGCAATCGCCTCAAAGAACTCCCTGACGACGGCCTACAACGATGCGGCTTCGCGTCCCAGCGACGGCTCGGCAGGAACCGACCTCGCCGGCCAGACCTTCCTGCCCGGCGTACGAACCGCCAGCAGCTCGCTGCTGCTCTCCTCGGGGACGGTGACGCTCAACGCCCAGGGCAACCCGGCCGCGGTCTTCATCTTCCAGATCGGCTCCACCCTGATAACGGGATCGAACACGGCCGTCGAGCTGGTCAACGGAGCGCAGGCGTGCAACGTCTTCTGGCAGGTCGGATCATCGGCCACATTGGGCACAGGCACGCGCTTCGTCGGGACGGTCATGGCGCTCGCAACTGTCACGGCCAACACCGCGGCGACGATCCACGGCAGGCTGCTCGCGCAGACGGGTGCGGTCAACCTCGACACGAACACGATCACGCACTCCAGCTGCGCCGCGGGCCCCGGCGGTGGAGGCGGAACTGAAACGACGACACCCACCGAAGGCGAAACGCTCACCAAAGCCGTCGCCGCGCTGCCTCCGGTTGGCTCGACGACCACGGTCGCCGAGCAGCGACGGGCGCAGCAGCGACTTGTGGCCAGGCGGCGCGCAGCACAGCGCCGGCGCCAGGCTGCCAGGAGACGCTCGCCGGCCAGGCCTGTGCTCCCGCGCAGGCGGGGCGCCTTCACGGGCTGAGCGAGTTGGGTCGATCTGAGCTGACGCTCGGACTGCCCTCCCGTGTGGTGTCATGAACAGCACTCACGTCCCACCAGTCCGCCGGCCGCGCCGGGGCACGCTTCTGCTGCTGCTCGGGTTACAGCTGGTAGCGGGGCTGCGCGTGACCCCAGCTCCGGCGATGGCTACCGGTGGCGCGGTGCCATCGTGGAGCAGCCAGCAGCTCGCGAGTCTCCTGAGCGGGCAGACGGCCCGCCGCGCGCCGTCAGCTGGGGCTCCGCGGGCGGCGTGGGTTGCTGCGCACCGCCCGATCACGGGCGAGCGGACCACACTGCCCATCATCGGCCGGGCCACGGGTCCGCGAGGCACCCGCTGGCTGCGCGTCATGCTCCCTGGACGGCCAAACGGATCGTCCGGCTGGATCGTGGCGAAGGGCACCCTGGAAGCGGCGACGAGCTGGCACATATTGGTCAGCCTCGGCACGCGGCGCGTGCGCGCCTACAGCCATGGCCGCGTCGTCAAGAGCTTCGGGGCCGTGGTCGGCAAGCCCTCCACGCCAACGCCCGCGGGGCGGTTCTTCGTCGAGGAGACCGTGCTGATGCCCGCCGGCGACGCCGGCGGTCCGTTCGCGCTCGCTCTGAGTGCGAGATCGGACGAGCTGCAGGAATTCAACGGTGGCCCGGGGCAGATAGCGATCCACGGCAGGGACAACCTCAATGGCGCTATCGGCACCGCCTCATCGCACGGCTGCGTCCGCCTCGACGCGTCGAGCATCAGCTGGCTCGCCGCGCGCATCCGCCCAGGCACGCCGGTGACGATCGAGCCGGGTTAGACCCGTGGTGCGCTGCCGCGAGAGCTAGCGCTTGTGCCTGGCGGAGAACGTGAGCGCGCCGCTGTCGCAGTTGCCCACCGTGAGGTGCACCTTGCCGGACGCGGAGCCGTGCGCGTTGACGGTGAGCGAGTACTGGAAGCTGCCGACCACCCTGCCTCCGGAGATGGGCCGGTCTTCCGTCTGCCCGCCGTCTGAGTAGAGCGTGTACGTGTGGGAGAAGGACAGCGCTGCCGGCAGCGCGACCGGCTCGGTGACGGGGAAGAAGGCGTCATCGACGAATTCTTCGGCCGGGCACGATGCCTGCACGGTGCTGAGGGCGCTGACGGCCGCGCAGTAGCCGGCATGTCGAGACCGCGCTCCGGGCGCGGCGCACTTGCCCTTGGTGATCGTCATATGGAACGCCTGCGGACCATTGCCCGGCGCGTGCGTGGTCATCGTGCCCGTGTAGGAGCCGAGCATCGGCCTTGCCGCATCGGCGACCGGGGCCGCCGCCGCCGCGACGACGGACGCTGCGAGGATCCCCACCGACAGACTGCCCAGAGTCATGCGCATGGGCTGGAATGATATGGCCAGCCGCTGCGTCGCTACTTGCGCTTGGCTTGATGCTCGATGACTTTGCCGAAGGCGTCCTCGAGCTGCGTGGTCATGCGCTGCTTGAACAGTGCGAGCAGCGCCTCCGCGGCGAGCGGCCGCAGCGAGGTGACGGCGGCGATCAGGTCCTCCCATCCCTCCTCGGGCTGGCCCGCCTTCTCGAACGGCTCCCACAGCTCCCGCAGGTACAGGCGGGTGAACGCCTTGGCGATCGATTCGCAGTCTCGGCTGACGCGCTCGACCAGCGCCAGTGACACGTGCAGCGGGATGCCGAGTGAGGAGACCTCCTCGGCCGCGGAGAGCAGCGCCGGGCTCGGCACTTCAAAGCGGCCCTCGCCGAGCGGCACGAGCAGGTTCAGCTTGCGCACGCGCGCGACGTCCTTCGCGTCGATCTCGCCGAACCGCGCGTTGAGTTCCTCACCGGTGATGACCTCAGGGGTCTCGGGCTCATATGGAGCGGTCACGGCGTTGCGGAGCCCGAGCAGGCGCTCGGCGAGGCCGTCTGAGCCGCTGAGGAGCCGCTCGATCGCCGCCAGGTTGAAGCCGTCCGCCTGCAGGTCCTGGATCAGGCGCAGCCTCGCGACGTGGTCGGCGCTGTAGTAGCCGACACGCGCGCGCACCTCCGGAGGAGGGAGGAGCCCGCGGGTGTGGTGGTTGCGGATGTTGCGCACCGACATGCCGACTTCCCCGGCCAGCTGCTCGATCGTGAGCTCATGCGGCGCGGAGGCGCCGGCCGCCTCGCGGTGCTCTGTGGTGGTGCGAGCCATCGCTCGTGCAGAATACTACAATCTATGTAACCTCATTTGAGGTACCATTGGTTCACGTCATGATCAACGCGAGCCACAAGAGCGCGCCCGGCGCGGGGAGAATCACGCGCCGCCTCCTCAGATCACGCCTGCTCGGGGCGCTGACCTATCCGCATGGGGTCGATCGCTACGCCGAGCTGCTCAGCCCGATGCTCCTCGCGCGCGATGTCCGCGCCGAGGTGACCTCCGTGCGGCACCAGACGCCGAAGAGCGTGACCCTTACGCTTCGACCCAACGCGAACTGGCGCGGGTTCCGTGCAGGCCAGTTCGTGGGCGTCGGCGCTTGGATCGACGGCGTCAAGGTCACCAGGCCCTACTCGCTCGCCGGCTCCGAGCACCGCCACGAGGACCTCGAGATCACCGTCTCAACGCACCCCATGGGCCTTCTCTCGCGGCATTTGCGAGATGCCGCCAAGCCCGGGATGGTCCTCGACCTCACCCAGGCTCAGGGCGAGTTCACAATTCCGCCGGCTAGGGCGGACGGGATCCTGCTGATCAGCGGTGGCAGCGGCATCACGCCCGTCATGGCGATGCTCAGGACGCTCTGCGACGAGGACTATGCGGGCGAGATCGGCTTCCTGAACTATGCGCGCTCGCCGCTGGCGGCGCTGTATGAGCCTGAGCTCCGGCGCCTGGCGGCCGGCAACCCGCGCCTGAAGGTCGTGCGCGGATTCACGCGCGCGCGGCGTTCCGCGGTCACTGGCCGCTTCAGCGTCGCGCATGCGCAGCTCCGCCATCGGGGAGCTGGATGGCGCCGGCACCTTCGTGTGTGGCCCTCCGGCCCTGGCGGCCGCGGTCCAATCCGAGTGGGCAGCCGCGGGCCTACCGTCTCCCGCTGTGGAGATGTTCACGGCGCCTCCCCGCCAGCTCGGCACATCAGCCGCGCACGGCGTGGTCCGCTTCGCCGCCAGCGGCAGGGAGTGGCCCAACAGCGGTCTTCCCCTGCTCGAGCAGGCAGAGGACTGCGGACTGGTGCCCGACCACGGTTGCCGGATGGGGATATGCAACACGTGCAGCTGCCGGAAGAGGTCCGGGACCGTCCGGAACGTCATATCGGGTGCCCTGTCGGGCGCGGGGGAGGAGCAGATCCGGATCTGCGTTTCGGTGCCGGTGGGCGACGTCGAGCTGGATCTCTAGCTATCTCAATCCACGAGAAGGAGGCAGTAATGCCAACTGTCAGACCAACGCCGGCGGAGCTTCAGGCTTTCGGCGAGGAG
The DNA here is from genome assembly GCA_963826345.1 of uncultured Solirubrobacteraceae bacterium. GTDB lineage: Bacteria > Actinomycetota > Thermoleophilia > Solirubrobacterales > Solirubrobacteraceae > Palsa-744. The sequence continues at coordinate 63,360 of CAWGWU010000004.1, forward strand.
CTCGATTCCATCCGCGCCAGGGTGGTCGCCGAACTCGGCACGAGGGACGTCGAGTACATCGACAAGGTCATACGCGTCCAGCGAGGCCTCGAGGTCGCGGGCCGAGGGTTGTTGTTCGCGGGCTTCTTCCCGCCCGCTTGGATCGGTGGCACCGTCGCGCTCTCGCTGTCGAAGATCCTGGACAACATGGAGATCGGCCACAACGTGATGCACGGCCAGTACGACTGGACGGGCGATCCGCGATTGAACGGGCGGACCTTCGAGTGGGACACGGCGTGCCCCGGCGAGCACTGGCGCCACTCGCACAACTACCTGCACCACACCCACACGAACATCGTCGGGAAGGATCGCGATATCGGCTACGGCATCCTGCGCATGTCCGAGGACGAACGCTGGAGGCCCTACTACCTCGGCAACCTCGTGTACGCGGCGCTTCTCGCCATGCTCTTCCAGTACGGAGTGGCGCTCCACGATCTCGAGGCCGAGAGGATCGCCGCCGGTGAGGTCCGGGTCGCGGAGAAGCGAAGCATGATGTCCGAGATCTGGCGGAAGGTTCGCCGCCAGAGCCTGAAGGACTACGTCCTGTTCCCGATCCTCTCGGGCCCGTCGCTGCCCTTCACTCTCGCGGGCAACCTCACTGCGAACCTGACCCGCAACCTCTGGGCCTTCACGATCATCTTCTGCGGCCACTTCCCCGACGGCACACACCAGTTCACCGAGGAGGAGGCTGAGGATGAGACACGCGCGGAGTGGTACTACCGCCAGCTGCTCGGCTCGGCGAACCTCACGGGCAGCCCCGTGTTTCACATCCTCGCGGGCAACCTGAGCCACCAGATCGAGCACCACCTGTTCCCCGATCTCCCGGCACACCGCTACGCGGAGATCTCCCTGGAGGTGCGCGACGCGTGCGAGCGCTACGGCATCCCATATAACACGGGGCCGCTGCACCGGCAGTTCGGGAGCGTGGTGCGCAAGATCGCGCGGCTGTCGCTCCCGCCGGGAGGTGCTGCGAGTCGAGCAGCGCTGGAGGCTTGGGTTCCGGCATAGCCGTCAGGCGTAGGGGCGAGGTCTCAGGACGCCGCCGACCTCCGTGGCGATGGCCCGGAGTCGGGCGGCGCGTACCGACCGGCCTCTGGGCGGACTACTGAAGCGCCGGCGCCCTACAAGATCGAAGCTATCGATATGCCGATCCTATGCCTCCGCGGCCGGAGCACCGGTGGGGTGTCGGTCCCCCGCCGCGACATCCGCGATGCGTAGTCCACGCGAAGCAGCTGCTCGGCTCTGCCCGGCTGAGCCACGACGTGATCCTGGCGCGCTCTCTGGGCTACCTTCAGCTCGTTGCAGCGGGGATGGCGGTGACGTTCACGCTGCTGATCACGTCGCCCGGCGTGGATATCTCGGGCATGCTGATCGCCGCGGCGTCGCCGTCGGGTTCGCGGCGGCCCTCCTGCGCGCGGAGCCGGTCGATCACCCGCTCTGGCTGCCTCTGGCCGGCGCCCTCAGCACGGCGCTGATATCGCTCTACGTCTTTCTCGGCGGCGAGGCGGCGGCGCCGTTCGCGCTGTTCTACGCGATCGCGGCCGGCGCGACCGTGTGGTGCACCTCCGGGAAAGAGACGGTCCTCCAGGTGGGGTGGATGGTTCTCTGTTACTCGCTTGCGACATGGGTCACCCCCGAAGCGGACCAGGCCCCGTGGCCGGCAATCGAGGGCGCGGACATCGGGGCGATGCTCACGCTCGCCGTGACGATCTCTGCGCTCACCGCGATGGTGTGGCAGTTCAAGAGATGGTTCGTCGACGGGCGATCGCAGAGCTGCAGCTCTCGTCGAGTTCTCGCACGACGCAGTCATCGGCGTCGACCTCGACGGACGCATCACGACCTGGAACCGCGGAGCCGAGGAGATCTACGGTTATCACGGCGGAGAGATACTCGGCCGCCACGTCAGCGTGCTCACCCCGCCGGCGGACAGAGACGAGCAGAGCAGGGCGCTGGAGCGAATGAGGGCGGGCGAGCCGCTGCGCGACCGGCGCACCGAGCGTGTCGCCCGCGACGGCTCGACGCGGATCGTCTCACTGTCGCTGTCTCCGCTCACCGACTCGCGCGGCAACGTGATCGGAGGTGCCAGCATCCACCAAGACATCACCGACTCGGTTCTCGCCGAAGACCGCGTGGCCCTGCACGCGGCGATGCTCGACGAGGTGGACGGTGCGGTGGTCGTGACCGAGGAGGGGGGCAGGTGAGCTTCTGGAGCAAGGGCGCGGAACGACTGCTCGGCTACAGCGCCGAGGAGGTCACCGGCAGGTCCCTCCACGAACTGATGACACCCGAGCAGCATACGCTCGTCGAGCGTATGCGCGAGGAGCGCGAGCGGCCCGCCGCGCTGGAAGGTGACATCGACGCAATCGACAGCGACGGCAACACCGTCCCCATCTACTTCCGCTCGCGCCATGTCTCCTCCACACCGGGCATGTCCGACCGGCGCAGATCGATCACCGTCGCGGTCGACATCTCGGCCCGGCGCGCCGCCGAGCGCGCCGAGGAACGCCACACGCAGGCTCAGCGCGAAGTGGCCGAGCTGGGGCGCCTCGCCCTGCGCGGCGAGCCGTGCGAGGCCCTGTTCGCACGCGCGGTGGAGGCCGCGTCCCGCGTGCTGGGTGCCGATCACGCGGTCGTGCTCGAGCGCCGCCGCGGAGTCGAGGACCTTCTGGTTGCCGCCCGCAGCGGCGACGGATCGGCGCGGACCGGCACGCTGGCAGGCGAGGCGGAGACGCGGCTCGCCGAGAGGGCCCTGCGCGGCGAGGAGCCGATACTCGTCGAGGACTGGGGGCAGACCGAGAGCCCGTGCCCGGAGGGGACCGGCCCTGAGGCGCGTAGCGGCAGCAGCGCAGCCGTCGTGGTGGGCGACGCGAGCACGCCGTTCGGCGTGATGCTCGTGACCTTTTCGGAGCAGCGCGCCGTCACGCCCGACGGCGTCGGGTTCCTGCAGGCCACCGCCAACGTACTGTCCGATGCGCTGCGCAGCCGCGCGGCGAGCCGCGAGATTCGCCGCCAGGGCCTGCACGACTCGGTCACGGGCCTCCCGAACCGAGGTCTCCTCGTCGACCGGATCGACCGCGCTCTCCTGCGCGTAGACGAGCGCAGCCGGCCGCTCGCGGTGCTGGTCCTGGACGTCGACCACTTCAAGATCATCAACGAGAGCCTCGGCCACGCGGCCGGCGACGAGGTTCTGCGCGCCCTCGCCGGCCGCCTGCAGGACGTGATCCGGCCGGGCGACACGCTCGCGCGTCTCACCGGCGGCGAGTTCGCCGTCCTCTCTGAGCAGCTCCCCTCCGCGGAGGCGGCCGCGCAGATCGCGGACAGCATGCTCGCGGCGACGCGCGAGCCGATCCCGATAGCCGACGGCGACCACACGCTCGGGGCGAGCATCGGCATCGCACTCTCGCGCCCGGGCTCGACGCCGGGCGAGCTGCTGCGCGACGCCGACTCCGCCCTGAGCTACGCCAAGTCGCAGGGTGCGCGGGGGCTACGAGGTATTTCAGGTCCAGATGCGCGCGCGTCTGCTCGACCGCGTCCGCGTCGAGGCGGCGCTCCGGGACGCTCTCCTGGCGGACGATCAAATCGACGCCCATTATCAGCCCCTGGTGTCGCTGAGCACCGGCGGGATCATCGGTGCGGAGGCGCTCGCGCGATGGACCCACCCGTCCTGGGGCCCGGTCCCGCCCGCCAGTTTCATCCCGGTCGCGGAGAAGAGCGGCCACGTCCATCAGCTTGGCCGTCTGATCATGTTCCGTGCACTTCGTGATTCCGCGGGATGGCGGAGCCTCGGTGAGTTCCAGGGCGTCGCCGTGAACGTCTCGCCGGTCCAGCTCGAGGATCCCGCCGAGGTGTCGGCGCTGGCGCGCGAGGCACTGGACGAGGCTCACGTGCCGCCCGGGTTCCTGACGATCGAGATCACGGAGGGAGTGCTGATCGAGCAGCTCGAGACCGCGGGGGAGACGCTCGGCTCGCTGATCGAGCAGGGGCTGGGACTCTCGCTCGACGACTTCGGCACCGGCTACAGCTCTCTGAGCTATCTCGGCGAGCTCCCGTTCGGGAGCGTGAAGATCGACCGCTCGCTGATACGCGACATCGTCGGCAACCCGCGAGCAGCGTCACTCGCCTCCGCGATCGTCGAGATGGGACACGCGCTCGGCAAGACCGTGATCGCGGAGGGAATCGAGACGCTCGAGCAGGCGCTCGTGCTCCGCAAGCTCGGCTGTGACGTGGGGCAGGGCTTCTATTTCTCGCGGCCTGTGTCCGCCGATGCCTTCCGGGCCCTGCTCACGGAGCGCCCGCGGTACACGTTCTCGCCGCTGGCGGTGCGGGCAGAGGGCCGCCAGCGCCGCCGCCCCGCCGCCGCGAGCATCAGGCCGGCGGCGCCCGGCACGGCAAAGCTCTCTTCTGTGAGGGAAGAGGTTCCCCGCGCGCCGTCCTAGGGCGCCTGCTGCGGGCCCTCTCGCGTGAGGCGCTCAAGGAGCAGGACGAAGGAGGCGTACGGCTGCCCGGTGATCTCCTGCAGGCCCATCTCGCAGGTGCGGTTGCTGCAGAGATGCTCTGACGCGGGGCTCTCCCGGAGGCTCGCTGCCGCGTCGCGCAGCGCCGAGGCCGGGAGCTCGGGGTGCAGCATGCCGCGGTCGCCGGCCATGCCACAGCATCCGGACCCGGCGGGCACGGTCACCTGCTCCGCCAGCGCACCGGCGACGGACCGCAGCTTGCCGGCCAGACCCAGGTGGGTCGCCGAGCACGTAGGGTGGACCGCGGCGGAGGCCACGCGTGCACGCACCGTGAGGTGTGGAGCAGGTGATCGTGCACCCAGGCGATCGAGTCGAGGACCTCGATCCGCTCGAACCTCTCGCGCTGCTCGTCGCCGAGCTGCTCGCCGATCTCCTCCCGCAGGCCCAGCGCGCATGAGCTGGCGTCGATCACGACCGGGAGCCGTCCGCCATCGCTCCAGCGCCACATCGCCGCCGATGTGCGGGCCGCCATGTACGCGTGGCCCCTGACGTAGCCCTTCGAGCTCCATGGCGTCCCGCAGCAGTGGCCCGCCGCGTCGTCCGGGATCCACACGGGCTTGCCCGCACGCGCCGATACCGTCACGAGCGCCTCGGGCAGCGAGGGTCCGTCCGGGGTCCCGTCGGGGTTACCGAAGATGCGGTTGATGCACGCCGGCAGGTACACAGCGACGGCGCCGGAGTGCTCTGCACGAGGGAGCTGGCGCGCTGCCGCCGGGGGGAGGCTCGCGGGCAGGGCGGGCACGAGGTCGCGGCTCACCCTGGCGCGGATCGCGGCGGGTATGGAGGCCGTGCGTCGCTCGCCGAGTGCGCCGGCGACGGCGCGGGCTCCCGTGACGGCGGCGCGGGCGCTGCGCTCAACTGCCGAGTAGCGCTTGGCGAGCGCGAGTCCGGCGGCCTCCTCGCGCTCGGTCCGCTCGCGGCGCCGGAACTCCTTGATCAGGGCTCCGGTGTCGATCGCGACCGGGCACGCGTCCTGGCATGTGCCGTCAGCGGCGCACGTTTGGATCGCGTCGTGCTCATAGTCGGCCATCAGCGACTCATAGACCGGCGAGCCCTCGGGCTGCCTGGCCATCTCGCGGCGGATCGCGATCCGCTGACGCGGGGTCGTCGTCGCGTTTCGTGATCGGGCATACGGGCTCGCAGAACCCGCACTCGACGCACGTCGCGGCCGGCTGCTCGATCTCCGGCTGGCTCTTCAGGTGCTTGAGATGGATGCCCGGGTCGCGGCTCAGAACCGAGCCCGGGTTGAGGATCCCGTGCGGGTCGGCGAGCGCCTTGACCCGCCACATCATCTCGGTGGCCTTCGCTCCCCACTCGCGTTCCACATACGGCGCCATGTTCACTCCGGTCCCGTGCTCTGCCTTCAGGGAGCCGTCGTACTTGTCGACGATCAGGTCAACGAGCTCTCTCCATGAACGCCTCGTATCGGCGCAGGTCCGCGGGGTCGGCGAACCCGGGGTAAGCTGGAAGTGCAGGTTGCCGGCGGATGCGTGCCCGGCGACGCCGACGAGGAACTCGTGCTTGCCGAGCAGCGCCTGCAGGTCCTTGGCGCACTCCGCGATGCGCTCCGGCCTCACGCACACGTCCTCGATGATGAGGGCGCTGCCGAGCGGCCGCAGGCGCCCGACGAGGCCGAACAGGCCCTCCCGTACCCGCCATGTCATCTCGATCTCCTGCGCCTCGCGCGTGAACGCGGCGGGGGAGATCAGCGTGTGGCCCGACAGTGCCTCGTGGCCCGCGCTCTCGAACGCGTCGAGCTCGGCCGCGTCCGCCCCGCCGAACTCGATGATCAGTGCGGCGGACTCGAACGGCAGCTCGCGCCAGTGCTCGGGGGTGCCGGGCATGTTCCAAGCCGCGGCGATCAGCGCCGGCGCGACCATCAGCTCGGTTGCGCGCGCTCCGGCCTCGACCAGCGCGGGCACTGCGGCGGCCGCATCGTCGATGTTCGCGAAGTGCGCCCACGCGAGCGTCGTGCACGGCGGCTCGGGCCTCGTGCGCATCACGGCCTCGGCGATGAAGCCGAGTGTGCCCTCGGAGCCGATCAGCAGCCTGCGAAAGATCTCGAGCGGGGTTTCGCCGTCCAGGAAGGCGCACAGCCTGTAGCCCGTCACGTTCTTGATCTCGTACTTGCGCCGGACCCGCTCGGCGAGCTCGCGGTCCTCGAGCAGCTCGGAACGGATATCGAGCAGGCCGCGCGCCAGCTCCGGCTCCTCGGACGCGAACCGCTGCTCGGCGTCCGCCTCGGCGGTGTCGACGGTCGTCCCCGAGGCGAGCACGATCGTCATCGACTCAACCGTCGAGTAGGAGTCCCATGCGGTGCCGCAGCGCATCCCGCCAGAGTTGTTCGCCAGGACCCCGCCGATCGTCGCGGTGTCTTTGCTCGCCGGGTCCGGGCCGAGCCGGTGGCCGTGCCTGTCGAGCAGTCGATTCGCCATGCCGAGGACCGTGCCCGGCCTGACGCGCACGCGGGCTCCGCCGTCGAGTATCCGGACGCCGGAGAACCACTGCCTGACGTCCACCATGATGCCGTCCGTCTGTGCCTGTCCGTTCAGGCTCGTGCCCCCGCCCCTGAAGTTCACGGGCATCCCGGTGCGCCGCGCGTAGCCCAGCACCTTCGCGACGTCCCGCACTCCGTGGGCCATCACGACCGCGGCCGGCAGGCGCCTGTAGGGGCTCGCGTCGGACGCGTAGCGGATCAGGTCGATCGGCCGGCCCAGGATGCGCTCGGCTCCGAGCAGCTCGGCCAGATCGCCGCGCAGCGGCTCGGGTGTGCCCGCCGCGAGTGAGTCGGGCGCACGATCGTCGGCGGGCCCGCCCGCCGGGTGACCGATCCTTCTCGCGTCCGGCTCAAGGAGGGAGCCTGTGCGGCTCATCAGACGAGCGCCATCCCGGCCGCCACCTCGACCTGCACGAGCCGCGGCCCGCTCTGGGCCAGCGCGTCCGCGAGGGCCGCGTCGAGCTCCTCGCGCCCGGACACCGATGTTCCCGGGACCCCATAGCTCGCCGCCGTCGCGGCAACGTCGAGGCTCGGCAGGTCAAGGCCGGGCGCGCCGGTCACGTTCTCCATCGTCGCGAACCACTTCAGGATCGAGTACTCGCCGTTGCGCAGCACCAGGAACTTGACGGGAATGTCATAGGCCGCGGCGGTCCAGAACGCAGTGATCGCATATTGCGCCGCGCCCTCGCCGAGCACGCACACGACCTGCCGGTCGGGTTGCGCGAGCTGCACGCCGAGCGAGGCGGGCAGGCCGAAGCCGAGACCGCCGCCGGCGGCGAAGTAGTAGGAGCCGGGCACGGACGGGCGCAGCTGGTTGCGCAGGGCGCTCGTGCTCGTGGCGGACTCCAGCACGACTATCCCGTCCTCGGGTAGTGCGGCGGCGAGGCTCGCGCAGGCGGTGGATGGCGACATCGGGTCGCTCTCCTCGACCTGCTCGGCTGGCTCGCGGGCGGCCGGCGGCTGGCGGCTGGAGGGTTCCTTCATCGCGGTCGCGAGCGCCCGCAGCGTGAGCGCGACGTCGGCGACGATCGCGTCCCCGATCGGCGCACGGGCGGCCTCGTCCGGGTCACTGGTGATGAGGACGAGCTCGGTCCCGTCCGCGAGGTACTCACCCGGGATGTTCGGGTAGTACGGGAACACCGAGGAGCCGGCGACGAGCACGAGGTCATGCTCGGCCAGCGTCAGGCCGATCGGGCCGACGGCCGGGAGCAGGACGCCCTGGAAGGCAGGGTGGCTCTCGGGGAAGCCGATGCGGTTGCCGCCGGTGGCGGGCGAGGCCCAGACCGGGAGGCGCTGGCTCTCGACGAGCTCTATCGCGGCGTCCCAGCCACCGGACGCGTCGATGTTCGGGCCGGCCACGAACACCGGGCTCCGAGCCGAGCGCAGGCGCGCGGCCAGCGCGTCGATCTGAGCCGCGTCGGGCTCTGAACGGCCCGTGACCGTCCTTGAGATCTGCCGCGCGTAGTCGATCGGCTCGATCTCCTGCAGCCAGTCGTCCATAGGAATCGAGACGAACGCGGGACCGGACGGCGAAAGGCTCGCGTGGTGGATCGCCTGAGCGAGGGCGAGCGGGACGTCGGCCGCGCGGGGCGGCTCGTGGCTCCACTTCACGAATGGCTTGGGTACGTCGACCGCGTCGCGGTTCGTGAGGTTCGCCTGCATGGTCACGAACGAGCGGATCTGCTGCCCCGCCGTGACCAGCAGCGGCGACTTGTTCGCCTTCGCGTTGAAGATGGCTCCGACGCCGTTGCCGACACCGGGAGCGGTGTGCAGATTCACGTGGGTCACCCTGCCGCTCGCCTGGGCGTAGCCGTCGGCCATCCCGACCGCGACACCCTCGTGAAGGCCCAGCACGTAGCGGAAGTCGTCGGGCAGAGACCCGAGCATCGGCAGCTCGGTCGACCCGGGGTTCCCGAAGATCGTCGTCATCCCGCGCTCCCTGAACAGTTCGAAAGCTGCGTCGCGAACGGTCGTCATTCTCCCGGCTCTCCCTTCATCGGTTTCCGCGCCCGCGCGCCGGCGGGTCCACGTTCGCCCAGTATCTTCCTGCCTGCGCGCGCTTTACGTCCTGCGGCGCCCCGTCGTGGGCCTCCGCGGTCTAGTCTCACGCGGTATGAACAGCTCTCCGCGCGCGATCCGGCACCTGAACTGCGGGACCATGTGTCCCCGTGGAGCACGCCTGCTGACGGGCACCGGCGGGCTGCTGTCGGAGGCGACGCTGGTCTGCCACTGCCTGCTCGTCGAGGGCGCGCATGGCCTCGTGCTCGTGGACACGGGCTTCGGGATCGACGACACCCGCAACCCCGCGCGGCTCGGGGCGCCCTTCCGGGGGCTCGTGCGCCCGAGGGCGCTCCGCCAGGAGACGGCACTCGAGCAGATCAGCGCGCTGGGGCGCGATCCGGCAGACGTCCGCCACATCATCACCACGCACCTTGACCTCGACCACGCGGGCGGCCTCGCCGACTTCCCGGACGCCGAGGTGCACCTGCTCGGCCGCGAGCTCGATGCCGCCATGAACCCCACCCTGCGTGAGCGCGCGCGCTACGTGGCTGCGCAATGGGCGCACGGTCCGCGATGGGTGACGCACGAGCCCGAGGGGGATGACTGGTTCGGCTTCGAGAGCGTTCGCGCGCTCCCGTCGAGCGACGATGAGATCCTGCTGATCCCGCTCGTCGGCCACACGCGTGGCCACACCGGTGTGGCGATCCGCAACGACGACGGCTGGCTGCTGCACTGCGGGGACGCCTACTTCAGTCCCGGCGAGGTGCAGACGCCGCGCAGCTGCCCTCCGGGACTGGCGATGTTCGAGTTCCTCACGGAGATCGACGGAGGCGCTCGCCGGAACAACCGCGACCGCCTCGCTGAGCTCGCCGCCTCCCGCGGCGACGAGGTCGAGATGATCTGCTCACACGACGCGCCGACGCTCGCGCGGATGAAGGACGCCCCGGACCCGAGCTAGCGGCTGCGCTCGGCGATGGCGCCGTCGATCTGCTCGCCGAGGCTCGGCATCCGCTCACGGATCACCCGCATGTAGTGCGCGGTGAGGCTGAGCATCTTCACCGGTGAGGTGGCGACGATCGTCGCGTTGCGCTGACCGCCGGCGGCGACCACCGCGAGCTCGCCGAAGAAGTCACCGGCACCCATCTCGTCGATCTTCTCCCCGTCGCGGAGCACGTCGACCGTGCCCTCCTCGATGACCATGAACTCGTAGCCGTACTCGCCCTGACTGACGAGCGTCGTGCCGTCGGGTGCGCTGAACTCATCCAGCACTCGGGCCAGCATCTCGCGCTCGGCAGGGGTGAGCCGTTCGAACGGGCGAATGTTCTCCAGTCGAGAGGCTTCCATCGCGCGCCGCTATGTTCGCACACCGCCCGCCCGTCCGCCCGGCGGCCGAGGGGCGCCGCCGGGCGGTGGATACGGGTGCTGCGAGCGCGCCCGCGGCTAGTGTGCGAGCGCCGGCTGGACGGAGGGGTCGAGCTCCTGCGCGCCGGGCCGCAGCAGCACACTGCTCGCGACGGCGCCGACCATGAAGATCCCGGCAGACCACCAGAACGCGGTCGTGTAGCCGTGCACCGCGGCGGCCTGCGCAGTGGCCCTGCTCAGTCCGTGCCCGGCGACGTAGGCCGTCGCCGCCGAGGCGGCGAAGGTGCTCAGCAGCGCGGTGCCGATCGAGCCTCCGACCTGCTGGGCGGTGCTGACCATCGCCGATGCGACGCCGGCGTCGCGGCGCTCCACGCCGCCGGTCGCGGTGGCCATCGCCGGAGCGAACACGAGCCCCATCCCGGCTCCCATGATCAGAAGCTCGGGAAGGACGCCGGACGCGTAGGCGGTGTCGACGCCGATGCTCGTGAGCAGGACCATCGCGGCGGACGCGAGCACCATGCCGGTCGGAATCAGCGGCCGCGGGCCCGTCCGCGGCAGGACGAGCGCGTTGACGACCGTCGCCGTGAGCATGATCGAGGCCATCATCGGCAGGAACGCGAGGCCCGTTTCGATCGGGCTGAAGCCGAGCGTCCTCTGCAGGTAGTAGGTGAGGAACAGGAACACCCCGAACATTCCGGCCCCGGTGATTCCCATCGAGATCAGGGAGCCGCCCCGGTCACGGTCGAGCACGACGCGCAGAGGCAGCAGCGGGTTCGCCGAGCGCCGCTGGATCGCTACGAAGGCGACCAGCAGCACGGCGCCGGCGCTCAGCGCGACGATCGTCAAGGGAGCGCTCCAGCCGCTCGTCTCGGCGTTAGCGAGCCCGAAGACGAGCGAGAAGAGACCCCCCACGGCTGTCGCGGTCCCCGGGATGTCGAGCTTCGGCCGCACGGTGGGCCGCTCGTTGACGAGCAGCACGCCCGCCGCGATCGCTGCAGGGATCGCGAACGCGAGGTTGACGAACAGCGTCGAGCGCCAGTCCAGGTACTCGGTGAGGACGCCCCCGAGCAGCAGGCCGAGCGCGCCTCCGCCGCCGGCGATCGCGCCGAAGATGCCGAACGCGCGGCCTCGCTCGACCGGGTCCGTGAAGGTCGTCGTCAGAATCGAGAGCGCCGACGGTGCGAGCAGCGCGCCGAACGCGCCCTGCAGCGCGCGTGCTGCGACCAGGACGCCGAAGCTCGGCGCGAAGCCTGCCATCGCGGAGGCCCCGGCGAAGCCGGTGAGGCCGATGATCAGCGCGCGCTTTCGGCCGAACATGTCGCCCATCCGGCCACCGACCAGAAGCAGGCTGCCGAACGCGAGCGCGTAGGCGGTGACCACCCACTGGCGCTGGTCTTCGGTGAACCCGAGCGAGCGCTGCGCCGATGGGAGCGCGATGTTCACGATCGTCGCATCGAGAACGACCATCAGCTGCGCCACGCCGAGCATCGCGAGGATGCTCCAGCGGCGCTGGTGCTGGCGGGACGCTGCCTGAGAAGTCATGGGCGAACCTTCCTGTCGCGAGATGTGGAGAGATGACCTCAACTTGGGATCACGCTAGCACATAAGCGGAGCATTGCCCTCCACATGGAGAGCGTCGCTCCACTTCGTTACAATGCGCTCAATGGGAACAGTCGCCGCGAGACCACTTCGAAGGGACGCCGAGCGCAACCGGCAGCGCATCCTGGACACGGCGCGCACGGTCTTCGCCGAGCGTGGACTGAGCGTGTCCCTTGACGAGATCGCGCGCGAGGCGGGCGTCGGCGTCGGCACCGTCTACAGGCGATTCCCCGACAAGGAGGTCCTGATCGGCGCGCTGTTCGAGGATCGCCTCGCCGAGCTCAGGCAGACGGCCCAGGAGAGCATCGAGATCGACGACGCCTGGCTGGCACTCGAGACGTTTCTAACGCGGTCGCTCGAACTGCAGGTCGCCGACCGGGGCCTGAAGGACTCCTACTCAGCGGCACCAGCGACGGTCACGCGATGCTCGAGCGGGGCCGGGGAGAGATCCAGCCGCTGGTCGAGGCGGTCCTCGAGCGCGCCCAGCAGGCCGGCGTCGTGCGTGCCGATCTGGCCGCGACCGACCTGTTCCTGTTGCAGCATGCGATCAGCGAAGTCGCGGACTTCACCCGCGAGAGCGCTCCCGAGGTGTGGCGGCGCCTGCTCGTGATCTCGCTCGACGGCCTTCGGCCCGACAGGCGCCGGCCGTCGGCGATGCCCGCCGAGCCGCTGGATGCCCAGGAGATGGTCTGCGCGATGCGCGACTGGGCGCCCCGGCGGCGCCCGGCGCAGGCGCGCTAGGCGCGCACGCGCTCGCCCTTCGGGTCGAGCAGAGGCTCCTCGGTGACCTCGCCGGGAACCCATTGGCCAAAGATGTCGACCTCGACCGCCGTGCCGATCTCGACCTCCGCCGGGAGGTAGGCATAGGCGATCGAGCGCTCGATCGTGTATCCATAGCCGCCGCTCGTGACGCGGCCCCTGATCTCCCCCGCCACGCGCACCGGCTCGTTCCCGAGCGCGACCGAGCGAGGGTCATCAAGGACGAGGCATCGCAGGCGCTTCTCCGGGGCTCCGGGCCGTCGTGAGAGCCCACCCCGAGAGCGTCCGAGCCCACGAACGGCGCGTCCTTCTTCACGCAGAAGCCAAGGCCCGCCTCGTACGGCGTCTCGTCGGGCGTGATGTCGGCCGCCCACACCCGGTAGCCCTTCTCGAGCCTGAGCGAGTCGATCGCCTTGTAACCGCATGCCGTGAGGCCGTGCTCCTCGCCGGCCTCCCACAGTGCCCTCCACAGCCCGGCGCCGTACTCGGTCGGGCAGTACAGCTCCCAGCCGAGCCTCCGACGAAGGTCACGCGCAGGGCCCGCACCGGCACATCGCCGATCGCGAGCTCGCGCATCGTCATGTAGGGAAAGTCGAGCGGGTCGGCGGTGAGCGGGCCGAGAATGTCACGCGCCCGGGGCCCCCACAGCGCGAAACAGGACCAGCGCGCGGTCACGTCGGTGGCTCGGACGCTGCCGTCGCCCGGTGCCTGCCGGCGGATCCAGCTGAGGTCGTGGTTGCCGAAGGCCGTGCCGGTGACGATCGAGAACACGTCCTCCTGCACGCGGGTGACGGTGAAGTCGCACTCGATCCCGCCGCGGTGATTGAGCATCTGCGTGTAGGTGATCGCGCCGACGTCGCGCGCGACGCGGTTGTCGCACACCCCTTCCAGGAAGCCGGCGGCGCCCGGGCCCGCGATCTCGAGCTTTGCAAAGGAGGACTCGT
>CAWGWU010000005.1:0-115099 GCA_963826345.1 uncultured Solirubrobacteraceae bacterium
CAATGGAGGCCTCCCCGTGCAGGCCTACTGGAACTTCGCGAGCCCCTACGAAGTAGCGGTCAACGACGTCGTCGCCGGAAGCCCGTCCGAAGAAAAGAACTGGTCCAAGCCGGAAGTCGTCTCGAGCGGCTACGAGCCCCGGCTCGCGAGCGGGCCGCGTGGCCTGTTCCTGCTCTCGACGGACGAAGCCGGCGGCGGGCAGCCCACTCTGCTCGACGTTCGCCGCTACAACGAATCCACGAACACGTTCGCCGCAGCGACGCGAGTTGCGACCATCCCGCCGACGGTCGCGAGCCTCTTCACCGGTGGCAGCCTCTATGAGAACCCCGAAACGGGGACGCTATACGTGGCCCAGCCCATACAGGGCACGCTGGGTGGCGTGATGCGACTCTGGGAATCCACCGATGCGGGCGCGAGCTTCCACGGCGAACGCACCGTCGCGGCGATCGCCGGCGGATATGAAGGCCCGCCGCGCCTCACCGCAGCCGCTGACGGAGGCGGCTGGCTGACGTTCAAAGACGAACACGGCCTTCAGGTTGCCGACCTGACGTCCGGGAGCGCCCTCCTCACCGCGACCGCGAACGTCGGCGGCACCACGCTGACGGGCTCCACCCGGAACCAGTGCATCAAAAACGGCGCGGTGCCCGGCAGCCTGTCCTTCAAATACCCCTCGCACAAGCGCAAGGGCACCGTGGTAGTGAAGGTCTTCAAGGTGATCTTCACCGTCGGATCCAACCATCTCACGCTCTCCCGCAAGAGGCTCAGCAACAAGCCGTTTGTCGGCACCCTCCACATCAAGCATCTCGTGCCGGGCAAGAAATATGTGCTGAACATCCACGCCTTTCTCGCTGTGGAACACGGCACGCCTCGACAGCGGTTCCTGAACATCCCGATCACCGCCTGCGCATAGCGCGGGCGGTGATCCTGCTGCGCTCCCCGCTCCTCTCGGACGGGGAGCGCAGCACGGTTCACGGTTGGCTTGAGAGCCCGCGCGCGGAATACTCGTGTGCGTGCCTGCAGCACCCGATCTGACCGGTCGCGCTCTCGACGACCGCTATGAGCTCCATGCCGTAATCGGCGAGGGCGCATTCGGACGCGTCTACCGCGGCGTTGATCGCCGGCTCGCCCGCACCGTTGCTGTGAAGGTCATCAAGCCGTGGTGGGCCGAGGACACGGCCTGGGTCGAGCGCTTCGAGCGCGAGGCCCAGCTGCTCGCCCGAGTGAGCGATCCCGGCATCGTGCAGATCTACGACATCGGCCACGCGAGCGAGGGCCCGTACTACGTTGCCGAGCTCGTCGAGGGCGAGAGCCTCGCCGAGCGACTGCTCCGAGGCCCGCTGCCAGCGGAGGAGGCTCGTGAGATCGCCCAGCAGCTGTGCGAGGCACTCGCGAGCGCTCACGCTCAGGGCATCGTGCACTGCGACGTCAAGCCCGCGAACGTCCTGCTCGCCAGGGACGGCACCCTGAAGGTCGGCGACTTCGGCGTGGCGCGCCTGGCGGGCGGCACATCTCAGGCGCTCTCGGCGACGGTGGCCGGCACGCCCCGCTACATGTCGCCCGAGCAGGCGCGCGGACGCCCCACGAGCGCCGCGACGGATGTCTACAGCACCGGCGTGGTGCTCTACGAGATGCTGACCGGTGAGCCGCCGTTCATGGACGGCTCGGCCGTCGAGCTCGGCCTGCGCCACCTGCAGGACGACCCGGCGCCGTTGCCCGAGGACGTCCCCGCCGATCTGGCCGGGGTCGTCGGTCGCGCACTCGCCAAGGATCCCGGCGAGCGCTGGCGCGACGGGGCGCAGATGGCGTCCGCGCTGCGCGCGTGCGGGGATGAGCCGATCCGCCGCGGCACGCGCCCGGCCCCTTCGGCTGACACCGACGGTCACGGGGAGCGCGGAGGGACGGCGACGATCGTGCTCGAGCAGCCCGCAACGGTCCGGCTGAGCTCCGCCGACCGCCTCGACGCGGCGTCGCTCGCAGCCGAGACGCGCCTCCTCATCGGTGGACGCGCGACACCCCCGATCTCCCGTTCGATCAGGCGCAGGCGCCTGATCCTCCCGGCGGCCCTCGTCCTCGGGTTCGGAGCGGCGCTGATCGTGTTCCTGCTCGCCGACGCGGGCGCGAGCACCACCGTCCCGGACGTGGGCGGCCTGCCGCGGGGCGGCGTCGAAGCCCGCGCGAAGCGCCTGGATGTGCACCCCTCGTTCGCCTCGCGCTACTCGATGGCCGCCCCCGGCACCGCCATCTCGCAGGACCCCTCCGCGGGCAGCCATGTCGCGGCCGGCTCGACCGTCAGCGTCGTCCTCAGCGCAGGGCCACCGCCGGTCACGGTTCCGGCGGTGGTCGGGCAGAGCGCGCAGGCCGCCCAGGTGAGCATCCGCGGCGCAGGGCTTCACACCCAGACCGCCCTCGTGGCCGCGCCCGGGACCTCACCGGGGATTGTCGTAGGACAGACACCCGCCGGCTCACACACGAGCCCCCGCGGCTCGACCGTCGCCCTGCGCGTCGCTGAGACTCCCAGCTGGCGTCCGCTGACCTCCTTCTCCGGCGTCGACGACGGCCAGTCCGTCGTGTTCCGGATACTCGGCCGCCACTGGCGCGTGAGCTACGCCATGTCCTATCAGGGCACCTGCCTGCTGCTCCTCGTCTGCTCGGGTCCGAGCGCCGAGCTGCGCAACATGGCGAGCGGCTCGACCTCCGGCAGCTTCGAACTCGGCGAAGGCACGGAACAGACCCACACGTTCGACAGCGGCCCGGGCCTCTACCGGCTCGACGTGTCCGGCGGCAACGACTCTGCGCGCTGGAACATGACGGTCGAAGACCGCTACTAGGTCAGGCAGCCCCCGAACACCTCGGCCGCGAACCCGCCTGCCTCCGTGTGCAAGCGGCACTGGCGTGCAGCGCGGTGGGGAAGGCGCAGGCGCCGATCGCGAGCAGCCTCATGTCACAGCGACCAGGTGCCCTGGGGGTAGGCTGGCGTCCGTGGGCGGACCGGCAATCGAGGCGATCGACCTGGGCGTGACGCGCGGGGACCGCCTGGTGATCAGCGGCCTTTCCGTAACCGTCGCGCAGGGATCCGTTACCGGCCTGCTGGGGCCGAGCGGCTGCGGAAAGTCGACGCTGATGCGGTCCATCGTCGGCGTGCAGAGGCCGGCGGTACCGGCACGCTGCGGGTGCTCGGCCACGCGGCGGGCGCCAGCGCGTTGCGCCGGCAGGATCGGCTACGTCACGCAGGCACCGTCCGTCTACGGCGACCTTACCGTCGAGCGAGAACCTCCGCTACTTCGCCCGCCTCCTCGGCGCCGCCGGCGGGCGCGTCGCGCGAGGTGCTCGGCACGGTCGGCCTCAGCGGGCTCGAGCGACAGGTCGTCGGCTCAATGTCCGGCGGCGAGCGCGCCCGCGTGTCGCTTGCCACGGCGCTGCTGCGACGCGCCCGGATCTGCTGATGCTCGACGAGCCGACCGTGGGTCTGGACCCGGTGCTCCGCGAGGAGCTGTGGGACACGTTCCACGGGCTCGCCGGCGCCGGCGCCACGCTGCTGATCTCAAGCCACGTGATGGACGAGGCGAGCGAGTGCGACGAGCTGCTGCTGATGCGCGACGGGGCGATGCTCGCGCAGACACCGCCGCGCGGAGCTGCGCGAGCGCACCGGCGAGCAGCGACCTCGGCAGCGCGTTCCTGGCGATCATCGGAGGGCCGAGGGACGCGGCAGTCTGAGCGTGACGCCCGAGCGACCTGGCGACCGCGCGGCGGGTGCTGTGGCAGATCCGCCGCGACCCCGGACGCTCGCGCTGCTCCTCGCGGTGCCGTGCCTGCTGCTGGTGCTGATGTAGTACGTGTTCGACGGCGAGCCGCAGGCCTTCCAGCGCATCGGCGCGCCGCTGTGCGGGTTGTTCCCGTTCATCCTGATGTTCCTCGTCACGTCGATCGCGATGCTGCGCGAGCGCACGAGCGGGACGCTCGAGCGACTGATGACGATGCCCCTCGCGAAGCTGGACATCTGCTCGGTGGCTACGGGCTCGCGTTCGGGCTGCTCGCCGCGATCCAGGCGCGCTCGTGTGCGCCGTCGGGTTCATCGCGCTGGGCCTGCACGCCCCACACGGCGCATGGCTGGTGGGGGTGCTGGCGGTCGCGCAACGCCGTGCTCGGGATGGCGCTCGGCCTGTTCGTCAGCGCGTTCGCGCGAGACCGAGTTCCAGGCGGTGCAGTTCATGCCGGCGCTGATCGTGTTCCCGCAGATGCTGCTGTGCGGCCTGTTCGTGGCACGCGACCGATGGCGCCCGTGCTCTACGACGTCTCATGGGCGCTGCCGCTGACCTACGCCTACGACGCCCTCGCGCGCGCGACGAGCCCGGCAGCGCTCGGCGCTGCCCTGATCGTCAACGTCACGGTCGTGGTCGGTGCGACGCTGGCCTGCCTTGCCGGCGGCGCTGTGACGCTGCGCCGCGCAACCGCCTAGAACACGCGCGGACTTCACGCCGCTGGCGTGGTGGAGACCATATGGTTGGCCCAACAGCACAGCGCCCCGGGCGCCGACAACCACCATCTGAAGGAGAGCCGATGAGCGACAGGCCTGTCTTCATCTACGCCGCCACCTACGCGAACAGCGACGACGCGTTCGCCGACTACGACACGCTGCTCGACCTGCACGCGGCGAGTCTCGTCGGAACCTACGACGTTGCCGTGATCACCAAGGACGAGGAGGGCAAGGTCCACGTCTCCAAGCACGAGAAGCCGACCCAGCACGGCGCGTGGGGCGGGATCGCCGTCGGCGCGGTGATCGGAGTCCTCTTCCCGCCTTCCGTGCTCGGAGCGGCTGCGGTCGGCGGCATCGTCGGCGGCGTCGGCGCCCACCTGCGCAAGGGCATGGCACGCGGTGACGCGAAGGAGCTCGGCGAGTTCCTCGACGAGGGCCAGGCCGCGCTGATCGTGGTCGGCGAGTCGCGTGTCGAGGAGCAGCTCGACAAGCTCCTCGAGCGCTCGATCAAGACGATCGAGAAGGAAATCGACGCGGACAGCAGCCAGCTAAAGGCGGAACTAGAGCAGGCCGAGAAGGAAGCGTAGAAGCCGGAGCGCCGAGCGAACGGGGTCTCCCCCAGTCGACGCCGTTCGAGCCGAGGATCCTAGGCCGCCGCCCTCACGCTCGACAGCGCCGCCGTGGCACTGTTGAGCGGCCAGCGCGGGTTAGCTTGCGCCCCCACAGGCCTGAGTGAGGGCTCCCGCGCTCGGGATCCGCCCGCTCGCAGCGCTTGCTCTCCGCCGTGCCCACGGTCCCGCGACAGTGGTTTCACCCACCCGATCAGGGGTTGCCAGCGGATTCGCCCCCGGCCCCAGAAGCCGAGACTATCCATGCATACCGGCGGACTCTCCTCCACGAACCGGCGTGCAAGGCCGCACCGACCCCATGAGCGCGTCCTCCGCGGAACACGGGCACACCCCTCTCCCGTGTGCATACGGAGGGCGCGTCGGGGAGCCTGCGTAACACGGCTCGCGTGGCGCGCATCTGGTTCTAGGATCCCGGCGCCGGCGAAGCTGAGCGTCACCGGAGCGCTCACGCGGGCAGGCGCTCCGCGCGATCCCCCCGCCGCAGCGCCTATGGGTTGCCGTCGAGGATGAAGACCTCCGAGCTCACCCCGCTCTGGACGTTGTTGCCGCTGACGAAGCCGATCACGCTGCGGCCACTCAGGCGCTCGACGGCCTCGGTGAACTCGCTCTCCATGACGCCCTGGAACGCTTGGCGGATGCTCGCCACTCCCTCCGAATGCCCGCTCCGCGTCAGCGACTGCTCGGCGAGTGTCAACACGCCGTACATGAGCGTGACCACGACGTTCTCGTGATGGAACGTCGTGGCGGTCGTTGGTCCCCGGCCCAGGTAGGCGTGGTGGATGCGGACGAGCGCGCTGGTGATCGCGGCGTTCAGCTCGCCTCCGCTGAGCGCCTGCGCAGGCGCGCCGGGCCTCGATGACTCTGACATCGGACACCTCTTCGGCCCTCTGCGCCGGGTGCGAGCCGCCGCGCGCGGTCCAGAGCTGGCCGTGGAGAGAACCCCGCGAGCGGCGCAGTGTCAGTGTAGAGCGCCGCTGCACACAATCTCCTGCAAATATGCGGCTTCACAACGATTTGACATCCCCAGCGCCAGGCCTATTATGGATTGGGCGTGCGGTGTTCTCGAGTGTGCGTCGAGCGTAGCGCCGGGCGTCACATATAGGGGCGGGTTCGGCTCGGGGTTCAACGTGGGCGTCAGGTCGTCGCGCTCGTGGTTCCAGTGTGAGGGGAGGCATATGGACGGCCGGACCGATTGGAGTCCGCCGCCGCTGCCGGACCCGGAGTCCCAGGAAGACTGGGTACGCCGCCTCTTGGCCGTGGGTCGCTCGTTGACGTCGGAGCTCGACCGTGGGGTCGTGCTCGAGCGCGTTCTCGATACGGCGCGCCAGATGACCGGCGCGCGGTATGCGGCGCTAGGGATCCTGAACGACGACCACAGCGGCCTGGACAACTTCCTGGCCTCCGGGATCGACGAGGAGACCCGGTCCGCGATCGGCGACCTCCCCCGCGGAAGGGGCGTGCTGGGCTTCCTGATCCAGCACCCCCAGACCCTGCGCCTGAGCGACGTGAGCAGCCATGTGAGCAGCTACGGCTTCCCTGCGGGGCATCCCCTGATGCGGAGTTTCCTCGGGGTCCCGATCGTGATCAGGGGGCAGGTGTGGGGGAACCTGTATCTCACGGAGAAGGACGGGGGCGGGTTCACCGAGCGCGACGAGGAAGCGACCGTGCTGCTCGCCGGATGGGCCGCGATCGCCATCGACAACGCGATGATGTACGAGTTCAGCGAGGCCCGGCGGCGGGAATCCGAGCGGACCGCGCGTGGCCTTGAGATGACGCGCGACGTCGCGGTGGCGATCGGGACCGACGTCGACCTCGACCGGGTGCTCGAGCTGATCGCAAAGCGCGGCCGGGCACTGGTCGAATCCAGCAGCATGCTGATCTGGCTCCGTGACGGCGACGAGCTGGTCGTCCGCGCGAGCGCCGGCGACGTCGAGGAGGACCTGGACGGCACGCGAGTCCCTGTTGACGGGAGCGTGGCGGGGCGCGTCATCGCTGGTCGCGAGACGCTGCGCATCGGCAGGGCCGGTCAACGCCGGTCGGTTCGGCTCGCGATGCTGGGCGAGGCCGGCAGGCACGCGTCGCTGGTCGTGCCAATGGTCTCCCGCGGCCTGGTCGTCGGCGCCGTGCTCGCGATCGGCGCTCCCAGCGAGGCCGCGGACTTCAGCGAGGACGACGAGCAGCTCCTGATCACGTTCGCCGCGAGCGCGGCGAACGCAGTCGCGCTCGCGCAGAGCGTGGAGAGCGACCGGCTGCGCGGCGCCCTCGCCGCCACCGAGGCGGAGCGCGCGCGCTGGGCGCGCGAACTGCACGATGAGACCCTCCAGGCCCTCGCCGGCCTGCGCATGCAGCTCTCGGCGACCCTCAGCGACGGAAAGGACCTCGAGAGCACGCGGAGCGCGGTCGGCGCGGCGATCGCCGATCTCGCTGGCGAGATCGAATCGCTTCGCGCGATGATCAGCGAGCTGCGACCGCCCGCGTTGGACGAGCTCGGCCTCGGCCCCGCGATCGAATCGCTCGTCGATCGCCACCGTGAGCGAGATCCACTGCGAATCGAGAGCGAGCTTGAGATCAAGACCGTCGCGGGGCGCGGCCGCAGCCTCGACCCCGAGTTTGAGAGCACCGTCTATCGCCTCGTGCAGGAGGCGCTCACAAACGTCGCACGCCACGCGTCGGCGTCATCGGTCCGTGTCGCGATCCACGAGAACCGCGACACCCTGACCGTCGACGTGAGCGACGACGGATGCGGCTTTGACGACGCCACGGTCCGTGATGGGTTCGGTCTCACGGGCATGCACGAGCGGGTCGGCCTCGCGGGCGGCAGCATGAAGGTCGCCTCGGGCCCACACGGCACGCTTGTCCACGCGAGTCTTCCGGTACCGGGAGGCGGCGTTGCGGGCTAGCGGCGGATCACACGCCGCATTCGGCGGCGCGCGAGCCGAGTCTGCGTGCCACGCGCGGGCTGACATAGCGCGTCCCGGTCGCCGCAGCACGCACGGCCGGCACCAGCTCGGAGTCGGCGAGATCCTTCGATACGAAGCCCGTCGCGCCGGCCGCGAGCGCGAGCTGCGCGAACGCGGGATTGAGCTCCATCGTCGCGAGCACGATCCTCGTCCGGGCTATCCGCTCGCGGATCAGCTGGATCGTCGCCACATTCGAGAGGCTCGGCATGCGCAGATCGCAGACGAGCACGTGCGGCCTGTGGAGGCGCACGCTGCGCAGCGTCGATTCGATCCCGTCCGCCTCACCGACGACGTCGATCCCGTCCTCGCCGTCGAGCACGTCGCGCATGCTGCGCCGGATCAGCTCGTGGTCGTCGGCGAGTACGACGCGGATCGCGCAGGCATCGCTCACCTCCCGAAGCTGGTCCGTCGCCATGCCTTTACGCTAGGCCGCGCGCACCTGGCTGTGTCCGTGAAAACGCCTCCACCTGACGGGGCAAAGCACCGAGACGCGGTACGAGGCAATGCGTAGCATGGGTGGCGTGGGAGATCAGGACTCCACCGCGGTCCCCGGGGGCGGGGATCCGATCAGGATCATCCTGGCGGACGACCACCGGGTGGTCCGCAGCGGGCTGCGGCTGCTGCTCGAGAAGAGCGGCGAGTTCGAGGTGGTCGCCGAGGCCGACGATGTCGACAGCGCTCGCCGCTTCGTGCACGGTCATCACCCGAGCGTCCTGGTCCTCGATCTGAACATGCCGGGCGGATCGAGCCTCGATGCGATCCCGGTGATTCGCGAGGAGTCGCCCGACACTCAGATAGTCGTCCTCACGATGCAGCAGGAAACCGCTTTCGTAAGGGCCGCGCTGGGCGCCGGGGCCGTCGGCTACGTGCTCAAGGACGCGGCCGACGGGGAGCTCGTGGAGGCTGTCCGGCGGGCCGCCGGGGGCGAGAGCTACCTCAACCCCGAGCTGGGAGCCCGGATCGCCTCAGAGCCGGTGCCGGGCCCGCCCGACGATCTCTCCGAGCGCGAGGTCGAGGTGCTGACCCTGATCGCACTCGGGAACACCAACCCCGAGATCGCCAGCAAGCTGTTCCTCTCCATCCGCACGGTCGAGACGCACCGGGCGCACATCCAGCAGAAGCTGATGCTCTCCACGCGTGCCGAACTGGTCGGCTACGCGATAGAACGCGGCCTGATAGCGGCCTGAGGAGGGGCTGTCCTCGAACCCGGGGGGCGGACAACCGCAAGGGAAAGTTTATAAAGTTGTAAACTTCTCACATGTGGTCCTCTCGAACGGGTCAGCCGCCGGTCTACGCCCTCAAGGCGGACTTCTTCCGCGTCCTCGGGCATCCCGCCCGTGTGCGCCTGCTGCAGATCCTGCGCGACGGGGAGCGCTCGGTGGGAGCACTGCGCGACGCGATCGAGCTCGACGCGAGCAGCACCTCCCAGCATCTGGCTGCGCTCCGCAAGCAGGGACTCGTCGCCAGCCGGAAGGAGGGCACGAGCGTCTACTACCGGGTGCGCGATCCGCGCACGCTGGATCTGCTCGAGCTTGCAAGGCAGATCATCTCCGGCACGCGCGAGGACAACCAGGCGCTGCTCGATGACCTTGCGGTCGAGGATTTCCTTCCTGGACCCGATCGCGGCTCGTAGGTGAGCCCGCTCGCATGGGTCGCCCTCGCCGGCGCCGGCGCGCTCGCCGGCGGGGCCGTTCTCGCCGGCGCTCCCACGAAGATGCGCGCCGGCCTGACGCTGCAGGCGTGCGCGACGACCCTCCTGGGTGTCGCGGGCGTCGTCACCCTCACGAGCAGCGAGCAGATCGGCGCGCCGTTCAGCAGCACGATCGGGCTGGCGTTCGGGCTCGACCCGCTGAGCGGATTCTTCCTCGCGGTGCTCGCCATCACCGCGGTCCCCACGCTCGTCTTTGCGCGGGACTACCTCTGCGGCCGCGCTCACGCGGCGGGGCTGGCCGCCCTCACCGGCGTCTTCCTGCTCTCACTGGTCGGGGTACTCGCCGCCCGCGACGTGATCGGGTTCCTGGCCTGCTGGGAGCTGATGACGCTCGTGCCGGCCGCCGCGATCCTCTTGAACGGGCGCGAGCGCGCGGTCCGCTCAGCGGTCTACTCGTACGTGGCCGTCACCCATCTCGGCGGGGCGGGCGTGTGGATAGCGATGCTCGTCCTCGCACATCACGGCGCGATCGGCGACCCGTCCGCGCTCGCCGCCGCGGGCACCGGCGCCGAGACGCTGGTGGCCGTCGCGGCGCTCATCGGGTTCGGCACCAAGGCCGGATTCGTGCCTCTGCATTCCTGGCTGCCCCGCGCCCACCCCGTTGCGCCCGCGCATCTCTCGGCGCTGATGTCGGGCTTGATGGTCAAGGTCGCGCTCTACGGGCTGATCCGCGTCGAGTTCCAGTGGCTCGGGTCCACGCCCCTCTGGCTGGGGTTGACGCTGCTGGCGGTCGGGCTGATCTCATCGCTCGGAGGGATCCTGTGGGCGGTCGTCCAGCACCGTCTCAAGCAGTTGCTTGCGTACAGCACGATCGAGAACACCGGCATCATCACGCTCGGCCTCGGCGCATCACTGCTCTTCGCGCAGGCCGGCAACACGACGTGGGCCGCGATCGCATTCGGCGCGGCGCTGCTCCACCTCGTCAACCACGCGATCTTCAAGACGCTGCTGTTCCTCGCGGCCGGCGCGCTGGAGCGGGCGGTCGGGAGCCTTGACCTCGACGAGCTGGGCGGCCTGCTCAGACGAATGCCATGGACCGGCGGCGCGATGCTGGTCGGCTCGCTGGCGATCGCGGGCCTGCCGCCCCTGAACGGCTTCGCGTCCGAGTGGCTCGTTCTCGAGTCGCTGGTCCACGTGTCCTTCCAGGCTCCGCTCGGCGTCGGGCTCGCGGCCGCCGTCGCCGCCGGCGGCCTTGCAGCGACCGCGGCGCTCGCCCTGTTCTGTTTCGCGAAGGTGACGGGAATGTCGCTGCTGGGGCAGCCGCGTCGCGGCGCCTGTGCCGAGGCCGTGGACCCTCCCGCCGGGATGCGCGGGGCGATGGCGTCTCTCGCCGTGATGTGTGTGGCGCTCGGTCTCGTGCCGGGCGTCGTCCTGCCGACGCTCGCGGGCCTGGCACCGGGGGGCCAGGCCTCGATCACGGGTCGGCATGCTGGTGTCTTCCTGCCGGGCACCGGCTCCTACCCGGCGCCCGTGATCGCTCTCGCGATCATCGCGTTGACGGGCGTCATGGTCACGGCTCGCGGCAGGCGCCGCGCTGCGCCGAGCCCGGCATGGGCGTGCGGGCAGCCCGCCGCGGTTGAGCTGCGGTGGAGCTCCGCCGCGTTCACCAAGCCCCTGCGACTGGTGCTGGACGTCGTCCTTCGCGCGCGACGCGAGGTCGCCACCACCCGCTCGGGCGGACTCGTGCAGAGCGTCGCCTACACGGGGGAGGTCCCGTCGCTGCTGGGGAGCAGCCTGTATGAGCCGACCGTGCGCGGCGGCCTGCGCGCCGCCGCTCTCGCCAGGCGACTGCAGTCCGGGAACGTGCGCACGTACGCCGCGTATCTGCTGGCGCTGGTGCTCGGGCTCCTGGCCCTTGTCTACTCGGGCGTCCTGGGATGAGCGCCGCCGCGACGGTCCTTCAGGTCGCAGGCGTGTTCCTCGCGCCGCTGCTGCCGGGATGCATCCAGACATCAAAGGCGCGCCTGCAGGGCAGGCGCGGCACGTCCGCGCTGCAGCCCTACCGGGTGCTCGCCCGCCTGTGGGGCAAGAGCTCGGTCGACCCGCAGGGGACCGGCCCCGTCTACCGCGTCGCGCCTGCGCTCGTCGCCGCCTGCATGGTTGCGGCGATCGCGATCGTCCCCGTGGCGGGGCGCACGGGCGGCCTCGGGCTCGGCAGCGACGCGCTGGTTCTCCTTGGAGTGCTCGCGATCCCGCGCTTTGCGATGGCCGCCGCGTCCTGGGACAGCGGCAGCGGCTTCGCACTGATGGCGTCGGCGAGGGATCTGATGATCGCGGTCTTTGCGGAGGCCTTGCTTGTCCTCGCGATCCTGATAGTCGCGCTACCAGCGCACAGCACCGCATTGCCCGCGATGAGCGCCGCCGCCGCGGGAGCACACATCTGGAGCGGGCCCGCGCACTGGTGCGGCGCACTGGCGTTCCTGCTCGTGATCCTCGTCGAGACCGGCCGTCAGCCGATCGACAACCCGGACACGCACCTCGAGCTGACGATGGTGCACGAGGGCCCGCTGCTGGAATACGCGGGACGCGACCTCGCGTTGCTCGTGTGGGCCGCCGCCGCGAGGCACTGGGTGTTCATCATCCTCGGAGCCGAGCTGTATCTGCCGCATCCGCTCGGCTTCGCCGCGGCCGCGGCATGGCTCGTCGCCGGCGCGGCAGCGCTGTGTGTCGCGCTCGCCCTCATCGAGACCGCGCAGGCCAAGATGCGGATCCTTCAGGTGCCCGCGCTGCTCGGCGCCGGCTGCGTTGTCGCGCTCGCGGGCGCCGGCCTGTGGATCGCGGGGCTTGGCGCGTGAACGGCGCGCTCGTCACAGCGATGCTCGTGCTCTCGCTCGCGGTGATCGTGGTGCGGCGGCGAACCGTGGCGATCGCGCTGCTCGCTGCACAGTCGACGGCGCTCGGACTCGTGGCGCTGGGGCTCGCGGACGGGAAGAGCGGGGACCTGTTGGTCGCCGCCTTCCTGCTCGCGACCAAGGCCGTGCTGCTCCCTGTGCTCCTGTATCTGCTGATCCGCCGGACCCCGGAGGCGCGCCCCGTGAGAGCCGCCGTGAGCCCCGTCGCGCGGCTCGTGCTCGCCGGAGCCGTGTCCCTGTGCGCCGTCATCTTCGTACCGCCGCTCGGCATCGGCGACCCCCACACCGAACACACGTCGGTTGCCATGGTCCTCGTCGGGATCACGATCGTAGTCACGAGGCGCCCGATCCTCTTTCAGCTGGTCGGGCTGCTCGTCGCTGAGAACGGCCTATCCCTGCTCGCCGTGTCGGTTCCCGGAGGCCTCTCTTACGTGGTCGAGCTCGGGGCCGTGTTCGACCTGGCGCTTGTGGTGACCGTCGCGGCCGCGTTCGCGCAGGCGATCCACAGCGACACGGGCACCGGCGACACCGAGCTGCTCAGGGGACTTCGTGAATAGCCTCGTCCCCACGCTGGCGTTCTGCGTCCCGGCGCTCCCGCTCATCGGCATGGTGCTCGCGCTGCTAGCGCGCTCTGCCCGCCGGGCCGATCGGCTCGCTCTGTGCACAGCATTCGTGACAGCCGCGGCGGGGCTCACACTCGCCGGGATCGCCCTCGCGCGCGGCGGCGAACCCGCGCTGCGTGGCCGCTGGTATCTCGTCGACGGTGCGAGCGGCGTGCTCCTCGCGGTGATCTCTGTCGTCGGCCTCTGCAGTGCGCTGCTCTCCCCGGCGTTCCTGCGCACGAGCGGACGGAGACTGACCACCGCGGCGCGGTCCAGGAGCCTCTACTACGCGGCCCTGTTCCTGTTCTGGGCTGCACTGCTCGCGGTACCGATCGCGGGAAACCTCGCGGTTGCCTGGGTGATCGTCGAGGCGACGACTGCGGCCTCGGCGCTGCTGGTCGCCTTCAGCGGCCGCCGAGATGCCCTCGAGGCTGGCTGGAAGTACCTGCTCCTTACGACACTGGGTCTGTCCGTCGCCCTGCTCGGCATCATCATCCTCGCGATCGGCCAGGCAGGGACCGGAGCCCACGACCTGCACGCACTGGACTGGCACGCGCTTCAGAGCGCGGCCCGCACACTGCCGAAGGCGCCGACGCTCCTCGCGTTCGTGCTCGTGCTCGCCGGCCTTGCGACCAAGATCGGCTGGGCGCCGGTCCACAACTGGCTCCCCGATGCACACAGCGAGGCGCCCGCGCCGATCAGCGCCCTCCTGTCCGCAGCGCTGCTGCCGACCGTGCTCCTGATCGCCTGGCGGGTCAAGGACATCCTGCAGCCGTCCGTAGGGGCGGCCACAACGCGCGGCGTGTTCATCGCATTCGGGCTCGCCTCGATCCTCATCGCGATCCCGTTCCTGTGGCGCTCGCTGCCGTGGAAGCGGCTGCTCGCATACTCGAGCCTCGAGCACATGGGCATCATCGGGCTCGGCATCGGCTTCGGCACCCCGCTCGCGATCGCCGGCGTGGTGCTTCACGTCGTCGGACACGCGCTTGCGAAGGCGCTCGGCTTCTACGCCGCGATGCCGCTGCTGCGAATCGACCCCAAGGCCGCCCGTTCCGCGCCGAGCGGCGTGGCGGCCGAGAGCCCCTCCACAGCCGCGGCGATGGGCATCAGCCTCGGGGCCCTGTCGGGACTGCCTCCCTCTCCGCTGTTCCTGTCCGAGCTGCTGATCCTCCTCGGCGGCGTCGCCGGGGGCTACCTGGCGGTCACGGCCATTGCTGCGCTCGCACTGGCACTCGGATTCCTCGGGCTGCTGCACGCCCTGATAGACGGCGTCATCGGTGAGGAGACGCGGCCCGGGCGGCGGCGCAGCCGCGAGGAGCGACCGATCCTTGCGCTGACGGCGATCCTCTCCGCCGCGATGCTCAGCTGCACGGCGATCGGCCTGCTGCTGCCCGGATCGGCATTCGTGCAGACCCTCGCGGGCGGAGCGCTGTGACCGACCTGGTCCACGTTGGCGCCGCGGCCCTCAGGGCCTCCGTCGCGCGAGGCCTCGCCGATGGGGGCGAACGGTTCGCGGGCGCGTGGGCAAGCACCCGGGACGGGAGCACGCAGTGGCGCGTGCTGATGAGCTCCCAGCGCGGACTGCGGATTCTGACCTGCGACGCGGACGGCGAGATGCCGAGCATTACCGATCTGGTGCAGGCCGCGGACTGGGACGAGCGTGAGGCGCACGACCTGCACGGAGTCCGTTTCCTGCGCGAGGTGCCGATGCGGACACTCGCAACCCACACCTCACGAGCGGAGGACTGGATGACCCCCGTCAGCGGCGACGGCGTGCATCAGGTCGCCGTGGGACCGATACACGCAGGGGTGATCGAGTCCGGGCATTTTCGTCTGCACACGGTCGGGGAGCGGATCCTCGCGATGGATCCGCGGCTGTTCTACAAGCACCGCGGGCTCGAGGCGGCAGCGTGCGGGAGCGAGGCCACGGCCGCCGTCGCCCACGTCCAGCGCGCCTGTGCGGCATGCGCGGTGAGCAACTGCGTTGCCTACGCGCAGGCCGTCGAGGAGGCGATGGCCGCCAGCCCGGACCGGCGCCTGCGCGTCTCACGCACCGTGCTGCTCGAGCTCGAGCGGCTCTACAACCACCTCAACGACTGCGGAGCGCTCAGTGCCGGGGTCGGGTTCGCACCCGGCACGATGGCGTTCGCCGCTTTGAAGGACCGGGCGCAGCAGATCAACATGACGGCCTTCGGGCACCGGTTCCTGTTCGGGACGGTGCGGGTAGGAGGCGGCGCCGTGAGCCTCAGCGCCGCCGAGGCGGACGCGGCTCGGGCCCGGCTCCGCGAGCTGCAGGTCGACCTCTCGGCCGCGTGGCGTGCGCTGAGCTTCTCGAGCTCGGTGCAGGCGCGCCTTGAGGGCATCGGGATCCTCGACGCCGACGCCGCGCAGCGGATGGGAGCGGTCGGGCCCGCAGCACGGGCCGCGGGTATCCGCGAGGACGCCCGCAGCTCGAGCACGCACCTTGCGTATGACGGGTTCGTGCCCGCGTCGATACAGGGTGCGCGCGGCGATGTCGCATCCCGTCTGCGGGTCAGGGCCGCGGAGCTCGAGTACACGTGCGAGCTGCTGCAAGAGCTGCTGAACGGGGAGATGCCGGCCGGCTCGACGAGCGCGGCCGGTGAACGCGCACCGATAGGGGTGGGGCGAGTGGAGAGCCCGCGCGGCGTCAGCACGTGTGCTGTCGAGCTCGACGGCAGCCGGGTCGCGCGCGTCCACCTGCGCAGCGGCTCCTACGCCAACTGGCCCGCGCTCGCACATGCGTGCGCGGGGAACCTGTTGCCCGACTTCCCGCTGATCAACAAGAGCTTCGAGCTCTGCTACGCCTGCGTGGACCGCTGATGTTCGTGCTCCTGTCCCAGCTCGCACGGATTCGCCGAGAGCAAGGCCTCGCGCGGTCCGCGCCGCGCTCAGTGGCGCTCAGGCACGTCGACGCCGGCTCCTGCAACGGCTGCGAGCACGAGCTTGGCGCGGCGAGCAATCCATTCCACGACATCGCCCGGCACGGCCTTGAAATAGTCGCCTCCCCGCGACACGCCGACATCCTGCTCGTCACAGGCCCGGTCACCACCCGCATGCTCGAGCCGCTGCGGACGGCGTATGCGGCGATGCCGGAGCCGCGAATGGTCGCGGCACTCGGCGACTGCGCGCTCGGCTGTAACGTGCTCGGGGACCCGGCTGAGCTGGTTGGCGCAGTTGACGATGTGCTCCCCGTGGACATACGGATACCCGGCTGTCCGCCGACGCCCGAAGTCATCGCGCAGTGGATCCTCGCGGCGCTCGGCGACGGCCCGGCGCACTGAGCGCCGGGCTTCCGGTCAGGCCTCCGGCGGGGCCTGGAACTCCACTTCGCGGCGCCTGGCGCCCCGCGTGGCGAGCTCGCGGAGTTTCGCGGCCTCCGCGTCCCAGTCGTAGATGACCGCGGTGTCCGCGATCCGGTCGTAGAGGGCGCGGTGGGCCTTGCCGAAGACGATCCCGAGGAAGCCGATGCCGAGGGTCAGGAAGCCGAGCGGGAAACGTGATCAGCCGGATGATCGCGTGGCGGGGGTCAAGGTCGCCCCGTCCGAGCGAACGATCCGCAGCCCGAGCAGCGACATTCCCGGGCGAGCGCGCGAAGATGACCCAGGAGGCGCCGAGAGTAGATCGCCGCCCAGACCAACTCGCCGACGATCACCCACCAGTAGTTCTCCTTGAGTTCGACCGTCCAGGGCGTCGCCGTGTTGATCGCGAACTCGGTGCAGCGCCACGCCGATGCCGTAGACGGTGTTGATCACGAGCAGGTCGGCGCCGTAGGCGAGCAGGCGGCTGAGCGGACCCGCGTAGTGGCCCTGGTGCGCGAACGTCGCGCCGAGCGTCGCTGCTCACTCGTCGCGCTCCCCGCTCGTCGCTCCGGCTCCTGTCCTGCGGCCTGCGCGGCGGGCTCCGTCGGTCCGTCGCGACGTCTCGCCGACTCGCCCGGTGAGCAGCGGAGGCCCGGCCGGGAATCGTCCTTCGACGCGGCGCAGGACACGATTGACGAGCGCTCGACGAGCGTGTCGACGCCGGCGGTCTGGTTGCGCGCGGCGTCGACGCGCCTCGCTGGCGAAACCGCTCGTCGAGCGCGAGACGATCGTGCCGAGCTCGGTTTCCTCGACCACCGTGTCGATGTCCACTCGCTGCACGACCTCGTTGACGTCGATGCGTTCCACGACCGCGTCCATGTCGATCCGCGCCACCAGCGCGTCCATGTCGATGCGCCCGACCAGCTCGTCGATCGCGATCCGCTGTACCAGCGCGTCGATGTCGATGCGCCTGTACGAGCTCGTCGATCTCGATCCTGCCGACGAGCTGGTCGATATCGATCCGTTCGCACGAGCTGCGTCGATCGCGATCCGCTGCACGAGCTGGTCGATGTCGATCCGGCTCACGAGCGCGTCGATGTCGATCCTTGCCACGAGCTGGTCGATGTCGATCCGTTTCACCAGCTCGTCGATCTCGATCCGCCGCACCAGACCGTCGATGTCGATCCTGCCCACCAGCTGATCGATGTCGATCCGTCTGACGAGCGCGTCGATCTCGATCCGTTTCACGAGCTCGTCGATCGCTATCCGCGACACCAGCTCGTCGATATCGATGCGTTTCACGAGCGCGTCGATCTCGATCCTTGCACGAGCTGGTCGATGTCGATCCGTTTCACCAGGTCGTCGATCTCGATCCGCCGCACGAGTCGTCGATGTCGATCCGCTCACGAGCTGATCGATGTCGATGCGTTTGACGAGCGCGTCGATCTCGATCCGTTTCACCAGCTCGTCGATCTCGATCCGCTGCACGAGCTCGTCGATATCGATGCGTCTCACGAGCGCGTCGATCTCGATCCTTGCACGAGCTGGTCGATGTCGATCCGTTTCACCAGGTCGTCGATCTCGATCCGCCGCACGAGGCCGTCGATGTCGATCCTGCCCACCAGCTGATCGATGTCGATCCGTTTCACCAGGTCGTCGATCTCGATCCGCCGCACGAGACCATCGATGTCGATCCTCTGGACGAGGTTCTCGATGTCGATCCTTCTGACGAGCCCGTCGATGTCTATGCGGCCCACCACCCGGTCGATCTCGATCCTCGCGACAAGCGCGTCGATGTCGATCCTGCCCACGAGCTGGTCGATGTCGATCCGCGCCATCAGCGCGTCGACGTCGAGTGCTTCCACGGCGCCGGGGACGAACGCGTCGAGCAGCCGCTGGGTGCCGACCTGCGCCGCCTGCAGCATCCGGCCGCGCACGTCGCGGCCCTCCTGAACAAACGGCCGCGCGGCTCCCCCCGCCAGCCGGCCCGCGCTCCGGGCACCCGGAAGTTGCGTCGCGACACGCCCCACTGCAACCCCCGCTCCCCAGCCGAGCTCGCCGGCCCTCCACGCGACACGTGCGGCCTGCGAGGTGATCCCCACCGCGAGGTCGGCTGCGACCAGCAGCGGTCCCGCTTCGAATGGGCTCATCCCATCGGCTCTCCGCGGGACGAGGTCCGTCCCCGGTAGGCGGTCTTCCGGCATGACGGCCTGAATCTACTCGCAGCGCCAGTTGTTCGCGCGCGACCGGCGTGCGCATAGGGTGTCGAGATGACCACCGTCGACACCGAGCTGTTGCTCGTCGCGCTCGGCGCGATGCTGGCTCCCGTAACGCTGTTCCTGTCGGTGCTGGCGCTGGTCGTGGGCGAGAGGCCGATGCGGACAGGGCTCTGGTTCTATCTCGGGGCGTTCGGCATCACGGTGATCGTCGGCGTCGTCGCGGCGTTCGTGCTCGGGAACTCCGCGGCGTCGCCGAGACCCAGCACTCCGAAGACATGGGTCGCGATCGTCGACGTGGTCGCAGGCGTCGCCGTCCTCGGCGTCGTCGTGCGATTCCTCCGCCGTCCCCGCGACCCGAGCCGCGTCACGCGCATGATCGCCCGGATGAGCCACGTTGCGTCCTCGCCGGTGATCGCCATCGTCGCGGCCGGCGCGACGCTCGCCAACCCGGGTGCCCTGATCCCCATCGCACTGAAGGACATCTCCGAGACGAACCCGAGCACCGGCGCTATCATCGCGGGTGGGTCGGCTTCGCGGTCGTCTCGCTGCTGCCGCTCTCACTGGCGCTCATCATGCTCGCACTGGCACCCGCGCCCACGCTGCGGGCGCTACATCGAGCCCGCGAGTTGCTCGAGGCGCACGCACGGACGATCGCGGCCGGGATCCTGACCCTGCTCGCCGCGGTGCTGCTGCGCAATGGCATCGCCGGGCTGACAGGCTAGCCTCGGCCCTAGCCGTCGCGCCCTCAGGCGTCGGCGTGCGCCGGAACGATCGCTTCCGCGTCGGGCTCGGCGGTGATCACGGCCGCGTCCTCCACGAGGACGCTGTCCGGGTTCTCCGCCGCCAGCTTGCGGGCTTCCTTGCGCGCCTGTTTGTCCTGCCTGCGCTCGCGCATCTTGCTTTCGCGGTTGAGCTTCGCCATCGTCGTCTTTCGCTTGCCGCCTGAGGCCATATCTTTCAGTCCCTTGTTGAGAAGTTCCGAGCCCGTCGCGCCGGCGCATCCGGTGCGCCTGTGGCGGTGTCTCGTCTGGACCACTCGGGTCCCTGTCGCCGCTTTGCTCCCCCCGCGAAACGCGCACCGCGGGCGTGGAGGTCGTGATGAGGCCTGGCGACCTTGGCCGAACTGAGGTCCGGCCGGCTAGTACAACCCTAGCGTTCCCGGCAACCCGGGCCGGAGGCCGAGCGCAGCGCGGTGCTCGGGAGATGCCGGCGGGTCGCTGGAAAGCTCGACGGCCGCCCGGCCGCGCGGCGCAGCCGCGCTATCGGCCGGGCGGCCTGCTGTAGAGCTCGCTCAGGTGCTCGCTGGGGAAGTCCCCGCGGGCTTTGACCTCGTCGAGTCGGGCGCGCTCGGCGGCGGTGACGTCGCCCTCGAGGCCGAGGTGCCTGACGATCGCCGCCACCGCGGTCTGCAGCTCGCGCACGCGCTCCTCAAGGGTCGCGGCATTCTCCGGTCTGCTCATGGCTCACCCTCCGGTTTCGTCTGCCCGTCAGTGGGTTTGGATGTAGGCGTGGGCGCTGTTCCCGTCGAGGGCGTCCTGGATCTCCCAGACGGCCTCGATCACCGTGCGGTGACTGGCACGGTTGAACAGCGGGCTGGTGCCGTCGGTCAGGAGCCTGCGAACGAGGACGATCCCCCTGGGCCGCACGGAACTGCTCCCTTCGAGCGTGGACGCAAGGTCGACGATCGCGCTGCGGCCCGCCCTCACGGCCGCGGGCTCGATCATGACCGCCGTAATGAGCGGGCGAGGCCCTCTGCGATCCACGTACTCGACGACGCCGCGCAGATCACGGGCGATCCCGTGCCGGGCGCTCTCACTGGTGAGCTGCTGAACGCGCAGAGCGAGCGCGTCGGGAGAACCGAGCGGGTATCCGCCGAGAATTTCTCGATCCAGCTTCGAGCGCGTCAAGAGCACTCTCAGCCGCAGTTTCGGCGGAGCAGCCGCTGATCGGCGTCGGCCGCCGCCTGCGCTCAGCGTAGGGTCGTCCTTGCTCGCCGACGTCCAATTGATGCTGGTTGGGTGGGCCCTCATGTGGAACACCTCCAGGTCACGGGGATGAGGCCAAACTGAATGTGCAGCGGCCCTCGTTACGACAGCGTCACGATCCGGGCCACGTCCATGACACTTGCGGGAAAGTGAGCGCAGGAGACTGCGTGGGCAGGCATCGAGTAGCGCGGTCCCTGGTAGGGTCAGCGTCGGCTCGGCCCCGTGGTCTAGCAGAGCATTGGAGGTGGGGGAATGTCCGTTGTGCGTGTCTCACCCGTGGACGCAGCGTGGCTGCTGCTCGAGTCCCGCGACACGCCGATGCACGTCGGCGGGTTGATGGAATTCACGCGCCCGCCGGACGCCGGCCCCGACTACCTGAAGGTCCAGGTCGCGCGGATGCGCGAGGCGCGCACGCTGCCACAGCCTTGGAACCTGAAGCTCGTGGGCGCCCCGCTGATCGGCGAGCGCCTGCCGCTGATGCAGACGGTCCGAGAAGTCGATCTGGACCTGCATGTACGCCACTCCGCCCTGCCGCACCCGGGCGGCCAGCGCGAGTTGGGCGTGCTTGTATCGCGGCTGCACGGACACCCGCTGGACCTGCACCGGCCGCTGTGGGAGGTCCACGTGATCGAGGGCCTGGATGAGGACCGCTTCGCGATCTATCTGAAGATCCACCACAGCCTCGTGGACGGCGTGAGCGGCATGCGCATGATGCTGCGGGCGCTGTCGAGCGACCCGGACGATCGCGAGACGAGGCCCTTCTGGACGGTCGGACCCGGCGATGCACCGGATCGGGGGCAGCACGAGGATGAGAGCCCCCTCGAGCGTCTGCTCGGTGCGGCGCGCGAGGGCGCCGTCGCACTCGGAGGGCTCGGCCGGAGCGCCGTCGACCTCGCGGGGGCAGCCTTCGGAGACGGCCCCCTTCGGGCGCCCTTCACGGCGCCTTCGTCCGCTCTCGGCGGCGGAATCGAGGGGCAGCGCCGCTTCGCGACCCAGCAGTACGAGCTGGCAGAGATCAAGGCTCTCGCGAAGGCCGCGGGCTGCACGCTGAACGATGTCGTGCTCTACCTGTGCAGCACCGCGCTGCGCAGATATCTGTCCGAGCACGACCACCTGCCCGGCAGGTCGCTCACCGCGATGATCCCCGTCAGCCTGCGCGGGGAGCACGACAACCGGACGGGCACCGCGATCGGCTTCATGGTCGCGGACCTCGCGACCAACGTGGGAGATCCACTCGAGCGCCTCAGGACGATCACGCGCTCGACCGTCGCTGCGAAGGAGCAGCTGGCCTCGGTGCCGCGCGAGACCCTTCCGCTGCAGGCGGTTGCGTTCAACGGCCCGTATATCGCCGGCCTCCTGGCCGGTCTGCAGGGGCGCGCCCCGACGCCGGCCAACGTCGCGATCTCCAATGTCCCGGGCCCGAGCGAGCCGCTCTACTTCAACGGCTCACGCATGGACGCGATCTACCCTGTCTCACTGCTCGCTCACGGCAACGCCTTGAACATCACCTGCGTCAGTTATGCCGGCACGCTGAACTTCGGTCTCATCGGGGCTCGGGACACGCTCCCCCATCTTCAGCGCCTGGCCATCTATCTCGGCGACGCCGTGGATCAGCTCGCTGGTCTTCTACGCACCAGGCGCCGCGCGGGCACCAGGTAGCTCGAGGGCGCATCAGCGAACGCGAGGAGAAACCCTCGATCCCCGCGACCTTTGACAACCTCGAGCTCGCGGCGCTCGCAACCTCCCACCGAGTGCTCGTCCATCGGGCGAGACCAACCAACAGAGGGCAGCACCGGAGCGACATGGGGCACCGAAACCAAGCAGTGGGGCACGTCACGGCCAGGGCTCTCGAACGCTGCACCGTCACTCCTGCCACGCCTGCACGGGCGGCTGAAGCGCAGGGGCATGCCAGGGTTGAGCGCGCGCGGAACAAGCAAGGGCTGGCGTGAGCTCGCGCCGCCCGAGCACCCCGATCAACCAGGTCTGCATCGTCGCGCGTGACGGTGCGAGGACGGCGCGCTGGTACACACGGGGCCTCGGCATGTTGCCCGCGGGGCGAAGCCTGTTCTTCGGCAAGCTCACCGAGCGCGTGCAGGCCGTCCCGAAGCCGCTCCTGCATGCTTTCTGGGCGCTCGACAGCCAGGGCTTCTTCCAGGTCGAGATCTTCCAGTACCTCAAACCGCGCTCGCGCCCGCGCAGGCTCGATTGGAGTCCCGCCGACCGGGGCTACTGGATGGTCGGGGTGCACGTGCGGGATTTCGACGCGACCCTCGCCCGCCTCGCCCGCCTCGGCTCGGTGCCGCACACCGACCCCATCGGTCCAGCCGGCGACCGGCGCGTCTGCGTCCCGGACCCCGACGGCAACCTCGTCGAGCTGATGGAGCGCGACCCACTCGCGTCCGTCGCGCCTGCCCCCCAGCGGCCCGAGCTCGGCTCAACGGTGCGGTCGGTCTCGGTCTCGGTCCCCGATCTGGCCGCGTTCTGTGCGCGTGCCGAGCGCGGGCTCGGACTCGTGCGGGAGGACGTGGAGCTGCACGCGCCCGACCACGGCCGCCTGTGGAAGCTGGAGGGCGCCAAGCGTCAGTCGGCCCTGCTCCGTGGCGGCAGCGTCGCACTCGAGGTCGTGCAGCACGAACAGCCCGAGGGCCGGTCTTGGCCGGACGGCTACCGCCTCTCGGACCTCGGCTACATGAACGTAGCCGTCGGATACCGCGACACGGCAGAGTTCGATCGGGCGTTCGCCGACGCGCAGGCCGCCGGCTGGACGCCTCACGGCAAGCCGCTCGACGCCGGAATCTTCAAGGTGATGTACGTCGACGACGCGGATGGGTTCGACGTCGAGATGCTGCGCCCCCGTCGCTGGGCCGATCGCCTCACCGGATTCGCACCGAGCAAGCCCCGCCGGCGGCGCAACGGTTAGTCGCCGCGCCGACACCCTGTCTCCCTCACCGGGACACGCGTCCATGCCTTCAGGAGGGTGCGTGCCGGAGGTTTTGCTGATAATCACGTGAACGTGCACGCGTTCAAACTCATGGCAGCCAGGGCAAAAGCTCCCGATGCCTGTTAACGAGCGGCGCCTTCGGTACTTCGTGACGGTCGCTGATGAGGGTCAGATAACGCGGGCAGCGAGGAAGCTGCACATAGGGCAGCCGGCGCTCTCGCAGGCGATCGGAGCACTTGAGGAGGAAATAGGGCTGACGCTGCTCGAGCGTCACCCCCGGGGGATATCGCTCACGCCGGCCGGGGAGGAGGTCCTGGAGAAGGCTCGCCTTCTCCTCGAAGTCAAGGAGGAACTCGCGGGCGTTATCAGCTCACTTCAGCAGGGGATCCAGGGCACGATCGTCTTCGGCTACCTGGGGCTGCCGCCGTGGCAGTCGATCCCGGCCATCATCGAACGGTTCGAGCAGGATCACCCCGACATCGAGATCACCCTACAGCCGCTGGAGTTCCCGGTCAGCCCGACATCAGCTTGGCTGAACGCCGTGGATATGGCCCTGCACGCCGGTCCGGTCACGGCCGAGGCTGAGATTTGGGTGCAGCCTGTGAGTGTTGGGCCTCGCGTCGCTCTTGTGTCCCACAGCCATCCGCTCGCCAAGCGCGCCGAACTCACGGTCGCCGAGGTATTCGACGAGGTATTCATAGGCTTTGATCCCGCAGTCGACCCGACGTGGGCGGGCGCTTGGAACCTTGACAAAGAGCGAGGCGGGCCACCCCCGCTAGTCGCTGAGAAGGTTCCCAGCACCGTTCAAGAGAGGCTGGCGATGATCGCTGCCGGCAGCGGCATCTCGACTGCGCTCGGCGCGCAGGCACCACTCATTTCAAACGCCCTGCCTGGCCTGGTGGTGGTCCCGCTGAGCGACGCCGACCCAGCCGGCCTGTCGCTGGTCGGACGCGTGGACCGACTCAACCCTGCGGTCGAGGCGCTCCTGGCGACAGCTCGAAGGCTCAACGCGGACGACACCCACTAGGCCGAGACGACCGGCGGTCGACGCTCTGCGCGCTACGGCGTTACCAGGTGATGTAGCTCGAAGACGGTTATGTCGGCGGCGTCCACTCGGGCGCCGATCGCTCGGAGCGCGGGGTAGAGGCGATCCTCGTCGAAGCGTCGTGCGTACTCCTCCGAGTCCCAAATCTGCGCGACCTGCATGGCGCCGTCGACCTCGGTGGCGCCATGCATCACGAGTCCGAGTGGGTGGTCCTGGTCGAGGTTCACGCGCACGGCGAGGGCGTTGTAGGTGTCTCGGTCCAAGCCGCGGTTGATGATCCTGAGGATCGCCATGTTGGTTCCTTCCGGAGTTGGTGTCGGCTTTTGAGGCACCGATCGCAGATCCGTAAGGCGCTTGGTGGTTTCGGTCGACCCGGAGGCAGGATCGGAGGGGAGCCTCCGGGTCGGCCGTCCACGCTGCACTCTGGAGGTATCGCTCGTGCCGTGTGGTGCGGTTCGCTGACCGCCCAGGCGATTCTACATCGCCATCACGCCGAAGTTATGAGTCACACGGTTTGATCGATGGCAGCCAGCACGGTCGTCCGCTCGTTGGCAATCATTCGAAGTACATACCGGTCTCGTTCGGGGAAGTTCGCGAGTCGGGTTTACAAAGCTGCCCAGCGAGCACGGCGCGTCGGCGCGCCGCCACGCCAGGCCCAATGCTCGCGTCACGGTCAACGAAACCCCACACCCCCGAACGCAGGACACCGAAGACGATCAGCCCGAGGCCGAGCGCCGACAGCGCCGTGCCCACGAGGTCCAGGTGCCCGCCCTTCTCACGTGGCCCCTCGGGTATGCGGCGGGCGAGGACGAGGATCGCCAGCACGATCACGACCTCGCCCGCGAACACCGAGCGCCATGACAGGTAGGTCGTGAACAGGCCGCCTACGATCGGGCCGACGCCGATCGCGATCGCGGTCGCTGCGGCGACAGCCCGTAGGCGCGGGGCCGTTCGTCGGGGCCGTCGTTCACAGCCACCAGCGCGACGATCGACGGCAGGATCAGCACCGCCCCAAGGCCCCCGAGGCAGGACCAGCCGAGCAGCAGCACTCCGAGGCTTGGCGAGATCGCCGTGATGAATGACCCGCAGCCATAGATCACGCAGCCGATCGCGATCGCGCGCTTGCGGCCGATGATCTGGCCGATCTTCCCGCCGGTGATCATGAACGCCGCCATCACCAGCGTGTACAGCGTGATCGCGGTCTGGATTCCAGTGACGGTCGTGCCGACATCAGCGGCGACCGTCGCGATCGACAAGTTCATCACTGAGCTGTCGAGCATCATCAGGAACTGCCCCGCGCACAGCGTCAGCAGAACGCTGACAGCCGCCACCGCGGTCGCCTTACTCGACACCGAGCCTCACCACCCCTATGGATCCATCACCGGCCGGCTAGCTCGCCGCGTATTCCTTCTCGGCCTTCTCGAGTTCCTTCTTGAACTCCTTGGCGTCGACGTCGATTTCCTTCTCGATCGTCTTTTCCGCGCGCGTCAGCAGCTTGTCGAGCTGCTCTTCCACGCGCGACTCACCGATCACGAACAGTGTTGCTTCCCCGGCATCGATGAGGTCGCCCAATTCCTTCGCGGCGCCCCCGGGGATGCCCTTTTTGAAATGCCCGCCGAGTCCGCCGATCACGCCACCGACCAAGGCCGCGGGGATCACAGCCGGTGCCGCCACGACCCCGACCGCTGCTCCGACCGCGATGCCCCCCCACGCGCCGTGCTGGGTGGGCTTCTCGTGCTTCTCAACCTGGACCTTGCCATCAGCATCCTTAGTCACCAACGCAACGTCATAGGTGCCCACGAGCTTCGCCGCATGCAGTTCGAGGAGCGCGTCGTAGTCCGCCTCGGCACCAGCGCGGTCTGCGTAGGTAGCGGCATAGATGAAAACCGGTCTATCGCTCATTTGATCTCCTGTTCAGGGGTCGAAGTGTTCATGGGCCGCCGAGCGGCCAACCCATGCGCGGGCTACCCCGCACGGACGACCATCGCTTTCGTCCGCCGTCTGGGCATCCGCCGAACCCCGCGCCAAGGTCAGGGTTTCTCCGCAGGGCGGGTTCTTCGCTTGAGGAGACGGCCCAGGCGGCCCGCTCGGGAGTCATCGCGGGATCGCCACGGGGTGCTCCCGCCCCGTCAAGCTAGGAGCATTTCAGGGATTCGTACGCCTGCTTGTAGCTCGTGGCCAGCCCGGCAACCGCGGTCTTCACGGCAGGCTCGGATTCCTTGAGCACTGCTTCGAGGCTCCCTGAGGATTTCGCTGCAGACACGAGCCCCTTCGCCAGCGCCGCAAGCTCGACCTGGAGCGCACCCTGCGCGGTTTCCACGGGAGCCTTGCTCGACGCCGGAAGATTCTGCGTGGATTCTTTGATCTTCCCGGCTTCCTTCTGCATAACCGACGCGGCGGCGTTTATTTCTTCCGGTGCCTTTGAGGAGAGCGACAGGCTGGAGAGTTTGGAGAGCTGGGCCTGAATCGCCTTGGTGGACGAGCACACCTGCGCCGTCGCCTTTTCTTCAGAGGATTCGCCACACGCCGCCAGCCCGATTGGGACGAGCAGAATCGCTGCTATGACTGCCGGCCTGCTGCGGGTCTTGAACATTGAGCTCTCCTTAACTTCACGGTATGGACAAGTGGTCTGGCGGTCTGTCTCGGCGGGCCCTCCGGCGGGGCTACGACGCTCGGAGGACCATCTGCCGGCCGTTGGTTGCCACGACGGTGGGTGCCGTTTGGTCGTCAGGTTGCGGGATGCGCCTCCAGCGGGCTGCCGGTTGCATGACCAAGCCTGCGCAGCTCCCAGCCGGCTGCAAAGAAGAGTGCGCCGCGCAGAATCAGCACTATGCCAATGATCACCGCGAGCGTCGTAAGGCCGATTCCGGGCCAGGACAGGATGACGACGCCGGCGGCGATGTCCAGGCATGCGATTGCGATGCTCGACGCGCGCCCCTCGGGTTCGCCGAAAGCCGACACCAAGCGCACCACGCCGGCGACGACGAACCACACCCCGAGGACGAGCACGAACACCACGAGCGTGCCAAAGGGTTTCTTGATGAGGACCAGGCCGGCGATCGCACTCAGCACGCCGATCAGAGCCAGCATGCCGCGCCCTTCCCCCTTGGCGAAGATCGACGTGCCGATTGCCAGCACCCCGTCGACGAGCAGAAAGATCCCTGCGATGACGGTGAATGTGCTCAGCGTTTCGTGCGGCGAGACGACAAAGAAGATGCCGACGCAGAACACCGCCGCGCCGAACAACATCACGAGCCACCAAAGTTGCGCGAGCCCGCTCTGCTCGTCATCAAACGTAGGCACGATACGACCTCCTGATCGTGAGAGTGGGCGGGAGAGCGACCATAACCGCGGCGTCTCCCTGCTGGCAACTATCTGACCTTGGCTGGACGCGCGCATCCGGGATTAGTACGCGCGCCGGCTCACGGTTTCGCGTCAGCCCGCGGCAGCGGCGGCGCCGCCGATCGTCTCGACTTGTCGTGGCCTCGGCAGCTTCGAGAGCGCCCGCCAAGACAACGGCTGCGGCGCCTGCAAGGATTGCAGCATGGCCTCCAGCGACGAGCTGTCGCGTCCCCGTCGATCGCTCAGCACGACCCGCATGGAAGCGTTCAGCGACGGCGTGTTCTCGATTGCCGCGACGCTACTCGTGCTGGACATCGCGATTCACCCGCCGGGGACAGCACTCGAACAAGTACTCCATGCCTGGCCGTTCTACCTCGCGTACGTCGTGAGCTTCCTCACCATCGGAGCCGCCTGGCTGGGCCACACGCAGCTCACCGACCGGCTGGAAGAGACAGATCCGCTCCTCCTCCGGATCAACTTGCTGCTGCTCCTCGTGGTCGCGTTCCTGCCATTTCCGACCAAGCTGGTCGCCGACGCCCTGCACTCCAACTCCAGCGAGCGCGTGTTTGTCACGATGTACGGCCTGACGCTGCTCGCCATCCGCGTCCTCGGCTTCGCCCTCGACGCCTATGCGAGACGCGAGCATCTCTACTCGCCCCCAGATGCAGGCGAAGCGCAGCAAGACGAACCACGCGAACTCCTTCCCGCGCTCGGCGGTTACCTGACCGCCATCGCAATAGGTCTCGTGCTGCCCCAGTTGGCGGTAGCGGTCTACTTCGGCGTGGCGATCTACATGATCCTGTTCTGGGCGCTTCCGCGACAGCGCTCACGGGTCCGACAGTCTCGCCGGTGAACAGAGCCCGGTCGGCTCCGGCCGAACGTGAGCTGAGCCGCGGCTGAACGACCTATATGCCGAGGATCTGCTTCTTCTTCGCTTCGAACTCCTCCTCGGTGATGAGACCCTACCCCTTCAGCGCCGCGTACTTCTGGATCTGGGCGGCGCCGTCTAGCTCGACCGGGGCTTCCGGGGCGATGGCCAGCGGAGCTTGCGGCGCTGCGGCGGGCAATCTGCGGACTGATGAGCTGACAGCGTGTAGCCTGCTGACGTCGAAACGGAGGGGGGCTTTCAGTTGAACACTTCGCGACGGTTTACGCCGCCATCGCCGGGCGTCGCGGTTCTCAGCGTCGTTGTGGTCGCTAGCGCTGTGCTCTGGGCCGTGGATCGTCCCGGTGGTCAGCCCGGCGGCCGCTACTTCGGAGAGTGGCTTGGCGCTGAGGCGGTGCTGCTGTTCTCCTGTGCGCTCGTGCTCGCCACGTTGCTGCCGGTCATCGAGCGTGCGTTTGGGGGCCTTGATCGAGTCGCTCAATGGCACCGCCACACCGCCGTCGCCGCGGTCATCCTGATGATTCTCCACACACCGTTCGTGAGCTCCACCATCGCCAACCCTTCTGGCCTTGGGCTAGGGCTCGCGTATGTCTCCTTCGCTGGCCTGCTGTTCCTGGCGATCTGGTCTCTGGCGCCGAGCCTGCGTGCCGCAAAGTGGTCACGTCTGGTCCGTCACCTGGCTAGCCTCAGCCACGAGCGCTGGCTGACTGGCCACCGCCTAACCGGGCTGTTCGTCGCGGCAGCGGTCGCGCACGGCGCGATCATCGATCCGGTGCTGAAAGCTTCAACGACGCTGAGAGTGACCTATCTTGTCGTCGGAGGCATCGGCATCGTCGCGTACATCTACCGCGAGCTGTTCGCTCGATTCGTGGTCCCGATCTACGACTACACCGTCGCGGACGTCAAGCGGCCAAACGACACCACGATCGACGTCTTCCTCAAACCCGTAGGTAGATCGCTGAGCTTCGAACCGGGGCAGTTTCTATTCCTGGCGTTCGGGGGGGTCGATGGTTGGCAACGCCACCCGTTCTCTGTCGCCAGCGCACCGACAGAAGAGCTTCTGGAAGTATCGATTCGAGCGGCTGGCGACTACACCCGCGAGTTGCGCGACGAACTGCAGCCCGGAACACCAGCGAAGGCAGCGGGCCCCTTCGGAGGATTTGACTACCGTCCCGGAGGCCAACACCAGATCTGGATCGCCGGCGGCGTCGGCATCACCCCATTCATGAGCTGGATCCGAGCACTCGGGGAGATTTTGATCGAGACGTCTCATTCTTCTACTCAGTGGCCCACGAGTCCGACGCCCTATACGTCCAGGAGATCCGAGCCGCCGCGCTGGCCCACCCGAACCTTCATCCACACCTCGTCGACTCAAGTCGAGACGGTTATCTCACAGCCGATATGGCAACAAGGGACATGCCGGACGAAGCCGACATCTGGGTCTACATGTGCGGCCCCCCAGCGATGATGAGCGCGCTCTCGCGGGGCTTCAAGAGCAGGGCATCCCATCGAGCCGGATCCGCTGGGAGCAGTTCAACGTACGCTGAGCTCGGATCCTCGCAGGGCAACATGAAGCGCGACGCGACCGCTGGGGGCACGACTAGCGACAGTTCAGCCGGAGGGCGTGCGCTTGCCCGGCCTTCGTGTCACAGCTATAGCAACCGGTGGCTTGACCTCTCTTTTGCTCTGGACTCTGCGGATCCCGCTCCTCTCCCCCCCTCCCTTCTCCCCCCCTCTCCCCTCCTCCTTCCTCCCCCTCTCTCTCCCTCCTCTCTCCTCCTTCCCCCCCCCACTAGACCGCGAGTGCGACG
This sequence comes from uncultured Solirubrobacteraceae bacterium, assembly GCA_963826345.1. Taxonomy (GTDB): domain Bacteria; phylum Actinomycetota; class Thermoleophilia; order Solirubrobacterales; family Solirubrobacteraceae; genus Palsa-744. Next base: position 30,778 of record CAWGWU010000005.1, read on the forward strand.
TACTTCGTCTCGAGGTACTCCTGGATCCCCTCAAAGCCGCCCTCGCGGCCGAAGCCCGACTGCTTGACTCCACCGAACGGCGCTGCGGCATTTGAGACGATCCCCTGGTTCAGGCCGATCATCCCCGTCTCCAGACCCTCGCAAACACGGAACGCCCTTTCGAGGTCGCGTGTGTAGACGTAGGCAACCAGCCCGTACTCGGTGCGGTTCGCTGCGGCGATCGCCTCGGCCTCAGTGGAGAAGCTCATCACCGGCGCGACGGGCCCGAAGATCTCCTCGCTGAGCAGGCGCGCGCTCGAGGGCACGTCTGCGAGGACCGTCGGCTGGAAGAAGTAGCCGGGACCGTCGGCGTTCGATCCGCCGATCTTCACGCTCGCGCCCTGGGAGACCGCGTCCCCGACCAGCTCGGCGACCTTGCCTCGCTGGGCCTCGTCGATCAGCGGGCCGATGTCCACGCCGTCCTCGGTGCCGCGCCCGACCTTCAGGGCTGCCATCCGCCCGGTGAGCTTGTCGGTGAACTCCTCCGCAACGGACGCGTGGACATGGAAGCGGTTTGCCGCGGTGCACGCCTCGCCGACGTTGCGCATCTTGGCGAGCATCGCGCCCTCGACGGCGGCGTCGAGGTCGGCGTCCTCGAAGACCAGGAAAGGGGCGTTGCCGCCGAGCTCCATCGAGACGCGCAGGACCTGGTCCGCGGCCTGCTTGATGAGCGTTCGGCCGACCTCGGTCGAGCCGGTGAAGGACAGCTTTCGGGTGCGCGGGTCCTCTAGCAGCGGCTGGATCACGGCGCCCGAGCGACGTGCGGTGATGACGTTTAGGACGCCGTCGGGCAGGCCGGCGTCCTGGAGGATCTTGGCGAGCGCCAGCATCGACAGCGGCGTTTGCTGGGCGGGCTTGACGACCATCGTGCAGCCTGCCGCGACGGCGGGGCCGATCTTGCGGGTGCCCATCGCGGTCGGGAAGTTCCACGGCGTGACGAACACGCATGGCCCTACGGGCTGCTGCATCGTCAGGATCCGCCCCTTGCCGGTGGTGCTGACCATGTAGCGCCCGTGGATGCGCACGGCCTCCTCTGAGAACCAGCGGAAGAACTCGGCGGCATAGGTGATCTCGGCGCGCGACTCGGCGAGCGCCTTGCCCATCTCGAGCGTCATCAGCAGCGCGAGGTCGTCGGCCTGCTCGATGATCGCCTCGTATGCACGGCGCAGGATCTCGGCGCGCTCGCGCGGCGGATGTTTCGCCCAGTCGCCCTGGGCCGCGGCCGCGGCGTCGAGGGCCGCCATCGCGTCCTGTGGCTGGGCGTCCGCGACCTCGACGAGTGCCTCGCCGGTCGCCGGGTCCTCCACGGGCAGCGTGCCGCCGCCCGCGGCCGCGCGCCACCGGCCACCTATGAAGAGCTGTGTCGGTACCTTGTCCAGTACGGCGCGCTCGCGCTCGCCGCCAGTCATCGTGCAGTGCTCACGATGAGACCGTCTAAGCCCGACCGAGAGGACATGGGACCCTCCCACCTCGGACGCTGCGATCGCGCGTTCTCTGTGCCGCTCAGGGCGGCGTCACTGGCCATGCGCGCAATCTACCACCGGCCGGGTGGACGCAAACCCGGCCGCACCGCGCGGATCACGCTCGGCGCCATCGCGGCGCTCGCATGCTCAGCCGCGCCGGCGGGAGCGTCCACGCTGATCATCGAAGGCGCCGGTAACGGTCACGGGGTCGGCATGAGCCAGTACGGGGCGCTCGGCTACGCCAAGCACGGCTGGAGCTACCAGGCGATCCTCTCCCACTACTACTCGGGCACGACGCTCGGCAGCGTGTCGAGCAAGAAGACCATCAAGGTCCTCGTCGGCTCAAAGGTCGTCAAGCTCCCGATCGAACGCTACGTCCGCGGCGTCGTCTCTGCCGAGATGCCCTCCAGCTGGCCGATGCCGGCGCTGGAGGCACAGGCGATCGCGAGCCGCACGTACGCCCTCACGAGTCACGCCGGCGGCTCCCGCTTTGACGTCTACTCCGACACGCGCTCGCAGATGTACCTCGGCGTGGCGGCGGAAACAGCTGCGACCAACTCCGCGGTCGCCGCGACCGCCGGGCAGGTGGTCACCTACGCGGGCAAGCCCGTCACGACCTACTTCTTCTCGAGCTCGGGCGGCATGACCGAGAACATCGAGAACGGGTTCATCGGGTCCTCCCCGCAGCCGTGGCTGAAGGGGGTCCTGGACCCCTATGAAGAACCCTCCATCTACCGCTGGAGGACGAGCATGAGCTTCTCCTCCGCGGCGAGCCGGCTCAGCGGCCTCTTCAAGGGCGGCTTCCGCGGGATCGAAGTCCTCTCGCGCGGGGTGTCCCCCGCGTCATCACCGCCAACGTGCTCGGCTCGCGCGGCTCGAGCACCATCACAGGCGGTGAACTGGCAGGCCTCCTGGGGCTGCAGAGCACGTGGCTGCACTTCAGCGTGAAGCACGGCACGGCCGTCTCGCGCGAGCCCGACCGCAGCGTGCACAAGACCGCGTCCACGCCGGCGCCCGCGCCCCCAAAGCCCACGACGCCGGCCGGCGGCCCGGTTGTCTCCGCGCCGTCCGCCGGGGCGACCGCCGTCGGCAAAACAGGCGGCTCGAGCGCAGGCTGAGCCGCCTGCGCCTAGCACGTTCGTCCGGATCTCGGGCGAAGCGGTCCTCGACGCCTCGTGTGCGTCCCCCCCGGCGCCGATACTCCGCTCATGAGAAAACCTGATCGCCTCCTCACTCTCACCGCGTGCGTTCTCGCCTGCGCGTGCGTGCCGGCCCCGGCCTTGGGCGCCTCTGCCGCCTCCTCTCACGGCTCCGCAGAACAGATCGCGTGGGTGCGCAGCGCCGCCTCGCGCTTCGTCTCCGCTGAGCTGGCCCGCAACGGCGAAGGAGCCTGCGCGATACTCAACGCACCGTTGCGCGCCACGATCAACGGGCGCACCTGCGCGCAGCGCTGGGACTCCAAGCTGAGCGCGATGCTTCGCAACCCGGCCAGGCGCCGCGAGCTGCGGGCGCAGCAGCGCTCGATCCCGTCCGCCGCCGTCGTCGTCCGCGGCAACGTGGCGCAGCTGGAGCTCTCAAGGCCCCTCATCTCGGGGCCCAACAAGTTCCTGTGGACCGAAATGTGCTGGATGCTCGAGGGCTGAGCCCGCCGGTCGGCAGCCGCGGCTCGTAGGCTTGGGGGATGAGCGGGCCGCTGCTGATCGCCGATGTTCCCTGGCTGCTCTACCGCTCCTATTTCGCGCTGCCCAAATCGATCACCGGCTCGGGCGGCCGCCCGGTCAACGCGCTGCTGGGGACCGTCAACGCGATCCTCGCGGTGATCGAGTCAAGCGAGGTCCCCGTCCGCGCGGTCGCCGCGTGCATGGGAGCCGAGGAGGCCACCTATCGGGTCGAGCTCTACCCGCCCTACCACGCGCACCGCGAGCCGATGCCGCCGGAGCTCAGGGCGCAGTGGGAGCTCGCCCCCGGGCTCCTTCAGAGCATGGGCTGGGCCTTCGCGACCAGCGGGGAGCTCGAGGCCGACGACCTGATGTTCTCCTTCGCTCGCGTTGAGTCCGAGCGGGGGGGCACGGCGCTGCTGCTGAGCGGCGACCGCGACATGTACGGCGCCGTCTCACCCGAGGTGTCCGTGGTGTCGGTGCGCCGCGGTGAGCCGCTGTCGCTGATCGGGCCCGCGCAGGTTCGTGAGATCTACGGGATCGAGCCGGAGCAGGTGCCCGACCTGATCGCCCTACGCGGCGACCCCTCCGACGGCCTGCCGGGAGCCCCCGGGGTCGGCGCGAAGACCGCCGCCGGGCTGCTCGCCGAGCACGGCTCGCTCGAGGCGGTGCTCGCCGCCGCGGCCGAGCAGGTGGCCGGCAGGGGCGCACCATCGATGCGGCCGAGGATCGCCCATGCCCTAAGCGAGAGCGCGGCACTGCTCTCGGACTTCAAGCACATCGCGACGCTCCAGCGCGTGGACGTGGAGCGACCCAAGGACCGCAGCACGGATTTCGCCGGCGGCGGCGCCGGCGCCGCCGAGCTCGGGATGAACCGCCTGTCCGAGCGCCTGGGGAAGCTCGCTACGGCGTGAACTTGACGGTGATCACGTCGCCGTCCGCCATCGCGTAGTCCCGGCCCTCGAGCCGCAGCGTGCCGCGGTCGCGTGCCCCGGCGTAGCCCCCGGCGTCGACGAGCTCGCGCCAGCCGATCACTTCGGCCCTCACGAAGCCCTTCTGGATGTCGGTGTGGATCTGCCCCGCGGCGTGCCAGGCGGTGAGTCCGCGGCGCAGATGCCAGGACTGCGCGGGCTTCGCTTCACCGGCGGTGAAGAACGCGATCAGTTCGAGCAGCGCGAACGCCTCGCGCACGACGCTCTCAAGAGAGGACTCGCTGACGCCGAGCTCCTCCCGCATCGCCTGCGCGTCCTCGTCCTCGAGCTCTGCGAGCTCGGACTCGATCCGCGAGGAGACAGCCACCGCGCGGGCGCCGTGCGAAGCGGCGTGGTCGGCGATCGCCTGCGGCACCTCGCCGGAGCCCTCGTCCACGTTCGCGACGAACAGGACGGGCTTGCTCGTCAGCGAGCCGAGGTCCCGCGCGGCGTTCGGGGCCGCGTCGGGAACGGCGACGCCGCGTGCGGGCCGGCCGGCCTGCAGCTCGGCGATCACCGCTCGCAGCCATGCCTCGTCGGCGATCGCGACGCGGTCGCCGCCTTTGGCCTGTTTGGCTACGCGGTCAACGCGGCGCTCGGCCTGCTCGAGGTCGGCGAGGATGAGCTCAGTCTCGATCGTCTCGATGTCGGCGAGCGGGTCGACGCGACCCTCGGGGTGGATCACGTTCTCGTCGCCGTGAGACCTGACGACGTGGACGATCGCGTCGGTCTCGCGGATGTTCGCGAGGAAGCGGTTGCCGAGGCCCTCTCCCTGGTGCGCCCCGGCGACGAGCCCCGCGATGTCGTGGAAGTCGATCGTGTCCCACACGATCTCCGACGCCCCGACCGTGTCCGCGACCTGCTCCAGGCGCACATCGCGCACCGGCACGACCGCGACGTTCGGCTCGATCGTGGTGAAGGGGTAGTTGGCGGCCTCCGCGCCGGCTTTTGTGAGCGCGTTGAACAGCGAGGACTTGCCGGCGTTCGGCATGCCGACGATGCCGATCCTCGTGCTCATCGGCTCGGCCCGGCGCAGGCGGCGCCCGCGGCGGCGGTGCCGAGCAGCGCGCCCGCGAGCAGGTCGGACGGGTAGTGCACGCCCAGGTAGAGCCGCGATAGCGACAGCGTCGCGGCGAGGGCGTAGAGCGGCGCCGCGGGAACCCCCATCCGCGAGTAGGCGAGAGCACCCGCGAAGCCCGTGGCGGTGTGCGCGCTCGGAAAGCTCAGCCCGGTCGGGGTGCCGGTGAGCGCGGGGAGCCCGGGTAGCTCGGGGCGGCGTCTGCGCACGAGCAGCTTGATCGCGGTGTTCGCGAGGTATGCGCATCCGACGGCCGCGGTCGCGCGTCGCCAGCCGGCCCGGTGCTCGGAGTCGATCGCCTGCCCGGCGCCGCCGATCGCAAGCCAGATCGCGGCGTGCTCGCCGAGCCTGGAGTAGCGGGCGGCCGCGCGCTCGGCCCGCGGGGTGTGCCCGCACGTGCGGGCTATGCGAAGCAGGCGGAGGTCCAGGTTCAATTCGGTTCTTCCAGTGCTCGGGGGCGGGGACGGGTCGCCCGGCGGTCCGGCCTAGCCGAAGCCGACGCGCGGGTCGTCGCTGTCCGCGCTCACGTAGACGACCTGCCCGAGGTTGATGCGGACCGGGCCGTCCTCGCTCTTGATCTCGTGCCAGACCTCAGCGGGAAGGGCCGCGTTCAGCGCGGTCAGTTCCTCGTCGCTGATGCGGGCGGCGAGCACCTGCCCGCCCTTGAATCCGATGCTGACGCGGCGCGGCGTGCCGGCCATCAGTGACCCACTCCCGCCGCGGGCTCGACGATCTCGGTGAGGACGCCGCCGGTGGCCTTCGGGTGCAGGAACGCCACGCGCGAGCCGCGGATCCCGGTGCGGGGCTGCTGGTCGATGAGCTGGACGCCGTCGGCCTTCAGTTTCGTCAGGGCGGCGTCGATGTCGGCGACCTGGTAGGCCACGTGGTGCAGGCCCGGGCCCTGGCGTGAGAGGAACTTGCCGACAGGGGTGTCCGCGCCGAGCGGCGCGAGCAGCTCAATGTGGTTCTCGCCGACGTCGAGCAGGACGGCCTCGACCCCCTGCTCCTGGACGACCTCGCGATGGGCGAGCTCGAGCTCGAAGTCCCCGCGGTAGAGCTCCAGGGCCGGGTCGATCTCCTCTACGGCTACGCCTATGTGGTCGATGCGGCTGAACATGGGCCGCAGTCTATAGCCGACGGTCCTCGTTCTCCGCCGCGGGCGAGGGAAGCTGGATCGCCGAGGGGGTGCTGGCGGGTATCTCGGCGGGGACGGCGGCGACGACGCGGAGCCCGATGCCGGGTGCGCGCTCAAGGCGCGGGACGCCCTTCATGATCCGTTCGATCGCGTCGCGCTCGAGGACCTCGCGTTCGAGCAGCTCGTTTGCGAACGCGTCGAGCTGGCGGCGGTGGGAGGCGATCATCTTCTGCGCGGCGCGGCGCGCTTCTTCGACGACGTCCTGGCGCTCCTCGTCGCGCAGGCGCAGCGTCGTCTCGGACAGCCTCACGTCCCCTTCGGGCGAGCGGCCGACGCCGCCGGTGCTCATCGCGAAGTCGTGGACCATCGAGTGGGCGATGTCGGCGACGCGCTTGAGGTCATCCGAGGCGCCGGTGGTGATCGCGCCGAACACGATCTGCTCCGCGACGCGACCGCCCAGCAGGACCGTCATGTAGTCCAGCAGCTCCTCGCGCGTCTTCAGATAGCGGTCCTCGGCGGGCAGGTTCAACGTGTAGCCGAGCGCGCGGCCCCGCGGCACGATCGATATCCGGTGCACGCGGTCCACGGACGGGAGCAGCTCGCCGCACAGGGCGTGGCCGGCCTCGTGGTAGGCGACGACGCGCTTCTCGTGCTCGTTCAGGACGCGCTTTGACTGGACGCCGGCGATGACCCGCTCGATCGCGGAGTCGAAGTCCTGGATCGCTATCGCCTTAGCGCCTCGGCGGGTCGCGAAGATCGCCGCCTCGTTGCAGATGTTCGCGAGGTCGGCGCCGGTGAGTCCGCTGGTCTGCTGGGCGACGAGCGACAGGTCGACGTTTTCGAGCGGCTTGTCGCGGGTGTGCACTTCGAGCACGCCGATGCGGCCCTTCACGTCGGGCGGGACCACGAAGACCTGGCGGTCGAAGCGGCCGGGCCGGAGCAGCGCGGGGTCGAGCTTCTCGAGCAGGTTGGACGCGGCTATCACGACGACGCGACCGCTGGAGCCGAAGCCGTCCATCTCGACGAGCAGCTGGTTGAGCGTCTGGTCCTTCTCGCCGGAGATGTCGTTGCCGCGGCGGCCGCCGACGGCATCGAGCTCGTCGATGAAGATGATCGCTGGTTCGTGCTTGCGAGCGATCGCGAACAGCCGACGGATCCTCGCGGCACCGAGGCCCGCGAACATCTCCACGAACGACGCCGCGGACTGCGCGAAGAACTGCGCGCCGGACTCGTTCGCGACGGCCTTCGCCAGCAGCGTCTTGCCGGTGCCCGGCGGGCCGTGCAGGAGGATGCCCTTGGGGACCTTTGCGCCGAGCGCGTGAAAGGACTTCGGTTCGCGCAGGAACTCGACGATCTCGGCAAGCTCCGCCTTGGCCTCGTCGACGCCGGCTATGTCCGCGAACGTCACCGACTGGTTGGAAGCCGGCTTGATGCGCTGCGGCTTGACCTTCGGCATCACCTTCAGCGTGCGCCACATCAGGAAGATCAGCGCCATGAAGAAGACGATCGCGATAACCGGCTCCCAGTTCAGGGCCCAGTGTCTGTATCTGCTGGGAGAAGGAGGGCTGCGGCGGCGCGTTCGCGGCCGCTACGGCGTTCGCGTGCAGGATCGCCGCGTGCTTGGCGGCGGCCAGCGCGGCCGCGTGAGTCAGCACGGGGTGTGCCGCCGCCGCGTGCGTGGCGCCCGTGTGCACGGTCGCTTCAGTTCACGGCGCTCATTCGCCATCACTCTCCGATTGCACCATCCGTGGCATCTACCGAGCATTATGCGGGCTCGGTCAAGTTATGTCGAGAGGCAAGCGGCTCTCAGCCGAGAATCCTCACGGCGAGATCCCTGAACAGGTCCGTCGCGTACGCGAGATCGCGCACGTCGATGCGCTCGTCCGCGCCGTGGATCAGAGGTGAGGCCTCGAGCATCGACTGGTGGCGGTGCGGGAAGAACCCGTAGGCGACGCAGTCCGGGAACGCGCGCCGGAAATGGCGTGAGTCCGTGAAGCCCGGCAGGATCACGGGGACGACCTGTGCGCCGGGGTCACGCTCGGCGACCCACTCCGAGATCCGCTCCATCAGCTGCGAGGCGACCGGCGAGCGGTTGCCCACGACCTGCTCGGTGAAGTCGATCCTCCAGCCGCCCTCGCTCTCCTCGCCGAGGACCTCGCGGATCCCCGCACGCACCTCGGCCTCGCCGAGCCCCGGCGGCACGCGGCAGTCCACGCGAAGCTCCGCGCGGCTCGGGATGACGTTGATCTTCTCCGAAGCCCTGATCCGCGTCGGGGTGAACGTCACGCCCAGCATCGGCTCGAACATCGTCGCGAGCCTCGAGTCGGCGGCGCGCATGCGTGCGATCGAGGCCTCCGGATCGTCAGGGTCCTCGCCGATGCCGGCCAGGAACGCGCGCGGCTCGTCGGTCAGCTCATACGCGGGCTGGCGGGCGGCGAGCCGCTCCAGGACGGGCGCCATCTTCAGCAGCGCGTTGTCCCCCATCCCCGGCATCGAGGCGTGGCCCGCCACGCCGTCGGTGGTGACCGTGAAGCGGAACACGCCCTTCTCGGCGCAGCACACGCCGTAGCAGCGCCTGCCGCCGTACTCGAAGAACGCGCCGCCTCCCTCGTTGACCAGCAGGTCGCAGCGCACCTTCTCCGGGTGGGTCTCGGTTATCCACTGCGCGCCGAGCTCGCCGCCCGTCTCCTCGTCGACGACCGAGACGATCAGCAGTTCTCCCGCCGCCGGGCGCCAGCCCGACCGGGCGAGCTCGGCCGCGGCGGCGACCTCCGCTGCGACCTGCGACTTCATGTCGAGCGCCCCGCGCCCCCACATGAAGCCGTCGGCGACCTCGCCCGACCACGGGTCGTGTGTCCACTCGGACGCGTCCGCGAGGACCGTGTCGACATGGCCGAGGTAGCACAGCGTCGGCCCCGGCGAGCGTCCGCGCAGGCGGGCGACGAGGTTCGGCCTGCCGGGCTCCGCGCCCAGCAGCTCGCACTCGAAGCCGGCCGCCTGGAGATGCCCGGCAAGGAACTCCTGCGCGGGGAGCTCGTTGCCGGGCGGGTTGACGGTGTCGAACGAGATCAGCCGCGAGAGCAGCCGCTCGACCTCACTCTGCTTGCTCATCCCCATATCCCCACGCCGATTTCCTCGACCTCCTCGCGCGTGAGGCGGTGGTGGCAGGCGACCATCGTCCCCGAGCCGCTGTCCTCCAGCGGCGGCTCGATCTCTGAGCAGTCCGGCTGGGCCTTCGGACAGCGCGTGTGAAAACGGCACGCGGAGGGCGGGTTCGCCGGGCTCGGGACGTCGCCGCTGAGCAGGCGCCTCTGCGTGCCGTGGCGCGAGGGGTCGACCACGGGGACCGCGGACAGCAGCGCACCGGTGTAGGGGTGGCGCGGGAATTCATAGAGCGGGCCGCCGGGGCCGATCTCGACGATCTTGCCGAGATACATGACCGCGACTCGGTCGCACATGTGCCGCACGACCGACAGGTCATGCGCGATGAAGACGACCGTCAGGCCCAGCGTGCGCTGGATCTCGCGCAGCAGGTTCAGCACCTGCGCCTGGATCGACACGTCCAGCGCGGACACGGGCTCGTCCGCGATCAGCACCTTCGGTTTCAGGGCCAGCGCCCGCGCGACGCCGATGCGCTGGCGCTGGCCGCCTGAGAACTCGTGCGGATAGCGGTTGTAGTGCTCGGGGTTGAGCCCGACGAGCTCCATCAGCTCCTGCACAGCGGTTTTGCGTTCCCCCTTGCCCTCGAGCATCTTGTGGATCGCGAACGGCTCGCCGATGATCGAGCCGATTGTCTTGCGCGGGTTCACCGACGAGTACGGGTCCTGGAAGATCATCTGCATCTCGCGCCTGACGGCCTTCAGCGCGCCGCCCTTGAGGGTCGTGATGTCCTGGTCTTCGAAGCGGATTTCACCCGAGCTGCTCTCGAGCAGCCGCATCATCAGGCGGGCGGTGGTGCTCTTGCCGCACCCGCTCTCGCCGACGATCCCGAGCGTCTCTCCGCTGTTTACGTCGAACGAGACACCGTCGACGGCCTTGACGGCGCCCACCTTGTGCTGGATCAGGATCCCGCGTGTGATCGGGAAGTGCTTGGTGAGGTCGCGGACCTCGATCAGGGCGCTCACAGCGGCGCCCCCGGCTGGGGTGTCTCGGGCGCGTCGGGCATGTCGGCCTGGTTGGGCAGGTCCACGGCGTCCATCGCCTCCGCGGGGCTCTCCCCCGCGCGCAGCTGGGCCCACAGCGCACGCCGCTGCTCTGACTCGAGCAGGCACGCGACCTGGTGGTTGGGCTCTTCGGGCACCGGTTCGAGCATCGGGTCGACGCGTGTGTGTTCCGGCTGCGAGTAGGGGCAGCGAGGATGGAAGTGGCAGCCAGAGGGAGGGTTGATCAGGCTCGGCGGGGTGCCGGGGATCGGCACCAGATCCTGGCGCGCCGGCGGGCCCTCGCTGGCCATCCTTTATCGCCCCCAGGTGTCTCCAGTCGTCGGGATCGACCGCAGCAGACCCCATGTGTACGGGTGCTCGGGGTTGGAGAAGAGCCGCTCGGCGCTCGTCATCTCGACGATCCGGCCGGCGTACATGACCGCGATGTCGTCGGCCATCTCCGCGACCACGCCGAGGTCGTGGGTGATGATCAGGATCGCCATCCCGAGCTCGCGCTGCAGACGTTCCATCAGCGCGAGGATCTGGGCCTGCACCGTCACGTCCAGGGCGGTGGTGGGCTCGTCGGCGATCAGTAGCTTGGGATCGTTGACGAGCGCCATCGCGATCATCGCGCGCTGGCGCATGCCGCCGGAGAACTCGTGCGGGTACTGGTCCACGCGCTTCTTGGGGTCCGGGATCCCGACGAGGCCGAGCAGGTCGATTGCGCGCTCGCGCGCCGCCGACTTGGAGACGTCCCGGTGCGCGCGCACCGCCTGCACCAGCTGATCGCCGACCTTGTAGAGCGGGTGGAGCGCCGACAGCGGGTCCTGGAAGATCATCGCGATGTCATTGCCCCGGATCGCGCGCAGCTCCTCTTCCTCGAGGCTGACCAGGTCGCGGCCGTCGAACATGATGCGCCCCGATATCTGCGCGCCCTGTAGGCGCGTGAGGCCGAGCGTCGTCAGCGAGGAAACCGTCTTGCCGGAACCGGACTCGCCGACGATGCCGAGTGTGCGGCCGGCGCGCACCTCGTAGCTGACACCGTCCACGGCGTGCACGACGCCGTCTTCGCCCGGGAACTCCACTTTCAGGTTTTCGACCCGCAGCAGCGGCTCATCGGCGCTCACGAGTAGCGCACCCTGGGATCGAGGTAGGCATAGGCGATGTCGACGACGATGTTGGCGACGATGATGAACATCGCCGCGAGCAGCACCGTGCCCTCGATCACCGCGAAGTCCGAGTTCACGATCGACGTGTAGCTCAGGCGCCCAACCCCCGGGATGTTGAACACCGTCTCGATCAGGACGGCGCCGCCGAGCAGGACCCCCATTTCGACGCCGAGCAACGTGACGATCGGGTTGATCGACGCCCGCACGCCCTGGCGAAGGACCTTTTTCTCAGGCAGGCCCTTGGCGCGTGCGGTCCGGATGTAGTCCTCGTTCATGGTCTCGATCAGGCTGCCGCGCATCAGCCGCGCGTAGACCGCGGCGCCGCTCGCGGCGAGCACGAACCACGGAAGGATCATCGAGGAGAACCATTCCCAGGGGTTCTTCGTGATGGGGGTGTAGCTGCCTGCCCCCGGGAAGATCTTGAACTTGCCGATGTCATCCGCGAACAGGAACAGGACGATCAGCCCGAGCCAGAATTCCGGCGCTGACACGAGCAGCAGCGCCGTGCCCATCGATGCCCGGTCCATCACCGTTTTCGTCCGCAGCGCCGAGATGATCCCGACCGTGATCCCGGCAGTGACCCAGATGATGGCGGCCCCGACGGCGAGCGAGATCGTCGCCGGCAGCCTTTCGGCGATGAGCGACCGCACGGACTCGTTGCTGTAGTAGCTGTAGCCGAGGTCGAAGTGCAGGAACACGCCCTTCATGTAGTCCCAGAACTGGACGATCAGCGGCTTGTTCAGGCCAAGCACCTGGCGGATTTCTTCAATGTGCTTGGGCTGCGGGTCTCGCCCGGCCCTCAGCACTGCGGGGTCGCCGGTCGGGATCACGCGGAAGAAGACGAACGTCAGCGCACAGACGATGATCAGCAGAGCGATGCCCCACAGGATCCTGCGGATGATGTACCCGGCCATCGGCGTCCGTTCCTAGTGCGTGTGGTTGAGCGTCGGGGTCATTTCGGGTCCGTACGCCGCGACCGGCCGCGCCGGCCACGACGATCGGGCGGGGGGTGGGGCCCGTGTCGGGCCCCACCCCGCCGCGTCCTTCTTCCTATTTGAGCGACGACCAGCTGTAGTCCCAGGAACCGACGTTCCAGAGCTGGCCGACTCCTGCCACTTCGCTCCCCTCGATGCTCGGCTGCTTGTCCCAGTCGAACGGGATCGCGGCGGCGTTTTCGACGAGTTCTTCGTCGATCTTCGCCCACGCGCTGGCGCGCGCGCCTTTGCCGGACACCGATTCGGCGGCCGTCATCGCTTCGTTGATTTTCGGCACGTTCGTCTGGCCCCAGTTGACGTTGCCTGTGGCGTTGATGAACTTGCCGTTGAACGTGATGTTCAGAACCGTCTGCGGGTCCGCGAAGTCGGCGATCCAGCCCACGCTCGGGCAGACATCGATCGCTTCTTTCGGGACGTTGCAGTACTTCGCGTACATCGTCGACGTTTCAACCAGCGTCAGCTTCGTCGTGAAGCCGAGGTTCTTGAGCGTCTGGTTGACGATTTCGGCATCCTGTTCGGCCGGGTTACCCTTCGCCCCGACGATCTGGATCGTCTTGCCACCCGTGTATTTGCCGCTCGGGTAGCCCGCCTTCTGGATGTATTTTTCGGCGATCGCCATGTTGCCTTCGGGGTGTTCGTTGAAGTCGAACTGCGGCCCCTGCGGCCCCTTCAGCCCACCCGCCTGTTCGAAGCCGGGGATCGTCGGGTAGATGAAGTGCGTCGCGACATCGGTCACGAGCTCTCCACCACGGGCCTTGTCCATCGACTGACGGTCCAGCGCGGCCCAGAAGGCCTTGCGCAGGTTGATGTTCGAGAACGGCCCGGACTTGTTCAGGACGCCTATGTAGTGGCTTCCGGCGCCCGGCGAGATCTGCATCTGCTTCTTGTATTTTTCGTACGCGAGCTTGACGATCGACTGAGCCGGCGCTTCGCCACCCTGGACGATGTTGGTGCCTTCGAGCACCTGGCGTCCGATGACGGCACTCGTTCCGCCGATCTTGATGTCGATTTCGTTCAGGTAGGCGGGACGGATGTCCGTGCTCGCCTTCCAGTTCGGGTTGCGGACCATGGTCGCCGACTTGCCCGGGATGTATCCGACGCCGAGGACTTTGCCCGACGCTTCGTTCTTGAGCATGTACGGGCCGGTTGCGACCTGGTAGTTGGCGTAGTCCGACGGCTTGTTCTTGTCGTACTTTTCTGCGTATTCCTTCGGCACCGCGGCCGTGTTCGGCAGCACGAGCGCATCCGCGACGAGCTGGCCCTTTGGTTCGGTGAGTTTGAAGACGATCGTGTGCTTGTTCGGCGTCGTGATGCCCGACACCGGTCCGCCCGTAGCCTTCGGAATCCCTTCCACGGCCTGGAAGTAAGACTGCAGGTAGGGGTTCGCGACGTTCGCGTTGGCGCCACGCTCGATCGCGTAGGCGACGTCTTCGGCTGTCACTTCGCGGTTCACGGGCGGGCTGAAGTGCACGCCTTCACGAAGGTGGACCGTGACGGTCTTGTTGTCCGAGGAGATTTCCGGCGGGCCAGAGGCCATGTCGGGGCTCGCTTCGGTCGCCGTGTTCGGCTTGTTCGAGTAGAGCGGCCGCTGTGTTGCGAACACGACCGTGTAGTCGAGTGAGTAGTAGGCGATGCCCGGATCGAGGTGTTCGAAGTCCGATTCCTGGAGCACCTGCAGGGTCCCCCCCTGTTTGCCCGTGAGCGGCTCGGTGGTCGGGCTCTGGAACCCGGCCGTGTTGATCACTACGGCGGTGGTGCCGCCGGAGCTGCTGGAACTCGAACTGGAGCCGCATGCTGCGACCACCAATCCGAGCACGGCCAGCAGCGCTGCCGCTGCCACCGCTCTTATGGACCTCATTGAGACGCCTCCTGTGTTGTGGGTCGTGCGCCCGTCACCGGGCATTCCTCGGGTTCAGGGCATCTCTAAGCCCGTCGCCGAGCAAATTGAACGCGAGCACCGTCAGCACCAGTGCCGCGCCGGGGAAGACCATGTACCACCACGCGGTGCTGAAAGTCGGGGTCGCCGCCGCGATCATCTGGCCCCAGCTCGCCGTGGGCGGCCGGATGCCGACGCCCAGGAACGAGAGGGCCGCCTCGTAGAGGATGTTGAACGGCACCTGCAGGCTCGCGTAGACGATGATCGGCGCGGCGAGGTTCGGGAGGATCTCCCGGAACATGATCCGCGCGTCCGACGCACCCAGCGCGCGAGAGGCCTCGACGAACTCGCGCTCGCGCAGGGACAGGACGAGGCCGCGCACGATGCGGGCCATGAACGGCCACGTAGCGAGCGCGATCAGGAAGATCACGACGCCGAGGCCCGGCTGGATGATGTTGTAGACGCAGCCCCTGACGGCGCACGCGGCGCCGATCCCAAGCCCGAGGAGCAGGATCGGTATCGACAGGAACACGTCGGTGGTGCGTGACAGCAGCGTGTCGACCCATCCCCTGTAGAAGCCGGCGAGCATCCCGACCGTGACGCCGATCGTCGTCGCGACGGCCGTGCCAATGATCCCGACCTCGAGCGAGACGCGCGTGCCGTAGATGGTGCGCGACATCACGTCCTGGCCGAGGTCGTCGACCCCGAAGGGATGCGACCAGCTGGGCCCGAGCGGGGAGCCGAAGGCGTCGGTGAGGTTCAGGTTCTGGGTATACGGCCCGGGAAGGCCGAGGATCGCGACGATCACGGGCGCGAAGAAGGCGACGAAGATCAGGAAGATGATGAAGCCGGCCGATATCAGCGCCACTTTGTCGCGGCGGAACCTGCGCCAGAACAGCTGGGTCGGCGAGCGGGCCGCGACGTCGCCGCCCACATCGAGGAATCCGAGGGCGTCGGGGCCTGTGGGCAGGATCTCAGTCGCGCTCATCTAGGAGCACGCGTCCCGTCGGATGTCGATGTTCCCGCTCGTGGTAAACAGAATTTATACGTTCGACGGCACGTCGCGCCGACCTTCCGCTGCACGCTTGCAATTGCACGGCTTCCCGGACAGGCGATACTGGACAAATGGACACCCTCTTCGATGAGGATCCCGCCGCCCAGGAGGGGCCCGGAGAGGGCCTCGATCGGCCGCTCGCGGCGCGCGCCCGCCCCCGCGACCTGAGCGAATTCGTCGGGCAGTCCCATCTGCTCGGGCCCGGCTCTGCTCTGCGCGCGGCGATCGAGCAGGGCAGGGCTCACTCGATGCTCCTCCACGGGCCCCCGGGCTCCGGGAAGACGACGCTCGCGCGGATCATCGCAGCCGGCTTCGGAGGTGCGTATGAGGAGCTGAGCGCCGTCGACGCGGGCCGGCCGGAGGTGCGCGCGGTGATCGAGCGCGCCTCCCACAGGCGTCAGAGCGGCGCGGGCGGGACCGTCCTCTTCCTCGACGAGATCCACCGCTTCAACAAGGCCCAGCAGGACGCGCTGCTGCCGGCCGTCGAGGAGGGCACGCTGACGCTGGTCGGCGCGACGACCGAGAACCCCGCGTTCGAGGTCAACGGCGCCCTCCTCTCCAGGATGCGCGTCTACGCGCTGAAGGCGCTGAGCGACGATGAGGTCGTCGCCATCCTCCGCCACGCCGCAGGCCAGGAGATCGACGTCGAGCAGAACGCCGTGGACTTCCTCGCGGCGCGCAGCGAAGGCGATGCCCGCACCGCGCTGAACGCCCTGGAGCTCGCAGCGGAGACTGCGGAGGGCACGCCGGTCACGCTCGAGCTCGCGCAGGACGCCCTGCAGCGCCGCGCGGTCCTCTATGACAAGGGCGGGGACAGGCACTACGACTACATCTCGGCCTGGATCAAGGCGACGCGAGCGTCCGATCCCGACGCATCGCTCTACTACCTGGCGGTGATGCTCGAGGGCGGCGAGGACCCCCGTTTCATCGTGCGGCGGATGGTGATCCTAGCCTCCGAGGACATCGGCAACGCGGACCCCGGCGCGCTGTCGCTCGCGACGGCGGCCGCCGCGGCCGTCGAGCACGTCGGGCTGCCGGAGGCGCGCTACGCGCTCGCGCAGGCCGCGATCTACCTGTCGCTGGCGCCGAAGTCCGATGCGGCCGGGCGCGCCCTCTCGGCGGCGCAGGCGCACGTGCGCGATCACGGCGCCGCCGCCGTGCCGGCGGTGCTGCGCTCGGGTCCGCGGCCGGGTCAGGACCACCGCATCTACGAGAGCCCTCATCGCAGTCCGGGGCACGTCAGCGCCGCGCCCGTGCTGCCCGAGTCGCTGGCCGGCGAGCGCTTCTATGAGCCCGATGACGCCGAGCGCGAGCTGGCCGGGCGTCTGGACGCGATCCGTCGCGCCCGCGGGCTCGGCGATACTCCCTCCTCATGAGCGGCCCGGAGCCAGCGGCGGAGCTGACCGCGCGAAGCCCGGCGACCGGGCAGGTGCTCGGACGCGTCAGGGCGACCGACCCATCAGGCGTCGACGAGCTGGTGGCGGCAGCGGGGCGGGTCCAGCCGCTGTGGGCGCTGCTGCGGGTCAAGGACCGCGCCCGCTACATGCGCAGGATGGCCCAGTCGGTGATCGACGATTTCGACGAGCTGCTCGACGAGCTCTCGCGCGAGCAGGGCCGCACCCGCGGCGAGGTGGCGGCGCTCGAGCTGCTCGCCGCGATCGACGCGCTGATGTGGGTCGCGCAGGACGGGGAGGACGTGCTCGGCGGCCGGCGCCTTTCCGTGAGCCAGGCGATGTTCCCCGGCAAGCGCGCGCGCATCGCCTATGAGCCGTACGGGGTGATCGGCGTGATCGGCGCCGGGAGCGCGCCGTTCGCGCAGCCGCTCGGCCAGATCGCGGGCGCGCTGCTCGCCGGCAACGCGGTCGTGTTCAAACCCGCCGCGAGGGCCTGTCTGGCCGGTGAGCGGATCGCCCGCATCCTCGCCAGGGCCGGGCTCCCGGAGGGCCTGGTCCGGATCGCGCACGGCGGGCCGGAGGTGGGAATCGCGCTGGCCGAGTCGCGCGCCAAGAAGATCCTCTTCACCGGCTCGCCGCCGGTCGGTCGCGTCGTCGCGCGCGCGTGCGCCTCGCGCGAGAAGGAGGTGACGGTCGAGCTCGGCGGCAAGGACGCGATGATCGTGCTCTCGGACGCGCACCTGGCGCGGGCGGTCGCCGGCGCGCTGTGGGCGGGCTGCGCCGGCGCCGGCCAGGCGAGGGGCTCCGTCGAGCGGGTCTACGTCGCGCGCGAGCTATATGAGAAGTTCGTCTCCGGGCTGGTCAGCGGAGCGAGGGCGATGACCGTCGGCGACCCGGCGGACCCGCGGACGCAGCTCGGCCCGCTGCGCTCGCCGCGAAGGGTGGAACACGTCGAGGCGCTCGTCGCCGAGGCGGTGCGGGACGGCGCGCAGCTGTGCTGCGGAGGACCCGTGGACCCGCCGGGCTGCCAGCGCGGGTCCTTCTACGCTCCCGCCGTGCTGACGGGCGTGAGCGCCGAGATGCGCATCACGCGCGAGCCGGTCGACGGCCCCGTGCTCGCGGTGACCCCGGTGGACAGCGTCGATCAGGCGATCTCGCTCGCGAACGCGGGCGGATACGGCCTCGGCGCATCGGTGTGGACGGCGGACCGCTACCACGCCAAACGGATCGCGCGCGAGCTGCACGCCGGCATGGTGTGGCTGAACGATCATCTCCCGGCACCGGCCCTCTCGCACGGGCCGTGGGGAGCGGCCGCCGGCGGCGGGCTCGGGCGCACCCTCGGCGAGGCCGGGCTGCGCGCGTGCGCACAGGAGAAGCTGATCACGTGGGACCGGCCCGGGGCCCGCGGCCTCTGGTGGGGACCCTATGACGGGAGCAGCATCTCGGCGGCGCGGACCCTCGCCAAGCTCCGCTCCGCGCGCGAGGTCGATCGCGAGCGGGCGTGGCGGGGCGGAGCGCTCGCCCTCGCGAGGATGGGCGCGAGGGCCCTCGGGCGCGGCGTGCCGCACGCCTAGCGGGGCGATGCGCGCGTCAGCGTGCAGCTACGCTTGGTAAATGCCCGCCCAGGCCTATGCAGGTAAGGAGTGCGTCTGCCAGCTGCGCAGGGGGATCTGCGACCAGAGCTGCGTGCAGGGGATGCTCGACACCCCCTTCTATATCGCGTGCCTGAAGCTCACCGGCCGGCGCTGCCTGGTCGTCGGCGGCGGCGAGATCGGCCTCGAGAAGGTCGAGGGGCTGCTCGCGTGCGACGCCACCGTCACGGTGATCGCGCCCGAGGCCGAGCCGGCGCTCGCCGCGTACGCCGCGGAGGGCTCGATCGAGTGGGAGCAGCGGGGGTACGCGGGCGCCGAGGACCTTCAGGGTGTCTTCATGGTGATCGCCGCGACCAGCGACACCGACGTGAACATCGCGGTCTATGAGGACGCGGAGCGCCGCGCCATGCTCGTCAACGTCGTCGATGTTCCGCCGCTGTGCAACTTCATCCTCCCAGCGATCGTCAGGACCGGCCCGCTCGCGATAGCGATCTCCACCGCCGGTGCCTCGCCGGCGCTCGCCAAGCGCATGAAGCGCGAGATCGAGGCCCAGTACGGCGAGCCGTACGCGCGCCTGGCGGTGCTCCTGAACGAGGTGCGCGGATGGGCGAAGGGAACCCTCCCGACCTACCAGGACCGCAAGGAGTTCTTCGAGGGCATCGTCAACGGCGAGCCGGACCCGATCGGGCTACTTCGCGGCGGCGGCGGGGAGCCCGGCGAGGGCGAGCAGGCCGTTCGCGATCTGATCGCGCGGGCGCAGAGCATGCACGCGCCGCAGGTGTCGAGAGCCTGAGAGGTGCCCGCGCTCCAGCTGGAGGGGCTGGCTCGGCACTACGGTGAGCGGGAGGCGCTGAGCGATGTCTCGCTCACACTGCAGGCGGGCCGGACGCTCGTCGTCTTCGGCCCCAACGGGGCGGGCAAGAGCACGCTGCTGCGCGTGCTCTCGACGCTGCTGCGGCCGCATGCGGGACGGGTCGAGGTCCTCGGGTCGAGCCTGCCGGGCGACGCGTGGTCGGTGCGAGGGCGCCTCGGTCTGCTCGCCCATGAGCCGCTGCTCTACCGCGAGCTGACCGCGAGGGAGAACCTTCGCTACCACGCCTCGCTGCACCGGGTGCCCGAGGAGCGCGTGGAGGTGGCGATTGAGGGGGTAGCGATGCGCGGCCGCGAGAACGAGCCGCTGCGGACGCTCTCGCGTGGCATGGTCCAGCGCGTCGCGATCGCCCGCGCCGTGCTGCACGAGCCCGAGCTGCTGCTGCTGGACGAGCCGTATTCGAACCTCGACCCGGCGGGGATCGAGCTGGTCTCGCCGCTGATCGGCCCCGCCTCCGGGCGCACCCGCGTGATCTGCAGCCACGACCCCGACGCGGGGCTGGCCCAGGCCGACCTCGTGCTGGGCCTGCGCGCCGGGCGCACCGCGCTGCTTCGCCCCGCGGGCGAGGTCGGCCCTCACGACGTCAGGGAGCTCTACCGGTGAGACGGACCGTGGGCGCGCTGCTGCGCAAGGAGCTGCTCGTGGAGCTGCGGACCCTGGAGTCTGTGCCGGGAATGTCGCTGTTCGCGGTCACGACGTTCGTCGTGTTCCATTTCGCGCTGAACCGCTCGAGCGTCGAAGGGGACCTCGGAGCCGGGATCCTGTGGGTGACGCTGCTGTTCGCGGCGATCCTGGGCGCCAACAGGCTGTTCGTCGCCGACGCCGACCAGGGAGGCTTCGACGGGTTCCTGCTGGCCCCCGTGGACCGCAGCGCAATGATGGTCGCGAAGGTCCTGACGATGCTCGCCTACCTCGTGGTGCTCGAGCTCGTCGCGGTGCCGGCGTTCGCGATCCTGCTGCTCGGGCCGCCGCTCGGCCCGGCCCTGCCGGAACTGATCGCGGTGCTCGCGCTGGGCGATATCGGCATCGCGGTGATCGGGACCCTGGTCGGCGCGCTCGCCGTCCAGACACGGGCGCGCGACCTGCTGGGGCCGCTGCTGGCGCTCCCGCTGCTGGTCCCGATCGTGATCGGAGGGGCCCGCGCGACGGCTCCGCTGCTGGCGTTCAGCCACCGGTCGGGCGCCCCGGCGCGCTGGCTGCTCACCCTGGGCCTCTATGATCTGATCTTCGGGCTGATCGCCTACGCCCTCTTCGATTTCCTCCTGGAGGACTAGAGAGACCGATGTATGGAAAGGGTCTGCGCTCGCTGAGCATCGTGACCGTCGCCGCAATGGCGCTCGCGCTGTCGCTCGTCTTCTTCTACGCGCCGCTTGAAGCCGAACAGGGCTTCCTGCAGAAGATCTTCTACGTGCACGTGCCGCTGGCGATCGTCGCCCTCTGCGGATTCGTGGTCGGCGCGCTGTTCGCGATCGCGCACCTGCGCACCCGCGACTCGAAATGGGACATGCGCTCATACGTCGCTATCCACATGAGCCTGATCTTCGCCGTCGGCGCACTGATCACCGGTTCGATCTGGGCGAAGGGCTCGTGGGGCCACTGGTGGGTGTGGAACGAGCCGACGCTCGTCTCCTTCCTGATCGTCTTCCTGCTCTACGCGACCTATCAGCCGCTGCGCTTCGCGATCGAGGACCCCGAGCGCCAGTCCCGCTACGCGTCGGTGTTCGCGATCACCGCGGGCGCGTTCGTGCCGATGAACTTCATCGCAGTGAGGCTCTCCTCGGCGTATCTGCACCCGCGGGTGCTCGGCGGCACCTCGAACCTGCCGGGGTCGATGCGGCTGACGTTCATGGTGAGCCTGGCCGCGATAACGCTCCTGTTCGTGACGATGTGCAAATACGAGCTCACGGCGAAGCACACCCGCGCTCAGGTGCGGGCACTGCGCCGGCGTCTGATCGGCGAGGACGGCTCGCCGATCGGGCGGGGACGCACCGCGGTGCCCGCGATGGGCCCGCAGCCGTCCGGGCGGGCGGGGCTGTGAGCGCGCTGCTCGTCCTCGCGGAAGTCCCCGCGCTGCCCCTCAACGAGGCGGGCAAGTACGTCGCGGCGGCCTACATCGTGCTCGTCGTGATCATCCTCATCTACGTGTCGATCATGGCGATCCGCCTGAGCCGCATCGAGCGTGAGCTCGGAGAGCTGCTCGAGCTCTCCGGCGCGCCGCCGGCGGAGGAGCCGGAGCCCCCGGCGCTCGCGGCCCACCAGGGGTCGACGCCCGCATGAGCGAGCTGCTCGCACTCGGGATCTCCCACAAGACCGCTCCCGTGGCCGTTCGTGAGCGCCTCGCGTTCACCGAGTCCGAGGCGCAGGAGTTCGCCTCGCAGGCGACGGCGACGGACGACGTCCGAGAGGCCGTCGTGATCTCCACCTGCAACCGCACCGAGGTGTACCTCGTCGTCAGCGATCCCGTCAGGGCCGAGTCCGACATGCTCGGGCTGCTCGCCAGGCGCGCGAAGATCCGGCCCACCGAGCTCGCGGACGCGATCTACTCGCCGCGCAACTGCGACGCGGCCCGCCACCTCTATCGGGTGACGTCGGGGCTTGAGTCGATGATCGTCGGCGAGGCCGAGATCCAGGGTCAGGTCAGGCGCTCACACGAGGCCGCGATGCGCGCGGGCACGACAGGGCCCATGTCCAACCGGCTGTTCGCCGCCGCGCTCACGACCGGCAAACGGGTCCGCTCGGAGACCGAGCTCGGCTCGAGCCGCATCAGCGTGCCCTCGGTCGCCGTCGACCTGGCCCAGAGCGTGCTCGGGGACCTGCAGAGCAGGCACGTCATCATCCTCGGCGCCGGTGAGACCAGCGAGCTGACAGCACGGGCGCTCGCCAGCCAGGGCGCGGGCACGATATTCGTCGCGAACCGCCACGCCGACCGTGCGCTCAGCCTCGCCCAGCGATTCGGAGGCTCGGTCGTCGGGCTCGACAAACTCCCCGAGCAGCTCGTGCACGCAGACATCGTCCTGTCCTCCACCTCCTCGCCGCACGCGATCGTCGGCCGCGAGGAGCTCGAGCTCGTGATGAGAGAGCGTGCGGGGCGCCCGCTGCTGCTGATCGACATCGCGGTGCCGCGCGACATCGACCCCTCGTGCGCCGACCTGGACGGCGTGACCCTCTACGACATCGACGACCTGCAGGCCGTCGTGGCCCGGAACATCAGCTCGCGCGCCCAGGAGGCGCCGCGGGCGCTCGAGATCGTCGAGGAGGAGATCCGGCGCTTCGCCGCCTGGCTCGGCCAGCTCGACGCGCTGCCGACGGTGACCGCGCTTCGCGAGCACGGCAACGCGATCGTCGACAGTGTCCTGGCGGAGAACTCGGACCGCTGGGAGTCCGCGTCGGCGCGGGACGTGGCTCGCGTCGAGGCGATCGCCCGCGCCGTAATGACCCGCCTGCTGCACGAGCCCACGATCCGCCTGCGCAGTGTCAGCGGCGAGCACGGCCACTCGAGCCTCGAGTTCGTGCGTGAGCTGTTCGGCCTGCAGGATGAGCCCGCCGCGCAGGAGGACGCGCCGGCGGAGCTGGCTGAGGTCCACGACCTCCGCCGCCGCCGCTCCGGCCCTGCGGGCCGGGGCCCGGCGCGATGAGAATCGGCACCCGTGCCAGCCAGCTCGCGCTAGCGCAGGCGAACATGGTCGCGAGGATGATCGGCGGCTGCGAGGTCCTCGAGATCACCACCAGCGGCGACCGCGGCGCCGCCATCACAGACAAGTCGCGCTGGGTGGCCGAGATCGAGGAAGCGCTGATCGCCGGCGAGATCGACCTCGCGGTCCACTCCGCGAAGGACCTTCCGGGCGAGATGACGCCCGGGCTCGACCTGCTCGGCGCCCCCGCGCGCGCGTCGAGCGAGGACGTCCTGTGCGGCTCGGCCGGCCTGGACGAGCTAGAGGCCGGAGCTCGCGTGGGCACGAGCAGCATCCGGCGCCTGGCCCAGCTGCGAGCCGCGCGCGAGGACCTCGACGTGGTGCCGGTCCGCGGCAACGTCGACACGCGCCTTCGCAAGCTCGCCGACCCGGCGCAGGGACTCGACGCGATCGTCCTCGCGCACGCAGGGCTCGAGCGCCTCGGGCTCGGCGCGCAGGCCGGCGGCGTGCTCGACCCGGGACGCTTCGTCCCCGCCCCCGGGCAGGGGACCCTCGCGCTCCAGGGGCGCACCGGCGACGAGCACGCCCGCGCAGCGGCAGCCACGGTCACCGACGAGCTCGCGCTTGCATGCCTCATCGCCGAGCGGGCCTGCGCCGCCGAGCTGGGAGCTAGCTGCCACACCCCGCTCGGCGCCAATGCCCGGGACGCCGGCGAGGGACGCCTGCGGCTGAGCGCATGGGTCGGCCTGCCGGACGGGTCGGCGTGGGCGGCCGACGAGATTCTCGGCAGCGCCCGTGACCCGCACGGCCTCGGGCGCGAGTCGGCAGCGAGACTGCGGGCGGCGGGCGCACAGGGACTTCTCGAGCGGGCGGAGGAGATGGCCGGCGTTGAGCGCTGAGGCGTCAGCAGGGACGCGTGTATCTGGTCGGTGCCGGCCCGGGCGACCCGGGCCTGCTGACGGCGCGCGCGCTCGAGCTGATCTCGATCGCCGACACGATCCTGTATGACCGGCTGATCCCCGACCAGGCGCTCGACGGCGCCCGCGCCGACGCGGAGCTGCTGTTCGTCGGCAAGGAGGGAGGCGGGCCGTCCGTGCCGCAGGAGCAGACCGAAGCGCTGATGGTCGACCGCGCCCAAGACGGGCGAATCGTGGTGCGCCTGAAGGGAGGCGACCCTTTCGTGTTCGGTCGCGGCGGGGAGGAGGCGCTGACGCTTCGCGCCGCCGGCATCCCGTTCGAGATCGTGCCCGGCGTGACGTCCGGGATCGCCGCGAGCGCCTACGCCGGCATCCCGGTCACGCAACGCCATGTGGCGAGCGCCGTCGCGCTGATCACGGGCCACGAGGACCCCGGCAAGCCCGGGGAGGCCATCGACTGGGGCGCCCTCGCAGCGTTCCCCGGGACGCTCGTGCTCTACATGGGCGTCAGGCGCCTCGCCGAGATCGCCGAGTCGCTGATCGCCGCCGGGCGGCCCGCGTCCGAGCCGGCCGCGGTGATCGAACGCGGCACGATGCCCGGGCAGCGCACGGTGAGCGGCACCCTCGAGAGCATCGCGGCCGACGTCTCGCGGGAGGGCGTCAGGGCGCCGTCGATAACGGTCATCGGCCCGGTCGCCGACCTCGCGCATGAGATCTCCTGGCTGCCCGACAGGCCACTCCTGGGCGTCACCGTCGCGGTGACGCGAGCGCAGGCGCGAGCCTCAGAGCTCGCGCGCAGGCTCGGCGATCTGGGTGCGCGCGTTGTGCAGGCTCCGGTGATCCGGACCCAGGCGATCCCCGGCCCCCCACTGGACCCCGCGCCATACGACCTGATCTGCGTCACGAGCCCGAACGGCGTGGAGGGCCTCATCGGCCGCCTGGCGGCCGGCGGCCGCGACGTGCGCGCGCTGGCGGGCGCACTCGTTGCGGCGATCGGCCCCGGCACGGCGCGAGCGCTCGCCGACCACGGCGTCCTGGCGGACGTCGTCCCGGAGCGGTTCGTCGCAGAGGGCCTGATCGAGGCGCTCGCCGACACGCCCGTCACGCGCGCGCTGATCGCGAGGCCCGCGAGGGCTCGCGAGGTGCTGCCCGAAGCGCTGCGCGCCCGCGGCGCGCAGGTCGACACGCTGGAGCTCTACGAGACCGTCGCCGAGCCGCTCGCGCCGCACACGCTGCAGGCTGCGAGGGCCGCCGACTACATCACCTTCACCTCGTCCTCGACGGTGGGGTTCTTCCTGCAGGCGGCCGGCGGAGAGGCCTCTCTCAGCGAGAGAACACGGATCGTCTCGATAGGCCCCGTCACCAGCACGACGCTGCGCGAGCGCGGCCTGACCCCCGACGTCGAGGCGCAGAGCCACGACATAGACGGTGTGATCGCGGCCGTGCTCGCCGACGCGACGGCGCGCCGGCAGGCCTGAACGGGCGGCTCAAGATGAGCCCGGACGCCCCGCCCACAGCGCTGCCGATCAGCTTCCTCTCCGACTACGGCCTGACGGACGAGTTTGTCGGCATCTGCCACGCGGTGATCGCCCGCCGCTGCCCGGCGGCGCGCGTCATCGACATCACCCACGGGATCCCGCGCCACGACGTGCTCGCGGGGGCCGTCACGCTCCGCGGCGCCGTGGATCACCTCCCCGAGGGTGTCCATCTCGCCGTCGTCGACCCCGGCGTGGGGGCGCGCGGCATGGACGCGCGCCGCGCCGTGGCGCTCAGCACCGAGCACGGCGGGCGCCTGCTCGTCGGACCCGACAACGGCCTGCTGATGCTCGCGGCCGACCGCCTCGGCGGAGCGGCGGAGGTGGTGGACATCGGCGGCTCGGCGGAGCGGCTGGAGCCCGTCTCGCGCACGTTCCACGGGCGCGACATCTTCGCGCCCGTGGCCGCTGCGCTCGCGGACGGCGCGAGCCTGCGCGACGTCGGCGAGCCCGTGCCCGCCTCGGGCCTGGTTCGCCTCGCGGAGCCCGCGGCCCTGCCGCAGCCGGACGGGCTGCTCGCCCACGCGCTGCTCGCGGACGGCTTCGGCAACATCTCCTCCGACGCGAGCCTCGAGCAGATCCAGGCGCTCGCCGGTGCCGACGGGGGGCTGAGGATCATCGGTCCCACCGGATCCGCGACCGCTCGCCTGGCGGGAACCTTCTCGGACCTCGCGCCGGGGGAGCTCGTGATCTACGAGGATTCCAACCGGATGATGGCGCTCGCGGTCAACCAGGGCTCGGCGGCCGCGCTGCTCGGCGCGGCGCCCGGCGATCAGCTGAGGGTGCTCCCCGGATGACCGCGCTCGGCAGCCCGCGGCTGCATCTGCGCAGCACCGACTCGACGAACGAGAGGGCACGCGAGCTGGCCCTGTCGGGCGCGCCGGCCGGAACGCTCGTCACCGCGGGCCAGCAGAGCGCAGGGCGCGGCCGCCAGGGCCGGCGCTGGTCCGCGCCGGCCGGCAGCTCGATCCTGATGTCGCTGATCCTGCACTCGCCGCCGCCGCTGCTGCCCCTCATCGCCGCCGTCGCGGTGTGCGACGTGGCCGGGCCGGATGCTCTGATCAAGTGGCCCAACGACGTCGTCGTGATCGCCGGGGACGGGCCGGACGGCGTGCCGGCGAAGCTCGCGGGCATCCTCGTGGAGGGACGGCCCCAGCACGGCTGGGCCGTCCTGGGCATCGGGTTGAACGTCGCCGTGGACCTCGCCGACCTGCCCGCGGAGCTGCGTCCCCCCGCTCGCGGACAGGCGCCGGCCGACGGGACACGGCCGGCGGCGACGATGGGACTGCTCCCCGCCGACGTCGAGCCCGTCCTGGCGCAGCTGCTGTCGGCGCTCGAGCGCAGGCTCGCCGAGGCTCCTCAGATCACGCTCGATGCATGGCGAGCGCGGGACGCGCTGCGCGGCAGGCACATCGCATGGAACACAGGGCGGGGCGTCGCGGAGGGCATAGACGGGAACGGGCGCCTGATCGTCGCGCTCGAGCAGGGAGGCCATACCGAGCTCGGCGCGGGCGAGGTTCACCTCGAGAGCCTTGGAGGCTCCCCCGGCGGCGGCTAGACGTTCTCGAGCGCGTCGCCGCGAGGAGCCGCGGCGGGTGCGCCCGACTTCGCGGACGCGTCGGCGACCGCGCCGTTGGACTGGCCGCCCCGTGAGCCTTTGCGCCTGCGGCGCGTTCCGCGTGCCCGGCGTTTGGGGAAATTCCGCAGCAGCTCCCTCGCGAGGGCGGGCGGCTTGCGGGCCATCCTGGTGCGCGCGCCACGCAGCACCTCCTCCGCCTCCGGCGTGTGGGCGAGCGCGGCCGCGAGCAGCGCGGCGGCGAGCCTGCGGTCCTGCTTGCGGGCGGCATGAACGAGCCTGCGTGCGTTGCGCGCGTGGGCGCCGCCGGCCGAGTTGACGAGCAGGCCGAGCAGCCGCTTGGTCTCCGGCCAGCGCTGGACCGCGTACTCCTCGTGGACGTCCCTCGTGTACTCGGCAAGACGCCAGATCCAGGCGTTGGCCTGATCGCGTCGGCCGATGCGCCTCTCCACGAGCGCCCTCAGCATGATCTTCGTCGCCTCCTTGCGCTCCTCGCGTGGCCATCCGCCGATGATGTCGATCGCCTCGTCGAAGGAGTCCGGGTCCCGCAGCGCCGCGATGTCCGTCAGCGCCCGCAGCCGCAGCTGCGCGTTCTTGTTGCGCTTGACGGCGGTGATCAGGAAGCGGCTCTTGAGCTCTCCCGTGCGGTCGAAGTGAAGCATCGCGCGGGCCCTGCGCCAGCCGTTCGGCGCGACGCGGGCGCCCGCGAGCGCAGCCCACAGGTGCTGCTCGCCGTAGTCGAGATTCTCGACGGCGATACGCCACAGCTCGCGCTCGAAGACCGCGAAGCGCCGCTCCTCCTCCGCACAGACCGGGAGCACGCGCCGCTCGACGCGCATGCGCCGGCCGCGGCCGCGGCGGACCGGGCCGACGACGATCGCGCCGCCGCGGTAGACGTCGCGGTCAAGAAGGGAGTGGAGCGTCACGACGGGGTCGTCGTGCTTGGTGGCGGGATGGACGAAGTCGACGACCAGGCCGGCCTCCTTGCCCGGGTGCCGGCGCGTCACGCGGCCGACGCGCTGCTGATAGATGCGCTTGGAGGCGGTCGGAGCGAGATGCACGCAGACGGTCGCCCGCGGGCTGTTCCACCCCTCCGCGAGGAGCTGCGCGTTGATCAGCACGTCGATGTCGCCGCGCTCGTAGCGGGCAAGAATGTCCACGAGCTCGCGCTTGGGCGTCTCGCCGGAGACCCCCATCGCCTTGATGCCCTCGGCGCGGAAGGCTTCTGCGAGGTTGTACGCGTGCTGCACGCCTGCGGCATAGACGACGCCCGGCACGCCGTTGAAGCGCGTCTTATAAAGGTTCGCGGCCGCCATGTTGAACGGCTGCTGGTCGAGCAGTTTCGCGAGCTCGTCCTGGTCGAACTCGGTGTCCACCTCCCCGCGCCGCAGCGGCACGTTCGCGATCGTCCTCACCCCCACGCCGGGAGATATCCGCACGCAGCGCAGCGGCGCGATAACTCCGCGCCTCGCGGCCTGGGCGAGGTCGAAACGCGAGGTCTGCGTCGGGAACAGGTCGGTGACGTGCCGAGCTATCAGAGCGCCGGTGGCCGTCATGCCGATGAAGATCGGCCCGGTCCAGTTGCGGATCGCGGCACTCGTCTTCTCTCCGAGCGCGGTGTGCGCCTCGTCGCAGATGACGATCGTGTAGGCGCTCGAGATCGTGCCGGCGTTGCGCACGAACCACTGGTAGGTCTCGACTGTCACCGGGCCCTTGACGGAGTCCTCGCCCTGCAGCAGGGGACGGCTGATACGGCTCGCGTAGCCGCGGTCGCGGAGCTCCCCGTTGAACTGGTCGACGAGGTTGCGGCGGTGCGTGAGGATCAGGACTCCACCCGTATGCGAGGCCTCCACGAATCCGAGCGCCGCGACTGTCTTGCCGGCACCCGTGGCGTGCTCGAACCAGAAGCGCTTGGCGGCGTTGGGGTCCTCGGGCTGCTCGGCGAGCGACCCCTCCTCGTCCTCATCTTCGGCCCAGTCCTGCGGCTCCTCATCGCTGTCCGCCTCCGCCTGGGCCTCCGCCTCCGCCTCGGCCTCGGCGTCATCCTCGAGCTCGAGGTCCTCGAGCGGCTCATCCTCGAGCTCCAGCTCGTCCTCATCGTCCTCCTCGTCGGGCGCGGCACGCTGGACGGGGCCGAGGTCCTCGTCGTCCTCGTCCTCCTCCTCCTCGTCCTCGTCCTCCTCTGGATACTCCTCGTCGTCGTCGCGGTCGCGGGCCGCCTCGGCGTCGCCCTTCGCGAGAACGCCGTTCGCGGGCTCCGGTTCGTCTGGGCCGAGGATGTCGGCGGACGCGAGCAGCTCAGGCGACGCGGATGCCGAGGCCTTCCCGCTGGCGCCCTGGGCGCTGCGCAGCTGAGCCTCGGCGAGGAGCGCGGTCAGCGTGCCCGACAGCGCGTCGACCTGATGGGCTGAGAGCACGGTCCCGTCGACGAGCTTGGGCTCGTCGTCGGACAGCAGGCGCTCGAGCCCGAGCAGCAATGAGAACTCACGGCGCCAGGCGGTCGAGGGGTGTTTGGCCTTCGGGTCGGAGGCGAGCTCCTCGAGCGCCATGTCCAGCGCGCGCCTGCGCGGCGTGCCCTGGGCGAGCGCCTCGGCGGGGTCCTCGCCGGCGTGCACGAACCTCTCGCGGACGAGCTTTTCCGCGCGGGAAATCTCCGCGGAACTTGGAAGGGTCGCGGCCGCGAGGGCCACTGAGCTGGACTCGGCCATGGAGGCTCTGGACTTCGAGACAGAGCCGGCGTCGAAAGTGGCTTCGGCGCGGCTCGAAGGAAATGGCGCCCGTGTGGCGCCGGCCGGATGCTAGTGGTCGCACCGGCCTGTACTCCCATGAGGATATAGCAAGCCACGCGCCGGTCCAAGCGCGCGGCGAAGATGCGCCGTGTGGCACCCTTACCGGCGATGACACCGAGGCGCCTCTCGATCACCGTCGCGGCCCTCGCGGTGACCGCGCTCGTGGTGGTCGGCCTGCTGCAGGCAACGACCGCCTCGACGCCCGGCCCGCCGCCGCCCCTCAGCGCCGCGCAGGTTCAGGCGGACCTCTCAGGCTCGCCTGCGGCGCTCGCCTCGCTGCACGCGCAGGGCGGGCAGATCCTCCAGGGCGGGCTTCCCGCCGTCAGGGCCCGCCTTCACCTGCTCGCGGGCACGCCCGTCGTCGTCAACAAGTGGGCCTCGTGGTGCGCGCCGTGCCGCGCAGAGTTCGCGGTCTTCGCGCACGTGGCCGCGACCGAGGGCAGACACGTCGCTTTCATCGGCATCGACTCGAACGACACCAGCCGCGCGGAAGCGCTCGCATTCCTCCGCGGGCACCCGATCAGCTACCCGACCTACTACGACGGCAATGGCGAAGCGGGCCTGGCGATCACGGACTCGTCCTTCACGCCCGTCACCGTCTTCTACGACGCTAGCGGCGGCCAGTACATACATCAGGGCCAGTATCCGAGCGTCGCGAAGCTCGAACAGGACGTCAGGCGCTACGCGCTGGGAGGCTGAGCATGCCCGAGGTGAGAATCGACCCGCTGAGCGGCCACCGCACGATCGTGGCGGGCGAGCGCTCGCGCAGGCCGGGGGGCGAGCCGACATGCGAGCCGCCGGAGCCGATCGACGCCGAACACGACCCGTTCGCCGAGGGCCACGAGGACCGCACGCCGCCCGAGCTGTACGCCGTCCGCCCGGGCGGAGGCGCCGCCGACTCGCCCGGCTGGACGGTGCGGGTCGTCCCCAACCTGTACCCGGCGCTGACCGGCGGCGAGGATGCCGCGCCCGCCGAGGCACACGACTCCGGGCGCGGCGAACCCGAGCTGCTGCAGGCCTTCCCCGCCACCGGCGCACATGAGGTGATCATCAACGCCCCGCAGTCGGTCCTCTCGCTCGCCGAACTGCCGGTCGAGCAGGTGATCGCGGCGGTCGAGGCCTGGCGCGAGCGGATGCGCTTCCACTCGGCGAGCGCGTACGTGCAGCTGATAGTCAACGAGCGCCGCGAGGCAGGCGCGTCGCTCCCGCACACGCATTCGCAGCTCTACGCGCTGGACTTCGTGCCGGCGACCGTAGCGCGGGAGCGGGAGCGCGCCAGCGCCTACAACACGCGCACGATGGGCCAGAGCCTGCTCGGGGATCTCGTCGCCGAGGAGGTGCGGCGGCGCGAGCGGATCGTCGCGATCGACGACGAGGCGGTGCTGCTCGCGCCCTTCGCTTCGCGCGTGCCGTTCCAGCTGATGCTCGCGCCGCGAACTCCACGCGCGCGATTCGAGGACCCGGGGCCGTCCGGCGCCGCGCTGCTGCACGACGGGCTCAGGCGCCTGGCGCGGCATCTCGGCTCAAGCCCGCCGCTGAACCTCCTCGTGCGAACAGCGCCGCAGGGCGCCGACGCGTTCAGCTGGCGGATCGACATCCTGCCAAGGCTGACGCACCTCGCCGGCCTTGAGCTCTCGACCGACGTGAACCTGAACATCGTCGCCCCGGAGCACGCCGCCGAGGCGCTGCGGAATGCGTGAGCCGCCGCACCGGCGCAACGGGAAGCTAGTCTCCCGGGCCGATGCCCCCTGAGGAACGATTCGTGCCGCGCTTCGCCGCCGAGCCTCCGCAGGAGGATCTCCCGTACGGCCGCTGGCAGGAGAAGCTAAATGAGGAGTTCCTGGACGCCGCCCGCCGGGTGGATGCTGAGGACGAGGACATCGGCGAGCCCGGCGAGGTCGTCTGGTACCCGGACAGGACGTGGCACGGGCGCACCTATGTGCCGGGGACGGCGCGAACTTCGACCGGCCACGAGCTGTTCGGCTACGTCCGCTTCCTGCCGGCGGACGACAGCGAGCAGGCGCGCGAGTTCTCGGCCCAGGTGGACTACACCTCCGAGACGGCGGACCGTAACCCGGACTGGAAGCTCGACCTCTGCGAGGAGGTGATCGGGGCCTGGCGAGGGCAGTTCGGCGCAGTGGGAGCGATGACGCTCGTGTGGGGACGGCCGCTCGTGTCCGGCGGGCGCATCGTCACCGCCGAGCTCGCCGACCTCGCGGTCGACCAGTGCGAGCTCGTCGATGAGCGCTTCACGCTGATCGCCCCGGACGACTACCGGGGCGACCTGCTCGAGATCAAGCTGTTTGACGTGAAGGGACGGGAGCTCGCCCGCGAGTCCCTCTACGCAGGTGACGAGGACGAGGACGCCGAGGAGGACGGGGCTTCAGAGGGCCTGCCGGCCGAAGCCGACTAGCCCTCTGCGCGGGTGAAGCCGGAGCTCTCGCTATTTGGCCTTGCAGGCCGCGAGCGCCTGTTCCTTGGCCGAGCCTGAAGGGATCGGCGAGGTGTTGACGACTTCTTCACACACTTCCTGAGCGGCCTTCTTCACGGCCGTGCTGTCGCCTTTGGCCGCCTTGTCACAGACCGCTTCGAGTTTCGACTTCGAGGAGGCGGGCAACGTCGTCTGCGACTGGATCGTCTTCTTGCACAGTTCGATCGCCTCGGCGGCGCTGACGCCGGTCAGCGGTGTGCTCGTGGTGCCGGTGCTCGTGCTCCCGGTGCTCGTGCTCGCCGGCGTCGCGGCCGTCGAGGCGGTGCTGGTGGTGGTGCTCGAGCTGCTTCCGCAGCCGCCGAGGATCGCCGCGAGGACTAGCGCGACGACGAGCAACGGTGTTCGCCTGATCATGTATTGAGCTCCTTGGCTCTCGTTGGCGCGCGGGCAGCGCGCATGGCCGCCGTCAGCGCATTGCGATGCAGGCTATACGTGTCGCGGGATGAGGCCATGGCTCCCGTGACATGGGAGGACGCCCATGGTATGTTCGCGCCGGAAGAGGTCAAGATGCAAGGGCGGCTCCCGAGCGTGGCGTGATCGCTGCGGTCAGCCGGCCGGCGTGCCATTCAAGGAGGGGAAACGGGATGCGTTCGATGACGCGGAGGATGACTTGGCTTGCGCTCGCCGCGGCCGCGCTGATGTTGGCGTCGCTTGCCGGCGCTGCCGGCGCAAGCGCGAAAATGCCGTCTGTCAAGACGGTCTGGATGCCCGGCTACGCGGCTCCGGCCACACCGGAAAAGCTCAACAAGGTCGGGATCGTCAAGATCGGCAACCCGGCGGCGAAAAACGTGCTCGTGATCGAGCCGGGAACCTCCGGCGGCGGCGCGTACTTCATCCCCTTCGCGGAATGGGTCACCTCAAAAGCGCCCGGCTGGCAGGTGTGGGCCGTCGAACGGCGCGAGAACCTCCTGGAGACGCAGGCCGAGGCGAACAAGTTCAAGGAGGGCAAAGTAACCGCGGCGCAGTTCTTCCGCTACTACCTCGGCTTCCTCGCCGAACCCGACGAAGAAAAGCACCTGAAGGTGCTCAACGAACGAGGTGCGGTCAGGGACGGAGCTCGCGGCTGGGGCATGAACGTCGCGGTGCAGGACCTGCACGTCGTGATCGAAGCGGCGAAAGCCCTCGGCGGCAAGGTCGTGCTGGGCGGCCACTCCCTCGGAGGCACGGTCGTCACGGCCTACGCCACCTGGGACTTCGGCGGCAAACCGGGCGCCGACGGACTCTCGGGTCTCGTGTTCGACGACGGCGGGAGCAGCCCGTCGGCGATCAGCGCGAGCACCGCTGAAGCCGAGCTCACGAACCTCTCAACCAAGACCCCGTGGCTCGCGTTCGGCGGCATCCCGGCGCCCTACCTGGGCCTGTTCTCGGTCGTCGGATCGGGCCTCGCGCATCTGGCAGGAACCGAAGCATCGAAGGTCGCCAGCTTCCCGCTGCTACCTCCGACGCTGGTGCCGCACAACAAAAAAGGCGAAGTCGTCCCCACCGACAACGAAGCGGCCTTTGGCTACGGCGTGAACGTCGGGACATCACCCGAAGCGCTGATCGCCGCACAGGTGCACGCCGGCGCCGGGCTCGCCGAACCCGCTGTTCCGGGGGAACCCTGGACGTGGGACGGCACGGGAGCGATCACGCCGCTGCAGCGGTATGCGGAAATGCTGTCGGCACCGAAGGCACTGAGCGCCGACGGCGTGGAGTGGTACTTCCCGGAAAGGCTCACGCTCGACAGCGGCGCCGTGGGCAACGGGCTCCCGAACCCGGCTCAGTCGGTGATGGGCCTCGATGCGATCCACGGCACCGAACTGCCGACGTCGCTGCACATACTCGCGGTCAACTCGGAACTCGACAAATACTTCGGCGGTGGGTTCACGACCCTGAAGTTCGCCGAAGAGCTCGCGGAACAGTCGAAAATCCCGAGCGAAAACGTGACGCTGGTCAACCTCGAAAGCACCTACTCGCACAACGACACGAACGGCGCGTACCCGACGAACGAATTCGTCAGCAAGCTCGTGCCGTTCCTCGAAGGTCTGTAGGGGGCGGGGAGATCCCGCGGCGCCTCTCGGCAGAGGAGGCGCCGCGGCTCTCCGCCGCGCTCAGGGCGCGGCGGGCACGAGGATCAGCGGCGCGTCCTGCGCCGGGTGCTCCTCGGTCTGAAACCAGGGCTCTGACAGGTGCGTGACGTCGCGGAAGAGCGCGATGAAGGCGTCCGCGGGCTCGAGGAACCCCACCCTCTCTGAGCGGTAGTGCATCGGGACCGCCCAGCTCGGCTCGAGCCGGAGGACTATCTCCGCCGCCTGCTCGGCGCCGATCGTGGGACCGCCGCCGACGGGCACGAACAGCAGGTCGACGTCCCCGATCGCCGCGGCCTGCTCCTCGCGCAGCGAGCTCTGCCCGAGATCGCCGAGGTGGCATACCCGCAGACCGCCGAGCTCGAACGCGAAGATCGTGTTCGGTCCCCTTTCGGTGCCGGCCCGCCCGTCGTGCTCTGAGGCGATCGCCGTGACCTGCCCGACAGGTGACTCGAGTGTGCCGGCCGTGGAGCGCAGGACGGCGGGGTCCCCACCTATCGCGTCAACGCCGTTGTGGTCGATGTGCTCGTGCGTCACAAGCACGAGGTCCGCGCTGACCCCCGTGATCGGCGGATAGTCCCACTGGATGCCGCGGCCGGCGAACGACGAAAGGTCCCCGAAAGGATCGATCGCGACCGCCGTCTCTCCGGTGCTCAGTGAGAACGCTGACTGTCCGTGCCACTCCACGCGCATCGCAAAGCTCCCTCCTGTTGTTCATACGGGTGTCCCCGCCTGTGCAACCGCATCCTGCTCGGCGAGCGCGGGGCGAAGCTCGCCCGCTGGCTCCTCGCCGTGCCTGTAGCGGCCGCCGCGGAGCGAGGATGCCGCCGCGGCCGCGAGGCACGCGACGATCGCGAATCCGAACGCCTTGTGAAGGCCCGCGCTGAAGGGGCCGGAGATCAGATGAGGGAAGAACGCGCGGCCGGTGAGCGCCGCCCGGTTCTCGGGCGAGAGAAGGGTGAGCGCATGCGGGCCGACGAGGTGTTCGATCGGGTTGTAGCCGAGAAACGCGGCGAACAGGACGGACACCGGCGGCGAGCCGCCCACGCGGTGCGCGGCGGCGGCTCCCACGCCGTGTGAATGAAGGCCGGCCGTGAGCGTCTCCGGCAGCGCCGAGGCGAGCCCGAGGATCATCAGCGTGAAGAAGATCCCGACCGACATGACCTGGGCGGAGTTCTGGAATGTCTGGTTCATGCCGCCGCCGGCGCCGCGGTCCTGCGCCGGCAGGCTGTTCATGACGGCGGCGCGATTGGGCGAGGCGAACATCCCCATCGAGACGCCGCTCAGGAACAGCACGAGGGCGAATTCCGGGTATGCGAAGTCGACCGGCATCAGGATCAGCAACAGGAAGCCGAGCGCGGCGCCGAGCATGCCGCCGGTCGCGAACGGCCGTGCGCCGTAGCGATCGGAGAGGAACCCCGAGGTCGGCCCGGCGAGGAGCATCCCAAGCGTCAGCGGCAGCATCAGGATCCCCGCCCGCAACGGCGTGGCCGCGTAGTCGTAGCCGTGAAGGGGCAGCCAGATGCCCTGAAGCCAGATGATCAGCATGAACATCAGGCCACCCCGCGCGACGGCTGACAGGAACGTCGAGACCGTCCCGAATGTGAACGCCCTGATCCGGAACAGGGGCAGGCGGAACATCGGATTGGCGACGCGCCCCTCGATCACCACGAAGGCCGCGAGGCTCGCGAGGCCGGCGGCGAGCAGCCCGATCACGCGCGGGCTGCCCCAGCCCGTCGGGCTCGACCCGTACGGGCGTATGCCGTAGGTGACCGAGACCATGATCAGGATCAGGCCGAGCGCGAACGTCAGGTTGCCCCACCAGTCGACCGGGGCACGCCGGGGCACGCTGCGCTCCTCGAGCTTCAGGTACGCCCAGATCGTGCCCGCCAGGCCGACCGGCACCGAGATCAGGAACACGAGCCGCCAGTCGATCGGGGCGAGCAGGCCGCCGAGCACCAGACCGATGAACATGCCGCTGACGCCGACGATGTTGTTGATGCCGAGCGCCATCCCGCGCTGGTTGGCCGGGAACGCGTCGGTGATGATCGCCGCGGCGTTCGCCAACAGGAACGCAGCGCCGACCCCCTGCACGATGCGGAAGACGATCAGGTATGCCGCGCCCGCGCGGCCCTGCATCCAGGTGATCGTCAGCATCAGAGACGCAGCCGTGTAGATGACGAAGCCGAGGTTGTACATGCGCACGCGGCCGTACATGTCCCCCAGGCGCCCGAGGCTCACGATCAGCACGCTCGAAACGACGAGGAAGCCGAGGATCATCCACAGCAGGTAGAAGCTGTTCGCCGGGGTGAGCGGATCGAGATGGATCCCGCGGAAGATCGCGGGCATCGCGATCAGCGTGATCGACGCGTCGATCGTCGCAAGCAGAACCCCGAGCGTCGTGTTCGAGAGGGCGATCCACTTGTAGTTGTCCGATGCGGTCGCCGGGTTTCCGTCGTTCACAGCGGGGATGCGCGCGCTCTGAGCCACCGGTCCATTAATACCCGTCAGGGGCAGGGCCAAGCGCGAGAGCGGGCGCCGCTCACTGTGGGTTTCTACCGATGCTCGCGCGGGGACCCGCCGGATACCTACGAGCGCGCCAGGCGACATCCTCTGAAGGCGATGAACGACACGCGGCCCGTGCGGCTCTCGATCGACTACCCCGAGCGCGACCTCAACAGGCTGACGTCGGCGCTGCGCCTGTTCACGGTGATCCCGATCGCGATCGTGATCGGGACGATCGGCGGCTACAGCGCGCAGGTGAGCGGCGGGTCGAGCACCAGCACGGTGGCGGTCGGTGGCACGGGGCTGCTTTTCCTCCCGCCGCTGCTGATGATCCTGTTCCGGCAGCGCTACCCGCGCTGGTGGTTTGACTGGAACCAGGAGCTGCTGCGCTTCATGACTCGCGTCGGCAGCTACTTCGCGCTGATGAGCGACACCTACCCTTCGACGGAGGATCACCAGTGGGTCCACCTCGACATCGACTACCCGGACGCGAAGAACGGCCTGAACCGGTGGCTGCCGCTCGTCAAGTGGCTGCTCGCGATCCCGCACTACATCGTGCTCTTCTTCCTCGGGATCGGCGCGTTCTTCGTGGTGATCGCGGCGTGGTTCGCGATCCTCTTCACGGGTCGCTACCCGCGCGGCATGTTCGACTACGTCGAGGGCGTCATCCGCTGGCAGACCCGCGTCCTGGCCTACGCGCTGATCCTGGTGACAGACGACTACCCGCCGTTCAGCCTGCAGCCCTGAAGCGCCGGCCCAGGCCGGCTGGCGCCTGCCTGTCTGTCGCGCCGCCGCGCTCCTCGAGGGGGCCCGGAGCCTGCGTGCCCGCCTCGCGGAAAAGCTGGCGATCCACGGTGGCCCAGCCGGCGATCCACTCGCCGGGTAGATCGAGGCCGATCTCGACGTGATAGGCGGCAGGCGGCTTGCACCTGAGGCCGGCGTGGCGGGCGTCGGCGCCATCGCAGAATGCTCGGCTCATCATCATGTCCCGCCGGCGCTGGAGCCGCGCCGCCCGGCGGCGCGCGAAATAGCCCCGGGCCGGGGCAAGGAGGAACATCGGGAGCCCTTCGGTCATCTGCGTCCGCAGGCCCGGCCGCGACCGCTCATGACGCAAGCGATGCGCGCAGCCGTGACGCTCGACCCCTCCCGTTGTGCTCCGGTGCTGCAACCTGCCCTCCCTTCTGGCCGTCGTCAACACGCTAGAGCGGCCCCAGCAATTGCGCATGGTGGGTTAGTACGGGGTGGAGTGCGTGTCCACTACCGCTGGTCGGCGATACTCACGCCATGTCTGCGGAAGCGCGGCCGCGCGAGCCGTGGTCCTGCACTTTCGGCTGCTCGGACGGGCGTGTCGACCTCGTGCGCGCGTCGTGCGAGGTCAGTGAGGCGCGGGTGACGGCCGGGCGAATCGCAGCAGAGAAGGCCGCCGAGCCCGGTGGCTGAGGACAACGTCGACCTCTACTGGCTCCCCCTCGGCGCGGGCGGTCACTTCGTTCGCCGCAACGGCCGTGCATACGAGGCCGTGGCCGCGAAGGCAGCGCGCCGGCGCCCGGCGGATCTCTACCACGCGGCGCTGCAGGTCACGTGCGCCTCGGAGCGCTGGGTGATCGAGATGACCCCCGTCCGGCGTGGGGACCGGGCAGAGCGCGGGGTCGTCGCCGAGGGGGCCGTCGGCGCGAGCTGGGCGGGCCGCTGGAGGATCTTCAGATACGAGGTGCGCAGATGGCGAGGCGGCGAGATACCGGACGTGCGCGAGGCCGTCGCGAGTCCCGAGCGGCTGTCCGCGGATCCCGCGCACGCACGGCGGATCCTCGATCTCGTGGAGCAAGTGCCGACACCGGTGTGGGGCCGCGACGCCCTGCACACAGGCGACATGTGGAACTCGAACTCGCTGGTCGCCTGGCTGATCGCACGCGCCGGCATCGAGGTCGCGGCCGTGCAGCCGCCGGCAGGAGGACGTGCCCCGGGCTGGCTGGCCGGGCTGGCGCTGGCCCGCCGGCAGGAAGGCCAGCCGACGGGAGATGCGGAGCGTTCAGCGACCCCCGGCAATGCTTAGCGGCGAGTGGTCGCGCTCGCGTCGCGGGGACGTGCTGGCCGCGGCTCGAGCGGTCCAGCGGAGCGTCAGTTGCGGCTGAGGGCCCGCCCGGTTCCTTCACCCGGGCGGGCCCTCAGCGTTGTGCTGCGATTCGGTGCTTCGCGCTACCTACAGTTCGACGGTGACCGCACCGTTGGTGTCGGTGACCGTCCATTCACCGCTGAGCGTGCCCGATGACGGGCAGATCGGGGCTGTGCCTGCTGCTTTTTTGTTCAGCTTGAACAGCTGGCTGGTCGTGGTGAACGCGAGCGGAACAGGCGAGCCTTCTTTTCCAATAGCGAATTTGCTGAGGAGTTTGGCGGCTTCGAAGGTGCATTTGTTCGGCGGCGCGAGTCCGAGGAACGTAGAGGTGAAGGTCACCTTTTTGGTGCCTTTCTGAGTCTCGATGCCTTTGTTCGAGAACGAAGCGGACCACGGGAACGCGCTGGTCGTGATGATGGCGGGACCGGCTGCTGACGTTTTGCACGCTCCGGGGATCCCGAGGTATTCGCCGTAGTTGAGGTCCGTGGACGACGTGCCGAGGTCCTTCGTGGCGCTGTTCTTGGTGATTGTGACCGGCAGTTCGGCCGTTTCACATTCCAGGTTGCCCGCAGCGGTTGTGGTGATGAGGTTGTGGCTCGTCGCGGTGACGACGGTGCCGGCTGTGATCAGACCGGCGCTGTCCTTGAGGACCACGTTTTTCGATTCTTTCGCGGAGGCGCTGCCTGCGAGAAGTGCGCTCATCGCCATAACGGCGACAAGGGCCAAGCCCATAGTCTTGGTGCGATGCATGATTCTGCTCCATTTCCCTTTGAGTAATGGGATCGACCCTGTGCCGGCGAATCGCCGCTCGTGCGTCGCTCCCGCGCGCCGCATGGCAGCCGACCCCAACGTTGGCCCCATCGTCCGTCTGGGAGGCCTCCCCTGGGTCTAGAGGGCGGCCGCGTGGGCGCCATCCGTGTAGCTCCACGCGAGGTCGGCAGTTAATCCGCAGCTCCCACCGTCCGGCACCGCCGAGCCGCCGTGAAAGCCCGGGCGCCGCCGCGGCGGGGTGCGCCTGCGGGCACCGGCGGGAACGGCCGGCCGCGCTCGAGAACGGCAGACTTAGGGCGTGACCAGGTGATGCAAGTCGAAGATGGTTGCATGATCAATCCGAGCGGTTGCTGATGGTCGAGGTCCACGACGGTGGCGACGGCCTCGTACTCCTCGCGAGTCGCCTGCGACGCGATGAGCCTAAGGATGGTCATTCTCATGCCGCCCGTTCTGTTGTCCGGCACCGGAACCCAGCGGCACGGGCGGAGAACGTCCGAGCCCGGCGGAGCAGCACAGGTGTTTTGGGGCATATGCCCCCTCCAGGCGTCGAACCTGGATCTACCGCTTAGGAGGCGCCTCCAAGCGCGTAACGGCGGCCCCGAGAATCGTGCGGTTGCGGCGGTTTCCCGCAACGAGGGCGCGGACCAGATTCGGATGGTTTCGGCGCGAGCTGGCGGGGTTGGGCAGCAGACACGCCGCTGCTGCCCGCTGGCTCGGTCCGGCACTCGCCTTGAGCAACGGGTGGCTCGCCCCCAAAGCGCCGAACCTCAACTGGGGACACGCCGAGGCCACCATCGCGGAAGGGTAGAGCAACGGTAGCGATGAGCGGCGCGGGCCCAATCCGGGCCTAACGCGACGCGACGACACGCCGAGGCCGCGGCTGGATGTTCGTTTCGATCGGGCCGTAGTCCCCGAGATCGCGGCCTTGCCCGCATCGCCGAGGCGTTGTCACGGCCAAGACGAGCGATATCGGGGTGCCTCGGCGGTGCCGGCTGCTCCGATGCGCCTCGCGAAGCGGGCGTCTCTCTCCCACCCGGCGCGCACATGTCCGCTCCTTGTGCTCCCCGCGTGGCCGTGACATGGTTGTGCTGTGGACAGCGGCGCGACACCTGAGCTCAGGCCCGAAGAGGGCAGAGTCGTCGACGAGCTGGCTGGCGATCCTGGTAGACCCGGATCTGCACACGGACATGCGAATGCACCTGCAGGATGAAGTCAAGCAGCTGCTGCGGGCCACACACGAAGAGGCCCATGGCGCGGGAGGTTCCGCGGCCCACGAGCGTGCGCTCGCGGCCCATGGAGAGCACCTCCCGGACCTGGTGACCGCCGTGCTCACCGACCCAAACGTGCATTCGGAACTGAGGATGCGGATCTGCCGCGAAATACCCGTACTGCTCAGCGCTGCTCGGGAGACTCCACCGCCTGCGCAGCGAGGAAAGCTGAGCAGGCAGCCTCCGGCCGCGCCTGACCGCGCCCTGCGGCTGGGGTTCAGCCGCGGGCGGGCTCGGAGGCGCCACCATCCTGGTCCACGCGGCGGGCCCGCCCGAGGCGCCGCTCGACCTCGAGCACGTGCTGGGTGGTCTTCACGACGGTGTCGGGGTTGAGGCTGATCGAGTCGATGCCGAGCTCGACCAGGTACTCGGCCATGTCCGGGTAATCCGACGGCGCCTGCCCACACAGCCCAGAGTGGATCCCGTTCCGGGCGCACCCCTGCACGGCAAGTCGGATCATCTCCTTGACGCCCTCGTCGCGCTCGTCGTAGTCGAAGGCGACGATCTCCGAGTCCCGATCGACCCCGAGCGTTAGCTGTGTGAGATCGTTGGAGCCGATCGAGAAGCCGTCGAACCGCTCGGCGAAGCGGTCGATCAGGACGACGTTGTTCGGAATCTCGCACATCGCGTAGACCTCCAGCCCGGCGCTGCCGCGCTGGAGCCCGAGCTCCGCCATGCGCTCCAGGACACGGTCCGCCTCCTGCGAGCGGCCGGACGAACGGGAGCATCAGGATCACGTTTGTCAGACCCATCTCCTCGCGCACCCGCCTCATCGCCTGGCACTCCAGCGCGAAGCCCTCTTCGTACGCCGGGTGCGCGTAGCGCGACGCACCGCGGAACCCGAGCATCGGATTGTCCTCCTCGGGCTCGAAGCCCGACCCACCGAGCAGGCTCGCGTACTCGTTGGTCTTGAAGTCGGACATCCGCACGACTACCGGCTTGGGCCAGAACGCGGCGGCGATAGTGCCGATGCCCTCCGAGAGGCGCTCCACGAAGAAGTGCTCCCCGTCCGGGTATCCGCTCATAAGCAGCGGCGAGCGAATCTCGCGTCTCGGTGTCCTCGACCCGGTCGGGGTGAAGCAGCGCGAGCGGATGGGCCCTGATGTACTCGCTGATGATGAACTCCATACGCGCCAGCCCGACGCCGTCGCTGGGGAGAAATGAGGTCTTGAACGCGAGATCGGGGTTGCCGAGGTTGATCATGATCTGCGTCGCGGGGCGCTCGAGCCCGCCGATCTCGGTGTGCTGAACGCGGAACGGGATCTCGCCGCGGTACACCCGCCCGCTGTCCCCCTCGGCGCATGAAACGGTCACGATCTCCCCGCGGCAACCCTCGTCGTGGCGTCGCCCGTGCCCACGACGGCTGGGATGCCGAGCTCGCGCGCGATGATCGCCGCGTGACACGTACGGCCGCCGCGGTTCGCGACGATGGCCGCTGCGGTCTTCATCACGGGCTCCCAGTCGGGCGTCGTGGTATCAGCCACGAGCACTTCGCCGGCCTTGAAGTCCGAGAGCTGCGCGAGGTTCTCGATCAGGCGCGCGGGGCCGCAGGCGATCCTCTCCCCGACCGAGCGGCCTTCGACGAGGACCTCGCCCTTGCGCTCGAGCGTGTAGCTCTCGAGGAGCGTCTGCCTCCGCTGGGAGGCCACCGTCTCGGGCCGCGCCTGGACGACATAGAGCGTCCCGTCGGTCCCGTCCTTGGCCCACTCCATGTCCATCGGGCAGCCGTAGTGGCGCTCGATCGCGATCGCGTAGCCGGCGAGCTCGAGGATGTCCTCGTCGCCGAGGCAGTAGCGCCGGCGGTCAGCCTTCGGCGTCGGCACGTTGCGCGTGGTGTGCTTGCTTTCTCCTTCGGCGAGCACCATCTTGACAGCCTTGTCGCCGAGCAGGCGGCGCAGGACACAGCGATGGCCCGCCTCGAAGGTGGGCTTGTGCACATAGAACTCGTCTGGGTCGACCGCGCCCTGGACGATGTTCTCGCCGAGGCCGTATGCGCCTGTGATGAATACGACGTCGCGGAAGCCGGACTCCGTGTCGAGCGAGAAGAACACACCCGAGGTGGCGAGGTCCGAGCGCACCATCTTCATCACCCCGATCGAGAGGGCGATCGAGAAGTGGTCGAAGCTCTGGTCGATCCGGTAGTGGATCGCACGGTCGGTGAACAGGCTGGCGAAGCAACTGCGACAGGCGTTCAGCAGGCTCTCATCCCCGTGGATGTTCAGGTAGCTCTCGTGCTGGCCGGCGAAGCTCGCGTTGGGGAGGTCCTCGGCTGTCGCGGAGCTTCGGACCGCCAGGTGGACGTCCTGCCCGTACTCCGACTGCAGGTGCCGATAGCCGGAGAGGATCTGTTCCTTCAAGTCGTCCGGCAGGGGAGCGCCGTAGACGATCTCCCGCGCGCGCTTGGCACGTCGCCGAAGGTCCTCGACGTCGGCGGGGTCCAGGCTCCCAAGCTCGGCGCGCAGCGGCTCCCACGCGCCCGCCGCGTCGAGCACGTAGCGGTATGCGTCGGCCGTGATGGCGAACCCGTTCGGCACGCGGACGCCCTCGCTTGAGAGCGCGCTGTACATCTCGCCGAGCGACGCGTTCTTCCCGCCCACCAGCGGCACATCGTCGATCCCAAACTCCTCGAAGAAACGGACGAACTGGCTGCTGGCCATGTTGCCTCCTTTGCCGAACCGCGGGGCCTCGGCCCTCGTCAGAGCGGCCTCGCTCGCAAGATGTCCCTCCTGCCCGCGACAGGGGCTGACTGCTCGCCGTCAACGCTAAGGGGCCACGCTGGGCGCGGGCATCGCCTCAAACTCCTACGCCCCATCCGTAAATACCTGCAGAGAGGCCTCCTCCGCCGTGGGGGCAGGCACGGCGGCGGAGCGGCCACCGGTGGACGCGGCGGCGGACCTGTCGTGCAAGCGCGCTCCTCAACGTCCTGACGCTGGATGCTGCTGCGCGTCGGTGACGACGTTGACTGCTCAGAGCGCGCTCGGGTAGGTCTCGGGCGGCTCCCCGTACTCCCAGCCCGACGTGCGCTCGAGTGGCTCCACTGCCCGCGTCTGGTCAATGTGGACGAGTGCATCGAACTGCCGCGCGAGGCTCGCCGCGAAGAGGTGGCTCTGACGCTCCGTCTGCGGCCGGTAGATCACGCCGATCGCCCGCTCGAGCCGCGGCTCGGCCAGCGCTGTGGCGCATTCACCGCTCGCAAGCGGGCACAGCAGGAAGGCGGGAATCGCTGCAGCGTGCAGCAGTGCCTCATAGCTGCCAGGCTGTGCGGGGCGCACGCGCCTGCGTTCGGCGGGCCCGCCCCAGTCATGGCTGGCCGTGACTGTGCCCTGATACGTCGTGAACCCGACCGTCACCACTTCACCGTGGTGCCGTTCGCGCATCAGCTGCCCGATGTTCGTTTCGCCTCGATTGGACATCTCGGTCGCGCGGGCATCGCCAACGTGGGAGTTGTGCTCCCACACCACCGCTTGAGCGGTACCGCCGCGACGATCGAGGTGCGCCATGAGCTCGTCGAGCGTGTCCGCCATGTGACGGTCGCGAAGGTTCCAGGAACCCGCACGGTCACCGAGCATGGCCCTGTAGTACTCCTCGGCGTCCGCGACGACCGCCGCGTTCTGCTCGGCGAAGAAGTAGTCATCCTCGGCGGCCAGCCCATCGTGCAGCAGATACTCACCGGCGGAGCGCCGC
The DNA here is from genome assembly GCA_963826345.1 of uncultured Solirubrobacteraceae bacterium. Lineage (GTDB taxonomy): Bacteria > Actinomycetota > Thermoleophilia > Solirubrobacterales > Solirubrobacteraceae > Palsa-744. The sequence goes on from CAWGWU010000005.1 coordinate 75,562, forward strand.
AGCTCGACGAGCTCCTCGATCACGTGGCGCCTGCAGGGACCGCTGACGCCGAGTAGAACCGCGCGCCCGTACTCGGCGCTGTTGACCGCGAAGGGCTGTAGACACTCATACCGGTTCCTGGCTCTCCCCGCGGCGGCTGGGTCCTCACGCTCGAGGTAGCTGATCACGGCGTCCATCGATGCGCCGAGGCTGTAGAGATCCAGCCCGTAGAGACCCACCTTCGGAGCCTGTGGGATGAGGGCGTCGTTGTGCGCCCGCAGCATCCCGACGAAGTCGAGCACCTCGGCGTTGCGCCACATCCAGACCGGGAACCGGCGAAATCCACGGAGCGCCTCCTCGGCGTCGGCATCCTCAGAGCTCCCTCCTATGTAGCGGCTGACTCGCTGTGTGTCGGGCCAGTCGCCCTCGATTGCGACGGCGGTGAACCCCTTCTCTGTGATCAGTCGCCGGGTGATCCGGGCTCGCTCGCGGTAGAACTCGTGTGTGCCGTGGCTCGCCTCGCCGAGGAGCACGATCCTCGCGTCTCCGATGAGATCCAGCAGCGGGTCGTAGTCGCGTGCGCCCCCTGTCAGCGGGTGCGCCTCGCGCCGGATGGCGTCCATGACGTCGGGCTCGCCGAGAGGTAAGGCGGGAGTTGCGGCCATCAGCCGGCTCCAGCGAGGATGGCGCCCGATGAGGTCGGCGAGCCGGCGAGGTGCTCACGGAACCATTCGCCAGCCAGCTGCGCGGCGGTGTCCAGCGTGCCGGGCTCCTCGAACAGGTGGCCGGCTCCCTCGACCACCACGACTCGATTCTGGCACCGCATCAGCGCGGCCGCGATGCGGTTGAGCTCCAGCACCTGCAGATCCAGGCCGCCGACGATCATGAGCGTCGGCGCGAGCACTCTCGGGATGTCCTCGCCGGCGAGATCGGGGCGACCTCCACGGCAGACGACCGCTTGTACTCGACCCCCGAGAGCCGCGGCTGCGCTGAGGGCGGCGGCCGCTCCCGTGGAGGCACCGAAGTACCCCAGGGGCAGCCCGCTGAGAGCGTCCTGGCCTGCCGCCCACAGCGTCGCGACCTGCAGGCGCTCGGCGAGCAGCGGGATGTCGAACACGAGATCACGCCGACCCTCCTCCTGTTCGGTTAGGAGGTCGAACAGCAGCGTCGCGAGTCCGATGCGGTTGAGCGTGGTCGCGACCGCACGGTTGCGCGGACTCCGCCGGCTGCTGCCGCTCCCGTGCGCGAAGATCACGAGGCCGCGCGCGTCCGGCGGGACCATGAGGTCGCCGCGCAGGACGAGCGAGCCAGCATCGATGGTGATCTCCCGGGCGAGCGCAGGGGGGGCGGGCACCCGCGTCCCGGCGCGTCTCATCAGGCTCAGCACCTCCTCGTCTGAGACCGGGGCGAAGTCCTCATACCAGGCTCCGACCCCGAGGAAATCGTGAGGGACAAGGACACTGACAACCCTGTCGGCCTCCTCGCTGAGCAACGCCACCGCGTGATGTGATGCGACCGGCGTGGCGACGATGACACGAGCCGCGCCTCGCTTGCGCACTGCCCGGACCGCCGCGAGGTCCGAGAGGCCGGTGGCGAGCCCGTCGTCCACGACGACGACGGTTCTGCCGCTCACGTCCATCGGCTCCCAGCCGTCGCGATAGCGCTCAATCCGGCGGTCAAGCTCCTGCACCTCCCGCTGCACGACCGCGTCGATCTGTGATGGCGTCAGCCCCAGGCGCTGAGCCACGTCCGTGTCGAGGACCGCGCTGCCGTCTTCTGCGACGGCTCCGATTGCGAACTCGGGGTTCTGCGGAGCACCGAGCTTGCGGACTGTGATCACGTCCATCGAGGCCCCCAGGGCTCTTGCGACCTCAAAGGCGACCGGGACTCCGCCGCGCGGGATCGCAAGGATGACCGGCGCGTCCTCTGCCAGCCACGTCAGTGACTCGGCGAGCTCGCTGCCAGCATGAAGGCGATCACGGAACATCGCACTCCATCCTCTCCCGTCATGTCTCCCGCGGCCATCCGCTGGAGACCACCTGGGACGCGCGGTAACACCACAACTCTGCCGTGCTGCCCGAATCACCGCTCACACGCGCGCCAGCGCGGCCGCCGGCGCAGCACTCTCCTCTGCGCCCTGTTCCCTCTGAATCAGAGGTACCGAGAAACTCGCGTGTTCCTCCTAGGCTCTCACCCGAGTTGAAGAAGCGGTCGCCTCGGCGCCGCCGCGGGCTAGCCGGCCGCCGGGTTCCGGACTCCGGGGACCAACGCGAATTGGCACGGTAGTCCGTCGATTGAGATGTGCCGGCTCAGGCTCTCGACCTGCTCCCTTGTACCGGTGCCAAGCCCATGCCTTGTTGCGTTCAGGCAGCCAGCCGCCATCGCGACGCCCAGGACCTCGTCGAGGCTCTGGCCGAGGGCGATGCCCACGCCGAGCGCTGCGGCCATGGAATCGCCGGTGCCATGCGGTTCCGGTGTCTCGACACGCGGACCGGTGAGCTGCAGGCAGCGGCCACGATCGCCATCGAACACGAGCGCCGGAGCGGCAGCGCGCGATATCAAGACCGTGTCGGCGCCGGCCGCGTGCAGTTCTCCCAACGCCGCCAGAAGATCGTCTCGGTCGGTGCTGCGCGCGTAGCCAGCAGCGACAACGTCCTCGTCGCTGATCTTCAGGATGTCGACGCCGCCGCCCAGCGCAGAGCGCAGAGCGGACCCCGTCAGGTCCGCGATCACGCGGACCCCGTTGTTGCGCAGATCGCGCGCGAGCCGACAGTAGACCTCGCTGTCCACGAGGGAGGCCGGGTCCACTCCTGTCAGCAGCGCGACGCCCGCATCGAGTGCCTCGCTGAACGCCAGTCCGTAAAGGTCATCGGTCTCGTGGCGAGAGAGCCGCTCGCACTCCGTTCGAGCGAGTTGCTCTCGCACGGGACCCCGGCGAACGTGTATGTAGACACCGTTGGACGACGCACACTCCACGCTCATCAACCGGATGTTCTCGCGTGCGATGAGCCCCTGCAGCACGGCACCGGACTCGCCCCCGAGCGCGCAGCAGAGGGACACGCGGCTGCCTAGGAGCGCGGCCATCCTCGCGACCCAGAACCCCTGCCCCCCGGCGTGAAGATGGATCTCCTGTTTTGGGCTGTCCGCGTCCTCAACGGTGATCGTCAGCAAAGGCGACGGAGCAAAGACGACAAGCGATGCGCGGCTCATGCCGCCATCGGGAACATCTCGAGGAGGCTGTTCTTCAGGCCCGGAGCGGACGCGATCGTGAACCTGGATCCGAGGCCATGCTCAGACCCGTCCCAGTCGTAGACCAGCCCACCGGCCTCGCGCGCGAGCAGGACCCCCGCGCTCACATCCCAGGCGCGGTTGGACAACATTACCGACGCGCCTAGGCGCCCCGAAGACAGCCAGGCAAGGTCGAGCGCAGCCGAGCCGTGAACCCTCACTCCGAGAACGCGGGTCGCGAGCTGCGCAAGCAGCGTGATGTGGATCGGGTTCTCCACGAACCGGTCATCTGCCACCGCGAAGTCCGTCACGCCGACGACTGACTCTGCGAGCCGACCCACGTTGGCCACCTGCAGGCGCGTGCCGTTGAGATACGCGCCGCCGCCTGCGCGCGCGACGTAGCGTTCGCGCAGCAGAGGAATATCCACGATCCCGAAGACGGGCTGCCCGCCACTCAGGAGTGCGAGTGAGATCGCGCAGAGCGGGCTGCCCTTGATGAAGTTTGTCGTGCCGTCAACCGGATCGAGCACCCATAGGAGAGGAGCGTTCGGCTCTCCCCCGCGCTCCTCTCCGAGAAACGGGATCGCACGCGTCGCGCGTGCGAGCCTGCCCCTGATCGAGTCCTCTATCTGGAAGTCGACCCGTGATGCGTAGTCGCGGTCGCCCTTGGTGATCAGGCCTCCGAGCTGAGAACGCCCTTGGACCAGGAGCCGCCCTGCATCGTCAACCGCGCCACCGGCGATGAGGAGCAACGTGTTCGCGTCGCTGTCCGACAGGACAGCGGATGATGCCGACGGCGCGTGGCGGAGCGGCTCTCTCATCACCGGTAATCCTCGGTTCGCCTGGGCCGGTCGGCATCCGCGATTCGCCGCAGCGACGCGTGGCTTCGCCTCTGAGCGGTGTTGGCGGCTTCCTCTTCGGCGGCCGTGCCTCGTGCCGCGAGATGAACCAGTCACGCCACGGCCGGCCGGCGCTCCTTCATCAGACGGTCCACCGAGCCCGTCACGCTCACTATCTGCTGAGCGAGCGGCTGGAGCGCATCAAGCTTGAGGATTGGGCCGTCGGAAGGCTCTTCGAACTGCTCGAACGCGGCGTACTGCGCCGTGACGATGCCAGGGCTCGCGTCCGACACGCGCTCAGGATCGCACAGGCGCTGGGTGGCACGCTCAACAGCCACCGCCAGCGGCACCCGGCAGTGGACGAGCAGACGCGTTGCCCGCGTGCCGGCGAGCGCGTCCAGCAGCAGACGCCGCTCGAAGCGCGCTTTGCAGGTTGCGTCCACGATGACGCTGTGCCCCTGGCCGAGGATGAGCACCGCATCGCGCGCGACCTGCCGGTACGTTGCAATCGTGAAGCTCCGGCTGTAGTGCTCTTCACGGGCGCGCTCTCCGGGTCCCAGTCCGGCAAGCCGCTTGCGGACCTTGTCCGAGGAGACGACGGTGATCTCCGAGCGCCGCGAGAGCTCGAGGGCGAGAGTCGACTTTCCACTCGCTGCAGCGCCACAAACAACGATCGCAACAGGTGCCCGGGCGCGCCAGCACAGCCGCTCGCACAGAGACCACAGGTCAACCGCGCGCCGTAGCTGTTGCTCGTTGCCATGTGGCGAGCGGGCAGCGGCAGAAATCAGCAGGACCTTGGCTCGGACGAGAGCCCAGTGCGCGGCGTAGCAGGCACGGAGCGCCTCGCCTCCCGGGTCCATTCCGGCGCGCCCATACGCAGCGACGAGCTCGTCGGCAGCCCAGCGCTGACCACTTGCCTCCAGGTCCATCGCCAGGAAGGCTGTGTCGCTGGCAACGTCGCCCTGGCGAAGACGGGGGTCGAACTCGATTCGATCGACCACCCTGAGCGATGGCCTCATAAGGACGTGCTCGCAGCGGAGGTCACCGTGCCCGTCGCGGGCAAGGCCGTCACTCGCTCGCTCGTTGATCTCCAGCGCGTGGGACGCCACGAATGACTCGCCGAACGCCTTGACGGTGTCTAGCCGCCAGTCGGCAGGGTGCTCGGTCGCGGCCAGCTCGCTCAGGTTTTGCCCCCAGCGTGCGAGCACGCGATCCGCTCCCCAGTCCTCGACCTGGGTAGCGTCGCGGTGGAAGTCTGCGAGGCAGCGAGCGACCGCGCCGATGTCGGCAGCTGTCAGCTGATCGGCCGCGATCAGACCAGCGAGCGTGTCCTGCTCGCGGAAGCTGACCATCTCGACGGAGTACTCGATCGCTTCCGGGTCAGGCTCAGGCGCGAATCGAAAGCCGTCGCCGGCTGGCACGATCGCCAGTACGCCGAGGTAGATACCGGGTGCGAGCCGAGCGTTGACCCGCACCTCCTCACGACAAGCCGCGCGACGAAGGCCGAGCGTTGAGTAGTCCAGGAAGCCCATCGCGACGGGCTTCTTGATCTTGTATGCGCGTTTGCTCGCCACGAACACCCATGACGCGTGCGTCTCGTGGACGGCGACCGCTGGATGCCCTCGATACATCGCGGGCGAGGACAGCGCCCGCAGCAGCCCGGGGTCAACGATCGACGTCGGGGGCATCTCTCCGAGCCCGTCGTCTGGGGTGCTTGACGGCTCTGGCCGGCGCGGCCCGAACTCTCGCTCCTCCTGCGCCAAGCGGATAGGAGCGCGTCAGGCCTCGCCCCAGGCGAGAATGCCCGCGATGTCGAGCGTCGACAGCATGCCGGTGGGCCGCCCCCTCTCGGCGTCCCGGACGACGAGATGGGCGATCCCTCGGTCGCACATCAGCTCCGCGGCCGCGCTGAGCGGCTCACTGCCGGAGATCGTTGCGAGCGGCTCTGCAACCTCACCGAGTGAGCGTGCGCCCCCCGCATCGAGGATCGCGCGAACCAGGCCGCTGTCCGACACGATTCCCGTCGGAGACCCGTCGGCCGGGTCGGTGACCACGACGGTGTGGACATGATGGAGGGACATTGTGCGCGCGGCCTCGCGCAGGGACGCGGCCGCCGAGCACGTGAAGATCCCCTGTCGCATCGCGTCATCCACGCGAGCGTGCTCCATGCGGGGTGTCCGGTAGCTACCGTCGGCGTCGCGCTCCATCTTGCGTGACGCTAACCGGCCCCGGCAGCAGCGGTCATCGGTGCAAGGTTCGCACCGTCGCCAGCGAAGACTACTGATCCGTCAGCCGGCCGCCGTGGACGCGTGTCCCCGAGCCGCTCAGCTGCACTCGGACGCGCCGCGCGTCTTCTCTTTTGGGTTAGCCGGGGCGCAGAGCCCGCCGGGGCCCCAAGCGCGTGAGTGGAAACAGCAGGTCTGACCTGTACACGCTCGCCTTTGCCCCGAAGTGCTCGATTTCGAACTTTGGGTGTGCGGGAACCATGTTCGCGGCCAGCCGCCGGCTGGCCCGGTGCGCGTGGTCTTCAGCCGGCTGTGGCCTTGATCTCGATCTTCTCCTTCTTGGCCTCTTTGGGCAGTGGGATGGTCACCTCGACGATGCCGCTGTGGGTCGTGGCTTTGATCTTCTTCGCCTCGACCCCCGGGGGGAGCGCCATTGAGCGGGAGAACGACCCGTAGCGGCGCTCGCGGCGCAGGAACTGCTTGTCCTTCTCCTCCTTGGTCTCCTCATGCTCGCCGGAGACCGTGAGGATGTCGTTCTCGATCTCGATCTTGACCTCCTCGGGCTTGAGCCCGGGTACATCGGCGCGTACGACCAGATTGCCGTTGTCGCGCTCGATGTCGACCGCTGGGCTCCATGCGCCCTCGCGGCCGTCGGCGAGGTCTCCAAACATACGGTCCAGGCGGCTGCGTAGCTCGCCTAACTCGGCGAACGGTTCCCAGCGTGTGAGTGCTCCAGCCATGACGCCTCCTTTGGGTCGTTGCGTGGGGTCAGGCTTGCAAGCTACGTGCAGGGGGTCCTTGGCGCATCGGGAGCCAGCCCCAGGGTGTCTCCGTGGAGCTCCGCAGCCGGACCTGGCGACCTGGCTAGAGAGCCGAGGAGACGAGTAGGCAGCGAGACGCCCGTGTTGGACGGGCAGCGAATCTCGCTGACCTTCAGCACGGCTCCTGCTTCGCCGTCGAAGCGGAAGCTGCATCAGCCCCACCTGTCGCGCCGCGCGGGATCGCAGCCACGCCGTGGATCCCGCGGATCGTTTCTTCCTCGACAGCTGCGACGTCGGCTGGGCTTGTCGCGACGTGCTCAAGGGCGCGCTGCCAACCCCCGAACAGGATGCTGACCGCGACCGGCGAGGGCACTGTCAGCGAGTCTTCGGTCGCGCGGAACGCCCGGTAGGCGTCGATGCTTAGAGCGCAGGCGTCAATTGACAGCCACTGCGCCGCACTTTGCATGGCGGCGAGGGCATCCGCGCGGACTCGAGTCAGTTCCACGGCGCCATCGGCGGGCCGTTGAGCACGAGTGGCGTCCTCCTCCAGCGCGACCGCCCGGCCCACAGCATCGTGCATGGGAGCTTTGGTGGCGGTGCGCGACGCCCTCCGCGCCACACGCGGGAGGCGCTCTGCTGTGCGGTTGGCGGAGGGCGTCGGCATGATGCTTCCCAGCGCGCAGATCGGGGACATGAGCGCGCGCCTCCGAAGCTAACGGCGCGTATGAATCGGCACCATCCGCGATCCACCCACGCAGTTCGGTGAGAACTACGTCGCAGACGTGGCGACCGAGCGGACCCGCTGTGCGTCGCGGCGCCCCTGGACGCAACAAGCCTTCTTTCGATCACCCCGTCGTTTTCAGCGCGGGATGCGGACTAAGTACCTAGGCGCTGTGAGGACCAGCTCTCCCTGCGGCGCTCGCTGAAGGCCCGGACACTGTTGTGCGCGAGGAGGTGCGCACCGCAGGAATGGTCTGGTTGCGTGAGCTGATCCGCTTCGAGCGCACACGCACCCGCATCCTCAGCGGGCTGATACAGCCCGTGCTCTTCCTGCCGGTCGGCTACGGGATGAGCGGCCTCGTCGGCACCACGGCAGGCTTCGACTTCAAGAAGTTCACGTTCCCGGGGATCATGGCGGTGAGCGTTGTCACGACGGCGATCTTCTCCGGCGTCTCGATCGTGTGGGACCGCGAATTCGGTTTCCTGCGCGAGATGCTGGTCGCGCCGACCAGCCGCGCGTCGCTCGCGCTCGGCAAGACGGCCGGCGGCGCGAGTGTGGCGGCCGTCCAGGGCACGATCATGCTCGTGCTCGCCCCGCTCGTCGGAGTGCGCCTGACACCCCTGCTGGTGCTGCAGATCATCGGCCCTGAGCTCCTGATGGCGATCGCAATGACAGCCTTCGGGATTTTCGTGGCGAGTCGGATCCGGGAGATGGAAGGCTTCCAAGTCGTCATGCAGCTCCTGCTGTTTCCGATGATCTTCCTCTCCGGAGCACTGTTTCCGCTCAACGACGTTCCCGGCTGGCCCAGGGTGCTGACACATCAATCCGCTGACCTACGCGGTCGCCCCGCTACAGCAGGTCGTGTTCGCCGCTCAGGAGATGCCGCCGGCCGCGCGCGAGTGCTTCCCGTCCAGCGTGGTGGTGTTCGGCTCTCGATCGGCGCCGAGATCGGGATCACAGTCCAGTCGCGTGCCTGTTCATAGCGCTCGCAATCCGCGGGTTTCTCACGAACCGAGTGACCGGGCTCAGCCGGTGGACTGGCGGGGCATGCGTCGGCGTTTCTGGTGGCACTCAGTTCGCCAGCCAACGCCCGCCGAGTGCGTCTCACCATCGCCGGACTCGGGTCGGTGTTCACGTGCGGCGCTGAGCCAAGCGGAGGTCGAACGACTTCGAGCTACCACCCCCAGGAAGCAGCGGCCGCCACGCACAAGCACTCGCAGATCGACTACGAGATCTGCCAGGCCATCACGCACACGGTGAGAGCTTTGCTGTGCCGAGGTATACGACTCGACCGGCCGCGACCGCGTTCGATGAGCCCCAGCTCCGGGCGGGACGCTGCTTCCTCTTCGTCGTTCGTGCTCGGGCGCGGCTGGACCATGAAGAACGCAAACACCGTCGAGCGGGAAGGCCGCGACCGCTGCGAATGAGCTGAGAATCCGCCGCCGACAGGCTGCTTTCTGGGCAGCGAAGTAGCCCAGGCGTCGAAGAGTCGAGCGGTCGGAGTGCTCCCGCCCTGTCGTCCTCTCGCCTTGCAGGGCTTCTAGTGATGCCCCCGCCAGGAGTCGAACCTGGATCTACCGCTTAGGAGGCGGTCGTCTTATCCATTGGACTACGAGGGCTCTGCACTTCCCGCCGGGTCGTTCGCGGGGAAGGCTACAGACGCTCGGGCCGCTACACGCGCGGCGGCCGGGCGCGGGCCGCGAGACGCTCCAGCGGCTCGCCGATGAGTCGGTGCGTGACCCACTCGTTCATCTGTTGCGCTCCGAGGCCCGCGTAGAAGGCCAGCGCGCGCTCGTTCCAGTCCAGCGCGGACCATTCCAGGCGCTGGCCGCCGCGCTCGAGGAGGCGCTCGGCGACAGCGGCGAGCAGCGCGCCGCCGACTCCCGCGCGGCGATGGTCGGGGCGGACGTAGATGTCCTCCAGCCATATCCCCTGGATCGCGAGGAACGTCGAGAACGTGGGGAAGAACACGGCGTAGCCCGCCGCCGCGCCGTGGCTCTCTGCGACCAGCGCCTCCGCGGCCGGGCGCTCGCCGAAGAGCGCGGCGGCGAGCTTCGCCTCGTCCGCCTCGAGCTGATCCTCGAGGTGCTCGAACTCCGCGAGCTCGCGGAACATCTCCAGCAGCAGCGGGATGTCCTCGGGCCCCGCAGGGCGGATCACGAGCGTGTCCTCGCCGGTCATGGGCCGGGCCTGTCCGGGTAGATGTCGTCGATCGTCGTCAGCGGCACGTACGGAGCTCCCGCGGCGGCCTCGATCGCGCCTGCACGCCCCGGCGAGCCGGTCGAGCACGCTGATCACTCCGCAGATCGTGCGGCCCTCGTCCTTCAGGGCCTCGATCGCCGCGAGCGTCGACCCTCCGGTCGTGACGACGTCCTCGACCACGACGCAGCGGTCCTCGCCGGTGAGGAGCGGCCCCTCGACGCGTCGCTGCAGGCCGTGCGACTTGGCGCCCTTGCGGACGAAGAACACCTTCACTTCCGCTCCGCCGGCGAGCGCGGCGCACGCGACCGGGTCGGCCCCCATCGTCATTCCGCCGACAGCCGTTGCGGACCAGCGCGTGACCTGGTCGGCGACGAGCGCGGACAGCGCAGCGAAGCCGGCGGGTAGCAGGATCGCGCGCTTGGCATCAACGTAGTACTCCGCGGTCGCGCCGCTGGTCAGCGTGACGCGCCCGATTACGAGGGCATGCTCGCGGAGCTCCTGGACGAGTCTCTCCCGAGACTCGGGAATATCGCTAGTACGTTCGTCCAGGCCGCTCACCGTGGAGCCTAACCTAGCGATTGTGTGCATGATGATCGTAAGACTCCTTCGGTTCGCAGCGTTCGCGACGTGCGGACTGGTGATCGCGTCCTTCATGATCTTCGCCGTCGGGCAGACCAAAGAAGCCTCGAGCGGCCAGCAGGCCGCGCTGCGAATCGGGACCGCGACCGCGAGGCCGGTCCCACGAGCGGGATCCCGGTCGCCGCGCCGAAGAGCGGCCTGCATCGAGTGATCGATGAAGCCAGCGAACGTCTCACCTCACCGTTCGAAGGGATCGCCCCGGCGTCGAGCAGCGAATGGCTCGACAGGATCGTGAAGCTGATCCTCGCGCTCGCCGTCTACGGGTTCGCGCTCGGGTTCGTCGCCAGATGGTTCAAGGTCCGCGCCTAGCGCGGATCTCAGTTGTAGACGTCGACCGGCATCCCGTACTGCACCCACCCGTAGATCGAGGGCGCGTTCGGGATCGGGACCCGCAGGCATCCGTGGCTCGCGGCCCAGACCGGCACTTCGAAGTAGCCGTGGATCGCGTAGCCGCTGATGAAGTAGCTCGAGTCGACCATGCCGTGCGCGTTCGTGCCGGGTTCTTTGCGGTAGACGCGGAAGCGGCCGAGGACCGTCGGCGTGGACGGCTTGCCGGAGCTCATCGTGTAGATCGCGTGGACGCGGCCGCCCGATTCGATCTCGACGAGCACCTGCATGCTCAGGTTCGCCTCGATGTGCCGACCGTCGCCGCGGTAGCGGACGCTGAAGGCGCCGGCGCCCCGCGCGAGAGTCGCGGAAGACCTGCTTGCCGGAGTAGGCGACCCGTTCAAGTCCCGCGACCTTTCGGTAGGCGATCACGGCGCGCCCTGTTGCTTCATCGAAGTATCCGCTGATCGGGACCACGTAGTGCATCGATGCGAGCTCGGTCTGCAGGATCCGCACGGACTGGCCACTCGAGCCGGGCCCGAGGTTGGTGCTCACGAAAGTCACGGCCGGCGTGCGCCCAGTGAACTGAGCCTGCTGCGGGGTCGCGTAGTGGGCGGCGCGGGCTTCGACTACAGCCGGCGGATCCGCTCGCGTAGCTGACGCGGAATTCGCCCGCCCCGCCCGCCGGGAAGACCGGGGCAACCTGGACCTGGACGCGCCGGTGGTCGCGGTAGAAGCTGACCTTCACGCTCTGGCCGGCGACATACGGCGTGACCTTGCCGCGGATGTACATCCTTTCGCCTGCGATCACGAACGGCGGGCTGCCGCCGACCTTCACGCAGCCGCAGCGACATCCGTCCCGGCGCCGGCGCAGCGGACTGCGTTTCCGGCGTCGCCTTCGGCGGACGCGGATGCTGGAGCGGCGGCGAGCGCGAGGCTGGCGGCGAGCAGGACCGGGAGCAGGCGACGTGTTGTCATGACCGAATCCTACGCACCGAGGCGGGCGAGGCGGACCGACGGTTCGATAATCCCGATCCGCCTGAACGCGATCGCGAGCACCCAGATCGTGAGCAGGGCCCCCGCCATCAGCACGGGCAGCTGCCAGCCCCAGTCCTCGAGGCTGGAGAACGCGATCGAGTTGTTGATCGAGTGGGCGATGATCGGCGGGTACAGGGAGCCGGTGAACCGGTAGAGCAGGCACAGGCCGAAGCCGAGCGCTGCGAGCGGAACAAGGTCGAGCACCGGAGCCGAGCCCACGTGCACGCCGCCGAACAGCACCGCCGTGATGAGCGCGGCGGGGAACGTCCCGCGCCAGTTGCGCAGCGCGGTGAAGATGTAGCCGCGGAACAGGAACTCCTCGCAGATCGGGCGCGACCACACACGTGAGCGCGGCGCTGAGGACGAGCAGCGCGGTGCTTTCGTTGGAGCCGAGCTGCTGGAGCAGTTTCTCCTTTTCGGGGTTGAAGACTTCCGACCACAGCCACGCTGGAGAGCGAGGAACACGATGATCAGCGCGATGATCAGCCTGCTGGCCCACCACCATCCCTCACCCGGGCGGCGCAGCCCGAACTGCCAGGAGCGCGCGACGCGCCCGCCGAGTTTCGCGCAGTAGATCGCGGCCAGCACGAACGCGACGTCCTGGACGAACGTGTCGGCGACCGCGAGGCCCGGCGAGATCGTCGAGCCGGTGATTTTCGCGCCCGCGCAGCAGCGCCGGCAGTCGACGGCCACACCGCCCGCCAGCGCGAGCGCGAAGCCGCCGACAAGAGCCAGCCCCGCGCTCCACGCGGCCCAGCGTCGTGGTCGGCGAGCGGCGCGGGTCGGTCTCCGGCGGGTCCAGCTCGGCCCCGTGCCCGGGGCACTCTCGGTGACGGGCTCGGGGCCCGTCGGCGTGCAAGGCCTCCTGCATCGCCTAGGCCACCCAGTGCCAGGTGGAGAACTCGGCCGCGAAGAGCACCATCAGACAGGCCGACAGCAGCGATCGCGGGCCGCTGTGCGCGCGGGTGCGCAGCGAGCCACCACCCGACCCAGATGATCGAGCGGGAACAGGACCAGCAGGAACCGCGGCAGCGACATCAGCGGCTGCGCGCTCACCGGGTAGGAGAGCGGCAGGGCGAGCGCCGCGATCACATACGCGCCATAGGCGGCGGGGAGAGTCCTGAGCACGCCGACGACCGCGACACGCCGCGGCGAGCAGGAACGCGAACAGCACCAGGTTGTGCTCGGCGGCGACCGTCGGGCTGCCGGTCGCGAGCAGGGAAGTAGAGGTGGGTGCTCTGGAAGGAGAGGAGCTGGCGCGCCCCGTCGAAGGCGGCGACGGAGCCCGTCCCAGGCGCCGAGATACGGCCCGGCGAAATGCCTGCTCCAGACGTCCTGCGCATGGAACGGCGCGAACGGCTCGCCGCCGGAGAGACCCCAGGTAGGCGCCGTAGGCGACGCAGCCCGAGGGGCATCAGCGCGAGCCAGAGGACGTCGCGGCGCAGCCGGTAGCGGGGCAGCCAGCGCGCCCGCGCCGAACGCGGACGATGTCCGCGGCGCGGTCCTCCCTGGGCCCGTACAGGTAGATCACGAGCGCGGGCAGAAGCAGCACCAGACCGGTGCTGCGGGTCGCCGCCGCGAGCGCACCGAGCAGCCCGACCCACAGCCAGCGGCCGTTGCGCGCGCTCCAGAAGACGCCAACTGAGAGTGCGAGGTACAGGGACTCGGAGTAGACCGCGGAGAGGAAGAAGGCCATCGGCGCGAACGCGGTGAGCATCACCGCCAGCCGCGCGGCGCTCTGCGCGCGCCCGTCGCGGCGCCCGCGCGCCCGGACAGCTCGAGAGTGGTGAGCCTGTGGATCCCGTACAGCGCCGCCGCGAGCGCAGCGCAGGAGAGCAGGACGCCCGCGAGGACCGGCGGCGTGCCGAGCCAGGAGATCGCCCTGATGCCCATCGGGTAGAGCAGGGAAGAACGCGGTCCGCGACGCCGTGTAGACGCCGAGGTCGGGCCGGTAGCCGTAGTGGGCGATGACCAGGTACCAGGCCGAATCCCATCGCGCCGCGGGCGCCGCGAGCAGGTCGCCGAGCCGGCCGAAGCCGCGGGTGATCCCGGGCGGGTTGAACGCCCCACGAACCGGGCCGAACCCGAACGCAAGGATCGTCCCGACGCCCGCCGCCCATACGAGCAGGCGGGACATCCACAGCGCCCGCCAGCTGTCGCGGACCGCGCTCATCCGGGCTGGGTCCGCGCGCATCGCGGGCAAGCCAGGAGGCCGGCGCCGAGAGCGGCCGCGGCGGCTGCTGGGCGCGGCGGGACAGGGGCGAGCAGCTCGCTCTCCCTGTCGACGATCGTCAGCTCGGCGGTGTCGGTGCTCATCGCGCCCACCACCGAGCGTAGAGATCCCCGCGGGGGGACCGGCAGGAAATCACAACACTGCACGGTAATCTCGAATCACAAGCAATGTCCCGACAATCGAGAATTCGAAGGCGCCGGCGAGGGCGCTCCGGCATCAGGGTCCTGCTCGTCTGCGGCGGCGTCCTGGCGTCGGTGATGGTGATCGGCGCGATCGCGGGGGTCGGCTACGTCCTCAACGTCGCGCAGTCCGCACCGTCGCTCTCCTCGCTGCACCCGCTTCTCGGCGGCGGCTCCTCGCAGGTGTACGCCTCCGACGGGACTCGCCTCGGGTTCATCCAGTCGGACATCCTGCGCACCCCGGTCGGCTGGAACGAAATCCCGACGAACCTCAAGAACGCGACGGTGGCGATCGAGGATCAGCGCTTCTACAAACACAACGGCGTCGACCTGACCGGCATCTTCCGAGCCGCGATCAAGGACGCCACGACCGGGTCAGCGGTGCAGGGAGGCTCGACGCTGACGATGCAGCTCGTGCGCAACCTCTACCTCGGCGGCGACCAGCGAACGCTGCAGCAGAAGATCATCGAGGCGAAGCTCGCGCTCGACTACGAGAAACATCACAGCAAGCGCTCGATCCTCACGAGCTACCTGAACAGCGTCCCCTACGGGACGCTCGGCGGCCAGACCGCCGTCGGTGTGCAGGCGGCCGCGCGCGTCTTCTTCAACAAGCCCGCGTCCGAGCTCAACCTCGCTCAGGCGGCGCTGCTGGCCGGCCTTCCGCAGGCGCCATCCGAATACAACCCGTTCCTCGATGCCGCGGCCGCCAAGGCACGCCGCAACGAGGTGCTCGCGAAGATGGCCGAACTGCGATACATCACTGCGACCGAAGCCTCACAGGCCGAGACCGCTCCGCTGGAGGTCCACCACGGAACGTTCTACACGCAGCGCAAAGAGGACTTCTTCTTCGAATACGTGCGCGAGCAGCTCGTCGCGCGCTACGGAGAGAGGACGGTCCAGCAGGGCGGGCTGAAGGTCTATACGACGATCAACCTGAACATGCAGCGCCTCGCGCGCAAAGCGATCGCCGAAGTCCTCAACCAGCCGGAAGACCCGGCGTCCGCGATCGTCACGATCAATCCCGCGAACGGCGACATCGAGGCGATGGCCGAGTCCGAGAGCTACGAGAAGTCTCAGTACAACCTCGCCGCGGACGGGCACCGCCAGCCCGGATCGACCTTCAAGGCGATCGACCTCGCGACAGCGCCTCACGGACGGCGTCGACCCGAACACCACCGACTATGTCTCGCACACCCTCCAGGCCGGCTGGCTGCCCGGGTACCCGACCTACGAAGTCAAGACCTTCGAGGGCACCTCGCTGAACAAGTCGATCAACCTCGTCGCCGCGACGCTCGCGTCCGACAACACCGTCTACGCGCAGCTCGGAGCCGACCTCGGCCAGGAAAACATCACCCACATGGCCTACGAACTCGGCGTCAAAACGCACCTCAGCAGCTTCCCCGCGGAAGCCCTCGGAGGGCTCACGCTCGGGGTCACTCCGCTCGAAATGGCCGACGTCTACGCCACATTCGCCGACGGCGGGCTTCGCAACACACCGATCGCGATCACGAAGGTCGAATTCCCCGACGGCCGCGTCGACAACAACTGGGGCCAGCCCCACCGCGTGAGGGTGCTCTCCGAAGGTGTCGCTGCGGAGCTGACAAGCATCCTGCATCAGAACGTGCTCGGCGGGACGGCCGTGCGGTCGGCGATAGGTTGCGAAACGGCGGCGAAGACGGGCACCACGAACGAACTGATCGACGCATGGCTCGACGGCTACACGCCGAACTACTCGACGGTCGTCTGGATGGGCTACCCGAGCAAGCGCGTGCCGATGACCACGTTCACGGCCAGCCTCAGCAGGGCGGCTACCTGCCCGCGGAAATCTGGCACGCCTACATGGCCGCGGTGACCGAAGGCCAGACGTGCCAGAGCTTCCCGGAACCGAAAGAACCCGCGTCCTACAAGCCGTTCTACGGCAAATACGCCTCGACAGGGCAGTCCCAGGCGGGCACCGAAGCCGAAAACGAAGCAGGCGGCAAGAAACCACACCAGAAGGGCCACAGGAAAACGGCAACACGGAAGCCGAACACGAACAGCGCCAACAACACCGGCAGGAACCGCCGAAAGTCGTCCCGGCGCCTCCCGCCGCCGCGTCGCTCCCAAGACGGCGGAGTCGGCGCGAACTGACCGCTGCCGGCTTGCGACCCGTGCCCCCATGCGGGCCCGGCGCTGGTAGTTTGACCCTCTAAGAGATAACTACGGCGGCCGTGCGCAGCAGCGCGGCGCCAGATTGGATGCAGCGTGGCGAAGGAGGACAAGGTTGAATTCGAGGGCGAGGTGATCGAGGCCCTCCCGAACGCAATGTTCCGCGTGAAGCTCGACAACGACCATGTCGTGCTCGGACACGTGGCAGGCAAGATGCGGCGCTTCAGGATCCGGATCCTTCCGGGCGACCGCGTCCGCTGCGAGCTCTCCCCATACGATCTGGATCGCGCGCGGATCGTCTACCGGCACCGCTGAGCACCGCCGTAGCCGAGCTCTCCCTGATCGAAGCGATAACGGCCGAGCTGGCCGCCGCGGCAGGGCGCGCGCCCGGCACCGGCTCGCGCAGGGTGCTTCGCGGACCCGGCGATGACGCCGCCGTCGTGACGGCGCGGCCGGTCTGCGTGACCTCCGTGGACGCGATGGTCGAGGGTGTTCATTTCCGCCTGCAGCGAGGGCTGGCAGACGCCCGCCCGAGGTCGGGCGCCGCGCGCTCGCCGGCGCGCTCTCGGACATCGCCGCGATGGGCGCGGAGGCGGGCGAGGCATATCTCGCGCTCGGCCTCCCGGCGGGCTTCGGCGCACGAGCGGGCGCTCGAGCTCGTGCGCGCGGCGATCGCAGCTGGCCGCCGACACGGGGACGACCATCGCGGGCGGTGACGTCACCGCCTCGCCGGCGCTGATGGTGTCCGTCACCGCCGTCGGCTGGGCCGATCGACGCGGACGAGCTGACGGGGCGCGACGGCGCGGTGCCCGGAGACATCGTCGGCGTCACGGGCAGCCTGGGGCGCTCAGGTGCCGTGCTCGCGGTTCGCGAAGGTCGCGCGAGCCGGACACGCCTGTTGCAGAGCGCGCATTCGAGCGCTGCGCGGCGCTGAGCCCGCGGCTGTGCGAGGGCCGCGCGATCGCCGGCGCGGGAGCGCACGCGATGGTCGACCTGTCAGACGGACTGGCGACGGACGCGGGCCACATAGGTCGCGCGAGCGGCGCTCGGCTGGAGATCGAGCTGGAGCGCCTGCCGCTGGACGACGGCGTCGCCGAGGTCGCGGCCGAGCTCGGGATCCCGGCGTCAGAGCTCGCGGCCGCGGGCGGCGAAGACTACGAGCTGTGCTTCTGTGCGGCCCCGCGGACCGCGAGCGGATCGAGGCGGCGCTCGCGCGACTGCGGAACGCAGCTCACCTGGATCGGCGACGTCCGTGAGGGCGCTGGCGGCGTGCGGCTGATGGACGCGCAGGGAGCCGAGGTGCGGCTCGCCGGCTGGGAGCACACCATCTAGACTAGGCGCTGTGGGCGCGCGACGCGCCCGCTTCTATCGGCGCGGCCAGCTTGCCGTCCGGCAGCCGGCTCGCTGCCCCGACCGGCACGGTCCTCGTCAGCCGCGCGTAGACGAGAAGCCGTTTTTCGGCGCTGAACAGCGGCGTGCATGCGGACAGCACGAGCCTGGTGTAGCCAACCGACCCTATCGCCGCGCTGACATCGGTCGGCGCGACAACCCGCTGGCCGACCACCGTGTAGTCCAGGTGCGCGTAGGGCATCAGCAGGATGATCTGGTCCCCCGGCGAGAGCGCGTCGATGTGCCTGAACGGCGCGAGGTAGGTGGTCCTGTGGCCCGCGATCGCGGTCGTTCCGGCGATGCCGGGGAACCTCGAGTGCCGCAGGATGCCGGGGCCGCTCATCAGGTCTTCGGTCGACGTGCCGTTGACGACCACGAAGCTCGCCCCGATGCGGGGTATCACGATCCGCCCGACGGGGCTCCCGTCGCGCGCGTGCTGCTCGAGCTGGCGCGCCAGGAACGTGATCCGCCGGCGCTCGTCGGGGATGCTCGCGAGCTGCCTGGTCGCCGCCGGGGTCTGAGCGGCGTGTTCCACGCGCTGAAGCTCGCCATTCAGACTGCTCTGGCGCAGCGACGCGTAGAGCGCCGACAGCGGCTCCTGCCACAGGAGCGTGGTCACGCCGTCGGCGAGGATCAGCGCGCCGAGGACGATCAGCAGCGCGGCGCCGGCCCGGCCCGCGCGCCCGCGCCGGGGACGGCGTGAGCGGGCGGGCCGAGGCGGCGGGCCGATCACGGCCGAGGGGGCTGGGGTGCTGGGGCGCCGGTCTGCCACGTGTCTACCTTCGCAGGGCGGACTCCGTGCCCCCCAGCGAGCCGGGGCCGGCGTAGGAGATCGGGCCGCGGATCGTCACGCGCGACTCACTCGGCGCCTGGGCACCGGCGGGCGGCTCCGGGGATCCGAGTGCGACGAGCGCCGCGGCGGCCGCGCAGCCCAGGCCGACGCTCCACAGGCCAGTGCGCCGCCGAGGCCGATCTGGCCGCCCGCGATCAGCAGCACAGCCGTCCAAGCGACCTCGCCGGGGCCGAGGCCGAGCTGGCGGGCGTAGAAGGCGACGAGCAGGATCAGCGGGAGCACGACCGAGCACCACCAGCGCGAGCGAGCCGAGCCTGCGAGGGCGCAGCTCGGGCGATGCGAGCAGCAGCCACAGGTGCAGCGCCGGGATCAGCAGCAACGCCGTGAAGGGGTTCACGAGCAGCACGAGGAAGCTGAGCGGGACGAGCACCAGCATCACCGACAGCCCCGCGACATCCGAGTCCGGGCGCCTGGCCCAGCCGATGCGGGCGAGAAGCGCGCGCCCAGAGCATCCAGCTGAGCGCGAACACGAGCACGACGGCGATCACGGCCGAGACGGCGGTGCCGTCGAACGGGAGCGCGCCCGGCAGGATCGCGCCCTGTGGCGTGGCCCCGAGGATCCCGAGCGAGCCGAGCAGGTAGACGAAGACGGCGCTGAGGAGGAACGGGAGCGAGCAGCTCAGCGCCCACAGGCACCAGCGTCCGGGCGCGAGCTTCCTGCGACGGGCGCGGGCGAGGCCGTCGGCGGCGGTGACGAGCGGCGGCAGCAGCAGCGTCGACGAGGAGCAGGCTGAGCGACCACGAGGGCACCGTCTTGCGCTGCAGGATGACGCCGTTCTGCATCGCCTGAGAGACGTCGGGGGCAGCTGTCGAGTGCGTCGACGGCACTGAGCACCGAGCGCCCGAACGCGCCGAGCCGCTCCGCGCTGACGGGCTCACGCGGCGCCGGGCCGCGTTCGCCGGAGACCTGCACCAGGACGGACGGCAGGCCATGCGCGTCAAGGACCGCCTGTTCGCCGGCGGCGAGCGGGAACGCGAGATGGGCGAGCTGCCCGAGTGCGCTCGGCGCCCCCGGCGAGGTCCCGGTCTGCTGGGTGATCGCGTCGGCGACGGTGCGCTGGAGCTGGAGCGGGGCGGATCCCTGCCCGTCGGAGTAGGGGATCACGAAGGGCCGGTGGGCGCGTGCGCCGGCCAGGTCGCCGAGCACGATCGCGGCATCGAGGGGGCCCGGCAGATAGGAGGTGAGCTGAGCGGCGCCGGCGTATCCGCCGCTTCCTCCGCTGGTGGAGACCAGCACGATCGCGCGCTTGGTCTCCCTCGTCGAGAAGACGCGCGCCAGTTCGAGCAGCGCGGCTGTCCCGGACAGCTCCGCGTAGGAGCCGCGGGCCGCGGCGTCACGGTGGGCGATGATCACGATCGGCGTCGCGTCGGTCGATCCCGGCCGCGTTGCGATGACCGTCGTCAGAGGTCTTTCGCCTTCGATCGTCTGCCCTTCGACATGGACGGCGCGGACCTTGAAGCCACCGCCCGCCGAGCTCGCGAGGCCACGGATGCTGGCCGCGATATGCGATGCGAGAGCTTCGTCCCCGGGGCTCCCGGGTCGCCTGTCCGGGTACCGCGCGGCGAGGGCCTGCAGTTCGGTGAATGCGCGCTGCCCTTCGAACGCTTCAGGCGCGAGCGTGGACGTCAGGGGCATCGGCCGGGAGCCGAGCGAGAAGGCCGCCACGCCAAGCGCTACGAGGAACGGAATGAAGGCCGCGCGGTATAGGCGCCCGTTTAGCATCGGCATAGACCTTAGTTCGCCGATCGGCTCTGCGCGCAGGACAGCCACCCGGGCAGCTATCGTGCGGTCGCGTGCTTCAGCCTGTGGCAGTTGGAAATAAGACGCTCGCCGACTACACGCATATCTGCGGGCCGGAGCTGATCGCTGAAATCCGTGAGCTGGCGGAGCCGCTGAAGGGGCAGCGGGTGGTTCATATCTCCGCGACGGCGTTCGGGGGCGGCGTGTCGGAGATCCTCTACACGCTCGTTCCGCTGATGCGCGATATCGGCCTGGACTGCGAGTGGCAGGTGATCTATGGCCGGGAAGAGTTCTTCAACGCGACGAAGCTGATGCACAACGCTCTGCAGGGCGCGCCGCAGGATCTCTCCGACGAGCAGTGGGCGACGTGGCTGCGCTACGCGGAGATCAACGCGCGTGAGCTGACGGACGGCTGGGATGTTGCGCTGATCCATGATCCGCAGCCCGCGGCGCTCTACCAGCTCGTGCCGGAGAAGGCCCGCAACTGGGTGTGGCGCTGCCACATCGACCTCTCGACGCCGAACCGGGACACGATCAGCCGGCTGCTGCCCTACATCGCGGAGTATCCGGAGTCGCTGTTTCACATGCGTGAGTACGTGCCGCAGGGGATGAACGGGACCGTGAACGTGGTGCCCCCCGCGATCGACCCGCTGACGCCGAAGAACATGGCGCTGTCCCCCGAGGACGCCTCGTTCGTGTGTGGTCAGTTCGGGATCGACCTGGACCGGCCGCTGATGTGCCAGGTCTCGCGCTTTGACCCGTGGAAGGACCCGCTCGGCGTGATCGATGCCTACCGCACCGTCAAGGAGACGATGCCCGAGCTGCAGCTCGCGCTCGTCGGGTCGATGGCCAGCGACGACCCCGAGGGCTGGGACTTCTTCAACGCCACCGTCGCCCACGCCGACGGGGACGCGGACATCCACATCCTCAACAACTTCAACAATGTCGGCGCGATCGAGGTCAACGCGTTCCAGTCCCACGCCGACGTGCTCGTGCAGAAGTCCACCCGCGAGGGCTTCGGGCTGACCGTCTCGGAGGCGATCTGGAAGGCCCGCCCGTTCATCGGCGGCAACGTCGGCGGCATCCCGCTGCAGATCGAGGACGGCAAGACCGGCTACCTGGTCTCAAGCGTCGAGGAATGCGCACAGCGCACCCTGCAATTCCTCCAGGACCCCGAGCTCGGCCGCACACTCGGCCGCCGCGGCAAGGAGCACATACGCAAGCATTTCCTCACGCCCCGCTACCTGCGCGACTACCTGCGGATCTTTCACGCAAGAGCCTGAGGGTCCACACCGCGCGGTCAGCACTCCCGAGGGGTATCGTGCGGTCGCGTGCTTCAGCCTGTGGCAGTTGGAAATAAGACGCTCGCCGACTACACGCATATCTGCGGGCCGGAGCTGATCGCTGAAATCCGTGAGCTGGCGGAGCCGCTGAAGGGGCAGCGGGTGGTTCATATCTCCGCGACGGCGTTCGGGGGCGGCGTGTCGGAGATCCTCTACACGCTCGTTCCGCTGATGCGCGATATCGGCCTGGACTGCGAGTGGCAGGTGATCTATGGCCGGGAAGAGTTCTTCAACGCGACGAAGCTGATGCACAACGCTCTGCAGGGCGCGCCGCAGGATCTCTCCGACGAGCAGTGGGCGACGTGGCTGCGCTACGCGGAGATCAACGCGCGTGAGCTGACGGACGGCTGGGATGTTGCGCTGATCCATGATCCGCAGCCCGCGGCGCTCTACCAGCTCGTGCCGGAGAAGGCCCGCAACTGGGTGTGGCGCTGCCACATCGACCTCTCGACGCCGAACCGGGACACGATCAGCCGGCTGCTGCCCTACATCGCGGAGTATCCGGAGTCGCTGTTTCACATGCGTGAGTACGTGCCGCAGGGGATGAACGGGACCGTGAACGTGGTGCCCCCCGCGATCGACCCGCTGACGCCGAAGAACATGGCGCTGTCCCCCGAGGACGCCTCGTTCGTGTGTGGTCAGTTCGGGATCGACCTGGACCGGCCGCTGATGTGCCAGGTCTCGCGCTTTGACCCGTGGAAGGACCCGCTCGGCGTGATCGATGCCTACCGCACCGTCAAGGAGACGATGCCCGAGCTGCAGCTCGCGCTCGTCGGGTCGATGGCCAGCGACGACCCCGAGGGCTGGGACTTCTTCAACGCCACCGTCGCCCACGCCGACGGGGATACCGATGTGCACATCCTGCACAACGCGAACAATGTCGGCGCGATCGAGGTCAACGCGTTCCAGTCCCACGCCGACGTGCTCGTGCAGAAGTCCACCCGCGAGGGCTTCGGGCTGACCGTCTCGGAGGCGATCTGGAAGGCCCGCCCGTTCATCGGCGGCAACGTCGGCGGCATCCCGCTGCAGATCGAGGACGGCAAGACCGGCTACCTGGTCTCAAGCGTCGAGGAATGCGCACAGCGCACCCTGCAATTCCTCCAGGACCCCGAGCTCGGCCGCACACTCGGCCGCCGCGGCAAGGAGCACATACGCACGCATTTCCTCACGCCCCGCTACCTGCGCGACTACCTGCGGATCTTCAACGGGATGGAAGAGCGATGAGCGACGAGGCCCCTCAGCGCGCGCCGCTGGTGCTCGTCAGCAACCGAGGCCCCGTGACCTTCCACGCGGGCGGCGAGATCCAGCGCGGCTCCGGAGGCCTGGTCACCGCGCTGACCGGGCTCGCATCCCACCGCGACGCTATATGGATCGCCTCGGCGATGAGCGAGTACGACGCGGAGGTCTCCCGCAGCCACGGCGGGCGCGCGTTCCCCGTCCGCTCCCCGGGCGGCGGCGAGTACCAGGTTCGCCTCGTGGTCAGCGACCCAGATGCCTACGACCGCTTCTACAACGTCTTCGCGAACCCGATGCTGTGGTTCATCCAGCACTACCTGTGGGATCTGTCCAACGCGCCGGACATCCGGCGAGAGGAGATCGAGGCGTTCGAGTTCGGCTACAACGTCGTCAACGAGGACCTCGCGCGCGCCGTCGTCGAACAGCTCGAGGGCGCCGAGGAACCGGTCGTGATGGTCCACGACTACCACCTCTACACGCTCCCGGACCTCGTGCGCAAAGCGCGGCCTGATGTGTTCCTGCACCACTTCATCCACATCCCGTGGACGCAGCCGGACGCGTGGCGGGTGCTGCCCACCCGGATCCGTGAGGAGATCTACACCGGGCTGCTCGCGAACGACATCATCGGCTTCCACACGCGTTCCTACCGACACAACTTCCTGCAGTGCTGCCGCGACCTGATGGAGCTCGAGGTCGACTTCGAGCGCGGGGTCGTGCAGTTCGGCGACCGCGAGATCTGGGTTCGTGCCTACCCGCTGCCGATCGATCATCGCGCGACGCGGCAGATCGCCCAGAGCGACCGCGTCGCGGAGTTCGAGCGCGAGCTGCTGCGCCGCCGCAGGGACTATCTGATCCTCCGCGTCGACCGCGCGGACCTCAGCAAGAACGTGCTGCGAGGCTTCTCCGCGTTCGACCTGTTCCTCGAGCAGCATCCCGAGTTCAACGAGCGCGTCACGTTCATGGCGCAGCTGATGCCCTCCCGGACAGACGTGCCGGAGTACGCGGAGTACCTCGAGCGGATCGAGGCGCTCGTCGCCGTCGTCAACCACCGCCACGGCACCCCGGACTGGATGCCCGTGCAGCTGAAGCTGCGCGACGACCTCGACGAGGCGATGGCCGCCTACAAGCACTACGACGTGCTGCTGGTCAACGCGATGTTCGACGGCATGAACCTCGTAGCGAAGGAGGGGCCGATCGTCAACGAGCGCGAGGGCGTCTCGATCCTGTCGGAGAACACCGGCGCCCATGAGGAGCTCGGCGACTTCGCCCTCTCGGTCAACCCGTTCGATATCCAGGAGCTCGCGGACTCGATCTACGCCGCGCTGACGATGGACGAGCGAGAGCGCCACAGCCGCGCGGAGGGACTGGTCGAGATCGTGACGTCGCGCGATCCGGGTGACTGGATCGACGAGCAGCTCGTCGACATCCGCGCCAAGGGCGCGTCCCGGTAGCCGCGGCGGCGGCTCGGATCGCGCGACCCGCTAGTCTTTCCCGGAGCGACGTATATGACCCTGCCCGCACCCACATATGACCTCGTCCTGCTGATCGACCCGAAGGTGGAGGACGGCGTACGCGCCAAGATCGTCTCCGACTCCCGCTCGGCGATCGAGGAAGGCGGCGAGCTGCTCCGCCACGACGAGTGGGGCGAGCGCCCGCTGGCGTACCCGATCGACAAGAAGTCCAGCGCCGAGTACCACCTGCTGCAGTTCCACGCCGGCAGCTCCGAGCTCTTGGACGGGCTGGACCGCACGCTGCGCATCACGGACGGCGTCCTTCGCTTCCGCATCATCAAGCTTCGCCCCGGTGTCCCGGATGCCCCGGACATGCCGGCGGCCACCATGCCCGCCGAGGCGGCGCCCGCACCGGTGCAGGCGCCCGCCGACGTGGAGGACGCGCCGGCGCCCGAGGCATCGCAGCCCGCGGAGGCTGCCCCCGCCGGCGACGAGCCGGCTGCCGCGGCAGACGACGCCGGGACGGCGCCGGACGTCGCACTCGCCGGCCCCGCCGCCTGATCGCCCAGTCGGCGACAGACTTCATTCATGTGGGTAATCCGCTTCCCGGTTGCGCGAATGGGTAATAAGATCGCACCATGAGCTGGGCTGAGGAGATGGACGAGCACCCGAGGTCCCGCACGGACGTGCTGCGCGCGTCGCCGCCGATGTTCGAGTCGCGCTTCCTGGACTCGATCTCCCGCGTGCACCCGCTGGTGCCGCTGGTGATCTTCATTCCGGTGATCATCGTGCTGGCCGCATGGGGCCTTCAGGATCAGAGTGTCCCCGTCGTGATCGCCCTGGCGATCGGCGGCTACGCGCTCTGGACGCTGTTCGAGTACTGGCTGCACCGGGTCGTCTTCCACTTCGAACCGGAGGACGGGCTCGGCGCGCGCCTGCACTGGATCATCCACGGCGTCCACCACGATCACCCGAACGACCCGATGAGGCTCGTGATGCCTCCCGCCGTGAGCATCCCGCTGGGAGCGATCGTGTTCGGTGCGCTGTACCTGATCCTCGGATCCGGATACGCCCCGGCCGTCGGGGCGGGCTTCTTCCTCGGCTACCTCGTCTACGACATGACGCACTACTACCTGCATCACTTCCGCCCGCAGGGCTGGCTGGGAAGGGTGCTGCGCGAACGGCACATGCGCCACCACTTCCAGGACGACACGCGCGGCTTCGGCATCAGCGCGCCGTACTGGGACGAGGTGTTCCGCACGTCCCCGCGCGACAAGCGATCCTCGCAATAAGCGGACTGGCACGGGGACCCGGCGGCAGCCGCGTCCCTGCGCGCGACTAGACTCGGGGCCAGAACTCGAGTCTCGGAGCAAGGTCAGAGGACCGCGCGAGTTACAAGCCGAAAGGAAGAGGAGCCGTGGCCGCCACAAACATCAACCGGGTCGTGCTTACCGGAAACCTGACCGCCGACCCGGAGCTCCGCTCGCTGCCGAGCGGCAACTCCGTGTGCAGTCTGCGCGTCGCGTGCAACACGCGCCGCAAGAACGGAAGCACCGGCGAATGGGAGGACAAGCCCAACTATTTCAACGTCACCGTGTGGGGTTCACAGGGCGAGAACGCCGCCCGTTACCTCGCGAAGGGCCGCCCCGTAGCGATCGACGGGCGCCTCGAGTGGCGGGAGTGGGAAACACAAGACGGGGCCAAGAGGCAGGCAATCGATATCATTGCGGACTCGGTGCAGTTCCTGGGCTCGCGCGATGACACCTCCGGTGGGGGTGGGTTCGCCGGCAACGGGGCCTCAAAGGGCAGCGATATCCCGATGGACGAAGGGGATTTCGCGCCCGCACCTGTCTCCGGCAGCGCCGGGGACGACGACATTCCGTTCTAGCCAGACAGCGAGGTTTGAGTGTTTCCCACTGCATGCAACAGGTCCGATAGCGCCCGCCGGGGAGCACTCTGATGGCCAAGGCACGAGGTCGTGGCAAGCCGGTCCGCCGGCGCGACAAGAAGGGCGGGCCCGGCAGCGGCCGGCGCAAGTCCTGCCAGCACTGCAAGGACAAGGTCGACCAGGTCGACTACAAGGACGTCACGTCGCTGCGCAAGTTCATCTCCGAGAAGGGGAAGATCCGCTCGCGCAGGATCACCGGCTCCTGCCGGCGCCACCAGGTCCAGATCGCAACCGCCGTGAAGCGCGCTCGCGAGCTGGCGCTGCTGCCCTACGTCAACGAGGGCGGCCGTGAGGACGGTCCTCGCCGTGAGCGCGGCTCGCGGGACAGGGACTAGCCATGCCTGAAGCGATTCTGCTGAAGGACGTCGAGAGCCTCGGCGAGCAGGGCAACGTCGTCGACGTCTCCAAGGGCTACCTGCGCAACTACCTGATGCCGCGCAACCTCGCGCAGCCCGCGACCAGGGGCGCGATCGAAACGATCCGCCAGAAGCAGGCCGCGGCCGAGAAACAGGCCCGCGAGGCCGTGGAGAAAGCGCAGGAGAACGTCAACCTGCTGAACCGCACGGTGCTGACGATCCCGCAGCAGGCGGGAGCCGACGGCCGGCTGTTCGGTTCGGTCGGAGCCCAGGACATCGCGACCGCGATCCGCGAAGCGCGTGGCCTGCGGATCGACAAACGCGGAGTGCACCTCCCGGAGCCGATCAAGAGCGTCGGAACGTACATGGTCGTCGTCGATGTCGTGGAGGGCGTTCAGGCCACGATCAAGACGATGGTCGTCGCCAAGAAATAGGCTCGCCCCGCCGCCGCCGAGCGGCAGCACAGGCAACCGTCCCGTCGCGGGCGTCTGCGAACATCCGTTCGTGAGAGCGAATAATTCCGTGATAGCGGGAAGCCGTCGCCGCCTGCCGGCGAGGGCTATCTAGACTCGGCCGAGCGATGGCCACAAGCGTTTCCCCATCCCCGCCGAACGGCGCGAACGGCAGCCCCTCCGGGCCCATCACGCCGCCGCACAACCTCGACGCCGAGCAGTCGGTGCTCGGCGCGATCCTGCTCTCGGACAAGGGGCTCTACGCGCTGGTGATCGAAGAGGGCCTCATGGCCGAGGACTTCTACCGGGAGCGCCACGGGCTGATCTACCAGGCGATGCTCGACCTCTACAACGAGAGCGAGCCGGTCGACGTGCTGACCGTCACGGACCGACTCCGCCAGGAGGGGAACCTCGACACTGCCGGTGGCCCCGCCGCCGTCGACGAGCTGACCGGTGTCGTGCCCGCCGCCGGGCACGCCCGCCGCTACGCGCAGATCGTCCGCGAGAACGCGCTGATGCGCCGCCTGCTGAAGGCGTCCTTCGAGATCCAGGAGAGCGTGTTCGGCCACCAGGCCGCCCCGCGCGAGCTCGTGGAGCAGGCGGAGAAGGCGATGCTCGAGGTCGCCCGGGACGACCGCCGCAAGGACTTCCGCACCATCGAGGAGGTCCTGCACGTCGAGATCGACAAGATGCACAAGCTCTCCACGGAGAGCACCTCCCTCACCGGGACGCCGTCGGGCTTCAAGGACCTCGACGAGATAACGGGCGGCTTCCAGCCCGGCAATCTGATCATCATCGCCGCTCGCCCCGCAATGGGAAAGAGCGCGCTCGTCTGCAACATGGCTGAGAACGCCGCGCTGCAGCACGGCAAGGGCGTCGCCCTCTTCTCCCTGGAGATGGCGGAGTCCGAGCTCGCGCAGAGGTTCGTCGCATCGCAGGCGCGCATCAAGGGCGACGAGCTCCGCAAGGGGCGCGTGGCTGAGAAGCGCTGGCCGAAGATCCTCGAGGCCAGCCAGCGGCTCGCCGCCGCGCCGCTGTGGGTCGATGACTCCAGCGACGTCGGGATGCTCGAGATCCGCGCGAAGGCGCGTCGGCTCGCCAGTCAGGCCGACCTGGGGCTGATCATCATCGACTACCTGCAGCTGCTTCGGACCGACAGCCGCTACGACAACCGCGTCACCGCAGTCGGCGAGCTGAGCCGCGGCCTGAAGATCCTCGCGCGCGAGCTCGAAGTCCCTGTGATCGCGCTGTCGCAGCTCAGCCGCGCCGTCGAGTCCCGCTCGCCGAAGAAGCCGCAGCTGTCGGACCTGCGCGAGAGCGGGAACCTCGAGCAGGACGCCGACCTCGTGATGTTCATCTACCGCGAGGACTACTACGAGCCGGACTCCGAGCGACCCGGCGAGGCCGATCTGATCATCGCCAAGCACCGCAACGGCGCGACCGACGACGTTCGCCTGACGTTCCAGAAGGAGTACCCGAAGTTCATGAACTACGCGGGCGAGCGCTACGCCCAGTGAGCCCTGAGGTCGGCACCCCGCCGGTCCAGGGCCGGCCCTGCCCGCTCGGCATCTGCGACGGCAGCGGCTTCGTCTTCGACTGGGAGACGAACACGGCGAGCGACTGCGCATGCCGCGCGGCGCGGATAGCGAGCGCGCGCACCAGGAACCTCGAGGGACGCATACCGCGCCGCTACCAGGGCGTCTCGTTCGACCGGCCTCCCGTCAGCGACCTCGCGCGTACGGCCCCCGACCAGGTGCGGTCCGTGAAGCGCTACGTCAAGGCGATCGAGGCGAACCTGGACAGCGGACGCGGCATGTGGATACAGGGCGACGTGGGCACCGGCAAGACGACGCTCGCGATGCTCGTCTCCAAGTACGCGCTCGACGCCGACCGCTCCGTCGCGATCTACTCACTTCCGCGCCTGCTGAACCTCCTGCGCGAAGCGATGAACTCAGAAAGCGGGCTGCTCGACTTCATGGACAGGCTGACCGCCGTGGACCTGCTCCACATCGACGACCTCGGCGCGGAGAAGAGCAGCGACTGGGTGCTGGAGCAGCTCTACTCGATCGTGAATGCGCGTTACGAGTCCGAGCGGGCGATCATCGCGACCACGAACCTGATGCCCGACGAGCTGTCCGAGGCCCTCGGGCAGCGCACCGTGTCCCGGCTGGTGGAGATCTGCGGCGACCTGATCCCCCTCTACGGCGAGGACAAGCGCCGCGAGTTCCGCGCGGAGCGGGCCGAGCTCGCCCACCCGTAGGCGGGGCACGGGCAGCTCGCACGTAAACTTCAGGGCAGATGCCGGGGATAGTCATAGTCGGCGCCCAGTGGGGCGATGAGGGCAAGGGGAAGATCACCGACCTGCTTGCCGAGAACAGCGACGCCGTCGTGCGCTTCCAGGGGGGCAACAACGCGGGGCACACGATCGTGCGCGGCGAGGAAGAGTGGAAGCTGCACCTGATCCCGTCGGGGATCCTCTACCCCGGCAAGCGCTGCGTGATCGGCAACGGCGTCGTGATCGACCCGAAGGTGCTGATCGAGGAGCTCGACGGCCTGCGCGCACGCGGCATCGACGTCGGCGGGCTGCGCATCTCATCCAACGCTCACCTGATCATGCCCTACCACATGCTCCTGGACTCGGCCGGCGAGGCGAAACTCGGCAGCCTCCAGATCGGCACCACCCGTCGCGGGATCGGCCCGTGCTACGCGGACAAGGCGGCACGCCTCGGGATCCGCGTCCAGGACCTGCTCGACGAGAAGATCCTGAAGAAGAAGATCGTCGCCGCGATGGAGCCCAAGCGGCTCTCGCTGCGCCCCTACGAGAAGGACCCGGCGCTCGACCTGTTCACGATGACCGAGGAATACCTCACGTTCGGGCACCGCCTCGAGCAGCACATCGCCGACACCGCGAAGCTGATGTGGCAGATGCTCGACGACGGCGAGAAGGTGATCCTCGAGGGTGCGCAGGGAGCGATGCTCGACATCGACCACGGCACCTACCCGTTCGTCACCTCATCGAACCCGCTGGCCGGCGCGGCCTGCGTCGGCACCGGGATCGGCCCGCTCGCGATCGACGAAGTGTGGGGCATCTCCAAGGCCTACACGACGCGCGTCGGGGCAGGCCCGTTCCCGAGCGAGCTGCACGACGACATGGGTGAGCTGATCCGCAAGCGCGGCGGCGAGTTCGGCACCACCACCGGCCGCGCCGCGGCGTACGGGCTGGCTCGACCTCGTCGCGCTCCGCTACGCCTCGCGCCTGAACACGATGACCTCGCTGGTCATCACCAAGCTCGACGTGCTGTCGGGCCTGGACCGGATTCAGGGTCTGCACGAGCTATCAGGGCGCCGACGGCGCGGAGTTCGACGACTTCCCCTACCACCAGACGGTCCTGCACCACACGACCGCGAAGCTGACCGAGCTCGGTGGCTGGCGCGAGGACCTCGGCGAGTGCCGCACGATGTCCGACCTGCCCGAGGGCGCCAGGGAATACCTGGACTTCATCGCACACGAAGCGGGGGCGCAGATCGCCCTGATCGGCGTCGGCCCGGGCCGCGAGCAGGTCGTCTGGACAGACGCGGGCCGCGAGACCCTCGTCGGCGCGGGCGCGGACCCCCTGGCCGAGCCGGCCTAGCGAGCGGCCACGCGGGGGCTCACGGGCTCCCGTGACCGGCCCGGCGAGCCCTCCGCGAAGGAGGGGTGCGCCTGGTCCAGATACCAACCGAACGCACGGTCGACGATCGGCTGCGGGCCGAGCGCGCGCAGCACGAGCGTGAGTACCCGGGGCGGCAGCGCCGGGATCAGGCGCTGCAGGGACAGCGCGATCTGGAACGCCCTGCGGTGAGAGGCGCTGAAGGCGTGGTATCGGCGCAACGCCTCCTCGCGCGGGCGGCCCTCCTCGAGCACGGCGCGCAGCTCGCGCCCGCAGGCGATGCCGAAGTAGAAGGCGGTCCTGATGCCCTCTCCCGAGAGCGGGAAGCAGTGGCCCGCGGAGTCGCCCGCGAAGAACACCCCGTCCTCGGTGCCGTCGCGCAGGCGATGCGGGAACCAGTTGCCCTGGTAGCGCTCCGCCTCCACGTCCAGGCGGCGGGCGAGCTCGACCGTCGGCTGGCGCACATGGTCCTGCGCCGCGTAGGAGCCGACACCGACACGGGACTCGCCGTCGGCGGGAACCCGCCAGCCGTAGCCGCGGCGGACCAGCGAGCGGTCGACCCAGACGTCCAGGGCGTCTTCCCCGGCCGTGTCGGTGTGCGGGTGAACCTCCAGGCCGCGCGATAGCGGCGCATCCGGCGGCTGATAGCCGCGGCGCGAGAGCACCCGCCTCCAGCCGAGCGCGTCGAGGACGAGCGGCGCCTGATCGTCCCGCGGTCGGTCTCGACCGCGATCTCCCGGCTCCCAAGCGGGGAGGCCGAACCTCTGCCCTGCACCTTCGCGGTCTCGAAGCGAAAGCCGGACTGCTCGTAGAGCAGCTCGCAGAGCCGGCGGTAGTCGAACGAGGACCAGCTCCACGGCAGGCGGTAGCGCGAGGAGCCATGCGGGGTGGTGAAGCTCATGTTCGGGAGCTCCTGCCTGATCGCGTCCTGCACGCCCATCGCGTGCAGCCAGGGCGTCGGTGCGGCGCACGCGGATGTGGCGCGCTCGCCGATCTCGTAGCGGTCGATGATCAGCACCCGCGCCGAGGTGCCCGCAAGCTCCCGCGCGGCGGCGAGGCCCGCGAAGCTCGCGCCGCAGATCAGCACATCGACGGCGGTCCCGTCCAGCGAGCTGCGCTGATCCCGCGGGCGGTGGCCCGCTTCATCAGACGGCCATCCCCGTCAGCGTCCGGAGCGCGACGGGCCCGAACCGCCACGGCGGCAGCGCGGCGCGCCGGCCGAGCACGTCGAACCCGAGCGACTCGACATGGTCGAGCACTCCGACGTAGACGTTGCGGGCCAGGCGGATACCCGGCCGCACCCGGGGGCTTAGCGCGTCGGGCAGGCGCGCGGTCGCCGCGAACAGGTCTCGGGCGCGCGTGACCTCGCGCTCGAGCAGCTCGCGGAAGCCGGGCGTGACGCGCCGCTGCGCAATGTCGAGCACGCTGACGCCGAAGCGCTCGCGGTCCTCCTCCGGCAGGTAGACACGGTCCAGCGCGTAGTCCTCGCGCACGTCGCGGATGAAGTTCGTCAGCTGGAAGGCCACGCCGAGGCTCGCGACGTCCGGGTGCAGCGGCGCGGGGGTGCCGAGCAGCGGCGCCATCAGCAGGCCCACCGCGCCCGCGCTGCCGCGCATGTAGCGGTCCAGTCCGCGCGGGTTCCCAGGCGGACCGGCCCGCAGTCGACCCGCATCGAGTCCATGTAGACCGAGAGCTCGGACATCGGCAGCTCGTGGCGGATGCCGGCGTCGACCACCGCCGCGATCACGGGGTGCGTGGAGTAGCCGCGCTCGAGGCCGCGCTCGAGCTGCCCCTCCCATTCGTCGAGCGCGAGGCGGCGCGCGTTCGGCGTCGGCGCGCGCCCCGGGCCGTCGACGATCTCGTCCGCGCCGCGCAGGAACCCGTAGAGGGCGTGCACGGCGGGGCGCACATCCGCCGGCAGGCGCCGGGTCGCCCAGAAGAACGTCGGGTCGTGGCGCCACTGCATACGCCTGCAGAGCCGGTAGGCGGCGCGCAGTCGCGCGTCAGGGGCGCCCCTCACGGGCCCGGACGGCGGCTCGTGGCGCCGGAGGAGCAGATGACTCGCGCCAGACACACGCATGATCCTGACAGAACCAGCGCGGGCGATCCGCGGCAGCGGGCGGCCGCCGAGCGGCTCGCGCAGGAGATGAGCTTTCTCATGATCCGATTACCGCCCACTTAGCAAGCTGGCGCAGACTCGCTTGAGTGTCCCCTCACCCCTCAGCCACGAGATGAGCGCGACGATTCAGCGGCCCGCGCAGGAGCACCGTGCGCACGGGCGCGCGGCGCAGGCGCGCTGGCCCGCATCGACGCCGCCGCTGGGCATCCTCGTCGCGATCCTCGCATTGCTCATCGCCCCGGTCTGGCCATCATCGGAATAGCCGCGATGTGTGCGCTCGCGCTGTGTGCAATCTCCGTCCCGCTTCAGCGGCGGCGGACCAAACGAAAGCAGGCGACATGAGACCGCAGGCCCTCCGTCACTCCACGATCCGCCGCGGCGCCGGCGTGGGCGGCGCAGCGGTCCTCTCACTCGCGCTCGCCGCGTCCGCCGCGCTCGCATCCTCGCCCGCGCGGCCCGCAAGCCACAGCGAGCACGCCGCATTGGTGTCGGCCTTCGCCAAGCAGGACGGAATCCGTCCGAGATCCGCAGCGTGCAGATCTCCCGGTCGAACTCGTCGATCGCGGTGGTGTGCGTGAAAACACCCGAAGGCGGGCCTCAGGATGCCGTCTTCCACCGCTACGGGCGCTCGTGGAAGCTCACCTCGAGCGGACGGCCCGGAACCACCGGCAGCGCGAGCGAACGCCGCCTGGAGCACGTCTGCGGCTGAAAACCAGCCTCGTGCACATGAGCAGGTTCTCACGTGCCCTGGCCTCAGCCTCCCGCCGGTAGCGAGAACATGAACATGATGGAACCCGAGTTCGCCGCCCATCACCGGGGCCGCATCGGCGTGCTGCTCGCGCTGGGAGTCCTCGCCGCTGCGCTCGCGCTCGTGGCGTTCGTCGGGCTCGGTTCGTCGCCCGCCCGCACGCAGTCCGCGGGCGGCTCCCCGCACTCCTCGCTGCCGGCGCTGCACACCGTCAGCCTCGCGCCGCCGCAGCTCGTCGTGTCGGCCCCCAGGGGCCGCAGCTCGCGGTGGCGTGTCGTGGCGAGCGTCGGGACGGCGCCCGCGGCATGGCTGTCCCAGCAGCCGGGGCTGACGATGATGCGCTTTGACCAGGGCCTCGTCCATCTGGACCTGCACGCCGGGTCCACCGACGGCGGGTCGCGCGGCTGGACCTACGGCAACCGCATCCGCTCGGCGGAGGCCAAGAAGCTGATCGCGGGCTTCAACGGCGGCTTCAAGCTGACCTACAAGGAAACCGGCTTCATGGCCAACGGCCACGTCGCCCGGCACCTGAGGACCGGCCTCGCGTCGATCGTGACCTACGCCGACGGCACGACCAACATCGGCGCGTGGCACCAGGGCGTCCCGAGCCGCGGCGAGCCCGGTGTTCTCGGTGCTGCAGAACCAGCGCCTGCTCGTCGACCACGGCGTGCGCCGCGGCGAACGTGTCCTCGTGCGTCATCGAATGCTGGGGTGGCACGATCGGCCTGGTCACCGTCGTGCCTCGCTCGGCACTCGGCGATCACGTCCGCGGGCAGCTGGTGTGGGCGGCCGGCGAGCGCCTGTCGCCCGCGGCGCTCGCCGGCGCGCTGATCGCGCCGGGGCCAGCGCGCGGTCGAGCTGGACATCAACCCGTGGTGGGTCGCCGGCTACCTCTACCTGCATCATCCGCGCCCGAAGGCGGTGCCACTCGTAAAGGGGCAGCGCGGAATCGAAGGCTCGCTGTTGACCCCGTACGCCAGGGACTTCATCGCGATGGTCGCGAACTAGCGAGCGAACTTCATACAGTGACTACGGGGCTGTCGCCACCTCGCTTGCGATAGCCCCGCAGGGGATGGGACCGCTCCGCGCCTCCGCGCACACCCGGACCCGCACTGGTCCGGTGGAGCTCGGAGCGGTCCCTCCTGAGCCATCCCTCCTTACAACCCAAACACTCTCTCCTGGCCGTCGGCGTGTCTGTGACGTGGCTCACGCCGGGAGCGTGATCCTGATCACACTGAGCTGGTGCCGGAGAGCCGCTCCACGTACGCGCAAAGGGCGTCGCGGCCCTGTGCGATCACGGTCTCGTCCGCGAGGGTGCGATCGCGGAAGGCGAGATCCAGGACGCGGTCGCCGAGCTCGACCATCAGCACAAGCGCGCTCTCGGGGACGCTCTCGTCGATCACGCCGAGCTCGAGCATCGTCGTGCGCGCGCGGTGGGCGAGCGTCTGATTGCGCCGGTGGACCTCGGCCACGACGGCCGGCGAGATGCGCCCTCCAAACCACAGGCGGGCCATGCTCGGGTGCTGCTCGTAGTAGGTCACGTGTAGATCGAGCTCCCGCGTGACGTAGTCGCGGATCGAGTTCACGGTCCACGTGCGCTCCATCTCCTCGGCGTGCGCTTCGAGCCTGGCGAGCTCGGTCCGCAGCACGCTGTCGAAGATCTCATCGCGGTCCGCGAAGAAACGGTAGAGGGAGGGAGCCGAGACACCCGCGCGATCGGCGATGGCGCGGGTTGTGGCGGCCTCGACACCGCCGGCGGCGATCAGCTCATCGGTCGCCGCCAGGATGCGCGCGACGGTCTCGCGGCTTCTCGCCTGGACCGGCTGGCGGCGCTGCTGGGCGGTGCTCGGCACGTCCGGATGCTCCCATCCACTGTGGTCGGCTTGACACATCGGCCATGGCGTAATATAACATGACACATGTTACAATTCTATCTCCTGGCGCCCGCCGGAAGGGACCCTGATGGAGCCTGACCTAACCGGCCAGACCGCCGTCGTCACCGGCGCAGGCTCGGGAATCGGCCGCTCCACGGCCATCCTCCTCGGGCGGCACGGCGCGAGCCTGCACGTCGCCGACCTGAACCTCGAGAGCGCGCAGGAGGTTGCACGGCTGATCGAGGCCGCGGGCGGGCGGGCCGCCGCCTACGAGCTCGACGTGTCGGACCCCGATGCAGTCGAGGCGTTCGCCGAGAAGGTGTTCGGCGAGGCGGGTGGCGTCGACATCCTGCACAACAACGCGGGCATCGGCCACGCCGGCAACGTCGAGGCGACCACGATCGAAGACTGGCAGCGCGTGATCGGCGTGAACCTGCTGGGCGTCGCGTACGGCGTCCAGGCGTTCGTGCCCCGGATGCTCGAGCAGGGCAGGCCCGCCTCGGTCGATCAACACCGCGTCAATGGCCGGGATCGTCCCGACGGCGAAGATGACCCCCTACGTCGCGTCGAAGTTCGGCGTGGTGGGCATGAGCGAGGCACTCAACGCCGAGCTGTCCGGGCGCGGGATCCACGTCAGCGCGATCTGTCCGGGCATCATCAACACCCCGATAGTCGCAAAGGGGATCATGAGGGGCGACATCGCGCAGCTGCACGACCAGGCGACGCGCTTCTATGCCAAGCGCGGCACCTCGCCGGACGAGGTCGCGAAGGCCGTGCTGCGGACGGTCGTGCGGCCGCGGCTGATCGTTCCCGTTCCGCGCCATCAGGTCACCGTCCCCTACCTCCTGCACCGCATCTCGCCGCGCCTGGCCCAGCCGATCGCGCGCAGCGTCGAACGCATGATCTCGCGCGGCTGAGGACGGGCAGATGAGCATGAGCCGCCAGGTCGCGATCGTCACAGGGGCGGCCAGCGGCATAGGCCGGCGCTTCGCGCTCGATCTCAGGGCACGGCGCCCGGACATGCGGCTCGTGCTCGCGGACGTCAACGGGGACGCGCTCGCGAGCAGCTTCCAAGCCGGCGAGGACGTCGTGCTCGAGGCGTTCGACGTCCGCTCGCTGGAGGAATGGCAGCGGGTCGTGGGCGAGACGGTGGAGCGATACGGCGCGATCGACTACCTCATGAACATCGCAGGCATCGACCGCACCGCGATGTTCATCGACCAGCCGCTCGAGAACATCGACTCGATCGTCGACATCAATCTCAAGGGCTCCCTCTACGGCATGAAACTAGTCGCCGAGAGGATGGCCGGGCGGGCTCGGGGCGCATCGTCAACATCGCGTCGCTCGCCGGGATCGCCCCAGCCCCAGGACCGCGATCTACTCCGCGACCAAGTTCGCGCTGCGCGGCCTGTCGCTCGCCACCGCCGTTGAGCTGCGCCCGCGCGGGGTGAGCGTGACCGTCATCTGCCCCGACCTCGTCGACACCGCGCTCTTCGACCAGCATCTGACGGTCACCGACGACCACGCGATCGCGCTGGGCTTCTCCGGCTCACGGACGCTCACCGCCGAGGAGGTGAGCGAGGCGATATTCCGCGCGATGCGCGACCGCCCGCTCGGGGTCGATCTCCCGCTCAGCCGCGGCTTGCTCTCGAAGGTCTCGAGCGCCGAACCGCGCCTGCTGCTGCTGCTCTACGGACCCCTCAAGAAGCGCGGCCTGCGCCGGCTTGAGCGCGCCCGACGCGACCGCGAGCCGGCCCCGCCGCGATGACCCCACCCAAAGACGCGACTGACAGGAGAAGATCATGAGCGAGATCACCGGAGGCGAGCTTTTCGCCCGCGCACTGCAGGCCGAGGGGGATCGAATTCCTGTTCGGCCTTCCCTCACCGGAGTCCGACCCGCTGCTTGTTGGAGCTCGAGGCTCACGGCATCCGGCTGATCCCGATTCGCCACGAGGCCGCCGGCGTGCACATGGCCGAAGGCCTCTACAAGAGGCACCGGCAAGGTCGCCGCGGTGCTCGGCAACCCTGGCCCGGGCTCCGCGAACCTGCTGCCCGGGCGTCCTCACCGCGCGCCACGAGGGCGTGCCCGTGCTCGTGATCACCTCCCAGCACCGCCTCGGGATCGTCTACCCGTCCACCCCTGCGACGTTCCAGGGCCAGGACCAGCTCGAGCTGTTCCGCCCGGCCGTGGAGTGCGGCGCTGCCCGATCTTCGAGTGGGGGCCGCATCCCGGAGATCCTTCGCCTGGCGTTCCGTGAGATGTGGAACGGGCGCCCAGGGGCCGGTGCACATCGAGCTGCCGGCGCCGATCCTCTACGAGACCGGCGATGAGGACAGCGCGCCGGTGATCCCCCCGGCCTCCTATCGCGGGCCCGGCCCGCAGCCGTCGCGAGGCGCAGATCGAGCAGGCCGCCGGGGATGCTCGGCGTCCGCGTCACGGCCGATCGTCGTCTCCGGCACCGGCGTCGACCGGGCCGGCGGCGAACCGCGAGCTGCTCGATGTCGTAGAGCTGCTCGGCTGCCCCGTCATCACGAGGCATGGCCGGGCGCTCGACGGTGCTGCTCGACCACCCGAACTACCTGTTCGGGTTCGGCGCCTGCCGGCGACCTCGCGCGGGAGGAGTGCGACGTCCTGCTCGTGGTCGGCTCGCGCGTGGGCAACCTCGACACGCCCTTCGACCAGTACTGGGGGGATCCCAGCCGGCAAACGCATGATCCAGATCGATATCGACCCGCGGCACCTCGGGGTGACACGGCCGCTGCAGCTCGGGCATCGTCGCGCAGGCGGAGGCCCACCCTCGCAGGCATCGCGGAGCAGCTCCGGTCGATGGCTGTCCCGCCCCGTGACGGCGCCGACCTCGCGCGTTACCGTGCGCGGGACGAAGAGGTGCGCCTCGGCCAGGCGACCCCAATCCTCGAGTGGCAGGGGCCGGGCATCCATCCCGCTCATGCCGTCGGCGCGATCGGCGCCGTGTTTCGGGCCGGACGCCATATACACCGTCGACGGTGGCAACACATCGCTGTGGGCCTACTCGGTGCTGCCGCCGACGCGGCCACGCTCCTACCACTCGATCCTCGAGCTCGGGATGCTCGGGACCGGCATCCCGTCGGCGATCGGCTGCAAGCTGGGAGAACCCGGGCCGCGAGGTGGTGTGCCTGACCGGCGACGGCGCCGCGGGCTTCAACATCATGGAGATGCAGTCGGCGGCCCGGGAGGGGATCTCGATCACGACGATCGTGTTCGCGGAGGGCACCTGGACGATGGAGGAGCCCAACGAGCTCGAGCTGTACGGCAGGACGTTCGGGACCTCCCAGGGCGAGATCCAGGGTGGGACCAGGTCGCCGCCGGCCTCGGCTGCCACAGCGAGTACGTCGACCGCATCGAGGACCTCGAGCCGGCGCTCTACGCCGCGCGCAGGAGCACGCGGGGCCGAGCCTGATCTGCCTGCACTCCGATCACGACGCGAACCTCGCGATCCCCGAGGAGATGATGGCGCGGTTCTTCGAGGTGTACAACGGACCGGCGGTCCAGCAGCCCGCATGAGGTGATCCTCGAGCGGGCGGGCGCTCTGCCCGCCCGCTAAGGTCCCCAACCATGCGCGTATTCCACAGAGAGCACGCGGGCCGCCCGATAAGGGCGGCCTGGGCCTGGAGGAGGTCGGCGAGCCGTACGAGCTCGTGATGGTCACGCGCGGCGACGAGGAGCACCGCAGCAGGCATCCGCTGGGGCGAGTGCCCGCGCTGGAAGACGACCACGGCGTCATCTTCGAGTCAGCCGCGATCTGCCTGCATGTGGCCGACCTGCACCCGGAGGCGGGGCTCATCGCCGAGCCGGGGACGCATGAGCGCGCGCTCACCT
>CAWGWU010000006.1:0-84957 GCA_963826345.1 uncultured Solirubrobacteraceae bacterium
ACGAGTATATTCATCTACGAGACTCAACCACTTGAGGCTACGGCCGTCGCTGGTACGATCGAAGATAAAGTCCCATGTCCATACGTCGTCCTTCCCACGCGACGGCCGGAGATGACAGGCGTTGGATCCTGCCCATGCGGTCGGCGGGGCTTGGGAACGGCCTGCGGCTTGGCCAGCTTCAGCCCCGACTGACGCCAGATGCGACGAATCG
The DNA here is from genome assembly GCA_963826345.1 of uncultured Solirubrobacteraceae bacterium. Lineage (GTDB taxonomy): Bacteria > Actinomycetota > Thermoleophilia > Solirubrobacterales > Solirubrobacteraceae > Palsa-744. The sequence goes on from CAWGWU010000006.1 coordinate 212, forward strand.
CCTTCTTGTTGAGACCGACCAGCCCTCGCGGTCCAAGAGGGCCCAGATCCGCCGGTAGCCGTACCGCGGGTGCGCCCGGCCAGTTCCTCGATCCGTCGAGCCAACGCCGCCTGTTCATCGCGAGGGACGGGCGCGTAGCGGAGGCTGGAGCGGGCCAGATCCACCCCGAGAGCGCGGCGTTGCGATACGTGGAATTGTTCACGTAGTTCTTTGACTATGAGTCGGCGTCGGGGGCGGTCATGGCTTTTTTTTCAAGGCCTCCTGGAGCATGCGGCGGTCGAGACCAGCTCGGCGACCAAGAGCTTGAGTCGGCCGACCTCGGATTCGAGCTCGGCTATGCGAAGTTCTCATTCGATACAGGGTCCTCCTGGAGGGCCTTCCAGCGGTAGTAGGTGGTGGGTCCGATCCCGGCCTTGCGGCAGGCATGGTTGATGTTCAAGCCGGCGTCGAGATCAGCTTGGAAGTCGCGGAGGATAGCCGCGATCTGGTCCGGTCTGGGTCGTTTTCGCATGAATCGCTCCCTGGCTTTCTGCCAGTTGTACGATTCCATTAAGACTCGACAAGTTTTTTGGGGGCAGGCCACCCTATTTTCTAGAATGCGTCAGCATTTGGTTTTCCATCGCGATCTCCAGATTCCTTTTGCGCGGGCCTGCGGGGCAGACCGAATTCTTGAGCGACACCACCCCACAGGCGTGTCTGGCGGACGGCCATCAGCCGCAAGGCCCGCCCCTTTCTTTCCCCTCACTGGGGTAGGTTTTTTCGACTGCTTTGGCTTAACTGCACTTTCCCAGAAAACACAGAACCTGCGGCGACTGGGCAAGGCGTCGTGAGCGCCGACTTTTCGCGCCGACAGGTGAGCGGCCCAGCAGGGCCAGGCGAGGATCGCCGAGGTAAACCGCCCGCCCGTTGGACCGTTTGCCTGCGACCGAACGGAAGCTCTGATTGCCCTGAGAGTTCGGAAGAGTAATTTCCACGTCTCCTACCGGACGGACCCAGGCTGAGATAATTTCCGGCCACGCAAGTGAGGTGGCGAGATTTCGTCAGCGGGCCTGTTCACCTATGGGCTTTCTGGGAAAGTGCAGCTTAAGCCCATGATCCGAAACCAATTGGCGAAACATCTCGGCTTCATTACAAGGATTGGACTAGCATGATCAATTCTGGTCAACATTGATCGACCACCCGAGAGGCCAATTGTTGCGGATCCGCGAGTGCCCCGGTGACTGCCAAAACCTCGCCTGGAGAACAATTTCCCAGGCGAGGTAAGATTGGTTGTTAGTGTGGTGTCGGGATAGGAGGCCAGGTGTCTTCAGGATGAACCGGCCGGTCGCCGCGAGGCAGGACCAGATGGCCCTGCCCGTGGTGTGCGATCATAGTTGGATCATATGATCATATACTTCTTGTGAACGAAGCCACCGGGAGAGCTGGAGCATTGGACCATATCGAGGACGAGACTGCCAATGACGGTGGTACCATTGCAGCCATCGCTGATAAGCGACCCAAGTGTTGTGATTGGGGAACTGTATAAGACTTCCACCAATCACAACTGGGGCCCTTCAGCCGACGATGACTGGGGGCTTCGTGATGGTCAGCGTGCCATTATCATAGGTGATGGTGTAGTTGGGATCAACCGCACCAGCGAGCGTGATAGCATATTTCCCAGCCGGGCTACTGCTGGTCGCCTTGGTGGTGGCGGTCGGCGCTGTATTTCCCGATGCATTGAAGACAGCAGCCGTCTCGCCATTGACGAATCCATCGGTGAGGACGCCATTGACGAGTTTACCGTAGTTGACGGTGAGAGCCGGTAGCGTGGCACCGAGGTTCATTGACTCGTTGAGAGCGACCACGATGAGGGGAGCCGGCTTGATGATGTCAGTCATCGTGCCGGACTGCGTGGTATAGTTGGGGTTGAAGCTCGAGTTGGTGGCGGCATTGAAGGGCCGGTTATCAGGGTAGGTCCCCGCATTGGTATGGGTACTACTGAGAGTGAGGTCACTGGCCAGATTGACACCGCCGACACCAGTGGCCGTACCCGTTGCCGAGTGAGGCTTGCCGTTGTAGGTAACATTGTAGCCATTCACGCGGACTGTGGCGATAGCCTGGTTGATGACATCCTGCACCGTTCCGGACTGCGAGATGAGTCCGGGTCGGAGAAGGTCCAGGTATCGGTGTAGGTCCCGGCACTGGTGTGAGTCGTCCCAGTCAGTTTCAGATCACTGCTGGGGAGAGAACCGAAGACACCGTTAGCTACGCCAGTCGCCGTATGAGCAGCGTTGTTGTAGGTGACGGTATAGTGCGTGACGGTCACCGATGCGGTAGCAGGAGTGACGGTCAATGCGCCATCAGTGTACTTGATGGCGTAGTTGCTGAGGCCCGTGCCAACCGCAGCACTAATATCGATAGTGTAAGGCGAGTTTGCGACCACAGCAGTTACAGAAGCACCGCTGCTGGTCTCGGTTACACTATTGATCGCGTCGCTGTTGACAAGCCCGGTCTCAGTATACTTGAGAGTGGCGTTGTACCGTAGACCTTGTACGTGCTGGTAGCCACGACGGTCAAGTTCGCCTGGGACGGTCAGCGTGCCATCAGAGTACTTGACGGTATAGTTGCTCAGGCCCGTGCCAACCGCAGCACTGATATCGATAGCGTAAGTCCCGACCGCAGCAGTTGCGGAAGTACCGCTGCTGGTCTTAGTCACGCTGGTGATGGTGTCGCTGTTGACGAGCCCGGTCTCAGTATAGGCGAGAGAAGCCGTTGTACCGTAGACCTTCGGCGCGCTGGTAGCCGCGATGACCAAGTTCGCCTTGGTGATGGCCAGCCTACCGTTCACGGTGGTGACCCTATAGTTGCCCAGGTCAGTACCTGAGGCACTAACGTTGATGGCGTATGATCCGACGGTGCGTCGAGACTGCACCAGCAGAGGTCTCGGTCACGATGATGTTGTCACCAGCAATCAGACCAGGTGCGGTGTAGGTGAGGGCAGCAGCGGTACCATAGACTTGGGACGCGTTGGTAGCCGTGATGGTCAAGGCTTTGGGACTAACCTTGAGAACATCAGTACTGACGGTGGCGTCATAGACGATGGAGTAGTTGCTGGCAGTGAAGGTCCTGCCGGTAGCGTCACTGGGGGTGATGGTCCAAGTGCCAACATTCCAGTTCCCCGAACCACTCGTGGTAGCATTGGTGGTCAGAACCACGTTACCGATCGTTTCGCCGTTCTGGAGACCGGTAGCATTGAATCCAGTGGTCTCATTGAGCGTGGTGCCGTCACCATAGGTCGAGTTCACGTCTTTGGCCGAGATAACGAGAGATGCCGCACCAACCGTCAAGGACGTCGACGTATTAGTCGCCGCCGCATTGAAGTTAGAGTCGCCAGCATAGCTGTACGCGATCGTGTACGATCCAACAGGAATCTCCGCAGTCGGAATATCGACGGAGAACGAGCCGTTGCCCGCAACCCCAGTCGAGATATTCTTGCCATCCACCGAGACGGTGATGGACTCACCTCTCGTAGGTGACACTGGCGAAGCACTCAGCGTGCCGGACACGAGGATTTCAGTGGTACCGTACGTAATGGACTGCGACGCAGTCAGACCGGAGAACGATGGAGTCGCCGGACTGATCGTGTAGCATTAGGCACATTGGCGATGGTGTAGTTGGGATCAACCGCACCAGACACCGTGATGCCGTAAGGAGAACCGCTGACGGGCTCGTACTGGTGGCATTGGTCTGCACGACTGGCAGATCCGTCAGGTTGGCAGAAGTTTCGCCATTGACGAATCCGGAGTAAGTCACACCACTGAGGACGATCGGCTGGCCGTACACACTTCCAGCCGGATTGGCTGTAATCGTGAGCGGAGCCGGAGTAACCGTGAGCGAGCCGTTGATGTAGGACACGCTGTAATCGTTCAGGTTAGAGCCGGTCAGCCCAGCCTGGACAGATACGTGCCGACAGCAATATGATTGGAGGTACTTTCCACCAGACTCTCGATGGCGGCAGACCATCCAAGCCCATCAGGATTCCCAGCCGGCACTTGGCCAGTGACCGTCCCGACGATGGTCGGAGCAGAACCATAGACCATGTGGTAACCGAGAGCGTTGGGGGCAACATCAACCGTGACCTGGGCCGTGTTGATCGTGTCCGTCACATATCCGATCTTGGTGGCGTAGTTCGCATTATAGTTCGGATTGCTCGAACCATCGAACAGGTCGGTGCGTTGAACGACCACTCATCAGAGGAAGAGCCGGCATTGGTATGCACGGTCTCACTGAGATCGAAGTCGTTACTCATATTGACACCACCGACGCCAGTCGCGACACCAGTTGCCATGTAAGCGTTGTGGTCATACGTGACGGTATAGCCCGTGACGACTGGATTGGCATTGGCCTGGCTGATATAGCCGAGACCTCCGTTGACAGTCACTGCGTAGTTATTTCCACCATTGCCGTCGTTGACAGCGTAGCCAGCATTGACCTGGGTCGCTTCAGGACCAGCATTCGGGGAGACGAATGACTCGGACAAGCCGGTCACTGTATCGGAACCCTGTAGACCGGAGACATTCGGCGTGGCACTGACGTTCGTGGTACCGTCGTAGACCTTAGTGATGCCGGAAGTAGCCGTGATGGTCAACTGGGCCTGGCTGATCACAGCAGAGCCTTCATTGACGGTAACTGCGTAGTTGTTTCCGCCATTGCCGTCATTGACGGCCCAACCAGGATTGAGTTGGATGCTCTCGAGACCAGCATTCGGGGAGACGAATGACTCGGACAAGCCGGCCACCGTGTCATTGCCCTGCAGACCAGAGACAGTTGGCGTACGCCGACCACGGTCGTGAGAGTGTCATAGACCTTGGGCGATCCGTAGGTCGTGATGGTCAGTGAGGCCGGCGTGATCGTGCCAGCAGCATTCACGAGGGGGAGGACCGTGTAGTTGTTCCCGCCATTGCCGTCATTGACGGTGTAGCCGGAGTTGACGACCAGCGTGCTATTGCCCGGTCCCAGAACGTTCGGGGATTGAAGGACTCGGACAAGCCGGTCACCGAATCGATACCCTGCAGACCAGAGACAGTTGGCGTGGCGCCGTCCAGCACGGTCCCGTCATAGACCTTGGTGTCGGAAGTAGCCGTGATGGTCAGTGAGGCCGGCGTGATCGTGCCAGCAGCATTCACGAGGGGGAGGACCGTGTAGTCGTTCCCGCTGTTACCGTCATTGACGGTGTAGCCGGAGTTGACGACCAGCGTGCTATTGCCCGTTCCCAACACATTCGGGGAGACGAATGACTCGGACAAGCCGGTCACCGTATCAGAACCATGCAGACCAGAGACAGTTGGCGTGGTGCCGTCCAGCACGGTCGTAGTACTGTCGTAGACCTTGCTGTCGGAAGTGGCCGCGATGGTCAGTGAAGCCGGCGTGATCGTACCAGTGGCATTCACGAAGTTGATAGTGTAGTCGGTCCCGCCGGTCCCATCATTGATACTGAGACCATTGTTGACTGACAGCAGGGAGTGGACGGATTCGGAGGTGCTGTGGTTGACCACCAGCGTGCTACCGTCCGTCCCCAGCACGTCCTTGGAGGCGAATGACTCGGACAGGCCGCTCACCGAATCGGCGCCGTACAACGTGTTGGCCGGCAACCCTGGAACCTGGAAAGTCGGCGTGGCGCCGTCGGTCGTCGTACGTCGTAGACCTTGGTGTCGGAAGTAGCCGTGATCGTCAGTGAGGCCGGCGTGATACTCAAATCGGCCGTTGGAGACGTCAGACTAACAGCACTCGAACCAGAACCAGCGGTCGCGGTCGCTGATACCGAGTAGCTACCGACGTCTGCCGGAACGTAGGTGCCCAGATCAATTGGGGATTCCCCAGGTACCAACTTCTGGTAGTCGAACGTGACGGTCGTTGCGACGTTGGATGCCACGGTTGCCAGAGCACTGTCCGGCGTCGCCGTATACTAGACGTTATCAGAAATAAGGGTTACAATAGCCGTATGATGACATACGCAACACTCCAGAGCGATCGTCGGGAGTTCCTAGCTCTCACCGGGCTAACGCTCCAGGAATTCCAACTGCTGTTGAACGCCTTCACTCCGGCCTATGAGCGACGGTATCCCAAGGACCGAACCTTAGCAGACCGACCCCGTCAACGGTGCGCCGGTGGAGGCCGCAAGGGAGTCTTGGATTGTCCGGAGCAGAAGCTGTTATTCCTCTTGGTTTATCTCAAGACTTATCCGCTACAGGTCCTCATGGGCGAACTCTTCGGCCTGAGTCAACCGGGCGTGAACTATTGGATCCATCGGTTGTTGCCCGTCTTGCGAGATGCTCTCGATAGTCTGAGTGTCCTCCCGGAGCGGAACCCCAATGACTTTGCCCGGAGCCAAACCGCTACAGGAACGGAGCCTCGGCTCATCATCGACGGCACCGAACGGCGTCGACAGAGGCCGAAGAGCCCTGAAAAACAGGCCCTCCACTACAGTGGGAAGAAGAAGGCGGCACACCGATAAGAACGTCGTCATCGTGGACCTGCGAAGGAAATGCATCGGCTTCTTGAGCCGGACTTATGTCGGCAAGACGCATGACAAGAAGATCGCCGATAGCGAAGGCATTTCCTATCCGCCGAAGGCTGAGTTATACAAAGACACCGGGTTTCAAGGGTACGAGCCAGCCGTAACGAGGACTTGCCAGGCGAAAAAAAACTAGGGTAGCAAAAGTAGCTGGGGAGCCCTTGACTGCGTATAATGGACGTAGGAACACTTCTGAGGAGGCTCCCCATGCGCAAACGACGACGTTCACGACCACGACCGCAACCGGACCGCTCTCTGACCCTCACCCCGATTCTCCTCGACTGCCCTGAATGCCAGCACCGGACCTATGCCGACTACAAGAACTATCGCACGATCAGCACTCTCGACAGCGTCTTCCGGCTGACCCTGACCATCCGACGCTGCCCCAATCCCGAGTGCTCCCGCTTGCTCCGGCCCTACCGCCCCGAGGCCGAGTCCCACTTCGCCTTGCCCTATCACGAGTTCGGACTCGACGTCATGGCCTTGGTCGGCCGGCTCCGCTATGCCGAGCACCGCAGTATCCCCGAGATCTACCGCGAACTCACCGGCCGGGGGATCGTCCTCGCCGAGCGCACCGTCACCAACCTCTTGGACCGCTACGATGAGCTGAGGGCCCTGGCCACGGCCGATCCCCGGCGGCTGGAGCCGCTGCTCCGCCCGCAGGGCCGCGTCATCCTGGCCATCGACGGCCTGCAGCCTGATGTCGGCCACGAAGTCCTCTGGATCTTCCGCGACTGCCTCTCCGGCGAGATCCTCCTGGCCCAGAGCCTCTTGTCGTCCACGGCCCCGGACCTGGCGGGCCTGATCGACCAGGTGCGCCGGGCCCTGCCGGTGCCGATCACCGGCGTGGTCTCCGATGGCCAGGAGAGCATCCGCAAGGCGGTGGCCAAGGCCCTTGACGGTGTCCCTCATCAGCTCTGCCATTTCCACTATCTCCGCGAGGCGGCCAAGCCGATCTATGAGGCGGATCGCCACGCCAAGAAGGAATTGAAGAAGCGAGTCCGGGGCATCCGGCCGATCGAGCGCAGGGCGGAGAAGGAGGCGGAGGAGGGGGAGGACGACGCGGCAGCGGAGGTCGTGCGGGGCTACTGCGCCGCGGTGCGCGCCGCCTTGACCGACGATGGGCTGCCGCCGCTGGCGGCCGCCGGGCTGAAGTTGCACGATCGGCTGAGCCGGATCGCCGCCAGCTTGGACCATGTGGCGTCCCTGGCGGGAGGCTTGCCCGGGGGTTTGAGTCGGCTGCGGCAGTTGCTGCGGCGCGGGCTGGAGGAGACGGCCGCCCTGTGGCCGGCGGTGCGGGAGGCCTACAAATGGGTCCAGCGCGTGGCCCGTATCCTCAAGAACGAGGAGGGGTTGCCGGCGAAGAAGGTGCGGCGACGGCTGGTGCAACTGCTGGGGCGGATGCGCCGGGCGGCGACGACGACGGGCGAGCCCTCGGTGAGGGCGGGGTTGAAGCAGTTCCTGAAGGTGACCCGGAGCTACTGGCCGGGCTTGTTTCGGTGCTACGACGCGGCGGACCTGCCGAGGACGAACAACGACCTGGAGCACACTCTTCGGCAGCCATCGCTACCACGAGCGTCGGTCCAGTGGTCGGCGTCGGGCCTCGCCGGGTCTGGTCGTGATGGGCTCGGCGCGGGTGATCTCGGGCTTGGCGACGCGGCTCCGGCCGGAGGAAGGCTTGGTGTTGCGTCCGGGCTATGTGGAGGGCTGGCAAGAGCTGCGAGCGAAGTTGGAGGCGCGGCGCGAGGCGCGGCGGAAGCAGCGGCGCTTCCGCCATGACCCGGCCGCCTATCTCGCGAAGTTGGAGCAACAGTGTCTCCAGTTAACTTTGCCACCCTAGAAAAAAAAAGCCGCCCCGAGGGGAACTCACAGCCGCTGAGAAGCGAACGAACCGGAAGCTCGCACGCATCCGAGTCAATGTCGAGCATGCCCTCGCCGGCGTGAAACGCTCCCGCATTGTGAAAGATGTCTTACGGAACACCAAAGACGGAGTCTCGGATTCGGCCATGGAAGCGGCTTGTGGATTACACAATCTTCGTGTTCAGAACCGCAAGCGGCCACTGAGACGGTAGCGAAATCCTTATTTCTGATAAAGTCTACTGCACGGAAGGTGCAATAGAAACGTTGACGGCCCAGATCGCTGGCGGGGGCAAACCGCCACCACTGAGCATCTGGCGAGTCTCAAGCGACTCCAGCGTGATCCGTCGAGCCCGGACCTTGGCATTACGAGAGCGAGTGCGAGTAGACAGGAACTTGGTAAACATAACGATAGCCCGGTATTCCGCCGCGATCTCCAGTGGGCTGTGCGAAATCACACGCCGTGATCGCGGCGGAATAGTGGGCCGTTGGACGAAACCGGCCGTCGCCTCCCCAGTTTGCGACGTCCTGTCGGAAGCCATCTCGCTCTCTCGGACTCGACTTGGGGAATTGTATCCAGCCTCAAGAGATGCAGCTAGCTTGGACTCAAGCTCGAGGGAAGGAAGCTGAAGCGGTGACCAGATATGTAGGCAAGGAATGATTGGCCAAGATGAGGATCAGCGGGATTGATCCGATCGTGACGATAGGCCGCGGTGGACCAATCGCCGCCGATGCCCTGTGCGGTGAGTGAGGGGCCGGTCCCAGCCGGAGCGGGTGGCGATGGAACCGGGAGATGGGGTTCGGATGCATTCGGGTCATGAACTGTCCAGAATGGGAATGCAGCTCCTGCATCGTCGCCATGAACCGGCCGAGTGCCTTGACCGCGGCCGTGCCGAGGCCGGGTATCGACTCCGGCTCGCTCGCCACCTCCCAGACCGAGCTGCCCATCGTGCCGGCATGGGCGATGACGCGCGAGAGCGAGGTCTGCCCGATGCCCCGCCGGGGCGAGTTGGCAACGCGAGTGAAGCTGACGACGTCGAACGGGTTCGCGAGCAGCTGCAGGTAGGCGATCGCGTCCTTGATCTCCGCGCGCTCGTAGAACTTGGTGCCGCCGATCACCTGATAGGCGATCTCGCGGCGCACGAGCGTGTCCTCGATCACGCGCGACATCGCGTTGGTCCTGTAGAGGACCGCTATCTCCGAGCGTGAGGCGCCCTCGTCGACCTGGCGCTCTATCTCGCCGACTATGAAGCGGGCCTCGGCGTGCTCATCGTCGAGCGCTCGCAGCTGGATCTGTTCACCCTGGCCAAGGTCGCTCCACAGCCGCTTGGCGATCCCGCCGCGGTTGTTGGAGATGACGGCGTTGGCCGCCGCCAGGATCGTGCCTGTCGAGCGGTAGTTCTGCTCGAGCTTGACTACCCGCGCGTCGGGGAAGTCATCCTGGAAGTCCAGGATGTTGCGAACGTCGGCGCCGCGGAAGCTGTAGATCGACTGGGCGTCGTCGCCGACCACGGCGAGGTTGCGGTGGCCGATGACGGCCGGCGCGGGATGGACGGGCTGGCGGCCGCCGCCGACGAGCAGCTGCAGCATCCTGTACTGGGCGTGGTTGGTGTCCTGGTACTCGTCCACCAGCACGTGGCGGAACGTGCGCGCGTAGCGTGTGCGAACGTCCTCGAACAGCTCGAGCAGGTTCACGGTGCGGAACAGCAGATCATCGAAGTCCATCGCGTTCATGCGGTGCATGTCACGCTCGTAGATCTCGTAGACCTCGGCGACCATCTCCTCGAACTGTGAGCCGACCGCTTGCCGGTAGGCCGCCGCATCGATCAGCTTGTTCTTGGCCGCGGAGATCTGGTTGTGGATCGCCGCTGGGGTGAACCGCTTCGGGTCCACCCCGACAGCGTCGGCCGAGCGCTTGGCGAGCCGGCGGGCATCCGCCTGGTCGTAGATCGTGAACTGGCGGGTGTACCCGAGACGGTCGGCCTCGGCTCGCAGGATCCTCGCGCAGGCCGCGTGGAAGGTCATCAGCCACATGCCGCGAGTGCCGCGGCCGAGCAGGCGCTCGACGCGCTCGCGCATCTCTTTCGCGGCCTTGTTCGTGAAGGTGATCGCGAGGATCTCCCCGGCCTGCGCCTGATCGGTGTAGAGCAGGTACGCGATCCTGTGCGCGAGAACGCGGGTCTTGCCGCTACCGGCGCCCGCGAGGATCAGCAGCGGGCCCTCGCCGTGGGTGACGGCCTCGCGTTGGGGCTCGTTCAGCCCCTCCAGGAGCTCCTGGATGCGCTCGGCATGCGGATTCTCGGCCATTCCTGCAGGATAGATGCGGGCTCGGAGGGCGCCCGCTCTACGCGTGGGGTCTAGCCGCCCGCCGGGTTCGGGCCCCTGACGGTCCTCAGCGGCCTCACGTCCGCCGGCGGACGCTGCTCGCCGGAGAGCTCGGCGATCAGGCGTTCCTGTTCGGCTATGCGGCTCGAGAGCGCCTGGATCGCCTCCGCTATCGGGTCGGGCAGGTGTATCCAGTCGGCGTCCGGCCCCTCTACGCGCCTGCCGTCGACGCGGACCGGATGACCGGGGTTGCCGACGACCGTCGAGTTCGGCGGGACGTCGGTGATGACGACGCTGTTGGCTCCGATCTTCGCGCCGTGGCCGACGGTGATCGGGCCGAGCAGCTTGGCGCCTGAGCCGATCGTGACGTTGTCCTGCACGGTCGGGTGGCGCTTGCCGGTCGCGAACCCCGTGCCGCCGAGGGTGACGCCCTGATAGAGCGTGACGTTGTCGCCGATGTCGGCGGTCTCGCCGATCACCACGCCCGTGCCGTGATCGATGAAGAGCCCGCGTCCGATCTGCGCGGCCGGGTGGATCTCGATGCCGGTGACGGCGCGCGTGATCATCGCGAGCATTCGCGGGAGCAGCGGCACGCCGGCGGCGTGAAGGGCATGCGCGAAGCGGTAGGCGAGCAGCGCGTGGATGCCGGGCCACGTGGCGAGGATCTCCAGCTGGGAGACGCCGCAGGCGGCGGGGTCGCGGTCACGCGCTGCGAGCACGTCGCGGCGCACCTCCTTGACGACCCGTGCGAACGCGTCCAGACCGGGCATGCGAACAGGGTAGCGGTCGCCCGCGTGTGGTCTGGGACGCGGCTGTCGCGGACTACGGCGCGAAGAACGCCTGGGAGATGTAGCGCTCTCCGGAGTCGGGCATCACGACCACGATCCGCTTGCCGCGGGACTCGGGCCTGACCGCGACCTGCAGTGCGCCGTGAAGTGCCGCTCCGCACGAGATCCCGGCTAGCAGTCCGGCGCGCCGCGCGCACGCCCATGCGGTTTCGATCGCGTCGTCGTCGGACACCGCGATGACCTCGTCGATGATCTCCCGGTTCAGAACGGGCGGAATGAAGCCGGCGCCCATCCCCTGGATCCGGTGAGGGCCGGGACGCCCGCCCGAGAGAACCGCCGATCCGGTGGGCTCGACCGCGATGATCTTCACGTGCTCGCCGCAGCTCTCGCGGAGGTGTTCTCCGACGCCCGTGATCGTGCCGCCTGTGCCGACCCCGGCGACAAGCACGTCCACGTTGTTCTCGAGCGCTCGCGAGATCTCCGGGCCGGTGGTGCGGCGGTGCGCCTCCGGGTTCGCGGGGTTGGAGAACTGGTCGGGCAGGAACACGTCCGTGCTGCTGGCCATCGCGCGCGCAGCCTGAACCGCCTCACCCATGCCTCCCATCGACTCGGTGATGTCCACGCGCGCCCCGTACAGCCGGAGCAGCCGCTCGCGCTCGCGGCTCATTCCCTGTGGCAGCGTCAGGACCAGCTCATACCCCTTTGCGGCGCACACGAACGCGAGCGCGATACCCGTGTTGCCGCTGGTCGCCTCGACGATCGTGGTGCGGCCCGGCTCGATCCGGCCTTCGGCCTCGGCTGCCTCGATCATCGCGACGCCGATCCGGTCCTTGACGCTCCCCCCGGGGTTGAAGGACTCGAGCTTCGCGAAGACCTCGACGTCGTTCTCTCCCGCCGGCGTGCCCTCGAGCATGCGGCGCAGGCTCACCAGCGGCGTGCCGCCTACGAGTTCCGAAATGTTGATCGGGATTCGCGCCACGCCACGACAATAGCTTCCGCACGCTCTCCCTCGCGCGCAGGAGCGCTCAGCGCGTCGTGAAGGTCACGTCCGACCCGTAGCTGGTACCACCGGCGTTCGTGGCGACCAGGCGCGCATGGTAGGGCGTGAGGGTCGTCAGGGCCTTGACCACAGCCTGCGCCGCCACGGGTGCCGTGCCGGAGCCGACGAGCGCGGCGCAACGGATGCTCGTTCCGTACATCAGCGTCTTGCCGTATTCGAAGTGGCAGTCGCTCACGGTCCCTCCTTCCGGGTTGACGGTCCCGTTCAGCTTCGCGGCGACAGCTTTGATGCCGGTCGCCGGCAGCGTCGCCGTGACCGGCGGATTCGGGAGCGTGGTGAAGCTGACGTCCGAGCCGTAGCTCGTCCCGCCCGGCCCGGTCGCGACGAGGCGCACGTGGTATTCCGTGTTCGGGATCAGCCCGGACACCGCCGCAGACTCCGCGACCGGCGAGGTCCCGGACCCCGGCAGCGAGGAGCACGGGATGATCGACCCGTACGTCACGCTCGTGCCGTATTCAAAGTGGCAGTCGCTCACCGGCGAACCTTCCGGGTTCACCGACCCGTTCAGCGTCGCAGCCTGCGTCGCGACGAGCGTCGCCGGCGATGTTGCGCTGACGGGCGGTTCTGCGACGGTTGTGAGGGTCCGGTCTTCGCCGTAACCCGTTCCCCCGGGCCCGGTCGCGACGAGGCGCACGTGGTATTCCGTGTTCGGGATCAGCCCGGTCACCGCCGCGGACTCCGCGACCGGCGAGGCCCCGGACCCCGGCAGCGAGGAGCACGGGATGCTCGACCCGTACATCACGCTCGTGCCGTATTCAAAGTGGCAGTCGCTCACCGGCGAACCTTCCGGGTTCACCGACCCGTTCAGCGTCGCAGCCTGCGTCGCGACGGCCGAGGCCGGCAGCGTTTCCGCCGTCGGCGGCAGTGCCGGTGTTGTGAACGTCTCGTCGGGCCCGGTTGCGGAGCCGGCGCCGTTCAGCGCGGTGATCCGAACGTGGTAGGTGGTGTTCGCGGCGAGCCCCGCGATGGCCGCCGACACGGGGACGGCGGTGTCGCCGGAGCCCGGCAGGGCGGCGCACGGTGCGCTCATCCCGTAGGAGGGCGACGTCCCGTATTCGAAGGCGCATTCGGAGACGCCGCTTCGATCGGGGTTGACGGTGCCGTTCAGCGTCGCCGCGTGCCCGAGGACGGGGGACGCGAGTGCCGTTTCTATCGAGGGGATCTGGGGGCTCCCGGGACCGCGGGACGCCGGGCCTGGTTCGGGATGCGTCGCGAGCAGGATCGGTTCCCGGGGGGCCTGGTTGAAGTTGAAGTCGGCCGTGATGCTCCCGAGGCCGGCGGCTTCTTCGCGGGTGTCGGGCCGTCCGTCCGGCCGCCCGTCTGCCGCGGGATTCAGGCGCCCCTTGCTCAGGAAGTCGTCCTCGATGAACTTCAGGTACGCGTCGTGGCTCAGCACCTGCTTGTCGACGTAGCCGGCGCGGGCATATGGGCTGATCACGAGGCCGGGCACCCGCAGGCCGTATCCGTTTTCGTCGACGGACGGCGGCGCCACGTGGTCATAGAAGCCGCCCCAGTCATCCCAGGACACGAAGATCGCCGTCGTTCCCCAGCACGGGCTGCGCATGATCGAGTTGATCAGCGTCGTGACGTAGGCCTGCCCGGCGGAGATGAGCGCGGGCGGGTGTTCTGAGACTTCCTGATCTGGCGTCACCCAGCTCACGTTCGGCAGCGCACATGCGCTCTTGTTGTGCACGGCGGACCAGAGGCTGCCTAGGCCCTGGATGTTCGCCGTCTGTCCGTCTTCCTTGACGTCCGTGAATTCGGCGAGTGGATTCCAGATGCCGGGAGTCTTCGGGCCCTGTTTGACGGGTTCGCATGTGAGCGATTCATCGTTTACGCAGTCCGGCTCGTTGCCTTCGTAGACGTAGTAGCGCCAGCTCACGCCCGCGCGGTGCAGCAGGTAGGTGATGTCCGTCCAGTTGCGCGGCCTCGGGCCGGGTTGGTCGAGGTTGCTTGTGCAGGCCGTGGGATCGGGGTTTTCGATCGGGCACGCAGCCGACCAGCCGGACACGAGGAAGTTGTGCTCAGGCGCGCTCCATGAGATAGCCGACTCGAACATGTTGTCCTGGAGCACGAAGTTCTTCGCATAGCTCCAGTAGTTCGGTATCTCGCGGGCGTCGTGGTAGCCGATCAGGTCTTCGCAGGAGGCCGGCCCGGTGGTGGGACAGCTGCAGCGCGGGTTCGTGGTCGTGCACGATTTGGCCGCGTCGGCGCTTTCCAGGAAGCCGTTCATCAGCCCTCCGTTTATGTCCTTCACGGCCGAGGCCTTGCCGTGCGGTCCGCCGGAGTCGAGGTTGTTCGGGTTGTGAAACGGCGCGACGCAGCCCTTCGTCGCCGGGTTCGGCACGCACACGCCGGCCGGGATGCCGTTTGCCCCGGGGTAGGTCCCGAAGTAGGAGTCGAACGAGCGGTTCTCCTGCATGACCATCACGACGTGCTGGATGTTCTGGATTCCGTCGATCGGCAGTGCGTCCGCCCGCTGGGGCGAGAGCACGGATGTGAACGCGATCGCCAGCAGCAGCGCCAGCCCGACGAGGGCGCGCGCGAGCAACCCGCCTGCTCGGGCCCGCAGCATCCTGCCGGTGTTCGCACGTTCCATGTGATGGGCTGTCCTTAGGCGGAGCACCCGCAGGCAAAAACGAGCCGGCGGGTCGGACACACCCCCTGCCTCCAGCGCGGGATCCTAGCTGAGAGGCGAAGCCAACCTGTGACCGCGGCGCAGAGCGGCGGGGCTCAGCACCCGCCGCTCTGCGCCGACGGCCGATCAGAACCGCTGCTGTGAGACGGTGTAGTTGGCCTGGTCCCGGCAGAAGCTTCCAGTCACAGACAGCGACACCGTGATCGTGGCGTAGGTGTGGACGGGCGTGGTGAGTCCCGCCGACGCCTGGATGATCATCTGGCCGGTGCCGCCTTCTCCGTTTGCAAAGGTCTGCGTGAGCGAGGGAGCGCCTTCCGTCAGGACAGCCGTTTCCATGCGCGTCGCCTGTTCCTTCGGGTAGCTGCCCCACGTCAGGAACACCGAGCTCCCGGCGTGCTCGGTGAGCGTCAGGTTCGTCGCCTTCGGTGCGGTCGCGCATTCGAGTGAGAGCTCGCCGATCCCTGGCACGAACAGGAAGTTTTCTTCTTTGGCGGCGTTCACCATCTCGATCCAGCGTCCGCCCTGGCTGCCTTCACCGGTCGTGTAGCCGGACGCGGCGACCCCTGCCAGCTTCGTGGAGTCGGCGGCCGTTTCGCCTTTGCCGAGGTAGCGCCCGTCGCTTTCGCCCTTGCTGAAGAAGTTGGCGGTGTTCGGCGACCCGGTCGCTCCCTGGGGCCCCACCGGGCCCTGGGCGCCGCGGCTTCCCTTGAGTTTCTTCAGGACCTTCGGGTTGATCTGCTTGGTGGATTTGATCAGGTAGTGGTTGGCGGCAACAGCTGCGCCGCTCATGGAGAACACGAGCGCAAGGCTCGCTATGACGTTTGCGTAGCTGAGGTGCTTCCTAAGAAAGTTCATAGGCCAGCCTAGCCCGAACGCTCGCCTCAGTGTTGCGACGCAAGTCAGATCGCGAACGCAGCGGGGTCCTGAGGCGCGATTCCGCGTCTAGATGTGGTACATGCTGGCGCCGGCTTCGCGCATCTCGCGCTCGATCACGTCCGTGATCGTCGTCTGCTCGAGGACGCGCCTGGCCGCCTCGGCGGCATCGGCGAAGGGGCCCTCCGCGTCCCGGCCGAGCGGCCCGTCGAGCAGCTCCACGATCTCCAGCACGCTCACGGTCGACGGCTCGCGCGCGAACCGGTAGCCGCCCTTCACCCCGCGCTGGGAGCTGATGATTCCGGCGCGGCGCAGGACCGCGAACAGCTGCTCAAGGAACTGCACGGGCACTTCGCGCCTGCGGGCGAGCTCGCCGATCGGCACCGGGTCTGAGCCCGGGGCCTTGCCGAGCTCCGCGAGCGCGAGCACGGCGTAGGGGGACTTGCTTGTGATCGAGATCATCTGAGGGCTCCGGCGCGTGCGCCGTATCAGGCGATCGTAGTGCCCGGGGCCCCGGCGGGGCGGGCGGCCGCGGTTAGAGCCAGCCGCGCTCGGTGGCGATGAGGACGGCCTGGGCGCGGTCGACGGCGCCCAGCTTGCCGTAGATGTTGTGCAGGTGCGTGCGCACGGTGCTGGTCGACAGCGTCAGCTCGTGGGCGATCTGCTTGTAGACCTTGCCTTCGGCGAGCCTCTGCAGGACGCCAAGCTCGCGGCTTGAGAGCGGGCACGGGTCGACGTGGCGCTGGCGCTGGCCGCCCGAGTTGGGGAGCTCATACATGACGGTCCGAAGCTCTGCCGGGCCGAGGCCCACGGCGCGCGCGGTGTGCAGCATCTCCGACGGTGAGACTTTCCCGCCCTGGGAGTAGTGGGCGAGCATGTCTGCGAGTCGGATGAAGGCGGCCTCGCCTTCGGCGTCCGGGTTGTGGTGGCGCTCGATCGGCGTGGCGACGGACGCCGGCAGGCCCCAGCGGCGCACGAGGACGCCTCCCACGAGGGCGTGGTCGACGCCGAGCTCGCGGCGCTCCTGGTGGATCCGCTCCTCCGGGGTGCGCGCGCCGCGGTGGACCTGAGAGGGGTAACCGGGGTATGCGTGAAGCAGCACGAGCTTGCCGATGTCGTGCAGCAGGCTGGTGACGGTGAGGCGGTCGCGGTTCTCGTAGCCGACCTCGGCCGCGATCCGGTCCGCGGCATGCTGGGTGGCGAGCGCGTGGAGGCGGAAGCGCTCGGGCGCTGCGTCCCACACGCTGGCGCGCTCGAAGAAGTCGAATGTCCGCACGCGGGTCGCGAGCGCCTGCACCGTCTGCGGGCTGAGGTGCTCGACGGCGCCTACGACCGTCTCGACCTTGCCGTGTCCGGTGGGGGTGCGGTTGCCGAGGCGCAGGACGGCGATGATCAGGGCGACGTCGGACTCGACCGCGGTGACGATGTCGGCGGTGGCGACGTGATCCTTTGCGATCACCGACAGGAGCCGGTCGCGGGACTCCGCGAGCGCGGGGAAGGCCTCGAGGGCTTCGAAGGCCATAGTCAGGCGCCTGCCGTGACCCTCGTTCTGGTGGCGCTCACCGGTGGCTCCGGCGTTGCGGCGGCCGCTCGGCGCCTGTGTCCGGCGGCGCTCGGCGCTCGCCTGCGCGGGGCTGGTCGCAAGGGCGGTCCGTCCGGCTGAGGCGACGCTCGGGCTCGGCGCGGCGGCGGCGGCCTTTGAGGCACGGCGCGGCGGTGAGCCCTCTTTGGAGATCTTGGCGGCTTTCAGCTTCGGGCTCGGCGACTTGGCCTGCATTGAATCTAACCCCTTCCTTGGGTGCTGTCGGCCTTCCCGGCCGTTCTACCTGCGTATGCACGTATCGGCAGCCCCGCCGAAGATGTTGAGCGCCCTGAATGCTCAGTTGCGAGACAGTGCGAGGTCCACGCGCCGCAGCGTCTCCTCGCGGCCGAGCAGAGCGACGCTCTCGAAGATGCCCGGTGAGATGGTGCTCCCCGTAAGGGCGACGCGCAGCGGCTGGTAGACCTCACGCGGCTTGGCCCTGCGCTCGTCGATCACCTGCGCAAGGGCCTGCTCGATCGACCCCTCGTCGAAGCTCGCGCAGCGTGCGAGCGCGGCCCGCGTAAGCGCGAGCGACTCCAGGCCGCTCTCCCCCAGCCATCGCTCGCGCGCCTTGGGATCATCGCCCGGGCCGTCGAGCAGGGCGCCGGAGAGGTCCATGAAATCGGCCAGGGTGTGGATCTTCTCCTGGCTGATGCGGGTGAGCTCACCCAGCTCGCCGCGCCCGGTGAACGCTTCAAGGCGCGCCGTGAGGTCCTCGACCGCGAGCCCCCGGATGTAGGTGCCGTTCAGCCAGCGGAGCTTGACCTCGTCAAAGCGCGCCGGGTTGCGGCTGACGCGCTCCAGCGTGAAGCGGTCCACCAGCTCCTGCGTTGAGAGCACGGTCGCGTCGTCGCCGGCTCCCCAGCCGAGCAGTGCGAGATAGTTGCGGACCGCCTCCGGGAGGTACCCGGCGTCGCGCAGCTCCTGCACCGATGCGGCGCCGTGGCGCTTTGAGAGCTTCTTGCCGTCGGGGCCGTGCAGCAGCGGAAGGTGCGCGTATACAGGGAGCGCCGTGCCTGCGTCCAGGCCGACTTCGCGCATCGCCTCGAGCACCAGCAGCTGCTTGGGGGTGTTGGAGACGTGGTCCTCGCCCCTCACGACGTGGGTGATTGCCGAGTCCAGGTCGTCGATCGCGACCGCGAAGTTGTAAAGGACCGAGCCGTCCGCGCGTGCGATCACCGGGTCGTCCATGTGCACGTGCTCAAAGCTCGTCTCGCCGCGGATGACGTCGTGCATGATCGTCGCGCCGCCGGCCGGCACGCGCAGCCGCACCGCACCCTCGGACTCGCTCTCGCCGCGGAAGCCGCGCTCGGAGCCGTGCTTCTCCTTGTAGGCCTTCACGTCCTCGCCCGTGGCGGTCGAGCGGTACGCGTGGCCGGACTCCAGCAGCGCCTGCAGGGCCTGCTGGTGGCGCTCTGAGCGGTCGGTCTGAAGTATCGGGCCCTCGTCCCAGTCCAGTTCGAGCCAGCGCAGCGCGTCGAGGATCTGCTCGATGTTCTCGGGGGTGGAGCGCTCGCGGTCGGTGTCCTCGATGCGGAGAACCATCGTCCCGCCCTCGTGGCGGGCGAGCAGCCAGTTGAAGAGCGCCGTGCGGGCGCCCCCGATGTGCAGCGCCCCGGTGGGCGAGGGCGCGAAGCGAACCCTCACCGCAGTGTCCTCGCGTCGGGTGCCGTCGGTGATCTGCGCGACTCGCGGTTCATGTGCGCGTGAGTATCGCGCAGGCGGCCGGCCTCGCTCGCCCCGGGGTCCGCGGGACGGGCGGGCGAGCCGCAACGGGAGTGCCGGCGCGCGTGCGTTGCTTCCGCCGCGCCGGCGTGGTTGACCGGCCTGCGGTGGTGCAAATAGGCTGGCTGCAGATCCGGGGTCGCCAAGACGAGCCGGACCGAGTAGGGGGAGATCCGCATGAGACGCATGCGCGTTGCGGGGCTTTGCCTGGTGGCCGTCCTCGCGGTGGGGGCCGTCACGGCTGCGACAGCTTCAGCCCTGCCTGAATTCACGGGGCCGTTCCCGAAAACCTTCACGTCGACGAGCAAAGCGAGCCTGCTCGAAACGGTGAGCGGCAAAAAAACGAAATGCGCGGCCGATACGAACATCGGCCAGATCACAGGCCCTCAGAGCGGTGAAATCCAGATCACCTTCACGGGCTGCAAACTCGGCTCGGCGGCATGCAACACGCCTGCGGCTGCGCCGGGAACGATCATCACGAGCATGCTGAGCATGAGGATCGGCTACATCAACAAAGCCAAAAAAGAAGTGGGTGCCGACCTGGTGGAACCGACTTCCGGCTTCCTGGCCTATGGCTGCGGCCCGCTGCTGTTCGTGAAGGTCACGGGCTCGGTCATCGGGAGGATCACGGCGGTCAACAAACTCGTGACGCCCCCCGCCGTCTTCAAACTCAAATTCCAGCAGGCTCTCGGTGTGCAGAAAGTGCCGAGCCTGGAAGCGAGCCCGGTGGACATCCTGGAATCCTCGTTCGGCGGCCCGCCCGAAGTCACCGGGCTGGGATCCACCGACTCGATCCTGTTCGGCACGCCCGTGAAGCTGCTCGCCTAGACGCGGACCTAGCAGGCCGGCGCCCCAGTGGCGGGACGCCGGCCTGCCGTCCGGACCGTCGCCGGCGGCGGGGCGGCGACACTCCGAGCCCTGCCGCCGTATCCGCTTCCCCAGCGGGAACCCTCATAATCGCTGCCGTGCTGATCGGAGCTCACGTATCGCCCGCGGGAGGCCTGCCCAGGGCGGTCGAGCGGGGCGTCGAGCGGGGCTGCCGCTCGATCCAGATCTTCAACCAGTCTCCGCGTATGTGGAGGGCCAGCACCTACTCCGCCGAGGATGCCGCCGCGTTCAGGCTCGCGATGGCCGAGAGCCCCATCGACGCGGTGCTGATCCACGCCGTCTACCTCCTGAACTGCGCGAGCGATGACCCCGACATCAGGGCGAAATCGCTGGCCTCGCTGACCAACTCGCTGCGTGCCGGAGCCCAGATCGGGGCCGCGGGCGTGATCCTGCACCCGGGCTCGGCCAAGACGGGCGACCCGGGTGAGGCGATCGCACGGGCGGGCGAGACGATCGCCGAGGCGCTCGCCGAGAGTGAGGGGTGCGCGCTGCACCTCGAGAACACGGCGGGCGCGGGCGGCACGCTGGGCCGCTCGATCGAGGAGCTGGCAAGCCTGATCGAGGCCTGCGGAGGTGATCGGCGTCTCGGCGTCTGCCTGGACTCGTGCCACCTGTTCGCCTCCGGCTATGACGTGCGGACGAGCGCCGGCGTCGATGAGATGCTCGCGGAGGTGCAGGCGGAGGTCGGGCTGTCCCGCATCGGCTCCCTGCACCTGAACGACTCGCAGACGCCTCTCGGCGCGAATCGCGACCGCCACGCCAACATCGGCGAGGGGGAACTCGGCGAGCGGGGCTGCGCCGCGTTCCTCTCGGCGCCCGCGTTCGACGGGCTGCCGTGCGTACTCGAGACTCCCGGCGAGGACCGCAAGGGCTCCGGGCGAGAGGAAGTGGAGCTCGCCCAGCGCCTCTACAGGCGCGGCATCGCTAACCGGTCGCGGCGGAGCGCGCGGGCGCGAGCGCGTTCGCGAGCTCGGCCCTGAGCGTGGGAGTGTGCTGGACGCGGTACTCGCTTCCCAGACGCAGCGTGCGGGTGCCCTCCCCCGTCTGGATCTCGATCAGCACCTCCGCGGGACCGGGGAACTCCTCGATCATCTGCTTGAGGTCTTCGATCGCGCCCGGCGTCAGGTCCGCCGCCGCGCACGTCAGGTGCATGGGGCGCGAGAGCATGCTCGCCGAGCGCTGGGCGGCCTCGGCCCGCGCGCGGGCCTGCTCGATCTCCTGCTCACTGGGGGCGAAAGGGCTGAAGCTCTGCACCACGACGCTCGTCTTGCCCGCCTCCCTGTGATCGACGCGGCCCTTGACGATCACTACCGAGTCGATGTTCAGTTCGCCGTCGGTCTCCGAGAGCGCCTTCCCGAACACGAGAATCTCGACCGAGCCGGTGAGATCGTCGAGCGTCGCGAACATCATGTGGTCCCCGTTGCGGGTGCGGATCCGCTTGGCCTCCGTGATGATGCCGCCGATCGTGACCTGGTCCTTGTCGCGCCGGCCCGAGACAGCTGAGATGGGGCAGTCGACGCGAGCGCGAAGCGCATCGCGGAGCGGCTTCAGCGGGTGCGCGGAGATGAACAGGCCGATCGCTTCCTTCTCGGCCGCGAGCAGCTCCGGCTGATCGAACTCCTCGCCGGTGATCGGCGGGTGCACGGGCCGTCCGAGTCCGCTGCCGGCGCTCTGCGGGCCGGAGGCCGCTGGCGCGTCTTCCTGAAGGTCGAAGA
The DNA here is from genome assembly GCA_963826345.1 of uncultured Solirubrobacteraceae bacterium. GTDB lineage: Bacteria > Actinomycetota > Thermoleophilia > Solirubrobacterales > Solirubrobacteraceae > Palsa-744. The sequence continues at coordinate 22,216 of CAWGWU010000006.1, forward strand.
TCGAGCCCTGCCCGATCTGCGCGTCCTGCTGGATCTTCTGGCCGGCGGCCTGCGCCTGCTCGAGCACCCCGAGCATCCCACGGCGGGTGGCTTTCGTGGAGCCGAGTGCGCCGCACTTGATGAGCGCCTCGATCGCCTTCTTGTTGACGGTGCGGCTGTCCACCCGCTCACAGAAATCCCACAGCGATGTGAACGCCCCGCCGTCGCTACGCGCGCGCTTGATGGCCTCGACGGCCTGATAACCGACGCCCTTGACGGCGTCCAGGCCGAAGCGGATGTTGCCGTCGACGACGGTGAACTCGTGGTCTGAGAGGTTCACGTCAGGCGGCAGGATCTCGATCCCCATCTCCTCGCAGCGGGCCACGAAGAAGGGCACCTTGTCCTTCGTGGACATCACGGAGGAGATCAGCGCCGCCATGTACTCGGCGGGGTGGTTGGCCTTCAGCCAGGCGGTCCTGTAGGCGATCAGGGCGTAGCACGCCGCGTGGCTCTTGTTGAAGGAGTAGTCGGCGGACTTCTCGTTGCTCTGCCAGAGGGACTCGATCACATCGGAGCGGGTGCCGGATGCCTTGCAGCCCTCCACGAACTCCGGCTTCAGCGCGGCCATCGCCTGGCGGTTCTTCTTGCCGATCGCCTTGCGCAGGTCGTCCGCCTTGGCACCGGAGAAGCCCGCGATCTCTTTGGAGATCTGCATCGCCTGCTCCTGGTAGAGGATCACGCCGTTGGAGGACTCGAGGATCGGCCGCAGCCGCTCGTCGGCGTACGAGATGGCGCCCGGGCTGCGCTTGCCCTTGGCGTATGTCGGGATCTGGTCCATCGCGCCGGGCCGGTACAGGGCGACGAGCGCCACGAGGTCGTTGAACTCGTCGGGGCGCACCTTCTTCAGCGCCTCGCGCATGCCCTCGGACTCGAACTGGAAAACGCCGATCGAGTCGCCGCGCGCCAGCATCTCGTACGTGAGGGCATCATCAAGCGGCAGCGCGGTCATGTCCGGGCGCTCGGAGCTGGAGCGCTCGATGATGTCCAGGGCGTCCTCGATCACGTCGAGGTTGCGCAGCCCGAGGAAATCCATCTTCAAGATGCCGATTTCCTCGATTGGCTTCATCGAGAACTGCGTGACCATACGGAACGCTTTCTCGCCGTTCTCGTCCGTGCCGGCGTCCGCGAGCTGCAGCGGCACGATCTCGGTCAGCGGCCTGTCCGCGATCACGACGGCGGCGGCGTGGATCGAGGAGTTGCGCACGATCCCCTCCAGGCCCTGCGCGACGTCGATGATCTGCTTCGCCTGTGCGTCCTCGTCGCAGGCCTTGCGCAGCGGCTGGCCGGACTTCAGGCAGTCCGCGAAGGAAGGCGAGCGGCCCATGATCGGGTCCGGGATCAGCTTCGCGAGGCGGTCGCCGGCGCCGTAGTCGTATCCGAGCACCCTCGCCGCATCGCGTGTCGCGGCGCGCGGGAACATCTTGCCGAAGGTGATGATCTGCGCGACCGACTCGCGACCGTACTTCTCGGTCACATAGCGCATCACGCGCTCACGCCCACGGACGGAGAAGTCGATGTCGATGTCCGGCATCGACACGCGCTCGGGGTTCAGGAAGCGCTCGAACAGCAGGTCGTAGCGCAGCGGGTCCACGTCCGTTATCGACAGGCAGTAGGAGACGATCGACCCGGCCGCCGATCCGCGGCCGGGGCCGACGGCGATGCCGTTCTCCTTCGCGAACTTGACGAAGTCCCAGACGATCAGGAAGTAGGCGTTGAAGCCCATCCGGTCGATCACTCCGAGCTCCATCTCCATCCGCTCGACGGCCTGCGCCGGAGGCGGGTCTCCGTAGCGCAGCGTCAGGCCCTCGAGGACCCTGGCCCTCAGGTACTCGCGCTCGTCGGTGCCGTCTGGCGTCTTGAAGCTGGGGATCAGCTGCTTTCCGAGCTCGAGCTCGACCGAGCAGCGCTCGGCGATCTCCAGCGTGCTCGCGATCGCCTCCGGCCACTCGGAGAACGCCGTGCTCATCTCCTGGTTGTCGCGCAGGTAGAACTCGTTCGTCTCGAAGGTCATCTTCGGTTCCGCGATCGTGCTCTTCGTCTGCACGCAGAGCAGGGCCGTGTGATGGTCGTAGTCCTCGCGGCGCAGGTAGTGCACGTCGCCGGTTCCGACGAGCGAGCCGCCAACCTCGCGCGCGATCCGCACGATGCCCTCGTTGCACTTCTCCTGGGCGGCGAGGCCGTTCTTCTGGACCTCGAAGTAGACGTTCTCGCCACCGAACACCCTGAGCAGCTCGTCGGCGTGCTCGCGGGCATCGCCGGGCCGGTCGTCGAGCAGCCGCTGGCAGAAACGCGAGGCCAGGCACCCCGTGAGGGCTATGACGCCCTCCGAGAGGCGCTCGATCTGCGCGAGGTCGACGGTCGGCTTGCCGCGCTGCAGGCCCTGCAGGAAGCCCTCCGAGGACAGCTTGACGAGGTTGCGATACCCGATGTCGTTTGAGGCCAGCAGGGTCAGGTGGTTGCGCTCGACCTTGCCGGGGCCTGTCGCGGTGTGGTCGTCGACGAGGTAGATCTCACAGCCGATGATCGGCTTGATCCCGTGCTTCTTGCTCGCCTTGTAGAGCTCGACGGCGCCGTTCATCACGCCGTGGTCGGTGAGGCCCAGCGCCGGCTGCCCGAACGAGGCAGCACGTTCCACCAGGCCCTCGATCTTGCACGCGCCGTCGAGCAGCGAGTACTCGGAGTGAACGTGAAGATGGGCGCAGGTGTCGTTACTCACGGGCACTGCATGCTAGGCATCCGCCCGGCGGAGCCTCAGCGCCCGCGCCGCTCTTTGCGGCGTATGCGGATGCGTTGAATCAGGGACATGCTGTGCTTGTGCGGCCGCCTGGGCTCGGTGGGCTGCGGCGGCGTGGGCGGCAGCTGCTCGGGCTGGGCCTCCCGCTGCGCGTGGGGCTGCTCGGGTTCCTCGGCCTCGGGCCCGTCGGTCGCCGGCGGGGCGTTGTCGGCACGTGCACGCAGGCGCTCGACGGCCGCGGCGAGGGCCTGGGCCATCTCCTCGCCGCGCTCGCCGGCGTGAGGGTCCGCGGAGGCTCTGGGAGGCTGCGGCGGCGCAGCCGGGGCGGGCACACGCGGCTCGTGTGTCGGCGCGTCGCCGCGCTCGAGGCCCGCGATCAGCCGCTCCACGACGCCCCTGAGGTCTCCCATCAGCCCGGCCGCCTGCAGGTTGCCCTCGCGCATCGCCTGCACGGCCCGCTCGGCGCGCTCGCGGGCGGTGCGCTCCATGCGCAGGCCGAGCTCGATCTCGGACGTGCGCCGCTCGAGCTCGCCGACGCGCTCATGAAGCTCCCGCTCGACGGTGCGCACGCGTGAGCGCTCGGCGGCGAGCTCCTGCTCGGCCTCCGCGAGCTGGCGCTGCATCTCCGCGACGTGCCCGGAGAGCTCGCGGGTGGCGCGTTCGCGGTCCTCGAGCGCGCGGCTCGCCCGGTCCACCTCGAGCTGGCTCTCGCGTTCGACGTCGAGCGCGCGGTCCTCGGCCTCGACCCTCAGCTGCTGCTCGGCGTACTCGCGCTGCTTCACGCGGCGCAGCTCGTGCTCGCGCTCAGTGGCGCTCGCGCGCTCGTCCTGCAGGGTCTCGGCTGCTCTCGCGCGCTCGTCCTCGGCCTCGCGCAGGCGCTGCTGCAGGCTCGCGACGTGACGCTCGAGCGTCTGGAGGGTCGCTTCCGCGGCCTCGGCACGCCGGGTGAGCGCTGCCTCTCCGCTCTCGGCGGCGCGGCGCGCGCGGCGTTCGGAGAGGAGGTCTCCCTCGCTCCTTCGGCCCTGGCCCTCGCGGCCTCCTCCGGGGTATCCCCCGGGCGTGTCGTCTCCTTCTGGCATCACGTTGAGAGGGAAACTACGCCCAACACCGGACGTCCAGCAGACCGTGCCGCTACTGGTTGCGGAGCCGCCAGGCCATGCGGGATTGCAGCGAGAACAGCTCGATGAATCCGGGCGAGGCGCTCTGGCTGAACAGCCCGCCGGACTCCGAGAAGGACGCCAGTGCCGCGTCGTAGACGGCGTTCGGCGAGGAGCGGGTGATGACGCGCGCGTGCCCCTTGTAGAGCTTCAGCGAGATCGTGCCGGTGACACGCTCGTTGACGCGGTCCATGTAGGCGTCGAGGTCGCCGCGGAGTGGCTCCCACCACAGGCCGGCGTAGACGAGGTAGGCCCACTGCCGGTCGAGCCCGGGCTTGAACTGGTTCTGATGGATCGTGCAGACCAGGCGCTCGAGCTCCTGGTGCGCGGGAAGGATGATCGCGGCGGCCGGCGCCTCGTAGATGTCCCTCACCTTCAGGCCGACGATGCGGTCCTCGATGTGGTCGACGATCCCCACGCCATGCCGGGCGGCGATCTCCGCGACCTCTTCGATCAGGTCCACGAGGCCGAGCGGGCGCCCGTCCAGGGCGACCGGCAGCCCGCGCTCGAAGCTGAGTGTGATCCGCTCGGGCTCGTCGGGGGCCTCCTCGGGGCGGGTCACGAGCTGGAACACGTCATCCTCGGGCTCACGGTCGAGGTCCTCGATCCAGCGCCCCTCCGATGAACGTCCCCAGAGGTTGTCGTCGATCGAGTACGGCGCGGCCTCGGTTCCCCCCTTGACGGGTATCCCGTGCTCGCGCGCATACTCGATCTCCTCCTCGCGGCCCATCTGCCACGAGCGCACGGGAGCGATCACCTTCAGCTCCGGAGCCAGCGTCGCGACCGTCGCCTCTATCCGCACCTGGTCGTTTCCCTTGCCGGTGCAGCCGTGGGCGATCGTGTCGCAGCCGGACGCGCGGGCGTGCTCGACGGCGAGCTTCGCGATCAGGGGCCGCCCGAGCGCGGTGAACAGCGGGTAGCCGCCGCCATAGAGGGCGTTCGCCCGGATCGCGGGCGCCAGATACTCGCGGGCGAACTCCTCGCGCGCGTCGACGACGTGACAGTCCACGGCGCCGAGCTTGATCGCCTTGCCCCTGATCACCTCGTAGTCCTCGCCGGGCTGCCCGAGGTTGACGGTCAGGCACACGACCTCCGCGCCATAGTGATCCTGGATCCACTTGAGCATCACGCTCGTGTCCAGGCCGCCGGAGTAGAGCAGCAGCACCCGGCTGACCTGCTCCGGGTCGGCCTCATAGCTCGCGGTGCGGGGGAAGGCTGTGGGGTCCTCGCTGCTCATTGCGGCTGAGACCCTAATGCTTCCCGGCGCTCGTCCGGGGCGCGACCAGCGTCGCGCTCGCTGCGGAGGCTGTCCGCTGGCGCAGGCCCGCGGCGTTGCGGGCGCTCACCGCGAAGCGCACGCGCAGCCCGTAGGGCAGCCCCTTCACGGACGCCGTGTAGCCGGGACCCGAGCCGGCGAGCTTCATCGTGACGGTTCTGGTGATCCTGCAGGCGACGGTGACCCTGCGGTGATTGCGGATCCTCTTGCAGCGCCCGCTCACCTGGTAGCTGGCGCTCGCGGTGACCGTGAGCGCCACGGAGTTGGGGTCCGACGCCCTGAGTGCGACCGTACATGCGCGCAGCCGGCAGCGCGGGCGGCCGGTGACCCTCGCGGTGGGCGGCGACGTGTCGAGTGTCAGCGCCGGGGCCGCGCCGCTTCGACTGGTGCTCACACCCCCGGCGTTGGCGGCCTGGACGATGCACACGATCGAGAAGCCGACGGCTCCGCTCGCGGGCGTGAACGTGGTGCTCGGGCCGCTCTGGAGCACCTGAGGGGACGGCCCTTCGGTCTGGAAGATGAACGAGAACGCCGCCGGCGCGCTCCAGGATCCGGGGTCGCAGGTCATCGGGCTGTAGTCGACGGGCGCGCCGCCGACGTAGTGGAGCACTGGCGCGCCGGTCGGCCTCGCCGCGAGCGGCGGGGCTTCGCTGCCTTCGATGAACGCGCGGATCTCGGGTGCGGCGAGATTGGTGAAGACGTTCGCCGAGCCGATTGGGCAGCCCTTGCCGCCGAAGTCGACGACGCCGAGCAGAACGGCCGGTGAGCCCTCCGTCAGCGGGCCGCCGCTGTCTCCCTGACAGGCCGAGGAGCTCGCGGACCCTGCGCACAGCAGAACCGCCGAGTTGACGCCGACAGCGTTGCGGCACGCGTCGCTGGAGACGGTCGTCAGGCTTGTCGCATAGAGGAAGCCGTCGGGTTCGTGTTCCTTGCCTTCCAGCCCGCTCTGCTTGCCGTAGCCGCTGACGCTGACGCTGGTGCCGGGAGCCGGGGTCGCTCCGCTCGCTACGAGGCCTATCGTCGCTGTGTTCTTCGCCTGCGAGATCGTCAGAGGGGAGGCGAGCGCGATCACGGCGACGTCATCGCGGATGCCCGGCAGCGGGGCGTAGTCGGGGTGCGCCCTGACGAGCGCGGCGGCGCGGAACTGCGCCCCGGGCGGGACCAGGCCTTCTTCCTCGAAGGAGTAGACGTTTTCCGCGCCCGCGAGCACGCCGACCTGCGAGGCCGGGTACTGCGTGGTGGTGCCCTCCTGGTCGATGCAGTGCGCGGCGGTGAGGATGTGGGTCGGGTCGAGGATCGACCCGCCGCACAGCATCTCCAGCGTCGCGGAGGGCCTCGTGATCACGAGCACCTGCCACGGATTCTGCGCGACGGTGGCGCGCTGGCCCCCTATTACGTAGGGGATCATTGCGCCCTGGGCCGGGCGGCCGCCCAGCGCGAGGGCGCTGAGAGCGAATGCTGTCAGCAGGGCGGCTACAGCCGTAGCGCGGGCGCGGCGCACAGCTCAGCCTAACAACGCCCGCTCGAGCCGCATCAGCGCATCCTGCACCTCGCTCTCGTCGATCGTCAGCGGCGGCAGCAGGCGCAGGGTGCTCGGGCCCGTGGCGTTGATCACGAGCCGCTGCTCGAGCAGCGCCCGGCGAGCGACCTCGGGGGCGCCGGCATCGAGCTCGCAGCCGAGCATCAGGCCTCGCCCGCGGACCTCGAGGACCCCGGGCAGCTCGGCGAGGCCCTCGGCGAGCCGTGCGCCGAGCTCGAGTACCCGCGCGAGCAGCTCCGGGTCGCTCGTGAGCTCCAGCGCCGTGAGCGCCGCCGTCGCGACCAGTGGGCCGCCCGCGAACGTTGAGCCGTGGTCGCCGGGCTGGAGCACGTCGGCGAGCCGCGGGCCCGTGACGAGCGCGCCGACCGGCAGGCCGCCCCCCAGCGCCTTTGCCACGGTCATCGCGTCGGGCACAACACCGAGCTGCTCGTGAGCCCACAGCGTGCCCGTTCGGCCCATCCCGCACTGGACCTCGTCGAAGATCAGGGCTGCGCCGTGCTCATCGCAGGCGCTGCGCGCTGCGCGCAGCGCCTCCGGCGAGAGCTCATGCACTCCGCTCTCCCCCTGGATCGGCTCGAGCAGCACCGCGGCCGTGTGCTCGTCGACGGCGTCCGCGATCGCGTTCGCATCGGCGGCGACCGCCCTGAACCCGGGCACCAGAGGCGCGAAAGGCGCCTGCTTTGACTCCTGCGGAGTCGCTGAGAGAGCACCGTATGTGCGCCCGTGGAAGGCGCCGTGGATGACCACGACATCCCCGCCCGCCCGTGCGCGGCGCGCGAGCTTGATCGCCGCCTCGTTCGCCTCCGCCCCGGAGTTGCAGAAGAAGACCTTGCCGCCGAGGCTTGATCGCGCGAGACGCTCGGCAAGGCGCATGCCGGGCTCGGTGTAGAACAGGTTGCTGACATGCATCAGCACGCCCGCCTGCTCGCGGATCGCCGCCACCACCCGCGGGTGGCAGTGGCCGAGGTTCGTGACCGAGATCCCACACAGGAAGTCCAGGTACTCGTTGCCCTCGGCGTCCCACAGGCGCGCGCCCTCGCCGCGCACGAACTCGACCGGCATCCGCGCGTATGAGTGGATCACGTTGCTCTGCTCGAGCCGCTGCAGCTCGGCGAGGCTCACAGCTCGGCCTCGATCTTCGTGCCGATGCCGGCGTCCGTGAACAGCTCGAGCAGCAGCGAGTGCTCGAGCCTGCCGTCCAGGATGTGCGCGGCTCCGACGCCGTCGTCGATCGCCTGCACGCACGCCGCGAGCTTGGGGCGCATCCCGCCCTGCAGCCCGTCCAGCTCGGCGCGGACCTGCTCGACGCCCGCCTGCCCGATCAGGCTGCCCGCGTCCTGCGGGTCGCGCAGCCAGCCGGGGACATCCGTCAGGAAGATCACCTTGTGAGCACCGAGCGCGCCCGCGACCGCGCCGGCGGCCTCGTCGGCGTTGACGTTGTAAGAGTTCCCCTCCCTGTCGGCGCCGACGGAGGCGATGACGGGGATGTAGTCGCTGGCGATGTGCTCGATCACGCCGACGTTGACGCGCTCGATCCGCCCGACGAAGCCGATGTCCTGGCCGGAGGGTGCCGCGCGGCGGGCGACCCGGAACAGCGAGCCGTCGTCGCCGCAGAGCCCGACGGCCGGCTGGCCGTGGCGGCTCAGGCGCAGGACGATCTCCTTGTTGACCTTCCCGACGAGCACCATCTTTGCGACCTCGACGGTCTCCTCGTCGGAGACGCGCAGCCCGCCGACGAACTGGACGGGCAGGCCCAGGCGCTCCATGTAGCCCGTGATCTCGGGGCCTCCGCCGTGTACGACGATCGGGTTCAGGCCGACGTACTTCAGGAGCACGACGTCGCGCGCGAACTCCTCACGAAGCTCGCTGTCCTCCATCGCGGCGCCGCCGTACTTGATCACCACGGTCTTGCCGTGAAACTCCCTTATGTACGGGAGAGCCTCCAGCAGCGTTCCTACATCGCGCATCGCGCACCCCCTCCGCCCCGCTGCCTGGGCAGGCGGCTCATGTTGTGTAGTCGGCGTTGATGCTCACGTAGTCGTGCGAGAGGTCGGAGAAGAAGACCTCGGTCTCGGCTCCCTCCCCGGGCAGTCCGATCTCGTACTCGACCTCGCGACGCGACACCGCGCTCGCAAGTGCCGGCTCATCGAATGGGATCGCCGCCCCACCTGAGCAGACCTGCGTACCCTCGATCCAGATGTCGACCGCAAGCGGAGCGGTGCCCGGCATCGCCGCGCCCACGGCCTGCACGATGCGGCCCCAGTTGGGGTCTCCGCCGTTCAGCGCGGCCTTCACCAGGGGCGAGTTTGCGACCGCGCGTGCGACGGCCTCGGCGCCCGGCTGATGACCGGAGCGGACGACCACGCGGGCGATCCGCGCGGCGCCCTCGCCGTCGGCGACCATCTTGATCGCGAGCTCGCGCAGGAGCGCGTCGAGGGCCTGCCCGAAGAGGAGCTCGTCCTCGCTCTCCGGTGCCACGTGCACGCCCGAGGAGCCTGAGCACATCAGGATCGCCGTGTCGTTCGTCGACAGCTGCCCGTCCACCGACGCGCGGTCGAACGAGCGCGCAACGCACACGCCGAGCAGCAGGTCGGCGGTCTCCGCGGAGAGATCCGCGTCGGTCTGCACGAAGCAGAGCATCGTCGCAAAGCGCGGGGAGATCATCCCGGCGCCCTTGCACTGCGCGCTCAGTCGCACGGCCCCCGATGGCAGCTCGACCTCCAGGACGGCACGCTTCTCGAATGCGTCGGTGGTCTGGATCGCGGCCTGGAACGCGCCGTCGCCGCCGCGCTCGAGCTTCGAGCTCGCCTCCAGGATGCCCTTGATCATCTTCTCGACCGGCAGGTGGTGGCTGATCGCGCCCGTCGAGGCCAGTGCGACCTCGGCCGCGGGCACCCCCGCAGCGGCCGCGGCCGCGCCCTGCGTCTTGGCGGCGTCTTCGATCCCTCGCCTGCCGGTCGCGGCGTTCGCGCAGCCGGCGTTGGCGAGCACGGCGCGCAGCGACTGCAGGCTGCAGCGCTCGCGCGTGAGCATCACCGGGCGCGGCGGGCGTGCCGCTGGAGGTGAATCGCGCGGCGCTGACGGGCCGCTCGGAGTCGCAGATCAGCAGGCCGACGTCGGGCCGGCCGCTCGGCTTGATGCCGGCCGCGACACCCGACGCGCGGAATCCCTCAGGGAGACCCGCCAGCAGGCCGAGGTCGCGCACGTGTGAGGGGGCGGGCACCCAACGTGAGGTGAAGAACCCCTCGGTCGCCGGCTCGGAGGTGCTCACAGCAGCCCCTCCGTCTCGTCCATGCCGAACATCAGGTTCAGGTTCTGGACCGCCTGGGAGGATGTGCCCTTCCAGAGGTTGTCGATCGCGGAGAACACCAGGACCTTCCCGGTGTGGGCGTCGGCGGCGGCGAAGATCCTGCAGTAGTTGGTCTCGCGGACCTCGCGGACGCCCGGCGGGCCGTCGACTATCTCCACGAACGGCTCGCGGGCGTAGGCGTCATCGAAGAGCTCCTGCAGCTCGCCAGGGGACACCGCGCGTGTGGTGCTGACGTAGCAGCTGGCCATCTCACCCTGGTCCAGCGGCACGAGATGAGCCTGGAACTGGACGGGCAGGTCGGCTCCGAGCAGCGCGAGCTGCTCCTCGATCTCGGGCGTGTGGCGGTGGGCGGCGACCTTGTAGGGGAGTATGTTCTCGCCCGCCATCGAGAGGTGCGTGCTCTCGTCGAACGCGCGCCCGGCGCCCGATATGCCCTGCTTGGCGTCGATCACCACGTCGGCGATCAGGCCCGCGCGAGCGAGCGGCGCGAGCGCGAGCAGCGAGGCGGTCGGGTAGCAGCCGGGGTTCGCGACTATCCCGGCGCCGGCGATCTGCTCGCGGTGGAGCTCGGTGAGCCCGTAGACCGCGTCGCCGAGCAGCTCGGGACGAGGGTGCTCGCCATACCAGCGCTCGTAGCTGGGCAGCGAGGAGAGCCGGAAATCAGCGCTGAGGTCAACGACGCGCGTCCCCGCTTCACGCAGAGCTGCGACGGTCGGGGCGGCCGCCGCGTGCGGGTAGGCGACGATCGCGCAGTCGGCCTCGCCGAGCGCGTGCGGCGCGGGCTCCTGGATCGTGAGCGGCACCCGGTAGCGCGGATAGAGGTCCTCGAGCGTCCGGCCGGCCTCCGAGCGTCCGGTGACCGCGAGCAGCTCGAAGCCGGGGTGGCGCCAGAGCAGGTGCGCGGCGAGGGCGCCCGCGAAGCCGGTGGCGCCGGCACGACGGCCGTCGGCGCGCCTGGGATATCGGCTGCGAGTGCGTGCTAGCCACGGAGCTCGCCTCCGAGCTCGGCGAGCGCCGAGACGATCCGCTCGCGCACGGGGGCGACGTCCTCGTCGGTGAGGGTCGCCTCCAGTGAGCTGAACGTCAGGGCGAGCGCGAGCGAGCGCCGCCCCTCCCCCACCTGCTCGCCCGTGTAGACGTCGAAGATGTGCGCGTCGCCGAGCATCTCTCCGGCAGCTGAGCGGGCCGCGGCGAGCACGGCGGCCGCGGGAACCTCGAGCGGGAGCGTGACGGCGAGGTCCTGGCGCAGGGGCGGGAACTGCCCGAAGGCGCGGAACGAGACCACCTCGGGTGCGCAGGCGGCGAGCTTGCCGAGGTCCACGGCGAATGCGCCGGTCCGCTCCAGATCCCAGGCCTCGGCGACCAGCGGGTGCAGCTCGCCGATGAAGCCGAGCATCTGCTCGCCGGCGATCACCGCTGCGCTGCGCCCCGGGTGCAGGAATGGCCACTCGCGCGGCTCGAGCGTGAAGGCGACGTGGAAGCGGCCGAGCAGGCCCTCCAGGAGCGCCTTGGCGGCGAAGAAGTCGGCCTGCGGGCTCTCGCCGCGCCAGGACCGCGGCGTGAGCGCTCCGCTGAGGAGCACTCCGAGCGCGTGGTGCTCGTCGGCGCCGGGCGAGGCGCGGGACTGACGGTAGACCGTGCCGGACTCGAACACAGCCACATCAGGGCCGTTGCGGGCGATGTTGTGGCGGGCGGCGTCGAGCAGCGACCCGAGCAGGGTCGGGCGCATGATCGACTGCCCGTCCGAGAGCGGGTTTTCCAGTGCGATGACGCGTCTCATCTCATGGTCGGCGGGCAGGCGCAGCCTGTCGAGCAGCGAGGGCTCGGTGAAGCTCCAGCCCACGACCTCGTGAAGGCCCCTGCCGACCATCGCGTCCTCCGCGAGCCGGCGCACGCGCTGCGCGTGAGTCAGGCGGCCGGCGGCGCCTCGGCGCGCGGGAAGCGTCGCCGGGAGCCGCTCGAGGCCGTCGATCCGGGCGACCTCCTCGATCAGGTCGATCTCGCGCGTCACGTCGCTGCGGCGCAGCGGCGGGACATGAACGGACAGGCCGTGATCGGCGGGCTCGGCGGCGAAGTCCAGCGCCTGCAGGATCTCTCGCTGGCGCTCGGGGGTGACGGTCACGCCGAGGATCGCGCTCACGCGCGCGTCGCGCAGCAGGATCGGCTCGGACACGGGCTCTGGCTCGCGGATGTCGATAGTGCCCGGCGCTATGCTCGCGCCGCACAGCTCGACCATCAGCCCGCATGCGGATTGCCTGGGCGTGCATGCACTGCTCCGGGGCCAGGCCCTTCTCAAAGCGCCCTGATGCCTCGCTGCGAAGGCCGAGCGCCCACGACGTGCGGTGGATGTTGGGTCCATTCCAGGTCGCGACCTCGAGCAGCACGCTGCTCGTGTCCGGCTGCACCTCCGAGCGCGCGCCGCCCATCAGCCCGGCGATCGACGTCGGGCCCCGCGCGTCGTCGATCACGACCATCTCGCCGTCGAGCGTGCGCGTCTGCCCGTCGAGGGTCTGCGACCTGCTCACCGGGCTCCGCGCGCCGCACGGTCAGGGCGGCGCCGGCGACACGGCCGAGATCAAACGCGTGGAGCGGCTGGCCCGTGAGAAGCATCACGTAGTTGGTGATGTCGACGACGTTGTTGATCGGGCGCTGCCCGGCGGCCATCAGTCTCGCCTTCAGCCATCCGGGCGAGGGGGCGATCGTCACGTCGTTGAGCACCCTCGCGGTGAAGCGCGGGCACAGGTCAGGGCAGAGCACGCTCACGGCGGCGCCCTCCACGGGGCCGGGGGTGCCGGGGTCCTTGCGCCACGGCTCCGGGGCGAGCGGCGCCCCGGTCGCCGCGTGCAGCTCGCGCGCGACGCCGTAGACACCCAGGCAATCCGGGCGATTTGGCGTGATCTCGAGCTCGAGCACCTGCATCGAGATCGGCAGCACCTGCTCCAGCGGCGTCCCGGGCTGCGGTGGGCCGCCGGCCCCGTCGAGGACCATGATGCCCTCCCCGCCGGCGCCGATCTGCAGCTCGTTCTCGGCCAGGATCATCCCTTCGGAGACGATCCCGCGGAGCTTGGCCTTGCCGAGCTTGGTGCCGTCGGGCATCACGGCCCCGGGCCTGGCGACCGCGACGGTCTGTCCCGCTGCCACGTTCGGCGCGCCGCACACGATGCACGCGGGCTCAGGGAGGCCGAGATCCACGCTGCAGACCTTCAGGCGATCCGCGTCGGGGTGCTGCTCGGCGGAGAGCACGCGGCCGACTATGAAGTTCTCGGCGCTGGGCACTCCGTGCGAGTGGATCGCCTCCACCTTCGTTCCCGTCATCGTCAGGCGCTCCTCGACCCCGCGCGCATCGAGCGGCGGATCGCAGTACTCGCGCAGCCAGGGAAGCGGGACCCTCATCCGAGCTGCTCCAGGAACCGCAGGTCGTTTTCGTAGTACAGCCGCAGGTCGGGGATCCCGTGCCTGAGCATCGCGATCCGCTCGACGCCCAGGCCCCACGCGAAGCCCTGCACCCGCTCCGGGTCATAGCCCGGGGAGTTCGCCTCGGTGGTCGGGACATACGAGTAGACGTTGGGGTCCACCTCGCCGGCTCCGAGCACCTCGAGCCAACCCTCGCCCTTGCACAGGTAGCAGCGGGAGCCGTCGCGCAGGAAGCCCCCTCCGCCGCAGTGAAAGCACGACACGTCGACCTCGACGCTCGGCTCTGTGAACGGGAAGAAATGCGGGCGCAGGCGCACGTCGCGCTCATCACCGAAGACCGCGCGGGAGAACTCGAGCAGTGTTCCCTTCAGGTCCGCGAGCGTGATGTCCTCGTCGACCGCGAGCCCCTCGATCTGGTGGAACTGGGGTGTGTGGGTCGCGTCGGAGTCGGGCCGGTAGACGCGGCCGGGGATCACGACATACAGCGGCGGCGGGTGGGCCTCCATCGCCCGCACCTGCATCGGCGAGGTGTGGGTTCTCAGAACCTCCTCCGGCGACACGTAGAACGTGTCCGTGCGGGCTCTCGCAGGGTGCGTCGGGCTGTGATTCAGCGCGTCGAAGTTGTAGTGCACGCTCTCGATCTCCGGGCCCTCCATGACCGTGAAGCCGAGTCCCAGGAAGATGTCTTCCAGCTCACGGCGCGTTGCGGTGAGTATGTGCAGCCGGCCGATCGGCTCGGGTGGAGCCCCCGGGAGCGTCACGTCGACCGTGTCGGACTTCAGACGCGCGTCGAGCTCCTGCGCGGACAGCTCCGCGGCGCGCCCGCTATCTGCGCCTCGAGCGCCTGGCGCGCCTGATTCGCGGCCTTGCCCACGGCGCCCCGCTCCTGCGGCGAGAGCTCGGCGACGGAGCGCAGCAGCTGCGGCAGCTCGGCCTTGCGCCCGAGGTGACGCACGCGCAGCTCCTCGAGCTCCGCGGTTGAGGAGGCGGCGGCGATCTCGCCCTGCGCACGGGCGTTCAGCTCCTGGATGCGGTCGATCATGACGAGCGGACCCTAGATGGTCGGCGGGTCATCTCGTACAGCGCCACGGTCGCGGCCATCGCGGCGTTGAGGGACTCCGAGGCGATCGAGATGTGGGCGACGCGGTCGCAGGCCGCGAGGACGTCCGCCGGCAGGCCGTCGCGCTCGGCTCCTATCACGAGCGTGATCTCGCTCTCGCCGGGCCCGCTGAGCTGCTCGCCCTCCCGGGCGACGAGCGCGACCCGCTCTCCCGGCATGTCGGCGGGCGACGCCGCCCGCGCGAGCGGCACGCCGAAGATCGCTCCCATGCTGGCGCGGACCGCCTTGGGGCCGTGCGGGTCGGCGCAGCGCGGCCCGAACGCGACGCATGAGGCCCCGAACGCCAGCGCGGAGCGGAGCACCGTCCCGACGTTGCCCGGGTCCCCCACGCCGTGCAGGTAGACGCAGAGCGGCCCGGCGGGCTGCACCCAGCGCTGTTCGTACACGCCGATCACACGGGTGCTGGAGCCCAGCGTGGAGACGCTCGCGAGCGCGTCCGCCTGCACGTCGTGGAAGCCGGCGCCACCCAGACCCGTGCCGGCGAGGCGATATCCCTCCGTCGCGTGGCGCCCCGCGTGCTCGGCCGCATCGAGCAGGTCCTCTCCCTCGGCCAGGAACAGGCCGCGCGTCGCCCGCTCGCGCTTGCCGTGCAGGCGGCGCAGGGCCTTCAGCCGGGGATTCTGTTGGGATGCGATCTCGCTCACTTGGGTTCTCTGTCTGTGGGGCTCCGGGAAAAAAGAAAGGGCGCCGCCCTTTTCAGGTGCGACGCCCGGGAGGCTGTCGAGTCGGTTGCCGGGGATTCTCAGGCGGCAGCCGACGCCTCTCGGGCGACCTCGGCAAAACGTCGGAACGTGTCGGCGTCGCGGACGGCGATGTCGGCGAGGACCTTGCGGTCCAGCTCGATGCCGGCCAGCGACAGGCCGTGCATGAACTGCGAGTAGCTCATGCCGTTGAGGCGAGCTGCGGCGTTGATGCGCGTGATCCATAGCCTGCGGAAGTCACGCTTGCGGTTGCGCCTGTCGCGGTACGCGTAGGTGTCGGCCTTGATCAAGGCCTCCTTCGCGCGCTTGTAGTTCGATTTGGCCTCGCCCCTGAAGCCCTTCGTGCGCTCGAGTGTGGCGCGCCGCTTCTTCTTGGCGCTGACTGACCTCTTTACGCGCGTCATTTGTTGCCCACCCCGAGCATCCGCTTGATCCGCGGCACGTCGTCCTCGTGCATGATCTTCGGGCCGCCGAGCGCACGCTTCTTTTTGGGCGACTTCTTCTCAAGGATGTGGCTCGTGAACGGGTGGCGTCCGCGCACCTTCCCCTTGGCGGTGACTTTGAAGCGCTTCTTCGCGCCGGAGTGGGTCTTCATCTTGGGCATGACTGAACGGCGATTATGACACGGTCGAGCCGGCGGCTGCGGCGCCGCCGTCCTCGGCGGTGCTCGGCGCGAGTGCGCCGTCGCCGTTCGGTGCATCGGCGCCCACATCGGTGGCGGGCACCTCGGCGGGGCCCGCGGCCACCTCCGGAGCGCCGGCGGGGGCCACCGGCGGGACCGTTGCGACGGGCTCTGGCGCAAGGGCATCGACGGCGCCATCCCCGGTATCGAGGCGTCCCGCGAGAACGGCTTTGGAGGGCGCCATCATCATCGTCATGTTGCGCCCTTCCTGCATCGGGCGCTGCTCGACGACGCCGACCTCGGAGAGCTCTTCTGCGAGGCGGTCGAGAATCGCGGTGCCGCGCTCGGGGTGCGTCACCTCTCGCCCGCGGAACATGATCGTGACCTTGACCTTGTCCTTGTGGCGCAGGAAGCGCTCGACGTGGTGCTTCTTGGTGTCGTAGTCGTGCTCGGCGATCTTCGGGCGGAACTTGATCTCGCGCACGGTGATCTGCTGCTGGTGCTTGCGGGCCTGCTTGAGCTTCTGGGCCTGCTCGTACTTGTACTTGGAGTAGTCGAGCACCCTGCAGACGGGCGGGCGCGCCTCGGGGGCGACCTCCACCAGGTCGAGTTCGCGTTCCTGCGCGAACGCGAGAGCGTCGGCGGTCTTCAGGACCCCGACCTGCTGGCCCTGGTCGTCGATCAGACGAACCTCGGGAACGCGGATGCGCTCGTTGATCCTCGTCGTGTCCCGCTCTGGCGGGCGCCGGTCGAACCTGCGAGGTACCGGCACTAGCTGTGGTCGCCTGGGTTCAAGCGGTTCTTACGCGTGGCGATCTGATGATTTGCCGGGCTGCAATGAGGACGAGTATAGCTCCCCGGCGAGGCGTTGTGCGAATGCGTCGACCGGCATGCTGCCGAGATCTCCGCCGTGGTGCTCGCGCACCGACACGGCCTGCTCACCCTGCTCGCGCTCCCCGACGATCAGCATGTAGGGCACCTTTCGGAGCTCCGCCTCGCGGATCTTGCGCCCGATCGACTCGCTCCGGTCGTCGAGCTCGACGCGTGTCTGCTCATTGCTCAGGCGACCGCGCACGTCGGCCGCGTACTCGTTGAAGCGATCGGATACGGGCAGCACGATCGCCTGCAGCGGGGCGAGCCAGAGCGGCAGCTCGCCGGCATAGTGCTCGAGCATGATCCCGATGAAGCGCTCGTAGGAGCCGAACAGCGCGCGGTGGATCATCACGGGGCGGTGCTCCTTGTTGTCAGGGCCCGTGTAGGTGAGCTCGAAGCGCTCGGGCATCGAATAGTCGAGCTGCACTGTGCCGAGCTGCCAGGAGCGGCCGAGCGAGTCGGTCATGTGCATGTCTATCTTCGGGCCGTAGAAGGCGCCGTCGCCCGGGTTCAGCTCGTAGTCCAGGCCGAGCTCGTCCAGCGTGCGCGTCAGCTTCAGCTCCGCGCGATCCCACATCTCGTCGGTGCCGACCCTTTCCTCGGGCCGGGTGGATAGCTCCAGGCGGACGTCGAAGTCGAACAGCCGGTACGTCGCGAACGCCATTTCAAGGCACCCCCGGACCTCCTCCTGCACCTGCTCCTCGGTACAGAAGATGTGTGCGTCGTCCTGCGCGAAGTGCCGTACCCGAAGAAGCCCGTGGAGCACCCCGGACGCCTCGTTGCGGTGCAGCAGGCCCGGCTCGAAGTAGCGGACGGGAAGGTCCCGGTAGGAGTGCCTGGTGCTCGCGAAGAGGTGTGCGTGGCCGGGGCAGTTCATCGGCTTGACCCCCATCTCGCGCTCCTCGACGTTGACGGTGAACATGTTCTCCCGGTACTTGCCCCAGTGCCCGGAGGTCTTCCACAGCTCGGAGTCGAAGATCTGCGGCGTCTTGACCTCGCTGTAGCCGCGCTCGGCACCCATCCGGCGCGAGAGGCGGACCAGCGAGTTGAAGATGCCGGTCCCCGCGGGCAGCCAGAACGCGGCCCCCGGCGAGACGTCGGAGAACATGAACAGGCCGAGCTCCCTGCCCAGCTTGCGGTGGTCACGGGCGCGGGCCTGCTCGATCCGCTCAAGGTGCTCCTCGAGCTCCTTCTTGGAGAAGAACGCGGTGCCGTAGATGCGCGTCAGCATCGTGCGGCTGGAGTCCCCTCGCCAATATGCGCCGGCGACCGAGTTCAGCCTGAAGGCCCCGACCGACGCGGTGCTCGGCGCGTGCGGGCCGCGGCAGAGGTCCGTGAACGGCCCGTTGGTGTACAGCGATACGCTCTCCAGCGGCGACCCGGGCGCAGCGGCCGCCGCGAGATCGTCGATCAGCTCCACCTTGTAGTCCTGGCCCTCAGCCAGGAACCTCTCGCGAGCTTCGGCCGGCGTGACGTCCTGGCGCTCGAATGACTCTGCAGCCTTGATGTGAGAGCGCATGCGCTCTTCGATCGCGGGGAAGTCAGCCTCCGAGATCGCCGTGCCCGGCGGGAACTCGAAGTCGTAGTAGAAGCCCTCGGCGATCGGGGGGCCGATCGAGATCTTCACGCCGTCATAGAGTTCCATCACCGCGGCCGCGAGCACATGCGCTGCGTCGTGGCGGATGAGTTCCAGCGCGCCGTCCCCGCTGCGGTTGGTCAGGACCGACAGCTGGGCGCCGTCGGGCAGCGGGCGCGCGAGGTCGAGCACCTCGCCTTCGCCGTCGGGCGCGAGCACCTCGACGGCGAGCGCGGCGCGCGCGAGGCCGGGGCCGATCGCGGCGGCGGCGTCAGCGCCGGTCGCGCCGTCCTGCAGCTCGAGCGACTTGCCGTCCGGGAGTTTGACTGTGACCGACATCTCTGTGCGGGAGGCTACCCGGCGCCGGTTGTTCAGGCGATGCGCCAGAGTGCGCCGTCGCCGAGCGGGATCCGCTGCACCTCGCCGGCTCCGAGGCGTTCGATCAGCGCGCGCTCGGCGCCATCCCAGTCGACGGGCATGTTGTTGTGAGCCATGATCGCGGCGACCTCCGCCGTGACGAGCCCGCCCGGGAAGGCGCGAAGGGCCTCGAGCGGGTCCTCGGCCGGCGCGCGTCGCGTCAGCGCCTGGTCGAGGTTCGCGATCAGAATGTCGTAGGCCTCGATGCTCTGGAAGCCGCCGGCCTCGAGTCGCCGCCCGTCGGCGGCCTGGAAGATGAGCGACGGAGCCGAGTAGCGGACCGGGCCGTCGGTCTGGCGCGCCTTTCCCTGGAAGTCGGTAGGCCCGCCCTCGGCTTGGCGCGTCTCGATCTTGTCGGCCTCATAGCGGGCGAGCGTCTCCTCGTCGTCGATCGCGCAGAGAATCGCCTCGACGTCCAGACCCTCGATTCCCGCCAATGCGACGCGCAGGCCGTCGGGCTCGTCGAGCAGCAGCGTCGTGTTGAACCACGCGAGCTGGATCGCGCGGAGCACCTCGCGCTCACGGGCGGGATCGAGAAGCCTCGTCGCGACGATCGTCCTGCACGCCGGGCTCGTCGCCAGCACCCTCGCCCGCGGGGCGAGCAGGAAAGGCATTCCGAAGCGGCGGAAGGAGATCGCGCCGATCGCGGCACGGGTCGTCGTGTAGCCCCGGTCGATGTACGTCTGCGGGTCCTCCGCGAGGCCGATCGTGACGATCCGCCAGCGCAGCTGCTCCGCGTAGCGCCAGCGGAGCACGGCCATCGCCGGGCTCGCCGAGTACGCCCACGGGCACCCCGCGTCGGTGTACTCGGTCACGTCGATCCACGTCACACCGCAATGATTGCACGTGCAAGCAGATTGCGGCAGGGCATCGCCGTCCCCCGGCCGGCAGCGGAGGAGATCCGTGTCTCCCTGGCGCGGGCCGAGATGAGAATGCACCGCGGGCCGGCGGAGCTCCCCTGACCCTCAGCGTCAGTAGTTACCCCCCTGCAGATCCGGGGTCACGCCGCTCAAATACCGTCTCCGCCGGCATTAGGCTCGAGCGAGTCAAGATGAACCTGAGAACGCGAACAGCCTCATGACCCTGCTCCTGCTCCTGATCGCCGCGGTCTGGCTCATCACCGCCGTCGCGACCGTCGCGCTGTGCGCAGCCGCGGCGCAGGGCGACCGCGAAATCACGCAGGTGCCCGCCGTGCAGCGCCCCACCCGGGCCCGCACGCGCACATGGGTGCGCGGGTCCGCTCGCACAGGCGCGCGGGTGCGCCAAACGCACGTGTAGCTGCAGGCTGCGCGCGCGTCTTCGCCGGTCCATACACTCGCCGGATGAGGCAATCAGCGAGGAGAGTCGACCTGCGCGCCGCCGGCGTCTCGTGCCTTCTCGTGCTCGCCTGCGCCGCCGCCGCGACCGCCGCCTCCGGCCCGGGTGGGCTGGCCTACTCTGGCGCAAGCGCTCGCTCGGTCCAGCCCCAGCCACGCGCCGGCAGCTGCCACGCCCGCGGAACGGGCATCTACGCCTCTCCCGACCCGCGCTGCACGCCCGGCGCACTGAATCCCGCCGTCACACCGTCGACGATCGCATCGACGATCTGCCGCAGCGGGTGGACATCGACCGTGCGCCCCCGCGTCTCGATCACCGAGCCCGAGAAGATCGCGAGCATGCGCTCCTACGGCGACTACGGCCGGGCATCCGCGTTCGAGTACGACCATCTCGTTCCGCTCGAGCTCGGCGGCGCCGTCAACGACGCGCGCAACCTCTGGCCCGAGCCCGACTACCCGCTGCGTTCCGGGTTCTACCTGAACCCCAAGGACAAGCTCGAGCGCGCGCTGAACAGACTCGTCTGCCGCGGCGCGATGGCGCTCGGGCGTGCCCAGGTCATGGTCGCGACCGAATGGGTCGCGGCCTATCACCGGTACGGCTAGGAGATGGCCGAGCGCGTCCGGATCCCCGCCGCGGTCGGGCGGATCATGCGCTGGCAGTGGCCGCGCGAGTTCCCCGTTGCGCAGTTCCCGAACCCGTCGCTGATAATCGCGCTGGCGGCGAGCGGCGCGGCCCGCCTCACGCACGGTTCAGCGCACGCGACGTGCACGTCCGTGTTCTACATGGCCCTGACGGTGTGGGCCTATGAGGAGGCCCGTCACGGCGATAACTGGTTCCGCCACGCGCTCGGCGCGGGTGCGCTGATCTACATCGCCTCCAGCATCGCCGGCGAACTGCCGGGCTAGATCTGGACGCCGGGCGAGGGCGGCGGCGACGGCGCCGCCGGCTCCAGCTCGGCCTCGGGGTGCAGCATCCTCGGCACCCCCTCGGCGGGAACCGGCTCGCCGATGAACGGCCCCTGCGCCATCGTGCAGCCCATCGACGCCAGCGCGTCGATCTGGGCGGAGGTCATGATGCCGGTCGCGATCACGGTGAGCGACAGCTCGCGGCCGACGATCAGGATCGCCTCCAGCAGCCAGCTGCGGTAGTCCTCGTCATCGGAGGCCGCGAGCGAACTGCGATCGACCTTCAGGACGTCCAGTGGCAGCCGGCGCAGATCAGAGTGGTAGGCGTAGCCGCTGCCGCCGAAGTCGTCGATCGCGACGCGCACGCCGAGCTCCTTGATCGCGTGCAGGCGCTCCGCGGCTCCCGTGAGGTCACGCATCACCGTCGTCTCGGCGACCTCGAGGGTCAGCAGCGAGGGCTCGATGCCGGACTGGTGCAGCGCGCGCCTGACGTCGGTGATGAAGCCGTCGCGGTTGAGCTGGTTCTCGGACACCTTCACGGAGACGCCGATCCGCGGCCCGTCGACGTTGAGCGCGGCTGCCCGCGTGCAGGCCTCCTCGAGGATCCAGCGGCCGATCGGCACGATCAGGCCGGTTTCCTCGGCCAGCTCGACGAAGTCGGCGGGCTCCAGCACTCCCTGCGTGGGGTGGCGCCAGCGGATGTGCGCCTCGAGTCCGGCGATCCTGTCGGCGGCGAGGTCGCGCACCGGTTCGAACAGGAGGTAGAACTGGCGCTCGTGGATCGCGGTGTTCAGCTCGATCTCGAGCACGCCGCGACCCTCGACTACCGAGCGCATGTTGGCGTTGAACACCGTGTATCGGTCCTTGCCGGCCGCCTTCGCGGCGATCAGTGCCGTGCGCGCGTCGCGCAGCAGGTCATCGGGGCTGTTGTAGCGCCCGAACGCAACGCCGATGCTCGCCGTCAGCGAGACGCTGGGCCCGAACCCCTCGATGTCGAGGGGCTTGTGCAGGGCCTCGATGATGCGCCGCGCGAGCGAGTCCAGGCGCGCTCCGCGCGCCGCTGACTCGACCAGGACCACGAATTCGTCGCCGCCGAGCCGCCCGACCGTGTCGTGGGTGCGGATCACGCCCTCAAGGCGCTCGCCGACCTTCTTGAGCATCTGGTCGCCGGCCTCCGGGCCGAGCCGCTCGGTGACGTCCTTGAACCAGTCGATGTCGACGAACAGCGCTCCGACGAGCATCCCGGACTGACGGCTGGCCCTCGCGAGCATGCGGTCGGCGCGGTCGAGCATCAGCGCCCGGTTCGGCAGGCCCGTCAACGGGTCATACAGGTCGTTGTGCGGCCCCGCGGCGACCGCGGCGGCCTTCCCCGCCGTCGGGGCGCGGCGCACTCCCAGGACGTAGATCAGCAGGCCCGCGAGCACGCTCATCACGATCCCCGTGATGAGGAGCGCCACGGCGTCGGCGTCGGCGAAGACGCCAGGTCCGGGCGGCGGGCCGAAGCTGCGCAGCGTCCAGCCTCCGCGCAGCGCGACGGTCCGGCTCTGCGCTCCGGCCACGGGCGTTCCTGCGGCGAACACGATCGTCGAGGAGCCGCTGCGGTGTGCGAGCGTGATGGCGTTGTCGGGGTGTCCTCGCAGTGCACGGTCGAGCACGAGCGAGGGCACGATCGCCTCGCGCAGCCAGCCCACGAACGCCGCGCGGCGTCCGCCGGGGCTTTGCGGCGTGTGCCCGCCCAGGTAGACCGGCGTGAACAGCACGAGGGTTTCGTGCGCGTGGCCGCTGGAGCCAAAGTGCACCGAGCCGGTGTTGCGCGAGACGAGCAGCGCGGTGCTGCCCGCGCAGTAGTCATAGCCCGAGCCGGCGGGGCCCGTCGGGGTGCGCGAGACTTCGGCCGCGGAGAGGCAGTAGTAGTGGTGCGCGCTGGCCGGCGAGATGGCCGGCGTGGGGACCGCTGGGGCGGTGAGCTTGCTCGGCGTGGGGACCGCACGGCCGGCCTGGCGTGCGGCGAATGCTGCAAGCTCCGGCGCGCGCACGAGGCTGATCAGAGCGAGCCGCTGGAGCTCGGGGTAGCGGCGCAGAGCGCGAACCCCTTCTGCCCATGCGGTGAACTGCGCGGGGGTGGCGTCCGGGTTGGCGGCGAAGAACGTGCCGGCGCTCAGGGCGAGGTCTTCCTCGTGCTGGATCGCGAGCGTCAGTGTGGAGGCGATCGCCGCGGAGTCCTGGTGGAAGGCTGCTTCGGATTCGCCTGCGTCGGAGTTTGCGACCGCGCGAGCCCCGAGGATCGAGGCGATCACACCGATGATCGTGACGATGGCGGCGACTGCTGCCCAGAGCCCACGGCGTGAACCGCTTGCGGCGGAGGCGGGTTTGGCGCTCGGCGGCTCGGCGGCGGGTGCCGGCGCATCGGTGGCGACGGCCTCGGCCACCGGCGGAGCGGGCGCCCCCTCGGGGTGAGCGCCGGGCGTGAGGGCAGGGTCTATGGAGGAGCGGTCGGGCTCCGGCGTGGGCTGAGGTGTTGGGCTGTCGCTCATGTTCTCTCCTCCGATTGCGCCGCACAGGGGCGCTCCGCCGTGATCGAACGCTGGGGAACCGGACTATTCCCTCCGCTGGCGCGCCTGGACGAATGTTCGGGCCCCGGCTACATCGCCACGAGACGCCGAGGACTAGGCTTGGCGGCCGTGTCAACGACGATCGTCTCTTGAGAGCCCCGTGGAAGGCGGCGGGCGCGGCGGCCGCGGCGCTCGTTGGCTACGACCTGCTGCAGCGCGACCGCGCGATCCTGCGCAACTTCCCCATCGTGGGGCACCTGCGCTACCTGCTCGAGGCGTTCGGGCCGGAGCTGCGCCAGTACATCGTCACCTCCAACAACGAGGAGCGGCCGTTCTCCCGCGACCAGCGCCGCTGGATCAACGCGTCGGCGCAGGGCGCGCCGAACCTGTTCGCGTTCGGCACCGACGACGAGATGGAGTCGGTGCAGAGCCTGTTGATCATCAAGCACTCGCCTTTCCCCGCGCCCGCGCCCGCCGCGGGCGAGGTCGGCGGCGCTCCGCTGTTCGAGGTCCCGGTGGAAAGGTGCTCGGCGGCGCCCACGGAAGGCCCGGGGCGTTCCGGCCGCGCTCGATCGTGAATGTGTCGGGCATGAGCTACGGCGCGCTCTCGCCGCCGGCGATCACGGCGCTGAACCACGGCGCGATGCTCGCCGGCGCGATGCAGAACACCGGCGAGGGTGGCCTCTCGCGCGCACACCTCAGCGGCGGCGAGCTGATCTTCCAGATCGGCACCGGCTACTTCGGCTGCCGGGACGAGCGTGGCGCGTTCAGCATGGCCGAGCTGCTCGAGCGGATCGGTGAAGCACCGATACGCGCGATCGAGATCAAGCTCTCCCAGGGCGCCAAGCCCGGCCTCGGCGGCCTGCTGCCGGCCGCGAAGGTCACGCCGGAGATCGCGCGCATCCGGGGTGTCCCCGAGCGCGAGGACTGCGTCAGCCCGCCGTTCCACTCCGCGTTCTCGGACGTGCAGGGCCTGATCGCGTTCGTCGAGAAGATCGCGCAGGAGACGGGCCTGCCCGTCGGCATCAAGTCAGCGGTCGGAGACATCGGCTTCTGGCGGTCTCTCACCGCCGAGATGTCCGCGAGCGCCAGCGGACCGGACTTCGTGAACATCGACGGCGGGGAGGGCGGCACCGGGGCCGCCCCCCTCGCGTTCTCAGACCATGTCGCGCTGCCGTTCAAGCTGGGGTTCTCGCGCGTGTACTCGGAGTTCGCACGGGCCGGCATAGCCGAGGAGACGGTGTTCATCGGCGCGGGACGCCTGGGCTTCCCGGACTCGGCGCTGTTCGCGCTCGCTCTCGGCTGCGACATGGTGAGCGTCGGTCGCGAGGCGATGATCTCGATCGGCTGCATCCAGGCCCAGCGCTGCCACACGGGCCGCTGCCCGTCCGGAGTCGCGACCCAGTCGCGCTGGCTGATGCATGGGCTCGACCCGGAGCTGAAGGCCGTGCAGGTCGCGAACTATCTCCTGACACTTCGCTCAGAGATGCTCGCGCTCGCCCGCTCCTGCGGCGCGGAGCATCCCGCGCTCGTGGGCCCCGAGCACATCGAGATCGTCACGGAGCGCTTTGGCTCCGCCCCGCTCGCCGAGATCTTCGCCTACTCCCCGGCTGGCCGGTTCTGTCGGACTCAAGGCGCGCGGACGTGCGCGACCTGGTGGGCGCCCGCGTCTAGCTGCTCGTCAGTGGCGAGCGCGCGGCGCCCGCACGGTCAGCTGGCTGCTCGCGGTGTGGACGGACCCGGCGCCGTCGTGTGCTGTCACCGTCGCCCTCGCCCTCAGTGTGCGGCTGCGGTTCAGCAGGCGCAGCGCCGCTCCCGAGATACGCAGCCTGACGTTCGTCACGTGCCCGCCCGCGGCCGCGAACGCGCCGGCGGCCAGCGTTATCGTCGTGTGGCGCCCGCGGCCGGCGGGGGCGCTGGCTCGCAGCGTGATCGTGCCGGTGCAAACGCTCTCGCTCGCGGGGCAGGAGATCCTCAGCACCGTCACGCCGCCGCCGGCGGCTGTCACCGAGGAGCCGACGATCTCAGCGTCGGGCACCGCCGCCGGTCCGCCGGCCAGCGGCGGAACGGTGATCGGTGGCTGCGTGAGGGACGCCGTGGTCACGAGTTGCTGTTCAGCGCCGTAGCTCGTCCCGCCCGGCCCGCCGGCGACGAGGCGATAGCTGTAGGCGGAGCCCGGGGCCAGCCCTGAGAGCCCCGCCGAGACGGCCACCGCTCCCTGCCCTGGCCCGGGCGGCGAGGAGCAGGGCGCGCTGGCGCCGTAGGCGCTCGTGGGGCCGTATTCGAAGCGACAGTCTTCGACTGCGGCGCCTCGTGGGTCGACGCTGCCGTTGAGCATCGCGCTGGTGGATGCAACTGAGGACGCGCCGCCGGTGACCGCGACCGGCGGGACGGGCGCGACCAGGATCGTGTGCTCGACGCTTTCGCCCGCGCCGCTGCTGTCGGTCACGGTGAGCTTCACTTCGTAGAAGCCCGCTTGAGCGTAGGCGTGTGCCGGGGAGGAGCCTTCTGCGGTGGTGCCGTCGCCGAAAGACCAGTCGTAGCTCGTGATTTCTCCGTCGGGGTCTTTGGATTCGGCGGCGTTGAACTGCACCGGCGACGCCACCACAGGCGCGGGCGTTTCGACTGTGAAGGCTGCCGTGGGCAGCTCGTCACCGGCTTCGATCGTCTGGGCGGTGCCGACGCTCGTGCCGTCTTTCGCGTACACGGTGAGCGCCACGTGGTACTTGCCGCGGGCCGGGAATTCGTGTTCGATGCTCGCCGTTTCGGTCTCGACGGGGGTGCTGTGTTTCCCGCCGGCTTCATCGTTGAACTGCCAGCTGTAGAGGTGCACTTTGCCGGAGCGCTCGATTCCGACGCGTCGAGGCTGACCGTCGTGCCGCTCAATGCAGTCGATTTGAATGTGGCCGTGGGTTCTTCGCCGGCGAAGGTCAGCCGCTGAGCGCATTCGTGGTTCTGGTTGCTCCACTCCTGCTGGTACCAGTAGTCGTGGCCGTTGATCACCTGGTTGAATTTCGCGCCGTCCGCCGCCTTGCCGAGCGGTTCGCCGAATTCGGTTGTGGGTGTGAACGTGCGGCACTTGTCGCCGATCTCGCCGCCGCTGCCGGCCCAGTCGTTCCATCCCGTGAAGGGCAGCGGATCGGTGAGCGACTCGATGTGCTCGTGAGTGAGCCCGCCCTGCAACACGCCGTCGGATGGTTTCCCGGTCGGGTGGTTGCCGTCGTCGCAGCCGGCCTTCCCCGTCACGTACGGGTCGTTGGAGAAGATGATCGGGCCGGCCGCGGTGGCGATGCTGCCGTGGTAGGCGCAGAAGGCGGGGAGCGCCGTGCCGGCGGAGCACTGTTCGAATCCTTCTGAGTCGAAGTAGCAGCTTTCGACCCCCGGCGGGGTGAGGATGAAGTACTCGGTGGAGAGGCCCACGGGGAGGCTGTTCGCCTTGATTAGCCGCGCCAGCTCGGCCCGGAGCTGTTCATCGGAGAGGCAGATTTCTGCCGCCTTGCAGCCGCTGGCGGGAAAGGCCTGGGTGTCGACGATCGATTCGCCGAAGTGCGAGTTGTAGGCGGCATGCTGGCCGGAGGAGTCGTTGTACTGCGTTGCCACCGAGTCGACACCTTCGTGCCCGCCGGTGTCGGCTTCGAGGTCTTGGAAGTACTGGTTGACACCGGAGATGTACCGCGGGGAAGGCCGAGCCGCCGGACGGCGACCAGTAGATCGCGTAGTTGGTGTTGGCCGGCATCACGGGCCCGCCGTTGTAGTCGAGGTTGCTGAAGACGGCGTCCGAGGGCACCGGTGCCGTGCCTCGCGGCGGCTGAAAGCTCAGCGCGCCCCCACCCCTGAGATGCGCGAGCACGGCGGAGGCGGGCGCCGGCGACAGCGTCAGTGCCACGGCGCAGATCGCGCCCAGGGCGGCGCCGATCAGCGCCGGGCGCCATGAAGCGTGCACGTACATCGCCGGTCGCGGAGCGGCGCTAGCGCCTGGTGGCGCTCACGGGGAGCAGCGTCGCGCCGGGACCGTAGGCCGCGACGTTGACCGTAGTCGCGCCAGCGGTCACCTGGCCCGGGCAAAGGAGATTGCTTGACGCGGACCTCGCGAACACCTGGGGGGCGATCGTCACCGCCAGTGGCGTCGGCACGCCGAGGGCTCCGACGGTGAACGTCTCGGCGATCGACGGCGCTTCGTAGGTGCACCGGGCCGAGAAGAACGCGGGCACCGTGACGGTGATGCTCAGCTTCTTCTTGCCCTTCAGCTTCGCCTTGCCCGCGGCCGTGAATTCCTGGGTCCAGGGGAGCCCGCCGGCCTGTACTTCAACGGAACCGAGCGCGGTGGTGCTCGTGCACACGACGCCGTGGGGTCCGGTCGCGGCGCCGGCCGTTATCGCGACCTTGTCCTTGGCCGCGTTGTTGCTTGAGAGGGTGCCGAGCAGGATGCTCGTGGGGCATTCGACGCTGCCTTCTGAGGTCTGAAGCACTTTGCCGCTCAACAGGCTGAGCTGTGAGCCGAGTGCCAGCGCGCCTTCGCTGGTGCTCAGTTCGAGCGACCTCGAGGCCGACGCGGACGACGCTCCCGCCGTTGCCAGCACGATGGCGGTGCACACCCCGATGACAGCGACCTTCCTCATAGCCCCTCCCCGCTCGTTTGCCCCGCGGCATCGCCGCTGGCGCCCGACTGTACCGGTCGCGGCGCGCGCGGGTCCCGCGCGGCCCTGCCCCGTCGTGCACCCAGGCGTTGCGGGCGCTAGGTTTCGAGCATGCGCCTCGCTCCGGATCGTCCTCTCGGCGTCGCACCCGCGACGGCCGGTGACTACCGCGAGCTCGCAAGGCGCAGGCTTCCCCGGCAGCTCTTCGACTACATCGACGGCGGCGCCTACGAGGAGGCGTCGATGCGTGCCAACGTGGCCGACCTCGAGCGTGTCCTGCTCAGACAGATCGTGCTGCGCGACGTCAGCGTCCGCGAGCAGTCCTGTGAGGTGCTCGGCCAGAGGCTCGCGATGCCCGTGATCCTCGCGCCGGTCGGCCTGGCCGGGATGTTCGCGACGCGCGCTGAGGTGCAGGCGGCCCGCGCCGCAGAGGCGGCCGGGATCCCGTTCGTCGAGTCGACCGTCTCGATCTGCAGCATCGAGGAGGTCGCGGCCGCCACGTCGGTGGCGCCGTGGTTTCAGCTGTACGTGATCCGCGACCGCAGCTACGCCGAGGAACTGATGGCCAGGGCGACGGCCGTCGGCTCACCCGTGCTCGTGCTGACGATAGACCTCGCCGTGTTCGGTGCGCGGCACCGCGACACGCGAAACGCGGTCGTCGGCGACCCGTCGGCGTGGGCGAAGCTGCGGCGCGGACTCGACATCGTCTCCCACCCGCGCTGGATCGCGGACGTCCCGCGCGCGGGCAGGCCGCTCACCTTCGGCAACCTGGAGAACGCGGTTCCCGGCGCGAGCAGCCCGGCTGAGTTCCGCGGCTGGGTCGACTCGCAGTTCGACCCGAGCGTCACCTGGGAGGACATCGCGTGGGTGCGCGAGCACTGGAGCGGGCGCCTGCTCGTCAAGGGCGTGCTCGATGCGGAGGACGCAAGGCGCGCGGCCGATGCCGGCGTCGACGGGGTGATCGTCTCCAACCACGGTGGCCGCCAGCTGGACTCGGTGCCCTCCACGGCCGTCGCCCTGCCGGCTGTGGCCGACGCGATCGGGGACCAGGTGGAGGTGCTCGTGGACGGCGGCGTGCGCACCGGACTGGACGTCGTGAAGATGATGGCGCTCGGCGCTCGCGCGGTGCTGGTCGGGAGAGCGTGGGCATGGGCTGTCGCGGCGGGCGGCGAGGCCGCAGTGAGTCACATGCTGAGCGTGCTCAGCGCCGACATCGACACGGCGCTCGCGCTGACCGCGCGCAACTCGGTGACTGAGATCGACGCGTCCGCGCTGTACCGGCCCGGCGACACCGCGGCTCGCCTGTGAGCGTTTACCGCAATCCGGCCAGGGGCATCTGGGCAGCATGAGCTCACACCTGGACCCGGTTCCCCGCCTCGAGCTTCATGGCGGCTCGCGCATCCCACAGCTCGGCTTCGGCGTGTTCCAGATCCCGCGAGCGGAGACGGAGCTGGCGGTCGCCCGAGCGCTCGAGGCCGGATACCGGCACATCGACACCGCCGCGGCATACCGCAACGAGGGCGAGGTCGGCCTGGCGGTGCGCTCAAGCGGGCTCGAGCGCGGCGACCTGTTCATCACCACCAAGTGCTGGAACGAGGACCAGGGCTACGAGGAGTCAAGGCGTGCGCTTCATGGCAGCCTGTCGCGGCTGGAGATGGACCACGTGGACCTCTACCTCATTCACTGGCCCGTGCCGTCGCACGACCGCTATGTGGAAACGTGGAGGGCGTTCATCGAGATGCGCGATGAGGGCCTCATACGCACCATCGGCGTGTCCAATTTCCAGCCCGCGCACCTCGAGCGCCTGGTCAAGGAGACCGGCGAGGTGCCCGCGATAAATCAGATCGAGCTCCACCCGTACCTGCAGCAGCCCGGCCTGCGCCGCGAGCACCAGGAGCTCGGCATCCTCACCGAGGCGTGGAGCCCGCTCGCGCGGGGCCTGGTGCTCGATGACCCGGTGATCACCGAGATCGCCCGGGCCCACGTGCGCACACCGGGCCAGGTCGTGATCCGGTGGCAGATTCAGATCGGCAACGTCGTGATCCCGAAGTCCGTGACGCCCGCGCGGATCACCGAGAACTTCCAGGTCTACGACTTCGAGCTGACCGCCCCGCAGATGCAGGCGATCGGCGAACTCGACGCGGGCCGGCGGACGGGCCCGGACCCGGACGAGTTCGTGCGCCCCTGAGCTGATTCGGGGCTCATCCGGGGTCCGCTCGCCGGCGCAGCTCCTCGCGGACGATCTCCGCGACCTGCAGCCCCACGGACCTGTCGCTCTCGGCCGCCAGCAGCCGCAGCTCCCGCCACTCGCCCGGCGCCAGGGATACCTGAACGCTCTTGACGTTGGGGTCGCCGTGGGGCGGCTTGGGTGAGCGTCCTTCCCCGGTCGGCATGGCGCGCAACGTATCGCCTCGGCCTCCGTGCGGCGCAGCGGGCACCGGCACGCGTCCGCCCCGGGTGCCGTACCCGGGGCGGACGCTGTCGGCGCGTGTCATCTAGCCGCCCTGCGTCACCTGCGTGGTCAGGTTCACCTTCGCGGCGCCGGATCCGACCGTCGTCGAGCGGACGTTGAAGCGCAGCGTCCCGCGAACGAGGCCCGACAGCTTTGCGACGAGGAACGTCTTTCCGTGACGGGTCGTCACCTTGAACTTGCGCGAGGAGACGGCGACCGTCTTGCCCTTGCGCACGATCTTCAGGCCCGAGAACGTGAACGCGTCGAGCGGGCTCGCCCATGACAGCGTCAGCTGGGCGGATTTCACATTCCCCGCCAGCGGCACGCTGTGGGTTTTGCTCTGTCCCGCTTTGCTGAACGCGTCTTTGAACGTGGCCGGCACGGTCTGGCAGGTCAGTTTCGTGCCGATCTGGTTCACGACGGCCTGCAGGTTGCTGGAGTCGGTCTGAGGGAAGTACGCTCCGCCGTTGTCGTTGGCGATCTGCTGCAGACGCGCCCCGTCTTCGGGCAGGATGCCGCTCCCGAAGCTGATCACGTACGTCGGCGGGCCGCCGCGGTGGCCGTTTTCGTACGTCCCCACGTCGTGGCCGCCGTCCGTGAGGAAGATCCACGCCTTGGCTCCCGGGTCGTCGGCCTTCGCCTTGGCGAACGCCGCGTTGTAGTCGGTCAGCCCGTTGTTGGCCTGGATCGCCTGGTCGAGCGAGCTCTCCATAGATTTGGCGTTGGGACCGATCAGCTCCGGCGGGAACACCGTGTCCGCGGACACTTCACCGGCCTGGAACGCGCCGCCGAACTCGACCGAGCCGAACGTGATCTTTTCGTTGCCCGGCGTTTCGATCAGGAGATCGAGCGCCGCCACGCGCAGCCTGTTGGGGTCCGTGAAGGACATCGAGCCCGAGTCGTCGATGATCGCCTCGATGTTCGAAACCGGCGAGCAGGACGCGGCGGCGGCTGCCCGCTTGGCATCCACCCCCGGCGCCACGGCCAGCACCGCGGCGAGCATCCCCAGCATCGCTGTCGTCCCGATTGGGATCGTGCGTCTTGCCCTCATGCGAAGAGCCTCCTATGCCATTGAAGTGTCCCGGCCGGGCCATGTGCGGACCGTGGGCACGGGATGTTATGCGGCGCGGGCGACGTCGGCGGGCCGGCTGGACGGATCCGGTATCAGGGGCTAACCTGCGCAAACCTCATCACGGCGTTGCTAGCTTGCGAAGAACCTGTTGAGCGATAGGGAAAAGCACGCATCCGGGAGCAGTGAGGCCGCGCCACAGCCGGCCTCGCGTTCGCGCGGGCGGCGGTACGTGATCGCGGCGCTGCTCGCGGCGTTCGCGGTCCTGATCCCAGCCGTCAGCCTTGCGAGCACGGCGCCGACGCTGAGCGCGCACGGACAAAGGCTTCGCTGGAGCCCGGTCGGTGGAGAACACGGGTATCGCCTGCTGTCCCAGTCCCCTCGCGCGGGCCGCCGCATCAGCACCGTGAACGGCCTCGCCGTCACGCCGGCGCCGGCACCTGGCGAAACCGTGACCTACCGGGTCAAGGCGCTGTCGGCCGGAGCCTGGTCGAACCCTGTCTCCATCGCCTACCCCGAACTCGAACGAGAACCGGAATCGCCGCCGCCGGCGCCGATGAGCGTCGGGCTGAACGCCGGCGGCTGGGGTCCGTCGGCGTTCACCGACATCGCCGGTGCCGTGAGGACCGTTCGCATGGAGTCGCGGTTTGCGACCGACGCCGAAGTCGGCGGCGCAGCCGCCGCCGGCGTGAGCGTCGGCACGTGGCTGTTCGGCACCGGCGGGACGATCGGGAAGATCGACCCCGCGAAATACTCCGCCGAAGTCGTCGCGGTGTTCCGCCGCTACGGCAGGGGCGGGACGTTCTGGCAGGGCCGAGCGGACCTCGGCGCCCAGAACGTGGAGGTGCTCAACGAGCCGGGTGGCTCATGGGCATGGACCGACCCGACCAACTACACCGCATATGCGGGGCTCCTGCGCGCCGTCCACGAAACGCTCGCGGCGAACTTCCCGGCCGCGATCCGGCCGAAGGTCCTCGCAGACTGGGATGCGCCGAACAAACCGTTCGGCGCGGGCTGGGCGGCACAGGGCGGCCTGGCCTACTGCGACGGCGTCACCGTTCACCCCTACGGCGGGGCGAAGGGCGAATCGGGAGGCGCGCTCGGCAACCGCCGGTCGGTCGAAGAAGCCCACGCCCTGTCCGGCAAGCCCGTGTACGTGACAGAGATCGGCTGGCCGACGGCGACAGGGCAGCCGTCCACCAGCGACTCACAGCAGTGGACCGAGGCCCAGCAGGCCCAGAACATCACGGGCTTCGTGCGCTGGGCGCGCTCGACCGGCTTCGTGGCCGCCGTCGACATCTTCGGCTACGTCGACTATGGCTCGAACACCCTGTATGGGATCGAGCGCCGCGACCGCTCACACAAGCCGTCGTTCACGGCGCTCGCCGGCGCCTGACCTGCGGCCGCGCTCTCGGCTTGCCGGTTGGCTCCTGAGGGCGGGCGGCGCCCACTCGATAGCCTGCGGGCGGCGCTACGGCGTGCGCAGGCACCAACCCACCCCCGTCCAGGAGAGAACATTGAGCGCGGCTGACCCGCAGAGCACGCACCAAGGCGAGTTCGACGCCCAGGCGTGCGTGATCGGCGCCGGCCCGTCGGGCCTGGCCGCCGCCAAGGCGCTGGTCGACCGCGGCATCACCTTCGACTGGTTCGAGAAGGGCTCGATGGTCGGCGGTCTGTGGCGGATCGACAACGACAACGGCGGAGCGGCCGCCTACCAGACGCTCCATCTGAACAGCTCGCGGCCGCTCAGCGAGTTCCCGTCCTACCCGATGCCCGCCAACTGGCCGGATTATCCCTCGCATCTCCTGATGGCCGAGTACTTCCAGGACTTCGCCGACCGCTTCGCTCTCACCGAGCTCGTCAGCTTCAACACCCCGGTTGAGCGTGTCGAGCCGCTGCCGGGACACGGCAGGCCCGGCACGCACGGCTGGTCTGTGACCACGCCCGAGGGGACCCGCTCATATCGCGACGTGCTGGTCGCGAACGGCCACCACAGCGAGCCGCACATCCCCGACTTCCCGGGCGAGTTCACCGGGACGTGGTTTCACGCGCACGACTACGTCGAGCCCGAGGTGTTCGCCGACAAGGACGTGCTCGTCGTCGGCGTCGGCAACTCCGGGATGGACATCTCGTGCGATGCGGCCAAGCTCGCGCACGGCGTGTACCTGTCGACCAGGCACGGCGTGCACGTGCTCCCGAAGTACGCGTTCGGCCGTCCGATCGACCAGTTCGGCTCGCCGCTCAGCGCCTACATGCCATTCCCCGTGGAGCGCAGGCTCTACGAGCTGATGGTACGCATGAGCGCCGGCAGGCCGCAGGACCGCGGCCTGCCCAAGCCCGACCACCGGCTCCTGTCGGCCCACCCGACGGTGTCGTCGGACCTGCTCGACCGCGTCGGGCACGGCGACATCTCGATGAAGCCGAACGTCGAGCGCCTCGACGGCGACACGGTCCATTTCGTCGACGGCACGTCGGCGCACGTGGACGTGCTCGTGTACGCGACCGGGTACAGGATCACGCTGCCGTTCTTCGACCGGGATCTCTATGACCCCGCGGGGAACACGATGCCGCTCTACCAGCGGGTCCTCACGCCCGAGCTCCCGCATCTGTTCTTCATCGGCTTCGTGCAGACCGTCGGCTCGAACATCCCGCTGATGGAGATGCAGTCCGAATGGGTGGGCGACCTGATCACGGGCGCCGCGGTGCTGCCGTACGAGGATGAGATCAGGCGCTGGATAGCAGCCGACCAGGCCGCGATGGCGCGGCGCTACGTGCGCTCGGGCCGCCACACGATGCAGGTCGACTTCTGGCGCTACGCGCACGCCCTCGGGCAATGCCGCAAACGCACGACCCCCGAGCCGACAGGCCTGGCGGCGCGACTGCCGCGCTCGCTGGCCGACCGCCTCTCGCGCGCGAGCGCCTGAGGCACCTGTAGGATCGGCTGCGGATGCTGACCCGCTGGGGTATACGACTCGCAAGCTCGCTGATCGGCATCGCCGCAGGGCTGCTGCTGTCCTCCGTGCTGGTGAGCAAATTCTCGATCAGCGCCACCGCGCTGGTGGAGGCCACGCTGATCTTCTGGCTCGTGCACCTGGTGATCCAGGTCATCGCGCTGCGGATCCTGATCCGCCAGCCGTCGATCTCCCTCGCGGGCCTGCTCGCGCTCGTCTCGACGATCCTCTCGCTGGTGATCGTGAACGCGATCGTCAGCGGCATGAGCATCCACGGCGCCGGCGCCTACGTGCCGGTCGCCCTGATCGTGTGGATAACGACGGCGCTCGGTGACACGATCGGCGGGCGCATGATCAGGGATCGCCGCCGGGCCTGAGCCGTCCCCGCGCCGCTCCGCCGGCGCATGATCCCGACGGCGAGCAAGCCTGCACGGCCGCGCCTTGCCGCGGTGAGGGCCGTGTAACGAAATCCGCGCTCGCGAGACGTACGTTCAGCGGGGCGATGACCCCCACCCATCGTGAGCAGGAAGGAGACCCATGCTGTTCAGAGCGCGACGCATTTCCGACCCCGGGTCCACCCGCGCGCCGGCGGTTGATGGCCCGCCCTACCCCGGCGACGGCCCGCCCGGATCCGAGCGCGGCGACGTTCGCCGCCGGCTGCTTCTGGGGCGTCGAGGCCGCCTTCCGCGAGATCGGACGGCGTGACGCAGACCGCCGTCGGCTACACGGGCGGCCACTCACCGAACCCGACCTATGAGCAGGTGTGCCGCCACAGCACAGGGCACGCCGAGGCCGTCGAGGTGTGGTTCGACCCGGCGCTCGTGTCCTACGGCGAGCTGCTGGAGCAGTTCTGGAGCATCCACAACCCCACGACTCGCAACCGCCAGGGCCCGGACGTCGGCGAGCAGTACCGCTCGGCGATCTATTTCCACACCCCTGAGCAGGAGCAGGCGGCGCGCGCCTCGCTCGAGCGCCGCCGGGCGGGCACGCGCCGGGAGATCGTCACCGAGATCACACCGGCGACGCGCCTTCCACCGCGCGGAGGAGTACCACCAGCGCTACTTCGAGAAGAGCGGCCGCGCTGCGTGCGCGGTGACCGTTCGCTGAGCCCGACATCACCGAAAGGAGCGACATGAGCACGAAGATCGCCAAGAGCGAGCAGGAGTGGCGCGCCGAGCTGACGCCACATCAGTACGACATTCTCCGCCGCAAAGGGACCGAGCCCGCCTTCAGCGGCGAGTACGCGTTCACGAAGGACGACGGCACCTACCGTTGCGCGGCTTGCTCGAGCGAGCTGTTCAGCTCCGACGCAAAGTTCGACTCCGGCACCGGCTGGCCGAGCTTCTCCGAGCCCGCGATCGCGCAGGCGGTCGAGCTGCGAGCTGACAACGGTCTGTTCATGAGGCGCACCGAGGTCCTGTGCCGCACATGCGGATCACACCTAGGGCACGTCTTCGACGACGGCCCGGGACCTGACGGCCAGCGCTACTGCATCAACTCGGCCTCGCTGTCGCTCGACCGGGCGCCCGCCCCCGGCGCCGACGAGCGCGGTTAGGGTCCGCGCAGAGCCACCGAACAAGGAGCCTTTCCAAATGCATCCCCTAACGCCCGAGCAGGAGCGGCTTTGCGCGGAGTCCCGCTGGGACTTCACCGACCTGCGCGCGCTGTACGTCAACTGCACGCTCAAGCGCTCACCGGAGACCTCCAACACCCAGGGGCTCGCGGACCTCTCGATCGCGATCATGGAGCGCAACGGCGTCGAGGTCGACTTGGTGCGCGCGGTCGACCACGAGATCGCGACCGGCGTGCAGCCGGACATGACCGAGTACGGATGGCAGCGGGACGACTGGCCCGCGATCTACGAGAGGGTCAAGGCCGCCGACATACTCGTGATCCTCACCCCGATCTGGCTCGGCGAGAAATCGTCCGTCTGCACTCGCGTGATCGAGCGGTTGTACGGCAACAGCCATCTGCTCAACGATGAGGGCCAGTACGCGTACTACGGACGTGTAGGCGGCTGCCTGGTGACCGGCAACGAGGATGGCGCCAAGCACTGCGCGATGAACGTCCTGTACTCCCTTCAGCATCTCGGCTACGCGATCCCGCCGCAGGCAGACGCCGCGTGGCTCGGCGAGGCCGGGCCAGGCCCGAGCTATCTCGACGAGGGCTCAGGCGGCCCCGAGAACGACTTCACGAACCGGAACACGACGTTCATGACATGGAACCTGCTCCACCTCGCGCGGCTGATGAAGGACGCCGGGGGGTTGCCCGCGCACGGCAACCAACGCTCCGCCTGGGATGCCGGCTGCCGCTTTGACTTCCCGAACCCCGACTACCGCTAGGGAGCTTGTCAGTGGCGCGGCGCTCGTGGGCCCGGCCCGCCGGTGGCTGGCAGGCTCACGAGCGCCGCGCTGCTCGCCGGGAGACTGACCTGCACGAACCCTGCGCGCGGCCGGATGCGGGAGCCCGCAGCGGCCCGCCAGGTGCCGTTTGCGCGCACGGAACGGCCCCCCAGCAGCACCCCGCCTGTCGCGGTCTGAGATGGTCCGCTCAACCGCATCACACTCGCGACGCGATGGCCCGGGCCGACCGCGAGGCGCACCGCCAGCCCGGGCGAGCCGGGCGGTTCATCATCGACGAGCACGACCCGCAGCGAGTGCCCCGGCCCCGAGAACGGCGCCACCAGCACGTTGGGTGACGTCGCCGAGCGGACCGCCGACGGAAGCGGGCGGTACCCGATCAGCATGCTCGTCAGCAGAAGCGAATACCAGTCGGGCTGGGCACGCAGGCGGCCTGTGGCCAGCGCCGCCGCGTCCGGCGCGCACACCGGGGTGTAGCCCTGGCAGTTCGCGGGGTTGCCCTGCAGGTTGATCCCCGCCGCCCCCGAGGACATCACCTGAGTGATGTAGCCGGTCGCCCACAGCGCTGATGCGAACGTGTTGCTGATGCCGGGCACGCCCCCGCACGAGACGGAGTTCGCCTCATCCACACGGACGGGCAGCCCGTCCGCGCGCCCGACGCTCGTGTAGTTCGCGAGCGAGCGCGACTCCAGCGCTCGAGTCGCCGGGCTCAGCAGCGCCGCGATCGACGGGGCCGGGGTCTGCGCGCAGCCGAGGGGGTAGTGGTGGCCCGTGAGCATCGCCGGCGACTGAGTGAGCGCCTCGGCGTTCCCCCAGTCGGTGAAGATCCCGGACCCCGACACGTCCGGCCCCGCCACCGGGACATCGGGCGTGAGCGCCGCGATCGCTTCGCGGTAGCTCGTGGACTGTTCGGTGAACCCCTGCGCGAGCCACGGCAGTTCCCGAAAGCCGTGTTTTCCGTACGCGTCCGCCTCGTTGCCTATCTCCACTGCCGCGAGGTAATGGCCGAGCGCGCGGCTGGCCACCGCCACCTCGCGCGCGGCGGCCTGCGGTTCGTAGTGCGCGAGGCCGACCGTCAGCAGGACCCTCCAGCCGCTGCGCCGTGCGAGGACCGCGACCGCGCGGATATCGGCCGGCGTGATCGCGACCGAGGACCACGCGGGCTGCGGTGTCTGCGGATCCGTCCAGCCGGCGTTCTGGTCGGCCGTGACCCCGCCGAAGCGGATCATCCCTGGGCCGAGCGACCGCAGCATGGCAACGAAGTCTCCGCTTCGGGCGTATCGCGATATTTGGGGCAGCGCACCGGCCTCGAATGAGAGCCCGAGAAACTCACCGGGCACCGGCGGGCCGGGATGCAGCGTGTCGATCGACACGCTGACTCGCACAGCCCCCTGCGCGCGAACTGGCGCGCAGAGCGCGAGCAGGATCCCGCAGGCGGCGATCAGGCAGAGGAGCCGGGTGCGCGCCGGGTCAGCTGAACGGCTTGGGGGCACTCAGCCAGTAAACAGGCTGGCCACGTCGCCATGCGCAGGCACGGGACGCCTCAGACCGCGACGTCCTCCTCGGCGAGTCCCACCGGCGGCACGGGCTCGCGGTGCGCGGGCGGGCCGGCCTCAGCCGCGAGCGCAAGGCGCGACCGGCGCCCTCTCAGGGCGAGCATCGAGTCGGTGCCCGCATAGTCGAGCGCGGCGAGGATCGCCGGCAGGCGCAGCAGCGGCGCGGCGCCGTCACCGGTGCGGGCGAGCTGGATGCGATGCCATCCGGAGTTCGCGGCGGGCGCGAGGATCCCGCGGGCTGCGCGGGGCCCGCCGAGCCGCGGCGCCGGACGCTCAAGGACGCTGCTCTCGCCCCTCACGAAGCGGCCGGCGAGGCCGGGCCACACGGCGAGCGGGCGCCCGACGCCCACCATCGCGCAGACACCGGCCGCCAGCGCGCGGTCCACCTCCTGGCGCGTGCGGAATCCACCCGTCAGCACCACGGGGATCGCTGTGGCAGCAGATGCCGCCGCGGCGCTGTTCCAGAACGGTGACTCGTGCTCGCCCTGCAGCTCACGCCCCTCGGAGTCGAGCCCGAGCATCGCGGCTGATTCGTAGTTGCCTCCGGAGATCTCGAGCAGGTCGGCACCCGCGGCCTCCAGCATGCCGGCGAGCTGGGCGAGTTCGCCGTCAGCCCCGCTGCGCGCGTCGAGCTTGACGGCGATCGCGGCGCCGCCCGGAAGCAGGGACCGGAGCGTCCCGACGATCTCCAGCAGCAGCCTCGCGCGCGCCTGCAGCGTGCCGCCGTAGGCGTCGGTGCGCCGATTGTGAGCGGGGTCCAGGAAGCTGCTCAGCAGATACCCGTGGGCGGCATGGACCTCGACCCCGTCGAAGCCTGCGGCGACGACGCGCTCGCCGGCGTCGATGAAGCGGTCCCGCACCTCCGCAATCTCCGCGGCGGTCAGGCCGCGGGGCCTGCCGTATGAGCGAGCCAGGGGCACCGGCGGACCGTCCGACGGGGCCACCGGATCCGGGTTGACGTACTTGCTGGTCTGCCGTCCCGGGTGGGAGATCTGGACGAGTGCGGGAGTACCGGCCGCACTCTGAGCCCACCGCCGCAGCGCCCCCTGATCGGTGGCGGAGTCGACCACGATGTTGCGGGCGCGCTCGAGGTAGCGGCGGTCCACCATCACGTTGCCCGTCAGGATCAGCCCCGCTCCTCCCCGCGCGTTCGCCTCGTACAGGCGGAAGTGCCGCTCGCCCGGATCGTTGCGCGGACCGGCAATGCCCTCGGTCATCGCGGCCCGGCAGAGCCGGTTGTGCAGCTCGAGCCCGCACGGGAGCGTGAGCGGGTCGCTGAGTCTCACCTCGGGCACGGCGCCGGATCATACGGGCCGCCCGCGTGCGCGGGTCCTCGGTGCGCTCCGGCTCAGCTCTTCAGCGTCACCTTCACGCTCCTGGATGCTCCGCCGCCCGCCGAGAAGCGAATGTTGGCCCACACGGCCCTGCGGGCGTGCCCTCTGGTGAGCCTGCGGCCCGCGGTGTTGAGC
The DNA here is from genome assembly GCA_963826345.1 of uncultured Solirubrobacteraceae bacterium. Taxonomy (GTDB): domain Bacteria; phylum Actinomycetota; class Thermoleophilia; order Solirubrobacterales; family Solirubrobacteraceae; genus Palsa-744. Next base: position 62,263 of record CAWGWU010000006.1, read on the forward strand.
TTCACCCTCACGCGCGAGGTCGTGCCGGCCTTCACCAGGAATCTCGCTGACCCATATGTGACCGGTGCGCGTGCCGTCCTCGCGCCGCTGCGCGCAGCACCCGCCAGCCTCGCGTTCTGAAGCGTGATCAGGCCCCGGCAGTCCACGACGCGACATGCGATCGGCACCGTGGCGGCTCCGCCACGGACCGGGATCGTGGTGTTCGGGAGTATCACGGCGGGCGCGGCGGGTCGCGCCCTGTCCCGCTGGGGCCAACGGGGGTGCCTGCGCCCGGTGCCGCGCCAGCGCCCGTGTTCAGGTCCGCATTCATCAGGACCTTGAAGCCGCTGAGGTCGGCGAAGCCGCCGATCGGGTTGGGGCTCGGAGCGGGGACGGCGGGCGAGGTGGGCGCGGGATACCACGCGTAACTCAGGACGCTCAGGTCGCCGGCGCCGTTCTTTGTGGCGAACAGCGGCACCTGCACGCCCGGTTCGAGCGAGGTGAGGGCCAGCTGATCGGTCGCGGCGACGGTCGTGGTGTCGTTCGGGGGCGGCGTCGCTTCGACCTTCACCGGCAGGTTCGTTGGGATCGTCGTCACCGAATTCGGGGCCGGAGTGAAGACCGGGCCGTAGGCCTGCACGAAGCAGCACGCGAGTTCCGGTGTCGCCGGATTGCCGGTCTGGCGAAACAGGAACCGCACCACGTTGACCTGCATCGGCCCCGTGCTCGCGCCGGCCCGCACCCGCACCGCGGTGACCGTCCCCGACGCCGGCGCCGTGAGGGATTCCGCTGTCGATCCGACAACGACGGAGGACCACATGCAGTTGCCATTGAACGGCCCGATCAGGAACTGCCCGAGGAACTGGTTCAGCACACCCTCGCTGCACGAGAGCGGCGCGTTGGCGGGCTGCCCGAGATCCGTCCCGAAGGTGATCGTGGCGGCGTTCGCGGCCGGCGGTGCCAGCGCCAGGATCAGCCAGGCCCCGATGACCGCGAGCGGTGTCAGCTTCCAGCGCCGCATACGCGCAATGGTAGACCCCGCATCGGGCCGCACGTCGGCGGGCCGGGATTGGCATAGTCTGCTGGCGTGAGCTCCGACGGGACATCGAACGGATTCGTCCCCGGCGCCGGGCCGGCGGGCCGCGGCGAGCCGGCGGCGCCGTGTCGCGATCGTGGGTGGCGGATTCGGCGGCGTCGGCGCCGCGGTGATGCTCGCCGCGCGCGGGGTTCCGTGATGTGACGCTGTTCGAGCGCGGCGAGAGGATCGGCGGTGTCTGGCACCACAACACCTACCCCGGTGCCGCCTGCGACGTGCCCTCGCACCTCTACGAGTTCTCGTTCGAGCCGAATCCGCGCTGGTCGCGCCGGTACGCGCCGCAGGCCGAGATCCAGGAGTACATCGAGGACGTGGCGCGGCGGCACGGTGTCCTCGAGCTCGCGCGCACCAATACGGAGGTGACGAGCGCGGAGTGGGACGAGGAGCGCAGCGTGTGGGTGCTGCAGAGCACCGGCGGAGCGTTCGAGGCGGACATCCTGATCGCCGCGTGCGGTCAGCTGTCGGTTCCCAAGCGGCCCCCGATATCCGGGCTGGACACTTTCGCCGGGCCCGTGTTCCACACTGCGGAATGGCGCCACGACGTCGACCTGACCGGTGCGCGGGTCGCCGTCATCGGGACGGGCTGCAGCGCGATCCAGGCCGTGCCCGCGATTCAGCCGGTCGCGGGCCAGATCGACATCTACCAGCGCTCCCCGGGCTGGACGATGCCGAAGATGGACTTCGAATACTCCGAGCGTGCCAAGCGGGCATTCGAGCGGTTCCCCGCGCTCGCGCGCCTGGACCGGATGGCGACATTCGCCTTCATGGACATCGGAGCGGCCGCGATGACCAGCCAGCGATGGCTGCTCGCCCCGTTCCGGGCGGCCGGGCGCAGGCAGATCGACATCGCGATCTCCGACCCGGAGATGCGCGCAAAGGTCACGCCCACCGATGAGATCGGCTGCAAGAGGATCATGCTCACCGACACGTGGTACCCGACGCTTACGCGGCCCAACGTGCAGCTCATCACCGACCGGATCGAGACCGTCACCCCGACCGGCGTGCAGCTCGCGGGCGGGGCCGAGAGGCCCGCTGACGTGATCATCCTCGCAACGGGATTTGAGAGCCACGCGTTCGTCGCGCCGATGAATGTGACCGGCGCCGGCGGCCGCACGCTGACCGAGGCGTGGGATCCCGTGGCGCACGCGTACCTCGGCCTCACCGTCCACGGCTTCCCGAACATGTTCCTCATCTACGGCCCCAACACGAACGGCGGAACGGGCTCGGTGATCTACGTGATCGAGGCCGCCGTCGCTCATGTGATCGCCGCGATGAATGCGCTGGAGAGCACGGGAAGCGATCGCATCGAGGTCGCGCGTGAGCGCGCCGAGAGGCTTTGACCGCGAGATGCGGTCGGCGCTCGCCGGCACGGTCTGGCACACGGGCTGCACCAGCTGGTACGTCGACGAGAACGGCAACGACCCGAGCCAGTGGCCGTGGCTGTGGAGCACCTACCGCCGGCGAACGCAGCATCTGGATCCCGGCGCCTACGAGCTCACACACTCCGGCCGTGATGCGCGCGCTGAACGCCTGAGCGGGGCTCAGCCCGAGCGCGTCCTCATGCTGCGCTGAGCGGATCGCCGAGGCGAAACACCTCGACCTCGGCCTCCAGCCCCCGCAGTCGGTGTCCGCCGAGCGCGGTCCACGCGCCCGGATCACCGGCGCGGTCGACGGCGGAGCGCGTTGCGAGCAGCTCGCCGCTGCCGGCGAGCGCGAGCAGGCGCGCGGCGAGGTTGACCGCGCCGCCGAAGTAGTCCCCCTCTCGCCTGACTACGACGCCCTGGTGCATCCCGCCGTGGAGCGCGAGCGCACCGGTGCCGCTCATCGCCGCCCGGAACCGCCTCCACGCAGCGACCGCCTCCGCAGCCTCGGGATAGACGAGCATCGCGCCGTCCCCGAGATCCTTGACCACACGGCCGTGCTCGCCGCGCTCCTCCGTCATAACGTGCGCGAAGCGGCTCGCGGCCGCTGTGGCCGCGGCGTCGCCGTAGCGCTCGGCGAAGGTCGTGAAGTCCTTCAGGTCGCAGAACAGCAGGCAGACGTCGATCGCGCCCGGGATCGCGCCCGGCGCGTGCTCCTCCGCCTCGCGGACCGCGTACTGCGTCAGCTCATGGTCAACCCAGCGCCGGTGGATCCCGACTATCAGGGGGTCGGCGAGCGGCAGCAGCTCGGCGAGCGCGCGCTGGATCGTCGCGAGCGCCTCGGCGGGGGCAACCTCGCCACGGCGCACGCGCGGCTCGGTCTCGAAGCGGAAGTTGTAGACCTCGGCTGCGGCCATGCGGGCCAGCGCCTGGCCCCACACGCGCGAGACCTCCATCTGCACCTCCACCGGCCACCAGTCCTGGCGCGCCGCCGCGCCGATCAGCGCCTCCGCCTCCTGCGGGCTGAAATACGGGTCCTGCGGTCCGGGGCTCGGAAACCCGAACGCCGACACCATCGCCAGCGTGTCCTCGGCGGGCCAGCCACCGCGCTCCTCAATCTCGCGGGCAGAGACCGTGCGAAGTACACGGTCAGGGTCGAGCACCGTGTCGAAGATCGCGTCCTGAAGGTGCCCGCGCGCATGAGCCTGCTCCATCGCCTCGGCGGAGACGCCCAGATCCATCAGGGACTGGACGAGCTCGCTGCGGCTGGGCTCGAGCCCCAACCTCCGGCAAAGGTCGGCCGCCGAAGCGTCTGGTTGGCTCCCCTCGCCCACGCGAGGCAGTCTAGATGCGGCGCAAGCGCCATCGCGCGACCGGACGGTGCCCTACCATCGGCGCGTGCAGGCGATGATTCGCTCGGCCGCCGGCCGCGCCCAACATGCGTTACTCGCGGCCGGCCTGCTCGCCGTGCTCGGTGCGGGCGTCACCGCCGCGCCTGCGGGCGCCGCCGCATTCAGCACGGACTGCGCGAGCCTGCAGGCGACGATCGACGCGGTGGCCACGCACCCCGGCGGCGGCGAAGGAGACGTCATCGTCCTCGACGGCCTGTGCAGCGCCGCGACGATCGGCGCCGGAGGCGCGACGCTGCCCGCGGGCTCCAGCTTCACGCTCGAAGGGCGGCCCGGTACGGTGTCCGGGTTCGACGGGGCGGGCATCACCGCTCCGCTGCTGGCCACAGCAGGGGCCAGTCAGGCCGGGGCGCTGACGGTCAGCAACCTCACCTTTCAGCACGCTCAGCTGACGAACACCAGCGCACTGCTGCTGCGGGCGTGGCGCCTGACGCTCAGCGGCGACCGGGTGCTCGAAAACCATCTCGCGGGCGAAGGCGCCCACGCCGCAGACCTGCAGGTGGGAGGCGCCGGATGCTCACCCGCGGGCGGGGCGCCGTCGATCGTGGTGAGCGGCTCGACGTTCTCGGGCAACACGCTCTCCACGCCGACCGGCAGCGGGACCGGAGCGGCAGCGTGGCTGTCCGACCCCTGCGAGAACGCCGGCAACACGATCGAAGGGAACACCTTCCAGGAGAACAGCCTGCGGGTGTCGCCCACAGAAGAAGCCCTCCAGGGCACCGGAGCCGGGCTGAGTTTGCTCGGCGCGCCCGGCCACACGGCGCGCGTCACGCAGAGCGGAAACACGTTTGACTCGAACACGGTCAGCGTCAGCGTGCCCGCGGGCGGCGGCGGAGACTACGGCGGCGCCGGCGAGTGGCTGGAATACGCGAGCCTGCTGAGCGTCGGGGACATCTTCTCGCGCAACCTGGTCGCGGGCACCACCAGCCCTTCGGGCGCCCACTGGAGCTGGGGCGGCGGTCTCGGGATCGACACGCCCTCATGCGGGCCGTCCGAACTGACCGACAGCACGCTCGAGAATGACGTGCTCACGGGCAACGCGATCGGCCCCGGAAACAGCGGCGACCTCGGAGGCGGCGGCATCTGGGTCGGGTGCAGCCATCTGCGGGTGCTCGACTCGACGATCACGCTGAACAGCGCACCCAACGGAGCCGGCATCGAAGGCGAGCCCTACGACCGGCTCGAACTGGTGAACTCGATCCTGGCGATGGACTCGAGCGGCTATGAGGTCACCGGCTTCAACGAATCCGCCGGGGCCCAGGCGGTGAGCTTCAGCGACGCTTGCGTGCGCACGGGCTCGCCGGTCCCGTTCGGCGGCGCCGGCAACATCTGCGCGAACCCGCTGCTCGCCGACAACGGCAACCCCGCCTCGATCGACGTGCACGAGACCCCGGCGAGCCCGACGATCGGCGCCGGGTCCGCTGCACTCATCCCCACCGGCCTCACCCGCGACTTCTACGGGGACCCGCGCTTCTACACGCCGCCCACGCTCGGCTCTCCGTGCTCCAGGCTGCCGGTTCCCTCCGCCGGCACGCGTCGACATGGGCGCGAGCGAGGCGACGAGTGGGCCGGCCGCATCCGGGTGCCCATCCGCCCCGATGGGAGCCGGCTCGCCCGGGAGGCTCAGGCTCGCGTCGCTGCGCGCGCTTGCCAAAGGCATCCTGGCGATCCACCTGACCGGTGTCCCGGCGGGGCACCTGATCGCGCGCGCCAGCTACCGCGTGAAGGTGAGCAGGCGCGTCGCATCGGGCGGCCACACACGCACGATCAGTCGGCTCGTGAGTGTCATCTACGCCGAGGCCGGACACACCGCCGCCCACAGCGCGAACGTCACAATCAGGCTGCGGCCGAGCAGGCAGGCCGCGCGCTACCTTTCGACGCATCGCCGCATGACGGTGACCGTCGCGCTGACACTGAGCGCGCCGCCCGCCGCCGCGCTGAGGCTCACCAAGAGCATCACGGTGCGCGGCCGCACGGGGTAGGGTGGCGCATGGCCTTCACCACGATCGAGGTCGGCTCATCGGGCCCGCGCGGAACCATCACCCTCGATCGCCCGGAGAAGCTGAACCCGCTCAGCGCCGTCACGCTGAGAGAGCTCGCGCAGGCCGCCGGCTGGTTTGACGAGCGCCCCGAGGTGAAGGTCGTGCTGGTCACCGGCCGCGGACGGGCATTCAGCGCAGGAGCGGACGTCTCGGTGTTCGCCGGCGCCGATGTCGGCGTCGCCGAGCGCCGTGAGGCCGCGGACGCCGGGCGCCAGATGGCGGAGGCAATCGAGGGCATGCGCGCGGTCACGATCGCGGGAGTGCGCGGTCACTGCGTCGGAGGCGGGCTCGTCCTTGCCGCGGCCTGCGACCTTCGCGTCGCCACTCAGGGAACGCGCTTCTCGATCCCCGAGGTTGACCTGGGCATACCTCTCGCGTGGGGAGGCATCCCCCGGCTGGTGAGGGAGATCGGGCCCGCGATGACGAAGGAGCTGGTGCTCACGTGCAGGCCGTTCACGGCCGAGGAGGGCAAGGCGCTCGGCTTCCTGAACAGGGTCGTGGCCGATGATGAGCTCGAGCGGGCGGTCGAGGAGCTCGCCGCAGAGCTCGCCGCGAAGTCGGTGTTCACCCTCACCGCCACCAAGCGCGCCGTGAACGCGGCCAGCGATGAGATGGCATCGACGGCCGGCGCTTGGAACGATGCGGACGCGCTTCTCACGGCCCTCTCGGACCCTGAATCGCGTGCCGTCGCACACGCCTACCTGCAGCGGCTGGCGAGCCGACGACCGTCGTGAGCGCCCCCTCCGAGACGCAGGCCACTCTGTTTGTGATCACGGGCTCGCACGCCTGCAGGTCGGCAGCCCTGATGCTCGAGCACAAGGACATCGCATACCGGCGCGTGGTCCTGCCGACGGGGCTGCATCCGATGCTCGTCCGCGCATCCGGGTTCCCGGGCCACAGCACGCCGATCCGGACAGTGGACGGAGGCACGCACCGTGAGCTGGCGATGCTGGACCGCATGGGCACCGTTCCCGCCCTGCGCCTGCGCGGCGAGCGGGCCCAGACCAACCATGCGATCGCCCGCCTGCTGGAGCGGGTGCAGCCCACGCCCGCGCTGTTCCCCGACGATGAGGACAGACGGCTCGAGGTCGAGAGCGCTGAGGAATGGGGCGATGCGGTCCTGCAGATGGCAGCCAGGCGCGCGATCCTCGCGAGCGATCTCGACGACGTGCAAGAGCGAGGCGCCAACGGCAGGCTCGGTCCCCTGCTGACCAACAGGGACTGGCTTCGCCCCCACCTCGCGCGCACGGCGGGCCACTCCTTCCGCGCGAGCGCCGGCGAGCGCCAGCGACTGATCGACTCGATCCCGGAGCTCTTCGATCGGGTCGACGCCTGGATCGCGCAGGGCACCCTCGGCGCGCAGGACCTCAATGCCGCGGACTTCACGATCGCACCGAGCCTCGCCCTGCTCTCCTATCGGGCCGATCTGAGCAGGGAGCTCGCGTCGCGGCCGGCGGGTGGACTGCTCGACCGGCTACTGCCCGAGCCCGCATCGTCCCCTCTGCTCACCGAGGTCTGAGCTCAGGGATAAGCTGCAGATCTTGACCGGCGTCCTGTACCGGGTAGCGCACTTCTGCATACGCAAGCGGATCCTGGTCCTCGCCGTTTGGCTGGTTGTCACGGGCGCCGCCGTGCTCGTCTCGCACAGCCTCGGCGAAAACACCAGCGACAACCTCTCGCTGCCAGGCACGGACAGCCAGCACGCAACCGACACGCTGCGCCGCTCGTTCCCGGACCAGGCGAACGGCACGAGCCCGATCGTGCTTCACGCATCCACCGGCAAGCTCACGGAACCCAAGAACGCCGAAGCGGTCAACGCGGCGGCCGCCGCGGTCGCCAAGGCGGCGAACGTCGCGTCGGTCGTCAATCCGCTGACCCCACAGGGTGCGAGCGCTCTGAGCAGGGACCAGAGCACCGGCTACCTGTCGGTGACGCTCGCCGTCAGCCCCGGCGAACTGTCCACCGCCGAAGCGCAGAAGATCATCGACGCGGCGGCACCCGCGAAGGCCGCAGGGCTCCAGGTCGAGACGGGAGGCCAGCTCGGGCAGAAGGTCTCCAAGCCGTCAACGGAGATCAGCGAGCTGATCGGAATCTGCGCCGCGATGGTGATCCTCTCCTTCACCTTCGGGACCGTCGCCTCGATGCTGCTGCCGATCATCGATGCGATCGTCGGGCTCGCGCTCGCGCTCGCGCTCATCAGGCTGCTCGGGCACGTGATGACGGTGCCGACGGTGGCGCCGACGCTGGCGACGATGATCGGTCTCGGCGTCGGCATCGACTACGCCCTGTTCATAGTCACCCGGCACTTCAGAGGCATGCGCTCGGGGCTCGCGCTGAACGAGTCGATCGCGAGGGCCGCAGCGACCTCCGGCGGAGCGGTGTTCTTCGCAGGCGGGACGGTGACGATCGCGCTCGTGTCCCTCGCCGTGGCCGGAATACCGCTTGTGACGACACTCGGGCTGATGGCCGGCGTCGCCGTGGTCGTCGCCGTGCTCGCCGCCCTGACCCTGCTCCCGGCTCTGCTGGCGATCTTCGGCCCGAGGATCAACCGGCTGCGCGTGCGGACGCCTCCGTCCGAGGAGCAGGCCCGCGAAGGCTGGTGGGCCGGCCGCGCCGGCGACATCGCGCGCCATCCGCTGATCGCCGGCCTCGCGGCCCTTGCGATCCTGATCCCCCTCACGATCCCGCTTCTGTCGATGACGCTCGGCCAGCAGGACACGGCCGCGCTGTCCACCAGCACGACCGCCAGGCGGGCATATGACCTGATCTCCAAGTACTTCGGGCCGGGTGTCAACGGCCCGCTCCTGATCGCCGTCTCGCTCGGGACGCCCGCAGCCCCCGCGAGCACCTCCCCGCAGGGCGCCGGAGCCCAGGGCGACCCGCGCGCGAGCGACCCACGCCTGCAGAAGCTCCAGCACGAAGTCGCCGCCAATCCGGGCACCGCCGCGACCAGCCCCGTCCAGATAGACACCGCCGGCACCACCGCGTACTTCAACGCGATCTCCAAGCAGGGGCCGGCGGAAAGCGCCACCGCCGAACTCGTCGAACATCTCCGCTCCGGGGCGATCCCCGCGGCGGAGACGGGCACGGACATGAGCGCCTACATCGGCGGGAGCACCGCCGGCAATGTCGACCTCGCCGCGAGGATCTCCGCCAAGCTGCCGCTTCAGATCCTGGTCGTGATCCTGCTCAGCTTCATGCTCCTGATCATCGCCTTCAGGACACTCGTCGTCCCCGCGCAGGCCGCCGTCATGAACCTGCTCTCGATCGGGGCCGCATACGGCATCCTGACCGCGATCTTCCAATTCGGCTGGCTGAGCGGCCTGATCGGCCTGAGCGGCCCGGTGCCCATCGTCTCCTACGTGCCCCTGTTCATGTTCGCGGTGTTGTTCGGGCTCTCGATGGATTACGAGGTGTTCCTGGTCAGTCAGATCGAGGAGCACAAGCACGCCGGCGAGGACAACACGAGCGCGGTGCTGTCAGGCCTTCTCACGAGCGCCCGCGTGATCACGGCGGCGGCCCTGATCATGGTCTTCGTGTTTGGGAGCTTCGTCCTGAACGGGGATCCCACGATCAAGCAGTTCGGAGTCGGCCTGGCCGTCGCGGTCGTGCTGGACGCCACCGTCGTCAGGTGCCTGCTCGTCCCGGCCGTCATGATCCTGGCCGGCAACGCGAACTGGTGGATGCCGAAATGGCTCGATCGGGTAGTACCGCATGTGAGCATCGAGGGCGCCGAGTTCTTCGCCGACTTCAAGTTCGTGGAGCCGGACCCCGCGACGACCGAACCGCATTCCTAGAGCAACGACCAGGGAGGAACACAGAGATGTCACCAGTCACACACGTCGGGAGGGTGATGGTTCCCGTCGCCGACCAGGACGCAGCGATCTCGTTCTACACGGGCCAGCTCGGCTTCGAGCTGACCGCGGACGCCCCGTTCGGCGACGGCGACCGCTGGGTCGAGGTCTCCCCGCCCGGAGGCGGCGCCGCGCTGGCGCTCGTGCCCAGGCGCGACGCCTACGACACCGGCCGCACGACAGGGGTGGCCCTGTCATCGGTGGACGTCACCGCGACACACCAGGAGATGCGGGCCGGCGGCGTCGACGTCGACGCCGAGATGATGGGAGGCGACGGCGAGGTTCCCAGGATGTTCTTCTTCCGCGACCACGACGGCAACCAGCTGATGGTCGTGGAGGGCCCGGCGTAGGCGACCGCGGCATCGCCGCACATTCGCCCTACCCTGTGGTGCATGACCGTCATCGATGTCACAGAAGCGACGTTTATGCAGGAGGTCGTGGACCGTTCGCGCGAAATGCCCGTGGTCGTTGACTTCTGGGCCGAGTGGTGCGGCCCGTGCAGGCAGCTCGGCCCCGCGCTGGAGCGCGCCGCAGCCGACCGCGAGGGCAAGGTCATGCTCGCGAAGGTCGAAACGGACGCCAACCCGAACCTGGCCGCCTCGTTCGGCATACAGGGCATTCCCGCGGTGAAGGCGTTCAGCGGCGGGCAGATCGTCGATGAGTTCGTAGGAGCGCAGCCGCAGCCGATGGTCGACCGGTTCTTCGACTCGCTGCTGCCATCCGAGGCGGACGAGCTCGTCGAGCAGGGCAGCGAGGAGGCGCTGCGCAGCGCGCTCGCGCTCGAGCCCTCGCGCGCGGACGCCGCGATTGCCCTGGCGAGGATCATGATCGGCCGCGGTGAGAGCGAGGATGCGCTCGCGGTGCTCGAGCCCGTCAACGGCAGCTTCGAGGCCGATGGGCTCGCCGCGCGGCTTCGCCTGCAGGCCGCGGGCCTCTGCTCCGAGGCCTTCGCGTCACTGGATGCCGGCGACACGCGAGAGGGCCTTCAGGGGCTGCTGGACGCGATCCCCACCGCCGGAGAGCAGCGAGATGACGTGCGCCGCGCGATCATCGGAGAACTCGACGGACTCGGCGCCGAGGACCCGCTGGCGCGAGAGACCAGGCGCGCGCTCGGCGCCGCCCTGTTCTAGGGGCCGAGCGGCCGCGGCGTGTGAGACGTTGGGCGCCGGCACAGACCCGCTCCCCACGCCGGAGCTTCGCAGCTGGCTGGAGGAAGAACGTGCGTGGGGCCGGCACGCGCTGCACGCGGCCGGCGCTCAGCGAGAGCGCCTGAGCACCGAGACGCACGGCCTCGATCGATTCGCCAGGCGCATGGCGTTCGTCGGCCTCACCGGGTCGGTGGCGAAGTGGGCGAACAGCCTGCACGAGGGTCTGGTGCGCAACGGCCAGCTACGGGCCGCCGCCGCATTCCAGGCATCTCCTCCGTTCCCCGGCACCGACGCCGGCCCCGCGGACTGCGATCGCCTCAGCGACTATCTGCGCTCGCACATCGACGCGATCGGACAGGCCCTCGCCGCCGACGAGGGGACGCAGGCGTGACGGTCAGGTTGGACGGGAGCCGACGCGCCAGCGCGACATGCGCCTGGCGAGGGCCCGTCCTCCCCACCAGTGCCAGGTCAGGAGCGCCGCGCTCGGAACCAGATACAGGGCGGGCCAGAAAGTCCCCCCACCAGTCAGGGCCCAGATGCCCACCAGAAGCCCGTTCACCGCGGCGAACGTCGCGGCATGGCCGCGCAGCAGGAAACGGTGCACACGGCCCGCTCGCGTCGCGATCAGCTCACGCGAGAACACGTAGCGGCGCTGCACGGGCAGATCAGAGAGCACGACAAGCAGATCGCCGCGGCGCTCGGCGGTGTAGGCGCGGCTGGCGCGGGTCTCGAGCTCACGCTGATCAAGGCGCCCGGCCGCATAGTGGCCGCGCAGAGCGCCCACGACGCTCTCGCGCTCGGCGTCGGATGCTCGGATGCGGCTCGGGTGGCGCACGCACCCAGTATCGCGCGCGGACGTGAAGCTCTCAAGGTCGATCTGCGCGCTGCCGATGCGCCCACGTGCCGTGTTGCGCGTCAGCTAACGTTCCCGCGGTCAAGGTCGACCAGGAGCCTGAGAGGTGGTGCCCCGTCTCGGGCCCGGAAGCGGTCAGCAAGCCCGCACAATTGCAACAGTACGCACAAGTCGAGTCCCGCTCGGGCAACGGGCTGGTAACGCACCCTGCTCCCGATGCGCGCTACGGTTGGCTCGTGACTTCGGTGGGGAGCTGGAGCCCGTCGGACGGGCTTCAGCCGAAACGTCCTGGAAGCAGGCGCAATGGCACAAGGCGCTGGGCCATGTCGATGGCCGCTGTCCTGATCTGCCTGCTCGCCGCAGTGCCGTTCGTGAGCGCCGGGGCCTCGGCGGCGCCGCTGCGCGCCCACGCCGCCAAGAAGGCCGCCAAACGCAAGCTCCCCTACTGCACCCGCAGACGCACACGTCACTGCCGGCACCGCAAGGCCGTGCACCGCACCGTCAAGCCGGCCCACACGCTGCTCCCGATCGCCGGCGCCATCGGCGGTGCGCTCGGATCGACAGGTGCGCCGGTGCCCGGGCCGATCGGCCTGCCGGGGGCGGAAACCCCGGCAGCCAGGCTCGCCGCGCCTGAACTGACGGTGAGCGGCGGGACGCTGCACTGGCGCGCCGTGACGGGCGTCAGTGCCTATCAGATCGTCACGAGAGCGCCGGGCCAGCCCGAACGCTTCACGACGGTCAGCGGGAACTCCTTCACGCCGGCTCCGGTTCCGGGGGCGACCGTGAAATACAGCGTGCGCGCCGAAGTGACGGGCAGCGCCTGGGCCCCAGACGTATCGATCTCCTTCCAGGCATTTCAGCCCGGCATGAACGCCGGCTGGGTGTACACCGGACAGCTGGACACGCAGGCCGTACCGAAGATGGGCGCGAAGGTGGTGCGCGTCAACTTCCCGATCGAATGGACAGCGGCGCAGCTCAAGCCCACGATCGCCGGCTACGCCGCGATGGGCGTGCGCGTCGCGCCGCTCGCCTCCTTCGACGGGCGGATCCCGTCATCGACCGAAGCGCGCGCTCTCGGCGCGTGGGCAAAGGCCTACGGCCCGGGCGGCACGTTCTGGGCCGGGCGAACCGACGGCAACCTCGCGATCGAGACGATCGAGTTCGGGAACGAGACCTCCGGCGGCTACCAGTACGGGGACGGAGCGGGAGCACCGTCGTACATGGCCAGGGCCCGCTCCTACGCGACGCTCCTGAAGGAAGCGGCGCAGGCGATCTCGGCCACCGGCGTCCGGGTCGGCATGCTCGCCGTATCCGAAGACTGGACGGGTGACTGGATGAAAGAAATGTTCGCCGCGGTCCCGAACTTCGGCTCGTACGTCGCCGGCTGGGTCAGCCACCCCTACGGTACGGGCTGGAAACTGAAGCTGGAAAACATCGTCAAGCAGGCCGCCGAACACGGCGCTCCCTCGAGCATCCCGATCGACGTGACCGAGTGGGGCGTCGCGAGCGACAACGGCCGCTGCCTCAGCGACAACTACGGATACAACGCCTGCATGACCTACCAGGAAGCCGGCGAAACGCTTCGCTCCGTGACTACCGGCATCCACTCCCTGCTGGGCCCGCGGCTCGGCCTGTTCCTCTTCTACCAGGCGCGCGACCAGGCCGTCTCGGGCGCGAGCACTGAACGCGAGGGCTACTTCGGCCTGCTGCAGCACGCTCTGCAGACAAAGGGCGGCTACACGAGCGCGGCGCAGGAAGTCCTCAAGGGCTGAGCCGCGCGCGAGCGCGCCGGGCCTGAGAGAATCGCGCGATGACCTCGGCGAACCTCGGGCTCGTGCAGTCCATCTACGCGGACTGGGAGCAGGGCGACTTCGGCCACACCCAGCGGTGGGCCGACGAGGGAATCGAGTGGGCGAGGTTCGGCGGTGAGGGGGCCGGCGCCTGGACCGGGCAGGACGCGATCACACAGGCCGTCGGCGAGCTGCTCGGCAGCTTCGACGATCTCCGCGCGCTCGCGGACCACTACGAGGAGATCGACGATGACCGCGTGCTCGTGTTCACGCGCTGGAACGCACGCGAGCGCGACACCGGCAGCGAGGTGGAGCTGCTGCGCGCAAATCTCTTCCGCATCCGTGACGGACGCGTCGTGAGGCTCATCTTCTACTGGGACCGCAACCGCGCCCTGGCCGATCTCGGTCTCCCGCTGGACACCGGGAGCTAGCCCTGCCACCGCCGTTGGGCGGCCGACCCGGAGGCAGGAGAATGAGAAAGTCACGCCCCCGGGTCGCCCCTCCCCTCCTTCACGGCCGTGGTGTGCGCAAGACCGTGAGTGCGGTTATTGGCCGCGCGGCCAGGATACACGGATATCGCCCTCTTGCATAGGTCCGCGGTCCTCATATATGGCAGCAAGCGGCAGTCCCGTGGGGCCTTCGCCGGGCCGGTCCGGCTCAACAGAAATACTGGCTCCCTGGCCAACCTGCTGCGCCGACCCGCGTTAACCGCTCTGTGCACGGTCACCCACGCCCCGGAGGCACCGGGGTGGTAGGCCGTCGCGGGTAAGCCGAACCCGGCCGGGCGCCGTGATCGGATCCGGCCGGAAGCGATTTGACATCGACTTGCGCAGTTGCGACCGTTGGGAGAGTGATGGGACCCCGTTTCACGCAGCCGGATGACGCGTCGCGTGGCGGGCGAAGCGGCGCGGGGCGGCGCCTGGGCCTGCTCGTCGCTCTCGTCCTGGCCTCGCTCCTGGTGAGCGCCTCGACCGCCTCCGCTGTCCTCGTCACAGTTGGCAGCAGGACCCTCAGCTATCAGCCGACACCGCACCCGACTGCGCAGGCACTGGCCGTGGTCAAGCCCGCGGTCAGTAAACCTGTCGAATACCACGGCGGCCCCGTCATGTCGGCCAACACCAACTACGCGTTCTACTGGGATCCGGCCGGAGCGCCTTCGTATCCCCCCGGCTACCAGACGGTGCTGGACGGCTACTTCGAAAACCTCGCGCATGACAGCGGCGGCCTTCTGAACACCGACTCCCTGCTTACGCAATACGGGGACAGCGGCGCCGAATTCGCCAACTACAACTCGCACTTCGGCGGCGCCATCGTCGACACCGAACCGTATCCCGCCAGCGGATGCGCGGCGGCGAGCACCTGCCTCACCGACGAACAGATCCGCACCGAGCTCACGCGCTACGTGGAAGCTCACAAACTCCCCGTCGACCTACAGCACGAGTACTTCATGCTCACGCCGCCGGGCGTCGAAAGCTGCTTCGAAGCTGCAGGCAAGAAGTGCTCTGACGGCACCCTCCACGCTGCCTTCTGCGCCTACCACGGCTACGTCCCGGTCGGTACAACGGCGCTCATCTACGCCGATGACCCTTACGTCAACGGCATGAACTGCGATTTCGGCGAAGAACACCCCAACAACAACCCTGGGGATGCCACCATCGGCGGCGGCCTCGCGCACGAGCACAGCGAGTCGCTCACCGACCCGGAGATGAACGCCTGGCACGACAGCAAGGGCCAGGAGGTCGGGGACAAGTGCCGCACCTTCAAGGCGGCGACCGAATACGGCGAACCGCTCGGCAAAGCGCCCGACGGGTCGAACTACAACCAGGTGATCAACGGCGCGCTGTACTGGTACCAGCAGGAGTGGAGCAACCAAGCCGGCGGATGCTCACAGCGCCAGGCGCAGCTTCCGTCGGTCGCGAAGCTCTCACCTAAGACCGGCAAGGCCGCCGGGGGCACGAAAGTCGCAATCACCGGAAAGTACTTCGCGGCCCCGGCGTCGGTCAGCTTCGGCGCCGCGCCGGCCACGGGCGTCACCGTCAACTCACCTACCTCGATCACAGTCACCTCACCCGCCGGCCTCGTCGGCACCGTGGACATCCGGGTCACCACGCTCTACGGCACCAGCTCCGTCGTGAAAGCCGACCGCTTCAAGTACAAGCCGTGAGCGCTGCGCCGGCCGGCGCGGCGGAGTGAGAACGGCGCCCGCTAACGCGCCCCACCGCGCGAGGCGACTGCGCCGGCCGCTTGGTGGCGCCGGCGACCTACGGTTTTTCGAGTTCGCGGCGGCGCTGTTCGCGCGCTAGCTGGCGTTCTTCGATGCTCTTGGGTGTCCGCGAGATGCCTTTGGATTCGCGTTCTTCCCGCAGGCGCTGGCGTTCTTCCTTGCTCTTCGGAGGCTTGGAGACGCCTTTCGCTTCGCGTTCTTCGCGCGCTCGCCGGCGTTCTTCTTCAGTCTTCGGCGGCCGCGAGACGCCTTCGGCCTTGTGTTCTTCGCGAGCCTTCTGGCGTTCACCGGCGGCCTGTTGATGCTGTTCGTGCAGCCGCTGATGTTCCTTGCCGGCCTGTTCGTGCTGTTCGCGGGCGTGTTCGCGTTCCTGGCCGGCGTGTTCGCGTTCTTCCTGTCCCTGAGCGCGTTCCTGTTCGCTCTTGCGCGCGTGACCTTCAGGTCCCGTTTCGCCTTCGTGAGCAGGGCCGGACGCACCCGGGTCGGCACCCGGGCTGCTCTGGTCAGGCGACTGGGCAGCTCCAGTCGGAGAGGCGGCGCCGCGACTGCCGTTGCTCGCACCTTCAGTACCCCCCGGGCCGCCCGCACTCCCGTTGAGGAGCAGCGTGCCCTGGACTGTGCCCGTCGCGCCTGCGGCGGGGACGCGCCTGGCGAACAGCGAGCTGTGTGAGCTCTGGCTCGATGCCGAGCCGGACGGCGCCTGACCGATCGCTTCGATCGGCACACCGAGCACTGAGGCCCCGACTCCCGCACTCAGCCCGACGAGGGCGACACCGGTTGCCAGCTTCACGGCCAGCGCTTTCGCGCCGCTGCCGGCGACGCTGAGCGCCGCATCGGCCACGGAGCCTCCGACGACCGCGCCGCCGGCACACGCGGCCGGATCAGCCGCGCCCGTCCCGAAGAGGTCGCCGAACACACGCGAGCGCAGCAACAGCGACGGGGCGACCGGAAGAAGAGCAGCCACCTGGCGGCGCTGGCTGGCGACGCTGTCCGCATACGTGCGGCACTCCGAGCACGTGCGCAGATGGCGACGCAGCCTGCCTCGCAGGAGCGCGGCGCCCTTGGCTGTCGCGAGCTCTTCACGGATCTCGCGGCAGTCCTCCTGGCGCGCGCTCCTGTCGGAGATCAGGTTCGACCGCGCCTGGAAGACGTACGCCTTGACCTGCTCGGAGCGGACCCCGAGTACCGCGCCGATTTCACTCTGGCTCAGGCCGTGCATCTCGGTCAGCACGAGTGCTGCGCGCTGGCGCTCGGGGAGATCACGCAGGCCTTCGACCATGCTGCGGAGCTCCTCGCGAACCTCGAGTTCGCGGACCGGGTCGCCGCTGAGCGCGGGCTCCCCGTTTAGCTCGACCGTCGGGCGGCGGCGGCGCAGGATGCTGAGCGACTCATTCCGGGCGATCGCATACAGCCAGGGGCGCAGGTTCACCGGCCTGTCATTCGCGTGGAGCGCGCGGTAGGCGGATGCGAACGTCGCCTGGATCGCGTCCTCGGCATCCTGCCTGGAGCCCAGCATGTAGGCGCAGAAGGAGAGCAGCGCGCCGGAGTGGCGCTCGTAGATCGCTTCGAACGCAGAGCTCTCGCCAGAGCGCACGAGCGCGACGAGCCCATCGTCCGTCGCCAGTCGCAGGCGCACGCGAGAACCGACACTCATGAGTCGATTGCGCTCGACCAATCCGATCGTCTCCCCTCAGTCCGCTCTGCGATTGCCTGCTGCTGAACTACGCTACCCCACTCTACGCCCCGCCTGGTGAAGAATCCAGGAGCTACCTCGCACTCCGCGGGGGCACGCGAGCGCACAGACGCGCCCGAGAAATGTCGGCTCTGAAGTAAAGACGCGCGCGCGTGAAAAAGGTTGGATGGAGGCGAAATTTCCGCACAGTGCGCGCTGTATGCGTGCTACCAAGTCGCAGACGGAAACTTTTTTCTCTTTCCTTCCAACCTTCGGGCATGCCGTGCGTTAAGAGCCCGTATCGCAGCGGCTGCCCCCAAACGCGTGCGCCGCTGCCGCCCCTGGAGCGCAACCAGACAAGTACTCCCGCGGAGGGACGGGGAGTCGGAGCCCGGCAGCCAACGCCGGGCTCTGGGCGTTCTGGGGCCGAGCCGGAACTGCGACGCGCACCTCGCGGTCCGGCGCCCCGGTCAGCCGGCGACCGACCATTGGATCGGCCCCAGTCCGGGGAAGCCCAGCGCCGCCGCGGTCGCGCCCGTGAGATCCCACTCGCGCCCCGCGATGTACGGGCCGCGGTCGATCACGGGCACCGTGAGGCTGCGCCCGCCGTAGGTGAACGTGATGAGGGTGCCGCACGGCGCCGTCTTGTGGGCGACGCCGAGCTGGCTGCGGCCGAGCACCCCTCCGCACGCGAGCCCGAGGCCGTAGTCGGTGAAGACCGAAGCGACGCTCACCTGGGTTCCGGACCTCGGCTCCATCGACCAAGGGAGCAGCCCCGCGAGGTCCGCCGCCGCCGCGCTGAGCGCCTGCCGGCGTTCCTCGCGCTGGACGGCCGCCATCTGTTCGAGCTCGCTGCGCACCTGCGCATCGGACGGCGCGCCGGGCGCGGGGCGGAAGGCCGCCGGAACCGGGTGAGCGGGGGGGATGCCCCTTGGAGGGCCCGTGGGCTTTGCCGCCGGGACGGCCGGCGGCGGATCCTTCACTGACCGCGCCGGCGCGCGGGCGGGGCTCGTCGCCCTCTGCGCGGTCGCCACGGAGTCCGCCGGCGGCTGCGGGCCGCCCGCCTGCGATGAGCCGCAGCCCGCGGCCACGGTGAGAGCCAGCAGCATCCCCGCCACGCTCCCCGCGGCGGCGCGGCACCGCTGGTGGAGTGTGGGCATCCGAGCATTATGCGCGGCGGGCCGCGGGAAGCCCGCAGCAGCCGCCCGGACGCCGGAGCCCGATCTAGAATCGCTGCCCGTGACGGCGACCACACCGAACGCCGACGGCCGCGTTGAGCGCTTCGGGCTGCTGCTCGGGGCGGTCATTGCAGCCTTCCTGCTGCAGGGCATCGGCCCGACGGCGGATTGGTCGCAGATCGTGACGAGCGCGCTGCTCGGGACCACGCTCCTGCTGGCTCTCCGGACCGCCGAAGTCCGCCCGAGGGTGATGCGCCCGGCGATCGTGACGGTGGTGATCCTGATCCTCGTGTCAGTCGTGGAAGCGGCTGAGGGCAAGGTGGGCGGCGGCGCGACCCACGTCGCGAACGCGCTGCTCGTGGGCCTGGCGCCTGCGGCGATCGTCATCGGCATCGTGCGAAGCCTGCGGGCGAAGCAGACCGTAACCGTCGAAGCGGTCCTCGGGGTCCTGTCGGTCTACATCCTGCTCGGGATGTTCTTCGCATTCATCTACGGGGCCGTCGACCGTCTCGGGGGCGCGCCGTTCTTCAGCGGTGGACAGGAACCGAACGTTGCCCACCTGCTGTACTTCAGCTTCACCACCCTCACCACTGTCGGCTACGGAGACCTCACGGCACGCACCAACCTCGGCCATACCCTGGCCGTCTCGGAGGCCCTGTTCGGGCAGATCTACCTCGTCACCGTCGTGTCCCTGATCGTCGGCAACCTCGGCCGCTCTCGGCCGGTGGTGCAGGGCGGCGGGCCGCCCACGTGAGCCGGCAGCTCACGCAGGAGCCGCGGACGCGGCGGGGTCACCCCTCTGGCTGGCGCCCGACTCCGCTGCAGGCTGCTCGGTCGGGATCCAGCCGCTGAACAGGAGCGCGACGAGGGTCATCAGCGCAAGCACCGCCATCGCCGTTCGCAGGCCGTCCAGGCGAGCTGTTTCGTTCGCTTCCACGATCGCGTCCGTCGCCGCCGGCGACAGGTGGGCCTTCTTCAGGCCGGCTTCGAGTTCTGCGTCGGACACGAACGGTGCGCCTCCGGTCAGTTCGGTGCTCGCCTGCGATTTCACCGACGCGGGCACATCCGGGTTCTGCTGGACGTTTGTCACGAACGACGTCGTGAGGGCCGCGATCACGATCGCGCCCGTCAGAGCGGTGCCGACCGAGATGCCGAGGTTCGTGATCGTGTTCTGCAGCCCTCCGACCTCGTCGCTGTGCTCGTCGGAGACCGAGGAGACGGTGATGCTGCCCAGCTGAGATGCGAGGCAGCCGACCCCGACGCCGGCGATCAGCATCGGCCAGGTGACGATCTCCGCGCCCGCGCCGGCGTCGAGCGCGCCGACGAAGATGGTCAGGCCCACGAACAGGGCCCCGAATCCGATCCGCACGACTCGGCGCGGCGAGGCGTCCGGGAAGAACCGCGGGATCCCAGCAGCGGCGATGATCAGGGTCAGCGACAGCGGCAGCAGGCGCACGCCTGTTTCGATCGCGGACAGGCCCAGCGCGACCGACAGGAACAGCGGCACCGCGAAGAACATGCCGCCCTGCACGAAGAACTGGAAGAAGAACGCCGTCAGGCCTCCACGCAGAATCGGGTTGCGAATGCTCCCGAGGTCGATCAGCGGCTCGCCGCCGCGCGCGATCACGCGGTTCTCCCACACCAGGAACAGCCAGATCACGACGCCGCCCCCCAGCAGCAGCCAGATCACGGGCGAGAGACCGATCAGCTGCGGAGCACCCGGCTTCGCCTTCACGAATCCCCATGTCCCGGAGCGCAGGATCCCGAACACGATCAGGCCGAGCCCGGTCGCGGACAGCGCGGTGCCGACGAGGTCGAGCTTCACGCCGCTCTCGCGTGGCCCCTCGGCCATGCGGCGGGCGAGCACGAGGATCACGAGCACGACGAGAACCTCGCCCGCGAACACGTAACGCCACGAGAGGTAGGTGGTGAAGAAACCGCCGACGATCGGTCCGACCGCGATCGCTATCGCGGCCGCCGAGGCGACGAGACCGTAGGCTCGCGGGCGTTCGTCACGGCTGAAGTTCGAGGCCACGAGCGCGACGATCGCCGGCAGGATAAGCGCCGCGCCGATGCCCTCCAGGCAGGACCAGCCGAGCAGGAGCACGGGCAGGCTCGGCGAGATGGAGGTGATGAACGAGCCGCAGCCATAGATGATGCATCCGAGCGAGAAGGCCCGCTTGCGCCCCATGATCTGGCCGATCTTGCCGCCGGTGATCATCAGCGAGGCCATCACGAGCGTGTAGAGCGTTATCGCCGTCTGGATGCCGGTCACGGTCGTGCCGATGTCGTTTGCGACCGTCGCGATCGACACGTTCATGACGGAGCTGTCGAGCATCATCAGGAACTGGCCCGCGCACAGCGTTATGAGGACCGCGCCCGCAGCGGCCTGCTGCTTAGCGCCCATGTGTCCAGCCGTCGCGAGTGCTCACGCTCGGCAGCCTACCCGCCGGTCCCCGGGGAAGGACACGCGTGTGCTCGCCGGCTGCTCACGCCCCGCAAGTTACGCGCCGTGCGATGGTGCACGGTCCGGACTATCCCGCAGCCAAGATCCGTTCACTCCCACCGCCCCCGCGACTGTCGCGGCAGCGATACTCGCGATATGGCCGGCGACGGGACACCAATCGCACACTCGCAGCGCCCAGCGAGCGCAGGGCAACGGCCGCTGAGCTTCCTGGTCGAGCACCGGGCGCCGATCCTGGCCTCGGTTGCGCTGCTCGCGATCCTCGTCGGAGGCGCACTTCATCTCGCCGGCAGCCCATCGGCGGGCACCGAAGTCTGGCGCGCCGCCGTTGTGCTGCTCGCGGCCGAGCTCGCGCTGGAGGTCGGCCACACCGTCCTGGTCAAGCGCCACCTCGGCGTCGACACGATCGCGCTCGTCGCGATGCTCGGCTCGCTGGCGCTCGAACAGGAGCTCGCAGGCGCGATTGTCGGCCTGATGTTCTCGGGAGGAGCGGCCCTGGAGGACCTGGCCTCCACGCGAGCTCGGCGCGAGCTGACCGCCCTCATCCAGAGGGCTCCGAAGGAGGCACAGCGGCGCGTGGGCGAGGCGATCGAGCGCGTGCCGGTGGCCGAGATCCGAGCCGGTGATCTCGTCGTCGTGCGGTCCGGTGAGGTCGTCCCCGTGGACGGTGTCCTGGTGACCGACGAGGGCGTGCTCGACACGAGCACTCTCAGCGGCGAGCCGCTCCCCGTCACTCTGTCGGCGGGGATGGCCGTGCTGAGCGGCACCGCGAACGCGGGTGCTCCGTTTGACGTCCGCGCAGACCGGCCCGCGTCCGAGAGCGCGTACGCGGCGCTCGTCCGGCTCGTCGAGCAGGCGCAGGAGGATCGCGCACCATTCGTGCGTATGGCCGACCGCTACGCGGGCTTCTTCCTCCCGGCCACCATGATCGTCGCGGGCGCCGCCTGGGCGCTCAGCGGCGAATCGATCCGCGCACTCTCAGTCGTCGTGGTTGCGACGCCCTGCCCGCTCATCCTTGCCGCCCCGATCGCGCTCGTGTCGGGGCTCTCCCGTGCAGCCCACATCGGCGTGATCGTCAAGGGCGCGGGTGCGGTCGAGGCCCTCGGAGAGGCGCGCACCGTGCTCTTTGACAAGACCGGCACCCTCACCGTCGGCACCCCGGATGTGCGGGAGGTGCTCGGCGTGGACGGCTACCCGTCCGCGGACGTGCTGCGGCTCGCGGCCTCGGTGGACCAGCTGTCGACGCATGTGCTCGGGGACGCACTCGTGCGCGCCGCACGCGAGGAGGGCCTCCCTCTGACCGAGACGACGCAGGTTCGCGAGGAGCCCGGACAGGGCATCGAGGGCTCGACCGAAGGCCACCGTGTCTCGGTCGGGAGCCGCGCGTTCGTGACCGGAGCCGGGGTGCCCGCCGGGGAGGTGGCGTCGGCCACCCTGATGACGGGGCGCGGCTCCGGCGAGGCGCACGTGCTCGTCGGTGTCGATGGAATCCTGGCGGGGATCATCGTGATGGCCGATGAGCTGCGCCCCGATGCGAACCGAATCGTCGCTCGCCTGCGGGCCGAGGGAATCCAGCACGTGGCGATGCTCTCCGGAGATCGGCGCTCTGTCGCCGAGCGGGTCGG
>CAWGWU010000007.1:0-524694 GCA_963826345.1 uncultured Solirubrobacteraceae bacterium
CTTTGCCAATTGGTCTCAAGGGGTCGTCACCGGACACCGGCACCTGACCGCTACTCGAAGAGGGTGCGTGCCGAACACGTCGATGGAGCGTCCCGTCGAGGACACACCTCTGAGATTTGAGGGGCCTCGCGGGGTTCATACGGCAGGCTGCTGCTTGCTGGCGAAGGAGGCGTCTGGGTGGACCTATCCGAGACGCCTGCTGCTCGTGGTGGCTGTTGCGTAAAGGGGGTGTTGTCCGGCGGGTTTAAGACTATGCGTGCATGCCCCAGAACTTCATTGCTTGTGACCGGGATCAGGAGTTGTTGCTGCCACCGAGCTTGAGGGAGTGGCTGCCGGAAGATCATCTCGCGTGGTTCGTGTTGGCTGCCGTTGAGGAGATGGACGTCTCGGCCTTCGTGGGTGCCTATCGGGCGGACGGTCATGGGCGTCCGGCGCATGATCCGGCGATGATGTTGGCGCTGTTGCTCTATGCGTATTGCAGGGGTCAGCGCTCCTCGCGTGGGATCGAGCGTGCGTGCGTGGAGGATGTTGCCTACCGCGTGATCGCAGCGAACCAGCGCCCCGACCACACCACGATCGCGAGGTTCCGTCAGCGCCACGAGACGGCGCTGGCAGATCTGTTCGCTCAGGTTCTGGAGCTGTGCGCGGAGGCCAACCTGGTGCACGTCGGGGTGATCGCGATCGATGGGACGAAGGTTCACGCGAACGCCTCCCAGCACGCAGCTCGTGACTACGAGCAGATCGCCAAGGAGATCCTCGAGGACGCCGCGGAGACAGACCGGCTTGAGGACGAGCGATATGGGGAGAAGCGCGGTGATGAGCTGCCGCCGGCGCTCTCGACCGAGCAGGGCCGGCGTGGCTGGTTGCGCGATGCCAAGCGTCGCCTGGATGAGAAGCGTGCCGCTGAGGCCGAGCCGATCGGACGTTCGCGCTCTGAGCGCTTGCACAGTCAAAGCGTCGGCTGGAGGAGGATCTCGCTGTCGAGTGCGCGGCGAACGCTGCCTATGAGGCCTACCGTGCGCGCGGGGTGATGAAGGACGGGCGGCGCTTTGGCCCTGCGCCGAAGCCTTACACGCCACCGGACACGCCGACGGGGAAGGTCAACGTGAGCGACCCCGACTCGCGCAACGTGAAGACGCCGCGGGGATACATGCAGGGCTATAACGCACAAGCGGTCGCGACCGAGCAGCAGATCGTGATCGCCGCCGAGGTGAACGTCGACTCCTCTGATTTCGGGCACCTGGCGGGAATGGTGAACGCTGTTGAGAGCGAGCTCGAGCGCGCGGGCGTGAGCGACACTCCCGCGGTCGTCCTCGCGGACGCCGGCTATTGGAATCAGAAGCAGATGGAGAGCGTGATCGACAAGGGGATGCAAATCCTGATTCCGCCCGATGCCGGCAAACGCCAAGGCACCAGACCCGGATGGGATGGCGGTGCTTACGCCCACATGCGACGAGTGCTCGCGACCGACCTCGGCGGCGGGCTCTACCGAAAACGCAAAGCGATGATCGAGCCAGTGTTCGCGAACACCAAGTTCAACCGCGGGATCGACCGCTTCCATCGACGAGGAAGATCCGCCGCACGCTCGGAATGGCGACTGATCACCGCCACCCACAACCTCCTCAAGCTACACAAGCACCAGATCGCCGCTGCGGGAGCCTGACGGACCCGCAGCACGACCCCCGCGACGAGCGACTCATCAGCCGCGATCGCCGGCAACGCGAGCCGCGAGAGCCACGACTCCGCATTTACGCAACAGCCACCGTCCAGACCCAGCAGTCTCGGCGGTATCGGTCGACGCGCTCGCTCTCGGGCAGGAGCAGAACACGAGCGAGCAGGACGCGCGCGCACGCCGACGGGCATCTCGTGCGTGCGGACGGGGCCGCGCGGAACTGTCGGCGCGCCGAGACGGGCTGGGATGCGCCCTGGCCGCTCGGGCTACTCCAGCGGTGGTTGCAGTACTGGCAGTAGCACGAGGCGGACCAAGCGGGCGAGGGTGTCTGGGTCGTCGGGTGTGATGGTCCCGTCGCGTGTGAGGAGGAGCGAGATCGCGAGGCGGGCGATCACCTCGGCGACGCCGTCGACGTCTGATGTCCTCGCGCGACCACCGTTGATTTCCGCCTGGAGCCGTTGTGCGATAAGCGATCGGTAGAGCTCGAGCACGGGTCCACCGTCGACTGTGAGCAGCGGCAGCAGAACCTCAGGTTCGCTGCGCAAGAGCCGGTCGAATAGCGGTTGTCCGCGTGCGAAACGTCCAGCGAACGCGAAGCCTTCGACGAGTCGCTCCTCTAGTGTCTCCGCGCCTTCCCATACGCGGTCGAGCTCTTCCATCCCGCGGCGGACCTCGCATGCGATGACGACCTCGACGAGGCCTTGCTTGCTCGCGAAACGGCGGAAAACGGTCATCCGCGAGACGCCGGCGCGACGTGCGACATCGTCCATCGTTGTGCGACGGATGCCGTATTCGGCGAACTCTTCGAGCGCCGCCGCGGCTACGCGGTCGACGAGCACGTCCTCGCCCGGGACTGGAGCATCATCGAGAACGTCTGAAATTGGCGACATCCGTGACTATGTTACTCTATCCCGCACCGAGTCTCTAGGAGAGGATGTGGCTCATGGCCTCGACGTCGATTCCTTCTGAGCTATCTGCTCTGCCCCGCCTGCGGCGACCCGCCGTGATGAACTTCGCCGAGTTCTGGCTGCGCCTCCCCAAGCTCACCGAGCGACTCGGAGCGCTCGGAGATCGCTTCGTCCTCCCCATGCCCGGCATGGGGGCCTGGCTGTGCGTCACGCACCCAGACGACGTCCAGGCCGTGTTCCGCGCGCCAGCCGAGTCGGCGTACTTCGCGGAGGGGTTGCGGATGCTCTCGCCGCACGAGCTCGTGCTCGGTGACCAACAGCTCACCGCCCTAGACGGCGACGTGCACCTAGCCAAGCGCCGGATGCTGCTGCCGGCATTCAACGCCGACGCGATGGATCGGTATGAACCCACGATCGAGGCCAAGGCGCGCGAGATCGTCGGCCAGTGGCCGGTCGATGAACCGACGCGGGCGAGCCACCACATGCAGCGCGTGACGCTCGAGATCATCATGGCGGCGATCTTCGGGGTCACCGACCCGCAGCGCCTCGCGCGCCTGCGCTCGGCGGTACTCGCCCTCACGCAGGAGCTGGGATCGGTGCGCTTCGGAGTCCAGATAGCGATTTCCAACGTACGTAACGACGGTTTAACCGGCCATTTCCGCGGATCGAGCAGCTCAAGCGCAACATCGACGACATCGTCCTTGAGGAGATCAACCGGCGCCGAAGCAGCGGCGACACGGGCGACAGTGACGTGCTCGCCAGCCTGCTCTGCGTCCGCGACGAGCACGGCACTGGGCTCAGCGACTCGGACATCTTCGACCAGATGCGCCTGCTGCTGATTGGAGGCCACGACACGACCGCCTCGACGATCGCCTGGGTGATCGAGCGCGTGGTGCACAACCCGGAGGTCCTCAAGCGCCTGGAGGAAACGATCCGCGACGGCGACGACAGCTACCTCGACGCCGTGATCCAGGAGACCCTGCGCCTACGTCCGCTGTTCACGTTCACGGTGCGCCTCATGAAGCAACCGCTCGAACTCGAGGGGCTTACCGTTCCGACCGGGACGCTCGTCGTCCCCTACATCGCGCTCGTCCATCGCCGCCCCGACATCTATCCCGACCCAGAAGCGTTTCGGCCCGAGCGGTTCCTCGGAGTGCGCCCCGGAACCTACTCCTGGATTCCCTTCGGTGGCGGCATGCGTCGCTGCATCGGCGCATCCATGGCACAACTCGAGAGCCGAATCATCATGCGCACCCTCATCCAGGAACTCGACCTCACACCAACACAACCACACGGCGAGAGGATCCGGCGCAGGGGGATCTTCGCCGTGCCCGGAGCGGGGGCACTCGTCACCGCCAGGCGCCGCAAGGCCCCATCGGACGCCGATCGCGCCCACCCCCTGCACGCAGCGATCGCGCGTTCCTAGCGCAGTGTTCCTAAAGTAGCTCGCACCGCGACTACCGAACTAGCACAAGAGCGAGCCCGTCAGCCGTCCGCCCCGCGACGTCCGAAACGGACGAAACCCAGGCGTCTCCGCCTCGACTCGCGAGACGCTCGCTTGCCTGCAAAGCAGTCGTCTCGCTCGTCGCGACCTTGGTCTAGCACCTACGAGTCTTGTCGAGTAGGTCTATGAGATCAATACGGGCCTCCAGCGAAAAGCTACGGTCCGTCAGCGCGTCTCCAAGCCAACGCGGCGTGCCGTTCACCGCGGCCTCCTCGATCAGGCCGTTCAGCGACCGGCTCCTGAACGCCTCGTGGCGGAGTCTGTAGGCCCTGAACCGCGCGCAGACGTAGAGCAGGCCCAACGGGGGATCCGGGTCTGGATCGAAACCCTCTGCGTTCTCGTGCAGCCATAGCAGCGCCATCATCGTCGCGTCTTCAGCCATCATCTGGCTCACGAACGGAAGACGGTGGACCTTCCGCGTCGTTCCATCAATCGCGGCCTGAGTTATCCCCTGGAGCTTCAGCATCGCGGTTCAGCCGAGGAGCAGCACTCTCGCACGATCCGGGTCGCGTGCCTGCTCTCACCAGCGAACGGTAGCGCCGACGCTGCTTCCGAGACGCCCCTCAGGGATCGCGGATGAGCCGGTAGCGTCCTGGAGCTACGCGCTCAAAGCTTGGCCGCACACCACGTGCGCCGGTCGCAAGGCAGCTGTTGACCGAGTCGTGGGAAACTGGACGGCCAAGCAGCGCTTCGACGGCCACCTGCGCCTCGCACACGCCCATCGGCCGGTCAGACACCGCCAAAGCCTTGATCAGGGCCCTCTTGACCACGCCGTTGCCGAGCCGCTTCTTCGCGGCCAGAGCCGCGGTCAGCTCCCTCCGGGCCCCGCCGGACGCGTCCGGAACCCATCCCGGCACCGCCTCCAGTGGCTCGCAGGGGTTTGAGTGCTGTCCTACCAAGTGCATCCGCAGCTAGCGCAGGTGCGCGCACCGTATGCCGCGCAGTGAGACGGCGCTCTCGCGCCTGACAACGGTCCGGCAACGGCACGCCGGGCGCTGAATGGCGCCGTACCACGCCCAAGCTCGGCACGGGCACCATCGGCCGTCGGCCCAAAGCGATCGTGAGCACCGTCGATCTATGATCCGCGTCGCGCCTCTCGCAGGCCGAAATTGTGTCCTCATTACTTGGTAAGGTGGTCACATGAAAGAAATCGGTGTCCGCGAGCTCAAGCTCTCCCTTAGCGCCACATTGCGAGCGGTGAGCCGCGGACAGCACGTGCGCGTGACCCTCCGAGGCAGACCGCTCGCCGACATCGTCCCCGCCGGAACCGCACAGAAGGACGATGCGCTTCCCCGGCTGATAGCCGCTGGACGCCTCACGGCCCCCACACACGCTCACCCGCGTCGGGCACCGCGACCCGTGACGGCCAGCCAGACTGCCTCGGCGCTCGTGCTATCCGAGAGGGACGAAGAACTCTGAACCTCTACCTGGACGCCAGCGCCCTGGTCAAGCGCTACGTCGCCGAGTCCGGCACCGAAGCCGTCCGCGACGCCATGGAAGAGGCGCAGGGGTGGTTCATGTGCCGCACCGGATACGTTGAGACCCTACGTGCCGTAATGCTCGCGGCCGGAGACTCCGCGGCCAAGGCCATGCGAAAAGAGTGGCCAGCGCTTGCTGTGGTAGAGGTGGATCAGCATTTAGTGGAAGAAGCGGCCAACCTCGCGGTCAAGCACGAGTTAAGAAGCCTCGATGCGATGCACCTCGCCGCAGCGCTCATCCTCCCCGGTGACGACCTCACGTTCGCGACCTGGGACCGCCGCCTGCATGCGGCAGCGCGGTCTGCCGGGCTGCAGATCCTGCCTGCTTCGCTCGCCTGACGCATATCGATGCGTAGCCGAGTCGCCGCTGTCGAAAGCGGCCGCATAGCAATCCGCCAGACCTCAACGCCACGCGGGTCTCGGCAAAGCAAGTCCGTGAGAGCACCTTCAGAGCATCCAGATCGTCCGATGCGTCCGCTGCTTCCAGCTTCTGGACGTTATGGACGATCTGGACGCGGGCGCACGCATCGGGACGATCTGGTTGAGGGCCTTGTGGGGAGATCTCCCCCTGGTGGTTCGAGTCCACTCGGGCGCATTCGTTGTCGTTATTACAACGATCCTGCTGCAAGTGAGCATGTTCTGATGTCCGGTCGCTCGGCTCCGATACGGGCCGGCGTGGATCCAGAGGGTGAATCCCGCGGGGCGTGACGGCTGGGGCCTGCAGCAGCTCCGCTGACGGCGAAGCAGGAGCCGGGCCGCCGGTCGGCGAGACGCTCGCTTGTCGTCGTGGCTGTTGCGTAAAGGGGGTGTTGTCCGGCGGGTTTAAGACTATGCGTGCATGCCCCAGAACTTCATTGCTTGTGACCGGGATCAGGAGTTGTTGCTGCCACCGAGCTTGAGGGAGTGGCTGCCGGAAGATCATCTCGCGTGGTTCGTGTTGGCTGCCGTTGAGGAGATGGACGTCTCGGCCTTCGTGGGTGCCTATCGGGCGGACGGTCATGGGCGTCCGGCGCATGATCCGGCGATGATGTTGGCGCTGTTGCTCTATGCGTATTGCAGGGGTCAGCGCTCCTCGCGTGGGATCGAGCGTGCGTGCGTGGAGGATGTTGCCTACCGCGTGATCGCAGCGAACCAGCGCCCCGACCACACCACGATCGCGAGGTTCCGTCAGCGCCACGAGACGGCGCTGGCAGATCTGTTCGCTCAGGTTCTGGAGCTGTGCGCGGAGGCCAACCTGGTGCACGTCGGGGTGATCGCGATCGATGGGACGAAGGTTCACGCGAACGCCTCCCAGCACGCAGCTCGTGACTACGAGCAGATCGCCAAGGAGATCCTCGAGGACGCCGCGGAGACAGACCGGCTTGAGGACGAGCGATATGGGGAGAAGCGCGGTGATGAGCTGCCGCCGGCGCTCTCGACCGAGCAGGGCCGGCGTGGCTGGTTGCGCGATGCCAAGCGTCGCCTGGATGAGAAGCGTGCCGCTGAGGCCGAGCCGATCGGACGTTCGCGCTCTGAGCGCCTTGCACAGTCAAAGCGTCGGCTGGAGGAGGATCTCGCTGTCGAGTGCGCGGCGAACGCTGCCTATGAGGCCTACCGTGCGCGCGGGGTGATGAAGGACGGGCGGCGCTTTGGCCCTGCGCCGAAGCCTTACACGCCACCGGACACGCCGACGGGGAAGGTCAACGTGAGCGACCCCGACTCGCGCAACGTGAAGACGCCGCGGGGATACATGCAGGGCTATAACGCACAAGCGGTCGCGACCGAGCAGCAGATCGTGATCGCCGCCGAGGTGAACGTCGACTCCTCTGATTTCGGGCACCTGGCGGGAATGGTGAACGCTGTTGAGAGCGAGCTCGAGCGCGCGGGCGTGAGCGACACTCCCGCGGTCGTCCTCGCGGACGCCGGCTATTGGAATCAGAAGCAGATGGAGAGCGTGATCGACAAGGGGATGCAAATCCTGATTCCGCCCGATGCCGGCAAACGCCAAGGCACCAGACCCGGATGGGATGGCGGTGCTTACGCCCACATGCGACGAGTGCTCGCGACCGACCTCGGCGGCGGGCTCTACCGAAAACGCAAAGCGATGATCGAGCCAGTGTTCGCGAACACCAAGTTCAACCGCGGGATCGACCGCTTCCATCGACGAGGAAGATCCGCCGCACGCTCGGAATGGCGACTGATCACCGCCACCCACAACCTCCTCAAGCTACACAAGCACCAGATCGCCGCTGCGGGAGCCTGACGGACCCGCAGCACGACCCCCGCGACGAGCGACTCATCAGCCGCGATCGCCGGCAACGCGAGCCGCGAGAGCCACGACTCCGCATTTACGCAACAGCCACCGTCCGGGCCGGCCATCGACGTGATGCGTGGTCGGACGCTCGCTTTGGCCCCAGGGGTGGCGGTGCTCCCTCAGGGTTGACGGGTCGCAGTAGGTCTGCGATTGCCCGCCCCCGCTATGGAGGAAAAGCCCCGGTGGCGCGGACCTCTTGCCGTACCCGTGTATCGCCACCCCTGGCTTGCACCCGACAGCGTCCGATCGGCGCACGCGCCCGATCGGACAGGAACCCCGGCCAAGGGCGCGGCGAATCAGCCCCGGCTGGTCAACGACGCTGCCTCTGCACGGCCAACTACGAGGTCGTGAAGGTCGCCGCCCACCTCGAGTCGACCGGACTGCCCGAGCCCGCCGGCTTTCATCGGTTCGAAGCCGGCTATTCGGATCAGCCGCTCGACTTCCCCGCCGGCACGCTCGTCGTCGCTCGCGTAGAAGAGGACCGCGGGCGCCGGCGACCGCTTGCTGGAGGACTCGAAGAGGTGGGCCGACAGTGTCCCGAACGCCATCGCCAAGCGCGCGCCCGCCGGCAACCACCCGGCTACGGTCTCGCCTGAGGATTGCCCTTGCGGCAGCAGACGTGAGAGGTTGCCTTGTGCATCGACGCCGAC
The DNA here is from genome assembly GCA_963826345.1 of uncultured Solirubrobacteraceae bacterium. Classification (GTDB taxonomy): domain Bacteria; phylum Actinomycetota; class Thermoleophilia; order Solirubrobacterales; family Solirubrobacteraceae; genus Palsa-744. Next base: position 8,506 of record CAWGWU010000007.1, read on the forward strand.
CGGATTGCTAGGAACGACGATCAGCTTGTCGGTTAGCTCGCCGGCGATCTCGTCTACGACGGCCCTCAGCACAGTGAACCGTAACGCCAGGACGACGCCATCGGCGCCCTGCAACGCGTCGCGGTTGTCGACGGCGACGACTGCGGTTGGACCGATCCCTCTAGCCAGCCTCCGTGCCGACTCATCGTCGGCGCTCGAGAGCCGCAGGGTCTCGCCGCCTGCGGCCAGCAGGCGTCCGATGACCGAGCCAAGTCCTCCCGTGCCGATGACGGCGGTGGTCACGACCGCGACCGCTCGGACTCCTCTGCGGAGGTACCCGGTAGCCATTGAGCGGGCGCCCAGTCTCCCTCTGGGTCCGTGGTCTGCCCGACCTCGATCAGATGGCCGTCGGGATCGCGGATGTAGCAACGAATCTCGTACTCGTGCTGCTTTGGCGGCGTCAGGAATTGAGCTCCCCTAGCGCTCCATTCGGCGTACACGGTCGCGATGTCTTTGACCCGGATATTGAGGAAGCTGGTGACCCGGTCCGGGTCGTATGGCGCCTCCAGGGTGACCGAGGGCTTGTCGTCGGTCGGACATCCGCCACCGTTGATGATAATCCAGCTGTTGGACAGCGCTACGTACGTCGGCTCTCCGGAGCGGGCCACCGTGCCGCCCAGCACTTCGGTGTAAAAGCGGCGGGAACGCTCGACATCATCTGAAACGATGAAGTGCGCCAAGACGATCTGCTCGTCGATGCTGCTCATGCCGACCTCCGTTGTTGAATTCACTCGATAGTCAAGCGCGAGACGAGTTCCGCCACGATGTCCGCGGCGGGCTGGGGCTGCTTGGCGAGCGCAACGCTCTGCCCGGCCCACTGCGACAGCGCCTCGATCTCGCCAGTTGTGCCGACAAGCGGGGGCGCGGGGGAATATCGCACGATCGCTTCGCCCGAAGCGAAGTGCGCTATCACCTCGCCTTCTCCGGGTCGGCTGCCCGGCGCCGGCCGGCCGGCGGCCTCCCACCTCTCGGCCGTCGAGTTGTGGATGGCGCGGTGGGGGGCGTCCGGCCAGCCCACCTCATAGAGGTTGGGGTACCACTCTGCGTCGGTCTCGGTTGCGGCAATCAGGCGCCGCCGATATTCCTCATGGATCGGCATCTCCTCGGCGAACAGAAAGCGGGTGCCCAGCAAGGCGGCCTGCGCGCCGAGGGCGAGCACCGCCATGACTCCCCGAGCGTCGCCGATGCCGCCGGCGGCGATCACCGGTAGCGGCGTCACCGCGTCGACTACCGCCGGCACCAATGGGAGCGTCGCCACGCCACCCCAAACGTGCCCGCCGGCCTCCCAGCCCTGGGCAATGATGATGTCCACTCCAGATGCGGCTGCGCGCCGCGCTTCCTCGGCGCTCCCGACCGTGTGCATGACAAGCCCGCCGGCGGCGTGCACCGAGTCGACGTAGCCGTCGGGGTCGCCCGCGAACAGCAACACGATCCGCAGGCCGGCCGCAAGTCCCTGATCGAGTCGTCGCTGCTGATCCGGACGGCTGAGAACGAAGTTACCGGCAAACGGGCGGTCGGTGAGCGCGGCGGTTTCACGAACGAGCTCTCCGGCGTCATCGGCCCATGCCAGCGCGATGCTGCCGAGAGCGCCGGCATTGGAAACCGCAGCGGGCAGGCGTGGATCTGAACCTATCGGCGCCTGGACGATCGGGTGTTCAATCCCCAGCAACTCGCACAGCGGCCTGTCGGCGCTCATTGGGATTGCCCCTTTCTGGCGCTCGCGGCGCCGGTTGAGTACTCTCAATCTACGCCTGAGAGGCTCCGCTGGCGCCGCGGTCTCCGCCGGTCCACATCCGTGCCGGAGGCCGCGGTCCGGGCTCGCGGTTCACCGAGCGCGAGGGGGCGGAACGGCGGCCATCGTGCTCGTCATTGCTCGACCATGGACAGGAGCAGATCATGCGCAGCGACATTGTCCCGGGCGGAAAGTTCCCCGACTACGAGTTGCCCGATCACACCAAAGCCGCGACGCGGCTTAGCGAGCTGCAGGGCGACGATGCGCTGATCCTGACGCTCGCGCGCGGGAACTATTGTCCGAAGGAGCATCAACAGCACCTCGAACTCGCCGCCAACCACCCCAAGATCGATGTCGCCTATACGCACGTGGTCACGATCACGACCGACGACGATCACTCGCTCAAAGAGTTCAGGGCGTCGCTGGGTGCTCAGTGGACGTTCCTGTCAGACCCCGGGCGCATCGTCCAGAAGGACCTCGACATCCAGGAGTACACCGATCCCGAGCACGACCCGATGATCCCCCACACGCTCGTGCTCAAGCCTGGGCTGGTGATCCACAGTGTCTACAACGGCTATTGGTTCTGGGGACGTCCCTCGTTCGCCGACCTCTGGCACGACCTGCGAGTCGTGACCAGCGAGATCCGCCCCGACTGGGATCTGGCCAAGCCCGGGCTGCGCGAAGCCTGGGATGCGGGCGACTTCGCGTCATTTCACGGATGGGACAAACGGGCGCCGCAGTCAACGCCGTCGTCTTACGCTTCCTGACACGGCGCCGCCACCCAACCCCCGCGCGACGCGCGCTGCATAAACAGCGCTCTTTGCGACAATTTCCGCCGCTGCGTTGTCGGCAGCTCGTACAAATCCGCAGGGCGGAAGTAGCGTGCGCGCGGGGCCGTTATCGGCCGCTCTGCCCGGGTCATCTCGCGCAGGTTCTTGGAGGCGCCACCTCCACCAGCCTCACGGTTGTTTCGCGCGTGGCGACAGAAACGCCGTCGAGCCAGCAGGACTCGTCCTGATCGCGGGGGTGTTGCACTTACGGCAAGACCCTCCTGTCCCGGCCGTGTCACCGGGGCGGCTGGTGCCTGCCGCCTCACCAGAAGCCGCGCGTTCGGGCGTTGTGTGTAGGACTGGCGCTCGTGCACGCGGGCTCCAGCGAGATCTGTCACCGTCCCACCAGAGGACGCCATGCATGAGATCGAGGTTCGAGTCGTAAGCGTTGAAGAGGCCGACCACGGCACAGTGGAGTTCTGGGTCGCCGGCCAGCTGTTCGGCTTCACCCATCTTGAGGAAGGCGAGCTGGTGTTGAAGCGCCCACCGCGTTGGGGCCCGACGCCCCGCATGCATCCGGGAAGACGATCATCCAAGTCACCGAGGGCTGGTAGCCCACCGCGAGCAACGACGGTCTTGGCACCGCCGGGCCACGTTGCGCTTTGTCGGCGATGCAGGTGCCCGTCGGACTCGCATCGCTGACCCGGGATTCGTCAAGAGAAAGGCAGGCGTCTCGCGCCCGCCTTCGCGGCTGAGCGAGCGTCTGAACTGAGTCGTCACTGCGCTCGCTGCGGACGGTGGCTGTTGCGTAAATGCGGAGTCGTGGCTCTCGCGGCTCGCGTTGCCGGCGATCGCGGCTGATGAGTCGCTCGTCGCGGGGGTCGTGCTGCGGGTCCGTCAGGCTCCCGCAGCGGCGATCTGGTGCTTGTGTAGCTTGAGGAGGTTGTGGGTGGCGGTGATCAGTCGCCATTCCGAGCGTGCGGCGGATCTTCCTCGTCGATGGAAGCGGTCGATCCCGCGGTTGAACTTGGTGTTCGCGAACACTGGCTCGATCATCGCTTTGCGTTTTCGGTAGAGCCCGCCGCCGAGGTCGGTCGCGAGCACTCGTCGCATGTGGGCGTAAGCACCGCCATCCCATCCGGGTCTGGTGCCTTGGCGTTTGCCGGCATCGGGCGAAATCAGGATTTGCATCCCCTTGTCGATCACGCTCTCCATCTGCTTCTGATTCCAATAGCCGGCGTCCGCGAGGACGACCGCGGGAGTGTCGCTCACGCCCGCGCGCTCGAGCTCGCTCTCAACAGCGTTCACCATTCCCGCCAGGTGCCCGAAATCAGAGGAGTCGACGTTCACCTCGGCGGCGATCACGATCTGCTGCTCGGTCGCGACCGCTTGTGCGTTATAGCCCTGCATGTATCCCCGCGGCGTCTTCACGTTGCGCGAGTCGGGGTCGCTCACGTTGACCTTCCCCGTCGGCGTGTCCGGTGGCGTGTAAGGCTTCGGCGCAGGGCCAAAGCGCCGCCCGTCCTTCATCACCCCGCGCGCACGGTAGGCCTCATAGGCAGCGTTCGCCGCGCACTCGACAGCGAGATCCTCCTCCAGCCGACGCTTTGACTGTGCAAGGCGCTCAGAGCGCGAACGTCCGATCGGCTCGGCCTCAGCGGCACGCTTCTCATCCAGGCGACGCTTGGCATCGCGCAACCAGCCACGCCGGCCCTGCTCGGTCGAGAGCGCCGGCGGCAGCTCATCACCGCGCTTCTCCCCATATCGCTCGTCCTCAAGCCGGTCTGTCTCCGCGGCGTCCTCGAGGATCTCCTTGGCGATCTGCTCGTAGTCACGAGCTGCGTGCTGGGAGGCGTTCGCGTGAACCTTCGTCCCATCGATCGCGATCACCCCGACGTGCACCAGGTTGGCCTCCGCGCACAGCTCCAGAACCTGAGCGAACAGATCTGCCAGCGCCGTCTCGTGGCGCTGACGGAACCTCGCGATCGTGGTGTGGTCGGGGCGCTGGTTCGCTGCGATCACGCGGTAGGCAACATCCTCCACGCACGCACGCTCGATCCCACGCGAGGAGCGCTGACCCCTGCAATACGCATAGAGCAACAGCGCCAACATCATCGCCGGATCATGCGCCGGACGCCCATGACCGTCCGCCCGATAGGCACCCACGAAGGCCGAGACGTCCATCTCCTCAACGGCAGCCAACACGAACCACGCGAGATGATCTTCCGGCAGCCACTCCCTCAAGCTCGGTGGCAGCAACAACTCCTGATCCCGGTCACAAGCAATGAAGTTCTGGGGCATGCACGCATAGTCTTAAACCCGCCGGACAACACCCCCCTTTACGCAACAGCCACGACGAAGAGCGAGCGTCTCGCCGAACGTCTGCTGACGCCTGCTTTTGCGGACGAGCGGCAGCGATGGCGCTGGCGCCGCGGCTTTCGTCAGGCAGCGCGATCGAGCCTATAGCGGCCCCGCCGGACGCGCTGGAAGGCGCGCCGCGCTCCACGGGCGCCGGTCGAAAGGCAGCTATTGACCGAATCCCGGGAGACGGGACATCCGAGGAGCCCTTCGACCGTGGTGTGGACCTCCCCCACGCCCATCCGGGCGGCCAGCCCCCGCGAAGGCCTCTATGGCGTGAACCACGCCGTTGCCGGCACGACGGCTCTTTGAAGCTTCAAGCACGGGTCTGCGCTGGCCACCCTGATCCGGAAAACCCGCCGAATATGCATCGAGAACGCCCATAAACGCTGGGGAATGGTTTGACTAGTGTCCACTTAGGTGCATGCAGAAAGCCGCGCGTGGTCGCGCGACCATGGCGCCACTCGACCCCCGCCAGGTCTCTCAGGCTTCAGCGAGCAGGCCCACGAACGCACGCGGTGAAAACACAGGGATTTCACCCTCGAGTGCGAGAAGGTGTTTGTCCCCCGACACGAGAGCCGCGTGGTGGGCTGCTGCGAGCGCGATCAGATAGTCATCGTCGGGATCACACGAGCGCACCGGTGGGCCGGTAGCGGGATCGGCTGCGACGGTCGCGCTGTCGGCGAGCCAGCGGACGATCTCGGCGGCAGCAGCCTCGTCGATGTGTCGCCTCAGCTTGGGATATCCCAGCGCGCGCTCGAGCTCGTCCAGCAACCCATGCGAGACGATCAGCTCGAACTCACCGGCGGCGAGCGCCCGGAGCACGTCGGCCGGCGCACCCTGTGACGAGAGGACACCGGAGATCACAACGTTGGGATCAAGCACGACCCGCACTCTTCAGCGCCGGCGAGGACGCGTCTTGTGCTGTGCCTCGACGGCGAGTGCTTCCGCGTCACGCTCGGGAAGCTCGCTCTTGTCCCACAGACGCTCGAGCAGGTCCAGCCCCATATCGCGGCGCAGCGATTCCTCGATCACCTGGCTGTCGCCGCGCCCAGTTCGGGCCGCTCTCATCTTCACCGCCTTCATGACGGACTCGTCGATCGTGAGCGTGGTGCGTACCTTGGACATCTGCTGCACATCATAGCGCGTCGGCATCAACGCATCAAGATGCGTTCGTGGCAACACTCCGGCAACGTTCAGATCGTCCGATGCGTCCCATGCGTCCGATTTCCGGACGATACGGACGATCTGGACGCCGGCGGAAGCACCTAGACCTTCTGTACAAGGTTGAGCGCCTTGTGGGGAGATTTCCCCGTGGTGGTTCGAGTCCACTCGGGCGCATTGGGCCCGAAATCGGCCCCTCTGCAGAGGCCCTGCGTGCGGCGCAGGCGCTTCTGCGTCGCCCCGAGCGACCGTGAGCGCGGTCCTTGGTCGGAGGCTCGCGGTCGAGCGGAAGCAGGAGCGAGTTGGCCGCGCCAGCTCATGCACGCCCGCACCATGGTCCGGCTCGGCGGCGGCCGTCGAACAAAGGAAAATGCCTGGCGTGTCGATTTCCTGCGACCTCGTTCGACGTGCGGGTAGAAGCTACCCCATCCAACCAAAGGAGACAAAAGATGCGTTTCATGGTTCTGGTCCCTGGGAGCCCCGAGTCCGAGGCGGGCGAGATGCCCAGCACCGAGATTCTGGGGGCGATGACGAAGTACAACGAAGAGCTGGTCAAGTCAGGGGTGATGTTGGCCGGTGAGGGCCTGCACCCGACCTCCAGGGGCGCAAAGGTCCGCTTCAACGGCAGCGAGCGCACTGTCATCGATGGCCCCTTTACCGAGGCCAAGGAGCTCGTCGCGGGCTATTGGATCTGGCAGTGCGCGTCGCGCGACGAGGCAATCGAGTGGCTGAAGCGAGCGCCGTTCGGCGGCGGTGTCGAGATCGAGCTGCGCCAGATCTTCGAGACCGACGACTTCGGCGAGCAGCTGACGCCTGAGCTGCGCGAGGCCAACGAGCGGCTGCGCGAGCAGACCGCCCAGGATTAGGCGCGTGACGCCGTCGGCCACCCATCGTGCAATCGACGCCGTCTGGCGCATTGAGTCGGCCCGGTTGATAGCCGGGCTGACTCGCATCGTGCGCGACGTGGCGGTGGCCGAGGACCTTGCCCAGGACGCGCTCGTCGCCGCGCTCGAGCAGTGGCCTGAGTCGGGGATCCCGGCCAAGCCGGGCGCATGGCTGATGGCCACCGCCAAGCGCCGGGGCATCGACGCACTGCGCCGGCGCGTCACACTCGAGCGCAAGCACGAGCTGATCGGGCGCGAGCTCGAAATCCTGCAGCAGCTCGACCGACCCGACCTAGCCGAGCGGATCGACGCCGTTCAGGACGACATCCTGCGCCTGGTCTTCATGACATGCCACCCGGTCTTGGCCCGGGAGGCGCGCGTCGCGCTAACGCTGCGTTTGCTCGGTGGACTCTCGACGCCAGAGATCGCGCGTGCGTTTCTCGTCTCCGAGGGCACGGTCGCGCAGCGCATCGTTCGCGCGAAGCGCACACTCGCCGAGGCGCGCGTGCCATTCGAGGTCCCCAATCGCGACAAACTGGCCGAGCGCCTGTCGGCCGTGCTCGAGGTAATCTACCTGGTGTTCAACGAGGGCTACGCGGCGACCGCCGGCGAGCACTGGATCCGCCCGGCTCTGTGTGAGGACGCCTTGCGCCTCGGCAGGATCCTCGCAGCGATGATGCCCCGCGAGCCCGAGGTCCAAGGCCTGCTGGCCTTGATGGAGCTGCAGGCATCGCGGTTGCGCGCCCGTGTCGGGCCGCACGGGGAGCCGGTGCTGCTCGCCGATCAGGACCGGGCGCGGTGGGACCATCTGCTCGTGCAACGCGGCCTTGTCGGGCTGCGGCGTGCCGAGAAGCTCGGAGGCGTACTGGGCCCTTACACGCTGCAGGCCGCGATCGCCGCCTGCCACGCGCAGGCCCGAAGCGTCAAGCAGACCGACTGGCCGAGGATCGTCGCGCTCTACGATGCACTGGCGGCGCTGACCGGCTCCCCGGTCGTGGAGCTCAACCGCGCTGTGGCCGTGACCATGGCCTTTGGTCCCGAGGCCGGGCTCGAGCTCGTCGATTCGCTAGCCGATGAGCCCGCGTTGCGTGGCTACCATCTCCTGCCCAGCGTGCGTGGCGACATACTCGTGCGCCTGGGGCGGATAGCCGAGGCGCGCGAGGAGTTCGAGCGTGCCGCCGACCTGTGCGACAACGACCGCGAGCGCGAGCTACTACTCGCGCGCGCCGTCGGCTGTCGCGCATAAGGCGCGGGGTCGATACCGGCGGGTCACCTGAACCGCCGGCCCGGAAATCGAGGCCTTTGCACCGTTCAGATCGCCGTCCTGCCATCGGCGGCGGGAAAGCGGCAGCCGGCGTTCATTCGTGCGTCCTATCGCTGTCCTCACGGGTGCGTCGCGATGGCTAGGACGGCGCGGGTTCGGCGACGGGGTCGGGGCTGCTCGTCGGCTCGGCGCCGCGTGTGTTGGTGGCACGTAGCGCAATCGCAGCCGCTGCCAGGAGAAAGATGCTGGCGGCGAGCAGCGCATCGCGGAAGCCGGCGGTAAGCGCCTGCGGCCTGGTGGCGTGCGCGCTGAGCAGTTCGCTGGTGCGGGACGTCGCGATCGCCGAGAAGATCGCGAGGCCGAGCGCGGCGCCGAGCTGCTGGGAGGTGTTGACGAGCGCCGCCGCAAGCCCGGCCCTGTCGGGTGGAACGCCGGCGTTTGCTGCCGTCTGCACGCCTACGAATACGGCACCGAGCCCGAGCGACATGATGACCATCGGCGGGAGCAGGTCGTGCAGATAGGTGGCGTGTATGGGTATGCGCGATAGCCAGTAGACCCCGCCGGCGCCGAGGAGCGCGCCGGCGGCGATCACCGGTCGCGTCCCGGTCCGTGCGAGCAGCTGGGTGCAGAGTCCTGCGCCGACCGCCACGCCGAATGTGGTCGGTAGCCACGCCGCCCCGGCCTTGAGCGGCGAATAGCCGAGGACCGTCTGCATGTACAGCGTGATGAAGAAGAACATCGAGTAGAAGCCCGCAATCGCGATCATCTGCGTGGCGTCGGCGGCGGCCAGGCCCGGGATGCGCAGGATCGAAAGGGGGAACAGTGGGTTTCGGTGATGCCTCTCGTTGAGAGCGAAGGCGATGAACAAGGCACCGGCTCCCGCGAGCTCGGCGACGGTGCGCGCCCGGCCCCAGCCGACGTCTGGCGCCTTCACGATCGCGTAGACGAGCAGGAGCATCCCGCTCGTGGCAAGGACGGCACCCACCGCATCGAAGTTCTTGAGATTCGACCGTGGTCGCTCGCCGCTCAGCAGCCTGAAGGACCCAGCGAGGACGATCGCGCAGATCGGGAGATTCACGAAGAACACCCAGCGCCAGCCCGGGCCCTGCGAGATCACACCGCCGAGAAACACCCCGGCGGCGGATGCGAGCCCCGCGATCCCGCCCCACGCACCGAGCGCTCGACGCCTGTCGCTGCCCTCGTGGAACGTCGTCGTCAGCGTCGACAGGGCCGCCGGGAAGGTCATCGCGGCGCCGAGACCCTGCACCAGACGCGCCGCGATCAACATCCCCTCGCTGCTCGCCAGCCCGGCCGCGAGCGACGCGAGACCGAACAGCGACGTCCCCGTGACGAGGAGCCGGCGACGCCCGAGTAGGTCGGCGGCGCGGCCCCCCAGCAGCATGAAGCCGCCGTACGTCAGCAGGTAGCCGCTCAGGACCCACTGCAGACTCTGTACCGAGAAGTGCAGGTGGTGACGGATCGTCGGCAGGGCGACGTTGACGATCGAGGCGTCGACGAAGTCGAGCAGAGCCACCGAACACAGCAAGGCCAGCGTGACCTTGCCGCGAGGAGTGGACAGGAACGACGGTTGAGTAGATGGTGCCGGCATGCGCGTGCCCTCCTGGGTTAGTGAGTCAACTAACTTAGCACCGCACGCTATCCTTCAAGTGAGATGACTGACTCACGTCCCAGCAGCAGCGCAACCCCAAGCTCGCGCGGTGGTGCGGCCGGCAAGCGCGACCGGCTTGTTGAAGGGGCCCGTCTGTCCCTGCACGAACAAGGGGTCGAGGGCACGACGATCGCGGACATCGCGCGGGCGGCCGACGTCCCGGTCGGGAATGTCTACTACCACTTCAAGACCAAGGATCAACTCGTGCAGGCCGCGATCGACGCCCATGCGCAGGAGGTGCAAGCGGCGCTGGCCTCGCTCGAGCAGCACCGAACGCCCAAGGCGCGCCTCAAGGCCTTTGTGCGGATGATCGCCGCAAAGGGCGAGCTCGCCGCGCGCTACGGCTGCCCCCAGGGCACGCTGTGCTCGGAACTCGACAAGCGAGCAGACCCACTTGCAAGCGATGCCGCGACCCTCATGCGGATCCCGATCGAGTGGGCCGAGCGGCAGTTCCGGGAGATGGGCAGACGCGACGCGCGCGACCTCGCGGTCGCACTGATCGCCTCCTACCAAGGGGTCTCGCTGCTGACCAACACCCTTCGCGAGCCCGAGCTGATGACCAGAGAGGCGCGCCGCCTCGAGCGCTGGATAGACTCGCTGGCCTAGGACTACCAAGCTCGTGGAGGTTCGAGTCCTCTCATCCGCATTTTCGTTGTCGTTGTTACAACGATCCTGCTGCAAAAGGGCATGTTCTGATGTCCGATCGCTCGGCTCCTTTACGGGCCGGCGTAGATCGAGAGGCTGCGATCCTGCGCTGCGACGGCCGGGGCCTGCGTTGGCTCCCTCTTCGACGAAGCAGGAGCCTCCCTGCCGGTCAGCGAGACGCTCGCTCGACTTCCGCGCAGCGCAAGCCTGAGGTAGGCGTGGCGTCGCGCCCGCATCGTCGTCGAAGCGCGCGTCGGGCGAAAACGGCCGACCCACCTTCGCGACACGGCGCCGCGACCCCTGTAAAGGTATGACTAATGGACCTTAGGGGACACCTCACCATCGCGACATCGATCGCTGGCCCGTGCGCGGAGCGGGCACCGCACTAGGAGGAGAGCAGCTTGGCCTTCTCGGCGGCGAACTCGTCATCCGTGAGAGCACCACTCGCGTGGAGGCTGGCAAGCCGCTCGAGCCGGCTCAGCTTCTGCTCCTCGCTTCCCCCGTCGGTCACCTGATGCGCGCCCGCCTTGGATTGCGCTATGCGCTGTGCCCTGCGCGCCTGCGCGGCTTCGGCGTTGGCGTGAACGGTGGCGCTGTCGGTATGGAGATGCGGATCCTGCCCCGCCGGGGCGGAGGTGTGAGCCCCGCCGGCCGGATCGCGCATCTGCGCCGCCAGCTTCTCGGCCTTCCCCCGGTCCTCCCGAAGCTGGTCCTTCCGGCCGAGATCGCGGCTGGCGACCTTGTCCCAGGAGATCACGACCCGCTTCGGGTTCGCACGATCTATGAGGACCGGCAGCACGTCCCCTCGCATCGGAACCTTGCCTGCGACAATCATTTCCGTGTGCTCGAATGCGACTGGCTCGATCCCGGGACCCGACACCACGCACTCCAGCCGCGTATACGGCCTTCCGTCGTTGTAGGTCCGTCCGTGCGGGAAGTCAACCGCGGCCACCTTGGCCGTCCCCTCGACCGGATCCTTCATCCGCATCTCGCCCAGCTTTCCCACAAGACCCATGACACCCCGATCAGATCGCCCGCACCGGACAGCGCCTGCACAGCGATCCTAACTGAGCCATCATGTGCGGGTAGAAGGTCTCCTCGGCGAACCGGTTCGGTGGGCTTCGGTCAAGGCGACCCTCGCCGGCAACATCACGGGCTCGGACCCCAGATTCGTCCGCGTCGCCCGCGGACGCTACAGCGTCTGTCCCGCGCTCAACGGAGCGTGAGCTGCCGGGAACGTCGTCACCCCGCAAGCCGACGCACAGCTGTTGGAGCTCAAGATGTTTGCGGGTGCTGAGCCGTCCGTGTGCCGTAGCCACGCGATAGGCTCGGCTGGTGCCGGTCGACGTCAGCACGGAGATCGACATCAGTCGGCCACGCGACGTGGTCGCCGCGTTTGCGTGTGATCCCGACCACGCGCCGGCCTGGTACCAGAACATCAAGGCGGTGGACTGGAAGACGCCGAGGCCGGTGGTCGTCGGATCGCAGATCGCATTCGTGGCCGAGTTCCTCGGTCGACGCCTCGCGTACACCTACGAGGTCCGGGAGCTGGTCCCGGGTGAGCGTCTTGTGATGAGCACCGCTGAGGGACCGTTTCCGATGGAGACCACCTACACCTGGGAGGACGGCGCGGGCGGCACGACACGGATGACTCTGCGAAATCAAGGCGAGCCGAGCGGCTTTGCGACCATCGCGGCACCCCTGATCGCGGCCGCGATGCGACGTGCCAACCGCAAGGACCTCGGGCGGCTGAAGGAGATCCTGGAGAGGCGAACAGCCTCCTGAGAGTGCGCCGACGCGCATCTCCCGCAGACCAGCCGGACGGGATCTCAGTGACCCACCGAATTCGCTCATGGTCATGCCCCCGGTGTGAGTCGCGTGGCCGACCGGCTGCAGCGTAAACGTAACGAGTTCGCGGCGGTCTCGTCGGTGATGACGGCCGAGCCTGAGCAGGGCGCCGGGCGACCTTAGCCCTGTATGCCGACTACCGGGTTCCGCAGCCGTCGAGCGCCACGCCGAGCGGAGCACCGCCGAGCAGCCAGACGGCAACCGAATGGTCCCGGCGCGGCGACCCGATGCGGGAAGAGCCGCCGAGGAAAGGCGGCCCCGAAATCCCCGCCAACGGGTAGAGCAGGGCGAAGCGTCTGCGAACGGCGCCATTGGGGAGGCCAGATGCCCGTGTGCGCCGAAAGGCCGAGCTCGGCGATCAAACTACGCGAGCGCTTCCAGCTCGAGGCAGTCGTCCCAGCCGACGCACTCACGGCTAGCGCCTCGGATGAGGAGCAGCACTCTCGGGGTGGGTCCTGGAGACGCCTCCTTCGACGAAGGAGGCGTCCCTGCGCACGTCACCGAGGCCACGAATCGGGAAGCCGCTTAGCGAACACTGCACTAGCGACGCCGCGGGAGCGCGTACGTGCCCCACGCGACCCGCTCGAAGAGCGGCGCGGCTCCCCGGATCCCGGCCATCAGGCAGCACTTGACGCTGTCCCGGGAGACCTGGAAACCAAGATCGGCTTCCACCAGTTCCACGACGGCGGCGACGCGCAGCGGACGGCCCGCCACGGTCAAGGCCCGAGCGACGGCTCGCTGGACCACCCAATTCCCGAGGCGCCTGGTACGGGCTACCCTGGGGTCCGGGGACGCCAGCTCGACCTCTGGGACCCCGTCTGGGAACGCCTCGAGAGCAGCCCGCAGGCTTCCGGCATGGTTTGAGTAGTGTCCTCTTAGTTGCATTGGCAGCGCGCCGCAAAGTGAGACGTGCGACCAAACCCAGGCCAGGCCGCGCCGAGCCCTCTGCCCCGGATGTTATACTGACCTGGTATGACTCATCGCGTTGGAGCAAAGGGCCAAGTCGTCATCCCGAAGGACCTGCGCGAGCGGGCAGGATTGATGCCGGGAGCGGACGTTGAGTTTGCGCTGGATGGAAACCGCGTGAGCATCAAGGCTGCCGACAGCCGCGAGGAGCTAGGCGGACGGTTCGCGCGCAGCGGCATGGCCGCGAGGCTGCTCGATGACCGCTCGCACGAGCCGCGTTGACCGTCTGCCTCGACTCTTGGGCAGTGCTCGCCTGGCTTGACGGCGAACAGCCCGCGATGGACCGCATCGAGCATGTGCTGAGCCGACGTCCGCTGATCAGCTGGATAAACGCAGTCGAGGTCTACTACCGAGTCGAGCGCGACCACGGGCGCGGCGAGGCCGACACGGTGCTCGCGGGAATGCGCAGGTCCTTCGAGCTCGACCTACCCGGAACGTCGCTAATGATCGAGACAGCGCGCCTGAAGTCGGCCATGCCGATCGCGCTCGCCGACTGCTTTGCGATTGCGACCGCGCACAGCCACGGCTTGACCCTGCTGACCGGAGACCCTGAGATCCTCAATCGCGAGGTGCCCTGCCAGGTCGAGGACCTACGCGTCTCATAGCTCGCGTCGTGGCGCGCGCCTCGGGGACGATCGCCGCCTAACGCCACCGCGCCTAACCGTCGCCGTCGCGCCAACGCAGGTTCGTGAGAACAGTTTGAGAACATCCATATCGTCGTACCGTCCTAAGCGTCCCATTCCTGGACGATATGGACGATCTGGGCCGCCACGGACGCATCGACATCGTCTGAATCAGGCTGGGGGCCTTGTGGGGAGATTTCCCCGTCGTGGTTCGAGTCCACTCGGGCGCATCGCATTTGCAGGCCCTGCAATTCGGCAGGTGCGCCCACGGTAAGCCGCGCGTGAGACGGGAACACTCGCGCGGTCGCCGCTCGGGCGCATTCGGCTTCAGGCGCCGTCCTACGGCGCCATCCCAACCCTGCGCCCGCCGTTCGGACCTGCCTCTATGAAGCTCTCCGCAGCGGTTCGGGATACTCAACGGACGATGCCCGAGGAGTCCGCAATCCCCGACCTGGTCGGGTTGACGCGCCTCTTCCACGAGGTCACGGGCCGCGAGTGGGGCTTCGCTGCGCTCGCGGACTTTTTTGCCTCCGACGCGGTCTCGTAACCAGCGAAGTCGTCCACCATCTTCAGCGTCGTCGCCACGCCCTGATTGAGAAGCCGATCGGAGAGGTCGCGGTCGGTCAATGCCCTGGCGAGCTGCAGGGTGCCGACCATCAGCCCGAAGACCGTGAGCGCGTTCGTCCGAGCGGCCTCGATGTCGTTCGGGTCCAGGCGCGCGGCGCGAGCGCGCCGACGGCGAAGCGCCGCCTTGTCGATCGTCGCCACGCTCGCCCCGCGGCCACGCCCTGGGTGTAGCCTGCCCGCCCATGTCATCGAGGGGGGCGTCCCGGCGACGTCGACGAACTGCCGCACGCTGGACCGCCGGGGCGCTGTGCGTCGCGGCGCTCGTCGGATGCGCGGGTTCCGCCGCCAGCCGGAGGGCCGGTCCGGGGACCAGGCCGGCATACGCGCAGCTGCTGGCGTACACCGTCACGCAGGGACATCTCCCGCCCGAGCCCGGGACGCCCTCTGCCGAGAGTCCCCACTTCATGGAACTGGTCCGCACCCTCTGGCAGGGGGTCGTCACCGGCAACCCGCGACCCGCCCTCGCAGCGCTGTTCCCGCAGGGCGCCTATGAACAGCTCAAGGCGATCCCCAACCCGGGGCGTGACTGGACCGGCCGGCTCGAGCGCGACTTCGAACTGGACGTCCTCGCTGCCCACCGGCTGCTGGGGGCGGCCGCGGCCACGTCGACGCTCGTCCGGCTCGATGTCCGTCCCCACTACGCCCACTGGATCCGTCCCAACTCGTGCGGCAACGCAATCGGCTACTACGAGATGCCGGGAGCGCGGGTCGTCTACGAGACCTCGGGCCGGATCAGCTCATTTGGCATCGCGTCCATGATCTCCTGGCGCAAGGTTTGGTACGTCGTCCACATGGGGGCCCTGCACCGCCGCCATCCACGCGGGGCGGTGGACAACCCCCGCACCGGACCGGGCTCACCGGAATACTCGCGAACCTGCTGACCGGGCGTCCGGCTGGCCCGATTCGGCAGCTACGAGCGCGTTGGGACGCGCTTGCGCTCGAGTTCCTCTGGCTCGACGCGCTGTACGTCCCACGCGAGTCCGGTCTTCTCCATGGAGGCGATCAGCCACCAGGTGGGATCGAACTGCCATCTCTCGAGGCCGTGCTTGGCGGAGCGCGGAAAGGCGTGGTGGTTGTGGTGGTTTCCCTCCCCGAGTCCCACGACGGCTACGAGTGCGTTGTTGCGGCTCTCATCTCGTGTCTGGAACGGCCGGCTGCCCCACATGTGGCAGACGGAGTTGACGCTCCAGGTTGCGTGGTGCAGGAAGAAGATTCTCAACGCGCCGCCCCACAGGAAACCTCCAAGAGCACCTCGCAGCTTCCTCGTGGCGACGAGGCCTGCGAGGAACGGCGCTACGAAGTAGCTGAAGAGAACTATCTGGGCAAAGCGCCGGTGCACGGCCATCACGACGGGGTCCTCGAGCAGGTCGGGTACGTAGCGCTGTCGCGAGGCCTTCTCGGCGGCGAAGAGCCAGCCGAAATGGGCGTGTATGAACCCCCTCAACACGCCACCCCCATGCCCGGCGTGGGGACTGTGCGGATCGCCGGCTTCGTCGGCATAAGCGTGGTGCTTACGATGATCGGCGACCCAGTCCGGCACCGACCCCTGGATCGCGGTCGAGCCCAGCACTGCGAAGATGCCACGGATCGCCGGGTAGGTCTTGAAGCTGCGGTGCGTGAACAGCCGGTGATAGCCGGCGGTGATCCCCATGCCGCTGAGGAGGTAGGAGACCGCGAAGATCCGGCGGTTCGCGCGTGTGGCCATGAGCCAACCCTTGCGCGAGGTGAGAAGGAGCAGCGCTGGTGGCCCGAACACGAACATGCCGGTGAACAACCGGTAGATCAAGCTTGCGGGATGCATCTCGGGCGCCTGCGCCGGCCTCGGCGTCGGTGCGCCCGTCTCCGTGTCCCCCGGTGCGTGTGTGGACCGCGTCACGCCCTCGGCGGTAGTCGGGGGCGTGACGCTCATGATCGGCCGCTACCGATGAGGACCGACGGAAGCCCTGCGACCGCGGCGAGCGGGAGAGCGGATCCCGGCTCGTAGGCCGCCCGCCACAGACCGCCGTGCGCGGCCGCTTCGCTGAACAGCTCCTCGGGGTGAGTGCGCTCAGGAGTCGGCGTGTTGAGGTCGTGAACGAGCAGCGCCGCCATCAGAGTGCGGGTCGTCTCGGGGGCGAGTATCTCGATGCCGAAGTGATGCGCGCCGGAGTATGCAGCCGCAAGGATGCGGTTCTTCGTGACCGAGTGGGTGAGGGTGGCCGGGGCGACGTTGAACGACACCCGCCGGCCTTCGGACTCCGACACGATTCCCCGCCAGCGCTGCAGGCGCTTGGCCAGCGCATAGTTGGGGCCCTGCTGGGTGACCAGCGCATCGGCCACAGGAGCTCCGTCCGCATACGCGGGACGGTAGAAGCGTCCAGCCGACAGGAGCTGAACGGGTGCCTGCAGGGCCCGCCGCAGGCCGCGGGCGGCGTAGGCCGCTCTCGCCTCGCGAGCCGCGTCTTCGGGAACCAGGAACGAGTCCGTGGGCGTCGCGAGGTAGGCGAGCGCCTGAGCGCCTCCATGCGAGAGCATCTCGGTGGCCAGAACGTCGAAGGCGGCGCTCAGGCGCACGTGCACTCCTCCGTCCGCATAGGCGTACATGCCGAGTGCCAGCTCCGGGTCGCCCGCCGCCCGCCGCAGCCAGGCAAGGGCCTCGGGGAGATCGACGAGCAGGTCCACTCCCTGCAGGCCGTCGGCGGCTATCGGCAGCTGCACGGTGCCGGCGCCCGCCCGCGCGACGGCGGCGATCCTCTCCCAGATCCGCGGCTGAGGCAGATCGAGTGCGAGCAGCTCCGCGCCCCAGCTGCTTAGGGGCTGCAGCGGGCCGATCTCCGCTCCAGCTCCGAACAGGGCGACCCTGCGGCCGGGCAGGGCCAGCCAGTCCGGATTCTCGGCGACGGTACGGATCGCCTCGGCAAAGGAGGGCTCGACCGAGCCTGCCTGCACCCAGCGCTCCAGCTGCTCCCCCAGACCCCCGCCGCTCAGGATGCGGCCCTTGTAGGGCACGCGGAGCTCGCGAACGGGCTGCGCGGTGCCGTGGATCGTGCCGATACCGAGCTCTCGGGCAGGAGCGACCTCGGCGATCGCTGTCTCGAGGCTCGCCTCCCGCTGTCCATCGACAAACGTGAGCAGCGAGCGCGCGGACTGAAGGCCTGCCCGCGCCGATGGCACGACCCGCTGGCCATTGGACAGCGATGCTGCCGTCAGCTCCCGGATCAACGGCGCGTACCGCTTGCGCCAGTCGCGGCACGCGAGTATCCGCTCGGCCAGCGACGCGTCGAGCTCGCGGGCGGCGTCGGCGAGGATGGCCTGGCCGGTCGCGCCGGTCGAGCGGCGCCCGTCGACCGAGGGGAAGCAGATGCCCTCCCTGCCGCTCGTGCCGGCTGCGGGGGGTGCGCCGTGCTTGGAGGCGTCGACCTCGGCTCCCAGCTCCATTTTTCTCACGCTACTTGAGGGTGAGATACATTTTCCTACGCCGTGACAAGTAATTCGAGAGCCATTTCTTATGCTTCTGGCGTAGATTCCTGGCTGGAGCCCGCGGCCATCGCCGCGATCCGCGGACAGCTCCCTGACATCGCAGCTGAGATCGTCAGGACGATCCAGCAGGAGGTCCCCGGCTATTCACGGCCTCTGAGGGGTGCCTTCGGGAAAGGAATCCGCAGCGGCGTCGAGTTGGCCCTACGGCGCTTCATCGGCGAGGGGGATGAGGAACCGGCCGACATATACCGGCGGCTCGGATTCGGCGAGCTCCGCGCCGGGCGCAGCCTGGACGGACTCCAGACTGCCTACCGCGTCGGCTCGCGCGTCGCGTGGCTGCGGATGAGCGCGGCCGCCGCCGCGACCGGAGCCTCAGCCGACGCGCAGCGGGACCTGGCCGGGGCGATATTCGCCTACATCGAGCGCATAGCGGGCGAATCGATCGAGGGCTACGCCGAGGCTCAGCTCGCCCGGGCCGGCGACATTGAGCGCCGGCGGGCCGCCCTGTTCGCCCTGCTGGTGGCCACGCCGCCGCCCGACAGTCAAGCAATCGCAGCCGCGGCCGCGGAGGCAGGATGGTCGGTGCCCGCAAACGTCGCCTGCCTGTTGATCGCCGAGGGCAACCTGGCAGTCACCCTGCGCCAACTCAGCGGCGACACACTTCACGGCTCAATCGGTGAGCTCACCTGCGTCCTCGTTCCAGAACCGAGCCGCCTCGAGCACGAGGCCCGCGCGCTCGTCGAGCGGCACGGGCTGCGGGCAGTCCTCGGCCCGTCGGTGGCGCCGGAGCAGGCCAGGCTTTCGCTGCGCTGGAGCAAACTCTCCAGCGAGCTGACGGGGACCGGGCTTATCGTGACGGATGATCGGCTCGCCGACATCGCCCTGCGCGCGGCCGCGGACGTCGTCGATGCCCTCCGTGAGCGCATCCTCGTGCCGCTCGCGGGCGAGAGCAGCGCGAGTCGCAGGCGACTGGAGGAAACCCTGCTGGCATGGCTCGAACATCACGGCTCACAGCGCGCGGTCGCCGAGCAGCTCGCCGTGCACCCCCAGACGGTCCGCTACCGCGTGAAGCGGCTGCGGGCGCTGTTCGGAGAGGAGCTCGAAGACACCGATCGGCGCTTCGAGATGCAGATGGCCCTGCGCGCCAGGGCTCACTCTGCCTACGCTCAGATCAACACCGACGCCACCGGATAACGGGCGACTGCCTCATCTGCGGTCAGAATCGTCATCCCTTCGAGCTTGGCCTGCGCAACGAGCAGCCGATCGAACGGATCCCGATGAAACGGCGGGAGCGTCGCCACAGCAAGTGCGTGCGAGTGCTCGATCGCGAGCGCTCGCGCGCCGATCATTCGGATGCGACTGGGCACGTACCGGTCCGGCGCTTCTGGGAGCCGCAGTGTTCCAATCTCATGCTTGATCGCGATCTCCCAGGAGCTCGCCGCGGAGACCACGAGCTCGTTGCTCGCCTCCGTCACGAGACCGACGTGCTCCCCCAAACGCTCAGGTGCAGTCTGGAGCCAGAGGAAGACGTGGGTATCGAGCAGCAGCTTCATGTGTCAAACGAGCCGAGCACCTCGGGCGGCAGAGGTGCATCGAAGTCATCCGGCACCTCAAAGCGCCCCACATCGATCCCTATGCGTCGCTCGCGTGTGGCTGGCGCCGGGACAAGCCGCGCCACCTCTTCGCCGCGGCGGGTGATCGTGATCTCCTCGCCGGCTGACACGCGCTCCAGCAGTCGCGAGAGCTGTGTCTTCGCTTCATGGACGCCAACGGACTTAGTCATGAACTTAGTCTATCGCGGGAGGCGGCGCGGGCGCGGTGCTTTGCACCGACACGAGCCGGCGCCGCCGAGACCCGGCGGCCGCCCCTGGACCACGCCGGCCGTGCCGCCTAAAGCGCGTACGGGCCGAACCGCTCGATCGCGACGAACACGGCCAGCGCGAAGATAACGACGTTCAGGGCCACGTGTGAGTATTCGCGGCGTCGCACGAGCGTGGCCGCCGCGACGACCATCGTGAGGGCCAGACCGCACGCGGCGATCGGGGTGAGAATCGGCGCGACGTTCAGCGCAGCCGGCAGGACGACCCCAATCGCCCCGAGCACCTCGACCGCTCCGATGGCCTTGACCTGAGCGTCCGTGAAGTCCTCCACATACGGGGTTTTCTCCTGCAGGACCTCACGCGGCTGGGTGAGCTTCATCAGCCCCGCCGCGAGGAAGACCGCTGCGAGGATGCCCTGGGCGATCCAGATGGCTGTGTTCACTCGTGTTGCTCCCTGATTGGCGTTGACGGCTTCCGGGCCTAGGGACCCGCCGCGAGTGCCTGGTGCGCGCTCACCGGATTGGATAGGACGCCGAGCGTGTCGATCTCGACGTCGACTGTGTCTCCGTCGCGCAGAAAGATGCCCTGCGGGCCCCCCACGCCGGCGGGGGTGCCGGTGGCGATGATGTCGCCCGGCGCCAGCGTGATCGTCCGCGACAGCCATGCGACCGCGCTGGCCACGGAGAAGATGAGGTTCGACGTGTTGCCCTCCTGCACGACCTTGCCGTTGATCCTCGTGCGCAGCGCGAGCGAGCCGAGGTCGCCTGCCTCATCGAGCGTCACGAGGGCGGGGCCGCAGGGCGCGAAGGTGTCGATCGCCTTGCCGCTGGTCCACAGGGGGTTCTGAAGCTGCAGGTCGCGGGCGCTGACATCGTTGAAAGGCATCGCCCCCGCGACATAGGAAAGCGCGTCTGCCTCCGTGACCCTGCTCGCCGTGCGACCGATGACGACCGCGAGCTCCGCCTCGTAGTCCACGTAGTCCGGGTGGGCGGCAGGTAGGACGATCTCCGCTCCGCTGCCGATCAGGGAGTTTGCGAACTTGCCGAACCACAGCGGAGCGGCTGGGATCTCCTGGCCGGACTCTTCCGCGTGGTCGCGGTAGTTCAGGCCCAGACAGACGATCTTCTCGGGGTCCGGCACCGGCGCGAGCAGCCGCACCGCGTGAAGCGCGATCCGCTCCTGCGCCCCGCTCGCTCGCTCGCCTAGTTCGGCCAGGCCGTTCGCGTCCAAGGCCTCGAGCAGCCCCTTAACAGACCTCGCCGGTGCAGCGAGGACCGAGACCGGTACGACGTCCTCCCCGACCAGGATTCCGGCCTGCGGTCCGCTGGCGTCCTCATAGGTGAGCAGGCGCATGGACTACTCCGCGTACGGGATCTCGACGGGAGCCTCGCCGGGCGAGAACTCTTTGGCCTTGGCGCGCTCATGGATCTCTGCGAACGTCGCGCCCTCGGCGGCCGCCGCCGCGACGAGCGCCGGGTCGACGAAGGTGCCCATCGGGTTCGAGTGGAAGTCCTCACTGTCTCGCATCCACTCACTCGACTTCGCCCAGTCGCCGAAGATGTCGCACTGCAGCTCGACGTAGTTGCCGTCGGGGTCCTTGTAGTAGTAGGAGAAGGTCATGCCATGGTCGAGGCAGATGTCGGGCGTTATCCCTGCATCGCGCAGCCGCAGGTAGCTGGCGTTCAGGTCGTCGAAGCTGTCGTACTCGAAAGCGCTGTGGTGCATTCCGGTGCGCGTGTCCTTCTCGGGGTCGTCCTTGAAGCCGTCGAACGCGAGCAGCGCGACCCGGTGATTGGCCTCGTCGTTGGTCAGCCACGCGCCGTCGGCCGCCTGGAACTGGACGCTGACACCCAGCAGCGTCGAGTACCAATCGACCATCTCCTGCAGTCGCGTCGTCTTCAGATTGACGTGATGGAACTTCGGTTGGATCACTGCGTCGGTCATCTGTTTGCCTCCGATCGCTGGTTGGGTCACTTCGCTGCGGACGGCTCCCGGAGCCCGATCGGACGCGCAAGGATCTGCTCTAGCGCGCGGGTGAGCTCGCCCTCGGAATCCTCTGACGCTCCGATGTTGCGCCATGCGACAAAGCGGTCCGGGCGCACGAGGATCGCCCCGTCGGGGCCGATCCCGCGGCGGCGCAGCCATGTGCAGCGAGGGTCGAACAGCTCGCCGTCGACGTGGCCGATGCGAACCGTGTCGATCGGCAGCGAATGCGCGCCCGCGAGCGCTTTGGCGGCGTCGCACCAGGCATGGCCCTCCTCCCCCGCGATCAGCAGGAACCTTCCGGGGACAACGAGGTCCTTGATCGGTCGCCGCTCACCGTCCTCGTCGTCGATCCATGCGTGTGGCAGCGGGGAACCCGGCCGGGTGGCCGGCTCGTAGACGCGCACGTCGTCGAGCGGCTCGGATACTGCGCTGCCATCGCCGACGACCGCAGCGGAGTCGTACGCGTAGCCGTACTCGACATTCAGCTCGCCGAACTCCATCGAGGAGGCGCGCATCAGGCGCAGCACCTCCGCTCGCAGCTGCTCGTCCTCGGGGCGCCCGCTCCAGAGTCGCTGCAGTCGTGCCCAGTTCTCCTCCTCGCTGCTGTCCGGGCTGAGCTCAAGTGCCATCGAGATTTGGAGGTGGTTGACGGCGTTTTCGAGCGACCGCTGGACGTTGCGCGCGTCGACGGGCCGGCGCTCGGCCTCGTAGCTCTCGAGCAGCGCATCGTCGGCATGACCCGCGAGCACAGCGGCGAGCTTCCAGCACAGGTTGTGCACGTCGTGGATCGCGCTGGTCAGGCCGAGCCCGCCGGTCGGCGGGTGGCGGTGGGCCGCGTCGCCCGCGAGCAGAACGCGGCCGGCACGGAACCTGGAGGCCAGAACGCCTTCGAGGGTCCAGCGGGTGATCATGTGGATCTGCATCGGGTGGTCACCGATCCCCATCGCCGCCCTGATGTCGCTCTCGACCGCCTCGTCGGACTCCGCGCGGGGATCGTCGGGCTGGTAGTTGAGGTGGATCACCCACTCTTCCGAGTGCGTGCCCCAGCGCTCGGGTCCCATCGGCACGATCACCACCCCGGTGCCCGCCTGAGGCGAGAGGCACCAGCGTAGAAGGACGTCCTCATCGCCGAGCAGCTGCGAGAAATCCACCGTGGCATGGATCGTCGCGGCACGGCCGAGGACGCCGAGGCCCTCATAGTCGATACCGACCAGACCCGGGATGACGCGACCCCCGTCTGCGCCGATCACGTACTGCGCGCGAACGGTGTACTCGCGTCCTGCCTCGCGTTCGCGGATCACGGCGCTCGCCCCGTCCTCGTCCTGGCTCAGCTCGATCAACTCATGCCCGAAGCGAATCCGCCCTGGCGAGAGCTGCTCGGCGCGTTCGCGCAGCACCGGCTCCAGGCGGATCTGGGGGAGATTCATCTGCCGCGTCGGGCTCGCCGATGCCCAGTTCTCATCGGCGCCGCCGGCGCCCCAGCACTCAACGCGCCGGATCCGCCGGCCGTAGCCGTCAGCTCCCGCGATGCCCGCGTAGAAGGCGGTCGCCGCCATCGCATCCGCGGGCGTGCTGCGCCGCTCGATCTCATTCGCGGCCCCCACGTCCTGCAGGATCTCCATCGCCCGCAGATTCAGCACGTGCGCCTTCGGCAACCTGGAGGTCGTCGGCAGCGCACTGACGAGCAGTGTCTCCACGCCCAGGCCGGCGAGCAGCATTGAGGCGGTGAGGCCCGCGCCGCCGCCGCCGACGATCAGAACCGGTACCTCCTCATCGAAGGCGCGCTGCTTGCTTGAGGCGGAACTCGAAGTGGCCATGGCGCGCAACATACACATAACTGAAGCTATCGTCAATACCGAGGACAGATTCAGTATGATGTGGCCATGCCATCGAAGAACAAGCCAAGCGCGACATCGCCCCGCTCGCGCGGCGCATTACCGGGACGCAACGAGCGACGCAAGGCCAGGACCCGCGCATCGCTGCTCGACGCGGCACGCACGCTCTTCGCCGAGCGCGGTTTCGAGCACACCACGATCGCCGATATCACCGACACCGCCGACCTCGGCGTCGGCTCCTTCTACAACCACTTCGACTCGAAGGAGGACCTGCTCGCCGCGCTGCTCGAACAGGCGCTTTCAGAGCAGCTCGCCGCGCTCGACTCGCGGCGCGCCGGGATCGCCGATCCGGCCGAGGCCGTCGCCATCGCACACCGCCACTGGATACGGCTCACCAGCGATGGCCCCGAGTGGGCATGGCTCGTGGTGCGCTTGGAGACCTCCTTCGAGCTCGTGACGGCCACCCAGGGCGACTCGGCGCTGAAAGACCTGGAGCGCGGCATCGAATGTGGCCGCTTCCACGTCGCCAGCCGGGAGCTCGCGCTGCAGACCAGCGGCGGAGCGCTGATCGCTGCGATGCGCACGATGCTCGCCGGACATCAGATCCCGCACGCCGACTCGATCCACGCCGAGGGAGTGCTGCGCATGTTCGGCGTGCCGGCCGCGGATGCTGGCGAGATCGCGCGCAGACCGCTACCGGACGTGGACCGCGAGACGGCGGAGCTGCCGCAGCGATGAGCGCCGACGTCGCATAGCCGCACCGCGTCGACTTGACCGTGCGTGCCTACAACAGGCGCTCCCCGCCGGCGCCGTGCTAACGCCCCTCTGAACCGTGCTACTGCCGAGACGAGGCGACTCCGGAGCCTCGGGTGCGGCTCGGTAGCGGGGGGTATCCGAAGGCCTACTCGACAGCCAGTTCTGTCTCCCCTGCCCCCCGTCGGGCGACCAGCCTCCTGATCGACCGCGGATGCATCGACGCGATCCGATCAAGTCGGGCACGTTGCGGGACGTTCGCTGGAAGTGCGTGCTTCCGCAACGAAATCGCTTGATGACGCGTTTGCGGCTGCCGCATCGGGGGTGAGGCCTCCGCTCGCATTCGTGGCCCGCGGCCGAGGCAGGCCTGCGCACGCACGCTCTGCCCGGACACGTCCTGGCAGAGCACCCGGCGGGCAGCGCTGGTGATGGGTCTGCGCACCGGCGGATCGTGCGTCGGATGTACCTGGGCCGTGATGGCCGCTGTTCGCGCTCGGCGTGATGAGCATCAGCTGGACGGGGTTGATCGCCGGGCTGGTGGCGCTCGAGAAGCTCGGGCCCTGGGAACGCGCCGCGAGGCTAGCGACCGCGGGCGTCCTGGTCGTGCTCGCGGCTGCAGTTCCCGCGGTTCGCACGAGGTGCCTGCGTTCGTGGTCCCCGGCTCGCCGGCCTCACTGCACATGACGTGAGCTTCTCCCCGACACGCGGCGTAGGCATCAATTACTGAGCCGGATTGTGTGCAACCACCGTCCCGCTGACGACCGGCGCCGTCGAAGTCAATTGAGCCAACCGGCGAGGAGCAGCCGATCAACCGGTCAGTCGATCATAGGAGCCCCGACACCAGCGGCCAGCGGCCGCGCGGGTCGATCGCTCCCCGAATACCCCTTGACCGCGATCAGGCCGACGGAGCCACCACGAGCGCCGTCGGGCAGCTGTCGCCGCGCAGGAGAGTCACGCTGTGGCTGGTGATCGGGCTGGCGTTCGCGGCCGCACTCGCGAGCTTCTTGTTCGCAACCAGCGGCGGCGACAGCGCAATGTGGCTAGGCGACGGGGCCGTGATGGCCGGATCCATCTTGTGCCTGTGGCGAGCGCAGGCTGTCCCCCAGGAACGCACTGCATGGCTGCTGATCGGGCTCGGCGTTCTCTCCTGGCTGGCCGGGGACTGCTACTGGAACATCGCACTCAGCACGCTCGCCTCACCACCGACGCCGTCGCCCGCGGACGTTGGCTACGTCCTCTTCTACCCCCTCGTGGGGGCCGGGCTGTTCCTGCAGATCCGCCGTGCGGCGGGGCGCTTCCCGCAAGGCTTCGTGTTCGACTGGATCCTCGGTGGACTGGCGATCCTCGCCGTGGTCTCGGCCTCCGTTCTGCCCGGCGTCCTGACAACCTCCGGCGGCGATCTGGCGGAAGTGCTGACCAACCTCGCCTACCCGGTCGGCGATCTGATGCTGATTGCTGTGCTTGTCGGCGCCATCCAGCTCAACGACTGGAGACCGCAGGGCGCCTGGGCGGTGTTCGGCCTCGGCCTGCTGCTCACTGTCACCGGGGACATCATCTTCCTCTACCTCAGCGCGGAAGGCAGCTATGTCGGTGGCGGACCGCTTGATGCGCTTTGGACCTTCGGGATGTTGACCATCGGCTTCGCCGCGTGGTGTCCGATCCCGACCCGCCTTCACCGCGAGGGCAGGTGGGAGACGACGGGACCGCTCGCGGTCTTTGCGCTCGCGGCGTTGTCCATCGTCGCGTGGGATCACGTCTCGCCGCTGAGCTCGGTTGCGGTAGCGCTGGCCGACCTCACGCTGCTGGCGGTCGTGCTGCGACTGCTGTGGTCGCTCGTCGCCAACGGCAACCTCGTTTCCGAACGCGAGCGCGAGGCGCTGACCGACGCGGTGACGGAACTGCCCAACCATCGCGCGTTGACCGCCGTGGTCGAATCCGAGCTGGAGCGCTCCAGGCGCTATGGGCGACCGCTCGCAGTCCTGTTCGTGGATCTCGACTACTTCAAGTCGGTCAACGACCTGCACGGTCATGACGCCGGCGACCGCACACTCGCCGAGTTCGGTGAACTCGTCTCCGGCTCGCTGCGCGAGATTGACACGATCGCGCGATTCGGCGGTGAGGAGTTCGTCGCCGTACTCCCGGAGGTCTCCCTCCAGCAGGCGACGGAGAGCGCAGAGCGCATCCGGCAGGTCGTCGCGGACCACAGCTTCAGCGCGATCGCCGGCATAAGGCTGACCTGCTCGATCGGCGTCGCCGAGCTGGCGCCGCTGGACCGCTATGACGACCTGCTCGGTCGCGCCGACGCAGCGATGTATGAGGCCAAGCGTCGCGGCCGCGACCGTGTCGTCGCCGCGGGCCCTGGCTCGCACCGCACTCCCGCCGAGGAAGGTGGGAGAACCGCCCGCCGGCCCGTGTTGGCCGCTGTTGCGGGACCTGCGCCGGCCGCGCCCGCCGAGGTGGAGCTCGATCCCGTGGCGTCACAGTTCCGTCTCGACGCGATTCCAGCGTCGGTGAAGGTGACGGCGATGCTGTTCTTCCCGATCGTGCTGTACGCGGCGACCGAGGCCCGCCCGGGGAGCCGGGTGGCGCTCATGCTGCTCGCAGCCGCTGCGCTGATCGGTTCGCTGTTCATGCTGCGCCTGCCCTGGCCGCGGATCCTCAGCCGTCCCCGCGGCGAGGCGGTGATCGCCATCTGGTGGCTGCTCGACTTCGCCGCGATCATGGGCGCGGCGACGCTCGACGGCGGACCTCGGAGCCCGCTGCTGATGACCCTGTTCGTGCTGCTCGTCTTCATGGGGTTCTCCTATCCCCGTCCGATGGTGGTGCTGCTCGCCGCCGTCGCCGTCGCGGGCTACGCGACGCTGGTCCTCGCCTACGGGGAGGATCCCGGCCGAGCCCTGTTCGTCGCCGCAGCCCTGGCCGGGACCGGCGTGATGAGCTACTGGCAGTCGATCACCCACGAGCAGCGGCACGCAGAGCTGACTTCCAGCAAGCGGGATCTCGAGCTGCTCCTGCGCAGCACAGAGCAGTCACGGCGCTCGCTCGAGCTGGGCGAGCAGCGGCTCGCCGAGGCGCAGGCGATCGCGCACATCGGCTCATGGGAGTGGGAGCACACCACCAACCGCATGGTCGTGTCGGCCGAGATGCTCAGGATCCTGGGCCTGCGGCTCGAGGAGTTCGACTCGACGATCGAGGGCTACCTGGAGTGCGTGCACGTTAACGACCGCGTGGAGGTCGCGGACCGGATGGACGAGGCGCGGCGGCTCGGCGCGGCGTTCAGCTACGAGCACCGGATCACCAGGCCGGACGGCGCGGTCCGTCTTCTCCTGATGCACGGCGAGGCCGTCCTGGATGCCGACTCGCACAGGGGACTGCGGGGGATCTGCGAGGACCTGACGGAGCTGCGCGCGGTTGAGTCGCGCCTGCAGCGCCTCGCCGAGCACGATGAGATGACAGGCCTGCTGAACCGCCGCCGGCTACTGGACGAACTGGATCGCGAGCTCGCACGGCCTCGCGCAGCGGCGTGCCCGGGCGCGCTCATCATGCTGGACATCGACGAGTTCGGCTTCTACAACGCGTCGTTCGGCCCGGCGGCCGGCGACGCACTGCTTCGCGCGTTCGCCGGAGTGCTGTCAGCCTCGCACGGCGCGCACGTGCTCGCACGCAGCGGGGGCGACGAGTTCGCGGTGATCCTCTCCGGCACCTCCGAGACGGAGGCGGGGAAGACCGCGGCGCAGCTGTGCGACGAGCTGGGCAGCTGCGCACCCGGAGCCCCTGTCACCGTCAGCTGCGGGATCGCAATGCTCGGACCCGACATCTCGGCCGACGAGGTCCTTGCGGGCGCCGATGTCGCGATGCATGCGGCCAAGGCTAACGGTCAGCGGGTGACGGTCCACGACCGTCGCGCCGGAGGCGACATCAGCTGGGTGCAGAGGGTCAGAACTGCGCTCCAGGAGGACCGCTTCGTCCTCTATGGCCAGCCGGTCTTCGACCTCACGACGGGCGACGTGAGTCACCATGAGCTGCTGATCAGGATGCTCGACGACCAAGGCGGCGTGATCGCTCCCGGCGAGTTCCTCCCGGCCGCCGAGCGTTACGGCCTGATCAACGAGGTCGACCGCTGGGTGATCGCGACAGCCATCGAGCTCGCGCGATCCGGCGAGTCGGTCGCGGCAAACATCTCGGCGCGTTCGATCGGTGACCGCGGGATCGTGCAGGCCCTCGCGAACGCCGTCGCCGACGGGCTCGACCCCGCGAAGCTGATGTTCGAGATCACGGAGACTGCGGCCGTGTCCAACCTGTCGCAGGCGCGCGAGTTCGCCGTCGAGCTGATGGCGCGCGGGCTTTGACCTCGCGATCGACGACTACGGCACCGGTTTCGCGTCGCTCACCTACCTCAAGCACATCCCTGCGCGCTACGTGAAGATCGACGCGGAGTTCGTGAGGGACCTGGCCACCAACGAGACCGACAAGAGCGTCGTCGCCTCGGTCGTCGGAGTGGCGCGCAGCCTCGGCAAGAGGACCATCGCCGAGGGTGTAGAGGATGCCGCCTCGCTCGACGCGGCGCGCGAACTCGGGGTTGACTTCGCGCAGGGTTTCTACACCGGGCGCCCGACCCGGATGTCGCCAACGACGGAGTTCGAGCGCGTGCGCGGCGCAGGCACACCCGCGGCCTCCGTGCTCGCAGTGGCCGGCTGAGCGGCCTAGGCGTCCACTGGTGCTTGCGCGAGCGCCGGACGGGAGTAGCCTGGAACGCCTCATGTTCCACCGGCCGGGGAGGCAGTTGCGGCGTGCGGTTCTTGCCATCGCGGCGGCGGTGACGCTCGCGGTCTTCCTGGCCGACGGAGCAGCTGCGGCGCCGCAAGCGGCCGGGACGACGCCGCAAGCGGACCCGCTACGCGACCGAGCGGCGCATCTGCCCCGCGGCTCGCACGGGCGACGCGAGCTGCCTCGCCGTGGCGCTGTCTCCGGCGAGCGCGGTGGCACCCGGAGCGCGGCCCTACCAGCGCGCCGCGGGATCCCTCTCAGGCGGTCCCGCAGGCGGGCTCACCCCGGCCGATCTGGCGAGCGCCTACGGCTACTCCCCGACGGCAGGCGGGAGTGGGCAGACGGTCGGCGTTGTCGACGCCTTCGATGATCCGCGGCTCGAAGAAGATCTCGCGGTCTTCGACTCCCACTACGGGCTGCCGGCGTGCACGCGAGCCAACGGATGCTTCCAGAAGGTCAATCAGGAAGGCGCGCAGGCGCCCCTGCCCGCAGCGGACAAGGTCGGATGGTCGGTTGAGATCTCGCTCGACGTCGAGGCCGTTCACAGCGTCTGCCCCGCCTGCAAGATCGTTCTGGTCGAGGCCGGCTCCGAAAGCCTCGCCGACCTGGCCAGGGGGGTCGATGAGGCGGTCCAGCTCGGAGCCGGGGAGATATCCAACTCCTATGGTGCGCCGGAGACTGAAATGCGCTCCGCCGAACGAGCGGCCTACCAGCACCCCGGCACGGTCATCGCGGCCGCCTCGGGTGATTCCGGCTACCTGAACTGGGACATGTTCGCCGAAGCGTTCGCGACGCCTGAAGTGCTCGACGCTCCCGCGTCGCTCGCATCGGTCGTCGCCGTCGGCGGAACCTCTCTGAAGCTGGCGAGCAACGGGGCGCGCCGGCGCGAGAGCGTGTGGAACAACAGCGGCTGGCCATCTCGCGCGAGCCAGTTCAAACAGTTCAGCGCCGCCGGCGGGGGCTGCAGCACGGTCTCCACCGCCCCTACCTGGCAGCAGAGCACAGCGGCATGGTCGAGCACTACATGCGGGACCGGCCGCCTCGACAACGACGTTGCCGCGGTCGCCGACCCGTTCACGGGCTTCGACGTCTACGACAGCTACGTCTACCGCGAAGGCTTCTCCCCGGGCTGGCTGACGATCGGAGGCACGTCACTCTCCTCCCCCATCGTCACCGCGCTGTTCGCGCTCGCGGGCGGAGCCCACGGAGTCGCATACCCGGCGGCAACGCTCTATGGGCACCTCGGACAGAGCTCGGCACTGTATGACGTGGCGCGCGGCGGAAACGGATACTGCGACGCCGAGGCAAACGTCCCCTGCGGGGAGCCCGAAGTCAACGCGCTGCTCGGGAACGTGGACTGTCAGGGGACCACGGCGTGCGATGCCGCCGCGGGCTTCGACGGCCCATCGGGCGTTGGCACGCCGAACGGGCTGGCCGCGTTCGGCGGGCCTTCCGGGCGACCGCCGGCCCTCGTCACCAAGGCGGCCACCGCGGTTAGCGGCAGCGCGGCCGTGCTCAACGCGACGGTCAATCCGAACGGCGAAACCGTCACCGTATGCACGTTCGAATACGGCTCCTCCACGGCGTATGGCGAAAGCCAGGCGTGCTCCGTTCTGCCGGGCTCGGGAAGCGCCGCGGTCGCAGTGTCGGCCCCGGTCGCGGGCCTCGCCGCGAAAACGGTCTACCACGTCCGCGTCCGCGCCAGCAGCGCCTCCGGCACCGGCACCGGCAAAGACAAGACCTTCAAGACCAAGTAGCCGCTCGTCGCTTCTGTGAGTGACGGTGCGCGTCGCAGCGGCCCGAGGCGGAAGCTCGCGGTCAGTGCCCCGCGGCCCGGCCGCCGTCGATGTGCAGGGTCTCGCCCGTGACGAAGGTGGCGCGGTCGAGATAGAGGATCCCGTCCGCGACATCGCCGATCTCCCCCACCCTGCCGACCGGGTGCAGGCCGGCCACGCCCTCATACGACGCGGGGTCGTGCTCGGGTGTCCTGATGACCCCGAGCGAGACCGCGTTGACCCGGACACCACGCGACGCGTACTCGATCGCCAGCGCGCGCGTTGCCGCGTCGAGCCCTCCCTTCGTGAGGGACGTCAGCGCGGAGGGTCTGATGCTGCTCGCGTGGTCGACCAGGCTCGTTGTGACATTCACGACGTGGCCACTGCCTTGGGCGAGCATCTGCCCGATCGCGCGCTGCGTGATGTGGAAGAACCCGGTGAGGTTGACGCCGGTGACCGCGGCGTAGTCAGCCGGCGTGTAGTCGGTGAACGGCCTGTCGAGGAAGATCCCCGCGTTGTTGATGAGCGTGTCGACACGCCCGAAGCGGCTGAGCGCCCGCTCGAGAACCCGCTCGGCGGTCTCGGCATCGGTGATGTCTCCCTGCACCGTGAGCAGGCCCGGCCCATCGGCGCTCTCAATCGAGCGGGCTGTGGCGACGACCGAGTACCCGGCGTGACGCAGCGCGTCGGTGAGGCCCGCGCCGATCCCTCGTGAGGCGCCGGTGACGATCGCGACCCGACGGTCGCTCTGCTCAGCCGGCGCGATCACGGGCTACGTGGGTCTCGTGGATCACGTCCGCCGCCAAGCGGCCGCGGACGCCGATGAGGTCGCCTCGCCGTTGCCGCCCTGGCCACCGGGCGATGCTCCGGCGTCGGCCCGGCGGCCCTCGGATTCACGCTCGGATACGGACATCTCTCCCCCTTCGATGATCTTCGCCTATAGCGTTCCGGCAGCGTCGGAATGCTCGCGCCGCGCACCAGCGGCCTGGTCAGTGGGACCGCGGGACCCGGCGATCTCCGCGTGGAGAACCTTCAGCGCGGCGAGGTGGATTTCCGAGAAGCTCGGGAACGGCTGGATCGTGTCGCGGAGCACCTCGATCGGGACGCGGGCGCGGATCGCCAGCGTCGCCTGCTGCAGCCACTCGCCGGCCTCCGGGCCGAGCGCGTAGGCGCCGGTCAGCCGCTCACCGTCACTCAGGAGCGTCAGGAATCCGTTCGAATCGGCGTACGCGCGCGTGTAGGTGGCGGTCCTTGAGGCCTCGGACATCTTGGCGCTGCCGCTGAATCGAGCCTCGACCGCACCCACCGCCGCGGCCTGCGGATCGGTGTAGGCGACGCGCGGGACCGCCTCGTAGTTGGCCTCGCGCGGCTCGCCGAGGATGTTGGCGGCCACGATGTCGCCCTCGTACTCGCCGACGTGCGTCAGCGGCCAGATGCCGTTGACGTCGCCGATCGCCCACAGCCTCTCGCCGGCGCGCAGGCGCGCGTCGACCCGGATCCCGTGGCCATCGAAGTCGACGCCGACGGTCTCAAGCCCGATCCCGTCTACGCGGGGGCGTCGCCCCGTGGACACGAGCAGGCGCTCGCCTCGCAGCTCGCGGCCGTCCGCCAGGGCGAGCACGTAGTCGGCGCCGTCGCGCCCAGCGGCCGTCGCCTGAACCCCGAGGAGGACTTCGACGCCGTCGCGGCGCAGGGCCTGCGCGAGCGCCTCGCCCAGCGGCGCGGCCTCGCGGGCGAGCAGCCGCTCAGCACCCTCGACGAGCGCGACCTCGCCCCCGAGGCGACACACGACCTGTGCGAGCTCGACGCCGGCCGGGCCGCCTCCGAGCACCAGCAGCCGGCGGGGAACGGCCTTCATGCCGGTCGCCTCGCGGGTTCCCCACACTCCGTCGAGCTCGCGCAGTCCGGGTATCGGTGGCACGACCGGATCGGAGCCGGTCGCCACCACGATGTGCTCGGCGGTGCGGCGCACTCCGTCCACCTCGACGGCGCCCGGCCCGGCGAGCCGGCCGCGGCCGCGGATCAGCGCGATGCCCTTGCCGGCCAGCCATCTCTCCTGCCCCGCGTCGGAATATCCGGAGACCATGACGTCGCGCCACGCGAGCGCCTGCTCGACGTCGACGTGCGCGCTCGCGGCCGCCTCGCGTGCACCTTTGACCGCCTCGCCGGGACGCAGCAGCGTCTTTGACGGAATGCACGCCCAGTACGAGCACTCGCCCCCGGCCAGCTCGCGCTCAACGACGGCGACGCGCAGGCCGCCGTCCGCGAGCGCCCCGGCGCAGTGCTCGCCCGGAGCTCCGGCGCCGAGCACGATCACGTCGTATTCCGGCTCCATGTTGTTCATCTCGGCCTCCGCGCGTCACTCCGCCGGGCGAGCCTCATCGCCCCGGGAGCGGCGTCTTGATCTCGTAGAGCAACCACCCGTGTCCGTCCGGATCACTGAAGGACGTCCGGCTCGTGTGCGAGCGACCCTCCGGGTCCCTACCCTGCACGCGCGCTTCTGTACCAGCGTGGTGAAAGACACCGCCCTTCACGCCCGTCGCCGCGGCCCTTGAGTCTCGGCGGACGTTTCGTGGCCGACTCCGACGGCGTTCATGTTGACCTCCGTGGGTGGGTGTTGGTGGTGAAGTCACCCTCGCCTCCACCCGCCCCCGGGTCGTCCGTAGAAATCCGCAATTCGGCATCTTGAGCGCATCGAGCCATCGCGCGTGGCTCTCTCTCCTTCGCTGCTCATGCGGGCACCAACACCGTCTCCTTCCAGGGACGCAGCTCTCCACTCACAGCGGCGCCGCCGCTCGCGAGGACGAGCAGGGCCATGAGCGCGATGAGCACTCTCACGAGGCTGCCAGAGACTGCACGAGAGCCCGCAGGCCATCTCCTAGACTCGATCGCACGCCCATCCAGCCGAGGAGGAATCCATGCAGGCCGTCGTGATGAACGAAACCGGTGACCCCGACGTCCTGCGCGTGGAGCAGATCGACCGCCCCGAGCCCGGCGACGGCGAGCTGCTGATCAGGGTCCACGCGATCTCCGTCAACCCGATCGACTGGAAGTACCGCAGGGGCTTCATGCCGAAGGATCTGCCGGCCGTCCTGGGCAGCGACGTCTCGGGGACGGTCGAGGTGTCGCGAGCCGAGGGCTTCACGGAGGGCGACGAGGTGTTCGGCTTCGCGGCGAGCGGCGCCTACGCCGAGTTCGCAACAGCTCCCGCGGCGATCATCGCCACGAAGCCGGCCGGGCATCAGCCACGAGCAGGCCGCCGCGATCCCGTCGCAGGCCTCACGGCCTGGCAGGCGCTGTTCGACCGCGGAGAGACTCCAGAGCGGCCAGACGGCGCTGATCGCGGGTGCGGCGGGCGGCGTCGGCCACTTCGCGATTCAGCTCGCGGCGCACGCCGGCATAACCGCGATCGGCATCGGATCCTCGCGCAACCGCGACTTCGTGCTGGGCCTCGGCGCGGCTGAGTTCATCGACTACACGCAGCAGGACGTCGCGAAGTCCGCGAGCGACATGGACCTCGCGTTCGACACCGTCGGCGGGGCGTTGACGGACGCGCTCCTCGCGACGGTCCGCGCGGCGGCGTCATCGTCACGATCGCGGGGCCCCGCCCGAGCAGGCGCCGCCGAGCGCGGTGTGCGCGCGGAACTTCTGATCATGAGCCCCAGCGCCGACCAGCTGGCCAAAATCGCCGACCTCGTGGCGTCCGGCGAGGTGAAGGTGGACATCGCGCAAACGCTCCCGCTCGCCGAAGCGGCGCGCGCGCACGAGCTGAGCGAATCAGGGCACACGCGCGGCAAGATCATCCTCACGGTCGACGCCTGAGGCAGCCCGCTCGGCGAGCGGGCGGCTGCGCTGCCAGGGCTGACGATCCGGTGTGAAGCTCTCGATCCGCCTCGGTCGCGGACCATGCGCGTGACGCGGCAGAACGGCGCCTCGCCGGCGGGGTCGTGGCCCGAGCTGCAGGCCCTGCGCGCGCCACAGCGGCTCCCAGCAGCCGCTGCGCTCGAGCTGCGCCCTGGCGCGCTCGGCCGCCACCGGCAGCGAGCTCGTCGAAGCGCGCTCTCAGCTGCTCCAGGCACCAGACGCGGTAGGCGCTGGTCGGCACCCCGTCGATAGCTCGTCCGCCTGCACGTCAAGCTGTGCTCGCGGCGCGCCGGCGCGGTGGGCGAGCGCGTTCGCCGACAAGCGCCTCCAGGTGTGTCGTCGCCGATCTCCCCGAGCAGCGGGTGCAGGTCGTCGGGCATGCCCTGCGCCAGGCTCGCGCTCGCCGATCTCGCCGGCGCGTGCGTTCCACATCCTCGCCGCCCATTCATACACGGCGGGGGCCGTCTCCTGCATCAGGCGCGCGGGCGTCGGGTCGTGAACGAAGTGGCGCCAGAGCGGGCCCATCAGCCCGATGTCGGCGATCGTCGGGCGATCGCCCAGAATGAACGGCCTGGCTCCGGAACACCGGCTCGAGGCACTGCGAGCAGCCGCGAGACCGAGCCCTCGGCATGGCGGCGTGTCGAGCTCGTGATCCCGTCGCCGCGGACGAACAGGCGCCGTTGACGGCGCGAGACGATCGAGCGGCGCGCGCGCGAGCGGCAGCGGGAGCACGACGATCTCCTGCGCCAGGCGCGTGCCCGCGAGGTGTGCGTCTGCGACATGGCTCCAGCGGTAGTGCATCGCGGGCCGCCACAGCCACTCATCGGCGTAGTCCTCGATCAGCAGCGCGAGGAAGCGCTGCACCGGATCGCCGGGTAGGACCGGCGCCGTGCGGGTTGCGCGTGCTCCAGCCAAGCGATCATCGGCGTGGTGTCGCTCATCCAGCGGCCGTCGTCGAGCTGCACGCTCGGGAGCTGCGTCGCGCCGAGCCGGCGCGGGACGACCCATCGAGTAGTGGCGCAGGTCGAGTGCCCTGAACTCGTACGGGATCTCCTTGTAGCGCAGGTAGGTCTCGAACTTGCCCGTGAAGTAGGAGATCTTGGACCCGAAGACCAGCACCTCGCTCAGGCCGTCTGCGGCGCGGCGCCGCCGTCATCGCGTCACCGCGGCTTCAGAAGCGGCCGCAGGTCCTCGATGCGATCGAACGTCCACCAGATGTAGCGCCGCGTGCCGTTCTCCCTGAGCGGGTGAAGGTCCGCGTGCGCCGGGTCGTTCAGGAAGGAGTCGAAAGGACCCGCGGTCACGCCACTCCACGAGCACCATCGCCTCGCGCGGACCGGTCCGGGCCGACCTCGCCGGGATGGTCGGCGTGCTTGCCGAGCGCGACCACGCGTCCGCCGTGGGCGACGACGGCCTCGTGCGATCTCCTTGAGTACGCGAGGTAGTCCTCGTTGTCTGCGAGGTCGAACAGGTTGAGCGCGTAGAACGGCACGGCGGCCGATGGTATCCGCCTTGCGGCGTCGGCCGCCGTGCCGCTTGCCGTCATGCGGCCTGACGCTCGAAGTCCCGCTCGATTTCGGCGCGCAGCAGGCGCGGCTCTGTTGCGGGCGCTGTGGCCTTGGCCTTCGCCGGCCGGGGCCGGAGCACCACCAGCGCCGTCACTATCCCAGCCACCGCGCGAGCCCGCGCCGATCAGGAAGGCCAGGTGGTAGCCGCCGAGCAATGAGGCGCTCACGCCATGACCCTGCGCGATGAGCGTCTTCGAGTGGTTCGCGGCGACCGTGCCGAGGACCGCGAGGCCGAGCGCCCCCGAGACCTGCTGGGAGACGTTGACGATCCCCGAGCCGAGCCCCGCGTCGGCGGTCGGCACGTCCGCCATCGCGATCGCGAG
Source organism: uncultured Solirubrobacteraceae bacterium (assembly GCA_963826345.1). Taxonomy (GTDB): domain Bacteria; phylum Actinomycetota; class Thermoleophilia; order Solirubrobacterales; family Solirubrobacteraceae; genus Palsa-744. The sequence goes on from CAWGWU010000007.1 coordinate 45,245, forward strand.
CAGCGGCATGAAGGACGTTCCGATGCCGAGGCCGATAGCGAAGTAGGCGAGGAAGATCGTCGGGAAGAAGCTCGTGTGCAGCCCGACGGTCGAGAGCAGCAGCAGGCCGACCACCACCGCGCCCATGCCGAACAGCATCACGCGCCTGGGCCCGAAGCGTTCCACGAGCCGGGCGGTGAGGCCGAGGGACAGGACGGCGACCGTCAGCGTCCACGGCAGGAACGAGAGCCCGGTCTTCAGGGCGCTGTAATGAAGCACGTGCTCGAGGTAGAGCGTGCCGAGGAAGAACGTCGAGTACATCGCGGTGACGAGGAACCCGCGCACCACGCTGGAGCCCGGTCAGCCCGCGCAGGCGCAGGATCCGGAGCGGCATGATCGGGTTCTCGATGCGAGCCTCGAGCGCAAGGAACGCGCCCATCAGCGCCAGCGAGAGCGCCCCGAATCCGAGTACCTGCTGCGAGCCCCAGCCGTGGTCGGTGGCCTGCACGATCGCGTAGACGCCGACCATCAGCGAGACCGTGACGAGGATCGAACCGAGCCAGTCGACGCCATCGGCGAGTCCTTTCCCCTCGTCGTCGGGGATCAGAGATTTACCGAGCGCGATCGTGGCCGCGCCGATCGGCAGGTTGACGAAGAAGATCCAGTGCCAGTCAGCGCCTCGGTCAGGGCTCCGCCGGCAAGCAGCCCGAGCGAGCCGCCGGCGACCGCGGTGAACACGTACGCGCTCATCGCGCGGGCGCGCTCGCCGGCTGCGGGAACTCGGTGACGACGATCGCGAGGATCACGGATGCGGCGAGCGCGCCCCCGATGCCCTGGAGGAAGCGGGCCCCGATCAGGAGCCCCTGATTCGGCGCCAGGCCGCAGAGCGCCGACGCGACGGTGAAGACGGCGACGCCGGCAAGGAAGACGCGCTTTCGCCCGAGCAGGTCTCCGAGGCGGCCCGCAAGGAGCAGGAAGCTGCCGAAGCTGATCAGGAACGCGTTCGACGACCCAGGTCAGGTTGGCCTGGGTGAAATGAAGGTCGTGCTGGATCGAGGGCAGGGCGACGTTCACGATCGTCGTGTCCAGGACGATCATCAGCTGCGCGAGGCAGACGACGGCAAGGCCCATCCAGCGGCGGCGTTGCTGCTCTGGGAAGTGATGGAGACGGTGTTCATGTGCGGATTCCCAACTGTCGATGCGTGTAGGGCGGTGCTAAAATGGAGGCCTCCTCCAGAACTATGCGGAGGGTCCCTCCGGAACTATACGGAGGCCATCCTCCGATTTTCAAGGGATCTTAGGAAAAAAACTCATGAGCACAGCTGAGAGCACCCCCGGAGTCCTCGCCGCGCGCCCCAAGCGCGCCGACGCGCTGCGCAACTACGAAAAGCTGATCTCGGCTGCCCGTGAGGCGTTTGCGGAGGGAGGAACCTCAACTTCGCTGGAGGAGATAGCGCAGGCGCGCAGGCGTCGGAATCGGCACGCTCTATCGCCACTTTCCGACTCGACAGGCGCTGCTCGAGGCGGTGTACGTCGAGGAGGTTCAGGCGCTGTCCCGCTCAGCGGCGGACCTGGCCGACCTTCCGCCCTGGGAGGCGCTGGTGGGCTGGCTGCGCCGCTTCGTCGGCTACATGGCGACCAAGCAGGCGCTCGCTCAGGAGCTCCTCAGCTACGTCGACCGCGATGCGGGCGTGTTCCAGACCTGTCGGGCCGAGCTCTATGCCGCCGGAGAGCCGCTGCTCAAGCGCGCGCAGGAGGCGGGTGCCGTTCGTGCTGACACGAACCTCGTTCGAGGTAATACAGATGGTCGGCGGCATCGCGAAGATAGCCGCCAAACCCGAGGAGATCGCCCACATCCTGGACGTGGCACTGGACGGCCTGCGCTAGCAGGGCGCCGCATCCTGAGCGCCGTCCAGCTGCCGCGTGGCCCGGGCCGAGCACCGAAGCTGTTCGCGTCCAGCGGCCGCACCCATCGATAGCCTGCCCCGCATGGACCTCGGCCTGAGCGGCAAGGTGGCGGTGGTGACCGGTGCCAGCCGTGGCATCGGGCGCGCCGTTGTTGATGAGCTCGTTTCCGAGGGTGTGAAGGTGGTTGCGGGTGCGCGCGAGGTGGGCTCGCTAGCCGGTCGAGAGACGTCCTGCCTGTCGCCGTCGACCTGTCTCAGCCTGAGGCAGCCTCGGCCCTCATCGGCGCGGCCGTGCAGGCGCACGAGCGGCTCGACCTCTTGGTCAACAACGTCGGCGCGGCCCGCCTGCACTTCGGCGGTGCAGCCTCGATCACCGACGAGGACTGGCGGTGGGCCCTGGACATCAATCTGCTGAGCGCCGTCCGCGCGGTCCGCGCGGCGCTCCCGCATCTGCTGGAGAGCCGAGGCGCGATCGTGAACGTGTCCTCCCTCAATTCACATGTCCCCGCTGTCGAGGCGCCTGAGTACTCGGCGGCGAAGGCCGCACTGAACAGCTTCTCACGGTCCCTGGCGATCGAGCTTGCGCCCGCCGGCGTCCGTGTCAACGTGGTCAGCCCGGGCCCGGTGCGCACCGATATGCAGACAGGCCCGGGCGGAATCGGCGAGGAGGTCGCGGCGATCACGGGCGGCTCGATGGACGACTACCTGGCCGGCGTCGAGAAGGCGGTGCCGGTTGGTCGCTTCGCCGAGCCGCGCGAGATCGCGGCTGCGGTCGTTGCACTCCTGTCGGGGCGGCTCAGCTACGTGACCGGAGCAGAGCTCGCGGTTGACGGCGCGACGCAGGCGGGGTGAGCTCGGCTCAGACGATCCCGCGCCCCTGCCACGTCCAGTTGCCCTCGTCGTCCTCGACGACCGCATGATGCTCGCGTTGCCAGAAGTCCAGCGACTGCCGGACCTCGTGCTCGGAGTGCAGGTCGCTGAGTGCCTGCGCGATCGCACTCGTGGACATCGGGCTCTCGGACTTTTCGAGCAGCTCTCTCACGCTGTCAGCCGGGTCGGCCTCCATCGCGCGCTCCTTTCCTAGACTCGGGCGAGCCTAACCTATACGCCTTGCCCGCCGGTCCGCGCGTGCGCCACGAGATCTCCTGTGAGGGCCCGGAACCGCATCGCAGCTCGGCGAGGAGCCACCCGCGGCGGCGATGCTACCCGGCCAGCCGCCCCGTGAAGAACTCGAGGATCTCATCGCGTGCACGGATCGTCGGCTGGCCCTCCTCGTCGATCAGGTGCACGGTGACGACGCTGTGCGGCCGGCCGACCACGTGCTCGAAGAACGGCGGTGCGTCCTCGCCTGCGGCGCTGCCGGGGAGCTCGTGCCCGACGAACCGATCGCCGAGTGCCTCTCGGTAGGCGGCGAAGCGCTCGGCGCGGCAGTAGCGGTCGCCCCGGAAGCGGTAGGCCATCACGGTCAGGTCATCGCGCTCGAGGCGATCGCGCACTTCGGCAAGCTCGGCCGGGGATATCTCAAGGCCGGCGGGGTCATCCAGAGGCAGCGAGGGCTGGGACAGGACGGGCGCGAGCATCGAGGGCTCGAGCATCATCGTGAGCGCGAAGTTGCCCGTGAAGCACATCCCGATCGCGCCGACGCCCGGGTCCGCCGCACTCCCCATGGGCGAACCGGGCCAGCGACCGCAACCACTGCGTCACCGGACTCGACTCGTTGGCGGCGAACGCGCGGAACTCGGCGCTCATGCATGCGCGTCGGAAGGTCTCGGTGCCCTCCTCGACTGCGGGGACCGCGCCGTCGCGGCCGAACAGCGACGGCATGTAGACGGTGAAGCCGGCGTCGCGCACCCAGCGGGCAAAGCGCGCCACGTGCGGGCTGATGCCCGGCATCTCGGTCATCACGATCACGCCCGGGCCGGTGCCGCTCACATGCACCACCTTCGGCGTCCCCTCGAGCGTGATCTGGCGGGCCTCGAAGTCCTTGAGCTGATCATCGGTGTGCATCGTGCCCTGCGCCATCCGCCTGCCTCCCTTGTCCGATCCAATGGGCCGGAATATAGACGATCGTCCATATATAATGATCTACGATGACGACGGTGCCCGCATCCCCCGCTTCCAAGCCCGCCGCTCCGGACCGCACGGGCAGCGCGCCGGCGCAGGACGGGCGGCGCGCGCGCGGCATGCGCAGCCGCGCGGTGATTCTCGAGCGATCGGTGCAGCTGGCCTCCAGGGACGGCATGGAAGGCCTCTCGATCGGAGCCCTCGCCGATGACCTCGGCCTGCACAAGAGCAGCGTCCACGCGCTGTTCGGCTCCAAGGAGGAGCTGCAGCTCGCGACGCTCGCGCAGGCGCGCGAGATCCTGCTCAGCCACGTCGTCGTGCCCGGGCTCGCGAGCGATCGCGGCCTCCCCCGCCTGAGGCGGATCGGCGAGGCGTGGTGCGACTACCTGGCCGCCGATGTCTTCCTCGGAGGCTGCTTCCTGTGCGCCGCCTGCGCGGAGATGGACGGGCGGCCTGGGCCGCTCCGGGATGCGGTCGCGTCCGTCATGAGCGAATGGATGGACGTCCTCACCGCAAACATCGCGACGGCAATCGATCAGGGGGAACTGCGATCCGGCACCAACCCGCCCGCGATGGCCTTCCGGCTCAACGCCTTGGGCATGGCCGCCAACTGGCAGAAGCAGCTGATGCATGATCCCTCGGGCATCGAGAACGCGCGGCTGGCGTGGCGGGAGGAGCTCGACGCGCGCGCGACCCGGCGGCCGACGGCCGCTGACCGAGCGGCTTGCGCGGGACGCATCGCCCCTCCTCACGGCCCGTAGGGCCTCACCCACGCACGCGAAGCATGGGCTGGATCCGCCGGGCGCGGCACGGGCGCCAAGCCGCATCAGCGGCCGCGCGCAGGGCACCTCGCGCCGGTCGCGCGACCGGCGTGTGCCGCGTCCACAGCAGGCCGGTGTCAGCCTCGGGCGCTCACAGCGAGCCGATGCCCGAGGGCCCTATGATCGAGCGCGTGCGCCCCGAGGACCCGGGCCGGTTCATCCTGAAGAGCGCGCTGCGGGCGGCGATCGTAATGCCGGTCGCGTTCGCCCTGGCACTGGCCGTCTTCGACGACAAGCAGATGGCCCTGTTCGCGTCCTTCGGATCGATGGCGCTGCTGGTGTTCGTGGACTTCGGAGGCTCGCCGCCAGCGAGGCTCCGGGCGTTCCTCTCGCTGTTTGTGGCCGGCGCCGCCCTGATCGTGCTCGGGACGCTGTGCTCGCGCACCACCTGGTCCGCGAGCGTCGCGATGGCGCTCATCTCTTTTCTGATTCTCTTCGCGGGTGTCCTGAGCGACTACGTCGCGGCGGCATACTCGGCTGCGATCCTGACCTTCGTGCTGCCCGTGATGGTGCCTGCGGACGCGTCGCAGATACCGTCGCGGCTCGCGGGCTGGGGCCTGGCCGGCGCGCTGTGCATACCCGCGGCGCTGCTCCTCTGGCCTTCGCGCCCGCGCAGCGAGGTGCGCCGCGAAAGCGCTCGCGCCGCGCACGCCCTCGCCGACCTCGTCGACGCTCGGTCCAGCTCCGACCTCGCCGCCGTGCGCGAGCACGGCGATGATGCTCGGGCCGCGGTGTTCGGCGCGCGCGAGCGGTTCGTCGCGATGACCCAGCGGCCCAGCGGCACCACAGGCCGAACCGCCGCTCTCGCGCGTTTGATCGAGGACCTCGGGTGGCTGATCCGGATCGCGGGCCGCATACCCGCGCTTCCCAGCTCCCAGTCTCCATGCCCTGCCGAGTGCATTGAGATCGAGGCGGCCGTCCCGGCCGCGCTCCGCGCGATCGCGAGGATGCTCGAAGGTCAGCCGCCCGGCGCACTGCCGGATCTCGAGCGACTCGACAGGGCCAACGTTGCGTTTGGCCGGGCGCAGCTGGAGCATTTCGAGCACCTGCGGCCCGATCGCGACGAGGACACCGCGACCCTCGAGCTTGATGAGGCCTACCGGCTGCGCCAGCTTTGCTACGGGACCCTCCAGGCCGGCAGAGACGCGGTTCAGGCCTGCCGCGACCGCGTTGGTGACGCAGCACGGCGAGCCTGGGAGTCGCGCGCGAATGCGCTGCGCGCGGTGCTGCGTGCCCACTCGAGCACCAGCTCCATCTGGATGCGCAACAGCCTGCGCGGCGCCGCCGGGCTCGGACTCGCGGTACTCGTGGGCAAGCTCACCGACCTGCAGCACGGGTTCTGGATTGTGCTCGGGACAATGTCGGTCCTCAGGTCCAGCGCACTCGCGACCGGCACGACGATCGCTCGCGCGCTGCTCGGAACGCTGATCGGCATCATCGCCGGGGGGCTGATCATCAGCCTCGTCGGTAGCGACGAAGCCATCCTGTGGGTGACGCTGCCGCTGGCTGTGCTCCTCGCCGCGTACGCCCCGCAGGCGATCTCACCGACTGCCGGGCAGGCCGGATTCACCCTGATGGTGCTGCTGCTGTTCAACCTGATCCAGCCAGTCGGCTGGAAGGTGGGGATCGTGCGCATCGAGGATGTCGCGGTCGGCGCGGTTGTGAGCCTGCTCGTGGGAGTGCTGCTCTGGCCTCGCGGCGCAGGCGCAGTCGTGAGGGGCGCAATCGGCAGTGCATACGTTGAATCGGCCCGCGCGCTGGATGCGACGATTGCGATGCTCCTCGACGGCCGCGGCGCGGACTCGGCCGAGGCCGCGCAGCGATCTGCACTTGACGCCTCGCTGCTGCTCGATTCGGCGGTCCGTGACGTGCTCGCGAACCGCAGCTCGGCGCCGGGCCGCCTTCACGACCTCACCGTCCTTGCCACCGGCGCGAGCCGCCTGCGAAGGGTGGCACGCCTGCTCGGCAGCTCACACGAATTCTGGCGGCTGTCCCCCGCCGGGCAGGAGGCGCCTCGCCTTGCGCGCGCGAGGGAGGGCCTTGAGGCCGAGCGACGAGCGGTGCGCGACTGGTATGCGGGGATGGGCAGGGCCATATCCCAGCGCGCCGAGCCCCCGGACCCGATCACGACGATCGCGCACGGCGACGCGGCCGGCCGGCGCATCGTGCTGGAGCACACGACCGGCGCCGACGGGACCATGCAGCCCGGCATCGCGATCGCGTGGGCGCAAAGGCACCTCGACTCGCTCGCGGAATTCGAGCCGGTGCTGACATCGGCCTACGAGCACATGAACGAGCATCCGGCGTGAGTCCCGGCCCGGGCGAGGGATCGGCGCAGCAACGCGCCGCCCGCCGCCGGCTCAGTGGTAGGTGAACCGGTCCGAGGCGCTCTTCGGCGACTTCTTGCCCGCGACGGTCGCGACGATGTCCACAGTGCCAACTTTTCCCGCCGGGGACACAACCGAGCACTGTGACGTCGAGGAGCAGCTGACGCTGGTGCCCGCTGCTTTGCCGAACGCGAACGCTGTCGCGCCGGGGATCACCGAGAAACCCGTGCCGGCCACCGACTGTGCGGTCCCGCCGCCGGCCGGCCCGCCGGTGGCGGAGATCCCTGTGATAGTCGGCCCTTCGTAGGTGAAATGGTCCTTCGAGGAGGCCCCGCTCGACGCCTCCGGCGCCCGCTCACGCGAATGTCCACCGTGCCGGTCGTGTGGGCGGGCGCGACTGCCGACGATCGAGGTCGGCGAGAGGACGGTGAAGGACGACGCAGTGTCGGAGCCGAACGTGACAGACGCCACCTGGCCGAGGTTGCTGCCGGTGATGATCACGGGCCGCCGCCGCGGGCCGGTGCCTTCTTCGGCGAGAGCTTCGTCACCGCGGGCGCCGGGACGTAGGTGTACCGATCGGCGGGCACCGTGAGCGCTCGTGCCTTCGGAGGTCGTGACGGTGACGTCCGGCGTGCCCGATCCCGGCGGCGTCGTCGCAGTGATCGATGTCGGCGACCCACTCTGAACTGGGGCCGGCGCCGCGCCGACCCTGACGATGGCGCCGCCTTCAAGAGCTGTGCCCGAGATCGTGATCTGCGTGCCACCGGCGGTGGGACCGGCGGTCGGAGATACCGACAGGACGACGGGAGGGCTCGCGGGGGTCGCGAAGCGTCGTGTCCGTCCCGAGGGCGGTGCCGATCGCGTTCGTCGCCGCGAGCCGGAAGTGGTAGGCGGTGCCCGGGGTGAAGGCCCACGATCTGCGCCGACGACTTCCAGCGCGCTGATGCCGGAGCCGGGGATCGGGGTGCAGGGCGCCTGGGTGCCATAAACGGCGCTGGTGCCGTATTCGAAGTGACAGTCTTGGACACCCGAGTCTTCCGGGTTGATGCTCGCGTTGAGCGTCGCGCCGGTCGCGCTGAGCGTCGAGGCGGGGCGCGGTTCGAGCACGGGCGCGACTCGGCGGGTTCGCGAAGAACCAGGCCGCTCCGATTCCGCCTGCCTCATACCCTCCGACGAGGGCCGTGCGGGCGTCAGCGGAGAGCGCGACGCTTTCACCGAAGTTGCTCGGCCTGAGCTCTTCCTTGCCTTCCAGCCCCGCACCCTGCTGGGCCCACGCGGAGCCGGAGCGGGTGAAGCGGAACGCCAGGCCACCCAGCGTGAGGAACTGCGGTGCGCCGATCAGCGCGGTGTTTCCGTCCGCGGAGAGCGCCGCGCCGCCGGTGCCGAAGTAGTTCGACTCGCCTTCCAGTGAGTCGGTGAACTGTCCGCCCTGCTGTGCCCACTGTTCCCCGGAGCGGGCGAACACCCACGCGGCGCCGAACGCTGCGTGATCGGTCACGAGCAGGGTGCTCCCATCGCCTGAGAGCGCCACGCGCCATCCGAACTGGCCTTCCACCGGGACGCCCGAGCCGACGACCTTTTCCCCGGCTGCCGGCCACTGTGACCCCGAGCGCCCGAAGATCCAGACGGCGCCCGTGCCGGAGCCGTCGGACGGCCCGCCCACGGCCGCGGTGCTCCCGTCCTGCGACAGCGCCAGCGATCGCCCGAACACGCCGGGCCCGCTCTCCCCCGCGGGCGTGAGCCGTGGTCCCTTCGACCAGCTCGCGGCGACTGCGGCTGAAGATCCAGGCCGACCGCTTTCACCGGACGTGCCCGGCGCCCCCACCAGCGCCGTGTCCCCCGCCGAGGAGAGCGCCACCGCCGAGCCGAAGCCGATCCGGCGCGCGCCGCCTGCAGGCCGGTAAGCATCGGGCCCTGCTGCGCCCATGAGGAGCCCGAGCGCGTGAAGACCCAGGCGCCGCCTTCGCCGCCTGCTTCGCCGCGGGCGCCGATCAGTGCGGTGTTTCCGTCGCCCGACAGTGCGACGCTCGAGCCGAACAGCACCCGCGCCCGAGCGCCGGGGCTCGCCAGCTTCGCCTGCTCAGACCAGCCGGAACGCGGTGTGCGTGAACACCCAGACCGCGCCCGGCCGCCGCCTTCGACGGGCGCGGCGACCAGCGCTGTGCTGCCGTCGGCGGACAGCGCGACGCTCGAGCCGAAGTAGTCGACGCCGCTCGTCGGCCCGGTGACCTTCGGGCCCTGCTGCACGAACGGGTCGACGCGAACCGGATAGTGCGCGCCGCGGGTCTGCACCCGGATCGAGCAGGCGGGCACGTGGAGCGCCAGCCACGCGGGAGGCGTGCTGCCGCTCGCGTCGACCGCCGAGAGGCCCGCGTAGCGCAGGCCTGCCGGCCGCGAGCGACCGGCCGCCCGGGAGCAGCCGCGGAGCGCTCGTGCCGGACAGCGCGAGCGAGAGCGTCAGCGGCCCGTGCGGCACTGCCGAGGCGGGCGGGCGGGCGACGTCAAAGCCCTGCTCAAGGCCGGACGGGCCGTTGATGTACCACTCGTCCAAGCCGGGATGCACGTAATCGACGCGGCTGCCCGCTAGCGGACGGCGCTGACGGCGACGACGGACGACGCGCGCGAGCCGTAGCCCACCCCCGCAGGCTCATCGAGAGCGTGCCTGCGGCGGAGCGCACGCTGCATCCCGGCAGCGGCTGAAGGTGATGCGCAGGCCCGCGGGGGCGTTGATGGCCGCGAGTCCGCCGCCTGAGCGCTCACCGCGAATGCGTCGCTCGCCGCCGGCGCGTCCCACGGGCCGCGGCGCCGGCATATCGCGACCGCGGTGAGGGCGACAGGGTCATGGCTCCGGCAAGGGCGCCGGACCGAGCACAAGCGACGGGAGACGTCCTGGAGGCGCCCGGGGGCTGGGTGAGTTGCTGTGCAGATGTTTCAGCGTCCGTGCGAGGGTCATGCCCAGGACCCTTCCCGTTCGTGGCGGCCAATCGTACAGCCGGGCGAGCGGCGATCAGGGATGGCGAACCGCGAGCGCTGTCTATCTTGTGGCGGGATGCTGATTCGCGACGCCGAACAGCAGCGACGGCGCGGCCTGCGCCGAGATCTACGAGCCCTACGTCTCGGATTCGGTCGCCTCGTTCGAGGTGCTCGCCCCGAGCGCCGGCGAGATGGCGGCGAGGATCGGGAGCTCTGCACTGCTGGCTCGTCGCGGAGGCGGCGGACGCACCCGGTCGGCTACGCGTACGCTGCCCGGCATCACGAGCGCGCCGCGTATCGCTGGGCCGCCGACGTCGCGATCTACATCGCGGCGGGACACCACCGCGCCGGCGTCGGTCGGGCGCTGTACGGCGCGCTGTTCGCCAGGCTCCGCGCGATGGGCCTGTGGACGCTGTGCGCGGGCATCACCCAGCCCAACGAGGCGAGCAACGCCCTGCACGCCGCGATGGGCTTCCGGCCCGTCGGTACGTACCGCCGGATCGGCTGGAAGGACGGCGCGTGGCACGACGTGCAGTGGTGGCAGCTCGAGCTGCGGCCCGGAGATCGCCGGCCCGCCCGCCGAGCCGGTCACGGGTGCGCCCCTGACGGCGGCGCGGCGCTGAGATACTCGCTCCATGCGCCACAACCCTCTCTCGGACGTGACCGACCCGGACGGTGGTGAGGGAGCTCATCGCCGCGAATCCCTGGGCGACGCTCGTCAGCGGCACGAAGCAGGGCGTCGTCGCCTCGCACTACCCGGTGCTGCTCGGACGAGGGCCCCGAGCTCGCCGTGGTCACCCACGTCGGGCGTCCCGACGAGGAGATCCACGGTTTCGGCTCCGAGGAGGTCCTCTTGATCGTGCAGGGCGAGCACGGGTACATATCGCCCAGCTGGTATCGCCGGTGAGGCCACTCGCGTCCCGACGTGGAATTTCAGTGTCGCCCACTGCTACGGGGTTCCCGAGCTCCTGGGCGAGGAGGAGAACCTGCGCGTGCTCACCCGCCTGGTCGAGCACTTCGAGCGCCACGTGAAGGAGCCCGAGTTCCTTGACCAGGAGCTCGGGGCGAGAATCGCCCGCGGGACCGTGGGTATGCGGATCCCGATCTCGAGGTTCATCTGCAAGGTGAAGATGAGCCGCGAGGAGGACCCGCAGACGCGCCGCCGCGTTATCGCGGCGCTGCGCAGCCCGGGCCCGTACTCCAACCCGGCGCTCGCGGAGGAGATGCGCAGGGCCCTCGACGGCCGACGGAATCGACCCGCCCGCTGCAGCCCGCGGGCCGACTTCATCTCGCGTAGGCTGCGGCGGATGGCCGCTGAGCGACGAGAAGTACATGCTGCTGACCACGTTCCGGCGCGACGGCACGCCGGTCTCACGCCGGTCTGGGTCATAGCGCTGGACGCCGGGCACGTGGGCTTCTGGACGAGCTCCGGTTCGGGCAGGGCCAAGCGCCTCGCGCACACCGATCGGGTGACGGTGCAGCCGTGTGACGCGCGCGGACGCGCGAAGGCCGGCACAAACCCGCTCGAGGCGAGCGCGCGCATCGTCAGCGGAGATGAGCTCGAGGCGATCCGCGAGCGGGTGGTCGCGAAGCACGGCTTCATGACGAAGATCACGAAGGCGCTCGGCACGATCGCCGGCACCCTGCGCGGAAAGCGCATCCCCTACGGCGACCGCGGCGTCGTCGTGACACTCACGCCGACAGCGTGACCCGCCGTCAGAGCGAGGCGTAGAGCGCGTCCAGGAGCGCGCGGTTGCGCGGGTTCTGCCAGCGCGGCCCGAGGCCCTGATTGGGCGTGTAGCCGAGCGAGAGGCCCGCGTCAGGATCGGCGAATCCGAGCGAGCCGCCGGCCCCGAAGTGCCCGAAGGCGTTCGGGCTCGGCCCCAGCGGGCGCTCGGGCTGGGTGAGCTGGAAGCCGAGCCCGAACCGCGAAGGGCGCCCGAGGACGGCGTCGGGGCCCGCCGATGCCTCGGTGGTCGGCGAGCCTGAACGTGGTCGGCGTCGAGAAGCCGGATGCCGTCGATCTCGCCGCCGGCGGCGAGGGCGCTGTAGATGCGCGCGATCGCTCGCGCGGTGGCATGCCCGTTGGCGGATGGGAGCTCCGCCGCGCGCCACTGAGGGGTGTTGACGGTGCCGTCGCCGGTGATGCCGGGAGGGTTCAGATATGCGAGCGCGGTCATCTCGGGCATCTGCGTGCCGTCCATCGCGCGGCTCACCTGCGGGAAGAGGAAGTCGGCGCACCGCGCCTGATCCGCCGGGGCCAGGCCGAAGTGGAAGTCCGCGCCGAGCGGGCGGGCGATCTCATCGGCGAAGAAGCTCCCGATACTGCGGCCGCTGACGCGGCGCACCAGCTCCCCGACGAGGAAGCCGTAGGTGTTGACGTGGTAGCCGTGGGCGGCGCCGGGCTCCCACCACGGCTCCTGCGCGGCGAGCTCGCCGGTCATCAGGTCCCAGTCGTACATCGCACCCGCCGGCAGCGGCGTTCGTATCGCCGGCAGGCCTGCCCTGTGCGCGAGGATCACCCGAGCGCTGACGGCGTCCTTGCCGCAGGCCGCCAGCTCGGGCCAGTGCAGCGCCGCCGGCTCGTCGAGATCGAGCAGGCCCCGCTCGGCGAGCATCAGCAGGCACAGCGCGGCCATCGGCTTGCCGACCGAGAACACGTCGACGAGCGTGTCCTCGCGCCATGGCCGTGCGGCGCCCGGGTCCGCCGATCCGGCCCAGATGTCAAGGACGGGAACGCCGTCCAGGCGTCACGGCCAGAGCCGCGCCGATCTCGCCGCGCTCCTGGAAGTTCTCGGCGAACGCGTCCCTCAGGCCGGTGAAGCGCGCGTCGCAGTGCCCGTGGACCGCGGGCGCCACCGAGCGCCTGCCCGCTCACCTTCCGAGCTCGCCGCGCCGCGCCCGGCGCCGCTCGCGCTCGAGCTGGTGCCTGCGTTTCGCGTTCAGGTGCGCTTCGACCGAGTCGGGGTCCGGGGCGGGGCCATAGAGCCGCCACCCGTTGCGCACGAGCGGAATCGCGGTCGCGATGATCACCCAGATCGGCCAGAACGAACCCTGCGCACCGCTCGCCGCCCAGATCGCGATGGACATCACCCACAGCCCGACGGCCCCGCCTGCCTCCTGCGCCACGCGGCGGCGCAGGCGGGCCCTTCGCGCCGCGAGTGCGTTGTCGATAGCGGCCGGGCTCATCGGGAGGTCCGCTCCGACGGCGTCGAGGTCTGCCTGGGTGCGGGCTTCATAGACGCCGCCGAGCCGCTCCTCGAACTCCTCGGATGTGAGCCGGCCGGCGAGCATGTGCTCGCGCAGCTCCACGATCACGCGCTCCCTGTCGGCATCCGCCACTCGCAGGCCGGATCTATCGCTCATGAGATGAGGTTATTGCGAGCCGTGGCCGAGCGCCCGACCGGCCGGCCTCACGGCAGCTCGCGGCGGAACACGATCCGCGTCTCGCCGGGCCCGGCATAGTCCGCCACCTCCGTCGCGGTCATGCCGACCGAGCGGTGAAAATCGATCGAGGCCGTGTTCGACGGCTGCGTGTACGCCTTCAGGTTCCTGGCGCCACGCTCGCGAGCGAGTTCCTCGAAGCGCTGATAGAGCTCGCTGCCGAGCCCGCGTCGCCGGTGCGACTCACGCACCGCCACGAGGTGCGCATACCCGACGTGCTCGAGCGTCACGAACCCGAACAGGTACGCGGCGATCGGCCCGGCCGGGTCGCGGATGACGACGGATGTGCCGCCGAACTCGTGCACGAGCATCGGATGGTGCAGGTGACTCACATCGCGCTCGCCCCAGAACTCGCGCTGGTCGGCGACGAGGGCGACGAGGTCGTCGATCGTGGCTGCAGTCCGGCTGTGCGAGCTCATGCGAGCGACGATATCGGCGAGCTTCGGTGATATCGCGTCCGGGTCAGTATTGATTACTGATGCGCCGGGACGCTCGTGCGCACAGGATCAGGGCATGGCGCAGATCACCGATGCCCAGCGTGAGGAGGCGCGAGCCCACATCCGTGACCACGCACTCGGCGAGGCCGCGCGGATCGAGAGGCTCTCCCGGATACGGGAGTTCGTGCTCGGCGCGCAGGACGGCCTGCTCGTTCCCCTCGGCGTCGTCACCGGGATGGCCGCCGCGAACCCCGGCAAGGCGGCGATCCTCGTCGCGGGTCTCGCCGAGGCCGTGGCCGGCTCGATCGCGATGGGCGGAGGCTCCTACCTCGCGAGCGAGGCCGAGGAGGGCCTGTACGTGGCTGAGATCCGGGATGAGGCGGAGGAGGTCGAGGCCGAGCCCGAGCGCGAGATAGCCGAGCTCGCCCTCGTCCTGGAGGACGAGGGCCTGGAGCGAGAGGCGGCCGAGCAGGTCGCCCAGGGCCTGGCCGCGAACCCGAACGTGTTCCTGCGCACCAAGGTGCAGAAGGAGCTCGGTCTCTCGCCCGACGCCGGCGGCGCGGCGGTCGGCGACGCGCTCGTCGTTGGTGCCACCTACCTCGGGGCCGCCGTGATCCCGCTCTGGCCCTACTTCCTGTTCAGCATCAACGTCGCGCTCCCGATCAGCATCGGGTGCACGCTCGCCGCGCTGTTCGCGCTCGGCCTGATCAAGGGCTCCGTCGCCAGGCAGCGCCTGCTCCCCGCGGGATTGCAGGTCCTGCTGATCGGCGGCCTCAGCGCCGGCGTCGGGTGGGTGATCGGGCATGTCGTCACGAAAGTCGTCGGCTAGATTGCGCTCGTGGACCACGCGCAATCATCGATCCGCCTCGATCGCGTGAGCGGATGAGCGCCGTCTTCGTCACGGGTGGCTCTGGCTTCATCGGCGGGCGCCTGATCGAGCGCCTGCGCCGCGAGGGCCGCGAGGTGCGCGCGCTCGCCCGCTCGCCGCAGGCCGCCGAGCGCGTCCGGTCCCTCGGCGCGGAGCCCGTGGAGGGGGACCTCGCGGACGTCGCCGCGATGCGGGCCGGGGCCGAGGGCTGCGATGTGGCCTTCCACGCGGCCGCGATGCTCGGCGACTCCGGCCGCCGCGAGGACTTCATCGAGGGGAACGTGCGCGGAACGCGCAACGCGCTGACCGCGTGCGCCGCCGCCGGTGTCGGCAGGTTCGTGCATGTCGGCACCGAGGCCGTGCTGCTGAGCTCCAGCCCCTCATCCAGGTCGATGAGACGGCGCCGCTGCAGACCGAGTCGCCGGTCGCACTACGTTGCGACCAAGGCGCTCGCGGAGCGCTCGGTGCTCTCAGCCAGCCGCGAGGACTTCCAGACGGTCGTCGTGCGGCCGCGCTTCGTGTGGGGCCGCGGCGACACCACGCTGCTGCCGCGTGATGACCGAGATGGTCAGCTCGGGCCGGTTCGCGTGGATCGGCGGAGGCCGTCACCTCACCTCGACGACGCATGTCGCGAACGTCGTTGAGGGACTGATCTGTGGTGCCGCTCGAGGCAGGGCGGGGCAGGCCTACTTCGTCACCGACGGCGACCCCGTGGTGTTCCGTGACTTCGTGACGGAACTGCTCGCCACCCAGGGAGTCAGGCTCCCACCAGGAGCATCCCCGATCCGCTCGCCCACGCTCTGTCGAGCATCGGGCGAGACGGCGTGGAGGTTCCTCCCGCTGCCCGGCCAGCCGCCGATCACGCGCCTGGCCTACCTGCTCTCCTCGCAGGAGTGCACGATCAACATCGGCAAGGCTCGCGAGCAGCTCGGCTATGAGCCGCCCGTCAGCATTCCCGAAGGAATGGCGGAACTCGCGGGCGCGTAGCGGCCCGGCTCAGCCGATGCCCCTGGCCACGTGCCAGTCGACCGCGTCGCGAAGGGTCTGCTCCAGCGGCCGCGAGGTGTGGCCGAGCTCACGACGGGCGCGGCCGTCGTCGTAGTACCAGTCCCGGCTGACCATCAGCGCCATCTGCCGCGTCAGCGCCGGTTCGCCGAGAACCCGCTCGGCGACGGCCGCGGCGGCGCGCGCGACGGACGGCGCAAGCCGCATGCGCGGCCCGGGGCGCCCCGTGATGTACGTGAGCAGACCGAAGAGCTGCATCGCGGTGACGTTCTCGCCGCCGAGCAGGTAGCGCTCGCCGTCCGCTGCCGCAGTCCATCGCGAGGATCAGCCCCGCCGCAGCGTCGCGCACGTCCATCGCGTTCTGGCCGCCGTTGACGTAGGCGGGCAGCGATCCGCGCAGGAAGCCCGCGAGCAGGTCCGAGCTCGATTCGTAGACGTCGCCCGGGCCGTAGCAGAAGCACGGGTAGGCGAACACGATCGGCATCCCGGCGCGGCCGCGCTCCCTGACCATCAGCTCCGCCTCGCGCTTGGCCTGCACATACGGCACGTCAAGGCCCGAGAGGAGCCACGGGGCGTCTCTCGTCGGCCGTCTGCCCCGGCGCCGCCGCCGAGCGCGAAGATGCTCGCGAGATACACGATCCGTTCGACGTCCGACGCGGCTGCCGCGTCGAGCAGGTTACGCGTCGCGAGATAGTTGACCTCGCGCATCCTCGCCCGGTCCGCCTCGCGCAGCGAGATGCTCCCGGCGATGTGGTGGATGCGCGAGATCCCACGCAGCGCGGGTGCGAGTGTGTCGGGCTGGAGCAGGTCCCCGACGATCACCTCGAGCCCGTCCGCGTCTCGATCGACCCCGACGTCGGCGAGCCGCTCGGGCGAGCGAACGAGGACCCTCACGCTCTCGCCGCGCTCGAGCAGCTGCCGTGTGACGTGCGAGCCGATGAAGCCGCTCGCGCCTGTGACCAGTGTGCTCACGATGCCTTTCTGCGGCGAATGCGCGGGCGGCGCCCGACGGCGACCGCCTCCTGGAGTTCGGCGACCGAGCCCCTCACGTCGTCCATCAGCGCAGGCAGGTCGTGGACGTGGTCGCTGTCCGCGATCACGGAGATCACGGCGTGACCGTTGTAGGAGACGATCGCAACGGCCAGGCGCTTGTCCTCCGCGAGGAACGCGACCGGGATGAACGAGCGCAGCTCCCTGCCGAGCACGTAGACCGGGAACTGGGGCCCGGGGACGTTCGACAGCAGCACGTTGTAGAGGCGGGTCGAGAACTGCAGGCGCGAAGCCTGCGCGAGGATCGTCGGCGGGGCGAGCTCCTCGACCGCGGCGATCGCGTCCGCGCCGACCGCCTGGCCGGACTCCTTCAGGCCGTCCATCTCCTCCGTGACGGCAGCGAACCGCTCGACGGCATCTTCGATGCCCACCGGCAGCGGCGCGAACATCGCGACGATGCGATTGCCGAGCGCGCCGCGCTCTGCTTCGGTGCGCACCGACACCGGCACGCAGGCCCTCAGGCGCAGCCCGTCGACGAGCTCGCCGCGTGAGCGCAGCCAGCCGCGGATCGCGCCCGCCATGACGGCGAGGAAGACGTCGTTCACGGTTCCCCCGAGGCCGTCCTTGATCGCCTTCAGCTCGGCGAGGTCGAGCTCGATCCAGGCGATCTCGCGGTGCGGCCCGATCGGGCCGTTCAGCGAGGTGTTGGTGTGGCCGGCGCCCATCACCGCCGCGATGTCACCCAGGCCGCCGACGATGCGCCGCGCGTCCGAGAGCGCCCGGCGCGGGGTACTCGTCAGGTGCGCGGCCTGCTTTGCGACGCGAAGCGGCGTGACGGCGGCCTCGCGGGCGACGCTGGCCGCGAGTTCCGCTCCCGTCGGGGGCGGCGGCGGCGCCCACTCCTCGCGCGGCGGCGGCGTCGGCGTCTTGGGCTGAAGGTCGAACAGCGCGGTCGTGATGTCGATGCCGCTGACGCCGTCGACGACCGCGTGATGGGTCTTGTTGATCAGCGCGAAGCGGCCCTCCTCCAGCCCCTCGACGACCCACAGCTCCCACAGCGGCTTCGTCCGGTCAAGTCGCTGGGCGAAGACGCGCCCGGCCAGCCGCCTGAGCTCCTGCGCCCCGCCCGGGGACGGCAGCGCCGTGTGGCGCACGTGGTATCCGAGATTGAAGTTCGGGTCGTCCACCCAGTAGGGCTTCCCGAGCGCAAACGGCGGCTGCGCAAGGCGCTGGCGGTAGCGCGGGATGCTCGGCAGCCGCGACTGCAGGTGCGCGAGCAGTTCGGCCTGCGGGGGCCGCGGCCCGTCGCAGATCACGATCGCACCGACATGCAGGTGCGCGCCTCCGCGCTCCTGATCGAGGAATCCGGCGTCAACCGCGGTGAGGCGATCCATGTATCTCCCGCGCTCGCCGGCGGCGGTCCGGGTGGGCCGCGTGCGGGCCCGGCGTTGCCCGATCGCGCTTGCGTGGCATAAGCGGATCCTATGCGCTCGCGCGGCCGCGAGGAGGGGGCGTACGATCACGAGCGTGTCAGTCGACGGACGCGACGAGCAGCGCACGCCGGGCCATCCGGCTGCGCTGACGGACGTCGTCTCGTTCCTGCGCTCGCATCCCCCGTTCGACGCGCTGCAGGAGGCCGACGTCGAGCGCGTCGCGCACTCTGCCGAGGTCGAGTTCTTCCCGGCAGGATCGACGATCTTCTCGCAGGGCGAAGGCCCCGTCGAGTACCTGCGGGTCGTCAGGACCGGCGCGGTCGAGATAGTCCTTGCGGGCCGGGTCCTTGACCTGCTCGGCGCGGGAGAGCTGTTCGGCCACTCCTCGATGCTCTCGGGACTCCCGCCCGGGTTCGCGGCGCGCGCACAGGAGGACTCCCTGTGCTACCGGATTCCCGAGGCCGTCGCGCGCTCCGTGCTCGCCCGCCCGGAGAGTGTCGGCTTCGTCGCACGCTCGCTGCTGGAGATGCACGCCCGTGCGCCGACGGCGCTGACGCAGCGCCCCCCGGTCTCCGACCCGTCGAACCTGCCCGTGAAGGCTCTCCTGCGCGATCCCCCGGTGCTCTGCTCGCCCGGCACGACGATCCGTGACGCTGCAGCGATGATGACGAGCGCCGGCGCGAGCTCGGTGGTGATCGACCTCGGCACTTCGATCGGGATCCTGACCGACCGGGATCTGCGCTCGCGGGTCGTCGCCGGAGGCCTGTCCCACGACGCACCCGTCGTCGGCCGCGATGAGCGCGCCCGCCTACACCGTGGCGCCGGACCGGCTGAGCGGGGATGTGCTGCTCGAGATGCTCGACCGCGGCATCCGCCACTTCCCCGTCGTGAGCGCCACACGCGAGGTGCTCGGCGTCGTCGAGGCGGTCGACCTCCATGCAGTCGAGACGCTCTCCTCGTTCAACCTGCGGCGGGAGATCGCGCGTGCGGACAGCGTGCAGGCCGTCGCGCGCGCCGCACACGGTCTGCCTCCGGCGGTGATCGCGCAGCACGAGGCGAGCGTCGCCGCCTCGAGCATCGCGACGATGTACTCGGTCCTGCTCGACGCGGTGACCCGGCGGCTGATCGAGCTCGCGCTCGATGACACGGGCGAGCCGCCGGCGGGCTTCTCGTGGCTGGCACTCGGCAGCCAGTCACGGCGCGAGGCGACACCGGCATCGGATGCCGACAGTGCGATCGTCTGGTACGGCGACGGCGAGGAGGAGACGGTGCGCGCCTTCCTGCACGAGCTGGCCAGGACCGTTGTCGCGGGCCTGCGCGAGTGCCAGATCAACATCGACAGCCACGGCGCGAGCGCCTCGGAACGGCTGTTCGTGCGCTCGATCGAGTCCTGGCAGCGCGCTGCGCGGACCTGGATCGAGGAGCCCACGCGAGAACAGGCGCTGATCCTTGTCTCCGTGCTCGTGGACAGCAGGCCCGTGTGGGGCATACACAGGGGCACGCCCCTGTCGGATACGTTCAGGTCGGCGCGGGACCGGCCCGACCTGCTGCGCCTGCTCGCGCGGTTCGCGCTCTCGCACAGGCCCCCAACCGGCTTCATGCGCGGGATCGTCGTCGAGCACGGCGGCGAGCACCGGGGGCGCCTGGACCTGAAGAACGGCGGGCTGCTGCCCGTCGTCGACCTCGCCCGCTGGGCCGGGATGGCGGCGGGCATCACGAGCGCGTCGACGCGCGAGCGGCTGCGCGCGGCGCGCGAGGCCGGGACACTCCCGGCCTCGGACGTCGACACCCTCACCGACGCATTCGAGCTCTTCACCGAGCTGCGCCTCGAGCATCAGGTCGAGCAGATGCGCTCGGGCGCCCGGCCCGACGATCACCTGGACCCGGGTGAGCTGAGCGCGCTGACCCGCAGCCACCTGAAGGAGGCCTTCAGGGCCGTCGCTTCGGTCCAGAAGCGGATTGCCTCCGAACTGGACCTGCGCGCGCGATGAGCCGACGCTCCGGCGATGGCGCACCGGGCGCCGCCGCCTACCGGGCCGCGCGCCTTCCCGCGGGCACCACGCCGTGGCTGAGGGCCCGCTTCTGCGCCGTCGACCTGGAGCTGAGCGGCCTTGACCCCAGGCGCGACGAGATCCTCTCGTTCGGGGCGATCCCGATCGAGCGGGCCCGCATCCAGCTCGGCGCGGCGATCGAAGGGCTCGTGCGGCCGGCGGGCGAGATCAGCGAAGCCTCGATCCGCGTGCACGGGCTTCGCGCCGCCGACCTCGCGCACGCGCCGCCGCTGGATCAGGCGATCGACCCGCTGCTGGACGCGATGGCGGGCGCCGTCCCGGTCGTCCACGCGGCCGCTGTGGAGCGCGCGTTCCTCACGCCCGCGCTGCGACGCAAAGGCCTGCGACTGAGGCGGCCGATGGTGGACACGGCCGTTCTCGGGCTGGTTTGGCTCCACGAGCGCGACGGGCGCGCGCCGCGCCACATCACCCTCGCGGACCTCGCGGGCGAGCTGGGCCTCCCCTCCCATCGCCCGCACGAGGCGGCGGGCGATGCACTCACGACCGCGCAGGCGTTCATAGCGCTCGCGAGCAAGCTCGACGCGATCTCGCCCGAGAGCGTCCGGAGCCTCACGCGCGCGAGCCGGCGCCTGCAGGCGATACAGACGTTCAGCTCGCCCTAGGCTCTGGTCCTCGACGAGTGCCTGAGCGACGATGCGGTGGTAGTCCTCCAGGTACAGCAGGAACGAGTCGTGCCCCCAGGCCGAGACGACCTCGGCGTGGCGGGCGCGCACGCCGCCCTCGCTCAGGATGCGCACTATGCGCTGTGAGTGCTCGCTCCCGAACCGCCAGTCGCTGTCGAACGAGATCGCGACGACACGACTCGTGACGGCCGCGAGGTCCAGGCCCGTGTCGGAGAACGGGTCGAAGTAGTCCATCAGCCGTGTCAGGTAGAGGTAGCTGAGCGCGTCGAAGCGCCCAACGAAGCTCTCGCCCTGGTGGTCGAGGTAGTGCTCGACCTCGAAGTCGCTCTGGAAGGTCATCGGCGCGTCGGGCCCGCTCGCGCCGCGCGCGGTCGAACTTCAGGCGCATCGACTCCGCAGACAGATAGGTGATGTGGCCGAGCTTGCGTGCGACCGACAGGCCGCGATTGGGGCGCCCGCTGCCGTCGAGGTAGTCGCCGCCCGCGAAGTCAGGGTCGCTCATGATCGCCGCGCGCGTGACGGCGGTGAGGGCGATGTTCTGGGCGCTCAGGCGAGAGCTCGCGCAGATCGGGATCGCGCAGCGAACCTCGGCGGGATGGTCGAGCGCCCACTGCAGCGCCTGCATCCCGCCGAGCGACCCGCCGATGGCGCCGTGCAGGCTGCCCACGCCGAGGTGGCGCAGCAGCGCGCGGTGGACGGTGACGAGATCGCGGACCGTCAGGAGCGGGAAGCGCAGCCCGAATGCGCGGCCCGTCGCCGGGTCCGGGCTCGAGGGCCCTGTCGTGCCCGAGCAGCCGCCGAGCAGGTTAGGGCAGATGACGAAGTAGCGGTCGGTGTCGAGCGGCCGGCCCGGGCCGATGATCGAGTCCCACCAGCCGCGGCGCTCGGGATCGCCGTGGTGGCCGGCCGCGTGGGCGTCGCCGGTCAGGGCGTGGCACACGAAGATCGCGTTCGAGGCGTCCGCGTCGAGCGTGCCGTAGGTCTCGTACGCGACCTCGACGGGTGCGAGCCTCGCGCCGGACTCGAGCTCCAGCGGGTGGTCCTGGTCGAACAGCACCACCCGCTGGGTCTGTACGCGGCCGAGGCCGCCGTGGCTCATGTCGTGGCGAGCGATCGGGTTGCCGCGAGGGCCTGGTCGAGGTCCTCGAGGATGTCGTCGATGTGCTCGATGCCGACCGACAGGCGAACGGTCTCCTGCGTGACGCCGGCCGCGGCGAGCTCCTGCTCGTTCAGCTGCGAGTGCGTCGTGGAGGCGTTGTGGATCGCCAGCGACTTCGCGTCGCCGATGTTCGCCAGGTGGCTGAACAGCTTGAGGTTCTCGATGAAGGCACGGCCGGCGTCGGCGCCGCCGCGCACACCGAACGTCACGAGCGCGCCGTAGCCGCCGCGCAGCACGCGGTCGGCGACCTCCTTGTAGGGGCTCGATTCGAGGCCCGGGTAGTAGACCCAGTCCACCGCCTCGTGGGCCGCGAGGTGCTCGGCGACGGCGAGGCCGTTGGCGTTGTGCCGTTCCATCCGCAGCGGCAGCGTCTCGATGCCCTGCAGGAACAGGAACGCGTTGAACGGCGACAGCGCGGCTCCGGTGTTGCGGAGCAGCACCGTCCGCGCGCGGCCGATGTACGCGGCCGGCCCCAGCGCGTCGCTCCAGACGACGCCGTGGTAGGAGGGGTCCGGCTGGGTCAGGCCCGGGAACCGCTCGGCGTGCGCGGTCCAGTCGAAGTTGCCGCTGTCCACCAGCGCTCCGCCGATCGACGTGCCGTGGCCGCCGATGAACTTCGTGAGCGAGTGCACGGCGATGTCGGCGCCCTGCTCGAAGATGCGCGCGCCGATCGGCGTCGCGACCGTGTTGTCGACGATCAGCGGCACGCCGATCGCGTGCGCCGCCTCGCGCCCAGGCGGGAACGTCCATCACGTTCAGGCGCGGGTTGCCGATCGTCTCGCCGAACACCAGCCTGCGTGCGGTCGTCGGCCAGGCGCGCCACCGCGCCGGGGTCATCCGCGTCGGCCCAGCGGACCTCGATCCCGTACTGCGGGAGCGTGTGGGCGAACAGGTTGTAGGTGCCGCCGTAGAGCTGGGAGACGGAGATGATGTTGTCCCCGGCACGCGCGACGTTCAGCACCGAGTAGGTGACGGCCGCCTGGCCGGAGGCGGTCACGAGCGCTCCGACGCCACCCTCGAGCGCGGCGAGGCGCTCCTCGAGCACACCCCACGTCGGGTTCATGATGCGGGTGTAGATGTTCCCTGGGACGGCGAGCGCGAACAGGTCCGCGGCGTGCTGGGTGTCATCGAAGACGAAGGAGGTCGTCTGGTAGATCGGCACAGCACGCGCGTTCGTGGCGCTGTCGGGCTCCTGGCCGCCGTGCAGCGCGACGGTCTCGGGACGGGGGTGGTCGGTCACTTTTCGCTCCTCTGTAGGCGGCTCGGGCGTAAACCCTCAATAGCCAAGTGGATTTATGGAGTTTACATGCGTGCGCCGCCCACAACGGGCATCGCTACTGGGTTCGCGGACGTCGGCAACCGGCTCCGGCGCGGCCGCCTGAGCGCGGATCTCGGGAATCGCCGTTTGTCCGGGGGCTCATGATGCACCTCGCGCTGAGCGCGCCGCCGCGTGCGTGAAAGTGATCCTCCGCATCTGCATCTGCATGAGCGGCGATGCACCCGTGATGCCCGCTCTTCTAACCTCCCCTGTTGGCGGCAACGCATCCGATCACCGTCCGGCAAGGAGACCCAAGTGGCCGTTTCAAGCCCCGTGCAGATCAACCATGACCGCGTCGAGGAGCTCACCCGCGTCGAGCTGGAGGCGCTGAACTCGCGCACGCAGGGTTCCGCGGCCATGTTCAAGCGCGCGAGCCGGTCGCTCAGCGGAGGGGTCGCGTCCTCCTACCAGCTCCGCGACCCGTGGCCGATCTACCTCGTCGACGGCAAGGGCCCGAAGGTGACCGACGTCGACGGCAACGGCTACTGGGACTTCCACAACGGGTTCGGCTCGATGGTCCAGGGCCACGCCCACCCCGCGATCTCTCGCGCGGTCTCCGAGCGCGTCGAGCTCGGAACGCACTTCGCCGCCGTGACCGAGGACGCGATCGTCGTCGCCGAGAACCTCGCAGGCCGCTTCGGCCTCGAGCGCTGGCGCTTCGTCAACTCCGGCTCGGAGGCGACGATGGACGCGATCCGGATCGCGCGCGCGCTCACCGGGCGCGACTCGATCATGAAGATCTTCGGCTCCTACCATGGCCATCACGACGCCGTGATGGTCTCGATCGGAGTCGCATACGACGAGATCGGCGACCGCGAGAACCTCGACTCGCTCCCCTACGGCGCCGGCATCCCGAAGGCTGTCAGCGACATGACGGTCGCTGTCCCGTTCAACGATGCGGGCGCGATGGAGCGCCGGATCGAGCGTCTCGCGGCGGAAGACCGCAAGCCGGCATGCGTGATCATGGAGGCGGCGATGATGAACCTCGGGGTCGTGCTTCCCGAGCCCGGCTACCTGCAGCAGGTCCGCGAGATCACCGAGCGCCACGGCATCGTCCTGATCTTCGATGAGGTCAAGACCGGGCTCGCGATCGCGCCGGGCGGCGCGACCGAGCGTTTCGGCGTGACGCCGGACATGGTGACCCTCGCCAAGACGCTCGGCGGGGGCCTGCCGTCCGGCGCGATCGGCGCGAGCGAGAGGGTCATGAGCGTGGTCGAGGACGGCAGCGTCTACCAGGTCGGCACCTACAACGGGAACCCGCTGACGATGGCCGCCTCGCGCGCGAGCCTGGAGGAGGTCCTCACCGCCGAGGGCTACAGCCACCTCGAACACCTCAACAGCCGCATCCTCGCGGGCTGCGAAGCGGTGATCGAGCGGCACAGGCTGCCGGGCTACTCGGTCGGCATCGGCTCCAAGGGCTGCGTCACGTTCTCACCGACTCCGATCGTCGACTACGAAACGTTCAAGGCGAGCCAGGACGCCGCCGTCACCGATCTCGCGTGGCTGTGGAACATGAACCGCGGCATCTACATGACGCCCGGCCGCGAGGAGGAGTGGACGCTGTCGGTGACGCACACCGACGAGGCGGTCGACGCCTACATCAGCGCGTTCGACGAGATGGCGGCGGCGCTCACCGCGTAGCAGTCCCTCATGGGGCGCTCGCGGCGAGTCCGGTGTGCCCCGGGCCGCGCTCGCGCAGAGCGCGATCGCGACCCATCGCGTCTAGGCCCGGCCGTCTGCGCGGGCCCGGCCCACCCGGCGGACGCAGACGCTCGACGACCTCGCGCGCCTGCTCGATCGTCGAAAGGTCAAGGTTCTCCACCACGTCGCTCGGCCAGTGATAGTTGGCAGGGCACCTTCAGCTCCGTGCAGGCCGCGAGGCACGCCGACGCGATAGCCCGCCCTGAGCGCCGGCAGCGCGTCCGTCCCGCCCGCACCCAGGCGCAAGCCGCGCCACACGCCGATGCCGGCCTCATCGGCCGCGGCCTGCAGCTCCTCGCGCAGGCCGCTGTCGTGCTCGCGGATCCGCAGCATCCCCTCGCCCTCCATGATCACCAGCCGCGGCGATCCGACGCACTCGAGCGCGAGGAACCTGGTGCTCGCGGGGTCCAGCTCGACGCGGTGGCGGGCGATGAACCCGCGCATGCCCTCCATGAAGGACTCCTCGCTGCCGGTGGAGAGCAGCAGGACGCGCACGCCGGGCGCGGGATCCTCGGTGAGGTGCTCTGCGAGCTCGAGCAGCACGGCGACGGCGCTGAGGTTGTCGTTAGCGCCCGGCACCACTGGCGAGCGGGCAACGTCCGCGAGAAGGAGCGCCGTCGCGGTGCTCCAGAGCATCCCGGCACGGCGGATCGCGCGGTTGCCCGTGGCGCAGCCGAGGGCCACCAGCGCGGGGCCGAGAACGAGCAGGCGACCGGTCTGGGTCGAGGTGTTCTGACGCTGATACCAGCCCGGGGCGATGCGGTTGACGAACGGGATCAGGCCGGGGTGGAAAAGCAGCCCGGTGTGCGCGGCGTCGTGGTGGGCAACGAGGACGACCGTCTCGCGCGCGTCCTGGTCCCCGGCCCAGGCGAGCACGTTCGTGGTCTCTCGTTTGGGCAGCACTCGCCTCAGCAGGTGGCCCGCGTTGTCGACGTCGTCGGCGATCAGGCCGGCCGCGAGGCCGGCGATCGCGGCTCCGGCGGCACGCGAGCGCCCGCCGAGCGACCCCGCGAGGACCGCGGCAGCCGCCGCGAGTCCGTTTGACTGCCAGAAGCCGCCGACGGCCCGCTCGTGCTCGAGCGCCGGCTGCAGGCCACGGGCGGTCAGCATCGCGGCCAGCGCGCGAGCAGCTCGAGCCTCGCCGTCGCTCGCCGACTCGCGGTCAATTGCGGCAAGCGCCTCGATGTCGCTCAGTGTCCGGGCGCCTGGCATCCCGTGCACTCTAGGTGCTGGCGCGGTGCCCGAGAGCGCAGCGCTCAGGCTCGTGCCGGCGTGCGCGCGGCGGGGCGCGGGGCCCGCCGCGGGCATCTGGCGAGCAGCTCGGCGAGCGAGCGCTCGATGCCCTCGCAGAGGACGTCGATGTCCGGCGCGGAGTCATAGTCGCCGGTCACCCCGAAGGTGACGGCGCCGTCATAGGAGAAGATCGCCACGCCGATTCTGACGTGCCCGCCGAGCGGTACATACGGGCCGACCTCGAGCATCCTGCGGCCCGGCCGCGTAGAGCGGGTGCTGCGGCCCCGGCACGTTCGTCGTGACCGTGTTGACGTTGTGCTGGGCCATGCGCGTGCCGAGCCGCTCGGCGAGCGAGAGCAGCATCGGCGGGGCGAACCCGCCGAGCGATGTGAGCACCTCGCCCGCGACCGCCTGCTTGGAGCTCTTCAGGTCGGCCATCTGGACGCGCACCGCCTCGAGCCGCTCCACGGGGTCCTCGATCGACACCGGCAGCTGCGCGAAGATCGCCGAGACCCTGTTGTTGTACACGCCGCGCTCGCCGGGCGAGCGCACCGACACCGGCACCAGCGACCTCACGACGCGCTCGGGGCTCTCCCCGCGGGAGATCAGCAGGTCGCGGAAGCCGCCCGCGATGCTCGCGAGGACAACGTCGTTGACGGTCCCGCCCATCGCCTTCTGGATCCGCTTGATGTCGGCGAGCCGGGCCCGCGCGAGGCTCCAGCGGCGGTGCGGGCCGAGCCTGCCGTTGAGCGAGGTGCCGGGTGTCGGGGCGAGGACCCCTCCGAGCCGCAGCATGCCCCGCGCGGCTTCGCGCGCGTGCTCGATCCGGCTCTGCGCGGAGAGCAGCGACTGCACCAGCTGGTAGGGGCTGAGCAGGTCATCGGCGAGCGCGCGCACCATCAGCTCGGCCGAGCCGGGCTCGCGCCGGGGGGTCCAGCCACCCGCGTCCGGCGGCGCCGCCAGCGGCTCACTCTCGAGCATCACGGTGAGCAGGTCGGTGGCAGAGACGCCGTCAACCATGCAGTGGTGCGTCTTTGAGATGAGCGCCCAGCGCCCGTCCTCCAGGCCCTCGACGACCCACATCTCCCACAGGGGCCTGTCGCGGTCGAGCTGCTGTGACATCAGCCGGCCGACGAGGCGGCGCAGCTCCAGCTCGCCGCCGGGCTCCGGGAGCGCGGTGCGGCGCAGGTGGTAGTCGAGGTTGAAGTGGACATCGTCGACCCACACGGGGCGCCCGATGCTCATCGCGATCGGGCGCGCGATCTGCCGGTAGCGCTCGATCAGTCCCAGCTTGCTCGAGACCATCCCCCGCAGCTCCTCGTATGTGAGCACGGGCTCCTCGAAGATGCCAACCGAGCCGATGTGCATGTGACTGACCGCGTCCTCGACTTCGAGGAACGTCGCGTCGAGCGCGCTGAGCCTGTTCACCGCGGACCTCAGGCCGGATCGGGCCGGATGTAGACGGGCGAGCCCTCGTGAACCCCCGCGGCGGCGGCCGAGCTCCGCGACCGAGTCGCGCAGCGCATCGAGCATCACGTCGAGATCCGGAACGCCGTCGCGGTCCGCGATCACCCCGAAGAACGCATCTCCGTCGTAGGACACGATCGCGACGCCGAGGGCGTGCTGCGCGGCGAGCGGGACCAGCGGCTGGATCTCCCTCAGCGGGCAGCCGAACGCGTAGAGCGTCTGCTGCGGGCCGGGGACGTTCGTGATCGTGATGTTGAACAGCCGGGTCGCATACAGCGCCTGCGCGATCGCGGAGTGGATGATCGGCGGGGCGAGGCCCTGCGATCTCAAGCACCGCCGTCGTGCCCTCCGCGTTGTGCGGGTCGGACTTCAGAGCCGCCGCGGCGGCGGCCGTCTCGCGGTAGCGCCGGACGGGGTCGGCGTCGCTGACGGGAAGGTCGATGAACAGGGAGGAGATCTTGTTGCCGAGCGCAAGGTGCTCGCCGGCGGTCCTGATGTTCATCGGCACCATCGCCCGCACGCCCTGCTCGGGCGGCTCCTCGCCGCGCGACTCCAGGAGCGCCTTCACGCCACTGGCGACCACCGACAGGACGACATCGTTGACGGTGCCGCCGAGCTCTGAGCGGATCGCGTTGATCGCGGCCAGCGGCACCCTGACCACCTCGAAGCGGCGCTGGGTGGAGATCGGGTCGTTCAGGCTCGTGTGCGGCGCCGCGACGATCTCCTCGCGCGCGACCATCTCCAGCGCGGACGCGGCCGTCTTCAGGACTTCGCGCGGATGGCGAACTCCGTGGGCGCCCGCCTGCGCAGCGTTGGCGATCGTTTCCGGCACGAGCCCCGACCACGCGCGCACGAGGCGCCCGAGCGGATCCGAGCGGTGCTCCTTGTCCGCGGCCGCCGGCTCGCCGCGCGTGCCGGAGATGCCGCCTTGCGGGCGCGAGAACGGAGCGCGGCGCCGCCGGGGTTGGCTCTGTGTCGAGCAGCAGGTGGCCGACGTCGACGGAGCCGACGCCGTCGACCATGCAGTGATGGGTCTTGGTCGCGAGCGCCCAGCGGCCACCGGACAGCCCCTCGAGGAGGACCATCTCCCACAGCGGGCGCATCCGGTCAAGGCGCTGGGAGAAGAAGCCGGAGGCCCAGTCCTGCAGCTCCTCTCGGCCTCCCGGAGCGGGAAGCGCCGCCCTGCTCGACCTGCCGCGCGATGTCGAAGTCGGGGTCCCGCTCCCATTCGGGCCAGGACAGGCCGCCGGTGCGGACCTCCGACAGGCGTTGCCCGTACCTCGGCATCTGCTCGAGGCGCTCTGGCAGGTGCGCGCAGAGCTCCTCGGGGACGGCGGCGCGGCTGTCTCGTCCTCGCAGTCGAAGACCATGATCGCGCCGATGTGCATGTGGGCGCTTTCGTCGGCCTCCTCGAGCTCGAGGAACGTCGCGTCGAGTGCTGTCAGCGTGTCGCTCATGTTCGGAGCCGTCCCTCTCATCCGCGCTCGCGCCGGCGGGGTCGCCGGTCCTCTCCGGGCTCAGTCGCCGATGCCCTGCATCGACCAAACCTATGGCGAGCCGGCCGCAAGCTCATCAGGGGCCAGCCCCCGGGCCGCTGCGGGTTATCGCTGATTCCGCGGCCGGACCGGCGATGGGGATCGTGCGGCGTGACCCGGCACCGACGAGGCGTGCGAAGCTGTCCCGGACACGAACCGGGAGGATCGAGATGGGCAACCTCGGCGGCAGCGCCAGCATCGAGATAGACGCACCCCTCAAGACGGTCTGGGCGATCGTGCAGGACGTGCTGATCGCGCCCGAATGGCAGGGCGGGCTTGACGGGATGAGCGCGCTCGAGCACGACGAGCAGGGCCGCCCGACGCTCGTGGAGACCGAGAGCGACATCAAGGTCCGGCGCGTGAAGGCGCGCGTGCGCTTCAGCTACGAGGGCCCGACGCGGCTGTCCTGGAAACAGGAGAAGGGCGACATGAAGTCGGTCGAGGGGTCCTGGGAACTGGAGGACCTCGGCTCGGGACGCACGATGGCGACCTTCACGCTCGACGCGGATCCCGGAAGGGTGCTCGGGATGCTGATCCGGGGGCCGGTCGAGGCCGCCACGCGTGCGATGTTCGTGAGCGGAAGGCCCGGCGAGCTCAAGCGGACGGTCGAGCAGCCCGCGGACTCGGGCTGACCGTCCAGTTCAGCGCGAGCAGCACCGCGAGCGCGAGCCATGTGAGCGAGGCGACGGACGAGTGGATCACATCGATCGCGGTCCCGCCGCCGGCGCCCGCCACGACCGCGCCGAGCGCGGCCTGGATCAGGAACAGCGCCGCGCAGGCGCTCGCCGCCGTCGCGATCGGCGCGGCCCGCTCGCTCCGGCAGCGCCAGTAGACCCAGAGCGCGAGGGCGAGCGTCGCGCCGGCCCACACCCGGTGGGTGAGGTTGATCACGACCTGGTGATTGACGGCCGGCGCGACCGTCCCGCGCAGAGCGGGAAGCTGTGCCCGCAGACTGTGTCGGAGTCGGTGTTGGCGAGCGTCGAGCCGGCGAGCAGCAGCCCATAGCCGAGCGCGACGAACCAGTTGATCAGGCGCGAGAGGGAGTCCCGCTCGGGCCGCTCGGAGTGCGGGTATGCGAGCCGCACGGCGACCAGTGCGATCGACGCGATCAGCAGCGAGGCTCCGCCGTAGTGGGCGACGACGGTCCAGGACACGTTCTTCAGCAGCACCGTCACGCCGCCGAGCACGACCTGCAGGGCGAGCAGCGCGATCATCCACAGCGTCGGTATCAGGAGCCTGCGCTCGCTCCGGTAGCGCCGCAGGATGAGTACGGCGACGCCCATCACGCCGATCACGAGGACGGTCCCGACCCAGCGGTGGATCTCCTCGATCAGGGCATGGTGGCCGCCGACCACGAGCTGGCCGTGGCATGCAGGCCAGTCGGGGCAGCCGAGCCCGGATTCCGTGGCGCGCACGTATGCGCCGACGGTCATCATCAGCCACGCGAGCACTCCCATGGCGCCGGACCACGCGGCCATCTGGCGCCGGGTAACCCATCGCTCGCGCTCGTCCTCGGTCCCCGGGGCAGCTAGGCCCGTCTCGGCGGTCGCAGACATGATCGAGAGACCCGGTTAGGGAAGGTCGGCGAGGATCTCGGCGAGCGGCCTGCGCAGCCCGGTGATGAAGGGCAGCTCGTTTTTCGTGTAGAGGCGAGCCTCGGCTGCGCGCAGGTGGCGGATCAGGTCAACGATCCGCCCGACGTCGTCGGCCTCGAACGCGAGCAGCCACTCGTAGTCGCCGAGCCCGAACGCACTGACGGTGTTGGCGCGCACGTCGGGGTAGTCGCGCCCCATGCGGCCGTGCTCGATCAGCAGCTCGCGGCGGTGCTCGGGCTCGAGCAGGTACCACTCCGGGGTGCGCACGAACGGGTAGGCGCAGAGCCACTTCCGCGGGGCCTCGCCGGCGTAGAAAGCGGGGATGTGGGACTTTGAGAACTCGGCCTCGCGGTGCACGCCGACCGCCTTCCAGAAGGGCTGAAGGATCGCCGCCGAGGTCGGTGCGGCGCAGCGCCGCCTGCGAACGCTGCAGGCTCTCGGGCGTGGGGCCGGCGAGCCAGAACATCACGTCGCAGTCGGCGCGCAGCCCGCTCGTGTCGTAGGCGCCGCGAATCGCGACGCCATTGCCCTCGGTGAGCGCCCGCTCGGCCTCGCTCGCGATGTCCACATGCGCGCGCCCCGGGATCGTCGCGCTGACGCGGTATGCCGCGTACGCCGTGTACGCCAGCCCTGGCGGGAAGGCCTCGCCGGTGTCGGCCTGCTCTTGGCTCAGGAGGGTGGACATTTCGGGTGCTCCTCTCGGGTCTCATTGGGGAATCAGCGCGGCACCGTCGCCGGCCGCCGCGCCCAGCGAGCGCACTGCCTTCTCGGCCGCGGCCTGCCCGTCAACTATGCAGGATGCAACACCTACGCCGCGATACGCGGCGCCGCAGAGGATCAGCCCTGCCGCCCCGCTCATCGCCTGCTCGATCCGGGCCACGCGATCGCGGTGTCCGACAGCGTACTGCGGCAGCGCATTCTCGAAAGCGGAAGACGCGCTGCTCGAGCGGCTCGGCGCGACAGCCCCATCGATCGGCCAGGTCCGCGCGCACCGCCCGGGCCAGGCTCTCGATCGTCCAGATCCAGTGCCGAGCGGTCCCGCGAGTGGCCGACCGAGCACTTCAGCAGCACGCTCTCTCCCGCGAGCTGCTCCCACTTGGAGGAGGACCACGTGCAGGCCGTGATCGTGCGCCGGCGCTCTCGCGAGACCAGGAAGCCGCTCCCGTGCGGGGGCGTCCGCAGCGCGCCCTGCGCGTAGGAGAGCGCGACGGTCGCGACGGACGCGTAGGAGATCGAGGTGAGCTCGCACGCGGCGTCGGGCAATTCGGCCGCGAGCAGCCGGCCGGCGACGTGCGCCGGGCACCGCCAGCAGAACCATGTCGGCGTCGATCTCCTCGCCGCCGTCGAGCGTCAGGCGGTAGCCGCTGCCGTCCAGGCGGCGCCAGCGCCCGGACGGTCGTGCCCGTGCGGATGTGCGGCTTCGCCGAACCGCTTGCCGAGCTCGCCGACGAGCTCGGCGAGGCCGCCGCGGAGAGTCAGGAACACGGGCGCCGGAGCGCCGGCCGGCGGGGCGGGCACCATCGCGCGCAGCCCGCGCACCAGTCCTCGTCCGCCGCCTAGCGCGGCGCCGAGCTGCGGCGCGGTCGCGCGGGCGCTCAGCTCATCGCAGCTGCCCGCGTGGATGCCGCCGAGCAGCGGATCGATCAGGCGGTCATATGCCTGCGATCCCAGTCTGCTCCTCACGATCTGGCCGATCGAGACGTCGTGTCGCCGGCGCGCGGGAGGCACGCACCAGGTCGAGGCCGCGCGCGCCAGGCCCGCGGGCGAGAGGATCCCGGAGCGCAGCGAGCGCAGCCCGATCCGCCGGGCGCCCCCGCCATCAGCCTCGGAGGCAGCGGCCGCAGCCGGTCGGTCCACACGTATGGCGGTCGCGGCGGGGGCGACGAGCTCGTCGCCCAGGCCGAGCTCGCGGCAGAGGGCGGCGCCGTCGGGCACCCGCGCCAGCAGCGCCTCGGCGCCGACGTCCAGCGACGCGGCCGGCGAACTGCTCGGTCCTGATCTTCCCGCCGAGCCTCTCGTCGGCCTCGAGCAGGGTTATCTCGGCAGCGGGCGCCTCGGCGGGCGAGGCGGTGAGCGGCGGACGAGGCCGGTGATCCCGCGCTCCGACGATGACGATGCGGGTGCGCTCTGCGCTCACGCCGTCGGCCGTGCGCTCACGCGGGCGCGCCAGCGTGATGTCTGCTCGAGGACGATCTGCGCCAGCGCGTCCATCACGCCGCGGTCGTCGTTTGGCGACGCTGTCCTGGCGAACTCGACGCCGAGCTCGCGGGCCCGCTCGCGCGCCTCGATGTCCAGGTCGTAGAGCACCTCGAGGTGGTCGGCGACGAATCCCGCAGAGCACACGACGACCGCCGGCGACCCCTCGGCCGGCGAGGTCGCGCCATCACGTCGAGCACGTCCGGGCCGATCCACGGGTCGGCCGTGCGCCCGGCGCTCTGCCATGCGACCGACCAGCGCTCGAGGCCGAGCCGCTCGGCGAGCGCGGTGGCCGTCTCGAGCAGCTGCGCGGGATACGGGTCGCCCTCGCCCAGGATCCGCTGCGGGCAGGCTGTGCGCGGTGAACAGGACGTGTGCTCTCTCGCGCGCGCCTGCCGAGATCTGCGACAGCGCGTCCTGCAGCGCCGAGGTCAGGAAGTGCAGGTAGCCCGGCGCGAGGTGCCAGCTGCGCACGACGGTCACGGCTCGGCGATCCCGGCGCCCTCTCGGCGGCGGCCTGCGCGCGCGCGGTGTACTCCCCCACGCTCATCCGCGAGTAGTGCGGTGCCAGCACGACGCCTGTGATCTGCACGCGCCCCGGCCGCAGCGAGCTCGGCTACGGCATCCTCGATGAACGGGCTCGCGTGCTTCATGCCGAGCGCGACCGGCACCTGATGCCCGCGGCGCTCGAGCGCGGACCTGCAGCGCCGCGACCTGGGCGTTCGTTATCGCGAGCAGCGGAGATTGCGCCGATTGCGTCATAGCGTCTGCGCAGATCGGCGAGCAAGCTCCGGGGTCGGCGGCCTGCCGTGGCGGATGTGCGTGTAGTAGGCCTCGATGTCCTGAGGCCCCGCGGGCGTGCCGTAGGCCATCACGAGGACCGCGCTCTCGCTCATGGCTGCTCCACATGGCCGCCCTGAATGCGTGCACCTGTTCGACGACGTGGCCGAGCATCCCGGGATCGGTCTCGGGCGGCACGCCGTGACCGAGGTTGAAGACGTAGCCGCTGGAGGGGGCTTCGTCGAGCACCTGCGCGACCTGCGACTCGAGCACGGCCTGCGAGGTCAGGCACGCGACCGGGTCGAGGTTGCCCTGCAGCGCTGTGCCCTGCGGCAGACGGGTCCCGCCCTCGGCGAGCGGCACGCGCCAGTCCAGGCCGACTGCGTCCGGGCCGGCGCGCCCGATCTCCTCGAGCAGGTGGCCGGTGCCGAGGCCGAAGTAGATCCTCGGGACGCCGAGGGCGGAGAGGCCGTCCATCAGCCGCCGCACGACCGGCAGCACGTGCAGGTGGTAGTCGCGGGCCGAGAGGGACCCGACCCAGCTGTCGAAGATCTGCAGCGCCTGCGCCCCCGCGCCTACCTGCGCGGTGAGCGAGGCCAGCGCCATATCCGCGAGGCGATCGAGAAGCCCGCGCCAGGTGATCGGGTCGCTCAGCATCAGCGCCCGGGTCCGGGCCTGCGCCTTTGAGGGCCCGCCCTCTACGAGATAGCTCGCGAGCGTGAACGGGCCGCCGGCGAAGCCGATCAGCGGGACGCTGAGCTCGGCGCACGTCAGGCGAACCGTCTCGGCCAGCCACGGAGCGTCCGCGTCGGGCTCGAACGGCCGCAGCCGCTTCAGGTCCGCTGAGCTCCTGACAGGCTCGTCGATCACGGGCCCGACTCCGGGGCGGATCTCTACGCCGAACCCGATCGCCTCGAGCGGCGTGACGATGTCCGAGAACAGGATTGCAGCGTCGACGCTGTGGCGACGCACTGGCTGTAGCGTGACCTCCGCGGCGAGTTCGGGAGAGTGGGTGATCTCCATCAGCGTGGAGTGCTTGCGGATCGCGCGGTACTCGGGCAGCGAGCGCCCGGCCTGGCGCATGAACCAGACCGGCACGTGCTGTGGCTGCTCGCCTCTGAGCGCGCGCAGCAGCGGCGCGTCGGCCGCTCGCGCCCGCCCTTGGCCGGCGCCGATCTCAAGTGTCCCTGTCGGCACGTCACCGACGCTATGGCCGCCCGGGAGTGTTCACAAGCGGGAAAGCCACGCCCGCGCGTTGCGGAGAGTTACTGAGCGGGAGCCGAGCGGCGGAGCCTCCTGCGCGCACGCGCAGAAGTTCCAACGGTTCGGGAAAGCCACAGGGCCCCCTCCCGCTTTCACGGATGGGGGATCTTCGTGCTGGTGCGATCTTGGCCGGTGCCGCGTGGTCGTCGACGAGAGAGGGAGCGCTTCCTGATGAGCACAGCAACAGAGACGCTGCAGCGCTGGATCTGCGAATCCTGCGGGTACACATACGACCCCGATCTGGGTGACCCGGACGGGGGCATCCCGCCGGGAACGCCATTCCAGGAGATCCCCGACAGCTGGGTCTGCCCGGTGTGCGGGGCGCGCAAGCGCGACTTCGTGCTGCAGGAGGACTAGAGGCGTGGCAGCGGTGCGCGTGCGCTGGCTGGCTGGCCAGCTAATATCGCGTGCAGGCTGCTCTCAAAGACCACCACGGAGGTTGACGCCAGATGGCAACGGTTGGGCGCGACATCAGCAGTGTTGAACTGACGGACGAAGAGCTGTGGCGCGACGGCCCTCCGTACGAGCTCTTCAAGCAGATGCGCAGCGAGTGCCCGGTCCACTGGACCGAGAAAATGGAGGAATTCCCCGAGGAAGACGGGTTCTGGTCGGTTACGACGGCCGATGACGTGCTCACGGTCACACGCGACTTCCGCACGTACTCCTCGGAACTCGGCGGCGTCACCGCCCTCACCAATGCGATCCCCCTCGAGCTCGCCCGCGGGATGTTCATCGCGATGGACCCACCGCGCCATGACCGCGTCAAGGCCCTCTTCCAGCGCGGCTTCACGCCGAAGCGGATCGCGGCGCACGAGGACGAGATCAGGGCGATCACGCGCAGGGTGCTCGACCGGCTCGACGGGCGCGAGACGTGCGACCTCGTGTCCGACGTCGCCCAGCCGGTGGTCTCGCGCGTGATCCACAGCTTCATGGGCATCCCCGAAGAGGACGATGCGGTCTGGGCGAAACTCGCCAACTCGGTGCTCGGAACCGGCGATGAAGACCTCAATCCGGACGGCTTCGAGGGGCTGCTCGAAAAAGACGTCCCGGAGGTCTTTGAGCGCTGCCGCGTGATGATCGAGCAGCGGCGCGAGAACCCGACCGACGACCTCACGACCGTGCTCGTGAACGCCGAGGTCGACGGCGAGAGACTCGAGGAGCACGAGATCGTGATGGGCTTCTTCCTGCTCGTAGCGGCCGGCAACGACAGCACCAAGGCGACCTACTGCAGCGGCATGCGCGCGCTGATGGAGCACCCCGACCAGAGGCAGCTGCTGCTCGAGGACCGGTCGCTGATCCCGGGGGCGGTCGAGGAGTCGCTTCGGATGTACCCGGCGTTCGCGCACTTCCGCCGCACGGCCACGTGCGATACCGAACTGCACGGGCAGAAGATCAAGAAGGGGCAGAAGGTGATCATGTGGTATCCGGCCTCCAATCGCGATGAGACGCGCTACGAGGACCCGGATCGCTACGACGTCGTGCGCAACCCCGACCACCAGGCCTTCGGCGCCGGAGGCAGGCACACATGCCTCGGCCTGGCGCTGGCCCGCCTCGAGCTCAAGGTCCTGTTCGAGGAGACCCTCGCGCGCTATCCGCAGATCGCCATCGAGGGCACGCCGGTGATGGTCGAATCGATGCTTCTGAACCAGCTGAAGACGCTCCCAGTCAGGCTGACGCCCGCCGCCTGAGGCGGGTGTCAGCCATTCGGTGGGAGGCCGCAGGGATCGCGGCCTCCCACCGAATGGCCGCAGCGCGCGCCCGGCGCTACGCTGCCCTCAGTGACACTCGTCCTGCTGACCGGCGCCACCCGCGGGATCGGCGAGGCCGCCGCGATCGAGCTCTCTCGGCACGGGGCCGACCTGGCGCTCGTGGGGCGCGAGCCGGGACGGGTCCGCGACGTCGCACGGCAGGCGCGAGCGGCCGGGAGCGGCGCCGTCCACGAGCATGTCGCCGACCTGTCGCTGATGGCGGACGTGCGCGCGCTCGCGGCAGAGGTGCGCGAGCAGCACGGCCACGTCGACGTGCTCGCGAACAACGCGGGCGCGCTGTTCAGCTCGCGCGGCGAGACCTCCGAGGGCCTCGAGCGTACATTCGCGCTCAACCACCTCGCCCCGTTCCTGCTTACGAACCTGCTGCGCGAGCGGCTCGCCGGCGGGAGCGTGATCACGACCGCCTCCGACGCGCACACCGGCGGCTCACTCGACCTGCAGGACCTGCAGTCCACAGGTTCCTACTCGGCGATGCGCGTCTACGGGACGTCCAAGCTGTGCAACATCCTCTTCACCCGCGAGCTCGCCAGGCGCGCGCCCGAGCTGCGCGCGAACTGCTTTCACCCCGGCGTCGTGCGAACCGGCTTCGGCAAGAACGAGAACGGCATCTGGCGGGTCCTGACGACGCTCGGCGGTCCCTTCTTCCGCTCGCCCGCGCGCGGAGCGCGAACGCTCGTGTGGCTCGCGACCGACGCCGGCGCGGCGGAGCTCGACGGCGAGTACGTCGTCGACGAGAAAGTCAAGGCCCCGAGCGCGCAGGCCCAGGACGAGACGCTCGCCAAGGGGCTCTGGGAGAGAAGCGCTGAGCTCGTCGGGCTTGCCGCGTAGCCCCACCGACTTTGGCGCGGTAGGTTGGCGATTGGGAGCTACAAGTTTGGCAACGCGAGAGGGAGGCAGCCGGTGAGCCAGGGTCAGGAGATACGGTCCTACGAGACCGCCGTCGCCGAGCACCGCTGGGAGGTCCCGGAGCACTTCAACCTGGCCTCCGACATCTGCGACCGCCACCCGCGTGAGAAGCTCGCGATGATCCACGAGCACTTCTCCGGGACGGTCCGCGAGGTCACGTGGGGAGAGCTGCAGGATCTCTCCAACCAGCTTGCCAACGTGCTCGCCGGGATGGGCGTTGAGCGAGGGGACCGCGTCGCCGTCGTGCTGCCACCGACGCCCGAGACGGCGGCGGTGTTCTTCGCGACCTGGAAGCTCGGAGCGCTGCTGCTCTCGATGTCGGTGCTCTACGGAGACGAGGGCATCGAGCACAGGCTGGGCGACTCGAAACCGGCCGTGCTCGTGACCGACGCCGACAACGCCCACCGATTCGCACACGTGACCGGTCACCAGATGCTGATCCTCGACGCCCGCACCTTCCAGGGCGCGTCCACCGAGTTCGAGACCGCCGACACGCTCGCGGAGGACCCCGCCCAGCTCTACTACACCTCCGGGACCACCGGGCTGGCGAAGGGCATCGTCCACGCCCACCGCTACATCCTCGCCCACGAGGAGTTCACCTACTGCCACGACATCCGGGACGGGGAGCGCTTCCACGGCATGGGCGAGTGGGCATGGGCGGCGGGGATCTGCCCGCTGCTCGGGCCGTGGCGCCTGGGCGCCGTCCAGTGCGTCTACCAGCGCGAGAGCGGGTTCGACGCCGGCCGTCAGCTCGACTTCCTCTCGCGCCACGAGGTCACGAACGTGTTCGCGACGCCGACTGCGATCCGCTCGATGATGTCGATCTCCGATGCCCGCACCCGCTACCCGCAGCGCTTCAGGATCGTTTGCTCGGCGGGCGAGCCGCTGAACCCGGAGGCGATCCGCTGGTTCCGCGACCAGTACGAGGTGACGGTGCTCGACTACTACGGGCTGACCGAGTCATACCCGCTGTGCGGGAACTTCCCGTTCATGGAGGTCCGCGAAGGCTCGATGGGCCGGCCGATGCCGGGCTGGGACGTCACGATCCTCGACGAGGACGAGAACCCCGTCGCGCAGGGCGAGCGCGGGGAGATCTGCCTGCGCGCCCGCAGCAACCCCCACTACCCGCTCGGCTACTGGCAGCTGCCGCAGGAGAGCGAGCAGGCCTTCGGCGGCGAGTGGTTCCACACCAAGGACGCGGCCAGCATGGACGAGGACGGATACGTCTGGTACGAGGGCCGCGCGGACGACGTGATCATCGCCGCCGGCTACCGGATCGGCCCGTTCGAAGTGGAGTCCGCGTGTCTTGAGCATGAGGCCGTTGCGGAGGCCGCCGCGGTCGCGGCGCCGGACGAGCGGCGCGGCAACATCGTCAAGGCGTTCATCGTGCTGAACGCGGGGCACGAGCCCTCCGACGAGCTCGCTCAGGACATCAAAGAGTTCGTCCGCGACCGGCTCTCCGCCTACGCCTATCCCCGCCGTATCGAGTTCGTGACCGACCTGCCGAAGACGCTCACTGGCAAGATCAGGCGCATCGAGCTGCGCGAACGGGAGTGAACGCGCTCACGTCGGCGAGCTGAGGTCGTACAGGGTCTGCCCGCCGATCGTCACCGGCCGGTAGTGGGCCTTGACCCAGGCGGTGATCGCGATAGTGCTCGCGCTCGCGCGCCGGCGCGGCCGCCGGCGGGTCGCCGGCCGCCCGCGCCCGGTGCAGGCGCGCCGGGCGAGCCGGAGGGCGGGGCGCCAGCCGGGGGGCCGCCCTGGCCGCCCGCTCCGTGGGCCGGGGAGAACGAGGGGCCGCCGCTGAGACTGTCGGTGGGCGCCATGTAGTAGCGGATCTCGCCGTTCGCGAGGTACTGCTTGAACTGGGCGAGCGTGATGTTGCCGCCCTGGCCGTTGAAGCCGCCGATCGCCATCACCGGCGCGCCGCCGCTCGCGAGCTCCAGCGCCGCGGCCGTCTGAGAGCCGGACACCGCCGCCGCCCATCGGTAGTGGCCCGAGGCGCTCTTCAGCGCGCTCGCGAGCGCCGCGGCGACACGGCCCTGCGCGGCGCCGGCTCCCCCGGACGGGGGGTTCTTGGCTGCGGCCGAGTGGTAGGCCGATTCGGGCCCGGCCGACGGGATCGATCCGGTGTGGACCGCACCGATCGTCTGAGCCGAGTAGGCGAGCGGGCCGCAGAGGCACGCGAGCGCCGCGAGCATCGCCGCTGCCGCCGTGCGCAGGCGGGCGAAGCCGCGGCGCCGAGCTGGCCGGCGAGCATGCAGAGCGCCGCCAGCGAGAGAGCTGCCGGGATCAGGACCAGGAGCCAGGATTCCCAGCCGAGCTCGCGGTCGAGCAGCACCCACGACCAGCCTGCCGTCGCGAGCACGGCGGCGGCGGCCGCTGCCTGCGCCAGGAGATGCGAGCGCTCGCGCCAGGCGATCCGCCCGCCGATCGCGACGAGCGCTGCTATCGCCGGGGCGAGGGCGACCGTGTAGTAGGTGTGGATGACGCCGCTGCGAGTAGCTGAACACGACGCCGTGACGAGGAGCCAGCCACCCCACAGCAGCAGCGCGGCGCGGGTGCGGTCTGTGCGCGGTGCGCGGCGCGTGTGCCACAGGCCGCCGCCGAGCGCGATCACCGCGGCCGGGCAGGAACCACGAGGCCTGGCCTCCCATCAGCGGATTGAAGCAGGCGCAGGACGCCGGCTTGACCGCTGAAGCCCGTGCCCCCTCCCCCGCCCGGGACCGCTCGCGCCGAAGATGCGGCCGAGCCCGTTGTAGCCGACGATCAGGTCAAGGACGCTGTTCGCCGACGTGCCGTCGATGTAGGGCCGCGGAGCTCGAAGGCCACAGTTCGACCGCGCGCGACCCACCAGCCCGCGCTGGCGATCATCGCGCCGGCGCCGGCGATCAGCTGCAGGATACGACGCCTGACGGGCGTGGGCGCGGCGATGAGATACACGAGCGTGAAGGCGGGCAACACCAGGAACGCCTGCGCCATCTTGGAAAGGAACGCGAAGCCGATCATCGTGCCCGCCGCAACGAGCCAGCCCGTGCTTGGCGTGCTCCAGCGCGCGCGTCATGCAGTACGCGGCCGCGACCAGCAGCATCACCAGCAGAGCGTCGGGATTGTTCAGGCGGAACATCAGGGCGGCGACAGGCGTGATCGCGAGCAGCAGACCCGCGCCGAGACCGGCGGCGGAGCCGAACCAGCGCCGCACCGCCGCGTAGAGGAGCGCAACCGACGCGACGCCCTCGAGCACCTGCGGGATCAGCATGCTCAGGCTGCTGAATCCGAAGATCCGCCCGGACAGCGACATCACCCACAGCGACGCGGGCGGCTTGTCGACGGTTATGAAGTTGGAGGTGTCGATCGAGCCGAAGAAGAACGCGCTCCAGCTCTTCGTCCCGGCCTGCACGGCGCCGCGTAGAAGCTGTTGGCGTATCCGGAGGCGCGCAGGTCGACGAGGTAGGCGAGCGCGGTGCCGAGAAGGAGCGCGAGGAGCGCGGGGCGCTCCCATCGCTGCCCGCCCGACGCCGATCGCGAAGCACGGCGCGGGGCTTGCGCCGGGGCGCCGGCGCCGGTGGGTGCGGCGGCGAGAGGGTCGCGTTCATGGCCACAGCCTGCGCGCTGAACCTGTGAGCAGGGTGCTGTCAGCCTGAGAGCCTGCTGTGAGATGAGAATGCGCTCACTTGCGCGGCCGCGAGAAGCCGGGCAGCCCGGCTGCGATCGCGAGGACCATGCGCTGGAAGCTGCGGTCGACGTCGACCGGCAGCCCGAAGCCGCCGGCTGCCTCCAGCGCCAGGAAGCCATGAAGCGCGGAGCGCAGTGCGCGGGTCGCATCGATCGCATCCTCGCCCGGAGAGCCGTAGCCGTCGAGCACGTCCGTGACGACGGCGACCGCCGCAAGGCTCGCGGCCTCATCCTCGGCATCGCCCGCAGCCGGCGCCCTCACGGTCGCGGCGTAGCGGCCGGGGTGCTCAGCGCCCACCGGCGATAGGCGCCCGCGATCGCGATCACCGCGTCCTCGCGCGAGCGTCCGACCGCCGAGCGGCCGAGCACACTCGGCGAGCTCGCGCTTCGCGCGGACGAGATCGCGTGGCGAACGCCGTCGATCCCTCGACGTGCTTGTAGAGGGAGGGCTGGCGGACCCCGAGCCGCGCGGCGAGCGCGGCGAGCGTGATGTGCTCGAAGGCCGACCTCGTCAGCGAGCACCTCAGCCTCCTGCACGACGCGCTCGGCGCTGAGCCCCGCCCTAGGCATCGGCCGGTCCGCTCTGCAGGAAGGAGAGGATCGCGCTCGGCGCACGCCTCGGGCTGCTGGGACTGCGGGTAGTGGCCCGCCTCGGGAACCATCACGGTCTCGGCGCCGAGCGCGCCGGCGATCCAGGCCGCCTCTGCCGCGGGATCGCGGAAGTCGGGGTCGAGCTCGCCCATCAGCGTCAGCGCGGGAGCGCGCACCTCGCTGAGCTGTCTCCTCCACGACGCTGTGCCTCGTGCGCGTGGTGAGCGAGAAGGCCCTCGCGTGCCCCGGCATCCGCATGCTCTCGAGCACGCTGGCGCGGTGCGCGTCGAAATCCTCGGGAGTCTTGCCCGCGTAGAGCCTGGGCATAGTATGCGCCCCACGCCCTGGCCGCCCAGGCGCGCGCCATCCGGACCCTGAGCAGCATCCGTGTGAGCCGCTCCGCCGGAGGCTTCGCGCACGAACGGCCAGATCAGGATCAGCCGGCGGATCAGGTCCGGACGCTCGGCGGCGGCGAGCGCCGCGGCGCCGGCGCCCATCGAGTTACCGGCCACTGATCGCGGGGGCTCCGAGGTGCTCCACGAGCGCGATGATGTCACCCGCGCTCTCGCTGTCGCCGTAGGAGTCGAACGTGGCGTCGCTGTCGCCATGCCCGCGCAGGTCCGTGCACGCGACGCGGTAGCCGGCCTCGCACAAAGGAGCGGTGCGAGCAGCCTGTAGGTGGAGCGCAGGTCTCCCATGCCGGGAACCAGCAGGATCAGCGGCCCGTCGCCCGCGACCTCATACGCGATGCGCCCGCCCGGGCGCGAGAGGTGCAGGGCCGCGAGCGGCCGCGCCGCTGCCGGGGCTGATGGGCGTATGCTCGTCATGGTGTCCTCGCTTTCTCGGTCGATTGCTCTGGCTATTGTGCTTAGCTTAGTGGCTAGTGTCAATAGCTAGGTCTCCGCTGGCGAACCAGCGCGCCGCAGACGGCACATAGCACCGGCCCTTCCGCCTGCATGTAGGCTTGACGCGGTTCAGGGAGATGAGGAGATGAGATGACGATTGACGAGCTGAGACGGGCCATGGAGGCGGGCGAGGTCGACACGGTGCTCCTCGCCATGACCGACATGCAGGGCCGGCTGCAGGGCAAGCGTCTCACCGCCCAGCACTTCCTCAAAGAGGTCGCGCACCACGGCGCGGAGAGCTGCAACTACCTGCTCGCCGTCGACGTCGACATGGCGACGGTCGAGGGCTACGAGATGGCCTCCTGGGAGCGCGGCTACGGCGACATGCTGCTGGTGCCGGATCTCGCGACGCTGCGCGCGGTGCCCTGGCAGGAGGGAACGGTGATGTGCCTCGCCGACGTGGCATGGCTCGACGGAAGCGAAGTCGTCGCCTCCCCCCGCCAGATCCTGCGCAGGCAGCTCGCGCGCCTGGCAGAGCGCGGATGGACGGCGAACGCCGGCACCGAGCTCGAGTTCATGGTCTTCCTCGACACGTACGAGGAGGCCTGGCACAAGGGCTACCGCGACCTGCGCCCGGCGAACCTCTACAACGTCGACTACTCCCTGCTCGGCACCGCCCGCGTCGAGCCGCTGATCCGGCGCATCCGCAATGACATGACGGCGGCGGGCATGGTCGTCGAGGACTCCAAGGGCGAGTGCAACTACGGCCAGCACGAGATCAACTTCCATTACGCCGACGCGCTGCGAACCGCGGACGAGCACTCGATCTACAAGAACGGCGCGAAGGAGATCGCCTCCGAGGACGGGTTCTCGCTGACGTTCATCGCCAAGTACGACCAGCGAGAGGGCAACTCGTGTCACATCCACTTCTCGATCGCCGACGAGCAGGGCCCGCTGTTTCACCGCGACGAAAAGCTGTTCAACTCGTTCCTCGCAGGTCAGGTGGCGTGCCTGCAGGAGATGACGCTGCTGCTCGCACCCAACATCAACTCCTACAAGCGCTACGCGTCGGCCAGCTTCGCGCCGACGACCGTGGCCTGGGGCAAGGACAACCGCACATGCTCTCTCCGGGTCGTCGGCCACGGCCCGTCGCTGCGCTTCGAGAATCGCGTCGGCGGCGCCGACCTGAACCCATACCTCGCGCTTAGCGCGCTGATCGCCTCGGGGCTGCACGGCGTCGAGAACGGGCTCGAGCTCGAACCGGCCCTCGAGGGGAACGCGTACGCCGCGACCGAGCGTCCGCACGTCCCGAAGACGATGGCTCACGCTCGCGAGCTGTTCGCGGGCAGCGAGGTCGCACGCCAGGCGTTCGGCGAGGACGTCGTCGCGCACTACCTGAACGCGGCCGACGTCGAGCTCACCGCCTACCAGTCGGCGGTCACCGACTGGGAGCGCGTGCGGGGATTCGAGCGGCTGTGAGAGCGGGCTAGGAGAACCGTGGCGGGCGCTCCAGAGCACGACCGGGTCGCCGACACGCCCGCGGCGCCCGACGCCGTGTTCGCGGC
This sequence comes from uncultured Solirubrobacteraceae bacterium, assembly GCA_963826345.1. GTDB lineage: Bacteria > Actinomycetota > Thermoleophilia > Solirubrobacterales > Solirubrobacteraceae > Palsa-744. The sequence continues at coordinate 89,786 of CAWGWU010000007.1, forward strand.
CGTGCGCTCACACACCGCATTCGAGGAGACGGTCGACCGCCTCGGCACCGCGATCAAGCTCGGGCTGCTCGCGCCCGGGTCCAGGCTCCCCGCCGAGCGCGAGCTGTGCGCGCGGATGGGCATCGCACGCTCGACGCTGCGCCAGGCACTGACTGCGCTCGGCCAGAGCGGGCACGTCTACGCAACCCGCGGGCGAGGCGGCGGGACCTTCGTATCCGATCCGCCTCCGCCGGCCGACCCGCCCTCGCCGGAGATGCTCGCGCGCTGGCGGGAGACGTGCGACGAGCGACTGTCCGTCGAGCTCGGCGTCGCACTGCTCGCGGCCCAGCGCGCCGAGAGCGAGGATCTCGACGCCCTCGACGAGGCCGCGGACGCGCTGGAGCTGACACTCGAGGACTTCGCCGCGTATCGCCAGGCCGACATCCGGCTGCACGTCGGGCTCGCCGAAGCGACGCACTCGGCGAGCCTCGTGCGCGCGATGACCGAGGCCCAGGGCGCGATGACCGACCTGATCGCGCACATCGCCCACCCCCCGCAGGTGCTCGCATCCTCCAATGCCCAGCACCGGCGGATCCTCGCGGCGGTGCGCGAGCGCGACGAGATGCGGGCCGTTCGCGAGATGGCAGAGCACCTGCAGGGGACCGAGCACATCCTCGCGGGCCTCCTTCCCGAGGGCTGAAGCTCCCCGCCGGCGGCGACCCGCAGCCGGCTTGGCCGTGAGCCCGCAACCAGCGCGGATTATTTCGTGCAGGTGCTCTTGACTTACGTCCGGGGTCGCGCGTATTGTCACGATCGAAGGACGGACTACCAAACCTTTATCTTGGGGGCGAGGCGATGAGCACGACGGAGAGCTTGGGCGCGGACGAGCAGCGGCTTGCGGAACTTGGCTACAAACAGGAGCTGAACCGCGGCTGGAGCGGGTTCTCCAACTTCGCGATCTCCTTCTCGATCATCTCGGTCCTGGCCGGGTGCTTCACGACCTACGGGCAGGCGTTCAAGAACGGCGGCCCGATCGCGATCTCGATCGCGTGGCCGCTGATCAGCATCCTGGTCCTCGCAGTCGCCGTGTCGATGTCCGAGCTCGCCTCCGCGATGCCGACCGCGGGAGGCATCTACTACTGGGCCTCCAAGCTGGGCGGCGCCGGCTGGGGCTGGTTCACCGGCTGGTTCAACCTGATCGGCCTCGTCGCCGTCGTCGCGTCCGTCGACTACGTCTGCTCGGCGTTCCTGATCTACCTGCTCGGCCTGTTCGAAGTCGACTTCATCTTCAACTTCACGAAGGCCGCCGCAGTCAACGGACGTCCATTACACGGCCCACGTCACGTTCGCCGTGTTCGCATTGATCCTGATCGTCGGCGGGCTGATCAACGTCTTCTCGAGCCACCTCGTCTCGCTGATCAACGGCGTCTCGGTCTGGTGGCACGTGATCGGCGTCGCGATCATCATCCTGATCCTGATCTTCGTCCCGAGCAAACACGCGAGCCTCTCCTACGTGTTCGGCCACCGCATCAACGCCTCGGGCTTCAGCGAAAACATGTACTGGTTCTACGTGCTGCCGCTCGGGTTCCTGCTGACGATGTACACGATCACCGGCTATGACGCCTCGGCGCACGTATCCGAGGAGACGCACGGCGCCGCCGAGGCCGCACCGAAAGGCATCTGGCGCTCGGTCGCCTACTCGGCGGTCATCGGCTGGATCGTGCTGCTGGCGATCACCTTCGCGGTGCAGAAGAGCCACGAAGCGGAAATCATCAAGGCCGGCTACCCGGCGCTGACGATCTTCTCCACGGCGCTGTCGCTCACCGGCGCCAAGGCCGTCGTGTTCATCTCCACCGTCGGCCAGCTGTTCTGCGGCGTCGCCTGCCTGACGAGTGCGTCGCGCATGACGTTCGCGTTCTCGCGAGACGGCGCGGTCCCCGGGCATAACCTCTGGCGTCGCCTGAGCGCGAACAAGACCCCCACGTGGGCCGTGTTCTTCGTGGTCGACGTGCGCGATGATCGTGACGATCCCCGCGTACTTCCCGAACCACCTCGGGACACCGGTCGCGTTCCTCGCGGTCACCTCGATCTCGGTCATCGGCCTCTACATCGCCTACACGATCCCCGTGTTCCTGCGCTGGAGGATGAAAGAGCGAGTTCCGCCAGGCCCGTGGACGCTCGGCGCCAAATACAAATGGATCAACCCCGTCGCGTTCGTCATGGGTCGCGATCTGCGTGGTCATCTTCTGCCTGCCGTTCGCGCCGGAAGGCGTGCCCGGCAACAGCGCGTTCAGCTGGTCCTCCGTCAACTACGCCCCGATCGTCACGATCGGGACCATGGTCGCGGTGACGATCTGGTACATGGTCTCGGCGAAAAAGACGTTCAAGGGACCGGTCACGACGATCGACCAGCTCGACACGGAAGTCGCGCTTCCCGACATCTCGCAGGCGCCGTAGGGAGGTCCAGAGCAGGTGGTCTCTCCCATCCGGGCCACGACGGGTCCCGGCCGGAAGCGGACGGGCTGAGCCGTGAGCGAGATGCTCACAGTTCTCGAGCCCGCCACGGAGGCCGCGCTCGCGGAGGTGCCGCGCGCGGGCACCGAGGACGTCGACCGGGCCGTGGCGGCCGCGACGGGCCGCCCTGCCCGGCTGGCGGTCACTGGCGCCTGCTGAGCGGGCCCGCCTGCTGCGGTCGACTCGCCGACACGATCGAGGACCACAAGGAGGAGCTCGCCGTGCTCGAGGCCCGCAACGCGGGCAAGGCAATCGGGGATGCGCGCGGCGAGATGGGCATGGTCGTCGAAACCTTCCGCTACTACGCGGGCGCACCCGAGCGGCTGCTCGGCGACACGATCCCGGTAGCCGGCGGCCAGGCCTTCACCGTGCGCGAGGCGCTCGGCGTCGTCGGCCTCATCACGCCGTGGAACTTCCCGCTCACGATCGCCTCCTGGAAGCTCGCACCGGCGCTCGCCGCGGGCAACACGGTCGTCCTGAAGCCGGCTGAGCTCACACCCCTGACGGCGCTGCGCTTCTCCGAGCTCGTGCTCGAGGCGGGGCTGCCGGAGGGCGTCGTGAACGTAGTGGTCGGCCCCGGCCGCACGTGCGGCCAGCGCCTGGTGGAGCATCCCGACGTCGCCAAGATCGCGTTCACGGGCTCGACCGAGGTCGGGCGCTCGATAGCCGCCGCCGCCGCGGGAACGATCAAGCGGGTCACGCTGGAGCTCGGCGGCAAGTCGGCGAACGTGATCTTCGCCGACGCCGACCTCGAGGCGGCAGCGGCCGCCGCGCCGATGGCGGTATTCGGCAACGCCGGGCAGGACTGCTGCGCCCGCTCGAGGATCCTCGTCCAGCACGAGGCGGTCGACCGCTTCATGGAGCTTCTCGAGAGCGCCGTCAAGGCGATCCGCGTCGGCGATCCGCTCGATGAGGCAACCGAGATGGGGCCGCTGATATCAGCCGGCCAGCTGCAGACGGTCTCCTCCTTCCTGCAGGACGACGTCAACATCGCATTCCGCGGCAGCGCACCCGAGGGACCCGGGTACTGGTTCGCGCCGACAGTGCTCGCACCCGCAGAGCGCAGCGACCGTGTGGTCCGCGAGGAGGTCTTCGGGCCGATCGCGGCCGTGCTCCCGTTCCGCGACGAGGCCGAGGCGATCGAACTCGCAAACGACACGATCTACGGCCTCTCGGGGTCGATCTGGACGCGCGACGGAGCACGCGCGCTGCGCGTCGCCCGAGCGGTTGAGACGGGCGTGCTGTCCATCAACGCAAACACGTCGGTTCGCGTGAGCACGCCGTTCGGAGGGTTCAAGCAGTCGGGCTACGGACGCGAGCTCGGCCCGCACGCGCTCGACGCCTACACCGAGCTCAAGACGATCTACTACGCGACGGGGGGATGATGAGCGCCACCGGCAGACTTCAGGGACGTGTGTGTGTCGTGACCGGTGCGAGCGGCGGCATCGGCGCCGCGACGGTCGAGCTCTACCGGCGCGAGGGCGCGACGGTCGTGGGCATCGATCTCCTGGACGGCGCGCCCGGCGACCTGGCTCTGCGCGTGGACGTGACCAGCGAGGATGACGTCGCGGGCGCGCTCGCGCGCGTGAAGGACGAGTTCGGCCGGATCGACGTCCTCTTCAACAACGCCGGCATCTCACCCAACGACGACGGCTCCGTCATCGAGACCACACTCGAGGCGTGGGAGCGCGTCCAGAGCGTGAACCTGCGAAGCGTGTTCCTGTGCTGCAAGCACGGCATCCCGCACCTGCTTCAGAACGACGGCCCTCTGCGCGGGTCGGTAATCAACACCGCATCGTTCGTCGCCGTGATGGGCGCCGCGACCTCACAGATCTCGTACACGGCATCCAAGGGCGGCGTGCTCGCGCTCTCGCGCGAGCTCGGAGTCGAGTTCGCGCGCAAGGGAGTGCGCGTCAACGCGCTGTGCCCGGGGCCGGTGGATACGCCGCTGCTCAAAGAGCTCTTTGCCAAGGACCCCGAGAAGGCTGCTCGCCGCCTAGTGCACGTTCCGATGGGCCGCTTCGCACGCGCCGAGGAGATAGCGCAGGGCGCACTCTTCCTCGCCAGCGACGAGTCGAGCTTCGTGACCGCCTCCACGTTCCTCGTCGACGGCGGCCTGAGCGGCGCGTACACCACGCCGCTGGATTAGCCGTGCTCGGGCCGGTCAACCACGTCGGGTACCTGACCGATGACCTGGCGGCTGCGATCGCCGAGCTTACGCGCCTGTTCTCGATGCCGGTCGCGCGTCCCGTGGACCTCCCGCAGTACTCGCTCACCGGGGTGTTCCTGGGCGAGGGCACCGGCACCGTGGAGATCTTCACATTCACCGACCCCGCGCTGCTCGAGCAGCGCCTGCCCCACCCCGGCATCGCGTTCGATCACGCCGCCCACGAGGTGAGCGACATCGACACGGTCGCCGCCGCCCTCTCGGCCGCCGGCGTGCGGTTCTCCGGCCCCGACAGGCGCGAACAGGTGACCGAGCCGATCGTTCTCGGCGGCATACGTCACCTCTGGACGATGCCGGACAGCTGCGCCGGGCAGTCGCTTCAGATCATGCAGCGCTGAGAGGCCTGTCAGGCTCGCCGCCGCCGCGGCGACTCTCCTGACGGCGGAATGAGTAGAAACCCGAGCGCCCGCATCGTCCCGAACTGGTACTTTTTGGGCGCCGCGGCATTATGCCGCTACCGGAGAAACCCGCGCGTGTGTCTGCGGGGAGCAAGGACAGCTCGGGCCGGGGGGTCCGGGATCACATGGAGAATGGAGGCAGCTATGACTGCAAGGACTACCGCCGTGGGCGGAAGGCTGGCAGCAACCCTGCTCGCGACTGGCGCGATATTCGCAGCCGCAGCAGGTACCGCAAGCGCGGCGACGATCTACAGCAACATCGCATCGCCGTTGCCCGGAAGCGTTCCCTCGCTCGGGTACGAGGCGACATCGACCTCGGAGTTCGGCGGCCAGATCTCGCTGGCGGCGGGTGCCAAAAAGGGCACCTCGGTGACGGTGGGCATGAACAGCTGGGCCTGCCAGTTCGGCGGCGCAGAAGATGGCACCTGCGGCACCTCGCGCGGGGCGAAGTTCGAAGAGCCCGTGAAACTCAACATCTACCGGGTGGGTCCCGGTAACACCGTCGGGACGCTGATCTTCACGACGCACAACACGTTCAAAATGCCGTACCGGCCCTCGGCCAACAACGTCAAGTGCGCTGAAGGCGAAAGCAAAGGCGGCTGGTATGACACGGCCGAAAAAGCATGCCACCACGGCAAGCTGTTCAAGATCAAATTCAACCTCGGCGGCGTACCGCTGCCGTCCACGGTGATCGTCAGCGTGGCCTACAACACGACCGACTACGGGTACGAACCGACGCATGTGCCCGGGCCGTATGACTCACTCAACCTGGCCCTGACGGGCTCGGCGACAGTGGGCGGCCAGCCGCTTCCCGAAGAAGCGTACGCAAACTCGACGTGGAGCGCTATGTATGGCGGCCTCGGCACGGTGGGCACATTCAGCCTCGCCGGCGAATGGGGCGGATACCAGCCCGAGTTCGAAGTCAAGGGCAGCTAGCGGCAAATCGCGGCGCGTCTGCGCCGCCAGCCAGTCGCGCGAGGGGCCCCTCCGGGGGCCTCTCGCCGTTTAGGCCGCGCCCTCGCGCGCGGCGAGCGCGAACGGGCTGCCCTCGGAGTCACGGCAGATCGCCCACCGCTCGCCCGGGTGAATCACGGTGCCGCCGAGCTCGGCCACGCGCTCAACGGCGAGCGCGATGTCCGCGACCTCGAAGTACGGGAGCGAGAGCGTGTCGCCTGGACCCGTTCCGCGCTGATGGACACCGACAGCGGCCTGCGAGGAGGCCGTCTGCCATCCGCTGCCCTGCTCGGCGGAGCGCGGAACGAGAGCCTCGCCGAGGACCCCCGACCAGAAACTCAGTGCCCGCTGGGCGTCGTCCGCTGGAAACTCGATCAGGGCCACTCTCGCGTTCGGCACACGCACGACGATAGCGAGGCTCCCCCGCCTGCGGCTAGTCGATGACGAACGCGACCTCGTCGGCGACGCACCAGGACCAGTTCTCGCCGGGCTCGATCGAGCTCATGATCGGGTGGCCCTCCGCCGCGGCGTGCGCGCTCGCGTGCCTGTTCGGCGAGGAGTCACAGCAGCCCACCTTGCCGCACGTGCGGCACACCCTCAGGTGGACCCAGCGGCCCCCAATCTTCAAGCACTCCTCACAGCCCGGGACATCCGCCCGGGCGGGAACGTCCATCACCGTCACCTGATCGAGGTGCTCGCACTTGCTCTGGCTCATGTGTCGGCCTCCTGTTCGCTCTCGCTGATGGACCCCAACGCTAGCGCCCGACACGAGCCGCCGGCGACGCGGACACCGCTGCCCTGCCGTCAGTAGTTTCTATCGTTGTCAGCATGGACGTTGACGTTGCCCAGTCGGTCGAGCGTCTCGCGCGCGCACGGCGGCAGGCGGCCATCCAGGCGGCGCGGCGGCTCGGCCTCGACCAAGCTGAACTCGCGGCAATGATCGCGCTCACCGAGGAGGGCGACATGACGCTGGGAAGACTCGGCGAGCGGGTCGGCCTGACCTCGGGCGCGGTGACCCGGCTCGCCGACAGGCTGGAGGCGAGCAATCTTGCGGTGCGCCGCCCCCGGCAGGGCGACAGGCGCGTCGTGATCCTGCGCGCCACGCCGCGAGCCCGTGCGCAGGCTCGAGCCACGATCGAGGACTGGGCCGGTGATGTCCGGCGCGCCCATGGGCGGCTTGGACCGCGCCAGCGACCGGCCGTCGCGCGGTTTCTCTGCGAGCTCGCGGAGCTCGCGGAGCGTCACGCCGAGCAGCCTCACGCAGCACCGAGGGCACAGCCGAGGTGAGCACGCGATCAGCTGAGGACGCTCGACCGCGCGTCAGCGCGGACGAGCTCGCGGTTCCAGAGGACCTCTCGGGTCAGAGCCTTCGCCGGCGCGTCGTCGTGCTGGGCGCAGTCGGCATCGTCGTCGTTGCGCTGATCACGCTGCTGCCGGGGCTGCAGGGGCTGCGCGACAGTCTCGAGCGCGCACAACCGGGCTGGCTCGCGCTCGCCGTCCTCTTCAAGCTCGGGTCCGGCCTTGGCTACGTCGCGATCTTCCGGGTCACCTTCTGCAGGCGCATGACGTGGCGTGTCAGCACGGAAATCGGCATGTCCGAGCTCGGCGCGAATGCACTTCTCCCGGCCGGCGGCGCGGGTGGGCTCGCTCTCGGAGCGTGGGCGCTGAAACGCGGCGGCATGGCAAACGAGGAGATCGGCCGCAGAACCGCGGCCTTCTTCATGCTCACGAGCATCGCCAATGTGGGCCTCGTCGCGATTGTCGGCGCCGGACTCGCGATCGGGATCTTCTCCGGCGAGAGCAACCTGTTCCTGACCGCCCTGCCCGCTGCGATAGCGACGGCGGCGATCTGCGGGGCCCTGCTCGCCGGGCGTGCAGCGCCCCGGCTACACAGGCGCCTGGAAGCCTGCTCCTCCGAGCCGCCCCCTCGAACGGCGCTCCTCTGGAAGACGCTCGCCGCGATCGCCGACGGTGTCAACGAGGCCGTCGCGCTGCTGCGCGAGCACGACGCGGTGCTGATCGCCGGGATCCTCGGCTATCTCATCTTCGACCTGCTCGTGCTGTGGGCGTCCTTCAAGGCCTTCGGCAGTGCCCCGCCGCTGGCGATCATCACGATCGCCTACCTGGTCGGACTGCTCGGCGGGCTGATCCCGATCCCGGGCGGGATCGGCGGCGTCGACGCTGGTCTTGTCGGCACGCTCGTCCTGTATGGCGTGGCGCTGACGCCCGCGACGTCGGCGGTGCTCGCCTACCGCGCGATATTCCTGTGGGTGCCGGCCCTGACCGGCGCTGTCGCGTTCGCTTTCCTGCGGCGAACGCTCAGCGACGAGGCGCGGCGAGCGTCACTCTGCTCGGCCGACACGGAGATGGAAATCATCGGTCTCGGCAGGGTCGTGATCGGGCCGGGTCAGCCATCGGAGGCTGAACTGCGGGAGAGTCCGGCGGGCGCCTCACTCGGCGCCTGAGTCGGCCGTCAGCCCGTTCGCCTCTTCCTCGTTCGTGCGCAGAGCGGAGCGCAGGCGCGACTCGGCGCTGCGACTGCGGCGCTCCAGGTCCTGCAGGCGCGCCGGGCTCGTCAGACGCGGCCCGTAGGCCTTCGCCTTGTACAGGTCGAAGCGCTCCCTGTGATATTTCGCTTCCGCCTGCATCTCCTCGATCCGGCGCTGGCTGATCACGAGGGCATACCCTCGAACGCGTCCGCGGGAAGCACGAAACGCTTGGCGGGACCGTCGTGCGCCTGCGTCATGCGAGCGCCGTGCAGACCGCCCTTGGGCACGCCCGTGGCGGTCGTGTCCCCCACTCCATCGTGGTCCTCGATCCAGGCGAGCATCGCGAGCGCGCCGGCGCCCTCCGCGAGTATCACCGACCGCTCGATCACCGCCCCGCCGGATGAATGTGGGCGGGACAGCCGTCTGACGCGCGCGCCTATCGCCGCTTCGTCACCCGTCGGGTCCGTGGTGTCCTGCATGCGCTGGCCTTCCCGGGGCCCGCCGGCTGCGGCGGACACTCGATGTTGGGAAAAGCACCCGCCGCCTCGCCGGACGGCAACTACCCTGTCATATGAGTCTAGACGGGCGGGGCCCCGCCACCGCTGCTTTTCGGCCGCGGATGTTCCTGGCGGCAGCCGAACACCACCTGTAGCCTGCCCCGAGCCGGTTCTGAGCCAAGTTTCGCTCGCGCCGAGGAAGGTTCCGGCGGCAGGCGGCGTCTTCTGTACAAGGCCATCGCAGTGCCAGCGGGCCGCCCACACCCCAGAACCGGAGGTCGCCGAATGAACCGAACATGCACAACCGCCGCTGGAGCACTCGCCCTGCTCGCGAGCATGGCCTCACTCGCAAAGGCGACCCCGGCCGCCCCGAGCGCGGTGAGCGCGCGAGCCGCGAAGGTGCAGCTGCGACACACGAGCATCGGCACGATTCTCGTCACCGGCGCCGGCTTCACCGCTGTACCGCTTCACGCGGGATCCACGCAACAGGGACACATGCGTGAAGGTGACCGAATGCTCCTCGATCTGGCCGGCGCTTCGGACCACCGGGAAGCCGATCGCCGGCCCGGGCGTGAAGTCCTCGCTCCTGTCGAGCATCGCGCTGCCGGGCGGCGGCAGGCAGGTCACCTATGCGGGACACCCGCTCTACACGTACGCCCCCGCGACCGAACGCGGGCGAAACGTCCTACACCGGCGTGATCGAGTTCGGCGGCACCTGGGACGCCGTGAGCCGCTCGGGCGGCCTGGTCAACTAACGGGCCTCGCGCGCCCTGCCCCGGGAGTTCCTCCCAGGGCAGGGCGGCCGAGGCGGCGCGGCTAGCGGACGATCTCCAGCTCGCGGAATATCGCGCCCGCTGAGGAGATCGACAGCTCGGCGCTGCGCACGATCGTGCCTTCCTTCACCGAGCTCGGTTCACAGGGTTCGGGCTGGCCGGCCTCACCTGCGCCGCCGTTGTCGTCGGACTCCGTCGGCGTGGGGCCCCCGGCTGGCCCTGGCTGTCGCCGCTCGATCCGGGTCCGCCGTGTCCGTCGTTGACCGCGGTGCTGCCTGCGCCGGACGGCCCGCCGTCCTGGCCGCCGCCATGGTCAGCGGCGTGGGCCGTTGCCGGCACCGAGACCGGCGCCGGAACGGCCGCGGCCTCACACTTCAGCTCTGTCGCCGTCGGTGACTTTGCCGGTGATGACCGTGCCGTCGGTGAGCTTGATCGTCAGCACCCCGCCGGTGAATGAGGTCACCGTGCCCACGGTTTCGGTCGCGGGAGCCGTCGACGTGGGCGTGGACGTGGCGCACCGAACGTCACAAGGCGGGCCTTCTTGGCCGCATGGTGATGGCGGTGGTGGTGGCTGCGCGCAGAAGCCGCGGCCGGGAGCAGAGCGATCGCAACCAACATGGCTGCGGTGCTTGTGATCAGGGTGATGCGCTTCATAGTGAGCCTCCTCATTTGCCGGGGGTAGTGATTTGGAGACACCCAGCTAGCCGCAAGACGCGCCCGCGGCGCAGAACTCACGCGGGCCGGACGCAATTCGCCGACGCTAGTGCGGGGAGCCGGATTCCGCAGGGCCACCGGAGCTTGAGCCGGAAACCTGCGAGCCGCCTGCGCCGCCCGATCCGCCATCACCGCCGGATGATGCCTGCTGGGACGTTGATTCGGTCAACGCCTGGGCCGGGCTCCCCTGTCCGTCTTGGCCGGATCCGCCGGACCCGCCGTCGCCACCGGACGCCGAGCGTCCGCCGCCGGCGCCGTCACCGGACTGTGCGGACTGGCCACTGTGCCCGGAGTCTCCTGTGCTGCCGGCTGAGAGGCCGGCTCGTCCCTGGCCACCGTCGCCGGCCGGGGACCCTTCGTTCCCGCCGGCGCTTTGTCGTTCCTCGCGCCCGGCGCCCGTGACGGCGCCGTCTCGGCTGCCACCGCTGCCCGACGTCCCGGGGCCCTGATGTGCCGCCGGGTGCCTGACGGCGGCGCGGCGCCCCGCGTGCGTATGCGCCCGGCCCGAGCTGCGAGCCTGACCGCGCGACCCGGTGCCGGCGGTCGACGCGGCGCTGAACGTACTGTCGGACCGCGCCGGAGCAGCGCTGCGCTGGTGCGGTGCATCACCGCGCGATGCCGTTGCGGCAGGGGCACCGTGCGGCACCAGGCCCGCTCCGGTTGCGAGCACGCCAGCGCTGACCACGACCGCGCCTCCCTTCAGCAGCAGACCGAACACGCCTGCCGATCCGGTGCCGCCGGCGAACCCCGCGAGCTGAGGATGCGCGGCGCCCGTCTCGGCGGCCCGCGCCGCCCATGCCAGCAACGGCGGCGGGGTCACCGCTGTGACAGCGGTGCGAAGCGTGGCGCGCGCCCGGTAGATCAATCCCCGCACCGCACCGTCGCTCAGGCCCATGTCCGCGGCGACCTGCTCGTGGCTGTGGCCCTGCACAGCGGTCCGGAGCAGCACCTCGCGCTGCGCGTCAGGCAGCGCAGCGAGTCCCGCGAGCGCCTCGCGCACCGCGATCCGGCGGTCGATGTCGCTATCGAGCGCACCGGCGCCGTGAAGCGCCTCGTCGAGCTCGACGTAGTCATAGCCCGAGCGCCGCAGCGCACTCACCGCCGAGTTGTGCACGACCCGGTAGAGCCAAGCTTTGGCGTCGCGTACCTCGCAGCCGTCGCTCAGCGCGATCCATGCCTGCAGAAGGCCCTGCTGCAGGGCATCCTCAGCGCGTGCCTCGGGCAGGAGCAGCCGCCGGCAGTAGCCGAGAAGCGGCCGCCGATAGCGGTGCACGAGTGCCTCAAACGCGCGTTCATGGCCGTCGCGCGACATCTCGAGCAGGCGAGCATCGGACTGGGTGCGCAGCACGCGCAGTGGAATTGAGGGGCTCACGTTGTCCTCGGGCCAGGGGCCGGCGCAGCGGCCGCCTACACCCAAGACGCCGCAAACGACGAAAACTCACACCAAATCGACGAGAAGGCTCACCGATCGCCCGGAACCGTGCCCTTGGTGGGTTTGGCGCATGGAACCGCCAGCTGACCGCAACAATCTGCCCAGAGCCGGGTTCTGGTCATAGGAACCGCGACGCGGGGAGCCGAGGGACTCTCCGCCGGCGCGTCCTCATGGTGGTGGAGGAGGCATGGATGGCCTCTCCACCGCCTCCTACCACCCGCCGGGCCTGCCTAACGCGGTCCCTGCTGCCGGTGAAACCCGGCACGGTCGATCAGGCGGGCGTTCTACGGCGATGTGCTGGCGCTGCGGCGGCTGGTTCATCCAACGAGCTCTGCGAACAGCTCGTCGAGCGTGGCGCCGGGATCCTCACACAGCCCAGTGTGCGCCGGCGAGGGCTGAATGATCGTGCTCGACGGGGCGACCAGCCAGCCGAATCGCTCGGACGCGGGCAGCGCCGCAACGGCTCCAGCCGCTGGGTCGCCGTCGGCGACCCGGACGATCGCCTGCAGGAGCGCGCTGACGATCTCGGGTGAGATCTCAGGTCCGAGCGCGGCGAGGCGAGTCTCATCGAGAGACACCCGGGCGCCGAGGAACCCGAGCTGGCGGCAGAACAGCACGACGCCCGCGTTGAAGCTCTCGCCGCGCTCCACCCGAGGGACGACGCGAACGATCGCGTAGGAGAAGGCCCTTCTAGCTGACACGGGCGTCCTCGGCCTCGCTAACGAAACCGCGAGGCTCAGCGAGCCGGAGAGAGAGATATTCGACGTAGGTGTCCGCGCTGTCCTGGAGCCAGTCAGGCGGCACGAGCGCAGCGACCGCCTGAAGCAGCCCAACGTCGAGCAGCGGAGCGAGCCGCTTGTCTGCGTCCACGATCGAGGAGGCGCACGGCAGCAGGACATGATCGCCGATCTGCGGGAACGGGCGATCGGCCTGCTGCTCGGGGCTCAGGCCGCCGTGTGCGAGGTACATGGCAGCGCCATGATCGATGATCCACAGCCGCTGATGCCAGATCAGCATGTTGGGATTTCTGGCCGTCCGATCGACATTCGTGAGCAGCGCGTCGAGCCACACGATCTGCGCCGCGAGCTCCGGATCGGGCTGCCACTCCCCCGCCGGAGAGTACGCGGCGGCGCCGGGAAGAAAGTCGACCCCGAGGTTCGCGCCGGGACTCGCGACGATCAGCTCCTGTATCTCGGGGTCGGGCTCGGCCAGCCCGAGCGCGGGATCGACGAGCACGATCGCCTGCTCCGGCACCGACAGCCCGAGCGCGCGTGCGATCTCGCCTGCGATGACCTCCGCCGCGAGCGCCCGTGTCCCCTGCCCGGCGCCGCGAAACTTGACCACGTACATGCCTTCATCGTCCGCCTCCATCAGCCCCGGCAGCGAGCCGCCCTCACGCAGCGGGGTCACGTAGCGCGTCGCCGAGACGGTACGGAGTGCGGGTACGACGCTCATGTCGTGAACCTACCGGCGCCGGCGGCCGGTGGTCGTTAGCGACATCGGCGCGAACGTGGCCGGCCGGCACCATCAACGCCCGCGAGCAGCCGCATCGGCAGCAAGCCGCTGCAGGACGATGGCGTCTCGTCGCTGCAGGCTCCCGCGATAGGAGAGTCCCACCGGACTGGCCTTGAACAGCGTCGCGTAGAAGACACAGGCAGCGAGGTACGTGCCGGCCGGGGTCGGATGCGTGCCGTCGCTCTGCCAGAGGACCGTCGGCGCGAAGCGTCGGGTGGCAGAGGACCAGGCGACGCCCACCGGGGCAACGGCGACCCCGAGCTCGCGTGCGATCTTGCCGTAGCCGGCGTCGACGGCGACCTGCATCGCCGTGTAGCCATGCAGCCCCATTTCGGGCCAGCCGTCGCGATGCGCCCAGGTGAGGAAGAAGACCGGCGAGGCACCGGCGTTTCGCACCTCGCGGACGAGCTGCCGCGCGGGTGGATACATCGCTCTCTGCCTCAGCGTTTCGAGCGATGGGATCTGGCTCTGCTCCTGCAGTACGACGACGTTCCAGCCGTGCCCGCGGATCGTCGCGCTCGTTTCGGGGGCTTGCACATGGTCCGCCAGCGTCGCCCGCGGGCTCGCAAGTGCGGAGCTCTGAACGGGATGGCTGCCTGAGGCCGCGAGCCGCGCAAAGACCTGCGGAAGGTCGTTGACGTAGGTGTAGCTGTTCCCGACGAACAGAACTCGACAGGGCTGGCGACGGTCCTTCGCGTCGCATCCTGGGTGCGGTCTGGATGCCACCGCGCTGCTGCCACAGGCACATGCGAGGCCGGCGGCGACGCACATCAGGACACCGGCCAACGCCGGCGCCACCCTCCTGAGCGCACGAGCAGCGACTGATCTCATCCGCGTCATGGTCGCAGCGGGGAACGACCGCCGCGCTGCGGCGGGCCCGCCAATTACCGGCCGCGTGCCCTGTCGAGCCCGGGCCGGTTCTCCATACTGGCCCCTTCACCTTCAGAACCGAGAGATCCGGCCTGCCATCGCACGACCGGCCCGGGCCCCCGAAGCGAAGTTTCGCGGGCCCCGGGGTTCGCTGGAGCGGAGCCGACCCGTCAACTGGTGACAGCGCGGTGCCCCTGCCGCCGACGGGCAACGACCGCGCCCGTGCCGGCACCGAGCACAACGAGTGTGGCTACGGCTCCAACTCCGGCGTCGGCCCAGTCGAACCCGCTGGGGGCAGTCTGGACGCCGCCGGTCGGCGCGACGGCCGCGCCGGTGTCGCGCGCGTTCAGCGCGGGCACACCGTGATCGACTAGAGCCCTCGCCGAGGCGCTAGACGGGGCGGCCGTGACGGCGGCCATGAGCAGTGCCGCGCTCAGGTTACGCCAGGCGTTCTTGAACATTGCAGTCTCCTTCGGCTCGTCGCTTGGTTAGTTGTAGAAGTAGGGGTCGAGCACCCGGACCTCGGTGATCTGATCGATCGGGAGCTGGTTGCTCGTGGCGGTTTTCCTGATCGCCTCAGGCGTGGGTGCGTCGTACACGCAGTACGTCGTCTGCTTGTCGCCGCTGACGTACGAGTGGAGCCAGGTGACCCCCTCCTCCGCATTGCGCTCAACGACTGACCGGCACACCCCGGCGCCGCCGTCTGCGATGGGAATTTGAAGGCCATCGGGGAAGGTCCGCTGCACC
Source organism: uncultured Solirubrobacteraceae bacterium (assembly GCA_963826345.1). Lineage (GTDB taxonomy): Bacteria > Actinomycetota > Thermoleophilia > Solirubrobacterales > Solirubrobacteraceae > Palsa-744. Next base: position 104,895 of record CAWGWU010000007.1, read on the forward strand.
ATATATCTCGGCATGTCGCTCCTCCTGCTCGGTCGTGGAACACTCATGCCTCGACGGTAAGGCAGGGCAACGCGGACCGCATCGGGAGGGCTCCCCATGTTGGGAGCCGCGGCTACCTATCTTGGTAGGCGAGACCGAGCCGCACGGCCTCCGCTCCCGCTTCACCGCGGGTGCGCACGTCGAGCTTGCGCAGGATCGCCGAGACGTGATGGCCGACCGTCTTCTGCGAGATCACCAGACGCTCAGCGATCTCCGCATTCGGCAGGCCCGCCGAGAGAAGTGTCAGCACTTCGAGCTCGCGTGTCGTCAGACCCGCGGGATTCTCACGCGTGCGCGGGCGCGAGCCGCGCGGCAGGCCGCGGACGCCGCGTTTGCGAAGCCGCCGCGCGACGATCGCCGCAGCCGGTCGCGCTCCCAGGCGCTGCAGCTCGGCGAGCGCCCGCCGTAGCGCGTCCTCGTCGTCGGCATCAGCGAGGGCGAGCGCCGCCTCATAGGGGCACGAGCGGAGTGTCCAGAGCTCGGCTGCACGCTCCCATTCGCCGGCCATCTGCAGCGCGTACGGATCAGCTGCCCGCGCCGGAATCACCTCATCGATCCCCGCGCGCCAGCGCCAGCAGGCGAGCTCGCCGATCTCCCACGGGTTTCCAGCCTCCCCTGCCACGCTTCGTGCCCGGTCGGTCTCCGCGGCGACATCGTCCGCCCCGGCCAGCCATGCGGCTTCGGCTCGCGCCGCCGCCACTCGCGCCAGTCGCTGCTCTCCCGTCGGCCCGGCGAGCGTGAGTGCCTCGTCAAGCGGCGCCTGGGCTTCGGGGTCTCCGCGGCGCGCCCGCACACGACCGAGCGCGACGAGCGCATCCACGCGTGGCATGGCGTTGGCGACTGCTCGGCGCAGGACCTTCTCCGCGGCGTCGGTCGCCTCACTCCATCGACCGCTGTCAACATTTGCGAGCGCGAGCCAGCCGAGGACGTGCAGTTCTCCAGAGTCGAGATTGTGTTCGCTGCAATAGCTGAGGGCCTGGTCGAGGTAGACCTCGGCCCGCGCCGGGTCCTTGGTCATGGCGGCGCCCGCCGCGAGGTTCGTAAGGGCGCGCTCGACGTCGTCCTCGAGCCCGTGCTCGAGCGCCAAGGCGAGGCTGCGCGCAAGCGCTTCGTGCCCGCTCTCATCACCGCTCAAGAGCTGCGCGGTACCCACGTTGTTCAGAGCATGCGCCAGGGTCTCACTGTCGCCGAGGCGCTCGGCGAGATCGATTGCCCGCTCGCCCCACCCGACCGCCTCGGCGGTCTTCGCCGCCAGCATCGCGAGCTGCGCGCTGTTGCTGTAGGCCATCCCCAGCTCTCTCCCGGGCGCCAGCGACTCAAGGAGCGCCACCGCTTCGACGGCGTAGCGATCTGCACGCGGACGGTCCCCGAGCAACCACCACAGGCGTGAGAGCCATCGCAGGCAGTCGCCCTGGCGCCCGATGTCTCCGACCCCGGACCAGAGCTCGAGTGCCCTCTCACGTGCGCTCAGGGCGTCACCGAGCTGGTCGGTCAGGTAGCACTCGTACGAGTACGACTCGAAGATCGGGGCCAGCTTCTCGCCTCCAAGTGCGTCGGCGAAGCGAAGCGTGCGACCCCATTGAGCTGCTGCCTCGTGATGTGCTCCCGATGAGGCCGCTCGTTCGGCAGCCTCCGGCGCCCACCGCAGCACTGCGCTGCCGTCGCCGGCTTCCTCGGCGTGGTGCGCCAGCCTCGCGAGATTCGGTGTGCCGTCGCGGCGCGTAGCGAGGGCCGCCAGAGCCCGCCGGTGAAGCCCGACGCGAGTGTGTGGAGCTATCGACTTCTCCACGGCGAGACGAGCCAGCTCATGACGGAACGCCACGTGACTTGCCCCCGAACTGAGCATGCCCGAGGCGAGGCACTCGCCGAGGTGCTCGACGACGTCTCCCGCCAGGTCCTCGAGCAGCCACATCTCCGCCTGTACGGGCACCACCGCAACCGCGTCGAGCAACGTGCGGGCCGCCCCGGAGAGCCGCGCGGCACGGCCCAGGACGGCGTCGCTGACGGTGACAGGGATCCCATCACCTCCTGCCGCGAGCACCTCCGTAACAAAGAAGGGGTTGCCGCCGGTGCGCCTGAATAGCGCGTCGGCGTCGACGCTCTTGAGCTCCGCCAGCGCATGCACCGCTGCCAACGACAGCGGCATCAGCTCGAGCCGCACGACGCCTGCGCTCGAGAGAGCCCCCAACACGAGTCGCAGCCTCTGCGCCGCTTCGATCTCGTCGTCGCGATAGCTGACGAGCACCAGCGCAGGCACCGCCGAGACCCTTCGTCCCAGCAGTGTGATCACGTCGAGCGTGGCTTCATCGGCCCAGTGAACATCCTCGAACACCAGCACCGTGGGCTCTCGCCCACCGAGGTCGCGGATCAGTGCCTGCGCCACCTCGTGAGGCTTGCCGTCACCGGATAGAAGCTCGGCGAGCTCGCCGCCCATCGCGCCCGCGACGTCCAGCAGCGGCCCGAATGGGCGCGGCGCCAGCAGCGGCTCGCACGCCCCCCAAAAGACCCGCGCCGACCCCCGCTGCCCGCCACAGAAGCATCGAAGTAATGATGTCTTGCCGACCCCGGCCTCGCCGCCGATGAGCACGAACCTCCCCTCGGCGGCACCCAAGACCCCGGCAAGCGTCTCCTGCAGCAGACGAAGATCCGCATCCCGCTCCAAGAGCTCACCCGTCTCGCCGGGCGAGTGGATATCCGGCCCCGTCGTGAACTCCACGTGTTCCATCGCCATGGCTCCCCAGAATTCGCTCCAGCAGTCTCGCACGAAACATTCCGAGGCGGCCAGCCGTCTGACGAGAAGCGCGAGTGCAAGATGGCTCAGGTGAGGTGAGCTTTGCGCACCGGCGTCCCACTGCGATGCGTCTCGCGCTGGTCGAGCGTTGCTGGAGTCTGGCGGCGATCTCGGAAGACCGCACATGGAGACCTTCCTATTGAGCGAGGCTCTAACTCAGCTCGCGAAACGAGCGCCGCGACAGTTGTTGAGTCGTCGACCGTCGGGCGCTTCCGCACGGCGCGACGTGAGGCCCAGCTTCGAGCGGGGCTCGCGCCGCGTTGTGCCCGGCCGGATCTCAGGTCGGCGAACCACCTTCAGGACACACCTTCGCGACCACGGTTCCGGTGCCGGCGTGTCCCGGGTTGGGGCCGTATCCCGGCTCGGTCGCGACAACGACGACTTCCCTGGTGTCACCCGAAATGGTGGGACCAGACTTGGTGATTTGGCCCGCAACGATCACGTCGATGAACGGCGGCAGCGGACCCGCCGGTGGCTCGGAGCTGTTGCCGGGACGGGTCGTCCAGGTTTCCCCGCACGCCGGCGGCGTCGCTGCGGTGTCAGCGAAGCCCTTGAACGAGGCTGGCGCCAGGCCACCGCTGAGGGTGTTGGCCGTCCACCAGTGAGCGCCCCAGAATGTGACGCTGCTCCCGACCGCCGCGTTGCCGTCACCGATCACGAAGCTGCCTTCCGCCGAGGCGGGGGCCGCGAACGCCAGTGCGACCAACGCCGCTGCGATACCGGGTACGAAGAACCGCGTGACGCGCCGCCGGGTGCGGCCCGGCTCTGTGGTGCATCTCGAATTGCTCACGTGCTACCTCCGTCATTGGCTGTCCGAGCCTCCAACGGTAGGTCTCAAGGCGGGCCAGCGGAATCGAACATCCGTCCTCACGTTGCGAGCCGCGTCGCGGCAGGGCCGGCAGCGGCGGCCTATGTTGTTGTGATGGTCGAGGGCGTAGATCGTCAGACCCACCGGCACGGCGGAAAGACCCACAGCCACCCCCACACGGGATCGCACCGCCACGTGCGATCGGGCCTGCATCGCTCGCGGCCGATCGAGCCAAACCCGCACGATGACCACGGCGACTCACACGCCCACGGCGAGCACGGGCACTCTCACGGGCTGGTCGATGACAGCATCAAGCGGTCGCGGAAGGGCATCCGCGCCGTGTCTATCTCCCTCGCCGTGCTCGGTATCACGGCGATAGCTCAGACCCTCGTCTACATCGCCAGCGGCAGCGTCGCACTGCTCGCCGACTTGATCCACAACTTTGGCGACGCCCTGACCGCCGTCCCGCTCGGGATCGCGTTCGCCCTGCACTCCCAACTGGCCGAGCGACGCGCCGGCCTGTTCGTGGTCGGCGCGATCTTCATAAGCGCATGCGTAGCGGGGGCCGAGGCCATACAGCGTCTGATTCATCCCGCGGCGCCGACGCACCTGTGGGCGCTCGCCGCCGCCGGCGGCATCGGCTACCTGGGCAACTATCTCGCGGCTCGCATCCGCCTCAGGGCAGGGCGACGCCTTGACAGCGCCGCCCTCGTCGCCGACGGGCACCACGCGCGAGCTGACGCCTACGTGAGCCTCGCCGTAATCGCATCGGCCATCGTCGTCGCCCTCGGCGCACCAAGGGCAGACCCGATCATCGGCCTCGCCATCACCGTCGTGATCCTCCGGATCACGTGGCAGTCATGGGCCACGGTACGCGGGGACCATCACTAGCCACACGAATTCCTCAGGCCGGAGCACCTCGCAAACCTGGTGGGAAACCGCGGACCTGCCCGTGAGGGCGGAGGTGGGGTGCAAGGCCGACAGTCTCCCCTAAGCCTCCGAGCACCTCGGCTGGGGGGCCTGCCCGAATTCACCGGGCAAGGCCCCCCAGCCACCTCTACCCGCCTGCGCGAACCGGACCAGTCCACGAACCAGCGGAACGCGAGCCGCGGCCGCGTCCATCGGCGCGGGTGACCGCCAACTCGCCTTCGCTCCGAAGCATTGCCCGCTGTGGCGGGCGAGTACCGCTCGATCAGCCACGCCGACCGACCGCGTCCTCACCGGATTTCTCAGACTCGTGCGGCGGGCACATTCGGTCTGCGTAGGAGCAGAAGACGCAGCAGTCACCGGGCTTTGGCTTCAGCATCTCACCGCACCCCGTGCAGCGGTAGAAATGTCGGCAGGCGTTGGTGGGCATCCTCTCCTGGCCCCGCGTGCCGCAAGCCGGGCAGGTGATCGTCGCGACCGGGTCGGGGGTCGTGGGCAGGCCAGACATGCGCTGAAGTATCGCTCGGAAGGCGAGCGCGCAGCCACCGAGGGTCAGGCTTCCTCCATGCCAGGCCACGGTGCGCAATCTGCCGGAGACGTCCAGAGCCAACGGAGTGGTGTCCGCCCCGGCCGGCCACCCGCCACGGCCCGCTCGGCCAGTGCCGCCACCCGCAACACTCGATCGCGATCAAGACAGGAGGGACACGGCAGGTCAGTCAGCGTCCGGCGCGTGATAGCGGGAACAGTACGTCGAAGCCATACACACTCGCGCTCGTCCCGAAGCGCTCGACATAGAACTCGGTCCACACGGTTCGACCTAGATAGCGTTCGGTGATCCTGTAGGCCCTCTCGCCGTCTTCTACCCGTGTCGCCCGAAGACGGCGGCCGTAGCGGCCCATCAGGTGTGCGATCGCACCGTGCGCGAAGACGCGGGTTCCGTCCGCGAGACGCCAGCCGCTGTGTGGCGAGATGGCGATCATGCGGACACGGCCGCTCTTCAGGTAGAGGTCGAACATGCCGTGCGGCGTCGTCGAGTTGACCTTCCCCTGCGGCTCGCTCTCGTATGCCATGTACCCGCGTTCGCTCACGGGACGCCCCAGGCGCGCGATCACCTGCGCACGCGTCATGCCGAGCGTGACGCCGGCTGCGCCGCGGCCGACCCTGACCACCCCGCCGTAGATGCCTTTCGAGCGTGCAGGCGAGGCGAGCGCCGATGCCGCGGCCACAACCGCTATCGACGCAGCGATCAACAAGACACGCATGCGTGTCCAACTGTAGGTGGGCGGCTACGGCCGGAACTCGGGCCGCAGCCACATGCCGCAAACGGCGAACCACCCATCGGTTCGAACACAGGCGTTGAGTCGCCGGTGGGTCGATTCCGGGTGCCCCGCGCCTGTAGGCACGGGGCACCAGGCCTCGCTCAGTGGATCGTGCCCACCTGGATCGCCGTCAGCTTCGCGTACCAGAAGTGTTCGGCCGCACCGCCGCAGTTCAGTTCGATTTTGCCCGGTGAACTGAGAACGGTGGTCTCGATGTTCGTAACCGTGACCTGAGTCGCCGAGGGTCCGTTCTGCACGTACGCGTTGTCACCCTGGCTGCCGCCTACGAGGTGACAGGCGCTGTCGCCCGTTCCGCCGCTGGCGGTGGTCGCCGCCTGGACAAGGTAGGAGCCCGCTGGAACCGAGACGGACAACGGTGCCGTGCTGCTCGCCGATTCGCCGTCTCCCGCCTGCCAAACGTCGCTCGGGCCGCGAGCGCCTTCTTTGCCTGCTGACCCTTCTTTGCCCTGCAGCCCTTCCTTGCCTTGCGGGCCGGTGGCCCCCGTATGGCCGGCGTTGCCTTTCAGCGACTTCAGGACGCTCGGCTTGATCTGCTTCGTGCTCGTGACCAGGTAGTGGTTTGCGGCGACGGCGCTGCCGCCCATGGCGAAGACCAGCGCCATCGTGGCCGCCACGTTCGCGTAGCTCAAGTGGCTGCGAATGGAAGAGAGCATGCTTCAGAACCCCCACTGTTCGAGAGGCGGACAAACCGGAGCGTTGCCCGCGACGCCGGTCCATCTTGCACCCGGGGGCAGACGGCGCCCGGAGCGGACGCGGCGTCCTGCGACACCGTGGCGCACTGCAACGGCGAGCGCCTGCTCAGATGACGGTCGCGTCTCACCCGGCCTGGCCGAGATACTCGAGCACCCACTCGCCGCCGCGGTTGCGCAGCCCGTAGCGACTCAATAACACGTCAGGCGAGTCCGCAGCCAGGTCCGGCGGCAGCGTTGCCTCGTCCACGAAGTGGGCGGACGAGGGGTCGAATACCCAGCCGTCGATCGCAGGAACCGCATGCGTCCCGCCATCCAGCGGGCCGCCCTCGATCGCCGCCCAGACGAACTCTTCGTCCACGGGCACAAAGGTAGAGGCACGTATCAGATCCCCCGTCCGGGCTGGACAGCAATACGAGCATGAGCTGATCATCGGCTGGGCCAGTCGTTGAGGACCCGCGAACTGCCACGATCGACCCCGCGAGGCTCCCGACAGTGCCCTTACGCTTCGCGGCGACGTCAGCGAAGCCAGCTCCGCCACCATGGACCTCACAGGGATACCGGCACATCTTGCGGAGGGTTTCTGCGGATTCGCCCGAGTTTCCGGCTGCCTATGGTGGTCGCAGATGTCGAGTGTTCGAATGTCCCCGGTTCGCGTTGCGGTGTCGCTGTGCACCGTGGTTGCAGCGCTGGCAGGCTGGGCGCCCGCGGCCTGCCGATGACCCCCTGAACGCGAAAAGCCCCGCGTCAGCAGGGCTTTCCCTAGGGGTGAGCGACGGGACTCGAACCCGCGACCGCCTGGACCACAACCAGGAGCTCTACCAACTGAGCTACGCCCACCATGATGCTGCGACGCCCAAGTCTAGCGTCGCTTCAGCGACTGTCGCCGCCGGAACCGCCTATCGCGCGTTCTGCGGCGGCGAGGCTCTCGCTCGGGCTCAGCTCAGGCGCGCGGGCGGCCGCGACCCTCCACTCCCCGAGAAGGCGGGCCGGCTCGGCTCCGAGGAGCGCGGCGGCCTGGGCTCCCATCGCCTCGAGCGTCATCGGTGAGCCTGGTGCGGGCGCGGACGGCGCAGGCGCAGCTGAAGCATCGGCGGCCGCCACCGCCTCCGCGGCCTGAGCGAGCACCTGCTCGGTGACGTCCGTGCCCTCGCGCACCGCCGCGGACCACCCGCGACCCATCGTCAGCTTGTCCGGCGTGAGCTCCGGGCCTTCGATGATGATCAGTTTCGCGTGGTGCGGGGTCCATTTCTGTTTTTCGAGTTCGAAGACCTTTTCGCGCGCCCACGGCTCCACGATCGGCCACAGCTGCTCGTTGGTGAGATTGAAGCGGCTCAGGTTGTGGGGAAACTGGCGTAGCTCGATGTGGAACATGGCACATAGGCTCGCATGTCCCGCACGCCGAGGCGCTCAGGGCGCCCCGAGAAGGCGGGCGCGCATGATCTCGACCGCCTCGGGGTTGGAGTCGATCAGCACGTACCGGCGGCCGAGCTGCGCCGCGACGGCGCCGAGCGTGCCGCTGCCTGCGAAGAAGTCAAGGCACCAGTCGCCTGGGCGCGTCGACGCCTGAACCATGCGCCGCACGATCCCCTCTGGCTTCTGGGTCGGGTAGCCCGTCTTCTCCCGGCCGCTGGTCGGCACAATCGTGTGCCACCACACGTCGGTCGGGAGCTTGCCGCGTGCGGCCTTCTCGGGTGTGACGAGACCCGGCGCCATGTATGGCTCGCGGTCCACCTCCTCCGAGTTGAAGTGGTAGGACGCCGGATCCCGGACGTAGACGAGGATCGTGTCGTGCTTGGCGGGCCAGCGCGAGCGAGACCGTGCGCCGTAGTCGTACGCCCAGATGATTTCGTTCAGAAAGCAATCCCGCCCGAAGATCTCATCGAGCATGCAGCTTGCAGTAGTGCGACTCCCGGTAGTCGATATGGAAATAGAGGGTGCCGTCGGTTGAGAGCAGCCTGTGCGCGTGCTCGATGCGCGGCGCGAGGAACGCGAGGTAGTCGTCGTACTCGTCGCAATAGCTTGACTGGGCGAGCAGCTTCGAGCTGTAGCGACGGCCCTGGAAGCCGGTCCTGTTGCCCTCACCGTCTCGCACCGTGCTCAGCGTGCGGCGCGTCTGGGAGCGGCCTGTGTTGAAGGGCGGGTCGATGTAGATCAGCTGGAAGGACGCGTCCGTCGAGCGACGGGAGGATCGCGAGGTTGTCGCCGAGCAGGATCCGGTCTGTAGGCGTGTCGGCGCTGGCAGCCTCCATGGGATGAGAGATTAGTTCCCGCACCGGTGGCGGGCGGCATCGCCCACCGGATCGAGGGTGGTGAGGCGCAGCGAGACCCGCGCCGGTCTACTGTTCTCCCGATGAGCATGAGAATTGACGGCGCGCCCGGACGCCCGCGCGCCAGCGCCGGGCTGCTGGCGGGCGTGCTCCTGCTGACGCTGGCAACGGCCGCCGTACTCGTGTTCGCCCTCAGTGCCGACGAGCAGACGCAGCAGCGTCGGCGTCGGCGCGCGCGCGGCGACCCGCCCGTCGACATCACCGTCGCGGTCGACGCCAGCCGGCCGGGCCGCCCTGTCCCGCGCCGCTTCCTCGGGCTCTCATTCGAGGTGGGCGCGCTCGCGCAGATCGCGCGGTACGGGCAGCTCGGCAACATGCCGGCGCTGCTGCGTTCGCTCGGCCCCGGGCTGTTTCGGTTCGGGGGCATCAGCGCGGACACCCGGACGGCATGGACCGACGCGAGGGATCCGAAGCCAGCCTGGGCGAGCCACACTATCGGGCCCGCGGACCTTCGCCGGCTTCGCCGGCTCGCGCAGGCGAGCGGCTGGCCGATCATCCTCACCGTCGGGCTCGCGCACTACAACCCGGGGCTCGCCGCACGCGAGGTCGCCAGCGCGCACGCGATCCTCGGGCCGTGGCTTGCAGGGATCGAGATCGGCAACGAGCCGGACTCCTACGAGAGGCACGGACTGCGCGCGCCGCCGTGGAAATTCAGCCAGTACAACGCGCAGATAGCCGCCTACCGGCGTGCGATCGGCCGGCTGACGCCGGGGATACCGCTCGCGGGGCCCGACGTGTCGGGGTCCAAGATCTTCAACGCGTGGGGCCCGAAGGAGGTCCGCAGCCAGCGACCGGCGATCATCACCGGCCACCACTACCCGCTCGGCTGCCACACGATCCCGACCCCGACGATCCAGACGCTTCTCAGCGGCAGGATCCGGGCGGAAGAGCGCGTCTCGCTCACCCGCTACATGCGGGTCGCCCGCGCCGGCCACATACCCCTGCGGGTCGATGAGGCCAACTCCGTCTCGTGCGGCGGCGTCGCCGGCATCAGCGATACGTTCGCGGCGGCGCTGTGGGCCACCAGCTACATCACGACGACGATGTCTGCGGGTGCGTCGGGCATCAACCTCGAGGGCAACCCCGCGCGCTGCAACGGCTACTCGGTGATCTGCGCTCCGACCCCGCAGCGGCTCGCCGCCGGTCAGCTCCAGGCCCAGCCGGAGTGGTATGCGCTCCTGCTCACACGAGCACTGATCGGCGACCGGCCGATCACGACCCGGATGACGGCGCCGGCGTTCGCCAACGTCACCGCGACGGCGCTGCTCGCGAGCACGGCGGGATGCACGATGGTGCTGATCAACGACGAACCCGTCGGGCTCAGCGTCCGCCCGCGTGCATCTGATGCTCCCCGCCGGGCTTCACTCGGCCCGCGTCATGACGATGACGGCGCCCTCGCAGGGCGCGACCCAGGGAGCGACGCTCGGCGGAAGGGCGGTCGCCAGCCGACGGTACGTGGGCCGGCGCAGCGAGCGCGACGGCGACCGCCGCCCGCGCGGGCGAGGTGACCGTCGTCGTGCCCGCGAGCAGCGCGGCGCTGGTGACGATCACCCGCTGAGGCGACCCGGGAGGAGCTCGACCCATTCCGGTTCGTACCGGCAGAGCCGCTGGGGCGAACCCGCCGGCGCGAACGATGAGCCGGTCCGCGCGGTACCCGGCGGGTGTGAGCAGCACCGCGTCGAGCACCGCCCAGCCGCCCTCGCCCGGCTGGGTCGTCCCCGAGCGGCGTGTGAACGTGATGACGTGGGTGCCGGCCGTGAGCCGGAACGGGGATTGGCGGCAGCGTGTTCGGGACGAGCGAGTTTCCGCTCAGCTCGCCCGCCGGCGTGACGAGCGTGTCGGCCGTCCAGCGACGCCGCGATCTGCGGCATGAACTCACCCTGGATCCAGAGGTCCCACACGCCGGCGGCAGGGCACCCGGAAGGATGCGGTGAGCGTACACCGGGATGCGACATGACGAGCCCCTGGCGCTGATGGCCCCAGTTGCGGGGATGCGAGGAGGTCCTGATGTTGACGCTGAGCACGGTGCGCGACGGCGCAGCCGCGAGGTGCCGAGCGGCGTGCTCGCTGCGAGCGTGAGATCCGTGCGCAGCGGGCGGCTGCGGTGCCGGCGAGCGGGAGTGCGCGAGCGCCGGCGCGGCGCCCGGCCGCCTCTCCCAGCACCGCGTAGTAGGAGCCCTGCCACGCGAGGCGGTACGCGGCGGGGGCGTGGATTCGGTGGGGTCGCGCCTGGTGATGATGAGCGGATAGGCGATCAGGGCCGAGGGCGCGAGCGCACCGATGTGCACGGCGGTCGCCGTAGCCCGCCGCCGCCGGCGGAAAGCGTGGCCGGCGGATACACGAAGTCCGGTCCGGCGATGCCCACTTCCCGGAGCACATACATCGCGTATTCGTCGAAGTCGGTGAACAGCGCAGGCCCCCTACCGGCGAACTGCCGCGCGACCGATTCCATCTCCCTGTAGCGCGCCGTCGGGGCGAGGTTGGATGCGTGGTACTGCTTCGCGTCGGATGCAAGGACGCCAGCGGCGATCGCCAGCCCCGCGAGCGCCGCGGCGAGCCGTGCGGCGCCTCTGCCGGGCATCGTCGCGATCGCACGCACGCCGCCCCACGCGAGCAGCAGCACGACCGGCGAGGTGAGCATGATCGTCTTGGCGCTGCCCCAGGTCGTGACCGCGTGGGTCACCACCACCCACGCGAGCAGCGACAGCGCGATCCAGGATGCGAGCGCATATGCGCGGATCCGAATCAGGTGGGCGGCACCGAGGACCGCGCACAGACGAGCGTCAGCAGCTCGAGAGCGCGGGTCAACGCACAACGCACCGCCGGCCGGCGTGATCTTGTAGCTGTCGGCAAGCCAGACGCCGAGCAGCTGATTGACAGCAGCGGCGCGTGGAGGTTCCCCGCGTTGCCGGTTGAAGCGATATTGCTCGCGACGGTTATCGAGCCGCCGAGATGAGCCCAGGTCGGCCAGGCCGCCACGAGCAGCGTCAGCATCGCCGCACCCACGACCGCCGCCGCCCGGCCGGCGCTCAGCTCACCGGCGCTCACGGCCCGCACCAGGATCGCGGCCAGCACGGCCGCGGCGACGAGCGCCCATGCGCCGAACGCGACGCCCAGCGCCGATACGCCGGCCGCGACGAGCAGGCCCGCGGGTATCGCGCGGCGCGCCGGGCCGGGCAGCCACCGGCGGTGTTCGCAGACGAGCGCACCCAGCCCGAGGATCATCGTCAGGGCGGTGATCTCCTTCACCGATCCGATCAGCTCGTAGCCGTAAACGAGGGCCGGGATCACGCTCGTCAGTGCCGCGGCGGCCGCCGCGGCACTGCTCAGGCCGATCCGCCTTGCGATGACCCATGCCGGGCCAACGGCGAGCGCGAGCATGAAGGCGTTCAGAGGCTGGAAGAGCCAGATGACCGGGAGTCCGAGCGCGAAGGCGCTGCCTCCGAGGAGCGTGTCGGCCCCGGATGGGTATCCGGTGTTGTAGTAGGCGTTGATGAACAGGCCGTACGAGCTGCGCGGATCCAGATGGGAGTAGTCCTGGCCGTGCCTGATCAGGTAGTCCGCGCCGATCATGTGCACGGCCGAGTCGGACAGAGCCATGAACGAGGAGAACGTCGGCCTGCCCGGACGCGAGCACGGGCGCGAGCGCGAGCAGGTACGCGCCCGCCATCGCGGCGAGAGGCGCCCACCGCGCTGCCGCGCCTCGGGCAGCGCAAGTAGCCGCTCCCTTGAAAGCGCGACACCCGCGAGCGCCGCGAGCACCATCAGGACCGGGGTCGCGGGCGCGAGGAAGGAGATGTAGGTCGATAGCTGCGTCAGCGCGATCAGCCCGGCGGCCCCGACGACGGGCAGCAGGGCGGGATGGATCGAACGGCCCGAGGCGCTGTCGACGAGCAGCCCGCTGCCGGTGCAGAGCACGGCGAGCACCAGCGGGGTAGATGAGAACGGAAAGGATGAACATCGTCGGGAGTGCTCGATTCTCGCGCCGGAGGGCTTCGCCTGCATCAGCCAACCTGCAAAGGTGAGCGAGATGGCGTCGAGCGCGGACATCACGCGGGGGCCGCCCGCTGACCGGACGCGGCGCCGAGAGCCCGCCGCTCCGACTGATCTTCACCGGACTGCTGCTGGTGATGTTCCTCGCCGCGCTCGACCAGACGATCGTCGCGACGGCGCTCCCGACGATCGTCGGAGACCTCGGCGGCCTCAGCCATATCTCGTGGGTCGTCACCGCCTACCTGCTCGCCCAGACAGCCGTCACCCCGCTCTACGGGAAGCTCGGCGACATGTACGGGCGCAAGGTCGTGCTGCAGGGCGCGCTGCTCATCTTTCTCGCCGGCTCGATGCTGTGCGGCCTCAGCCGCAGCATGGATGAGCTGATCGCGTTCAGGGCGCTGCAGGGCCTCGGCGGCGGCGGGCTGATGGTCAGCGCACAGGCGGCGATCGGCGACGTCGTGCCGCCGCGCGAACGCGGCCGCTACACGGGACTGTTCGGCGCGGTGTTCGGCCTTGCCAGTGTCGCCGGCCCGCTGCTCGGCGGGTTCCTCACGGGCCAGCTGAGCTGGCGCTGGATCTTCTACGTCAACGTGCCGATAGGCGTCGTGGCGTTCTTCGTGCTCGCCGCCACCCTGCCGGCGATGAAGGAGCGCGTCGACCACGTGATCGACTACCTCGGCACCGCCCTGCTCGCGGCCGGGCTGTCGGCGATCATCCTCGCGACCTCGCTCGGCGGGAACTCATACGCGTGGGGCTCGGCGTTCATCATCGGCCTCGGCGTCGCGGGCGTACTGCTGATCGCGGCGTTCATGTTCGTCGAGCGGCGCGCCGCCGAGCCCGTGCTCCCCCCGCGGCTGCTGCGAAACAGGGTGTTCTCGGTCTCGGGCGCCGTGGGGTTCGTCGTCGGCTTCGCCTTGTTCGGCGCCGTCACCTACCTGCCGCTGTTCCTGCAGGTCGTGAAGGGCGCGAGCCCGACGGGATCCGGGCTTCAGCTGCTGCCGCTGATGGGCGGCCTTCTGATCACCTCGATCGCCTCGGGGCAGGTGATCACCCGCACGGGTCGCTACCGCTGGTTCCCGATAGCCGGCACCGCGGTGATGAGCATCGGCCTGTATCTGCTCTCAACCCTTGACCCGTCGAGCACCACCGCGTCGATCTTCCTGTTCATGTTCATCCTGGGCCTCGGTCTCGGGATGGTGATGCAGGTGCTCGTCCTCGTCGTTCAGAACGCCGTTGACTACTCCGATCTCGGGGTCGCGACCTCGGGCGCGACGCTGTTCAGGTCCGTCGGCGGCTCGCTCGGCACCGCGGTCCTCGGCGCGATCTTCTCCAACCGGCTCACCGCCGAGCTGAAAAGCGTGTTCCCGCCCGCGGCCGCCGGGCGGGTCCCCTCCAGCGCCGGCGTCAGCCCGAAAGCGATCGCGGCCCTGCCCCCGGGAATCAAGACCGACTATCTGCAGGCGTTCACCAACTCTCTGAACACGGTCTTCCTCGTCGCCGCGATCGTCGCGGTCGTCGCGTTCATCCTGTCCTGGTTCATTCGCGAGCTGCCGCTCCGGGACACCGTCGCCACCGGCGACATGAACGACACGTTCGCGACGCCGCGCGACACCGACTCGCTGACCGTCGTGGTCGACAAGGTCGGGCGCCTCGACCGCCGCGAGGGAGCGCGGACGATCGTGGAACGTGTCGCTGCGCGCGCCGGCGTCGACCTCCCTCCGGCCGCTTGCTGGCTGCTCGCCCGCAGCAGCGAGCAGCCAGCGCTCGATCTGCCCGCGCTGTCCGAGCGCGCTCGCATCGAGACGGAGACGCTCCGGCTCGCGAGGGAGCGTCTGCTCGGGGAGGGCCTGATCCTTGACGGCGCGGACGCGAGCGCGCCGTGCGTTCTCACGGCCGCGGGGCGCGAGACGCTCGACCGGCTGACCAGCACCGGGGAACAGCGACTTGAGGCCCTGCTGCGCGAGTGGCGCCCGGAGGAGCACGCGGACCTCGCATTGATGATCTCGGAGCTGGCGAGGGAGTTCTTCGTCGACGCGGATGCGCTGAAGGTCGTCCCCGCGCCCCGTCCGGCCGCCGTCTGACGCGGCTCTCAGCCCTCCGCGCCGCCCGCCGAGGCGATCAGCTCGCCCGCGAGCGCGGGCGAGTGCAGCCACCCCGGGATGCGGGGCGGCTGCGCCCCGGCACGCGTGCATGTGAGCGCGGCGACCTGCGCGGCGCAGGCGACGGCGGCGACGACGAGATCGGCGTCGCTCGAGATCATCGGCGGTGAGGGACCTACTCCTCCACCACAGCGTGAAGGCACCCACGAGCGCATCGCCCGCCCCGACGGTGTCGCGCACGCTGACGCTTGGCACCGGGACGCTGCACCTCGCTCCGGCTCCAGATCACGCGGACCGGCGCGCCGCCGTCGGTCAGCAGCGCGACCCGCGCGGATCCCGCGAGAAGCTCGCGGGCGGCCTGTCCGGGCTCGACGCCGGGGGCGAGCAGGGCGAGATCATCGACGCTCGCCTTCACGAGATCTGCCCGCTCGCAGCTCCGCCGATCGCGCGGCGATGCGCGCCGGCGTCCTGCGTCGCCGCCGCGCGGCAGTTCGGGTCAAGCACCACGAGGCAGTCGCGCGGGAGTCCGAGAGCATGCCGCTGAGAGTCGACGCGATCGGCTCCATCAGCAGCGCGAGCCCGCCCAGAACCAGCGCGTCCGTGCCCGCTGCCAGCCCAGGTGGAAGGTCGCCCGGGCGTGAGCTGCCGAGCGCGGAGGTCCCGGCGAGGCTGAACGTGTAGTCGGCGGCGCCGTCGCCGCCGAGGCGAGCGACGGCGAGCGTGCTGGGCTCCGGCGTGGGCGCCGGGACGATCATCGCCACGCCGTCCTCGCGCAGATCGCGGAGCTGAGCAGGGTGCCGAAGGCGTCGCTGGACACCCGCCCCAGGAAGCGGCACTCGCCGCCGAGCCGAGCGATGGTTATGGCGACGTTCAGCGCCGCGCCTCCCGGGTGCGCGACCTCATCGCCCCATCTCGCACGATGTCGATCAGCGCTTCGCCTGCGACCGTGATCATCGGCGGCGTGCGTCATGGCTCCGGCGCCGGGGCACCGCGGCCGGCACGTGTCTAGTGCTCGCCGGCAGCGGGCGGCGGTCTCCTCCGCCAGGAGCGCGTAGGCGTCGGGTCGGCGCGTGGTCAGGAACGGAAACAGCTCGAGCCAATCGCGCCGCTCGATCGAGGTCCAGATCGGCCACGAGGACGGCTGGCTGATCGCGCGGCGCCTGAGCCAGGATGCGGCCATACGGGTCGCAGATGAAGGATGACCCATAGAACCGAAGGGGACCCTCGATGCCGAATCGGTTCACTGCGACCATGAACACGCCGTTCGCGATCGCGTTCCCGACGATCACCCGCTGCCAGAGGGGCTGCGTGTCGAAGTCGGGGTGATCGGGCTCGGATCCGATCGCCGTCGGATAGATCAGTACGTCCGCTCCCTCGAGACTGTAGGCCCGCGCCAGCTCAGGGAACCACTGGTCCCAGCATGTCGGCAGGCCGAGCCGCGCCTGCCCGAGCGCAAGGACCGGGAACGCGTCGGGCCCGGGCGGGCCGGGGCGGAAGTAGCGATCCTCGTGATAGCCGGCGGTGACCGGGATGTGAAGCTTGCGGGTACGGGCGATCAGCCTGCCGTCGGGAGAGACCACGATCGCCGTGTTGAATCCGAGCCCATCAGGGCCGTCGGCTCGCTCGTAGAGCGAGGCGTGAACGTTCAGCCCGTGCTCGCGGGCCATGCGGAGCGCAAACCGGTGGGTGGGTCCTCCCGGCAACTCCTCCGGTTCGGCTCCGCCGGGCACGCGGCCCGCCGGGATTGACGGCGAAATAGGGGCTCAGCGTCAGCTCCTGCAGGCACGCGAGCTCGGCGCCCTCCGCTGCGGCGGCCGCGATGCCGGCGGCGAGCGCCGCCTCATGCTCGACCGGGTCCGCATGCCAGCGCGACTGCACTGCGGCCACGCGCAGCGGGGCCCTGGAGGGCGGCGCGCGTGCGCGCCGGGGAGTCGCCCGCGCCGAGCGCCGTGATGAGCTGGATATCTCCCACCGCCATCACTCTAGGCGCAAACATTGCCCGCGGGCAATCTCGTTCGGCACCGCACGCCGGACCGCGCTCGGGCGACCATCGAGCGCGAGGTGATATCAACCGTGCTCCCGCACGTGACGGGCGCCCCGGAACAGAGAGGGGGTGCCCCCGGGGCAAGAAGCGATGAGCGAAACCATCTCCTCCACTCCCGCAGCAGACGGGTACCGCATGCCGGGGGAGTTCGAGCCGCACGCGGGATGCTGGATGGCATGGCCGGAGCGGCCCGACAACTGGCGTCTTCACGGACGCCCTGCGCAGGAGGCGTTCGCCGCCGTTGCCGAGGCGATCAACGTGTCCGAGCCCGTCACGGTCGCGGCGTCCGACGCGCAGTTCGACCGCGCCCGGGCGATGCTCTCGCCCTCGATCCGTGTGGTGGAGATGTCAACCGACGACGCCTGGATGCGCGACATCGGCCCGACGTTTCTCGTCGGGCGGGAGCACGGGCTGCGCGGCGTCGACTGGCAGTTCAACGCGTGGGGCGGCATCGAGGGGGGCCTCTACTCGCCATGGGACCAGGACGAGCGGGCGGCTCGTAAGGTCCTCGAGGTCGAACGCGTGGACCGCTACCGCGCCCCGATCATCCTGGAGGGCGGCTCGATCCACAGTGACGGAGAGGGCACGATCCTGACGACGGAAGAGTGCCTGCTGAACCCGAACCGGAACCCGTCGCTCGCGCGGGAGCAGATCGAGCAGGTGCTCCTGAGCTATCTCGGCGCCGACCGCGTCATATGGCTCGACCGCGGTGTCTACAGCGACGAGACGAACGGTCATATCGACAATCTCGCGTGCTTCGCGTCACCGGGGGTGGTCGTGCTCACATGGACCGATGACGAATCAGACCCGCAGCATGAGATCTCGGCCGCCGCGCTCGAGCGCCTGCAGGCCGCGAGGGACGCCCGCGGGCGCGAGCTGCGAGGTTGTCCGTGTTCCCGCCCCCGGCCCGGTGACGATCGCCGAACATGAGGCCAGGGGCGTGCACGAGGTGTCCGGGACGCAGCCTCGCCGCGCCGGCGAGCGGATGGCGGCCTCCTACGCGAACTTCTACATCGCCAGCGAGCCGGGTCGTGTTCCCGCTTCTCGACGAGCGTCATGACGAGGAGGCGGCGGAGATCCTCGGCCGGTGCTTCCCGGGCCGAGAGATCGTCGGTGTGCCGGGCCGGGAGATCCTTCTCGGTGGCGGAAACGTCCACTGCATCACCCAGCAGGTCCCCAGCGTGACCGGCCCTGCGGCCGGCTGACAGCCACGCAGAAAGGAGCATCGAATGACCTCCAAGCCGCATTTCACCACCGAGCAGGCGCGCGAGATCGGCGCCGAGATAGGCATCGACTGGGCCGGCGCGCCGTTCTCGCCCGACGAACTCCGCGACGGCATGAACGTCGAGCTCGAGCATGGGCTGCATGACCTCCTCACGAACGTCTCCGACGACGACCCGCCCACCACGGCCAAGATCGCGCTCGCGCACCTCAACGAGTTCCCCGACTACTACGTCAGGCTGGAGCAGATGGAGAAGGAGGCCGAGGAGTACTGGAGCACACGCGGGCGTTGAGCGGCCTCGGCGGGCCCGCCCTGGGGCGCATTGGCACATCTCTCACCCCCGCGCGTGATTTCGGGGGCGGCGCGGCGTCTAAGTAGTCGACTCCGAGCGCAGCGGGAGAGGGCCCGCCTCCGGATCCCGCCGTGTCCTCCCCCCGGCCGCGGCTGGATCCGGAGTGCTCGGCGCGATGCCCGCTAGGGCTCGGGGGTCAGCGTGGCGAACGCGGGCAGCACACCGAGCGCGCCGGCCAGCGGCTGCCCGATGAAGCCGGAGCCTGGCAGGTAGGCCTGCAGGAAGGCCGTGCTCACCTGCTCGACCAGTGACAGCTGTGGCTGCTGGCTGTGTACGGAGGCAGATGTTCGGCGTGGAGCAGCCGCAGCAGGAACTTCGGACGCCGCGCGGCCTTGAAATACGCGTAGGTGTATTTCGGTTCGTTGAAGACGTCGGCGGTCCCCTGGATCGCGAGCAGCGGGGGGCTACCGGCCGGGTAGCTGTAGCCGCCGATGCCCGACATCATCGCTCCCGACATGACGATGCTCGCCCTCACCCGCGGGTCGCGGTAGCGCCGGCTGTACGCGACGGCGAGAGCCGTCTCGGCTCCGTCGGAGTGGCCGGCCACCGCGATGCGGGAGGGATCGATCAGGCCCGCGAGCGGGTCGCCCGCGGCGCCCGACGCGCTGTCGGCGAGCAGGCTCGTGATAACGAAGCTCATGTCACCAGGCTGGTTCAGGACGTCGTTCTCGTCCGGGCCGCCGGGAGCGCCGGCGCTGGCGAGCGGAAAGACCGGAGCGGCAACGACGAACCCGGCGCGCGCCCAGCTCTGAAGCAGCGACGAGTAGATCGCGGGCGTGACCGCGAAGCCGTGCCCGAACACGATCAGCCCAAACGGGCCGCCCGCCGCGGGCGGTGCGCCGGCGAGATCGCTCTGGCCGGCCGCGCCCACCGCCGGGTAGCGGACGACGGTCACGAGCGTGCGCGGTATCCGCCGGCCGCCCTTGAGCCTGATCAGCCTGCTGCGGTCGACGAACCTGAGGACGCGCACCCGACCGCGTAGGAGGGCTCGGCCAGGCCGGGCGGGGCCGATGCGCCGTTGGTCCCGCCCGAGCGGGCGGCCGGGTCGGCGACGGCCGGCATCGCCGCGAGGATCGCGGCGCTCAGTGCCAGCGCGAGGGTCAGCCCCGGCCGGCGGCCCGGCGGAGCCGGCTTCGGGCCGCGTAACCCGGCGAGCCGGCGCGTGTCCTGTGCGCAACGCTTCATGCCGCTCCGGGCCTCCTTCCGGGTCGGGCTGAACCCGGTCAGTATCCACAACACGCGGCGCTCCCGCGCCGCGTGGGCGCCGGCGTGCAGCTCACAGTGCGGCCGGTCAGATGACGGCGTTGACCTCGACCTTTTCTTCGCTCAGCTGTGTCAGGGTCATCGTCGCGCCCATCTGTTCGCGTGCTTTCCCGCCGATCGAAGCGAACAGCACTTCGCGGGGAGCGCCTTCGAAGTTTTCGGGTTTCTGCTTGCCCGCGGTCGCCTTGAACAGGAGCGTCGTGCTGCTGATCATCTTGTCGGCGGCGTCCGGCACGAGCAACGAGCCTTCGACTGTCACGGCTCCCGCGGCGGCGCACGTGAACTGCATGAACGGCCCGCTCTTGCCGACGGGGTAGAGCGAGAGCGCGACCTTCTTCAGCGACCGCGTCTGCCAGCCGAGGACTCCTTCAAGGGTCTGGCTGCGGATCGTGCCGGAGGCCTGCCCCGCGGTGGTGCAGGGTTTGGCGGACTGTTCGCAGCCGGTCAGCTGCAGCGAGACGGCGCCGACGGCGTTGCGCCCGCTGTACTGCCCGGTGCCCGTTCCGCCTTTGCAGGTGATCTTCGTTTTTCCGACCGTTTCGAGCGCGGCGGTCGCTGCCGTCAGCGTCAACGTGAAGGCGGCTTTGCGCGCCCCCGCGGACCATTCGTACTGGCCCGTGTCGGTGGCGCTCCGCGACAGGCACGTGGCCGCCAGGAAGCCTCCGTGGAAGACGGTTTTGCTGCCGACTTTTTCGGCGGGCACGGCGATGCAGCGACCGAATTCGGGCGGTTCCTGCGCCTGCGTCGTGAACGTGCCGTCCGAGCCGACACTCGTCCCCGTCGCGTTCGTAGCACTCACCCGGAAGTGATAGACGCTGTTCGCCGTCAAACCCCCGACTTCCCCGGACACCACCACAGCTTCAGAACCAGAACCAGGCGCAGAGGAACACGGAACACTCTGCCCATAAGCCACAGACGGCCCATATTCAAAGCGACAATCACTCACCAACTGCCCATTCGGATCCACCGAACCACCCAACACCGCCGACACCTGCCCAACCCCAGACGCCACACCCGTCACAACAGACGGAGCAGACGGCGCCGTTTCAAAAGTCCCATCCGAGCCCACGCTCGTGCCGCCGGCATTCCTCGCGCTCACCCGGAAGTGATAGACCCCGCTCGGGCTCAACCCGCCGACTTGCGCGGACACTTCGACCGCTTCAGAACCAGAACCAGGCGCAGAGGAGCACGGAACACTCTGCCCATAGGCCGTCGTCGAGCCCATATTCAAAGCGGCAATCAACAACCGCCCCTTCATTCGGGTTCACAGACCCACCCAACGTCGCCCCCACCGCAGAAACCCCCGACGCCAAACCCGTCACAACAGACGGAGCATCAGGCAACGTCGTGAACGTGCCGTCCGAGCCGACACTCGTCCCCGTCGCGTTCGTAGCACTCACCCGGAAGTGATAGACGCTGTTCGCCGTCAAAGCCCCAACTTCCCCGGACACCACCACAGCTTCAGAACCAGAACCAGGCGCAGAGGAACACGGAACACTCTGCCCATAAGCCACAGACGGCCCATATTCAAAGCGACAATCACTCACCAACTGCCCATTCGGATCCACCGAACCACCCAACACCGCCGACACCTGCCCAACCCCAGACGCCACACCCGTCACAACAGACGGAGCAGACGGCGCCGTTTCAAAAGTCCCATCCGAGCCCACGCTCGTGCCGCCGGCATTCCTCGCGCTCACCCGGAAGTGATAGACCCCGCTCGCGGCTCAACCCGCCGACTTGCGCGGACACTTCAACCGCTTCAGAACCAGAACCAGGCGAAGAGGAGCACGGAACACTCTGCCCATAGGCCGTCGTCGAGCCCATATTCAAAGCGGCAATCAACAACCGCCCCTTCATTCGGGTTCACAGACCCACCCAACGTCGCCCCCACCGCAGAAACCCCCGACGCCAAACCCGTCACAACAGACGGAGCATCAGGCAACGTCGTGAACGTGCCGTCCGAGCCGACGCTCGTCCCCGTCGCGTTCGTAGCACTCACCCGGAAGTGATAGACGCTGTTCGCCGTCAAAGCCCCGACTTCCCCGGACACCACCACAGCTTCAGAACCAGAACCAGGCGCAGAGGAACACGGAACACTCTGCCCATAAGCCACAGACGGCCCATATTCAAAGCGACAATCACTCACCAGCTGCCCATTCGGATCCACCGAACCACCCAACACCGCCGACACCTGCCCAACCCCAGACGCCACACCCGTCACAACAGACGGAGCAGACGGCGCCGTTTCAAAAGTCCCATCCGAGCCCACACTCGTGCCGCCGGCATTCCTCGCACTCACCCGGAAGTGATAGACCCCGCTCGGGCTCAACCCGCCGACTTGCGCGGACACTTCAACCGCTTCAGAACCAGAACCAGGCGAAGAGGAGCACGGAACGCTCTGCCCATAGGCCATCGTCGAGCCCATATTCAAAGCGGCAATCAACAACCGCCCCTTCATTCGGGTTCACAGACCCACCCAACGTCGCCCCCACCGCAGAAACCCCCGACGCCAAACCCGTAACAACAGACGGAGCATCAGGCAACGTCGTGAACGTGCCGTCCGAGCCGACACTCGTCCCCGTCGCGTTCGTAGCACTCACCCGGAAGTGATAGACGCTGTTCGCCGTCAAACCCCCAACTTCCCCGGACACCACCACAGCTTCAGAACCAGAACCAGGCGCAGAGGAACACGGAACACTCTGCCCATAAGCCACAGACGGCCCATATTCAAAGCGACAATCACTCACCAACTGCCCATTCGGATCCACCGAACCACCCAACACCGCCGACACCTGCCCAACCCCAGACGCCACACCCGTCACAACAGACGGAGCAGACGGCGGTGCGAACACCCACGCCGCGCCGACGCTGCCATTGTCGCCCACGCCGCCGATCAGCGCGTGCGTGCCGTCGGCCGAGAGGGCGACGCTGTAGCCGAAGTGCCCTGCGCCGCTCTCGCCTGACGGCGGTTAGCTTTGAGCCCTGCAGCCGTCCAGCTCGATCCGGTGCGCGTGTAGGGCCACGCGGCCCCGACGCCGGAGTTGTCGTTTCCTGCGCCGACAAGCGCTGTTTTGCCGTCGGCGGTGAGCGCGACGCTGAAGCCGAAGTGGCCTTCGCCCACCTCCCCGCTGCCGGTCAGCTTCGCGCCCTGCTGAGACCAGGTCGATCCGCTTCTCGCGAACGTCCATGCGGCACCGGCGAGCGTCCCGTCGCCGCTGCCGCCGATGAGCGCGGTGTCCCCGCTGCCGGAGAGCGCGACGCTGACGCCGAATTCGCCGAGCCCGGTCTCTTTGCTTCCCGTCAGCTTCGCGCCCTGCTGCGCCCAGCGTTTCGCCGGTTCGCACGAACGCCCACGCCGCGCCGATGTTGCCGTTGTCGGCCGGGCCGCCTGCGAGCAGCGGTGTCACCGCCGGCGGAGACCGCGACGCTGACGCCGAGGTGGCCCAGGCCGATCTCTTCCGAGGCGGTCAGCTTCGTGCCCTGCTGGCTCCAGCTCGAGCCGTTGTCGTGGAATACCCAGATCGCGCCGGCGCCGGAGCTGTCCGAGCCGCCACCGACGACGGCGGTGGTCCCGGCTTCCGAGAGCGCAACGCTGTAGCCGAAGTGCCCGGCGCCGGACTCGCCGGCTCCGGTCAGCTTTCCGGCCTGCTGGGTCCATGCGCCGCCGGACCTCGTGAACACCCACACGGCGCCGGTGCCGGCGTTGTCTTCATAGCCGCCGACGATTGCGCTCGTCCCGGCCGCGGAGAGCGCGACGCTGCTGCCGAATTGCCCTTCGCCGACCTCGCCGGACCCGGTGAGCTTCGGGCCCTGCTGCGTCCACGTGTTCTCAGAGCGCGTAAAGATCCACGCTGCGCCGATGTGCCCGTGGTCTGAGGGGCCTCCGATGATCGCGGTGCTCCCGTCCGATGAGATCGCGACGCGGGAGCCGAACAGCCCGGCGCCCGTCTCTTCCGAGCCGGTCAGCTTGCCGCCCTGCTGGAGGAACGGGTCGATTCGCACCGGGTAGCGCGCGCCCCGGGCATCGACGCGGATCTGAAGCTCCGAGCCTTGAGCGCGATGGAGGCGGGCAGCACCCGGCCGGCTGCCATCAACCGCGCTGAGATCGCCGTAGGTGAGCGCCGTCCTCCCGTCTGCGGTCATGAAGAGGATCCGCGAGCCTGACTGGACCGCGCGCAGCGAGCCGCTCAGGCGCATGCTCAGCGCGATCTCTCCGCCGTGCCCGGCCGAAGGCGGCGTCCGGGCGAGTGAGACGTGAATCCCTGCTCGAGCCCATAGGGCCCGTTGCTGTAGGACTCGCTGATCGCGCCCCGTCGATAGAGGACCGTGTTCGCGCCGGCGCCGGCGGGCGCCGGACCGGGCGCGACCCGAGAGACGCAAGCGAGATTCCGAGTGTTCCGGCGGGTGCGCTGACCCTCACGCCGGAGCCGGAGAACGTGCGTGGACGCCCCCGCCCGTGCCTGAAGCGCGCCTGCGCGCCCGGGTAGTCGGCCAGTAGCGACGGTCGGAGGACCCGAGTCCGGCGGAGACTGCGGGAGCGAGGCCCGCGGGCATCAGCGTGGCGAGCTGGCGCTCCCCGTGGGCGGAGGCCGCGCCGCCGCCACGGGTCGCGGAAGCCCGAGAGCAGAGTCGCGAGCGCGACCGCGGCGGCGCAGGCGAGAACGGCAGCGAGCATCGCCGCCGAGCGGCGCGCGCTGAAATGTGGGTTCCCGACGACCCCGAGCGTTGACGCTTCGCGCGCAGCGCCGACCGTGCCAGTCATCCTTGCCATGTCCGTCCCCCTTTGTGGAATCCGCGCCCGACCGGGTGCCCTCCACCCTCGATCCGCACGGTGCTCCAGGCGACATCGTAATGGCCCGGGGGTGCCGTTGTCACATGGGAACGGCGCAGAGTGGGCGAGAGGCTGCGGCCGGCCAGTGAGGACAGGCTTGCTGCGCGGCGCCGACCAGCACGAGCTGCTGTCTTGGCGAAGCCCTGCGTCGATGAACGGGGCCGATGAGCTGGACCCGCCGCCGGACTGCGGGGCGCCCCTGCGCGAGCTGAACGCCTTCCGCCGATCGGCGCGCAAACATCTGCGTGGTGAGAAGAGCCACCATCATCCGCGCAGCGAAGGATGCTCCCCCGATCGACGCCTGTTATCGCTTCGACGAGGGCGAGCAGAGGTTCGCGGGAATCGTCGACGATGTCCGCCGGGTCGGCGCGTCGGAGGTCAAGATAACGCTCAGCATGACCGGGGCCGAGTACGAGCGTCTTCGCGCTGTGCGCGGCTACGGCCTCGGCCAGGCGGCCTGAAGCCGCCATGACTCAGCCCGCCAGGACGGTGATGCCGTCGCCGAGCAGCTTGACCGCGATCACCAGGCAGATGACCGCGACGATCGTCGAGTTCTCGCGAACCATCCATCCCGCATGCCGC
Source organism: uncultured Solirubrobacteraceae bacterium (assembly GCA_963826345.1). GTDB lineage: Bacteria > Actinomycetota > Thermoleophilia > Solirubrobacterales > Solirubrobacteraceae > Palsa-744. The sequence continues at coordinate 130,208 of CAWGWU010000007.1, forward strand.
CGAGGATTCGCTCCGCGCGCTCCCCCGTCAGGAGCTGGATCGCAACGGGCGCGAGCAGCCCGGCAGAGGCGAGCAGGACGAAGATCGCGAGGGCGCCCGCCTGCTGCGCTGCGCCCGTGCCGGTCTGGGCGATCGCCGTTCCGGCGGCGATCGTCAGCAGCAGGTTCTTCGGCTTGACCGCCGCGAACAGCGCCGCGGCTGCGGCTGCCTGCGCAGGACGTGAAGGCCTCAACCTTGAGCATCCATGAAGGGCTCTCGGGGTCCTCGTCGCCGCCGGGCCTGGCGCGCCACTGCGACGCGGCTGCACCGAGCAGGAGCACCGCAAGGAGCATCTGTACCACGCCCACCCAGCTCGCGGCGGCGCCCGATTCGCTCGCATTCGCCTCGTCTGCCACGACCAGCACCGCGGTTCCGAGCAGGGCGAGCGCCAGCGCCCAGCCGGCCACGAACCACCAGCCGGCGGCTCGGCCGCCGGGTCTGGTCAGCAGCAGGATCACAGCAATGATCGGGAGCGGGCTGAGCGCGACGCCCACCGCCAGGACCAGGATCTGTCCAGTCGCCTCTCCCACAGCTCAGCCGGCCGCGCCGTGCGTCGCAAGCGGCATCACGCTCTACGCCCCGGGCCTTCCGGCCCTCAGGCGCGCGAGCAGGTCGCCCAGTTCGGAGGAGTCGATGTCCTGGGCGCGCGGCGCGCGCATCCTCGTCCCAGACGAGGACCGCTCCCGGTGTGCCGACGATCGTATGCTCGTCGACGGCAACCTCCCAGCTCTCGAACTCGCCCTCCGAGCGGGCCAGCAGCCGGTGGCCCGAGGAGAACGCGACGTCGAGCGTCGCGTCGCTCGAGGCCGTGGCGCGAACGATCACTGCGTCTCGCAGCGCGAACAGGGCCGACATCTCCTCCCATGGCTGCCGCTCGGGGTCAAGCCGCACGACACGCCGTCCTGGGCAGTCGTGAGCTCGAAGGCGCCGGGAAGGCTCAGCAGCGCGCTCCGCCCGTCGGCGTCGGCGCCGATCGTCGAGCGTCATCGCGAACGTCACGCGCCGGACGCGAAGGCCCGCGATCGGGATCTCCCAGGGGCCATCGCCGGTGAACTGCATGCGCCCATCATGCCGATGCGACCGGGCCTGAGCTACTGTTGAGGTCATGCCGAGGCGACGCGTCGTGATCGACCACATCACGATCGGGGTGAGCGATCTGGAGCGGAGCCGCGCCTTCTACGAGCGGCGCTCTGCTGCCGCTCGGGTTCAGCCAGATCGGCGCGCCGCTGAACGACGGGACGTGAGATCGAGTTCGGCCTGGAAGAGGCACCCGACTTCGCGATCTCAACCGCCTATCCGACCGGTGCGCCGGTGCATGTCGCGTTCGCCGCGGACCGCCGCGAACAGGTGGACGCGTTCCACGCCGAGGCACTCACCGCCGGCGGACGGGACAACGGGGCGCCCGGGGTTCGCCCGGAGTACTCCGACAGCTACTACGGCGCGTTCGTGCTGGATCCCGACGGCCACAACGTCGAGGCCGTCTGCCACGGCGAACGCGGCCGCTGAGCTCAGGCGAGCGGAGCGCCGGCGGGCTGCCTTATCAGGCGCACCTCGGCTGTGCCCGCTCTCCGCAGCGCCCGAGCGAGGACGCCACCGCCGCGTGAGAAGCGCTGGGCGGGCACCAGGACGAACCTGGAAGCCCGGCTTCGGCGACCCAGACGTGCAGCGGAGGATCCCGCCGCTCGACGAGCACCGCGAACCTCGCGCGCTCCGCGACGGCGCCGAGCAGCACGGCGCGCCTCCCTGAGCTCAGCCGCGGCTTCATCGCGCATTGCGCAGTTGTAGGCGGCCGAGCCGGACCCGCAGCACCGCTGCCGGGGGCGCCTGCGGGGCGAGCGTCACGACCGTCAGCCGCGCTCCGCCGGTGGCCATCTCCGCCGCTTCTCGCAGCGTGTGCTCGCCGTTGCGGCTGCGCTCGTAGACGGCAAGCACGCGCAGTCCGCCGTCCACTCCGCCGCGCTCGGCGGGGGCTGGATCGGCTGTCTTGATCGCTGCGCTCACGGGCCAGCCTCTCACTCGCGTTTCGCTGCATCGCCGCCGGCGAGCCGGGTCGCGGCAGGACAACGGCGCCCTCCACGTTAGCTCCCCGCCGCGATGCCTGCAAGACGCCGTTTCGCGCGCGCACCTCGGCCGTGAGACGGTCTTGACGTCTCGCGGCGTCGCAGACAGACTGCCCGCGTGGCGCGCCCGGACACCGCAGCCGGTCCCGACACCTCGCCGATAGAGATCGGCGAGGTGTGGGAGAACCCTGTTCTGGGTGAGAGCGCGACGATCCTCGAACGCCCGTGGGACAACCCCGACGGCCGGGCTCGCGCGGAGCTGACAGCGCACGTCGGCTCGCGGGTGGTCGGCGAGCACCGGCACCCGGCCCAGCTCGAGCGCTTCACGGTCCTTGAGGGGGAGCTGACGCTGGTGCGCGCGGGCGTGAGAAGGGTGCTGCGGGAGGGCGAGACGGCGCAGGTGCCGCCCGGCGTGTGGCACGACTGGTGGAACGCGGCTGACCGCGACGCCCGGGCGCTCGTGGAAGTGACTCCCGGAGAGCGCTTCGTCCACATGATCGAGACGCTGTTCGGCCTCGCGAGGCTGGGCTGCTTCACCTCACGCAAGGAACCCCATCCGCTGCAGCTCGCCCTGTTCGCGGGCGAGTTCAGCGACGTGATCGAATTCCGCTCTCCCCCACCGTCTGTGCAGCGCGCAATGTTCCGGGTCTTGGGCCCGATCGCCAGGCGGCGCGGATACCGCTCGACCTATCCGCAGCTTTCGCGGACCACCTTGGCGCCGCGCGCGCAGAGCCGCAATCAGGACCGATCGCGGGCGGCTCGCCGCTTTAGTCGTGCGGCGGACGGGCGTGCCCGGCTCCGCGGCGCATGAGCTCGACGTGAAGGGGCTGCTCGAACTCGTAGCCACCGTCGACGGGGCGCCCGAGCCGCTGAAACGTGGCGCGAACGACGCCGTCATTCTCCTCGAGGGCCGCGGCGCGCGCCGGGTCCACGCCCACCACGTGCGCGCGCAGGGCGTCGAAGTCCTCATACCGGACCCGCAGCACGAGCTCCCTGCGCTCGATCGAGGTGAACGTCCCTTCTGCAGCCCGGCGCAGCGCGTCCTGCGCCTCGCGGCGCACACCCGTCTCATCGTCGACCGGGCGAAGCAGCTCGAACGCCGAGCCCGCGGCGACCGGCTCCTGGACGTAGAGACACGCGCCCGCGCGCAGTACGCGCGCCGCCTCGGACAGGGCGCCGTCCATCGACTGAACCGGAACGTGGTGCAGGCTGTTGAAGAAGATCACCGCGTCGAAGCTCTCATCGGGGAACGGCAGATCCTCCGCGGCGCCCGCCACGTAGCCGGCTCCGGGAACGCCCGCCCCGGCGAGCCGCGCCCGCTCGAGCGCCGAGGGAAGCGGGTCGACTCCCACCGCGCGCGCGCCATCCAGCGCGAGGCGCCGTACCAGGCCGCCCTCGCCGCAGCCGACGTCGAGCACGTCGCGGCCATCGACTTCCAGCAGCTCGCGGAGCGTCTGCAGGCGCCGCGTCAGGCATGGCTCGTCCGTTCCCCCGGCCCCGACTAGAGGATTTCGATGAGTCCGACAGCCGACCAGATAGAGGCCGGCGCCGATCGAGATGTAGGCCCCTGCGACGCGCCCGTTGCGGGCGAACCACGCGTTGATGCTCTCGAGTATCCGGGCTCCGCGCTCGGGGAAGATCAGGAGGATCAGCATCGGTATCTCGATCAGCCAGAGCATGATCAGGAGCGCGGTGACCAGGTACACGATCTGCTGGCCGGTGGAGGCGTTCGTGTCGGCGATCGCCTTCACGACCCCTACGTAGATCGGGGACGGGACGACGTACAGGATGAAACCGAGCAGCAGCACCAGGCGCGCGCTCTCCAGGTACTTGTCGGTTTTGGACGGGCCCTTGTCCTCCTTGGGTGCCGGCGGTGCTTGTTCAGGAGCCGGAAGCCGAGCACGACGAGAGCGACGCCGCCGGCGACGTAGAGGCCGGCGCCGATCGTGCGCGCGGACGAGCTGCTGCTCGCTCCGGCTTCGGTGAACAGGAGCAGCATCAGCGACCCGGTCAGGAGCACCGTGAAGAAGGCACCGAAGACGAGCAGCACCACGCGCAGGCGCACCTGGGTGCCGCGGCCCAGCGCGATCACGGCCGCCAGCGCGGGCGGGTAGATGGACGCCGCGAGGGCGAGTGAGATTGCTTCAGAGGGCATGAGCGCGGTGACGGCGGACTCTCGCGTCGCCGTCGTGGTGCGTGCATCATTGCCGATCGGCCGGTCGCGCGCAGCACAGAAACGCCCGTTGAACGCGCGGACCCGCAGCAGATCGCGTCGCGCGACACGCGTGCCGGAAGGAGCGGCTGTTCGACGCTCGCCGGCGCTGTAGGATCGAGCCGCATGCGTCGACCGTCCGTCTGTGGGGGTAATCGGAGCGGGGGTGAGCGGCCTGACCGCGTGCAAGGCGCTGGACGACTTCGGGGTGCCGCACACGTGCTTCGAGGCTTCGGACGACGTGGGCGGGAACTGGTACTTCGGCAACCCGAACGGCGTCTCGTCCGCGTACCGCTCGCTGCACATCGACATCTCCAAGCCGTCGATCTCCTTCCGGGACTTCCCGATGCCGGACCGCTATCCGGATTATCCGCATCACACTCACATCTTCGAGTGGCTGCGCGACTACGCCGACGCGTTCAACCTGCGGCGATCGATTCGCTTCAACACGCGCGTCGAGCGGGCCGAGCGGGGACGCGCGGGCGGGTGGAATCTGACGCTCCAGGACGGATCGCGGCAGAGCTTCGATGCTCTGCTGGTCTGCAACGGGCATCACTGGGATCCCCGCTTCCCGGACTTCCCGGGCAGCTTCGACGGGCCGACGATCCACTCGCACGACTACGTCGATCCGAGCACCCCGCTCGAGCTGAAAGGAAAGCGCGTCCTGGTCGTGGGAATCGGCAACAGCGCCGTGGACATCGTCTCCGAGCTCGCGCGCAAGACGATGTGCGAGACCGTCTACCTGTCGACCCGCTCCGGTGCGTACGTGATCCCGAAGTACATCTTCGGCAAGCCCGCCGACCAGGTCGTGAAGACCAACCCGCGCATTCCCGTCGGCCTGCAGCGCCGCGCCGGGCGGATCCTGCCGCGCATCTTCTCTGGTCGGATGGAGGACTTCGGACTGCCAAAGCCAAACCACAAGTTCCTCGACGCGCACCCGACCGTCTCCAGCGAGCTGCTCGGCCGGCTCGGAGCCGGTGACGCCGTCGCCAAGGGCGACGTCGCGGAGCTGCTGGGCGAGCGCGTCAGATTCGAGGACGGCAGCGTCGAGCAGGTCGACGCGATCATCTACGCGACGGGCTACAACGTCAGCTTCCCGTTCTTGGACCCCGAGCTGATCTCGGCGCCGGACAACGTTCTGCCGCTGTTCAAGCGCATGCTCCGTCCTGGGATCGACGATCTCGCCTTCATCGGCCTCGGCCAGCCGATCCCGACGATCTTCCCGTTCTCAGAGCTCCAGTCCAAGCTCGCCGCCCGCTGGCTGAGCGGCGACTGGGCCCCGCCCGCCGCGCGAGGAGATGGAAGCGGAGATACGCCGCGACGAGGCTTTCCACGCGGGCCACTTCATCGACAAGCCGCGCCACACCATGCAGCTCGAGTGGTACGGATACGAGCACGAGCTGAAGACACGCTCGATCCCCGCCGGGCAGGCGCGCGCGAGGGCCGGCGCAGCCGACCGGCCTCGACTGCGCAGGGCGCGCCGGCGCACTCGACGGGACAGCGCTCGCGGGATGAGCGCGATCGAGTTCCAGAGCGGCGGCGTTCGGTGCGTCGGCGTGCACCTGCAGGGCCAGGGCGATGCTTTCGCCGGCGAGGACGGCCGGCGGCCGTGCGTTGTGATGGCTCACGGCTTCGGCGGTACGGTCGACTCCGGGCTGATGCCGTTCGCCGAGCGTTTCGCCGAGGCCGGGCATCGACGCGGTCCTGTTCGACTACCGGCATTTCGGCGCGAGCGACGGCGAGCCCAGGCAGCTGCTGTCGGTGCGGCGACAGCTCGAGGACTACGCCGCAGCGATCGCCTTCGCGCGGGCGCTCGGCGGCGTCGACCCCGACCGGATCGTCGTGTGGGGCTCCTCCTACGCCGGCGGGCACGTCGTGCCTGTCGCGGTCGCCGACGGCCGTGTCGCGGCGGTCATCTCCCAGGTGCCGGCGATGGACGGCGTGCCCACGATGCTCAACGCGGCGCGCAGGTCTGGGCCGGCCGCGCTCGCGCGCCTCACCGCCCTCGGCGTGCGAGACCTCATCTCGACCGCGCGCGGCGGCCCGCCCGTGACCGCCCCCGCGGTGGGGGCGCCCGGGACGATCGGCTTCATGACAACCGAGGACGCCATGCCCGGCATGCGGGCGGTCGCCGGGCCGACCTGGCGCAACGAGGTGGCCGCGCGCATCGTGCTGACCGCCGGCACATACCGGCCGGGGCTGCAGGCCGACCGCCTACCTTGCCCGATCCTGATCCAGATCGCCGACCGCGACTCGGTCGCGCCCGTCAAGGCGGCGCAGGATGCCGCCTGGCGCGCGACCGGCCGCGCGGAGGTGAGGACCTACCCGATCGGCCACTTCGACATCTACGTCGGAGCGCCGTTCGAGCACGCGATCGCCGACCAGCTGCATTTCCTTCGCCGGCATCTCGGCGCCGCCTCCGCGCCACACGGGCCGCGGGGCAGCCGGCGGCAGCGGGCGCCTGATCGATCGGCCCGTCGCGGGGCCAACCGGCGCATGAGACGCCCGCGGGCCAGCTCCGCCGGTACCTCTCGACGCGCCCGTTCCGGAGCGCCGGTAAGCAGAGACCGTCCGGGCGATCGAGAAAATCGTCCACCGAGCCTCGGCGAGCGGGTACGCTCGGCGGATGTCCTCGCCTGCGCTCGCACCGGGCGAAGCCCCCCGCGCCCCACTTCGAGGCGAGCTGCGCTACGGGTTGGAGCTCGCGCGGCTCCTGATGCACCCCGACTTCCATCGGCCCGCACGCCCGACCTCCTCACCGCCCGGTGCTGCTGATCCCGGGGTTCATGGCGGGCGACAGCTCGCTGCGGGTCCTCGCGCACTGGCTGCGCAGGCGCGGATCGCGGACGTCGAGCTCGGGGATCGTGCTCAACGCCGGCTGCGCGGAGCGCACGCTCGCAGGGCGTCGAATCGCGGCTCCGGACGCTCGCCGCGCGCGCGGGTGGCCGCGTGGTGCTCGTCGGCCAGAGCCGCGGCGGCGAGCTCGCGCGCGTGGTTGCCGTCCGCAACCCGGACCTCGTGAGCACGGTCGTGATGCTGGGCTCCCCGGTGCTCGGCCCGCTGAGCGTCGCGCCCGTGGTGCTCGGCGCGGTGCGGTCGATCGCGCGGCTCGGGGACATGGGCATCCCAGGTGTGTTCTCGACGCGTTGCGGCGACGGAGCGTGCTGCGCCTCCTTCCGCGAGGAGCTGTTCGCGCCGATGCCGGACGGTGTGCGCGCCGTCGCGGTCTACTCGCGCAGCGACGCGATCGTCTCCTGGGAGGCGTGCCTCGACCCGTTCGCCGAGCACGTCGAGGTGAGTCGAGCCACGGCGGGCATGTCCGTGCACCCGGCGTCTACAGCGTGCTCGCGGGGATCCTCGAGGGGGCGGACAGCTGATGGAGTGGATGAGCCCGATGGATGCGTCCTTCCTTCACCTCGAGGGCCCGATGAACGCGATGCACGTCGGCGGCTTCAGCATCTTCGAGGGCCCCGCGCCGGAGTTCGCGCGTCTTGCAGGAGATGGTCGCCGGCAAGCTCGCGCTGGTCCCGCGCTACCGCCAGAAGGTGCGCTTCGTGCCACTCGGCCTGGGTCGGCCCGTCTGGGTCGACGACCCCCACTTCAGCCTGTCCTACCACCTGCGCCACATCGCCCTGCCCGCGCCCGGGGACGACGAGCAGATTCAGAGCATGGCGGCCCGCGTGTTCGCGCAGCACCTCGACCGCAACAAGCCCCTGTGGGAGATCTGGATGGTCGAGGGCCTGAGCGGCGGTCGCTGGGCGCTGCTGTCGAAGGTCCACCACTGCATGGTCGACGGCGTCGCCGCGACCGATCTCATGTCGGTCATGTTCGACGAAGGCGCGCCAGCGGCGAGCGACGACAGCTGGGTCCCGGCTCCCGAGCCGAGCGGAGCCGAGCTCATCGCTCCGCACGCTCACGCACAGGACGTTCGACCCGGCGGAGCAGCTGCGCAGCATCCGAGCGGCGATCAGGGCGCCGCGCGCCACGCTCGGGCAGGCAGCGGAGCTGATTGGCGCGCATCACCTCCGCAGCGAGCGTCATGCGACCCACCGGGAGCTCTTCGCTGACCGGCCCCGTTGGGCCGCACCGAGTCTGGAGCCGCGCCGAGATCCCGCTCCGCGACGTCGCCGCGGTCAGGGCGGCCCTGGGCGGAACGGTCAACGACGTCGTGCTCACGGTGGTCTGCGGCGGGCTGCGCGACCTTCTCGAGTCGCGCGGCGAGAGCGTCGAGGATCGGACGATCCGGGCGCTCGTCCCGGTCTCCGTGCGCCGGCCCGGCGAGCGTGGTGTCTACAACAACAGGGTCTCGGCGATGTTCGCCGAGCTCCCCGTAGGCGTCGAGGACCCCGCCGCCCGGCTCGACGCGCTGCACCGGCAGATGGACGGCCTGAAGCAGTCAAAGCAGGCCGTCGCGGGCGACGTGCTGACGTCGATGTCGGGGTTCGCCCCGCCGATGCTGCTCGCGCTCGGCACGCGCATCGCGGCACGCTCCCCGTCACTCGGCGTACAGACGGGCGTCACGAACGTCCCGGGACCGCAGCAGGCCCTGCACACGCTCGGCCGTCGGCTGCTCGCGTCTTTCCCGTTCGTGCCGGTGATCGGCCAGGTGCGGGTCTCGATCGCGATCTTCTCCTACAACGGGTGGCTGTATTTCGGCGTCACCGCCGACTGCGACAGCTCGAGCGACATCGGCATCCTGACGGCGGGGATCGAGCGCTCGATGGCCGAGCTGCTCGCGCTCGTGCCCGCGCCGGCGCCGAGGCGGCGCGCGAAGCGACCGGCTACCGCCGGCCGCCGCTGAGGGCACCGCACGCACGCGCGGTCGCGAAGCGCAGCCCGCTTCCGTCACGATGTCAGCGGCGCGCTCCCCGGTCGTGCGCTCGTGCCGCCGAGCAAGGCCGGGCCTCAACCGGTGACCTCGGCGGCTGCGGCAGGCCCGTCGACCCCGTGGGCGGCCGGGGTTCTGCCTGGCGGAGTCCGCGGCGTCTTCTGCCAGTAGAAGGGGTTGCGGATCAGCTGGACAAGCGCACGCCACGCCGCGACTGAATGAAGCACCAGTAGAGCGGGTTCAGCAGCGCGAACGGTGCGGCGCGCCATCCCTGGAGCCGGATCGCAGCGGTCAGGTTGAGCGCGATCATGATGCCGTTGCCGACGATCAGGTTGACCAGGGCGATCGTCCAGAAGACACCGGAGTCGAGCATCGGGAGCTGGGGCTCGCCGAAGCCGTACCACGCCGCCGTCCCAGCCCACATGACCGGCGCGAGCAGGAAGGTCACGGGCGTTCCAGCGATGAGCAGCAGGAATCCCACGGCATCAACGACACCAACCTGACGCACGAGACGACGCGGTGAGCGCAGATGCACGAGCGCAGTCTGCATGTAGCCCTTGATCCAGCGCGTGCGCTGCCGCGTCCAGGGCCTGAGCTCGGCACAGGCCTCCTCCTCGGTGTCGGAGTCGATGACGCCCACCCGGTAGCCCTCGACGGCGGCACGCAGCCCGAGGTCCGCGTCCTCGGTGACGTTGTGGGGATCCCATCCGATCAATGCACGCAGCTCGGGCACGCGAAAGTGGTTCGAGGTGCCGCCGAGCGGGATCGGCAGGCCCATCCGGTCGAGGCCCGGAAGCATCGTGCCGAACCAGTATCCGTACTCGAGGCTGAACATCCGGGTCAGCAGGTTGGTGGTGTAGTTCCAGTACCGCAGCCGCGCCTGCATGCAGATCGTCTTCGCGCCGGCCTTCTCGAACGCGGCGACCGCCTTGCGCAGCTGCTGCGGATCTGGTCGGTCCTCCGCGTCATAGATGACGAGAAGGTCGCCGCGGGCGAGGAACAGGCCGACGTTGCACGCCTTGGGCTTGGTCTTCGGCTGCGCGTCGGGAACGATCACCAGGCGCACGGTCGCCGGCGGCCGTGATGCTCTTGCGGCCTCGATCGTCTCGGTATCGTCGGACTCCAGGAGCACGAGCACCTCGAGCTTCTCGGCCGGGTAGTCCAGCGCCCCGAGGTTGGCCATCAGCTCGCCGATCACGTTCGCCTCGCGGTAGACGGGTACGAGCACTGTGTAGCGAGGTAGCTGCCGGTCATCACGCTCGGCGGAGGTGTCGCTCACGCGCGCCCCGAACCCCATGCCGACCAGGCACGCAACGAGCTTGAACGTCACCGTCGCCAGGAAGGCCACGTTCGCCGCCATGACGAACAGGACGACCGTGAGCTGCCACTGAAGCAAGAGCCCGACGAGAGTCACGGCGCCGACGGCGAGAACGGTGCGCTTCTGGCCGGGCGACCACCCACCGGCGGCGGACAGATCCGGACGCCGCGCGAGCAGTTCACCCGTCGAGCGGCGCACGATGTGCTCGCGGAAGCACAGGACGATGGTGCGCTCGATGTCGATCGGCGTCGTCGTGCGCAGGTTGATTTTGGAGCCGCGCCCAAGGCGATCGCACACCCTCTCGCGGAGCTCGCGCGTGGGTGGCTCGCACGTTGCCACGATCGTGCGGTTTCCTTCCCGGCTCACGGGCACCCAGCCCTCCGCGAGCAGCAGCTCGGGATCGTGTTCACGCACCAGGGACTCGTCAACAGCAGTGTTGAGAAGGTCCACGAACGGGAGCCTCCACTGCTCGCCGAGGGCGCGCTGCAGATCCAGGCGGTGCACACGCCCGGCGGCGAGCAGGACCTGGCCGATCCGCTCGCCGGTCTCGGCCTGCCGCGCGAGCGCCCAGGCGAGCGTCTCCCGATCGATCAGGCCCGCGGCCAGCAGCGTCTCGCCGATCGGCCGCGGCTGCTCGGACAGCGGCTGGCCGTCGGTCCTGCGCCGGTGTGGCCTGGGAGCATCTCCGGCCCCGCCGCGGTGCACGTGAAACGGTTCCGCTTGGCCGGCGGGCGCTGAATGACCGTTTTGAGGCAGGGCAGACTCCATGGCCCCGCGTCGGAACCCTTACCACGAGCGCTTACCGGTGCCCCCAACCCTGGACAGATGTTTGAGCGCCGAAGGCGTGCTCTGTCCGATGGGGCCCCGTGGATCCGAACCAGAGACCCCGGCATCGAAGTGAGCGCCCCTGGCGGCGGAACGCTCACGCGCCCACGGCTCTCATTGCCGGCTCAAGGTCCACCTTTGGTAGCTGCTCGCGGCGCTCCCCAAAGAAGGAGTGGGCGTCGCGTTGACAGTCGCCACCGCCGCACGGTCGGTGATGTTGGGCCTACTGCGGGTCCGCGGTCAGCACACGAAGACCTTCGCAGAGCTGCCTTTGGCAGCGACCCGCCCGAACCCGTCGAGTTCGCTGCCGACGCGCGCGGCCGCCGGGCACGACGAACCACCACCGAGGTCAACGGTCGAACCGTCCAGCAGCGCCGTGCCAAAACTCTCCGCGGCGTAGGTCCCGTCGACCAGCTGTTTGAAGGCCCCGCCCACCGACTGTTCATCCCCGCCGCCGATGGTCTGGCTGTACCCTTCCGCGACGGTCTGTTCGTAGCCGCCGCCGACGGACTGGCTGTACCCGGCGCCGACGGACTGCTCGTAGGATCCGCCCACCGTCTGCGTGAAGTTCGCCCCGGTCGTGAGAGAGGCCGTCGACCCTGAGGTGATTTCGAGCGCTGTGCCGTTTGTGAGCGAGAGCTTCTGTGCGACGTTGATCTCCAGGTCGCCGTCGGAGGAGATCTTCCTGCCGTCGAGGGTGACCGACCCACCCGGGCCGCTGAGGATGATCCCCGTGTCGCTGGCAGCTACCGTGTAGCGGCCGTCGGGGCTGGCCAGGCTTGCGGTGGTGGGCCCTGCGGGGCCGCGTTCCCCCTGCACACCCGCGGGCCCCACGGGCCCTGCAATGCCGGTTGTCCCCCGGCCGTCAACCGTCAGCGCCCGCTCGCCCGCCTTGCACGAGCCGCCGCCGGAGGGCAACCGCAGGTTGCCGCTCTTCTTGGCGGCGCAGAGCCTCAGCGTTGCCGGCGCCGACGAGCCGACGGTGGACGCCGCGAAGGCACCGCCGCCGGCAACAGCGAGGAACAGCGCCAGGGTCGAGATGACGTTGGCGTAAGTGAGCTGCACACGGAGGCGTTTCATGGCAGGTTCCTTTCGTTGGGCGACGAGATCCGAGGCGCCGCGACTTTCTCAACTGCTACCGGCGCCCGACGAGCGGTGAGCATCGATCATTGTGCAGCGCGAGTCGCTCAGAGAGCAACCCCTGCACGCCACCCCTGCCGATGTGCGGCCTGCAGCAACGCGAACCTCACGCGCCACCAACCGCCGCGAAGCAGGCGCCTGCGCTCATGCTGCCGATGACCAGGCTATTTCTGTGATGCCCCCGGCTGGATTCGAACCAGCGACATTCGGATTAGAAGTCCGATGCTCTATCCAGCTGAGCTACGGGGGCGAGTTGGCTCCGGAGCGAGATCGACCCTTATCCGGCGCCACGCCGACGCAGTCATCGTCGCATGCGGCAGGGACCGATCGCGCCCAGGACCGGGGCCCATCGTGCGCTGCGGAGCGGTACTTAGGCACCGTTGAGACGAAAGCTGTAAAAGTTCCGGATATGAGCCCCGTCGAAGAGGACCAGGAGGACCTGACCCGCAAGGAGCGTCGCGAGCAGGCGCGCGCACAGCGGAAAGCGATCGAGGAGGCCGAGGTCGCGTCCGCGGCGCGCAAACGCCGTCTCGGTCAGCTCGGGATCGTCGCGGCAGTCGTCATCGTGGCGATCGTCGTGATCCTGATCGCCACGGGCGGCGGGAAGAAGCACGCCGACGACGACGGGCAAGTCATCCGAAGAAGCCGTCTCGCAGGTCAACTCGACTATCGGCGGGATCCCTCAGAGCGGGAACACGATCGGAAACCCGAACGCCCCCGTGACGATCCAGTACTTCGGCGACCTCCAGTGCCCGGTCTGCCGGGAATTCACGCTCGGCGCGCTGCCGACGATCATGCAGCAGTGGGTCAAGACCGGCAAGGTCAAGATCGAATACAAGTCGCTGGAGACAGCCACTCGCGAACCCGAAGTCTTCAAGCTTCAGCAGGTCGCCGCGCTCGCGGCCGGCAAGCAGAACCTGATGTGGAACTACGTCGAGCTCTTCTACCACCAGCAGGGAGAAGAGGGAAGCGGATACGTCGACCGAGGCCTTCCTGCAGGGCCTCGCCGAAGCAGATCCCCGCGCTGAACCAGGCCAAATGGATGAGCGCCCGCAACGAGGCGGCCCTCGAGCAGCCAGGTCGAAGCCGAGGGCAATGCCGCTGCGAGCGCCGGATTCAACGGCACTCCCTCATTCTTGATCGGCAAGACGGGGGGCGCGGCGCAGAAGCTCGAACACTATTCGCTGAGCGACCCCACGCCCTTCAACGAAGCGATCGAAAAGCTCCTCAAAGAAGGCTAGCGCCACATGAGCGCGCAGGCCCTTCGCAAGACGCTGATCGTGTTGACCGCGATCGGTGTCCTCCTCGCCTCATACCTCACGTACGTGCACTACTCCGGCGTCACTCCTCCGTGCTCGATCAAGGGCAACCCGTGCAGCCAGGTCCAGAAATCCAAGTACTCGGAGCTCGCGGGCGTACCCGTGGCACTGATGGGCCTGATCGGTTACATCGCGATCCTCGCGTCGCTGCTGGCGCCGGACAGCGAGCGGACGCGCTTCGCGACGATGGCCTTCGCGCTCGGCGGGTTCGGTTTCAGCATGTACCTGACCTACCGCGAGATCTTCACGCTCCACAAAATCTGCGAGTGGTGCGTCGGCAGCGCGGTGATCATCACGATCATCATGTGCCTGTCGGTTTGGCGTTTCCTGGTCGGCGACACACCGTCGCCCGGGGCGACCAACGCCGCCCTGGACCAGGGCGCACCCGCGGGCATCGCCTGATCTGCCGGGCACGCCCGGGCGCCCGCCCCACTCGTCAATCCGTCCATTGACCGGCGCAGTTGCCCCGAACGAGCGGTCGCGGGCCGACGGATAGGACAGGATGGGGCCCCCGACGACGAGCACACCCGAGATTGCAGGGATTGCAGGCGGCCTCGACGGCCAGCCCGGTATCGAGCGGCTGTTCGAGCTCACCAGCGAGCTGCTCGCGACGGTCTCGCTCGACGGGCGCTTCACGCTGCTGAACCCTGCGTGGGAGCAACTGCTCGGGTGGACCCGACAGGAGCTGCTCGCGTCGCCGATCCAGCACTTCATGCACCCCGACGACGTCGAGCAGACACTGGCCCTGATGCGCTCCGGTGTGCCCGAGGGAGCTGCGCAGACGTTCACGAACCGCTACCGCCACCGAGACGGCTCGTGGCGCTGGCTGCTGTGGAGCGCACGCCGCGACGGCGACACCTGGTACGCGGCAGCGAAGGACGTGACGGACCGTCGCTGGCTTGAGCGCCAGGCTCTGCACGATCCCCTCACGCACCTCCCCAACCGCGTGCTTCTGATGGATCGCGCACGCCAGGGGCTCGCGCGACTGCACCGCAGCCACGGCGTCGTCGCGATGATGTTCATCGACCTCGACAAGTTCAAGGCGGTCAACGACAACCTCGGTCACGACGTTGGCGACCGCCTGCTGGTCGCGGTCGCGGGACGCCTCGCCGAGCTGATGCGGGACAGCGATACCGTCGCGCGCCTCGGCGGCGACGAGTTCGTGATCCTGGCCGAGGACCTCGAGAGCGAGGGCGAGGCACTCGCCCTCGCCGAGCGCGTGCTCGACTCGCTCGAGCGCCCGTTCCCGCTCGGCAAGGCCGAAGTGGCGATGCTCGCGAGCGCCGGCGTGTCCGTGTCCCACAGCCCCGACGCAGATCCCGAGGCGATGCTGCGCGAGGCAGACCTCGCGATGTACAGGGCCAAGAACGGCGGCGGCCGACGCCTGGCCCTGTTCGACGAGGGCCTGCGCCAGGAACTCAGCAGCCAGGTAGAGATCGAAGACCGCCTGCGCAGCGCGCTACCCAGGCGCGAGCTGCTGCTCGCCTACCAGCCGATCGTCCCGCTTGCGGGCGGGCATGCGGTGGGCGCGGAGGCGCTCGTGCGCTGGAACCCCGGAGGCGCGACGGACTCCACCGGCGGAGAGCTGCTGCCGTCGGTGTTCCTGCCGCCGGCCGAGGACAGCGAGCTGATCGTGCAGATCGGAAGGTGGGTGCTCCACGCGGCGTGCGCACAGGCCGAGACGTGGAGGCGCAGCGGGATCTCGATACCGATCTCGATCAACGTCTCCGCCCGCGAGCTGACCGAGCTGGACCTCGCCGAGCGGGTGCGCGAGGAGCTCGCATACTGCAGGCTCCCCGGGCGGGCGCTCTGCATCGAGGTCAGCGAGGAGGCCGTCAAGCGCGACCCGGACCGCGCCCGCGCGGCAATGAAGGGACATCAAGCGCCTCGGGAGTCGACCGTCGCGCTGGACCGCTTCGGATCCGGTCAGCACTCGATCGGCCTCCCGAGCAACATGCCGCTCGACGCCGTCAAGCTCGACCGCGTCCTGATCGGCGGGTTCGACCGCGACAAGGAGCACCGTGCGATGTTCGCGGCGACCATCGCCCTCGCGAAAGAGGCCGGCCTCGTCGCGATCGCGGTGGGCATCGAAACCAAGCGCCAGCTCGCCCTCGCGCGCGAGCTCGACTGCTCGGTCGGCCAGGGCTTCCTCCTGCACGGCCCGGCCACTCCGGACAGGCTTCGACTCAGGGAGACCGTCGGAACGCTAACGTCCGCGCCGTGGCGACCACTTGTGAGGCTGCGCGGCAGCGACCACCGGCGCTGAGGCGCCACCCGTGAGCGAGCTCGAGAAGGCGCAGGCCGCCGAGGCGGCGGTGTCGCTCGTGCAGGATGGGATGCGCGTCGGCCTGGGCACCGGCTCGACCGCCGCGCACCTGCTGCCCGCGATTGCCGCGCGCGGGCTCACCGGCCTTCGCTGCGTCGCCACGTCCCTGGCCACCGAGGCTGCCGCGCGTGCGCTCGGGCTCGAGGTCCTGCCCCTCGATGAGGTGGGGGAACTCGACATCGCGATCGATGGTGCGGATCAGATCGACCCTGCGGGCTGGCTGATCAAGGGCGGCGGAGCCGCGCACACCCGCGAGAAGATCGTTGCCGCCGCCGCCCGGACTTTCGTGGTGATCGCCTCGTCGGAGAAGGTCGTCGACAGGCTCGCCCCGCCGGTCCCGATCGAGGTGCTCAGCTTTGGTGCGCAGAGCACGTTGCGGGCACTGTCCCCGGCTAGGCTGCGCGACGTGCCGCTCAGCCCCGACGGGGGTCTCATCGCAGACTACCTCGCACCGTTTGACGACCCGGCGGTGCTGGCCGCGCACCTGAGCTCGACGCCCGGCGTCGTGGGCCATGGCCTGTTCGCCCCGGACCTCGTCAGCCTGATCCTGATCGCCCGACGGCGGCGAGGTGGAGCGCCGCGCGCCGGGCGGGCCCTAGCCGGCTCGCTCCTGCGGCTCGGGGGCCCGCAGCTCGTCCTCGTAGGTGATCGGATGCCGGGCGAGCACGCCGTCGCTCCCGATCACGTAGGCGCCCATCCGCAGCAGAGGAACCTGTCAGCTGGCGAGCAGGAGCGCGAGCGTCTCATCGAGCTCGCGCAGCGGCTCGGCGCTCTGCTGGACGCGGCACAGGATCAGCGCGCCCTCAATCATCATCAGGATCCGCTGCGCGCGGCCGCGATCTCTGGTGCTTGGCTTCTCGCCGCCCGCGATCCCGGCTGCGATCGCCTCCTGCCATGAGCGGAACTGCCCGGCGGCCGCATCACGGAGCACATCGGAGCTGCCGGCTGTCTCCAGCGCCACCGTCGCGATCGGGCAGCCGCGCGTGAAGTCCGACGTCTCGAGCCCCAGTGCGAGCGCCGACGCGAGCGAGGAGACAAACTCGCGTGGGGAGCCAGCGGCCCGGCCGAGCAGCTCGATTCCTTCGGTCAGCCGTGCACCCGCGAGCTCGAGCGCGAGGACCCCGAGCTCCTCCTTGCCGCCTGGGAAGTTGAAGTAGAAGGACCCCTTCGGCGTTCCGGACGCGTCGATCACTGCCGCGACGCCGGTCGCGGCGTAGCCCTGTTCCTGGAACAGGATCGCCGCGGCCTCGATCGCGCGCTCCCTGCTGGAGGACACAGCCATTCGCGCACGGTAGCGCACTATGTCGTTCGCCATAGTGTATGGTGATCGCCATATGAGGCAGCTGACGCTGATCGAGCCCGGCCGTATCGAGTGGATCCGCGCAGCGGAGCCCGACCTGGGCGGGCCTGCTGAGGCCCTCGTGCGCCCCATCGCCGTCGCCAGCTGTGACCTGGACGGCCCGATCGTGCGCGGTGAGACCCCAATGCGCGGCCCGATCGCATTGGGCCACGAGTGCGTCGCCGAGGTGCTCGAGTGCGGTGCCGCCGTGTCCACCGTGCGCCGCGGCGAGCTGGTGATCGTCCCGTTCCAGATCTCGTGCGGTACCTGCGCCAGCTGCCTGGCCGGCAGGACCGGAGACTGCGCCAGCGTGCCCACCACATCGATGTATGGCTTCGGAGCCGCGGGCGGCGAATGGGGCGGCATGCTCTCCGACATGCTGCGCGTGCCGTTCGCGGACGCGATGCTGGTGCCCCTCCCCGCCGGGCTCGACCCGTCTGCTCTTGCGAGTGCGAGCGACAACATCCCCGACGCGTGGCGGACCGTCGCGCCGCATCTCGCGCAGATGCCCGGCGCCGAAGTGCTCGTCGCTCGGCGGCGGCGCCAGGTCCATCGCCCTGTACGCCACGGGCCTCGCACTGGCCCTCGGCGCGCGGTCGGTCACCTACCGGGACGCGGATCCCGCGCGGCTTGCGATCGCATCCGACCTCGGCGCCGAGGCGGTCGACTCGGCTGCCACCGGCCCGGCCCCGCGCCGCTACCCGATCGTCCTTGACGCGGGCGGGAGCCGCGAGTCGCTCGCGCAGGCCTGCCGGTACACCGCGCCCGGCGGCCATTGCACCCACGTCGGCATCATCTATGAGCCCGAGACGCCTGTCCCGCTGTTCGAGATGTACGTGAACGGGATCAACCTCCACATCGGCCGCGCAATGGCGCGCGCGGACATCCCCGCCGTCCTCGGCCTGATCGGAGCCGGTGGCTTCGATCCCTCCGTTGTGACCGACCGGGTCGTGCCGTTCGAGCAGGCCGGGCAGGCCCTGCTCGAACCTCACACGAAGCTCGTCTTCACCGCCTGAGCGCCGGGCAAGCAGCGCGCCGGCGCGGGGCGGTCAGCCTTTCAGCGCGAACGCCGGGTCGATCGTCGCCTGCTGCGAGCGCCACGCGAGCAGCGCCTCCATCGACCCGTCGACGATCCGGTTCAGGAACTCGGTGCGGTCGTTGATGTGCGGGAGCGGAACGTCGGGCACCGGCAGCTCGAGGAACTCGCACAGCGGCTCCCAGCCCTCTGCGACGTCCCACACGAGCAGGCGATCTGGCGGGATCGCCCGCTGCACCTCCTCGTTGTGCCTGAGCATCACCTCGATCAGCTCACCCGTCTCGGCCGCGGACCCGGCGAACGTCCCGGCGTCGCGCCACAGGAGACCGTCGATCATGTGCAGGAACGCATTCCAGTCCGGGTTCACGTGCGCCTGGGCACTCGAGAGCAGCCGGATCAGGGACTCGCCGTGCCGCACCGCCCAGACCGTTTGGCGCATGCTCTGCTCCCACGTCCGCGGGTCACGCACGCTGAGCAGCACCTTCGCATCGGGGTAGAACTCGGCGAGCTCGCGGTAGAAGTAGCCGCCGGGCCAGTCGACCGTGGACTGGAAGCCGTTGAACGTCTCCTCCCACTTGGGCTCACCGTCCAGGGCGCGCTCCCAGAGAGCCGCCTGCTCGAGGTCGGCGAGCACGTTGACCATGTGGTAGCAGGGACCCAGCCCCAGCATCTCGAGCGCCATCTTCTGCGTCAGCGTGCCGGTACGCGGCATGCCCGCTCCTATCACCTTCATCGCTCCTCCTCCACCCTGAGACGGTTGCCGGCGCTTCTCGCGTCGCTGACCGGATTCGCCCAGTGGAACCCCGGGCGACCCTGTCGACACCCTAATCGAGGATCAGGCGGACGAACACGCGGCCCTGTGATGCCGTCAGACTGCGACCGGTGCTCACCGCATTCGGCGCAGCCGCCGTCACGTTCATGGTCCTGATGTACGCGTTGGAGCCGAGGGGCAGCGGCTACATCCTCGCGTTCGCGGCCGGATGCCTGCTGTCGAGCGTCTACGGCTTCCTCGCCGGCACCTGGCCGTTCGGCGTCGTGGAGGCGATCTGGGCGCGGTGGTCGCGGTCAGGCGCTGGCGCCTGGTCCGCGGATAGATCCGCCTCAGCCCGTGGGCAGGTCCGCGGGCAGCGGCACGTCCTGCGGCGCACGGCCCTCGCCGGTCTCATCCCAGGCCTCCCAGGCGCGGCCGTCTCGCCCGGAGTGCTCGCCGGACCCTCCGAGCGCGAGCAGGACGAGCCGGGCGTCCGATGAGTTCACGAGCTGGCGGCGGACATGCGGGGCGACCCTCGCGGCCTGATCCACCGTGAGCGTGCGCGGGTCGCCGTCCACGAGCAGGGTGAGCTCTCCCTCCAGCACCAGGTAGACCTCCTCCTGCCGCTCGTGCGCGTGGATGCGCCCGCGCTGGCGCGGCTCGAGCACGATCACGTTCATCCCGAACGAGCTGACGCCCAGCTCGCGTCTGAGCGCCTGGAAGCGCTCGCCGCCGGCGCGGTTGATCGCGGCGATCGAGATGCCCGCGTCGGCCATCGGCCCAGGATAATGCTCGCGCGGCGTCAGGCCGCCGTCCGGCATCGCATCGCGTTCAGGGCGCAAGCCTTGTGATCGTCCAGCGGCCGTCGCCGCGCACATACAGCAGGCGCTCGTGGATGCGGTCGGGTGCTTCCCGCCAGAACTCGGCAGCTTCGGGAACGACCCGCAGCGCACCCCAATCGTCGGGGCAGGAAGGGTCCGTGGTCGTGCTCTGCATCAGGTGAGCGTGTCGTGCGCGCAGGTCGTCGAGGCTCTCGAGCGGCTCACCTTGCCGCGACACCAGCGCCTGCAACTGATTGGCGCGGTCGCGCTCGGCGAACAGCTCCTCGGAGAGCTCGCGCCCCGCGAGCTCGGCTCGACCGGTGACATGAACCTGCCGGCCGATCGTGGGCCAGTGGAAGAGCAGGGCGACGTGGGGGTTTGCGGTGACCTCGCGGACTTTCCGGGTCCACAGCGCGGACGTGAATATGAGTGCGCCGCCTTCGAGGCGCTTGAGCTTCACCGTGCGGGCCGTGGGCCGGCTGCCCTGGCCGACCGTCACGAAGGCGACCGCGCCCGGCTCAGACACACCGCTCTCCCTGGCCGCGTCGATCCAGCGCTCCAGAAGGGGAAGCGGCTGAGAGCACAGGGGCGCCACAAAGGCACCCTAGCGTGGGCCCGCGGCCGCGCCTCGCGCCGATGTGACGGACCCGGCTCGCGGCGCCGTCAGCAGCCACCGGCCGGAGCGCCCGGCAGCGAGGACGTCATGCCTTCGTGCACAGGTAGGCAGCGGACATGCCGGACGCGTCGTAGCTCGCGTCGATCAACGTCAGCCCCGCGCGCTCGATCATCGGCTCAAGCAGCCATGAGAACGTCGAGTGCTCATCGCGCACGTGGCCCGCAAGCTCGGCGCGCGTCCATCCCTGCTCGACGTCGCCGCGCATCGACTGCGCGATCCAGGCCTCGATGCGACCACGGGCTTCGGCGGGATCGAAGGTGTAGACGACGTCCAGCAGACGCAGCGCTCCGCCGGGCCTCAGCATGTCTGCGATCCGCTGCAGGGCGATGGCCTTCCAGAAGTCTGGGAGGTGATGCAGCGCGAACCGGCTGTAGACGAGGTCAACCTCATCGCCCCCACGCTCATAGGTCAAGAAGCCGGCGCGGGCGACCTCCAGATTCCTCGCGCCCGCGAGGTCGCGCTTCTCGATGAGCCGCGCGAGCATGACCGGGGAGACGTCGACCGCTGTGACCTTCTCGCATACCTGAGCAGCTGCCAGCGCGAATTGGCCGGTCCCCGCACCGAGATCGATCACTGAGCTACGACGGTCAAGCACGCCGGCACGCCTGAGGAAGTCGACCTCTGCCGACGCCTGGGCATCCATCTTCGCGTCGTAGCGTGCGGCGTGCCGGTGGTCGAAGTGCTCGCGGCCGGCGTGGGCGCTCTCGTCGAGCCACCAGGAGTCGGCGTCACTCGCCATCGCGGCATTGTCGCTCATGCGCGCCTGCATACAGCGTGGCGCCGGGACGCCCGCCGTCGGCGCGACTCAGGCTGCTGTTGGTTCCAGCTCTTCAGCGCGACGGCCCAGTCCTTGCGCCATTCGCCCCGAATCTCGCTCTGCAGCGCCGGATTTGGGGCTGTAGAGCGGAGCCTGGGGCCGGGAAGTCGCCACTCGCGTTGTGGTCTTGGTTAGCGCGCCATCGGTGCGAAGGGCGGCACCACAAAGCCAGTCCCCCCTTAGGTGTCAGTCACGCAGGTGGCTGAGCAAGCCGTGCGAGAGCATGGCGGCATGGACCTCCGAAGCCACGTCCGCGGCCCGCCGCCCCTCCGTATCGATGGTTCGGTCGATGCCATCGATGCTCGGGATTGACCGTGCGAGCTCACGCCCGCGAGCGATCAGTCGTCGCTTGTCAGGCCACGAGTCGGGCTCGCGGTCGTTGAGTCGTGCCGCAACCGCCCCCTCCGACGCGGTGAGGCAGACGACGAGCACGCGGTCGGCCTGGGTGGCATCCACGACGGCCCGCAGCTGATCCGCGTTCTCGGTTGTTGCGGCGATCAGGAATCTGTCCCTCCCGGCCCGGCGCTGGATCGCCAGCACCGACGCAAGTTGGGCGGTCCAGTCGCGGGCCGGAAGGAGCGGAAAGCCCCAAGCAAACTGCTCGCTCTCAAGCGCGCCGTATGGGACGTCGCCGATTTCCAGGAGCGTCGTTAGCTCCCCCATCACGCTGGACTTCCCGGACCCAGGCGCTCCTATCAGCACGAGAGCGTCCATGCCGCGGCAGCCTACCGGGCGCGCCCTCACCGCAACCCCGCACCAGGCACTTCATCCAGCGCCGACCTCGGCGCAGAGGACGAGACCGCGGCCCTCATGGACACGTACCTCCTCGCCGCGCCCGCTAGCGACCAGCGCGCATGAAGGCAAGCTCTTGGTTCAGCGCGTCACAGCACGACTGTGTTCGCCGCTTGAACCATGGGTAATCGCCGAGTCTGCTGAGCGGGGTCGTGCGTCCGTCCTGATGAACGATGTTGACCGCGAAGTTCCCCGGAATCGACGCGGGCGCGATCACAAAACCGCGGATGTCCTCCCAGGGCGTGAAGCTCTTTGTGTCCACCGCGACGTTCTCGACGCCGTCGTCGGTGACGTGGATCCCGAGCCGCTGGCTCATGATGAGCACGCCCGTAGGGAGCGCCGCGAAGAGCAACATCGCCGCGACCAGCAGTCCGAGCGGACCATGATCGGGCGGGAGCGGCTCGGTAACGAGGCGCAGCAGCTCTTTCAGGAACGCTACGAGCGCGAAGATGCCCAGCCCAGTCCCGATCGCACGCATGTAGCCGCCATAGGTGCGCGTCGCACCGGGTTGCCTTGGTTCGCCCGGTACTTGTGCGCTTAGCGGGTCGTGTAGCCGCAACGCCATAGCTTCTCTATCGGCACCGCAGTCATGGCGTCTGAACTGCCCGCGCGGGGGCGACATTCGCGTCCCTAGCGACAGCTTCCGCCACGCGCGCGGGTGTCAGTCAGGTGTCAGTCGGCACCCGGCTAGAGCGGTTTTCCAGCCCCCGTCAAGCGGCAGCGCGCCGAGACGACTAAGCCCCGAATCTCGCTCTGTGATGCGGGATTCGGGGCTGTAGAGCGGAGCGGGGGACCCAGGAATCGAACCTGGCGTTGCGGTTTTGGAGACCACCGTGTTACCGATACACCAGTCCCCCGAGGACGCCGAATTGTAGGCTCTCGCGTTGGGTGCCGCTCCGCCGGCAGCTCGCCGGGCCGAGAGTTCCAGCGCGGCGACGCGCATGCCCGAGGGTCACCGGGTCGGCTCAGCGGCTGCACCGTCGCAGGCGCCGCGCATCTTGCGCCGCGCTCTTCCCTGCGCTCCCGCGGCTCAGGCGCAGATTCCGCAGGCGCCTAGCGGCCGCGCCAGCGCTAAAGCCGGGCGACGGGCGTGCCGAAAGGACCTTAGAACGGGGCCTGCTTGTGATAATGCACACTTTCTTTGGGACGCAACTCGACGACCGCAGCGGTCGTCCCCCCCGACGGACGCCGTCCGGAGGCGATCTTGCGGACCTCGGCCGTGGATCCGGCGGCCCGCGCTCGGAGGACGGGTTCATGCTGATGGAGGTGGTGATCAGCGCCCTGCTCGTCGGGCTGATCGTGGTCGCCACGTTCACCGGGTTTGACGTGGTCAACCGCGTGACGGCCGAACAGCGGCGCCACAACGAGGCCGCGCTGCTGGCGGCGCAGTCCCAGGAGCAACTCCGCAGCAACCCCGCGACGACGCTCGACACGCTCGAGTCCGAGCCCCACGTCTACACGCGCACGGTCGGCGGAACCGTCTTCACCATCACGCAGCAGGCCCAGCCGGTCAACGCCACCGGCACGGCGACGGGCTGCAACGCGACAGAAACCAAATCCAAGACCAGCACCAACATTCTCATCACCTCGACGGTGACCTGGCCCACGTTGAAAGCCTCCAAACGCCCCGCCGTCGAGCAGAGCAGCATCATCACCCCGCCGACCGGCTCGGCATTGGAGGTCGACATCACCAACGGCGCCGCGCCCGCCGACACCGGTCTCCGGCATCACCGCATACGCGAAATACGTGCCGGCGGAAGGCGGCGGGCAGACGACGGTGGAAGGCACCACCGGAAGCGAAGGATGCGTTGTCTTCAGCGCCCTCCCAACGACCCTCGCGATCGTCGAAATCGCCGAAAAGCCCGGCTACGTGACCACGTCGGGCGCGCTCAAGTACCCCGCCAAAGAAGTGGACCATCGCGCCGAACATCACCGTTCACGACCCAGTCACCTACGCCCCCGGCGGCCGGATCACGGCGGAATTCGCCTACAAAGGCGCGACCGTCTGGGAAGGTCAGGAAGTCCGGTCGGACACCTTCGTCGCATACAACAGCACGCTGCAGGCGCCCTCGTTCCAGGTCGGCAGCACCGCATTCGAATACGAAGCCGGCGGCGAAGAACGCTCCACGGCGCTCACGAGCAAATTCGGGGCCACCGCCTCGACGGCCGCGGGCGTTCGCTACCCCGCAGGCGACCTCTTCCCGTTCCCAGGAGCTTGGGCGGTCTACGCGGGGGACTGCACGAAGAACAAGACGGGCGCTGAAGCGGTCGCCGAAGCGAAAGTCGAAGCCTCGAAAACGACCGTCGTGAAGGTCCCGATGAGCTACGTAGCCCTGAACGTCTACAGCGGCACGCAGGCCGCACCCGGCGCCCTGGAATCGACAAGCTACCCGGTCAAGATCACCAACCCCGAATGCGAACCGCCGGTGCTGCCCAACAACGCTCTCGCGGTCAGCACCTCGCACCTCAGGCCACCTCCGCCGCGGGCCACCTCGAAAACCCCTTCCAGCCGTTCGGCAAGGCCGGTCTCTGCGTCTACAACAAAACCGCCAAACGCAGCTACCGCGTGACCTACACAAACAGCACGGTCGCGGGCTCCTCGGCCAAGGTCTACATCGGCGAACAGTCGGTCGCCGAAAAAGAAGCGAAGCGCAAAGAAGAAGAAGCGGCCGCGAAAGCAGAACACAAAGCCGAAGAAAAAACGGCCAGCGAAAAATGGAAAACCGAAGAAAAATCCAAAAAACTCTCCCCCTCACGCGCAACAAAAGAAGCCGAACTTCGGAGCAAATTCGAAAAAGAAGAAGAAAACTGGCGCAACGAACACATCAAAGTCGAAGAAGTAGAACTCTCCAAAAAAGAAGTCACCGTCGCGTCGGGGCAGGCGTCATGTTGAGCCGGCGCGCGCTGCAGGCCCGCGCGGCCGACGAGAGCGGATTCACGCTGGTCGAGGTGCTCGTGGCCCTGGTCACCGGAATCGTCGTGAGCGGCGCGCTGTTCGCGATCCTGGAAGTCTCGATGCATCAGACGAGCCGCGTCACCGATGTCGTTCAGGCGACGCAGCTCGGGCGCCAGACGATGACCCACATCGTCGATGAGCTGCACTCAACGTGCATCGCCGCCGAAGTGACGCCGGTGCAGGCCGGCAGCACCGAACAGAAACTGATCTTCATCAACGCCTACAGCGAAAAAGCCGAAATAGCCGTCCGCGCACAAGGACGAAGTCACGTGGGACGAAACGGCCAAGACGATGATCGACAAGACATACATCAGCAACGGCGGCAGCTGGCCGAAATTCACGTTCCCCGCGACGGCGACGCCGGCGACCGGGGTGCTGATAGGCGAACACATCACGCAGTCCGTGAACGAAAAAGGCGAAAAGATCCCGATCTTCCAGTACTTCGGATACACGACGAAATCGAGCACGACACCGACCGCTCCGTCGAGCACGCTCAACTCGACGCCGTTCGTCGCAACCCCCGCGAAACCCTTGGCGGAAAAAGACGCGCTCCAGACCGCTTCGGTGCTGATCAACTTCAAGGAGGCCCCGACGAGCAACGTCCTCACGCGCAGCGCCGAGATGAGCAGCCAGGTGACCCTCGCGTTCAGCGCCCCGGCTGCCGAAACACCAGTGGAAGCTGCGCCATGCGAATGACCCTGATCTCGATATCCACCCGCGCCCGCCTCGCGGCCGAGGACGGCTTCACGATGATGATCGCGCTCGGCGTCATGTTCGTGACCAGCCTCCTGCTCGTGGCCGCCTTCACCGCCGCGAACGGTGATATCCACCTCTCCTACACCGATACGACCCAGAAGCAGGCGTACTACGCCGCGCTCGCCGGCGTCCAGCAGTACGAGTTCCAGCTGCAGACCAACCCCAACTACTGGCAGACGTGTGAAACGCCGAAAAGCTCGGTGATCGAAGAAGCCAGCGAGAAATACGAAGTCACGCTGCTGCCGGCGAGCTCGGCTCCAGAAGGAGCGCACGAAATGCAGCACGGCATCGCCGTTCGCCTCGATGATCGAGTCGAAGGGCACGCTCGCGAACACGTTCCGGATCAAGTCGACGGGATTCGCGGGGAACGTCCCAGCGCTCGATCATCGCGACCTTCGGGGTGTCGGGCTTCCTGAACTTCATCTACTTCACGAACTTCGAGACGCTCGATCCCGCGATCTACAACGCGCCGGCGGGATGCGAAGGGGCGTACTACAGCGAATGGAGCAAAAAAAGGCCTCAAATGCCAGAACATCGTGTTCACGAGCGGGGACTCGGTCAGCGGGCCGATGCACACCAACGACGCCGCAAACGTTGAAGGATCCGCGACGTTCGGGCGCGAAGGCCACAACCCGCCCGACGTGGTGGAAATCAACGGCGGCGACGTACCCCAGCGCCGCGTGCGGAGGCAGCGCAAAATACTTCACGTCGACCGGCTGCTACACGAAGGGGCAGACCCTGCTCCCCCCGGAAGGCGACACCTCCTTGTCGGCCTACGTCGAACCGAGCGGGGAATTCAAGGGCGTCACCCACCTCGTGCTGAACGGGACGACCAACACGATCGCCGCCACCTACTTCAAGGAAGGCGTCGAAACGAAAGAAACGGTCGCGTGGCCCGCGAACGGCCTCATCTACGTGCAGTCGAACGGCGCCTGCACCTACAACTTCGAAACGGAAAACGCGGACACCCCCGCTGAGGCCACCGAAGAGAAGAACTGCGGCACGGTGTACGTGAGCGGGACGTACAGCAAATCGCTCACGGTCGCGGGCGAAAGCGAAGTCATCGTCAACGGCAACCTCTACCCGACCAGCGTCGAAGGAAAACTGGGAAGCGAACCGACAGGGACCGCGACGATGGGGCTCATCGCCAGCGAGTTCGTGCGGGTCTACCACCCGTGCTCGGGCGGCAAAGACGGGGTGGGGAAGCTGATGAACCCCTGGATCTACGCCGGCGATCCTCGCGACCCAGCACTCGTTCATCGTGGACAACTGGGGCTGCGGCTCGGAACTCGGGAAACTCAACGTGTACGGCGCGATCGCCCAGAACTATCGTGGTGCCGTCGGTACCACGGGCGGCACCGGCTACCTGAAGGACTACAAATACGATGGCCGCCTTGCGACCGACGAGCCGCCGTACTTCCTCGCGCCGCTGAAGGCCGGCTGGAAAGTCACCAGGGAGACGGCTCCGAACCCCGGCTAGCGCCGCGCTCGCGGGCGCCGAGCAGTGATATGGTCGCGCGGTGCCCGAGCCCTCGCCAACAGCCAGCGCGCTCGAGCTAGCGGCGGGCCTTCGCGAGCGCCGGTTCTCCTCGGTCGAGCTGCTCGACGCGTGCCTCGCGGCAGTCGACACTCTGAATCCGACGCTCAACGCCGTCACCTGGCGCGATGACGCCGGCGCACGCGCTGCGGCCGGTTGAGGCCGACCGCCTTATCGCCGCCGGCGGGCAGTCCCCGTTTCTCGGCGTGCCGATCCCGATCAAGGACCTGACGCCGGTCGCGGGCTGGCCCGTGACATACGGCTCGCACGGAGCGCCGGAGGCACCGAGCGAGACGAGCGAGCTGGTCGTGGACGCACTCGCGCGCGCCGGGTTCGTGCTTTGTGGGCGCACCAACACTCCCGCCTTCGGGGTGATCACCGCGGCGGAGAACACCCGTCATGGGATCACGCGCAACCCATGGGACACCAACCGCTCGCCCGGTGGGTCCAGCGGCGGCGCCGCCGCGGCTGTCGCCGGCGGCATGTTCCCGATCGCGCACGCCAACGACGGCGGTGGCTCGATCCGCATACCCGGCCTCCTACTGCGGCCTGGTCGGCCTGAAGCCAAGCCGCGGGCGCGTGCCGCGCCTCGCGCAGAGCTGGCTCGGGAGCCGTCGTCGAGGGCGTCGTCACCCGGACCGTCGCGGACTCGGCGGCGGTGCTCGACGCGATCTCCGGCGTGGACCCACTCGCCTGGTACAACGCCCCGCTCCGGCACGGCCGTTCGCGCAGGAGACCGCGGCCACACCGCCTGCGCTTCGGATCGGCCTGATGGCAGCAGGCTCCCCTTGGCATGCCGACCGACGAGGCGTGCACCGCAGGCGCACGGGCGGCGGCCGCCGCACTCGAGGGCCTTGGGCACTCCGTGCAGGAGGTCGAGGTGCCGACGATCTCCGAGGAGATGATCCCGCCGTTTATCGCTCTGACCCAGGCGGGTCTCGCTGACTATGACGGCGTTGACTGGTCCGCGGTGGAGCCTCATATCGCCCATCAGCGCAAGGCGAGCGGTGAGCTCGCGGCCTACGAGTTCGCGCTCGCGGCGCGCAATCTCGAGCTGCTGAGCCGGCGCGAGCTCGTCAGGTGGGGACGCGACTTCGACGTGCTGCTCACGCCAACCTCGGCGATCCTTCCTCCCGTCGCCGGCTCGATACTCGCCGCGCAGCATGCTGCGCCCGACCAGCCCGTTCTCGACGTCGTCGCGAGCGTCGCCTTCACAGCATTCGGGAACGTCACGGGCCTGCCGGCCGTGAGCCTCCCGCTGCACTGGACCGACGCGGGCCTGCCCGTTGGCGTGCAGCTCGTCGGCGGCCCGTGGCAGGAGGCGCTGCTGATCTCGCTGGCTGCGCAGCTCGAGCGCGCGATGCCCTGGGATGCGCGCCGGCCGTCGCTGAGCGCTGCGGCCTAACCGGTCGCGGCGCTATGAGCAGTCTGGGACCGCTGGCCGGCCGGTGCCGGTTCGCCCGCGAGGCCAGTCATGCACCCGCACGGGCCGATAGGGCCGGCGGCTTCAGTTGATGCGGCGGGTGGGACTCGAACCCACACGCCCTCTCGGACAGGGCCTTTTGAGGGCCCCGCGTCTACCGTTCCGCCACCGCCGCAGTGTGACAACGCAAGCCGAGGATAACCGGGGAGCGGGACGGTCAGGCGGGGTGCGCGGGCGCGTCGGCGAAGCCGCCCGGCTGAGCGGTCGGCTCACGCCGCTCGCGCTCGACGTTCCAGCCCTGTTTGAACCCGCGCATCGCGAACACCACGAGAGCGATCTGCAGGGGACGATGATCAGGGTCAGGATCCCGAGCAGACTCGCGTTGAGCCCCGATTCTTCATAGCCGAAGCCGTCCCGTGTGAACCAGCCGGGAGCGGCGACGAGGGCAAAGACGCCGAGCAGGACGGCCAGTGCGGCCCCGACCGGCAGCACGCCGCGGTTCCAGCGCCGGGCGAAGTAGGCGAGCACCAGGTACACGATCACGTATGCAAGGTCCACCGGGTACATGCCCTCGAGCTGGTTCCAGCCGCCGACCGTGACGATGAATACCAGCGCCGCGCTCACGAGCAGCAGGATCACGACGGCTGCGCGCGTCGCCTGCACGATCGGTTCTTCGCGATGCGGATACGTGATGATCACGTCGCTCCGCTCCTCGGTTGCGTGCCCCGTGGACATGTCGCGATGACCATACAAGCTACGGTGGCCCCGTGCACGCATGGGCGCCTCGGCGGCCGTGGCGGGATAGGCTCTCCAGCGCCTGCGGGCGTGGTGGAATTGGTAGACACGCCGGCCTTAGGAGCCGGTGGGCGAAAGCCCTTGGAGGTTCGAGTCCTCTCGCCCGCATTCGTTGTCGTTATGACAACGATTCCCGCTGTAAAACGGCATGCTTCTGATGTCCGGTCGCTCGGCTCCGTAGGAGACGCTCGCTGGTCGTCCAAACGCGGTCGCCTGACGCGAGACACCTCTCACGCTCGCACGCAGGAGGGAGCGGCGTGGTCGGCGGGCTCCGAGCGCTCGACCAGCGCAAGCGCGCGTCCGCCGGTCCCGCGCGCCTCGGCCCGCGCACCCCGTCACCTCGTCGCCAAGCGCCGTGAACTCGGCGCGGCCTCTCGGAATCGGGGAGCTCGCATAAGGGGTTATGCTTTGGCGGTATGTGTCCGTCGACGCGCCTACTGCCGCGGCGGCCGCGCGGCAGCGAGCTTGCAGTCACGAGGCTCGTCGGTGCTGCGCTCGCGCCACCGCATGCCTGTTCGCGGGCACCGGCACGGCGCTCGCGTCCACCCCGGGACCGGTGATCTCTAACTTCAAGGCGGCCCCGGCGACCGTCGGCTCCGCCGGGTTCACCGTGCTGACGGCCACGGTCTCGCGCGCCGCGAAATGCACGCTGTCCTCCCCCGCCACCAAACCAGTGGCCGGACTGCCGGTCACCGTGTCCTGCGCAGGTGGGAGCTTAGAACGCGGCCTCAGGATCCGGCGGCGAGCGGCCGGAAAGCCCGCATCTACACGCTCAAACTGACCGCATTCGGGTCCGGCAAAAGCAAAGCCGTGGCCAAAGCAACCGTCACCGTCAGTCCAGGCCCCCCGCCGCCCCCCGCGACTGCGGTCGACGCCGGTGGCCAGCACAGCCAGACGTGCGGGCTGCTTTCCGGCGGGAAGCTCAAGTGCTGGGGCGGCAACTACCTCGGCCAGCTCGGGGACGGCACCCTGATCAACTCCGACACGCCGGTCGAACCGATCGGTATCACCGACGCCGCGCAGGTATCGGTCGGGTGGGAACAGGTCTGTGTGCTGCTTTCAACCGCACACGTCGACTGTTGGGGCGGCAACTCCTACGGCCAGCTCGGCAACGGCAGCACCACAGGCCCGGACAAATGTTCCTTCGCTGAACCGCCGGTGGCGTGCAGCACCGAACCGGTCGAAGTGGCGGGCATCACCGACGCCTCGTCCGTGACCGCGGGGGGCGACAACACGTGCGCGCGGCTGTCCGCAGGTCGCGTCGTCTGCTGGGGCCTTAACGCTTTCGGCGGGCTCGGCGACGGCAGCGCCACCGGACCGGAAACATGCCGGTCGTTTGCGTGCAGCACCCAACCCGTGGAAGTGGCTGGCGCCACTGATCCCACGCAAGTGAGCGCCGGCGGTGACGGCGCGTGCGCGCTGCTTCCGACCGGTCACGTCGAGTGCTGGGGCGAGAACCTGTTCGGTGAGCTCGGTGACGGAACCACGACCGGCCCCGAACGGTGCGGACTGCTCGAAATCGCATGCAGTGCGGCGCCGGTTGAAGTGACCGGTGTGACGGAAGCAACCCAGGTCAGCAGCGGCGGCGCGCACGCGTGCGTGCTGTTGCCCACCGGCCGCGTCGATTGCTGGGGAAGGAACGGTTACGGCCAGCTCGGCGACGGCACTTCGGAAGGCTCGGACGTGCCGGTCGAAGTCGCTGGGATCACCGACGCTGCGGCGGTGAGCGCCGGCGGCGACTTCACGTGCGCGTTGCTGTCCACCGGCCACGTCGACTGCTGGGGCGACGGCGAAGCCGGGCAGCTCGGCAACGGCTCGAACGCAAGGGCATACACACCCGTGGAAACGATGAACATCACCGACGCCGTGGCGGTCAGCGCGGGCGGCGACCAGGCGTGCGCGCTGCTGGCTACCGGCCAGGTCGACTGCTGGGGCACCAACTACGACGGCCAACTCGGCAACGGCTCAACGGAAACGTCGTACGTCCCGGCCGAAGTCGGCCTCTAGGTCTTAGAAGGTCTTTCAAAATGACTGTAGGCGCCGCCTGCGGCGGTCGGCGGCGGGATGTCGCTCATTACGGCCTGAGCAACTCCGTGCGAATGACCACCAGAAGCGCTCTGGCGTCATTGGAGAAAAGGCTCGGCGATAGCTCGCCATCGGAGGGGGATGCCACGTGTTGAAGCCGGAGAACGTCGTGGGCGGCCCAACCCGGTAGCCACGCTGCGAACGCGAAGGACAAGCGGCGGAGCTCCTCGACCGCGTGGTCGATCGCAGGATCGTCCATAGGGAGATCCACATGAACCAAACCAGCGGCGCGGGTCTCCACGACCCTGGCCACCGTCGTCGCGAGGTCCGCGCCGATGCGATCAACCGAAACTCGCAGGAGCCCGCGAGAAGCATCGAAGCCGGATGCGAGCTGGCTTTCGCCGCTCGGCGGCCGGAACGGCCCAGCCGCGCTTCGGCTGACTCCGAGGACGTCAGCGAAGCCCCGGATCAGAGTGTCGTAGCGGCGGGGCAGGTAGATGTCCTGAGATGGAGCGTCGAGCACGGGCTGGTAGGCGACCGTCACCGCGAGGCGCCCCTCCCGCGCCGCGCCCACTGCGTTATCGCGGGTCTCCGCAGGTAGATAGGCCAGCATCAGCCCCGTCTCACGACCGCCCGCGCTGAGCGAAGCGCGCTGCATCAGCGAATGCGCGGTCGTAGGGAAGTGCATGAAACCAACGGCTCCCTCCTGCGCCAGCACCTTGGCGAGCGCCAGTCCGAGCCGGCCCATCAGGCCCTGGCCACGAAAGCCGGGATCGACGACCGTCGTTCCGGCCTCGACGACCGTCGACGCGCTCGTCGGCCACGTGAACCCAATGTGTCCGACGACCTCCTCCCCGGAAACGGCAACCACGCCGTTGTAGACGCCCGACCGAACGAGCATCGCCACCTCTTCCGGTCGGTACATGACGCGCTTCGGACACGCGTCCCCATAGCAGCGCACGATGCACTCCGAGACACCCGGCGCGTCGCCGGGAGTCATCGGCCTCCCGCGAGATCGTCGCTCATGGCCTCACGCCAAGCGACGGTCAGTTGCCTTCAGCGCTCTCGCGTCCGGGGAGCATCGGCCACCGGGCATTCGTGGGCTGCCCATGGAGCCACCGTAGTTGCATCCGTCACCCGCCGGCCGTCGACGGCCGTAACTGTGGGATAGAGGTCAGCGTCAGCGAGGTCGTTTGCAGCTAGTGTGCCGTCACGATGAGGCTCCTCGGGGATATGTCGCGATGCTTGAGATGAAGGCGCACTGCGAGCGCTGTTCCCGGAGTCTGACGATGGACGGTCCTGCCATGATCTGCAGCTACGAGTGCACGTTCTGCGATTCGTGCGCCGGCGAGATCGGCGAACCGGTGCCCCAACTGTTCCGGCGTCCTCGTGCCGCGCCCTCCGCGCGTCATTCCGGACACAGCCGCTTCGCCGTCGGCGTGATCGCAGCCGGGGAACACGCAGCCCGGCGACGTCCACCACCGCGCCCCACTGCGGGCGGCAGCCTCACGGCTGATCAGGCGGGCTGGCGCTCGCGTATCTGCGCGTACACGCCGAGCTCGAACTCCTCGAACGTCTGGACGATCGCCGCGTCGTAGAACGGCAGTAGCTGGGTCATGATCACAGCGGCCACGCCGGTCGAGCGGTCTATCCAGTAGGCACAGTTCAGGAGCCCACCCCAGTCGCCGGTCCCCGCGGGGCGCATCGCGGGCAGGCCCTCCAGCGCGAGCCGGAGCCCCAGCCCCAGCCTTCCGGCACGGGCATCGACGGGACGTCGTTGGAGAGCATCGGGACCGCGGCCGTCATCCCGTCCGGCATCACTGCGCCGTTGAGCTGTTCGCTGAACATGAGCTCGACCGTCTCGGGCGCGAGGATGCGCTCGCCGTCGAGCTCCCCCTCCTCTCAGCAGCGCCCGGATGAATCGCATGTAGTCGGGCGCCGTCGCACGGGCCCCGCCACCGCCTGAGTGGAACTCGGGCTCGGGTAGCTCCAAGGTCTGCTGGAGCAGGCCGCCGTCGGGGAGGCGGAAGTGCAGCGCCATCATCCTCCCGTCCTGCTCCTCGCTCGGAGCAAACGTCGCGTCGCGCATGCCGAGGGGGTCGAAGATCCGCTCGCGACAGCATGTTCCCAGGTCCATGCCGGCGACGGCCTCGACGACCTGGCCGAGCCAGTCCGTGCTCGTCCCGTATTCCCAATGCATGCCAGGGTCCCGCACGGGAGGGGCCTTCAGCATCTCCAGGCTGCCACTCATGATGTCCGGAAGCCCGGTCAGGGCGTGGTAGCGCAGCAGGTCCGCGTTCATGAACGGATAACCGGCCCCCGAGGTGTGCGTGAGCAGGTTGCGGATGGTCGCCCGGCTCGCGGGCTGGCGCAGGCGCGGCGTATCGCCGTCGAAACCGTCCAGCACCTGCAGCTCGTCGAACGCAGGGAGCACGTCCGCGACGGGCTGGTCGAGCGCCAGCTCGCCACGCTCGACGAGCTGAAGTGCCGCCACGCTGGTGAACGCCTTCGTCATCGACATGAGCGCGAACATGGTGTCCAGCCTTGCCGGCTCGAGCGCCGTCGGCATCGCCCAACCCGGCCACGCCCTCGTAGATCACGCCGTCACGGTCACCGACCATCGCGACTATGCCGGGCGCCGCCCCGAGTGCCGCCCACAGCCCGCTCGAGGACCTCATCCATCGCCTCCGTCCGCACCACGCCCTCCTCTTCTTCGTTGGGACCGGTCGCCGTCAGGTCAGTGCTTGCGGTGGCGTTTCGGCAGGCGCACGACGACCGACGTGTTTCGCGTGACACGCGGCCCGGCGGCGGGTGTGTAGAGGAACGCTCCGCTGATGTGCAGGGTGTGCCCTGAGCGCAGCGCCTTCAGCGCCTTGCTCGTGGGGTGCACGGCCACCTTCACGGTGCCGGCGGGCACCGAGCGACTCCCCTTCGCGAACGCCACCGTGGCGTGCACGCACCTTCGTTGTGCCTGACGTATCCGGCTTTGCACTTCGTCCGCTTCGCCGCTTCTGCGAGTGCCGGCGGCCGGAACGAGTCGGCGAAGCCGACGTCGGCGTTGCTGAACACGAGGTTCCAGTCGAGTGTGCCGGGGTCCGTTGCAACGAACGTGAACGTGATCGCTCCGGTCTTGGCGTTCACCGTCACGCCCTTGGCGAGCGCGAAGCCCGCGGAGGGGACGGGGAGCGCAGCGCTGCTCGTTGTCCCAGCGGGACCGGCAAGCGCGGTACGAGCGCAGTGACCGACGATGGTTTCGCCTTCGAGGCGCCCTCCGCGCAAACCCGGACGCCGGCGATCGGGGCGCCCGTGTCGGCGGCCGTGACCCTCCCCGCGATGCGACTGCCGACCTGGAGTGCGGCGTTGATCCCGGTATATGAGTTGCCGGTGACGACTTCGACCTTCGTAGCCGCTTTGGAGGCTGCTTGCCGTTGTACACCTGAGCGAGGTATTGGGAGCCTTCAGGAGCGAGGAAGAAGACGTCGTAGGAGGCCGTCGGGAGTCCCGTGATCGTGTATTCGCCGGAGCGTTGGTCTGGCCACCGCCGATCAGGAAGGTTTCGCTGCCCGAGTTCACTGCACAGACCTCGGCGCCCGCGGCGACCGCCCGAGGAAGCCGCCGTCACCTTGCCGGTGATCTGGGCGCCGTTCACGAGGACGGCGTTGACGCCGGCTTGCTCGAGGTTTGCTGACGAGAACGAGAGCCGGTTCTTCTGAGAGTTCCTTGTCTTGCCAGGCTGAGATGCGTAGTTCGACGTGCCGAGGGAGAACGAGATGATGGTGATGAAGTCGACCTCGTAGCTCCCGTCCGGAAGTCCTTCGATCTCATATTTGCCGCGGAGGTCGGGATCGTGCAATGCGTTCCCGGTTCTTGTTCTTCGGCGCACACGATGACCTTCGGGAGCTCGGCGCCGCCTTCCTTGGCTACGACTTCGCCTGCGATGTAGCTGCCGTCTCCGAGTTTCACGACGGCTGTGGCAGGCGAGCCATCCGCTTCGCGAGGACGGCCGTTGTCAGTCCTTCGGGAGTACGGAGACTGCCTCGGCGGCGTGGGTTCACCGGATTCCGAGTCGAACAGCCCGCCCAGCCCGAAGCTTTCGGGGACCGGGACGAAGCTCACGCTGTATTTGCCGCTCGGGAGGTTGTTGATCGTGTATCTGCCGAGCCCGTCGGTGATCGCGCAGTGACCGTCGGCGCATACTTCCGCTCCTGCGAGCGGTGCTTCCCCGCCCGTGACCGTGCCGGTGATGATGCCCCCGGACGTCAGCGCGACGTTCACGCCCGCGGTGGTCGCTCCGGCGTTGACCTGCACAGGATTCGCTTCGGTGGATTTGGTCTTGCCGCTGTAGAACTGGGTCGCGTAGTTGTCGCCCGCTTCGATGCTTTCGAATTCCACCTGGTAGGAGTCGGTGGGGAGGCCGCTCACGAGGTATTCGCCGCCGGATCCCGACAGCGTGCAGGTCCTGAAGTGCAGGACGGTGCCGGCCACGCAGATGTCGATGCCCTTGAGCGGGATCCCGGTCGCTGCCGCGGTGACCTTGCCGGAGATCTGCCCGCCGCGCTGCAGGTTGGCGTTCACGCCGGCGGTCGTGCCGCCGAGCGCCACGGGAACCGGGTCGCCTGTTTCGCTGATCGGTTTTCCTTTGTACTCCTGCCCCAGGTAGTCGCTGGTGGTGTCCGGTTCGAAGCTGACCTGGAAGCTGGCGGCCGGCAGCTGCGTGATGGCGTATTCGCCTCCTTCGTTGCGGGCCGTGACCCTGCAGGAGACGGAGTGGCCACGATCGCTGCTCTGCACGGCGTAGGTGCTCGAGCTCTGTCCGGCGATCGTCACGCCGTCGCGCTGCCAGCTGTATGAGAAGGAGTTCGGGCTGCCCGACCACGCTCCCTGCGAGCACGAGAGGCTCTGCCCGGGCGCGGGCGTACCGGACAGCGCCGGTGGCGAGGTGCTCACGGCAGCCGGCGCGGCGGTCGTGGTTTCTTCGCCGACGCTGAGGATGAGCGCCAGCGCGGGCGGGACCGGCGCAGCCAGCGAGGCGCCGACGCCGAGAACCGTCGCAACTGAGAGCCACGCGGTATGCCGCATGATCCGCGATCGGATGCTGCGGCCACTTCTCTCCAGCCTTCGCTCGCCTGTGTTGATTTGCACGGCCGGCTCCTCACGTGTCTCGCCGAACGACAGCGCACGTGGTGATGCGCCGCCCGGAGCCACAAGACTAGCGCCACAGGCTCATTTGGTGTGAGTGATTCTGGACACACGGGGATCACCGCGCGAGCGCATCGCGAGGGAGTCGCCGGGAACGTCTATGACGTCCAAAAAGCGCCAGACAAGCGGCCGTCGATGTGTCATGGTCCGCGCAGATGGACCTGGACCCACATGTATGCCGGCAGGCGATGCTCGCACGAGACTCGCGCTTTGACGGGCGCTTCTTCGTCGCCGTCATCTCGACCGGCATCTACTGCAGGCCGATCTGCCCGGCGAGGCCGCCGAAGGCCGAGAACTGCGTGTTCATGCTCTCCGCTGCCGCCGCGCAGGATGCGGGCTTCAGGCCGTGCCTGCGATGCCGGCCGGAGATGGCTCCCGGGCTCCCGGCGCTCCGCGGGACCGTCGAACACGACCTCGAGGGCCCTGGCGCTGATCGAGATGGGCGCGCTCGATGAGGGCGACGTCGAGTCGCTCGCCGGGCGGGTCGGGGTCGGCGGGCGCCATCTGCGCCGGCTGTTCATGGAGCACGTCGGAGCATCGCCGCTCGCGGTGGCCCAGACGCGCCGCGTCCACGTCGCCAAGCAGCTGATCCACGAGACCGACATGCCGATGAGCGAGATCGCGCACGCGAGCGGGTTCGGCTCAGTGCGCCGCTTCAATGAGACCTTCGCGAGTCTGTTCGGCCGACCGCCGTCGACCCTGCGGCGCGGCTCCTCCGGCGCGCGCGGAGCATCCTCGATCTCGCTCGGCCTCTCCTACCGCCCGCCCTACGCGTGGGATGAGATGCTCGCGTTCCTCGGCGCGCGCGCAATCCCCGGCGTCGAGTCGGTGTCCGCG
This sequence comes from uncultured Solirubrobacteraceae bacterium, assembly GCA_963826345.1. Classification (GTDB taxonomy): domain Bacteria; phylum Actinomycetota; class Thermoleophilia; order Solirubrobacterales; family Solirubrobacteraceae; genus Palsa-744. The sequence goes on from CAWGWU010000007.1 coordinate 168,035, forward strand.
GGCGCCTACTCCCGGACGATCGCGCTCGGCGGCCGGACGGGCGAGGTCCGTGTCGCGCACGAGCGGGCGCGGAGCAGGCTGACGGGCGACGATCGCGTTTCCCGCGATCGGCGCGATACCGCTGATAATCGCGCGCCTGCGCCGCATGTTCGACCTCGACGCCGACGTGCAGGTGATCGGCTCGGCGCTGTCTGGCGACCCGCTGCTCGCGCCGCTCGTAGCCGAGCGTCCCGGACTGCGCGTGCCCGGCGCATGGGACCCATTCGAGCTCGCCGTCCGCGCGATCGCCGGGCAGCAGATCTCGGTTACCGCCGCCACCCGGCTGATCGGCCGGATCGCCGAGGAGCACGGGGACCCGGTCCCTGTCGCCGACGCCGGCGCACCTCTGCGGCGGGTGTTCCCGGGGCCCGCGAAGCTCGCCGAGGCGGAGCATCGCGGGCATGCCGTCCGCGCGGGCGCGCGCAATCAACGCGCTCGCGTCGCGGCTGCGGGCGACGAGCGCCTGTTCGACCGCGGAGCCGATTGAGCGAGTCGGTCGACCGGCTGTGCGAGCTGCCAGGCCTCGGGCGCTGGACCGCCAACTACATCGCGATGCGTGCGATGCGCGAGCCCGACGCGTTCCCGGCGGGCGACATCGGCCTGTTGCGCGCGCTGGACCTCGGACGCGGCCGGCCGACGCCCGGTGAGCTTCAGGAGCGGGCGCAGGCCTGGCGCCCGTGGCGCGCCTATGCCGCGCTGCACCTGTGGTCGGCGCCGGTGCGCGTGTAGGCCGGCAGCCGGGACGGGCCCGCAGCGAACAGAGGCGCGCGATGCAGATTGCGGCTTGACCGATTCGCCTCTCCCGTGGGCAACCTGCTGCTTGCGCACGATCGAGGACGGGACGCTGCACGCGCTGGACTTCGGGGACGATGAGGCGCGCACCGCGGCGTGCTCCTGCGCAGGCGCTACGACGAGGCCGAGGTGAGGCCGGGCCCGGCCCCACCGGCCACCGTCGAGGCGCTGCAGTCGCTACTTCGACGGCGACCTCGATGCGCTCTCGCCTCGCTGCCGGTGCGGCCGGCGGAACGGACTTCCAGCGGCGGGTGTGGGCGGCGCTGCGCGAGATCCCGAGCGGCACCACCCGGACCTACGGCGACATCGCCGCCGAGCTCGGTGAGCCGGGGGCCGCGCGCGCCGTTGGGCTGGCGAACGGCGCGAACCCCGTCGCCATCGTCGTTCCGTGCCACCGCGTGATCGGGTCCGCAGGCGCGCTGACGGGGTTCGGCGGTGGCCTGGAGCGAAAGCGCTGGCTGCTCGAGCACGAGGGCGTGCTGCTCGCGCTGGGCTGAGCCCCGTCTCAGGCCTGGGCTGCGACCCAGGCGAGAATCGCCTTCGACGGCGTGATCACCGTGCCGTCGGCGAGCTTCAGGGCAGGAAGCCGCGTCGACCCGGTGGCCTCGCGAAGCTCCTCGCGCGAGCCTTTGCGCAGAAACGGGATCGGGCTGCCGTGGGCGGCGATCACCTTCTCATAGTCGATGCCCGCCGCGTGGAGCGCTTCCTGGACGCGGCGGCAGGGATGGATCTTGGGCCCGCCTTCATCGCCGTGGCAAACGTAGAGGGTCGGCTTCTCGGCGCTCATCGCCTGCACTGTACTCCCAGGCGGCCCTGCTCGAGCGCCGGGCGTACCGCCCGGGCGATGCCCCGCGACGCTAGCTGGCGTTGATGTAGCCGCTCATGTAGCCCGGGTGCTCCATCGCCCATTCGTCGCAGACGAACGTGCAGAACCAGAGGTATCTCCCGGGCGACTTCACGAGCAGCTTGTACGTGTGGGTGCCGGGCATCACGATGATGTTGATGCCGGCTTCCGGCGAGGTGATGCTGTGGGGCACGTCGTCGGTGTTGTTGATCGTGAGCTGCTGAGGCTGACCAGCCCTGACGGCAAATTCGGTGACGGTGAAGGCGTCGTGCTTTTCGCCTTCCGGGCCCTTCTTGTATTCGGCGTATACCGACGAGGTTGACGGCCGGGGCGACGGCGGCAGGCCCGCGACGAGCTCCGCGGCGGCCGCGGATGCCACGCGCGCTTCCGTTCGTTCGCTGCTCCTTACCACCGCGACGGCCGACATCAGCACCGCAGCCAGGATCCCCGCTCCGGCGAGTGCCTTCAGCCCGAACTTGTTGGCGGCGGCGTTACCGGATTCCCGGCGGTATCTCGCCTCGGTGTCGGCGCCGGGCTCCTCGGCGGTGGATCCGGGGTCGAGCACGAGATGCCGGACGGGCACCGCGAAGCGCTCACGAACGCGTCCGGCGAGCTCCGGCTCGAGGCCGCCCGCGCCCGCGCTCCCAGCGCGTCGCGACGATGATCTCGTCGGGAGTGAAGGTGGCGAATGCATCCTCGACGGCCTCGAGCGGGTCGGCGTCGGTGACCTCGCCGCCGACGACGCGCTCATTCGCGATGTGCTGGAGGGCCTCGCTGAGACGGGCGCGGGCCTGGTTCAGGGGCTCATCTACCGCGCCTGTCAGTCGCGCTGACGCGCTGATCAGCGCGGGCGCCAGCAGCAGCACCCGCGTGCCGGGTACGGACGCGAGCCTGCCGACCTCGCCCAGCAGCGACTCCTCGGTGAGCGTTTCGTTCGCTACGACGAGGACGCGGCGTCTCCGACGCCGGGCCCACGTGCGGCGGGGCCATCTTCACCGGTATTTCCTCACCGCGGAGCCTGCGCATGCGCAGCTGAGAGAGATGGACCGCGAGGGCTCCGACGACGACCAAGACGACGGCGACGACGAGCCAGGTCGGACCGAACGCGGCGGCGAGCGCGATCGGCACCAGCGCGACGATCAGCAGCAGGACAAAACGGAACGCCTCCGCCTCGCTGTGGAACGGGCTACGCACCGGCCGCGCTCGCTTCGGCAGGCAGGCCGGCAACGTCCTTGCACGGCGGCGACGACCTGCTCCGGGGTGGCCGGCACCGGCAGCACGTGGCAGCCGTCCAGCAGCCGGCTCAGCTCCTCGTCCGGCCTCCGGGGGCGCCTCGACGAGCAGCGGCGTGCCCGGGTAGCGCACGCGCAGTTCGCGCAGAATCTCACGCGCCTGCTCGTTCTCGTATCCGAGCGAGCACACGACCAGATCGGCTTCGTGGGCCGGCGCGCAGCCGGCCGGGCCGGTGAGCGGGCACTTACCGTGACCGGCGGGGCCGGGACAGATCGCGACGGCGTAGCCGGCAAAGCGCAGTCCGGAGGCGATCGCGAGACCCGCCTGCTCGTCGGGTGCTCGACCAGCACGCGCGGATGATTCCAGCGCCAGGGCTGCGGATTGGGATTGACCGTTGGCGCGTTCGGCGCAGAGGTTTTGGAGAGCATTCCTCAAAGCTAGAGATGCGCGGGCGGCCCGGCGTCCGGGACAAGCCGCAGCCGCCATGCGGAAAAGTGCCTGCGATCCGGGCCCCGCTCGCGCCCCTTGCGGCGCCTACACTGCGCCGATGGCCGAGACGCTACCTGAGCTGATCCTGCCCGCTCAGAGGGCCTGGAAGGCGTGGCTCGTCCAGACATCACCGGCAGCCCACCGGTGTGTGGCTCGTGCTCGCCAAGAAGGGGACGCTCGAGCCGACCTCGCTCACCTATCGACCAGGCGCTGGAGGAGGCGCTCTGTCATGGCTGGATCGACGGCCAGGCGGGCAGGCGGGACGAGATCACCTATCGCCAGCGGTTCACGCCGAGGCGTCCGCGCAGCACATGGTCCGCGCGCAACGTGGGGATAGTCGAGCGTCTGCTCGCCGAAGGCCGAATGCGGCCCGCGGGCCTGGAGGCAGTCGAGGGCGCCAAGGCCGACGGCAGATGGGAGCGCGCCTACCACGGGCCGGCGAAGTCGCAGGTGCCCGACGACCTGGCGGCCGCTCTCGCGCGCGATCCGAAGGCTCAGGCGATGTTCGAGGTCCTCACGAGCCAGAACCGCTACGCGATCCTCTACCGCGTCCAGACCACCCGCCGGGCGGACACACGGGCGAGGGCGATCGAGCGCTTCGTCGCGATGCTGGCACGCGGCGAGACGGTGCACCCGCAGCGCCGCGGGCTGCCCGGCTGATCAGCCGACGAGCGCGATCAGCTCGTCCGCGAGGGCCGGGCGGCAGGCGAGGATCCCCCGCGGAAGCCCGGGGCGCCCCGCCAGCTCGAGCACCGAGAGCCCTGCTCGTTCGCACACGAGTACTCCGGCGGCGATGTCCCACGCCTTGACGGCGCGCTCGAAGTAGGCGTCGTAGCGGCCGGCGGCGGTCCAGCACAGGTCGAGTGCGGCGCTGCCGAATCGCCGGATGTCGCGCACGCGCGGGATCAGGCCCGCCAGCACCGCGGCCTGGGCCTCGCGCACAGTGCTGTCATACGCGAGCCCGGTCGCGACCATCGCGCTCGCAAGAGCACCGCCGGCGCCGGCGCCGGGCGCGGCCGTCCGCTCACAGCTCAGCTCTCGCTCTCCTGCGGAGCTCCGCACTCGCGCGGGCCCGTCCCTCGTCGCCGTGAACAGCTCGCCGCGAGCTGGGTCAAGCACCGCGCCCGCGAGCGTGCCGCTCTCGTCCCGCACGGCAACGCTCACGCACCACTGCGGGATGCCGAACAGGAAGTTCACCGTGCCGTCCAGCGGATCGACCACCCACTCGAGTCCGCTCGTGCCGTGCTCGCTGCCACCCTCCTCGCCAAGGAAGCCGTCGTCGGGTCGGCGCACGCTCAGCAGCTCGCGGATCGCCCGCTCGGACGCCATGTCTGCCTCGCTGACCAGATCCGTCGGGGTGCTCTTGCTGCTCACCTCGCGCTCGACGCCGACCTCGGCACGCTGCGCCAGCAGCACGCCGGCCATCGTGGCGGCCTCGACGGCCACCTCGAGCAGCGTCTCCTGCGCGGTCACGAGAACTGCGGCGGGCGGTCCTGCGCCCAGGGGCGCTCGGACTCGAGCTGCGCCGCGAGTGAGAGCAGCGTCGCCTCGTCGTTGGCGCGGCCCACGATCTGCACCGCCCGCGGCAGCCCGTCCGAGCCGAGCCCGGCGGGCACCGACGCGGCAGGCTGGCCGGTGACGTTCCACACGCCGGTGAACGGCACCATCCCCGCGACCGCGTTCAGCGTCCAGAGCGCACCGCGGCCATTGAGCTGTCCGATCCGCGGGGGCCCGGTCGCGGTCGCCGGGATCAGCAGCACGTCATGGTCCTCGAGCACCGACCCGATCCGTTCCGCGAAGGCCCGCTCACCGGCCATCGAGCGCTCGAGCAGCGCGGGCGTCACGAGCGAGCCCATCCGCGCCATGCCGCGCGTGCGCCTTTCGAGCCGCTCCGGATGCGGGAGCGCTGCAGCGTCGTCGTGTGCGCCCCGCAGGTAGCGGGCGAGCACCGCAGGAATCGCGTCGACGCCATAGTCGGGATCGCGCTCGGAGACCTCGTGGCCGAGTGAGCGCAGCAGCTCGGCGGTCTCGGACACCGCCCGCTCGGAGTCGGCGCCGAGGCTCGATATGACACCGGCCGGGATGCGGGTGCTGTAGGCAATCCGCAGCTTGCCGGGCGGCCGGGACGCCGCCAGCGCGAAAGGCTCGTCCGGTGGGGGCGCGCTGTCGATGTCGACATCGATCGCTCCCGACGCGACGTCGTGGAACAGGGCCGTGTCGGCGACGTGGCGCGAGAGCAGCCCTTTCACAGACAGGCCGTGCCAGCCGCGCGGCTGGGGGGCCATCGAGACGCGCCCGCGCTGGGGCTTCAGGCCGAACAGCCCGCACCAGGCGGCCGGGATCCTGATCGAGCCCGCTCCGTCGGAGCCGAGCGCGGCGCCGATCATGCCCGCCGCGACGGCGGACGCGCTGCCGCCGCTTGAGCCGCCGGGAGCACGCTGCAGATCCCACGGGTTCCGGGTCGCGCCGTAGGTCGCGGTCTCGGTGAACGGCCACAGCGTCAGCTCGGGGACATTCGTCTTACCGATGATCACCGCGCCTGCCTCGCGCAGCCTTCGAACCACCTCGGAGTCGGCGCTCGCCGGTCCGCCGTGGGCGTTGGTCCCGTAGGTCGTGAGCTCGCCGGCGACGTCGATGTCGTCCTTGACCGCGATCGGGACGCCGAGCAGCGGCCTTCCCGCGCCGGCGCCGCGGCGTGCGTCAGCCTGGTCGGCTTCCAGCAGCGCGCGCTCGGCCAGCACCACCCGGAACGCGTTCAGAAGCCCATCCAGGCGCGAGATGCGGTCCAGGTACATCTCGACGAGCTCTCGCGAGGACATCTCGCCGGCCGCGATCATCTCGGCCTGGCGGGCGATGCCCGCGTATGCGATGTCGACGGCGTCCATCAGCTTGGAAATCTAGTGAATGCTTTGCCGCTCCGCCGTTCAGAGGCATAGGATCATCTGAAGATCGCCGGCCATGACGACGAAGGGGGAGCAAGATGGGCTATCCGGTCAGCTTTGAAGCCGACTATGTGCAGCAGCGCAACCGCCTGACCGTCTTCTTCCGCCTGATCCTCGCGATCCCACTCGCGATCTGGCTCTACATCTACGCGATCGGCGCGACCATCGCCGTCGTCGTCGCGTGGATAACGATCGTGATCACAGGCCGCTACCCCCCGGCGCTCTACAACTTCATCGCGGGCTTCACGAGGTTCGTCGCACGGTTCACCGCGTACGCGGCGCTGCTGGACGACCCGTACCCGGCCTTCGGCGGCGCGGACGACCCGGCATACCCGGTGCGAATGGGCTTCCAGCCACTCGACGAGTACAGCCGCCTGAAGACGTTCTTCCGCTTCCTGCTGGCGATCCCGATCCTGATCGTCCGCTACGCGATGAACATCCTGCTCGAGATCGGCGCGATCGGCGCGTGGTTCGTGATCCTGTTCACGGGCAAGATGCCGCGCGGCCTGTTCGACCTGATGGTGCTCGCGAACTCTTACATGGCGCGCAGCGACGCCTACATCTTCCTGCTGACGGAGACATACCCGCCCTTCCAGGACGAGCAGACCCGCGCCGCGGGCACCGAATCCCTCTAGGCCAGCCGGCTATACGGGTGTGACGGCGTTGTGCTTGGCGGGCCATGCCCGCTGCTTCGACGCGGACTGAGCGAACCGCCGCACCAGCTCGGCGCGCAGCTCGTCGGGCTCGATCACGGCGTCGATGACCATCTCCGAAGCGAGGTGCAGGATGTCGATGTCCTGCGCATACTCGGCCCGCAGCTCCTCCGTGCGCCTCGCGCGCTCCTCGTCGTCGTCGATTGCCTGCAGCTGGTTGAAGAAGACGGCGTTGATCGCTGCCTGCGGCCCCATCACCGCGATCGAGGCGGTCGACAGCGCGATGCAGCAGTCCGGCTCGAACGCCGGGCCCGCCATCGCGTAGAGGCCGGCGCCGTATGCCTTTCGCACAACGACCGAGATCTTCGGCACCGTCGCCTCACTGACCGCGCTGATCATCTTCGCGCCGTGCCTGATGATGCCCTGGCGCTCGACCTGGGTCCCGATCATGAAGCCCGGGACGTCGGCCAGGAACAGCAGCGGCACGTTGAACGCGTTGCAGTTCCATATGAAGCGGGCCGCCTTGTCGGCGGAGTCGGAGAACAGGACGCCGCCCTTGTGCTTGGGCTGGTTGGCGACGATCCCGACCGAGCGGCCGTCGAGCCGCGCGAACCCAACGACGAGCTCCTTCGCCCAGCGCGGGTGGATCTCCATGAACGTGCCGTCGTCGACGACGCCGGCGATCAGGGCCTTCATGTCGAACGGCTTGTTCTCGTCCTGCGGGATCAGTCCAGCTATCGCCCCTCCCGCGCCCGCCGGCTGCGCCGGCGCGGCCGGCGGCTCGGCGTTCCAGCTCCCGGGAAGGTAGGAGAGGTAGCGGCGCGCAACCTCGATGCCCTCCTCGTCGCTCCTGACGAGCTGGTGCCCGCACCCTGAGACGCCGGTGTGCATCTTCGCCCCGCCCATCTCCTCGAGGCTCACCTTCTCCCCGATCACCATCTCGGCCATGCGGGGCGAGCCGAGGTACATCGACGCGTTGCCCTCGCGCATGATCACGATGTCGCAGAACGCGGGTATGTAGGCGCCGCCGGCGGCGCTGGGGCCGAACAGGACGCACACCTGCGGCAGCACCCCGGACATCTTCACCTGGTTGTGGAAGATGCGCCCGGCGCCGCGGCGTCCGGGGAACATCTGGACCTGCTCGGTGATCCTCGCCCCGGCGGAGTCGACGAGGTAGATCATCGGTATGGCCAGCGACATCGCCCGCTCCTGGATGCGCAGGATCTTCTCGACCGTCTTCGGGCCCCACGAGCCGGCCTTGACCGTCGGGTCGTTCGCCATCAGCGCGACGGGGCGCCCGCCGATGCATCCCACCCCGGTCACGACGCCGTCCGCGCCGAGCCCGTCCTGGTGCCAGTTGGCCAGCAGCGCCTCCTCGGAGAAGGAGCCCTCGTCGAGCAGCAGCGCCACGCGCTCGCGCACGGGCACCTTGCCCTGCTCGAGTGCCTTCGCGCGATGATGCTCCGGGCCGCCGGCCAGCGCCCGCGCCTCCGCTGAGGAGAGATCGCTCATGTGCGGGCTAGATGCCCGGGTTCTCGGACGGCGGGTTGGACGAGTAGTCGTAGAAGCCCATGCCGGACTTGCGCCCGAACCAGCCGGCGCTGAGGATCTTGCGAAGCACGGGCGGGCGCGCGAAGCGCCGCTCGCGGAACTCCTCGAAGAGAACGTCGCAGATCGATCCCAGCGTGTCGAGCCCGACGAAGTCGGCGAGCGTGAGGGGCCCCATCGGGTGCCCCGCCCCGGCCTTCATCGCCTCGTCGATCTCCGCGACGGTCCCGACCTGCTCTTCGTATGCGCGCATCGCGTCGAGCATGTACGGGATCAGCAGCCTGTTGACGATGAAGCCCGCTTTGTCCTTGGTCGGAATCGCCAGCTTGTGCTGGGAGCGCACGAACTCGAGCGCGCCGTCGAAGGCATCATCGGAGGTGGTCACGCAGCGCACGACCTCGACGAGCTTCATGACCTGCGCCGGGTTGAAGTAGTGCATGCCGACGAACTGGGTCGGCCTGGAGGTGACGGCAGCCTGGTCGATGACCGCGAGCGATGAGGTGTTGGTGGCGAAGATCGCGCCCTCCTTGACGACCTCGTCGACCTCGCGCCACATCTCGAGCTTCATCGCCAGGTCCTCGGTGATCGCCTCGATGACCATGTCGCAGTCCGCAAGATCGCGGTAGTGGACGGTGCCGGTGATCCGCGCGTGCACCTCATCAGCCTCGGACTGGCTCATCTTCTCCTTCTCGACGGCGCGGGCGAGCTGCTTCTCGATCTTGCCGATGCCCTTCGCCAGCGTCGCGTCGTCGACCTCGCGCAGCACGACCTCGTAGCCGGCCTGCGCGGCCACCTGGGCGATGCCGTGCCCCATCAGCCCTGCACCGAGCACTCCCACCTTCTCGATCTGCTGCGCCATGCGCCCTCCCTAGTGGTCTCCGGTTCGCTGGGGAGAGCCTATTACTCGCTCGCCGCCCCGCGCCCCGACCCGCGCGTGCGCCCGGCGCGTGCACGCGTGTAGGCTCAGCCGCATACGCGCGCCCGGCGGCCCGGGCGCCCGCCAACGATCGTCAGGAGCCCACAGATGAGCATCGTTCTCACCGAGGACCGCGAAAACGTCAGGCACATCGTCCTGAACCGTCCGGAGAAGCGAAACGCGATGAACCAGGAGCTGCTGCGCGCGCTCAGGTCGGCGCTGCAGGACGCGGCCGATGACGCCTCCGTCCACTGTGTGCTGCTGCGCGGCGAAGGGCCCGTCTTCTCCGCCGGCGTCGACCTCGGAGAGCTCGCGCAGTCCGCTGGGCACGTCGGTCTGCTGCGGCCGTTCCGCAACGTGTTCCTGGACTGCGCGAACCTCTGCGAATCGATGGCCAAGCCCGTTGTCTGCCAGATCCACCGGACCTGCGTCGGCGGCGCGCTTGAGGTCGCGCTCGGCTGCGACATACGGATCGCCTCCTCGGACTCACAGCTCGGCCTCCCCGAGGTCAAGTTCGGGATCATCCCTGATGTCGGCGGCTCGACCCGGCTGCCGGCGGTGGTGGGGCTCGGCCGCGCGAAGGAGCTGATCATGACCGCCCGGATGATCGACGCAACCGAGGCCGAGCGGATCGGGCTGGTGAACCGCGTCGTGGCGCCGGACGCGCTCGAGGACGCGACCCAGGCGCTGATCGACGAGCTGACGGCGAACTCGCACGTCGCGGTCGGCCGCGCCAAGCGCGTGATCGACGCCTCGGCGCGCCCGACGATCGCGCAGTCGCTCGAGATGGAGATCTCGGTACAGGAGTTCTGCGTCGCCGCCGCGCGCGAGGCGGCGCAGCAGCCGCAGGAGGCCGTCGCGGGTTAGCGCCGTTCAGCCCTGTGTGCCCGGCGCCCAGTCCACGGCGCCGGCCACCAGCGTGTGGCTGCCGAGGGGGCGTCCGAGTATCTGCTGGGCGCGCCGCGCGCAGGCGATCAGCGCGGCGAGGTCGATCCCGGTCTCGATGCCCATCTCGTGAAGCATCGAGACCAGGTCCTCGCTGGCGATGTTGCCGGTCGCGCCCGCCGGCACCGGGCAGCCGCCGAGCTCACCGAAGCTCGACTCGAAGCTCTCCACGCCCGCCTCGAGCGCGGCGAGCGCGTTGGCGAGGCCCTGCCCGCGGGTGTTGTGGAAGTGCGCGGTCAGCTCCACCGCGCCCCCGAGCCGCTCGCGTGCGGCAGCGAAGAACTCGCGCACCTGGATCGGGTTGGCCATGCCGGTCGTGTCACCGAACCCGATCTCCTGCGCTCCCCCGTCAACGAGCGCGGAGGCTATGTCGAGCACCCGCTCCTGCGGCACGTGTCCCTCATAGGGGCAGCCGAAGGAGGTCGAGATCACGCCCTCGCAGCGCAGGCCCGCGCCGCGCGCACGCCCGAGCACGACCTCGATGCCACTCAGCGACTCGGCGATGGAGCGGTTGACGTTCTTGCGGTTGTGGGTCTCGGAGGCGGACAGGAACACGTTGACCTCGTCGAAGGCCCTCGTGCGCCCGGACCCGCGAGGCGAGGTGCCCTCGAGCACGGCGAGCGCCGCGTCCAGGCCGCGCTCGTTGGGCAGCAGCACGGACCCGCTGACGTCGGCCGGGAGGTCGATGCCGGCCAGCACCTGCGCGGCGTCGGAGAGCTGCGGGATCACGTCGGCCCGCACGAAGCTCGTTATCTCCAGGCGCGGCACCCCGGTGCGGGCGAGCGCGTCGATGAGTTCGATCTTGCGGTCGGTGGGGATCACCTCGGGCTCGTTCTGGAACCCGTCGCGCGGCCCGACCTCGCGGATCCTGACGGCCCGCGGCAGGAGCTCCACGGCGCCTGAGTCCTGCGGGCTCACCACATCGACAGGCCACCGCTGACATTCAGCGTCTGGCCGGTGACATATGAGGCGTCCTCGCTGGCGAGGAACGCGATCGCGGCCGCGACCTCCTCGGGCTCTCCGGCACGGCCGAGCAGCGTCGAGTTGACCATCGCCTGCTTCATCCGCTCCCCGATCTCGCCGAGCACGACGGGCGCGGCGTTCAGCAGCGGCGTCTCGATCGGCCCGGGGGCGACGGCGTTACAGCGCACTCGATAGCGAGCGGCCTCCCTCGCGATCGCCTTCGTGAAGCCGATCACGCCCGCCTTTGACGCCGAGTACGCAGCGGAGCCGGGTGAGCCGACTCTGCCGGCCTCGCTGGCCACGTTCACGATCGAGCCGGTGCGCCGGTCCTGCATCGATCCGAGCACGGCGTGCGTGACCGCGAGCACGCCCCGGAGGTTCACGCGCATCAGGAAGTCCCACAGCTCCTCGTCGGTGTTGACGAAGAACGAGAACCGGTCGGTCCCGGCGTTGTTGACGAGCACGTCGATGTCACCCAGCTCGGCGGTGATGCTCGCGACCGCGGCGCGGACCGAGGCGGTGTCGGTGACGTCAAGCGAGCAGGCCATGCCGTCCAGCTCGCCGGCGACCTCGCTGGCTCCGTCGAGGTTGACGTCGCCGATCGCGACGCGAGCTCCCTCGGCCGCGAAGCGCCGTGCCGTGGCCGCTCCGATTCCGGACGCACCGCCGGTGATCAGCGCTGTCTTGCCCTCAAGCCTCATGCATTGCAGCCTATACTCGGGCGCCTTGTCACCGTCGACCGCAGAGCCCGTCGCAGTCATTGGCGCATCAGGCGCGCTCGGCTTCGGCTTGGCCGTTCGCCTCGCACGCGCCGGGGTGCCGATCGCGATCGGCTCGCGTGAGATTTCGCGAGCCCAGGAGACGGCCGAGCGAGCCCGCTGCGCTCGTGCCGGACGGCGAGTTCTCGGCACACGCGAACGCCGCCGCCGCCGCTGCTGCCAGGACGGTCTTTCTGAGCGTCCCGTTCCGCAACCAGGCCGAGACGCTCGCCGAGCTCAAGGACGCGCTCACGCCCGGCCAGCTGCTGGTCGACGCGACGGTGCCGCTCGCAGCCGCGGTGGGAGGCAAGGCCACCCGCATGGTCGGAGTGTGGCAGGGGTCGGCCGCCCAGCAGGCCGCCGAGATGGTCCCCGATGGCGTGCGCGTCGTCTCCGCGCTCCACACGGTCAGCGCGGCGTCCCTGGCCAACCTCGAGCACCCGCTGGAGCAGGACGTGCTCCTGTGCGGCGACGCCCGCGACGACAAGCGCGAGGCCGCGGCGGTGATCGAGAGCGTGGAGGGCCTGCGCTGCGTCGACTGCGGCAAGCTCGAGATGTCACGGACCACGGAGTCGCTGACGGCGCTCCTGATCGCCGTGAACTCGCGCTACAAGATCCACGCGGGCGATCAGGCTCTCGAGCCTGCCCGAGAAACTGTGGGATTGAGCGGCTCCGAGGTCGTTCTTCTGTCGGGCGGGACCGGCGGGGCGAAGCTCGCGCGGGGCATGGCGGAGGTTGCGGGTGCCGACCGTCTCGCTGTGATCGTCAACACCGGCGACGATGTCGAGATCTACGGGGCCCACGTGTCACCGGACCCGGACCTCGTGTCGTTCTGGCTCGCGGACTCGATCGATGACCGCGGCTGGGGCCTGCGGGGTGACACCTTCCAGGTGATGGCCGCGATGCGCGAGCTCGGCGTGGACGTGTGGTTCAACCTCGGAGACCGCGACCTCGCGTGGTGCGTCGAGCGCTCGCGCAGGCGCGCGACCGGATCGTCGGCGACCGAGGCGCTGGCGGAGCTGAACCAGCGGATCGGCGTGCGCTCCGCGGTGCTCCCGATGAGCGATGACGCGGTGCGCACATGGGTCAGGGTCGAGGGCCGCTGGCGCCCGTTCCAGGAGTTCATGATCCGGGACCGCGCCGCCGGCGTGATCGAGGGCCTGGAGTTCAGGGGCATCGACAGCGCCGGGCCGAGCGAGGCGGTGCTCAGCGCGATCGCCGGGGCCCGCGTGATCGTGATCGGCCCGTCCAACCCGCTCGCATCGATCGCCCCGATACTCGCGGTTCCCGGGCTCCGGAGAGCGCTCGCCGAGGCCGCGGCGCCGCTGGTCGCGGTCAGCCCGATCGTCGGAGGCGAGATCCTGAAGGGGCCCACGGCCTCGTTCATGGCGTATGCGGGACTGCCGCTCACCGCGAGTGGGATCGCGGACTACTACGGCGAGCTGCTCAGCGGCATCGTCGCCGACGAAGCGGTCCCCGGACTGCCCACCCTGCGCACGGATCTGCACATGGACGGCGCCGCGGGGCGCGCGCGACTGGCCCGCGAGACACTCGCGTTCGCCGACGGCCTTGGCGGCCGGGCGTGAGCACCGCAGCGGTCCTGCCTGTCAAGCGCTTCTCACTGGCCAAGCAGCGCCTCGGCGAGAGCATCGACGATGAGCTGAGGCTCGCGCTCGCCCGCGCGATGGTCTGCGACGTGCTGCTCGCGCTCGCCGAGACGCCCGGGGTGCAGCGCACGATCGTCGTGACGAACGAGGAGTGCGTCGAGCGCGACGCGCGAGAGAACGGGGCGATCCTGATCGGGGACTCCGCTGAGCAGGGACAGTCGGCCGCGGTCTCCCTCGGTGTCGCCAGGGCCCTCTCGGATGGCATGACCCGTGTCCTGTGCGTCCCGGGGGACTGCCCCGCGCTCGACCCGCGCGAGCTCTCGGTGCTGCTCGCCGACGGCCTCGGACACGCGCCGCAGGCCTCACGCGTCGTGATCGTGCCCGACCGCCACGGGACCGGCACCAACGGGCTGCTGCTCGATCCTGCGGACGCGATCGAGCCGAGCTTCGGGCCGGGCAGCTGCGAGCGCCACCGGGGGCTCGCCGCCGCCGCCGGAGCCGACTGGGTGATCGCACGCCCCTCCTCGCTGCTCCTGGACATCGACACGGGCGCCGACCTGGCCGTCCTGCGCGAGCGCCTCTCCCGCGCGGCGCCGGCGCGGCGCGGACGCGCGCCGTGCTGGGGATGGACGGCGAGAGCGGGCGGTAGGGCCGGTGCCGGCGATCAGCGCACACGCGCTGGCGGGGCTGCCCGAGATCCGCCCGGGCGAGGACCTGGCCGAGGCGGTGCTCGCCGCGGCCGGGGAGTCCGTGGAGCTCGACGGCGCGGTCCTCTGCGTCGCCCACAAGGTCATCTCCAAGGCCGAGGGCGCCGTCGTCGAGCTCGCCGACGTGCGGCCGAGCGACCGCGCGAGGCAGATCGCGCGTGAGCAGGATCGCGACCCGCGGGTCGTCCAGGTGGTGCTCGATGAGTCGGCGGAGATCCTGCGCTCGGCGCGCGGCGTGCTGATCACGCGCACCGCGCACGGGTACGTGTGCGCGAACGCCGGTGTCGACGCATCGAACGCTGCGGCTGCCGATCAGCTGATCCTCCTCCCCCGCGACCCCGACGCGTCCGCCCGCGCGCTGCGCGCGCGCCTGCGCGAGCTGACCGGCTCTCGCCCCGCGGTCCTGGTCAGCGACAGCTTCGGCCGGGCCTGGCGCCACGGACAGGTCGACGTGGCGATCGGGCTCGCGGGCCTAGGCCCGCTGGATGACTGGCGAGGGCGCTCGGACTCGATGGGGATGGAGCTGCAGGCGACGTGGCTCGCGGTCGCTGACGCGGCGGCCGGCGCGGCCGACCTCGCGCGCGCGAAGGACTCGCGGGAGCCCGTCGTGATCGTTCACGGGCTCGAGCGGCACCTCACCGACGAGGACGGCCCCGGAGCTGCGGCACTGCTGCGCCCTCTGGACGAGGATCTGTTCCGCTGAGGAGGTTCGGCGCATCCGGCTCCAGGAAGCGCGTCCAGAAGCGCAGGAACTCCCGCTCGTGCCCGATCCCCAGCTCGAGCGCGAGCGCCCAGCCGGTCGGCCGGTCTGACAGCTCTGCGGCGAGCGCCTCGTATTCGCCCAGGCGGCGGGAGTGGATCTCGACCTGGTTCTCCGCCAGGTCCTCGGGATCGGCGCCGAAGAACATCTTCAGCGTCGCCACGTCGCGGAACTCGTACTCCCGCGCGGTCGGATCGTCCCGCCACTCGCCCAGCGCGGCCCTCCCACGGTCTGTGAGGCGGTAGACCCGCCGGCGCCGGCCCGTGCGCTCGCGGTCCTCGGTGAGCAGCCCGGCCTCGGCGAGCCGGGCGCACTCGGTGTAGATCTGCGTGTGCGGGACGGTCCAGAAGTTCAGGGTGCTCAGCGTCGCGATCCGCTTCAGGTCGTATGGCGTCGCGGGCCCGATCTGCTCGAGCAGACCGAGGACGATGTATGAGGCCTCCGTGAGGCGCGTGTCATCCACGGCACCGAGGCTAGCGGCATGGTTCGAGTCGAACCATCTGCTTCGGCGCGGACCCTCAGGCCAGGACGGCGCCGCGGGCGGCCAGCGCATCGGGCGCATCCCCGCCCAGCGGGAACCGGCTGCGGATCCCGTAGAGCGTTGTGCGCTCGGCGGCGGGGCGCCCTGCACGGTGCGCGGCCGCGATCAGCTCCGGCGGGTCGAGCCGCGTGCCGTGGTAG
The DNA here is from genome assembly GCA_963826345.1 of uncultured Solirubrobacteraceae bacterium. Classification (GTDB taxonomy): domain Bacteria; phylum Actinomycetota; class Thermoleophilia; order Solirubrobacterales; family Solirubrobacteraceae; genus Palsa-744. Next base: position 183,912 of record CAWGWU010000007.1, read on the forward strand.
CTGCCCGCGAGCCGGCTGATCGACTCCTCCATCAGCGTCCCGCCGAGATCGTTGACGCCCCAGCGAAGGGACTCCGTCGCGGCGTCCACGCCCATCTTGACCCAGCTCGCCTGCAGGCTGCGGACCGTGCGGCCGAGCGCGAGGCGGAACACCGCGGTGTGCTTGAGGTTCTCCTCGCGCGAGATCTCCTCCACGCCGTGCGTGCGGCCCAGCAGGGTCTGGAAGGGAATGAACGAGAGCGGCACGAACTCGGTGATGCCTCCGGTGCGTTCCTGCAGCTCCCGGATGACCCGCATGTGCTCGGCGAGCTCCCACGGCTCCTCGATGTGGCCGAACATCACCGTCGCGGTCGATCGCAGGCCCGCGGCGTGGGACGCCTCGATGATCTGCACCCAGCGCGCCACGGGCAGCTTGTTCGGCGATATCCGTTCACGGACGCCGTCGTGAAGGACCTCCGCGGCGGTCCCGGGCGTCGACCCCAGTCCCGCCTGCGCGAGTTCCGAGAACACGTCCGCGGGCGCGAGACCCGAGATGTCGCACATGTGCGCGATCTCCATCGGGCTGTAGGCGTGGAGGTGAAGCTGCGGCGCCGTCTCCTTCGCGAGCCTGAGCCAGCCGAGGTAGTCCTCCAGAGCCCAGTCCGGGTGGATCCCGGACTGGATGCAGAGCTCGGTCGCTCCGTAATCGACGGCCTCGAGGACCCGCGCCGTGAACTCCTCCCGGCCGTGTTCGTAGGCATCGGGCGAACGCCGGCTCTGCCCGAACCCGCAGAAGGCGCAGCCGACGGTGCAGACGTTGGAGATGTTGATGTTCCGATTGACGACGAAGGTGACCTCCTCGCCCGCAAGCTCGGCGCGGAGCTCATCCGCTGCCAGGCGCATGTCCTCGATCACCTCGGGCCGCGTCTCGGCGAACATCGCGGTCAGCTCGTGGGCATCGAGCGGCTGGCCCTCGCGGCCCTTGACGATCGCGGCAGCGACGATGCTCGGCCGGATCGGCCAGGGCGGCTCGGTGCGGCCCGATCCGCGGCGCGGCATGAAGCTCCAGTAGCGGGAGCGGATCGTGTCCAGCACACCCGGGGCGACCCACTCCGGGTCGATGTACTTCGGCGTAGACGCACAGCCTCTCGGTGAGGGCGTAACCGGCGGCCTGCAGCTCCTTGCGGACCTGGTGCGGCGACGGGAACGGATGCTCGGGCGAGATGTGGTCGCCGTTCGCGCTGAGGCCGCCGAGGTCGGTGGCTCCCGCGGCCACGAGCTCCCCCCACCAGTCGGCGAGGTTCGGCGGCACCTGGATACCGACATCCGGCATCAGCCGCCGGCACTCCGCGATCAGGCGCTTCATGTCGGCGATGTCGACCGGACCCGCTCCCGCGAGCGCCCAGTCCGGCACCGGCATGTCGGGCCTGCCGTCGGCCACCCCCGTGCGCCAGTACTCCTGGGCCGCTGCGTCAGCGATCTCCGCGGGCTCCTGGCCGTAGTAGCGCTGGTGGGGCACGAAGTTCTGGAGGATGATCTCCTGCAGGTGGCCATGCTCGCGATGGACCTCGGCAAGCGCGGCGAGGGACGCCATCCGCTCCTCCTCGGTCTCTCCGATGCCCACCAGGATGCCGCTCGTGAACGGGATCCTCAGCTCGCCTGCGGCGCGGATCGTCGCCAGGCGGCGCGCGGGGTGCTTGGTCGGCGAGCCCGCGTGGACCGTCTCCATCAGCCTCTCGGAGATCGACTCCAGCATCAGTCCCTGCGAGGCCGTGACCTCCCTCAGGCGAGCAAGGTCGTCGCGCTAGAGGACGCCGAGGTTGGTGTGAGGCAGGAGCCCGCGCTCCAGCGCCCGCTCGCAGACCCACACGACGTAGGCGGTGAAGTCCTCGTGGCCGTACTCGGCCAGGCGCGTGCGGACCTGCGGGTTGACCTCGGGGCGCTCGCCGGTCAGGACGAGCAGCTCCTTGACGTTTCGCCGGGCCGGCCCCGTCGAGAATCTCGGAGCGCCTCCTCCGGGAGAGTGCAGGTGCGCCTGGTGCGTCGCGAACGCGCAGTACTTGCAGTAGCAGCGGCAGGTGCGTGACAGGGAGAGCGTCAGGTTGCGCGAAAAGGTGACGCGGCGCCGCATCAGCCGCAGTCTAGGCGCTCGCGGGGGCCGCGCCCGAGCCTGTACGCTCTCGCCTCTCCAGGCTGTTTGTCCCGTCAACGCAGAAAGGTTCGCGTGCATGACCTCTGAAGCAGGCTCTCCGGCGCGGAGCGGCCGAGCTGATCGGCGCATTCCGCTCAACCTCATCGCCGTCCACCGGGCACCGGTGGGGCGCGCGGGCCGATCTGAGCCGCGTGCCTGAGCCGGGCGTCTATCTGGCCCGTCACGGCCAGACGGCCTACAACCACGCGGGCCGCTTCCAGGGGCATCTGCCGGTGCCGCTCGATGAGACGGGCGTCGCGCAGGCCCACGACCTCGCCGAGCGCGCGCGCGGCCACGGCTTCACGGCGCTCTGGTGCAGCCCGCTGCTGCGCGCCCGCCAGACGGCCGACATCGTCGCCGCGCGATCGGGCTCGAGCCCGTCGAGGACCCGCGCCTGGTGGAGACCGACGCCGGCGAGTGGACCGACCTGACGTTCGAGGAGGTACGCGCTGAGACGCCCGACCTGTTCGACGCGTTCGCGACGGGCGACCCGGCCTTCGCGTTCCCCGGCGGCGAGTCCTTCGCGAGCAGGAGCGGCGCGTGAGCGCGGCGCTCGCTGGAGGTCGAAGCGGGCGACCTGCCTGCGCTGGTCGTCTGCCACGGGATGGTGATACGCGCCGCGCTGCACGCACGCGGCGCTGAGCGCTTTGAGCGCGTCGCGAACGCCGCGCTCGTCCCGCTCGACCCCGCCCGGGCGGAGCGGGGCGGCTTCGGCGGCGGCGCTGCGACGCTGCCGAGCCTGAGCCGCGCTAGAGCGATCGCGGCGCCGCTCGCGTCCTCTCCGGCCACGAGGAAGAACTGGTTGCGGGCACCCGCTCTGCGTGCTTCGCGGTGCGGCCCGGTACTCCTCGCTCTCGTAGAACTCGTCTGCCACCTCGTCGCGAGGGCCACTCGATGATCAGCATCACCTGCGAGGGCTCGCGCTCGCCCTCGATTCTCTCGGCGGCACCGGTGCGCGCCAGGTAGCGCCCGCCGCGGCGCTGGACCATCGGCGTGACCTGCGCCAGGTAGTCGCGCACCCATGCCGGGTCCGTGACGTCTATTTCGGCAACCGCGTAGTGCTTCATCGCGCCTCCTCTCCTCGTTTGCCGGCCTGACGCGCCGTCCTGACCGCGCACGAAGCGCGCGAGCGCCCTGCGGGCGCCCGGGATCCGCCGTCCGGCCTCAGCTCGCGGATCGCGAGCTCGGCCGTCATCGCAGCAAGCAGCTGGGAGGCCGCCCTCGCGTCGGGCCACCCATCGCCCTGAAGCTGGGGATCGCGGCTGCCACGAAGCGCTCGTGGCGCTCCTCCATCGAGCCGGTGAGGGCACCGTCCGCGCGCGCCTCGAGCGCCAGCGCCTTGACGGCCCGGTCGTCCAGGCACACGTCCAGGTAGGCCTCGACCGCCAGCACGATCCGCTCGGGCCCGGCTGGGTTGCCGCCGTAGCGCGTGCGACGGCCGCCTGGACCCTGTCGTGGAAGCGGGCGTGCAGCGCGTCGATGAACGCCTCGCGGTCGGCGAAGTGCACGTAGAAGGTTCCCTTGGCGACGCCGGCCTCGGACACCACGCGGTTGACGCTCAGGCCGCCGAGCCCGTCGCGCTCGGCGACCGCGACGCCGGCGTCCAGCAGCACCTCGTAGCGTGCGGTGAGCGACCGCGGGGCCGTCGGCGGCCGGTGCGCTGGGGGCTCTCGCGGGCATCCTCAACGAGCTTAGCTGACCGGCCGGTCACCCAACATGACCGACCGGTCAGTCATGTGGTAGCTTGCGACCATGAAGACCATCGACACATCCAACGGCACGCTCGCCTACGACGAGCGCGGCGACGGCCCGCCGATCATCCTGCTCCCGAGCGGCGGGCATGTGCGCGGCGACTACGACGAGCTCCGCGGGCTGCTCGCGCCCGAGATGCGAACGATCGCAATCGACTGGCCGGCCCACGGCGACTCGCCCCCCGGACAGCCGCCCCGGTCACGGCGATGCTGCTCGCCGACATCGCGAGGAGGCGTCGCCGCACTCGCCCCCGAGGGCGCGATCGTGCTGGGCAACTCCGTCGGCGGCTTCGCCGCCGCGCGCATGGCCATCCGCCGGCCCGACCTCGTGCGCGGACTTGTGATCGTCGACGGAGGCGGCTTCTCGAGCCGTCCTCCCCAGGAGCGGGCGTTCTGCGCGCTGATGTCGCGCCCGCGCTTCCTGCGCGCGATCTACCCCGCGTTCGCGCGCTCCTACATGCGGGCGCGAACCGACGCCGACCGGCGGGCGCGTGAGGCGGCCGTCGAGGACGACGCGCTCAGCGGAGGGCCTCGCCGCGGTATGCGGGCTCTGGGGGAGCTTTGCCTCGCCGGAGCACGACCTGCGCGCGAGCGCGGCCGCGATCACGGCTGCCGACGCTCGTGGTCTGGGGCAGGCGCGACCCCGTGATCCCGCTGCGGGCCGGCAGGCGGATCGCGGGCCTGATACCGGGCGCGCGAGCTGGCCGTGCTCGACACCGGGCACGTCCCGCTACACGAGCGACCCGAGGGCTTCGCCTCGCATCTGCTGCCGTTCGCGCGGCCGGCCACGGCCGCCGCGCGCCGCGCAGGCGCCGGCCTGAGCGCCGTCAGCCGAGGATCGCGCAGCCGGTGCTGGCGTGGGCGAGGAGCGTCCGCCCTGCTCGGTGATCAGGCGCCCCTCCGCGGTCGCCGTGCGCCTGCCGGCGTGCACCACGGTGCCCTGCGGCGAGCACTCGCCCGGCGCCTGGGCTGACGGCCCTGACGTAGCGGACCTGCAGGTCGGTCGTGACGTAGCCGACGCCGGCCTGGAGCGTCGTGTGCACCGCGCAGCCCATGCACGAGTCCAGGATCGTGGCGGCGATCCCCCCGTGCACACCGCCGAGCGGATTGCACATCCACTCGGCCGGCTCCATCGCGAACACGACTCGGCCGCGCTCGACCTCGGTGATCTCGAAGTCGAGCATCCTCGCGACCGGCGGCGCGGGCATCGTGCCCGTCGGTGATCGCCAGACGTAGTCAAGGCCCGGCGAGCTCCGAGGCCCGCGGCCGCCGTCTCGGCGGGGTCATCCCAGCTGAACGTGCGCGTGCGCATCATCTCCGGCGCGCTCACGAGGCGGACCTCGCTTGAGAGCAGGGCTCCGACGCTCGCCCGCTCCGGCGGCCCGAGGGCGGCCAGCGTGACGCCGGTGGCGAGGGCGGCGAGCACGGTCACGATCCACGCGCTGTGGAAGTCATCGACCGTGCGGCGCCTGCGAGCCGAGTCACCGCGACGAGGATCGCCACGCCGAGCGCGGCTCCGATCTGCCGGCCCATCGTCAGGATCGCCGCCCCGGTCGCGAAGCGCTCGGGCGCCAGGGACGCGGCTCCCGCCCCGGTGAGGGTCGGGATCACGAGCCCGACGCCGGCTCCGCTCACCAGCATCCCGGGGAGGTACTCGGTGAGGTAGGCCGGGCGGGGGCCGACCCTGCGCGATGTACCAGAGCGAGCCGGCTGCGAACAGCGCCGAGCCCACGACGCCGGGGATCTGGAAGCCCGAGCCGAGCGCCCAGCCGCGCCGACGGGACGCTGAAGGTCGCCGCCATCGCGGGGCCCGGAAACAGCATCAGCCCCGCCGTGAGGACGTCCTCGTGCCAGACGCCGGTGAGGAACAGGACGCCCGACAGCAGCATCGCCCCGAAGCCCGCGAAGAAAAGCAGCGAGCCTGCGAGCGCGAGCGCGAAGCTCCTGACCCGGAGCATCTCCGGGTCCACTACCGGCGAGGGGTGGTGCTCCGAGCGCCGCCAGATCGCAGGGAGCAGCACCGCGGTGAGGGCGAGCAGGGAGATGATCGGAGCCGAGGTCCAGCCCCATTCCTGGCCCTGGACGATCGCGACCACGAGCGATCCGATCGCAACGATCAGAGCCAGTGCGCCGAGCAGATCGGGCCTCGCCGCGTCCGCTTCCCGGCGCTCGACGAGCGTGCGCGAGCCGAGGATCGAGCCCGGCAAGGCCGACCGGGAGGTTGACGAGGAACACCCAGCGCCAGTCGGCCTGCACCAGCAGGCCCCCCAGCGGCGGCCCTGCGGCTGCCGCGATACCGCCCGTGGCGGCCCATAGCCCGATCGCGAGGTGGCGCTCGGCCGGCGCGAACTCGGGAAGCATCAGGCCCAGCGAGGTCGGCAGCATCAGCGCGCCGCCGATCGCCTGCACGAGCCGCGCCCCGATCAGGAACGCGACCGACGGAGCGGCTGCGCAGCCGGCGCTGGCGGCGACGAATATCGCGAGGCCGAGCAGGAACGCGCGCTTGCGGCCGAACGCGTCGGCCCAGCGGCCGGCGGGGACGAGCAGCGCAGCGAAGACGATCGCGTAGCCGCTGAGGATCCACGACAGCGACGCCAGAGAGGCGCCGCCGAAGTGCGTCGGATATCGCCGGGAAGGCGATGTTGACGATGAACAGGTCGAGGCTCGACATGAACACGCCGACGCAGACGATGAGCGATACGCGCCACTTGCGTTGCATGATGCGACGCACCATAACATATGAGTTGCATCATGCAACTCAGTGCTCTAGAATGGGTTCGGATGCTCGGCAACGACTACGACAACCAGGCATGCAGCATCGCCGGCGCACTCGCGATCGTCGGCGAGCGCTGGTCGCTGCTGATCATCCGCGACGTGTTCCTCGGCCTTCGCCGCTTCGACGAGATCCAGGGCAACCTCGGCATCGCACGCAACGTCCTTCAGGCACGCCTGACCAGGCTCGTCGACGAGGGCGTGCTCGAACGCCGGCTCTACCAGGAGCGCCCGCCGCGCCACGAATACCGTCTCACCGAGAAGGGGCTCGACCTGTGGCCGACGGTCGTGGCACTGATGAGCTGGGGCGACCGTCACGCGCCGCCGCCCGGCGGGCCTGCGGTCCTGATCGAGCACCGCGGCTGTGGCGGCGCGCTGGATGACCGGCGCATCTGCACCGTCTGCGGGCAGCGCGTATCGGTGCGCGAGGCGCTCGCGGTGCCGGGCCCGGGCGCCACGCCCGAGCACCCCCTGCGCCGGGCGTCAGCCGGCGACGCAGCCTAGGCGCTCAACCAGCGAGGCTCCCTCGCGGGCCATCCTCGACCTCGGCACCAGCATGTCGAAGCCCGCCTGCTTGCCGCGTGTGCGCGTCACGACTTCAACGTGCGAATAGAACCCGAGCGTCCCTGCAGAGGCCATCGCGGGAACAGAGGCGAGCGATTCAAGGACCGCGGACCCGTCGAGCGCCGGGTCCGTCAGGTCGACAACCAGCACCCACCGGCCGGGTTCGGCGTCCTGCTCGAGGCGCTCGCGCAGTCGCCCGGGGTCTCCGATCAGCTCAACCTCGTGCCCCGCCGAGGCGAGGTCGCTCTGCAGGCGCGAGCCGAACAGGAGGTCGGCCGTCAGCGCGATCACGCGCGCCATCGCTACTGGGACCGCAGGCGGCGGAACTCCTCGCGAGCGGACTGCGGGCGCCCCCACATCTGGGTGACCTCCACACGCCCGGACCGCGTCTCGCGGACCGCGAGCTCAGCCTCGACGCCGGCTTCGTCGAGCAGCCTGAGCGCCGCGTGGACCGCCTGCGCGGACGCGGCGTGGCCGAAGTGGTGCGCGACGAGCAGGCGCCAGTGCCAGTCGTGGTGCGAGTAGGGCCTCGCGTTGCAGGTCGCGAGGTACAGGGCGGCCTCGACGTAGCGCGACTCGTCTGCGATCCGCATGTCGATCTCGAGATCGGTCCAGTCCTCCGGGCAGCGAATCCACGATCTGCTGGAAGGTGTCGGCGAGGCCCATGCGGTGAAGCCTACCGCGGCTATTCTCGGATCAATGCCGAGCGCACCGACAGAGGCCCCCGCCGCCGAGCACGAGATCCTGCTCGACGGCGCCGGCCTGCTCGACCGCTCAGAGCGGGGCAAGCTCGCGCTGACGGGAGCGCGGGCCGCCGAGTTCCTGAACGGGCAGGTCACCAACGAGCTGATGGACCTCGCGCCGGGCGAGGGCCGTTACGCGGCGTTCCTGACCCACAAGGGCAAGATGCTGGGCGACATGCGGATCCTCGCGGTCGGCGCACCGGGCGCGGGCACGCAGGCAGGGCCCGGTCGACCGAGCTGCTGCTCGACACCGAGCGGTGCGCGCTGCAGGCGCTGTTCGACATGATCCGCCGCTTCAAGGTCGGCTACGACGTGGAGCTTCACAAGCGCACCCTCGAGCGGGGATTGCTGTCGCTGATCGGCCCAACGGCTCAGGAGCTCGCCGGCGCCGAGGCTCTCGCGGACGACCGAGCACTCCAGCGAACCGGTCACGCTCGATGCCGTCACCGCGCTCGCGATCCGGACCGATGTCGGCGTCGACCTGCTGTGCGACTCCGGCGACACCGAGGCGCTGTCATAGGCGCTGCGGGCCCGCGGCGCCAGCGACGTCAGCGAGCAGGCCGCCGAGTGCCTTCGCGTCGAACACGGGCGCCCCCGCTACGGGATCGACCTGGACGAGAGCGTGATTCCCCAGGAGGCAGGACTCAACGATCGCGCCGTCAGCTTCACCAAGGGCTGCTACGTCGGACAGGAGACGGTCGCGCGCCTCTTCTACAAGGGCAAGCCGAACCGCTCGCTGCGGGGGCTGCGGCTGTCCGAGCCGGCGACGCATGGCGAGGAGCTGGTGCTCGGCGAGCGAGGCGTCGGGAGGATCGGCAGCTGTGCCCTCTCCCCCGTCCTCGGGCCGATCGCGCTGGCGCTCGTGCGCCGCGAGGCCGAGGTCGGCGCGGAGGTCGCGGTCGGGGAGGCCGGCGCGCCCGCGACGGTCGTCGAACTGCCGTTCACGCCGCGCTGATCCCGGCAGGACCGGGCCGCGGTGACATCATGGCCAGGGTCGATCAGCTAAGCGGAGAGGGGCGAGAATGGCGAGCGCGGGCAATCAGGGAGACGACGGCGGGCCGCAGGACCCGAGGGCGACGCTGCTGAGGGAAGTCGCGGCACAGATGGACGCGATCGAAGAGGACTTCGGCGACGACTACCAGATCGGCAGCGTCGTCACGATCGTCGAAGTCCAGCGCCCCGACGGCTCCGGCGTGCGGGTGCGATGCAATGCGCCGCCCTGGGTGGGAATCGGCATGATCAGGATGGCCGAGAAAGTCCTCGAAGGCCAGACCTGAACCAGTCACCGCGCCGTTGGCAGGCGGCTGTATCTGAGGCCGAAGTCCAGCTCCCAGTCCCCGCCGGCGCGGCGGGTCTCCCATCGCCCGTCGATCGTGTCGCCGTCCGTGGAGAAGCGGCCGATGAACCGCTGCGAGAAGTCGAGCGCCGAGAAGTCAGGGGACTCCCTGAGGAGCGTCCACTGGACCTCGTGGAGCGTCATCGAGTAGAGCCGCGTGACGCCGCGCGAGTCGAAGTAGTGCTGGGTATAGCCCTCGCCGCCGGGGCCTGACCCGATGACGATCAGGCCGTCGGGCATCCCTGCCTCGGGGGCCTCGGTGCGCTGCAGCAGGTAAGCGCCGCCGAGTATCCACTCGAACGTCGCCGTGCCGCCCGAGACAGGTGGCGCCCCCGGGAACGCCGCCTCCATCGCCCACGCACCGACAGTGCCTCAAGTCCGGCTGTCGCCGAGCGGCGCTGGTGTCGGCATGGATGCCATCTCGTGCTCACATTGTGCCCTGTCCCGGGCACGGCGAGACGCAGAGTCCCAGCCGAGCGAGCATCGTCATCGCGCAGGAAGAAACGTCGATCTTCGGCGTCATAGGTACTGCCCGTCGTTGGACGACGGGACCGTTGTGGTCCCCGGGGAGTTATCCCCTATCGCCCCGGGGCTGCAGCGGCGCCACGGGATCCGGCGGAGGTGGTCGAGCGCGGACTCGTCGGGCTTCGCGGCCTTCTCGAGCTTGACTGGACGTTGGACGCCCTCAGCGCTGGCGTCGCCGCTTTAGCCATTCCCACGCATCTCTGACGAGAAGTTGCAGGAAGGTCACGCTAGTCGGCGACCGTGAGCAGCAGCGTCGTGAACATCGCCTGCTCTGCGCCGCTCGTTGTCGCGCAAGCAGTGCTCGTCGGGGAACTCCCGCGCGAACTCCCTTGCGAGTACGAGGGCTCTGGGGACGCTGCGCGGACCGGGCTGTAGCGGCTAACGGGAGGCATTGGCGTTCCCCCTGCGCCAAGCAACGATCCAGAGGAGAACGGCCCCGGTCACGCAGGTATAAAAGACGCCGCGCGATATCGCTCCGCCTGCGTACAGGATGGCCGCCAGCATGCCAATGATCCAACCGGCCCTGTTCAGGGTGGCTATCTGGTGCATGGGACCCATCCCCCACAGAGTCTCCCCCGTGAAGGGATAAGTGTGACCGAGCTCACACAAAGATTGGTTGCAGCGGGGATATCGTTGCGTTCGTGCAAGCATCTGCCGTTGCCGCGACCGACCGCTCCGGGCTCACGCTCGACATGTACGCGCTTGCCGCCTATCTGCTGCGCACCGCGAATGTCGGGACCTTCAACGCGATCGCCGAGATGGACCTGTCGTTCACTCAGATCAAGGCGCTGTGCGCGCTCGAGGCCGACGGCGAAGAGCGCTCAGTCAAGGCGCTCGCTGCCTCGCTGGGTCTCTCCGTGGCCGCCATCAGCCGGGCCGTCGACGGGCTCTTCGAGCGCGGCCTGGTCGAGCGCGAGGAGGACCCGGAGGATCGGCGCATGAAGCGGGTGCGCCTGACTACGGACGGCCTCGCCGTCCCTCGCGGGCTCAACGAGGCCCGGCTGTCCGCCCTCTCCGATCTCGTCGGGTCGTTCGACGAGGAGCAGGCCGGCGCCCTGCGACAGGCCCTCGGCCTGATCCTCGAGCGCCGCGAGGACATTGCCGCCTACCGGCCGGCGCAGCCCGGGGCGAGGCGATGAGCGCCCGCATCCGCGCGCTGCGCATGACCGAGGACAACCGGCGCTGGTGGGCGCTCGGGGCGATGTGCTTCGCGCTGTTCATGGTGATGCTCGACAACACGGTCGTAAACGTCGCGCTGCCCTCGATCCAGCGCAGCCTGAACGCGTCCACCCCCGCCCTTGAGTGGACCGTGAACGCCTACACCCTGTCCTTCGCGGTGCTGCTGGTCACAGGCGGCCGGCTCGGTGATCTCTTCGGGCGGCGCAAAGTGTTCCTCGCGGGAGTCACGATCTTCGCTCTCGCCAGCACGGCGATCGGATTCTCCCCGTCCGACACGTGGCTCGTGGCGTGGCGCGCCGTCCAGGGCGTCGGCGCCGCACTCATGATGCCCGCGACACTCTCGATCATCACCAACGCCTTCCCGCCCGCCGAGCGCGGCAAGGCGATCGGGACCTGGGCGGGCGTGTCCGCGATGGCGCTGGCGATCGGACCGGTCGTCGGCGGCTTCCTCGTCGAGAGCGTCAGCTGGCAGTCGATCTTCTTCCTGAACCTCCCCGTCGCCGCGGGCGCGATCCTGATCTCGCTGTTCGCCGTCCGCGAGTCCCGCGATGAAACGGTCGAACAGAGCATCGACGTCCCCGGTGTCGCCTCCCTCACCATTGGCCTGGGAGCACTCGTCCTGTCGCTCGTGCAGGGCAACGAATGGGGCTGGGGTTCGACCCGCGAGATCGCGCTCTACGCCACAGCGCTGGTCGGCCTCACCGCGTTCGTCCTGGTCGAGCGGCACAGCCGCTCGCCGATGGTCGACTTCCGCTTCTTCCGCTCGCGCACGTTCGCCGGCGCGAACATCGTCGCATTCATCGTCAGCTTCGCGATGCTCGCGATGTTCTTCTTCATGGCGCTCTACATGCAGAACGTGCTCGGCTACACCCCGCTGCAGGCCGGCGTGCGGTTCCTGCCGTCGACGATGATGATCATGGTGATCGCGCCGCTTGCGGGGCGCCTGACCGACCGCGTCGGGCCGCGCCCACTGATGACCTTCGGCCTGCTCAGCGTCGCCGCGGCCGTCTTCTGGCAGTCGCATCTGACCGTCAACAGCACCTACGAGTCGCTGCTTCCCGGATTCGTGCTGATGGGGATCGGGATGGGATTCGTGATGTCGCCGATGAGCACCGCCGCGATGAACTCGGTCGAGCAGACGAAGGCCGGCGTCGCGTCGGGGATCCTGTCGATGAACCGCATGGTCGGCGGCACCTTCGGAGTCGCGATCCTCGGCGCGATGGTCGCGACGCTCGGCCGCCAGCAGATCGACAAGCTGCTCCCGCACCTGCCCGAAGCGGCACGGGCGCGGATCGCGTCGGGCCTGGGCTCCGGGGGCGTCACCCACGGGGTGCCCGAGCACATCGTTGCGGCCAGCCAGCAGGCGTTCGTCTACGCGCTGCAGTACGGGCTGCGCCTCGGCGCCGTCGTCGCGCTGCTCGGCGCGGGCCTCGCTTGGACGCTGATCAGCCCCAAGAGCGCCGAGGAGCCGGACGCGCAGGCGGGGCCCGCCAAGGTGCCCGCCAAGCCGATCAACGCCTGACCGGGGCACTGCGGGCCGGGCCTGACGCCAGCGCCAGCGAGGCCCGGGTAGGATTCGACCGCACAAACGCCGATCCCGACATGCGAGGTTCCAGAGCACGTGGCAATCGATCTCCAGCAGGTTTCAGCCCTTGACGTCGAGCCCGGGGAGCTGCCCGCGACGATGGCCGCATGGGTCATCCGCGAGGAGCGCTACGGCCAACCCCGCGACGCGTTCCAGATCGAGGAGATCGAGGTCCCCGAGCCGGGGGCGTTCGAGGTGATCGTCCGCGTCATGGCCGCGGGCGTCAACTACAACAACGTCTGGGCGGCGCTCGGCAAGCCCGTGTCGGTGATGCGCTACGGCGACCACCCCGAGTTCGGCCACCACATCGGCGGCTCGGACGCATCCGGCGTGGTCTGGAAGGTCGGCGCCGGCGTCACCCGCTGGAAGCCCGGCGACGAGGTCGTCGTGCACTGCAACCAGGCCTCCTACGAGGACCCCGAGGTCCACGGCCTGGACCCGATGGCGGCACCGTCGCAGAGGATCTGGGGCTACGAGACGACCTGGGGCTCCTTCGCGCAGTTCACGAAGGTCCAGGCGCAGCAGCTGCTGCCCAAGCCCAAGGCCCTGACCTGGGAGGAGGCCGCGTCCTACGGCCTCGTGTACTTCACCGCCTACCGCATGCTCATCACGCGCTGCAAGATGCAGGCCGGCAGCCGCGTCCTGATCTGGGGTGCCGCTGGTGGCCTCGGAGTGTTCGCGACGCAGATCTGCGCGGCCGCGGGCGCCCACTGCGTGGGCGTCGTCTCCTCGAAGGAGAAGGGCGAGCTGGTCAAGCGCCTCGGCGCGGTCGACTACATCGACCGGGCCGACTTCGCCGGCATGATGCGCACCGGCACCGAGACGCCCGAGGAGGACAAGGAGCGCTTCGCCGTCTCGCGCGCGTTCTCCAAGCGCGTCAAGGAGATCCTCGGCGACGCGCCCGACATCGTCTTCGAGCACGTCGGCCAGGCGACGTTCCCGACGTCAGTGTTCACGGTCAAGCCATTCGGCAAGGTCGTGATCTGCGCCGGCACCACCGGGTTCAACCTCGACTTCGACGTTCGCTACCTGTGGATGAAGCAGAAGGAGATCCTCGGCTCGCACTTCGCCAACGCGTACGAGTGCATGAAGGCGAACGAGCTGATCGAGAGCGGACAGATCCGCCCGGTGCTGTGGCGGACGCTCGGCTTCGACGGCGTCGCCGAGGCACACCAGCTGATGCTCGACAACAAGCACCTCGGGAAGATCTCGATCCTCGTCGGGGCAGACTCCGAGGGCCAGGGCAAGACCGCCGAGGGCCCCGGTGCGATCCGCGCGGAGGTCGGAGCCTGATGTCCGGCGTCGTGATCGTCCCCTGGTACGCGACGGGGTTCCGCTCTGACCAGTTCGAGCAGGACCTCGGAGAGATCGCCGCCGTGGCGCTCCGCTACGGCGCGAGCAGCTACGCCGTCTACCGCTCGCGGGATGACCGCTACAAGATGCAGCAGTTCGCCACCTTCGAGAGCCACCTCGACTGGGAACGCTACTGGGAAGGCCCGGAGATGACCTACTTCCGGGCGGCGCACTCGAGCTGGTACCAGGTGCCCCAGCTCTACGGCTGGTGGGACATGTCGGTCTCCGGCGGGCTGGACGAGGTCGGCGTCGGCGCGCAACGGCGCGCAGGGCCGGCGAGAGCGCCTAGTTCAGCCCTGCTCGAGCGGGGCGAGCGTCAGGCCCGCGCCCTTCAGCTGCTCCCAGTAGTGCTCGGCGAGCTCCTGGTGCCCGCTGTAGACGATCGCGCGCCCGGCGTTGTGGATCACCGACGCGATCTCATGGCCGCGCGCGAGCGTGATTCCGGGGATGAAGCGGGCGAGTGTGCTTGCGACATGGTCGAAGGTGTTGTGATCGTCGTTGCACACGATCACCCTCCACGCGCCTCCGGAACCTGTGCCCGGACCACCCACTCGCGGCTTCTCGAGAGTCTGACCCATCGCCCGGCAGGATAAAGGCCGAGCGTCGCCCGTACAATGGCGAACATGAGCGCGGAGAACACGCCCCGCCTGCCCGAGCGCGACAGGCCCTGGATGATGCGGACCTACGCCGGTCATTCGACCGCGAAGGCGTCCAACGAGCTGTACCGCCGCAACCTCGAAAAGGGCCAGACCGGGCTGTCGGTCGCTTTCGACCTCCCGACGCAGACCGGGTATGACCCCGACGACGAGCTCGCTCGCGGGGAGGTCGGCAAGGTCGGCGTCCCGATATGCCATCGCGGCGACATGTCGGCGCTGATGGACGGGATCCCGCTCGGGGACATGAACACCTCGATGACGATCAACGCGACGGCGGCGTGGCTGCTAGCGCTCTACATCGTCGCAGCCGAGGACCAGGGGGTCTCGCAGGAGCAGCTTCAAGGCACGACCCAGAACGACATCATCAAGGAGTTCCTCGCACGCGGCACCTACGCGTTCCCGCCCGCACCCTCGATGAGACTGATCGCGGACATGATCGCCTACACGGTCGAGCACGTACCGAAGTGGAACCCGATCAACATCTGCTCCTACCACCTGCAGGAGGCCGGCGCGACGCCGGTACAGGAGATCGCCTACTCGATGAGCAACGCGATCGCGGTGCTCGACGCGGCCCGCGAGCGGGTTCCCGAGGACCGCATGGACCAGGTCTTCGGCCGCATCTCGTTCTTCGTCAACGCCGGCGTCCGCTTCATCGAGGAGCACGCGAAGCTGCGCGCCATGTCGATCCTGTGGGAAGAGCTCGGCCGCGAGCGCTACGGGGTCACCGATCCTCGCCTGCTGCGCTTCCGCTACGGCGTGCAGGTGAACTCGCTCGGGCTCACCGAGGCGCAGCCCGAGAACAACGTCCAGCGAATCGTGCTCGAGGCGCTCGCCGTGACGCTCGGGCGTGGAGCCCGCGCCCGAGCGATCCAGCTGCCGGCATGGAATGAGGCGCTCGGCCTGCCGCGGCCATGGGACCAGCAGTGGTCGCTGCGGATCCAGCAGGTCCTCGCCTACGAGACCGACATCCTTGAGTACCCCGACATCTTCGAGGGCTCCAAGGTCATGGAGGGACTCGTCGACGAGCTGCTCGAGGGGGCCCGCGCCGAGATGTCGGTCGTCGCCGAGCACGGCGGAGCCGTCGAGGCCGTCCCGTACATGAAGGCCGCTCTCGTGGACTCGCACCGCGAGCGGATCCGGCGCATCGAGGCCGGCGAGCAGATCGTCGTCGGCCAAAACCGCTTCAGCGAGTCTGAGGAGTCGCCTCTCACAGCCGACGCCGAGGGCGGGATCCTGGTCGTCGACCCCGCGGTCGAAGCCGAGCAGGTCGAGCAGGTGCGGCGCTGGCGCTCCGCGCGCGACCAGGCCGCCGTCGACCGCGCACTCACCGAGCTCGCCGAGGCCGCCCGTGGCGAGGCCGGATCGCACAACCTGATGACGCCCACGATCGCCGCGGCCCGCGCGGGAGCGACAACCGGCGAGTGGTCAAGCACGCTGCGCGAGGTGTTCGGCAGCTACCGCGCCCCGACGGGTGTCGGGGAGGCGACGGCGGCCCCCGCCGACGACACGCTCGACGAGCTGCGCGGCGAGGTGGCCCGGCTGCAGGAGACACTCGGGCGCAGGCCCAAGATCCTCGTCGGCAAGCCCGGCCTCGACGGCCACTCCAACGGCGCAGAGCAGATCGCCGTGCGCGCCCGCGACGTCGGCATGGACGTCGTCTACGAGGGCATCCGCCTGACGCCGGCCCAGATCGCAGGCTCGGCACTTCAGGAGGGCGTCCACGTGATCGGGCTCTCGATCCTCTCGGGCTCCCATCGCGAGCTGATCCCCGCCGTGATGAGCGCTCTGCGGGATGCCGGTGTCACGGTCCCGGTCGTCGTCGGCGGGATCATCCCCGACCAGGACGTCCCCGCGCTGAAGGCAGCCGGCGTGTCCGCCGTGTACACGCCGAAGGACTTCGACATCTCCAGCATCATGCGCGACATCGTCGCGCTCGTCGGCTCAGGCGCCGGGCAGGAGGTGCTCGCCGCCGGCGGCGCATCCGCCAACGGCGCAGCGTGAGCGACGACGGCGCCGGGCTGGGAAGGCGCCTGCGCGAGCGGGACCTGAGCGCCGCGCCCGCGGCGCTGAACCTGCTGGAGAGCACGACGGCGGCGGACCGCGAGCAGGCCGCCGCGCTGCTCGCGCGAGGTCTCGCCCGCAGCGCTCGGCGGAGAGGCGCCGGCGCACATCATCGGCATCACGGGGCCGCCGGGGGCCGGCAAGTCGACGCTGCTGTCGGCGCTCCTTCGAGCGTGGAGATCCGCCGGACTCACGGTCGCGATGCTCGCGGTCGACCCGAGCTCGCGACGCTCGGGTGGATCGCTGCTCGGCGACCGCGCGAGGATCGAATTCGACCCCGCCGACCGCGGTGTGCTGATCCGCTCGACAGCCGCAGGCGAGCGGCTCGGGGGCCTCGCATGGGCGACGCGAGCAGCGGCGCAGGCGCTCGCCGCGGCATTCGACGTGGTCGTGATCGAGACTGTCGGCGTCGGCCAGGCCGAGACCGAGATCGCGGACGTCGCGGACTCCGTCGCAGTGGTGGTGCAGCCGGGCGGCGGCGACGTGCTGCAGTTCCTGAAGTCGGGGATCATGGAGATCCCGGACGTGCTCGTGGTGACGAAGGCCGATCTCGGGCAGATCGCGATCAGGACACGCCGGGACCTGTCGGCCGCGCTGCGCTCGCTCGGCTCTCGCTCCCGAGAGGTCCTGGCCGTCTCCTCTCTGCCGCCCCCCGCCGGCATCGAGGAGCTCGTGGCTGCGCTGGAGCGCCACCGCGGCTCGCTCGATCTGCCCGCGCGCCGCCTCGCTGCGCGCCGCGCGAGTGCCCTCACGGATTTCGCGCTCGAGCACGGCGAGAGCGGCATGCGAGCGATCGGCGGCAGGCGCGCCGCCGAGACTGCTCCTCGCCGCCCAGGACAGCGGCCTCGAGGTGCCCGCGCTCGTGCGCGCGCTCGAGGCGCAGATGGCATGATCGGCCGGGCCGATGCAACCTCCGACGTCGAGCACCGAGGGGACATCGTGCGCACGGACCTGACGCTCATCCTCGGCTCGTTCGTCGTGGCGAGCGCGCTCGCCGGCGCACTCGGCGCCGCGAATCTCGGCACGGCTCTCGCGTTCGGCCAGATCGCCCTCGCGGCGACGACGGTCTACGTGATGCTCAGACGCTGAACGGCCCGCCGGCCCGCTTCCTCGCCTACGCTTGAGAGGACTGCAAACGACCGGAAGGCCCGACGATGCCCGACACCGCAACCCCCACCGGCACTCAGGCGGCCGTCAGAACGCTGCGCAACCACATCGGCGGCGAGTGGCGCGACGCCGCGGCAATCGAGAGCATCGAGGACCGCAACCCCGCCACCGGCGAGCTGCTCGCGCGCGTGCCTCTTTCGAGCGCCGCCGACGTCGACGAGGCCGTAGCCGCGGCCAGGTCGGCCGCGCAGGAGTGGGGCCAGACCTCACCGCTGGTGAGGATGCGCGCGGTGTTCGCGCTTCGTGATGTGCTCGACGCGCACCGCGAGGAGCTCGCGGCGCTTGTCACGATGGACATGGGCAAGACGATCGCCGACGCGCGCGGCGAGGTGGGGCGCGGCATCGAGTCGGTAGAGGCGGCGTGCGGCCTTCCGCACGTGCTGAAGGGCGAGAGCCTGACCGGCGTCGCCCGGGGTGTGGACGTGGACCTGATCCGCCAGCCCGTGGGGGTCGTCGCCGCGATCACCCCGTTCAACTTCCCGGCGATGATCCCGCTCTGGTTCCTCCCCTACGCGATCGCAACGGGCAACTCGTTCATCCTGAAGCCCTCGGAGCAGGACCCGCTCGCATCCGAGCGCATCGTCGAGCTGGCGCAGGGCATACCGGAGATCCCCGCCGGCGTGATCAACCTCGTCCACGGCGCGCGCGAGGCTGTCAGTTCGCTGCTGGAGCATCCCGGGATCAACGCGATCTCGTTCGTCGGCTCGGCGGCCACCGCGCGGTACGTCGCCTCCACGGCCTCCGCGACGGGCAAGCGGGTGCAGGCTCTGGGCGGCGCCAAGAACTCGATGGTCGTGATGCCGGACGCCGACCCTGAGCTGATGACCACGGGGCTGTGCTCGTCGGCGTTCGGTGCCGCCGGCCAGCGCTGCCTCGCGGGGTCGGTCGCGGTGCTCGTCGGCGACCGGGCCGAGCAGGACCGCTCGCTCGAGCTGATCGTCGGCGCCGCGCGCGAGCTCACCGTCGGTGACGGCGCGGACCCCGCGACCGACGTCTGCCCGCTGGTCTCCCCCAGCTCACGCGAGCGCGTGGAGGGCGAGATCGACAGGGCCCTCGCCGACGGCTGCGAGCTGGCGCTGGACGGCCGCCGCGACGGCGGCGCTGCGCGGCGCCGAGCTCGGCCCTACGATCATCGACGGCGCCTCGCCGGACTCCCGGATGATCCGCGAGGAGCTGTTCGGGCCGGTCCTGGCGGTGCAGCGCGCACCGGACCTCGACGCTGCACTTGAGCTCGTGAACGCGAGCCGCTACGGCAACTCGTCGGTGATCTTCACGTCCAGCGGCGGCTCTGCGCGCGAGTACCGGGCGCGCGTGCAGGCCGGGATGATCGGCGTGAACATCGGCGTCGCGGCGCCCGTCGCGTGGTTCCCGTTCGCGGGCTGGAAGGACTCGTTCGACGGTGATCTGCACGCCAACGGCCGCGACGCGTTCGAGTTCTACACGCGCCGCAAGGTCATCACGTCGCGGTGGTAGGACGACGACAGCGCCGGGCTACCCGCCGTCCCGTGTAACGGTCTCGCCGCCCGCCGGACTCTACGTGCAGAGCCCATGATCGTCCTGCTCGCGTTCGCGTTCCTCGCCGGAGCGGGCACGGCGCTTTCGCCGTGCGTGCTGCCCGTGCTCCCGGCGTTCCTGTCGGCGGGCAGCGTCGGAGGCAGGCGCCGGCCACTCGGGGTCGTCCTCGGACTGTCGGTGACCTTCACCGTCACGATCGTGGGGCTCGCGAACGTCGTCGGCGGCGTGGGCCTCGGCAACGACCCGCTGCGCTACCTCGCCGTCTTCGTCCTGCTCGCCTTCGGGCTGACGCTGATGATCCCCGACGTTGCCGCGCGCGTGGAGGCGCCGCTGTCGCGGATCGCCCGTTTCGGGCCCAAGGACACCGGTGACGGATTCCTCTCGGGAATCCTCGTCGGCGGCGCGCTCGGCTTCCTCTACACCCCATGCGCCAGCCCCGTCCTCGCTGCCGTGATCTCCGTCGGGGCAGCGTCGGGCCGGTCGGTCGCGATCGCGCTCGCGTACTCGGCGGGGTCGGCGCTGGTGCTGCTCGTGCTCGCGCTCGGGGGCCGGCGTGTGATGGAGCGCGTCCGCCGCGCCGGCCGCGGCCCGCAGCTGCAGCGCGTGCTCGGCGCGATCATGATCATCACCGCCGTGGCGATCCTCGCCGGCCAGGACGTCACCTTCGACCAGTTCATCGCAAGAGACATCCCGGACGTGAACCTGACGGCGTCGCTTGAGTGCTCGAGCACCGTCACCGGGCGCCTGCAGCAGATCACCGGGCACCGCACGAAGTTCACGCCCGCTAACGGGGCGTCCCCGTGCGGCGCCAGCTCCACAAGCGTGCGGACGGCCGCCACCGGCGCGAGCCAGGCGACGCTGCTCGCGGCCGCGCAGACGCTCCCCGCACTCGGCCCAGCCCCCGAATTCACCGAAACCCAGCGCTGGTTCAACACCCCCGGAGACAGGCCGCTGTCCCTCGCTGCACTGCACGGCCACGTCGTGCTCGTGGACTTCTGGACCTACACCTGCATCAACTGCATCCGCACCCTCCCCTACCTCAAGGCCTGGGACTCCGCCTACCGCAGGGACGGGCTCACCGTCGTCGGAGTCGAGACGCCGGAGTTCTCCTTCGAGCACGACGCCGGCAACGTCGAAAGCGCGGTCTCCCAGTTCGGCCTTCGCTACCCGGTCGTCCAGGACAACAACATGGGCACCTGGAACGCCTACGGCAACCAGTACTGGCCCGCCGACTACCTGATCGACGCGTCCGGCCAGGTGCGCTACACGGCGGTCGGCGAGGGCGACTACGGCAAGACCGAGACGGCGATCCGGGCGCTGCTCGCCGAAGCCGGCGCCCAGGTCGGAGGCATGGGCCGGCCCACGGGCGTGCTCACACCCTCGCGCCTGACGAGCCCCGAGACATACCTCGGCACCGAGCGCGCCGCGGGCTGGACGAACGGGCCGCTGTCGGGGGTCCACTCCTATGGCCCGCCGCCCGCCGGCGTGCTCCCCCTGAACGCATTCGCGTTCTCCGGCACATGGAACATCGCCGGCCAGCCGGCAACCGCGATCGCAGACGCAGGCATCGACGTCGAGTTCCAGGCCAAGAACGTGTACCTGGTGCTCAGCTCGGCGGGCGGGCGCCCGCTGCCGGTGCAGGTGCTGCTCGACGGCCGTCCGATACCGGCCTCGGATGCCGGCTCGGACGTGCACCACGGCGTGGTGACGGTGACGGGGCAGCGCCTCTACACGCTTGTGTCGCTGCCCGAGAACACCCGCTCGCATCTGTCGCTGCGCCTCGCGCCGGGCGTGAGCGGCTACGCGTTCACCTTCGGCTGAGCGGGCCGAGAAGCGTTGGGGGCCGCGCCGACGCGTCCTCTGCGCCGTTCGTAGGGTCCCTGCGCTTGGTCCGCGCTCAGGGTCGCTCCTTCGTCGGTGACCGTGATCAGGTACTGGCATCTGGTGTCCGGGCCGATGCCCGGGCACTGTGGGTAGAGCGGCGCGGCGCTGGCGCCCGCGGGAGCGAGCGAGATGATCAGAGCGGCCGGCGGGACGATCCCCGGAGCTGCGCCGCGCCGCATGGGTCCTCCCGTTTGAGCGGCGCGCTCGCCCGGCGCCGTCCGGCGCCGCGGCCGCGGGCGAACCGGCAGGCTGCAGGCTCGGTCCACGGACGCGAGACCGCGTGCCTTCCGGGAGCACGCCGCGGGCCGCATACAATGGGTGCATGGAGGGATCGATGGCCGAGACGGGAGCGCGCAGCTGGCTGCGCTGCTACCGCTGCTGGTCGCAGGACCTCGAGGTGCAGGTTCACTACGAGGGCATCCACAAGATCGACCCTCAGACCGGTGAGCGCGCCGAAGTCGTCGACGAGCTGCAGGAGGCCGTCGTGCAGTGCCTGGACTGCATGCACGACCAGCCACACCTCGGCTTCACCAACGGCCGCGTCGAGCCGATCGAGGATCGCTGGGAACGGATGATCGCCGGCACCCCATGGGTCGCCTCGTGCACCGTCGCGGTCGACGCCGAGGACGTCGAGAGCTGCTCAGGGCCAGAGGCCGGCGACCAGCTCTCGTTCGCGGCGTTCGGCGACCACGGTGTGCGTGAGTTCTTCACACACGTGCGCTTTCACAAGCACGAGGACGACACACGAATCATCGTTCACCTGCTCGTCGAGCTCTACGCGCGCTCGCTCGAGGAGGCAACCGAGGTGCTCGAGTCTGCGGCCCGCGGGTCGCTGACGATCACCTCGCTCGCCGAGGAGTCGCGGCCGCCGGCCGCGGCCGGCGAGAGCCACGGGCACGAGTAGAGCACGGCCCGCCCGCGCACTGCGCGCGGAACGGGCCTCCCTCTAGCCCAGGCGCGCTTCGAGCGCGTCGAGCTGACCGATCAGCTCCGGCGGCAGGTTCTCGAATTTCGAGAGGTACTCGCGAAACTGGGGGAGCTGGGCCTTCCACTCCTGCACGTCGACGCGAAGCAGCTCGGCCATGTGCTCGTCCGACACGTCCAGCCCGGTGGTGTCGATGCCTTCTCCGCCCACCGGGGGGATGACACCGATCGGGGTCTCGCGTCCCGCGCCGTGACCGGCGCAGCGTGCGAACACCCACGACAGCACGCGGGAGTTCTCGCCGTAGCCCGGCCACAGGAAGCGGCCGTCCTCGTCCTTGCGGAACCAGTTGACGTAGAAGATCTTCGGCAGCACGGCTCCCTCGCGGCGACCCATCGCCAGCCAGTGCGCGAAGTAGTCGGCCATGTTGTAGCCGCAGAACGGGAGCATCGCGAACGGGTCGAAGCGCAGCTCGCCGACGGTGCCGGCAGCGGCGGCCGTCTTCTCCGAGCTCATCACCGAGCCCAGGAACACGCCGTGCTCCCAGTCCAGTGCCTCGGTGACCAGCGGGACCACGGTCGAGCGGCGGCCGCCGAACAGCATCGCGTCGATCGGCACGCCGGTCGGGTCCTCCCACTCGGGTGCGATCGCCGGGTCCTGCGCGGCCGGTGTGGTGAAGCGCGCGTTCGGGTGTGCGGAGGGCGCGTCGGAGTCCGGCGTCCAGTCGTTGCCGTGCCAGTCGATCAGGTGCGAGGGGGTCTCCTTCGTCAGGCCCTCCCACCAGATGTCGCCGTCGTCGGTCTTCGCGCAATTGGTGAAGATGGTGTTGCTCTCGATCGTGCGGATCGCGTTCGGGTTGGTCTCCTCGCCTGTGCCCGGCGCTACGCCGAAGAAGCCGGCCTCCGGGTTGATCGCGTACAGGCGCCCGTCGTCGTGGAACTTCATCCACGCGATGTCATCGCCGATCGTCTCGACCGTCCAGCCCTGCAGCGTCGGGATCAGCATCGCGAGGTTGGTCTTGCCGCACGCGCTCGGGAACGCGCCGGTGATGTACTTGACCTGTCCCTCGGGCGAGGTCAGCTTGAGGATCAGCATGTGCTCCGCGAGCCATCCCTCGTCGCGCGCCATCACCGAGGCGATGCGCAGCGCGAAGCACTTCTTGCCGAGCAGCGCGTTTCCGCCGTAGCCGGACCCGTACGACCAGATCTCGCGCGTCGCCGGGAAGTGCACGATGTACTTGTTGTCCGCGTTGCACGGCCACGGGACGTCGCTGGCGCCGTCGGCGAGCGGCATGCCCACGGAGTGCAGGCAGGGCACGAAGTCGCCGTGCTCGCCGAGCACGTCCAGCGCGCCCTTGCCCATGCGGGTCATGATCCGCATGCTCACGGCCACGTAGACGGAGTCCGTGAGCTGGACGCCGATGTAGCTTTTGTCGGAGCCCAGCGGGCCCATCGAGAACGGCACCACGTAGAGCGTGCGCCCCCGCATTGAGCCGGAGAACATGCCTGTCAGCTTGGCCCGCATCTCCGTCGGGTCGGTCCAGTTGTTGGTCGGGCCCGCTTCGGCCTCGGTCTCAGAGCAGATGAACGTGCGGTCCTCGACCCTGGCCACGTCGCCCGGGTCCGACAGCGCGAGGTAGGAGTTGGGGCGCTTGGCGTCCGAGAGCTTCTCGAAGGTCCCCGCGTCGACGAGCGTCTGGCAGAGGCGGTCGTACTCCTCAGCCGATCCGTCGCACCAGTGGATCCGCTCGGGCTCGGTGAGCGCCGCCACCTCCTCGACCCAGGCCAGCAGCCGATCGTTCTTGGTGGGGGCGGGGACGGTCGTGCTCATGATCGGGGCGGCTCCTCGGGTCGGGGCAGTACGGCGAGCGCTCAGCGGCGCTGCGGCCGGGCCAGTATTGGCGCCGGGAAACAGAAAAACGCCCTCCGCGGGCGATCAGGAAAGCCTACCGTAATGAGCAAGCTCCCTGATCGGGGTTTCCCGCAGGACTACGACGGCGCTCCCGGGTTGCGGCGCGGGACGAGCACGAGCCGCTTGAACTCGGCGACCAGTACTCCGTCCTGGTTCAGCACCCGCGTGTGGACCTTGACGGTGCCCCGGTCGAGCTTGGAACGGGACTCCTTCTTCTCCAGAACCTCGGACTCGCAGAACAGCGTGTCGCCGTGGAAGACGGGCGCCGGGTGCTTGAGCTCTTCGGTCGCGAGGTTCGCGATCGCCTTGCCGCTGACGTCGCTGACGGACATGCCCAGGGCGAGGGAGTAGACGAGCGGCCCGACGACGACGTTGCGGCCCTGCTGCGATTTGCCGGCGTAGACGTCGTTGATGTGAAGGGGGTGGTGGTTCATCGTGATCAGGCAGAACAGGTGGTCGTCGGCCTCGGTCACGGTCTTCGCCGGCCAGTGCTTGTAGACGGCGCCGACCTCGAACTCCTCGAGGTAGCGGCCGTACGGATGTGCGCCGCTCGCCTCGCGATCGGCCTGCTCGGTCTCGACGGAATGGGTCTCGCTCATGGCTCTCCTTGGCTGATTTGCCGGGCAGACTCTAGATGGTCGCTTCGCCTCCGGCGCCCGCCGTCGGTACCGTTCACGCTCCAGACGACACAGGAGAGCCCACTTGCGCAACCCCCGAGACTTCCTCAAGCCCCTCGCCATCGGCGCCCCCGAGCCGGCCCGCGAGATCCCGTTCAAACCGTCCCGGATGATCCATTTCCTGGACTTCTCGAACGAGAAGATGGTCGCCAAGGTGCCCGACATCGCCCCGACCGTCGACATCCTGCTCGGCAACCTCGAGGACGCCGTCCCCGTCGACCGCAAGCTCGCCGCCCGCGCCGGCCTGATCAAGGTCGGCCGTGAGATCGACCTCGGCGACACGGCCCTGTGGACGCGCGTGAACGAGCTCGCCTCGCCGTGGGTGCTCGACGACATCACCGAACTCGTCGGCGAGATCGGCCACAAGCTCGACGTGATCATGGTCCCGAAGGTCGAGGGCCCGTGGGACATCCACTATGTGGACCGCCTCCTCGCCCAGCTCGAGGCGAAGGCCGGGCTCGACCGCCCGATCCTGATCCACGCGATCCTCGAGACGGCGCAGGGCGTCGCGAACCTCGAGGAGATCGCCTGCGCCTCGCCGCGCATCCAGGGGATGAGCTTCGGCCCCGCGGACCTCGCGGCCTCCCGGCGCATGAAGACGACCCGCGTCGGCGGCGGCCACCCCGGCTACCGCACGATCGCGGACCCGGACCCGGAGAACCCCGACGCTCCGCGCGCCAGCTACCAGCAGGACCCGTGGCACTACTCGATCGCCCGCATGGTCGACGCCTGCACCTCGGTCGGTGCGCTGCCTTTCTACGGGCCCTACGGCGACATCCGCGACCTCGAGGGATGCGAGACCCAGTTCCGCGCATCGTTCCTGCTCGGGTGCGTCGGCGCGTGGTCGCTGCACCCCGCCCAGATCGCGATCGCCAAGAAGGTCTACTCGCCCGACCCGGACGAGGTCGCCTTCGCGAAAAAGGTGATCGAGGCGATCCCGGACGGCCGCGGCGTGCACATGATCGACGGCAAGATGCAGGACGACGCGACCTGGAAGCAGTGCAAGGTGATGGTCAACCTCGCGGAAATGCTCGCCAGGAAGGACCCCGAGCTCGCACGAGGCGTACGGCCTGGACTTTGCGTAGACCTATAGGCTTCCGCGCCGCATGAGATTCTTCGAGTTCGAGGCGCGCGAGGTCGTCAAGCGCGCAGGCATCCCGGTAACGGACTTCGGCTTCACCACCGACCCCGCCGAGGCGGGGCAGATCGCCGAGCGCATCGGCGGCCCGACGGTGATCAAGTCGCAGGTGCTGACCGGGGGCCGCATGAAGGCCGGCGGCGTCAAGTTCGCCGACACCCCGGCCGAAGCGCAGGAGTACGCGCGGGACATCCTCGCGCTCGAGATCAACGGCCACATGCCGCGCGGCGTGCTGGTCGACCCGAAGGCCGAGGTCGAGCAGGAGTACTACGCCGGCGTCGTGTGGGACGGCATCCGCAAGCAGCCCGTGATCATCTTCTCCCCTGTCGGCGGGATCGACATCGAGCAGGTCGCCGAGGAGCAGCCCGACAAGGTTGGCCGCCGGCACTTCTCGAACATCCTGCCGCTCAGCGAGTTCCAGGCGAAGGAGGTCATCGCCTCCACCGGCGTCACCGGATCCGCGCTGAACAAGCTCGTGCCGATCGTCGTGCGCCTCGCCCGCCTGTTCGTGGAGAACGACATGATCCTCGCCGAGATCAACCCGCTCGGGCGCCTCGCCGACGGCTCATTCGTCGCGCTCGACGCGCACATGGACATGGAGAACGAGGCCCGCGGGCGCCACCGCAAGCTGCTCGCCGACCTCGGCGTCGGCGACGAGGAGACCCGCCAGGCGCGCGAGGCGACGCCGTTCGAGCTCGCCGGCGAGGAGGTCGACGCCCAGGATCACCGCGGAGTCGCGGGCAACGTGACGGAGTTCGACGGCAACCTCGGCCTCGTGATCGGCGCGGGCGGCGGCTCGCTGACCCTGTTCGACGCGGTCCGCGCACACGGCGGCCACCCCGCCAACTACTGCGAGATCGGCGGCAACCCGTCGGTCGCGAAGGCCTGCGGCCTGGCCAAGCTGGTGCTCCAGAAGCCCGGCGTGGACAAGATCGCCGTGATGATGTCGATCGTCTCCAACACCCGCGTCGACATCGTCGCCCGAGGCGTCATCAAAGCCTGCATCGAGCTCGGCTACGACCCGGCGGAGAAGATCGCGATCTTCCGCATCCCCGGTGCCTGGGAGGAGGAGGGCTTCAAGATCCTCGAGAAGTACGGCGTCGACTACGCGGACCGTTCGGTGTCCCTCAACGAGGCCGCCCGCCGCGCGGTCGAGAAGATCGGGGGGCAGGCCGCCTGATGTCCATCCTGATCGACGCGCAGACCACCTTCATCGTCCAGGGGATCACGGGCCGCGAGGCCGTGAACCTGACACGCGAGTGCCTGGACTACGGCGCCGGAGCCCGCATCGTCGGCGGCGTGACGCCGGGGCGGCTCGGCCGCGAGGTCCACGGCGTGCCCGTGTTCGACACCGTCGCAGCAGGCCGTCGCCCACCACGGCGGCGCCGATCGACGGCTCGGTCGTCACCGTCCCGCCCGCGTTCACGAAGGACGCCGTGTTCGAGGCGATCGAGAACGGCGTCAAGCTGATCGTGATCGTCACCGAGCGGATCCCCCGCCGCGACGTCGCCGAGATGGTCGAGCTCGCGACGCTGCGCGGCGCGCGGATCATCGGCCCCAACTGCCTCGGGATCATCGTCCCGGACGTCGTCAAGATGGGCGGCATCGGCGGCCCCGCGAAAAACGCGGCGCAGGCCTACACGCCGGGCCCGATCGGCGTCATCTCCCGCTCCGGCGGCATGACGACCGAGATGTCCTCGACGCTGAAGGCGGCGGGGCTGGGCCAGTCCACGGCGGTCTCGATCGGCGGCGACGCGATCATCGGCTCGAGCTACGCGGAGCTGATGCCGCTGTTCGAGGCCGACGAGCAGACCCAGGGCATCGTGATCTACACGGAGCCGGGCGGCCGCATGGAGGCCGAGCTCGCGCGCTGGGTCACGGAGAACAACTCGCGGCTGCCGATCGTCGCCTTCATGGCGGGGCGCTTCATGGACGAGATGCCGGGCATGAGCTTCGGCCACGCCGGCACGATCGTCGAAGGCAAGGAGGACACCGCCTCCGAGAAGATCACGCGCCTCGCCCAGGCCG
Organism: uncultured Solirubrobacteraceae bacterium; assembly: GCA_963826345.1. Lineage (GTDB taxonomy): Bacteria > Actinomycetota > Thermoleophilia > Solirubrobacterales > Solirubrobacteraceae > Palsa-744. Next base: position 211,848 of record CAWGWU010000007.1, read on the forward strand.
GCATCACCGTCGCCGAGCGGATCGAGGACATCCCCGGCATGATCCGCGAGAAGATCGCTGAGAGGAGCGGGTCGTGAGGAAGGACGGCATCTTCATAGCTGTCGAGGTGAGCGACGGCGCCGCCTCCGACGCGGCGCTCGCCGCGAAGCTCGCGGAGGTCTGCCCCGTGGACATCTTCGCCGTCGAGGGCGGGTCACTGCAGATCGTGGACCGCAACCTCGACGAGTGCGTCCTGTGCCGCCTGTGCCTGGACGCGTCACCCGAGGGCGCCGTGAAGATCATCAAGCTCTACGACGACGGCGCGATCCTCGCCTGAGGCACCCCGCGCGCGAGGTCGGGCTGCAGCCCGCTCCCGCGTGCATTATCGTGATCACAGGACCGATGAACGAAAACTTCTCCCTCATCGTGATGTGCCTCTTCCTGCTCGGGTCGCTCGCGTTCCTGGCCGAGCAGCTGACGTCCTACCACTAGGACCGCCCCGGCCGCCTGGTCCGCTAGTCGTGTTTGCGCGCCTTGCGCGTGTGTTCGCGCTCCTGCTGGCGCTCGACGACGTTGACGATCAGGCGCACGAACTGCTCCGGCCCCGACGCCTTCGCCTGGCCGTAGGTGAAGGCCTCGACCCAGTCGGGCACCTTGCCCTCCTTGGCCATCACGTTGAAGAACTCGCGCCGCATGTCGACACGGATCCGCGCGTCGTCGGCTGATCCCTTCGTGACCTGCACCCCCGGCATCTCGAGCCGGTACTGCTGGACGTCGCCGCGGCCGCGCAGGTCCACGCCGACGACGAGCTTGATCGGCTCGAGCGCCGGCACTTCCTCTATGAACCTGCGCGTCGCGAGTTCGATCAGCGCCTTCGCGTCCTCGGCCATACCCATCCCCTCTGGCGCCTAGCGGCCCCGGTCGCCGTGTCAGATCTTGTGACGCTGCAGGAGCTTGCGGCCGATGACCATGCGCTGGATCTCCGAGGTTCCCTCGCCGATCAGCAGCAGCGGCGCGTCCCGGTAGAGGCGCTCGATCTCGTACTCCTTGGAGTAGCCGTAGCCGCCGTGGATCCGGAAGGACTCCTCGACGCAGAAGCGGCCGGCCTCGGAGGCGAACAGCTTCGCCATCCCGGCCTCGAGGTCCGAGCGCTCGCCGGCGTCCTTCAGGCGCGCCGCGCGCATCGTCAGCAGGCGCGCGGCCTCGACCTGGGTGGCCATGTCGGCGAGCTTGAACTGGATCGCCTGGTGCTCGGCGATCGGCTTGCCGAACGTCTTGCGCTCCTGCGAGTAGCGCAGCGCCAGTTCGAGCGCGCGCTGGGCGATGCCGACGCCGCGGGCTGCGACGTTCACGCGGCCGACCTCGAGCGCGTCCATCATCTGCGAGAAGCCGCGGTTCAGGCCCTGCTCCTCGCCGCCGAGGACGTTCTCGGCCGGGCAGCGGTAGCCGTCGAACACGAGCTCGGTGGACTCGACGCCCTTGTAGCCGAGCTTCTTGATCTTCGGCGGGACGGTCAGGCCCGCGTACTCGCCGGTGTTCTCGCCGACGCCGGCCTCCTTCTCCGCGATGAAGCACGTGAAGCCCTTGTGCCTGGGGTCGGCGTCCGGGATCGGTCTTCACGAGCACGAAGACCAGCGAGGACAGCAGCCCGTTGGTGACCCACATCTTCTGGCCGTTGATCTCGTACTTGCCGTCCTCGCCCTTCTTTGCGGACGTTTTGATCGCCTGCACGTCGGAGCCGAGCTCGGGCTCGGACAGCGAGAAGGCGGCGCGGATCTCGCCTGTCGCCATCCGCGGCAGGTACTTGTGTTTCTGCTCCTCGGTGCCGAACTTCATCAGCAGGTAGGAGCCGATGAAGTGGGTGTTGATGACGCCGGAGATCGATATCCAGCCGCGCGAGAGCTCTTCGACGATCATCGTGTACGTGGTGAGGTCCAGGCCCATCCCGCCGTACTCCTCCGGGATGGTCACCCCGAACAGGCCGAGCTCCTTCATCTGCTCGACGATCGGCTCGGGGAAGAGGTCCTCGTGGTCGTAGTGCTCGGCGTTGGGGAGGATCTGCTCGTCGACGAACTGGTGCACCATCTCGGTGATCGCCCTCTGCTCGTCGGTCTTCTCGGTGTACGGGGAGGCGGCTACGGCCATGATCGGTGACGCTCCAGGTTCGGGTTGGTCTTCTCTCGCTCTATTCACCAGAGAATACCGGCGCCCGGCCCTCGGGCAGCTGCGCGCCGGCTGGTAGCCTCATGCGCCTTCTGAGGCTTGGGCGAGCGACATCCGTGCGGGCAGGCGCCTGCGGGCAGGCGTGCCCCGCTCATCCGGGGTGCGTGTGAACTTCACCTCCGACGTCCTCGCCTGCATGCCGGATGGGCAGCGGGCTCTCGTCGAGCTCGCCCGCGACGGGAACCGGCGTGAGTGGACCTTCGGTGAGCTCCGGGCCCGCTCCGCGGGGCTCGCGGGCCGCCTGGCCGAGCTCGGCGTGGGCCGCGGCGACGTCGTCATGACCCTGATCGGCAACCGGCCGGAGTGGGTCGTGTCGATGCTCGCGTGCTTCCGGGTCGGGGCGGTCGTGCTTCCGTGCACCGAGCAGCTGCGAGCGAAGGACCTGCGCATGCGGATCGAGGTCGCGGGCCCGTCGCTGATCATCGCCGACGAGCGCAACCGCGAGGAGCTCTCGGCAGCCTGCGACGGGCCGCTCGCGCCTCGTGTCCTGTACGTCCCGGATGAGGAGCTGTACAGCGCCGAGCCCGCGCCGATCGCCGACCTGCGCCCGGACGACCCGTGCCTGATCACGTTCACGAGCGGCACCGCCGGCGAGCCGAAGGCAGTCGTGCACGGCCAGCGCTACCTGGACGGGCCAGCGCGTCCAGGCCACGCATTGGCTCGGCGCGCAGCCCGGGCGAGCTCGTCTGGTGCACGGCAGCGAGCGGCTGGTCGAAGTCGGCCCGCAACGTGTTCATCGCGCCCTGGCTGTGCGGCGCCGCCGCGCTGCTGCACGATGCCCGCTTCGACCCCGAGGAGCGCCTTGAGCTGCTCGAGCGCGAGCGGGTCTCCGTGCTCTGCATGGCTCCCACCGAGTACCGCGTGATCGCCAAGCGCGCGGACCTGCGCCCGCTCCCGCATCTGCGCGGGCTCGTCGCGGCCGGGCGAGGCGCTGAACCCGGAGGTTCTGAGAGCCTGGAGCGAGGCGACCGGCCTGCAGATCCGCGATGGCTACGGACAGACCGAGACGGGGCAGCTGACCGGCGCGCCGCTGCAGGAGAGCCCACGTGCCGGCTCGATGGGCCGCCCGCTGCCGGGCATGGAGCTGCGCATCGAGGACGGCGAGCTGATCGTCGACCCGGCGGGCGTGCCGACGTTCTTCCTCGGTTACCTCGGCGAGAGCGTGCGCCGTCGAGGCGGCGAGTGGCTGATCGACGATCGCAGGGACGGCGGCCCGTGGCACACGGGCGACCGCGTGTCCGCCGACGAGGACGGCTGGCTGCACTTCATCGGGCGCAGCGACGACGTGATCGTCTCAGCGGGCTACCGCATCGGGCCGTTCGAGGTCGAGTCCGCGCTCGTCTCCCACCCGGCGGTCGCCGAGGCCGCGGCCGTCGCCGCGCCGGACGAGGAGCGAGGAGCCGTGGTTCGCGCGGTCGTCGTGCTGCGAGACCCCGAGCGCCGGCCGTCACCGGAGCTGGTGCGCGAGCTCCAGGACCATGTCAAGCGCGAGACGGCGCCCTACAAGTACCCGCGGATCATCGACTTCGCCGACGAGCTGCCGAAGACCGCGAGCGGGAAGGTGCGGCGCGCGGAGCTCGAGAGGGGACGGTTAGAGGGCGACGATCGCGTCGATCTCGACCTGGGCGCCCTTCGGGAGCCCGGAGACCTCAACCGCCACCCGCGCGGGCGGGTCCTCAGGGAAGAAAGACCCGTAGACCTCGTTGACGTCGGCGAAAGCGGCGAGGTCCGTCATGTAGACGGTCAGCCTGACCGCGCGGGCGAGCGCGGTGCCGGCGGCCTCGCACACCGCACTGAGGTTCTCAAGGCACCGACGGGCCTGTTCGGCCGGGCTCTCGCCGACGATCTCGCCGCTGGCGGGATCGAGCGGTATCTGCCCTGAGCAGATCAGCAGGTCGCCGGCGCGGACCGCGTGACTGTAGGGACCGATCGCTGGCGGGGCTCCGGGAGCGTTGATCGTTTCGCGCTCTGAGCTCATGTGCGGACACTATCGCTCCGCGAGCCCACGATGCGGAAAACCCCCGCCGAACCGGCGAACCGCGCGGCGCGGGCGGATATGCTCGCTTCAATGCGGCTGCGCGCCCCGGTCCCGCTCATCGCCGCCATCGCGCTCGTTCTGTCAGCGGGGGGGATGGCCGCGTCTGCGGACGCCGCCGTCACGTTCACGCCCTGTCCGCACTCGACCGTCTACACGTGCGCATCGGTGCCGGTGCCGCTGGATCGGAGCGGCGCGGTCCCCGGCACGCTTTCGCTCAGCGTTGCTCGGCGCATGGCGGGCAACGCGCCTGCCAGCGACGCGGTGGTTGCGCTCGCAGGCGGACCCGGCCAGGCGGCCCTCCCGCTCGCCGAATTCATACCCCAGGCGATCGCGCCGGCGCTCGGCTCGCGCGACCTGCTGGTGATGGACCAGAGGGGCACGGGCAAATCGGACCCGCTCGCATGCGCAGCCCTTGAAAAATTCAGCAACGAACCAATCGGACATCTGTTCGAACAGTGCGCGCGGCAGATCGGTCCCGCACGAGGAGCCTTCACGACCGCGGAATCGGTCAAGGACATCGAGGATGTGCGGCGCGCCGGCGGCTACGAAAAGCTCGTGCTCTACGGCACGTCGTACGGCACCAAGGTCGCGCTGGAGTACGCCGAACGCTACCCGCAGAACGTCGAGGCGCTCGTGCTCGACTCGGTCGTCCCGTCGAGCGGCTGGGAAGCGTTCCACCTCTCTTCGCTCGCGGCGATACGGCCCGTCCTGGAAGAGCTCTGCTCGGCGAAAGCCTGCGCCGGCATCACCTCCAACCCGGTCGGGGATATCGCGCGCCTGGACGCGCGCCTGCTCAGGCACTCCCTTACGGGGTCGGTCTTCGACGGCAGCGGCAGACGGCACTCGAGCAGCCTGTCGAGCGAGGGCCTGCTGGGGATCCTCGAGGCGGGCGACCTGAATCCGGCGCTGCGCGCGCTGTTGCCTGCGGCGGTGCGCTCGGCGCTTTCTGGCGACGCTGACCCGCTGCTGCGGCTGCAGCTGCTCGCGGAGGGTCTGATCCCGAACCTCCCGAACGAAGGCGGCGGCGAAGAAGGCGAAGCCGCGGTCGACGAAGTCCTGTACTGGACCACGATCTGCGAGGAGACGCCGTTCCCGTGGTCGCGCACCGGCAGTGAAGAAGGCCGGCTCGCCGAAGCGCGCGGCTACCTGCGCAGCCAGCCCTCGAGCGCGTTCTACCCGTTCGACGCCGGCACCGCGTTCGCCGCGAGCCCGGCGCGCGAGTGCGCCGGCTGGCCGGACGCCTCGGCGGCGCCGCCCGCCACGAGCGGGCTCCCGAACGTGCCGACGCTGATCTTCTCAGGCGAGCAGGACCTGCGCACCCCCACCTCGGGGGCCCGCCAGGTCGCGGCCCAGATCCCCGATGCGCAGCTGCTGCTCGTGCCGTTCACCGGCCACTCGGTCGTCGGCAGCGATCTGAGCGGATGCGCGGCCAGGGCGATGTCGGCGTTCTTCTCCGGCGCGCCGGTCCAGCCGTGCGCGTCCGCGCGCGACGTGTTCTCCCCCACCCCCGTGCCGCCGCGCACGCTCGCTCATGTGCGCGCGCCCACGCAGCTCAAAGGCGGACCCGGCCGCACGCTCACGGCGGTTCTCGACACCGTCGTGGACCTCACGCGCCAGGTGATCGGCGCGACCATCCAGCTGAACGCGCAGCTCCCGTCGGGCTCGAGCTTCGGCGGGCTGCGGGGCGGATACGCGAGGCTGACGTCCTCGGCGCTCGTGCTGCGCTCCTACGCGTTCGTCCCAGGCGTGGCTCTGACGGGCACGCTCCCGGTGCACAAGGGCACGCTCGGCCCCGGCACGCTGCGCGTTTCCGGGCGCGAAGCCTCGGGCGGCTCGGTCCTGATCAGCGCGGGAGCCAGGCGGATGACCGGCACGCTCGGCGGCCGGCACTTCAGCATCGCGATCGTCAAGGGGCGCCTGGCGGCTGCGGGCTCGGCCGGCTGGCCGTCACTCGCCGCGGCTGCGGGAGCTCATCCAGGGCGCGCGGCTGGCCGGCGGTTCGCGGCTACCCTGAACGCGTGCCGAACGCGCTGGCCAGCGAGACATCGCCGTACCTTCGCCAGCACGCAGAGAACCCGGTCGACTGGCTGCCGTGGGGCCCCGAGGCGTTCGAGCGCGCCCGCGGGCTGGGGCGGCCCGTCCTGGTGTCGATCGGCTACTCCTCCTGCCACTGGTGCCACGTGATGGAGCGCGAGTCCTTCGAGGACGAGGCGACGGCCCGCCTGATGAACGAGTCGTTCGTCTGCGTGAAGGTCGACCGTGAGGAGCGCCCCGACGTCGACGCGCTCTACATGGAGGCCGTGCAGGGGATGACCGGCCGCGGCGGATGGCCGCTGAACGTGTTCCTGACGCCCGAGCAGCTGCCGTTCTACGGAGGCACCTACTTCCCGCCAGAGCCGCGGCACGGCATGCCGTCCTGGCCGCAGGTGCTGAACGCGATCGCCGAGTCCTGGGAGCAGAACAGCGAGGAGATCAGCGCCGGCGGCGAGCGCGTGCGCGAGCGCCTGTCGGGGGGAGCGCACCTGGATCCCTCGAGCAGGCCGCCGACGCGGGATGAGCTCGAGCAGGCGGTGCAGGTCGCTCGCGAGAGCTTCGACGCCGTCAACGGGGGATTCGGCGAGCGCGCCCAAGTTCCCGCAGGTGCCGGTGATCGAGTTCCTGCTCGCCCGCGGCGAGCGCGAGATGTCGATCGCGACGCTGCGCGCGATGGCCTCGCGGCGGGATCAGGGACCAGGTCGCAGGCGGCTTCGCCCGCTACAGCGTCGACGCGACGTGGACGGTCCCGCACTTCGAGAAGATGCTCTACGACAACGCGCCTGCTCGCGCGCGCGTACCTGCACGGCTGGCAGGCGACGGGCGAGGAGGCGCTGCGCGAGGCGTGCGTCGACACGCTCGAGTGGGCGCTGAGCGAGATGAGGGGACCCGAGGGCGCGTTCTACAGCGCGCTGGACGCCGACTCGGAGGGCGTCGAGGGGCGCTTCTACGTGTGGACGGTGCAGCAGATCTGCGGACGCCGTCGGGCCCGACGCGCGACAGCGCGATCTCCTGGCTCGGCGCGAGCGAGGAGGGCAACTTCTCCGATCCTCATCACCCCGAGCCCGGGCTGAACGTGCTGGAGGATCGCGGGCCCGCGCCCTGAGCCGCGAGACGCGCGCGGCGAATCCGCGCCGCGCTGATGAGCGCCCGCGAGCGAGCGGGTGCGCCCTGGCGCTGGACGACAAGCGCCTGACGAGCTGGAACGCGCTGATGATCAGCGCCCTGGCCGAGACCGGCGCCGCGCTCGCCGAGCCGCGCTACATGGACGCGGCCCGCACATGCGCGGAGTTCCTGCTCAGCGAGATGCGCGATGAGCAGGGGCGGCTGCTGCGCACCTACAGCCAGGGGCCGCGCCCGCATCGCCGGCGTATCTGGAGGACCACGCGTACCTGCTCGAGGCGCTGATCGTGCTGTTCGAAGCGACCTGCGAGGAGCGCTGGTTCCTGAACGCGATCGAGCTGGCCGACGAGCTGATCGACCGCTTCGCGGACGAGGAGCGGGGAGGGTTCTTCTCGAGCGCGGCAGACGGCGAAGCGCTGATCGCTCGCCGCAAGGACCTCGACGACGCGCCGATCCCGTCGGGCGGCGCCAGCGCGGCCTCAGGGCTGCTGCGGCTCGCGCAGCTGACGGGCGAGGAGCGCTACGAGCGCCACGCCGCTCTCGGTGCTTCGCGCTGCTGCACGAGATCGCGCCGCGCCATCCGTCGGCGTTCGGGCACCTGCTTCAGGTCCAGCACTGGTACCTGTCCCCCGCCCGGCCGCTGTCGTGCGCGGTGCCGGAGCGGCCGCGCAGGCTAGAGGATCGACAGGTAGCGGTCGAGCTCCCACTGCGTGACCTGCACGCGGTAGTCATCCCACTCCTGGCGCTTGATCTCCACGTAGCGGTTGAACATGTGCTCGCCGAGCGTGCGGAGCACGAGCTCTGACTCGGCCGTGATCTCGATCGCTTCGCCGAGGCTCTCCGGCAGCTGCTCGACGCCGAGGCGGCGCCGCTCCTCGCCGGAGAGGTGGTAGAGGTTCTTCTCCATCGGCTCGGGCAGCTCGTAGCCCTTCTCGATCCCCTCGAGGCCGGCCTGCAGCAGGACGGCGAACGTCAGATACGGGTTGCAGGCCGGGTCCGGGCAGCGAAGCTCCATCCTGGTCGCCTTCTCGCGGCCCGGGTGGTAGAGCGGGACTCGCACCAGCGCCGAGCGATTGCGGCGCGACCAGGCCACGTAGACGGGTGCCTCGAATCCGGGTACCAGGCGCTTGTAGGAGTTCACCCACTGGGCGAAGATCGAGCAGATCTCCCTGGCGTGCTTGAGCTGACCGGCGATGAATGCCTTGCCGACGTCGCTCAGGAAGTACTGGTCGTCCGGGTCATAGAACGCGTTCTTGCCGTCGCGGAACAGCGACTGGTGGGTGTGCATCCCGGAGCCGTTCTCGCCGAACAGCGGCTTCGGCATGAAGGTGGCGTGCCAGCCGTACTTCATGGCGTACTCCTTGACCGTGATGCGGTACGTCATGCAGTCGTCGGCCATCTTCATCGCGTCCGCGTAGCGCATGTCGATCTCGTGCTGGGAGGGCCCGACCTCGTGGTGCGTGTACTCCACGTGGATCCCGAGCTGCTCCAGCGCGAGCACCGTCTCGCGGCGCACGTCAGAGCCGGCGTCGAGCGTCGTCAGGTCGAAGTAGCCGCCCTGGTCGAGGACCTCCGTCGAGCGCGAGTCTTTGAACAGGAAGTACTCGAGCTCGGGGCCGACGTTGAAGGTGTCGAATCCCATCGACCGCGCGCGCTCGACGGCGCGCCGCAGCACGTGCCTGGGGTCACCCTCATATGGCGTGCGCTCAGGGGTGATGACGTCGCAGAACATCCGTCCGACGCCCTGCTCCTCGGGCCTCCACGGCAGCACCGCGAACGTGCTCGGGTCCGGCATCGCGATCATGTCCGACTCCTCGATCGCGTTGAATCCCGTGATCGACGAGCCATCGAAGCCCATGCCGGCCTCGAACGCGTCGTCGAGCTCCGCCGCGTTGATCGAGAAGGACTTCAGCTGGCCGAGGATGTCGGTGAACCAGAAGCGGATGAAGCGGATCTCGTGCTCGAGGACGAGGGCCTTGACGTCCTCCGCGGTCTTCGGTTGCTCTTGCATCGTGGCGGACCTTAGACGATGCTCGGCGACGCGCCTATCGACGTTTGGCCAAGAGGCCCGGGCTCGCCGCGCGGGCGGGCCACCGCGCGGCTCAGTGGCCCGCGACGCTCGCGACGAATTCGGCGATCTCTTCTGCTTCCTTGCCCTGGTAGAGCAGTGCGGGCATCTGCCCGAGGCCGCGGGCGCGGCCTTCTGAGATCGCGCTCAGCACGAGCGCCTTGCGGCCGGCGGCGGTCGAGACCTGTTCGCCGACACGGATGTCGAGGTTGGGCCCGGTCTGACCGACGGCGTTCGCCGCCTTCAGCGAATGACAGACGGCACAGGAGCGCGCGAACATTTCACGGCCCTGCTGCTCGGCGGCGGTGAGGTGCACTCCCGAGCTCGTGATGCTCGGCCTTGTGGTGTTTGTTGGCCGCCAGCACGAGCGCGGGGACGACCAGGCCGAAGACGCACAGGACGACGATCACCACGGTCACGGCGCGCTGGCCGGCCTTGGACTCGGTGTAGAGGGCCTCGCGGGCGCCTTTGGGCCCTCCGCGCATCGCGATGAAGAAGACACCGAGGCCCAGCAGGAGCCAGAAGAGGACGACGACGATGAGCATGCCCCGCGCAAGATATCGGTTGGCGCGCCGGAACGGCCCACCGGCGGGGCGCGCGGCGGCTCCGCACAGCCAGCCGCGGGGCCGCGTGAGAGGCTTCCCACATTTATGGCGGCCGAAGCTCCGGCGCTACTGTGTGTGGTGGACAGGCAAACCCCAAGGAAGCGGGTCCCTGCCGTGAACATCCTCCGCCGTCTCCCCCTCTCTCGGCTGCTTCTCCTGTGCGGCGCCATCGTCGTCGCGGGCATCTCGGTGACGGCGATCGCATCCGCGGTCGGCTCGGGCCCCACGCCTCCCGCCAAGCCGCTGGCCGAAGCCGTCCACGACGCGCTCGGCGCTCCCGCCGTGCAGGGCGTCACCGCGAACATCAAGCTCACGAACCACCTCCTTGAAGGCGCGAACCTCGCCGGCAGCGGCCAGGGCGGCGAACTCGCCTCCAGCCCGCTCATCAACGGCGGCTCCGGCCGCCTGTGGATCTCGAGCGACGGCAAGATCCGCCTCGAGCTGCAGGCCGAAAAGGGCGACACGCAGGTGATCTCCGACGGCAACAGCGTCTCGATCTACGACGCCGCGTCGAATACCCTCTACCGCTACACGCCGCCTGCGAGCACCGCCACCGGGATGAAGGCGCACCCACACGGACTCCGGCACCCACCAGCCCGCGACCGTCGCGCAGATCCAGGAAGAGATCACGAAGATCTCGGCGCACGCGAACCTCTCCGGCGCCCAGCCGACGGACGTCGCCGGCCACGCCGCATACACCGTGCGCGATCTCGCCGAAGGAAGGCGGAAGCCTGATCGGCGGAGCCGAGCTCTCCTTCGACGCCGCGAACGGCGCCCCGCTGCGCGCCGGCGATCTACTCGTCCACAAGCCCTTCGCCGGTCATCGAACTGGCCGCCAGCGGAAGTCAGCTACGGCCCCGTCGACAGCTCGGTGTTCTCGCTGACGCCGCCCGCGAACGCGAAGATCGTCGAGATCGTCCCGCCGACAGCAGCCACCGCGACCACAGAAGCAGAGCGCCGCGGGCCCACGAAAAGCCGCAGGTCACCACCTACGGCAAGGGCCTCGCCACGGTCGCCGTCGTCAAGAGCAAAGCCGGCAAGGGCTCGGCCGGGCAGCTGGAATCGCTGCCGAAGGTCGCGATCGGCTCGAGCACGGCGAGCGAGCTGAAGACGGCCCTCGGCACGATTCTCACATTCGAGCGCTCCGGCGTGCGCTACGTGATCGCCGGCTCGGTGCCCGCGGCCTCCATCGAGGCGATCGCGCGAGGCCTCTAGCGTGGGCGACGAGCAGGCGCCGCCGGTCAAGGCGCGCGGTCTGGTCAAGCGCTACGACGACGTCCTCGCCGTCGACCACATCGACCTGAACGTCCAGACCGGCGACGTCTACGGGTTCCTCGGCCCGAACGGCGCCGGCAAGACGACCACGCTGAGGATGATCCTCGGCCTGATCACGCCGACCGAGGGCACGGCGGAGCTGTTCGGGCTGGACCCGATGCGCGCCGGTGCCCGCGCGCTGGACGGCGTCGCCGGGTTCGTCGAGGCGCCCCGCTTCTACCCATACCTGACGGGGCGCAAGAACCTCGAACTGCTCGCCGCCCTGGACGGCGACGGCGCCGCCGGCAGGATCGACGAGGTGCTCGACATCGTCGAGCTCGACGCCGCGTGCGATCCACCGGGTGGGCGGCTACTCGCACGGCATGCGCCAGCGCCTTGGGCATCGCCGCCGCGCTCCTGCGGCGACCGAAACTGCTGATCCTCGACGAGCCCGCGACCGGCCTTGACCCGGCGGGGATGCGCGACATGCGGCTGCTGATCCGCAACCTCGCCGACGACGGGATAACGGTGCTGCTCTCAAGCCACCAGCTCCCCGAGGTGCAGGACCTGTGCGACCGCGTCGCGATCGTCGACCGCGGCCGCGTCGTCTACGAGGGCGCGCTCGCGGACCTGCGCCGCCAGGGCGGGGCCGGCTACCGCCTGCGGACCACCGACGACGAGCGGGCGCTCCAGATCGCGCGCGAGGCTCACGGCATCGAGCACGCCCACCCCGGCGAGCACGGGCTCAGCCTGCAGGCCGACGAGCCCCATGTCGGCGCGCTGTCGCTGGCGCTCGGGCAGGCCGGCATCGGCATCCTGTCGCTCACTCCGGAGCTCGCGACGCTCGAGGACCTGTTCTTCCGCCTGACCGAGTCCGGCGCGGCCGACGGCGCAGGCCCAGACGCCGAGGCGCCCGAGCATGACGCCCACGATGGCGGCCGCGCAATGAGCAGCGTCGCCGCGACCCCCGCGGCCGCCGCGGTGCCCAGGCACCCGCGCCGGCCCGTCGACGCTGATCGTCTACCGCTGGGAGATCCGCAAGCTGATCTCCCAGAAGCGGACCTACCTGGGGCTGGGGCTCGGCATGCTGATGCCGCTGATCTTCGTGTTCAGCCAGCAGTTCCGCCCGCACCACCCGCACGAACAGGACAACATCTTCGCCGCCCAGATCACGCAGTCCGGGCTCGCGACGCCGCTGCTGATGCTCCTGTTCGAGTCCTTCTTCCTGCTTCCGCTGATCGCGGCGCTCGTCGCCGGCGACGTGATGGCGGCGGAGGACGGGAACGGGACGCTGAAGACGATCCTGACCCGCTCGGTCGACCGTGGACAGGTGTTCGCGGCGAAGACCCTGGCCGCGATCACGTACGCGACGATCGCGGTGTTCCTCTCGGCGATAACGGCGACGATCGCCGGCGTCGCGTTCTGGGGCTTCAACACCATCACCAGCTACTCCGACACCGTCGTCTCGGCGCCCAGGGCGCTGCTGCTGGTGTTCGCCGCCAACGCATGCTTCCTGATCCCGCTGTGGACGGTGTCGTGCATCGGCGTGCTGCTCTCGACGGTGACACGCAACAGCGCCGCGGCGGTCGTCGGGAACCGTCGGCATCACCCTGATCCTCGCGATCGTGGCGCAGATCCCGGGGCTCGAAGGCATCCAGCCGTACCTGCTGACCAACCAGTACGCCAACTGGCACGGTCTTCTGCGCACCCCGACGGACTGGGCGCCGATCGGCCATTCCGCGTGGGTCTGCGCCCTGTACGCGATCCCGTGCCTGGCGGCCGCGTACCTGGTCTTCCTGCGCCGCGACGTCGCGGGCGGCTAGAGCGCCCGGCTCACATGGGCCGGTGCCTCGATGACCGTCAGCTCGACGTCGCCCATCAGGCGGCGCGCCTTCACGCGGGTCGATCAGGCCGGCACCCATGCGCCCGGTGGACTCGGCTCCGCACGCGACACCGAAGCGCAGGCACTGGTCAGGCGCCCGGCCTTCGTAGCGTGCAGCCAGGTAACCGGCGAGGAACGCGTCGCCTGAGCCGCGCTTTGCGATCGGCTCGCGCGGCTCGATGCGGGCCCGTTTCAGCAGGCGCTGGCCGTCGACGAGGACCTGCGCGATGCACCCGTCCGGGAGCGTCATGATCGCCTCCCGCGGTCCGAGCGCAGCGATCTCCGCGACCGCCTGCAGCCGCTCCTCCTCACCGGCAAACTCGTGCCCCACGAGCTCCTCCGCCTCGATCACGTTGGGCGAGACGACGTCGGGCTCGGCGCGCGCCGCCTGACGCAGCGGCTCGCCGTCGGTATCGACGACCGTGATCACGTCCAGGCGCTGAAGGTCCCTGATCAGCGACGCGTAGATGTCCGGCTCGACGCCGCGCGGCAGGGATCCTGCGAAGACGACTATCGCGGCGCCCCTTGCGAGGTAGAGAAGCTTGTCGCGGAACAGCTCGATCTCCTGGTCGGAGACGAGGGGCCCGCGTTCGTTGACCTCGGTCTGCTCGCCGGTGGTCGGGTCCTGAACCGAGGTGTTGGTGCGCGTCTCGTCGCGGATGCGGACGAAGTCGTTGAGGATCGACTCCTCGGTCAGCTGCTCCACGAGGTGCGTGCCGGTCGCGCCGCCCGCGAACCCCGTAGCGATCACGGGCTGGCCGAGCGCCTTCAGCGTGCGGGCGATGTTGACACCCTTACCGCCCGCGGTGGTGCGCTGCTCGACGGTCCGGTGGCGCCTGCCGATCCTGAAGTTCGGGACCGACAGTGCCTTGTCGATCGCCGCGTTGAGGGTGACCGTGATGATCATCCCCTCTGCTCCCCACCCGCGTTCCGACGGGCTCTGCCGGCAACCGATGCGCTGGCGTCCACAGGACACAGGCTAGCGGACGGCGGGGACCCGCATGCCGAGCCGTCCAGCGCTTCCCGGGGCGCGCCGCTCCGGCCTGTCAGTGCGCGGCGGGCGTCTGCGCGGAGAGCGCCCACGCTGCGTCGCGAAGGCGCTCGGCCTCCGCTCTCGCGGCATCCGCAGGCGAGCCGCCGCCCGCCAGGTGGGCGCCGGCGATGCTCCGCGACGCGGTCAGCAGCCCGCCGGCGCGCCCCGGCAGGAACGCCGGCGCGAGATCCTCGACGCGGCCTCCCTGAGCGCCGATCCCGGGGAGCAGGAAAGGCGAGCTCGGCATCAGCTCTCTCGCGCGGGCGAGATGCGCCGGGGCCGTCGCGCCGACCACGGCGCCGGTGTCGCTGAGCCCCGACGCGCCGAGATGCTCGGCGCCCAGCTCGTTCACGATCTCGGCGATCCTCTCCCAGACGCTGCGAGCCTCCTCGACCCGCAGGTCCTGGATGTCGGCCGCTCCGGGGTTCGACGTTCGCACCAGCACCAGGATGCCCGCTCCCGTCGCCCTCGCGGCCGTGAGGAACGGCTCGATCGCGTCGGTGCCCATCAGCGGGTTGACCGTGACGAGGTCTGCGGCGAGGCCCGGCGCCCGCCCGAACGGAGTCTCCGCGCCGTCGATCAGGGCACTGGCGTATGCGCGCGCGGTCACGTCGATGTCGCCGCGCTTGCCGTCCGCGATCACGAGCAGGCCCGCTGCCCGTGAGTGGTCGGCGACGTCGCGCATCGCCGACCAGCCGGCGGCGCCGAGCACCTCAAAACGCGCGAGCTGAAGCTTCACGGCGACGCAGGCGGGCGCAGCCGCGTCGATCAGCGCGACGCAGTGCGCGCGCACCGCCGCTGCCGCGGCCTCCACGGGATCTGCGATGCCGGCCGCTGCGGGCGCGGCGCTCGGGCCAGAGCGCGGCCGGGTCCGGGTCTATGCCAAGGACGATCTGGGACTCTCGCTCGGCGACGAGCGCCGCGAGACGGTCCCCAAACGCGCGGGCCTCCGTCAGCGGCCCTTCACCGCGCTCTTCAGGCCGCTTCCCGCGGTGAAGCGGGGGACGCGCGACGCCGCGATCTGGATGCGCTCGCCGGTGCGCGGGTTGACGCCCGCGCGCGCGGCTCGCTCGCTGACGTGGAACTTCCCGAATCCCGAGACCGTCACCTCGCTGCCGCGGCGCAGCGCGTCCTCGACCGTGGCGAGCACCGCGTCGACGGCGCGCGTTGCGTCTGCGCGCGTCAGCTGTGCGCGGTCGGCGACCTGTTCGACAAGCTCGGACTTCGTCACTTCGCCCTCCTAGTTCGTTAAAAGCTTAGTTCGAAGCTAACACCGCGTGCGGACAGGCGCATGCGCAAGAATGCGCGCATGGCGATCACCCGCATCGCGTGGCTGACGACGGTGCTGGTGGCGCTGATAACGGCTGTGCTGCTCGCGCTCTCGGGGTATCTCGGCTACGCCCTGCTCGGCGTCGCGGTGGCGATCTCAGCCGCGATCAACCTGCTCTAGCCAGCGGCGCAACGCCCGCGCAGCGATGCCGCGGTGGCTGATCGCGTCCTTCTGAACGTCGCTCAGCTCGGCCATCGTCATGCCCTCGGGGCCGTCGTCGGGCAGGAACGCCGGGTCATAGCCGAAGCCGCGCTCACCTCGCGGACGCGGGTCCAGCCGCCCGCCGCACGTGCCCTCGAACAGGCGCTCGACGCCAGACGCCGGGTCCACGTAAGCGATCACGCACACGTAGCGCAGCGCGCTGCCGGCGGGCGCGTCGCGCAGGAGCCGGTCGAGGTTCTCCCGATCGCTCGCCTGCTCGCCCGCGAAGCGGGCGGAGCGGACTCCAGGCGCGCCTGTCAGTGCCGCGGACTCGATCCCTGAGTCATCGGCGATGCTCGCCCGCCCGCTCCCGCGCGCCGCCGCGCGGGCCTTGCCGAGAGCGTTCTCAGCGAACGTCTCGCCGTCCTCCGGTGGCAGCACGAAATCGTCGGCGAGCATGTCGATCTGCACCTCGCCGCCGGCGAGCAGGCGCTGGAACTCGCGCCGCTTGTGCGCGTTGTGGGTTGCGAGGAGCAGCCGCACGCCGGGAAAGCTAGGCGGCGGCCGCCGCGGCGATGGTCCGCTGCTGCAGCTCGCGCAGCTGCTCGATGCCGTCGGCGGCGATCGCGAGCAGCTCGTCCAGGCTCGCGCCGTGAGAGCGGTGTGCGCTCGGCGGTGGCCTGCACCTCGACCAGGCCGCCGTCGCCGGTCATCACGACGTTCGGCGTCCACCTCGGCAGTCGAGTCCTCGGAGTAGTCGAGATCCAGCAGGGCATCGCCGCCGACCATGCCGCATGAGATCGCGGCAACAGAGCCGCTCAGCGGCGAGCGCTCGAGCAGTCCGTCGCCGCGAAGCCGCTCGCAGGCGAGCGCCAGCGCCACGTAGGCGCCGGTGATCGAGGCGCAACGAGTCCCGCCGTCGGCCTGCAGGACGTCGCAGTCGAGGTAGATGGTGCGCTCGCCGAGCGCGTCGAAGTCGACGACGCCGCGTAGCGAGCGGCCGATCAGGCGCTGGATCTCCACCGTGCGCCCGTCCTGGCGCCCCTTCGTGGCGTCGCGCTGCTTGCGGTCCCCGGTCGAGGCGGGGAGCATCCCGTACTCGGCCGTCACCCAGCCGCGGCCGCGGCCCGCCATCCAGCGCGGAACGCTCTCCTGCACGGATGCCGTGCAGATCACCCTCGTCTCGCCGACGGAGATCAGAGCGGAGCCGCTCGCGGGCCGCACGAAGCCCGGCTCGATCTCCGTCGGGCGCATCTCCGCGGGCGAGCGGCCGTAGCTGCGCTCGCTCATCGGCAGGCGCCCGGCGTGATGAGGGTGGTTGCGGTCGTTCTCATGCGGGCCATCATTCCAGAGCGGTACCGTCGGGGGGTCTTGCGCGCCCTGGTGCTGTCAAACATGCTGCCCGACCGCGCCCACCCAGAGCGCGGCAGATTCGTTCGTGATCAGGTCCGCGCGCTGCGGGCGCTCGGCGAGGTCGACGTCGAACTCCACGAGTTCCCGCCGGGGCCCGGCGCGCTGGCACGCGCGGCGAGGGACCTGCGCAGGAGCCACGGCGGCCCGTCGATCCTGAGCCGCCGGCCCTCGGCCGCGCCGATCGACGTCGTGCACGCCCACTTCGGGCTGACGGCGTGGCCCGCGCTCTCGGTCCCGGCGGGGGTCCGCGCCCTGACGATGCACGGCACGGACCTGCACCATCCGCGAACGCGGCTCGCGACGGCGCTCGTGCTGCCCCTGATCGACGCTGCCGGCCGTCGTGTCCGAGCCGCTTCTCGCGAACGTTCCGGGCACGCGCGCTCGGCGGCGCACGCAGGTGCTTCCGTGCGGCGTCGACACCGGTCGCTTCCAGCCGATCGACAGGCGGGACGCGCGGTCTGAGATGGGCCTGGACC
Source organism: uncultured Solirubrobacteraceae bacterium (assembly GCA_963826345.1). Classification (GTDB taxonomy): domain Bacteria; phylum Actinomycetota; class Thermoleophilia; order Solirubrobacterales; family Solirubrobacteraceae; genus Palsa-744. The sequence continues at coordinate 229,446 of CAWGWU010000007.1, forward strand.
CCGACCGGCCGTTCCTGCTGTTTCCCGCCGACCCCTCGCGGCAGGAGAAGCGCCATGACCGCGCCGCTCAGGTCGCGGCGCTGGCCGGAGCCGAGGTGTTGACTCTCGGAGGCGTCGAGCCGGAGCGGGTGCCGCTTCTCGTCAACGCCAGCAACGCCGTGATCGTCCCGTCTGAGCGCGAGGGCTTCGGGCTCGCGGTGCTCGAGGCGCTCGCGTGTGACGTGCCGGTCATCGCCACGCCCGTCGGGGTTCACGCCGAGGCGCTCGGCGGGGTGCCCGGATCGGTGTGCGCGCCGTTCGACGCCCGCGTCTGGACGGATTTCGCCCGCACGCAGCTGGAGGCCAGGGACCCGCGAATCGCGGGCCGCGCGGCCGCGGAGCGCTACTCGGCGGCCGTGATGGCCGAGCGTGTGCTGCGTGCATGGGAGCGCGCAGTGCAGCAATCCGGGTAACACGCGGGGTAGCATGGATCGACTGTGAATCAGATACCTGGCGCCACACCCGCGGACCCGCCGGCGCAGGCTGAGGCCCAGCCACAGGCTGCCCCGGCGCCTGACGCCGCTCAGCAACCCGACCCGCCTGCCGCTGGAACGGGCTTCGGATCGCGCGGCCGCGCCAGACGGCGGCTGCGCTTTCTTCGAAAGGCCCGTGAGCTCGCCTACCGGGACCTCGGCGGCCTCGTCTTCAACCTGCACCGCTTTGGGCAGCGCAACGACCCACTCGTGCTCGACAAGCTGAACACGCTCGGCCACATCGACCGCGAGCTCAGGGCGCTCGAGGGCACTCTCTCGCAGCCGAGCCCGGTGACCGTCCTGCGGGAAGCCGGAATCACGGCGTGTCCCAGGTGCGCGGCGATCCACAGCAGTGAAGACCACTTCTGTCCCGAACTGCGGTATCGCGATGGGCAGGCATGCGGACCTTCCGATAGCGGGCGCCGCGAGCGCCGCATCCCCCCAGCCCGCCCAGGCCTCGGCCCCGGTGCCTGCGCCGCCGGCTCCCGCCGCGCCCGCCCCGCAGCCTCCAGCCCAGGCGCCGCCCCCACAGCCGCCGGCTCCCGTGGAGACCGCCGCTCCGTTCGCCGCCAGCGCCCCTGTGAAGGCCGCCGAGACCGCTCCGGCGCCCGCCGCGGGACGCTCCCCCACCCCGCCGGGCGTCTCGCGGCCACAGGCGGACGCTGCTCCCGTGAGCACCGAGGCCAAGCCGGGCGGCGAGGAACTCACGGAGATCCTGCATCCTCCGGCGCCCGGGTCGTGAGCGTCGCGCAGCCCGCGGCGCCCGGCGCACCCGCCGGTCCTGCGCCCCACCAGCCGGCTGCTCGTGACATCTGCCCGCTGTGCGGCGGACCCCTGCACCCCGAGCAGGAGTGGTGTCTGAAATGCGGCGCCGCCGCGCGAACGCGGCTCGCGGCTGCACCCAACTGGAAGGGGCCCGTGATCGCCCTGGTGCTCGTGATCGCGATCTCGCTGGGGGTGCTCGCCGCGGCGCTGATCAAGCTCGCCGGCGAGTCAGGCTCCGCTGCCCCCCGGACGAGCACGCCGGCAGCCTCGCTGCCGGCGGCCGCTCAGCCGCCCGCGACGACCGCTGCCGCCCCCGCCCCCGCCACGACCGCCGCGACCGTCGCACCAGCCGCGCCCGCCGCGACCGTGAGCGTCACCACCACGACGAGCACGACGGTCACGAGGGGACAGACTCCCGCGTTCAAACTCGGCGCGGCATCGGCCGCCGGCGAAGTCGGAGCACGCACAACCCGCAGCGCTCCCTGACCGCCGCTGAGCCCCGCGGCGACTTGCCCGGCAGCGGGCGCCGGGATGGATACGGTTCCCGCAATGGCTGAACCTTTCCCCGCGATTCGCGCGGAGGCCGACGTCGCCGTCGTGGGCGCGGGCGCTGCGGGCCTCTACGCTGCGCTCTGCGCGGCACGGGAGAACGCGACGGTCGTTCTCGTCTCGGCGACGCCGCTCGCGCAGACCGCGAGCTACTGGGCGCAGGGCGGCCTCGCAGCCGCCCTCGCGGCGGACGACAGCTTCGAGCTGCACCTGCGGGACACCGAGACGGCCGGCCGCGAGCTGGTACGGCATTCCGCCGCCGAGATCCTCGTGCACGAGGCACCGGAATGCGTGCGCGACCTGCAGTCGCTCGGCGTGCGCTTTGACGCCGACCGCTTCGGGCAGCTCGCGCTCGGCCTCGAGGGAGGCCATTCGGTGCGCCGCGTGGTCCACGCGGGAGGGAGCGCGACCGGCCGGCGCGTCGTGCGCCAGCTGTCCGCGCTGGCTGTCGAGGAGCCGATGATCACCGTGTATGAGGGCGCCCGCGCCCAGGCGCTCTGGAGCGGCCCGGATGGCTGCAGGGGGCTCGTCTGCGACGACGGGCGCGTGATCGCGGCGCGCGCGGTCGTGATCGCCACGGGCGGCGCGGCGGCCCTGTGGTCGCGCACCACCAACCCACCGGGCTCCCAGGGCGTCGGGCTGATGCTCGCGCACAGCGCCGGCGCAGCGCTCGCAGACCTCGAGCTGATGCAGTTCCACCCGACGGCTGTCACGGGTGTGCCCGGCCGCGAGGGCTTCCTCGTGACGGAGGCGGTGCGCGGCGAGGGAGCGACGCTGCTCGACAGCTCGGGCGAGCGGTTCGTGGACGAGCTCGCGCCGCGGGACGAGGTCTCGCGTGCGATCCAGTCGAAGCTCGAGAGCTCCGGCGAGCGCTCGGTCGACCTGGATATGAGGTCGATCGACCCGGCGCTGTTCCCGAACGTCGTCAGCGCGCTGCGCGAGTCGGGACTGGACCCCGCCACCGAGCTGATTCCGGTGGCGCCCGCCGCCCACTACATGATGGGCGGCATCGTCACCGACCTGAACGCTCGCTCGACGCTCGGCGGGCTCTACGCGGTCGGCGAGGCTTCATGCACGGGGCTGCACGGAGCCAACCGCCTCGCCTCGAACTCGCTCAGCGAGTGCTTCGTGTTCGCGCGGCGCGCGATCGCCGACGCGCTCGCGGCGCCCGCCCCGGCCCGAGCCCGGGCCGGCGAGAGCGAGATCGATGCGCTTCGCGCGCTGCCCTCGCCGCCGCCGGCAGACCCCGCGACGCGCGAGGCACTGTGGCGCTCGGCGGGCATTGTGCGCACCCCTGAGGGGCTCACCGGCCTGCTCGAGGAGAGCCACCCCCTGGCGCGCCTGATCGGGCGCTGCGCACTCGAACGTACCGAGAGCCGCGGCGCCCACATCCGCACCGACCATCCGCAGCGGGACCCCGTGCTCGACCACCGCCACGTCGTCGTGACCGGCGAGCAGTCCACCGCCTGGCAGCACTGGCTCTGAGCGCGCCCGACCGGGACGGCGTATCGATTGGAGGCAATGGGAGAAGTCTCACAGGCCTCTTAGCGGGTCCATAAGCCACGCGCATACCGTCAGCCGCCGGCTGTCGGTTCGCTCAGGTCACCCGCCCAAAGCCCCCGCAGTCAAGCCATTTCTAAGACTTTGGCCTCGGCGTCTTTATCTTCGAACCTTTCATCGGAATCCCGTGTTTGGGCAGATGGAGGTTGCAATCGGGGGGAACGGAGAACGGCGGGCGTGCTCCAAGAAAAACAGACCGAAGAACAAAGAGAGCGTGAGGAAACTCGCCATGTATCAGTTCAGCCGAGCCATATATAGGGAGCTGGCTCCCCGGATTCAGCCCCCGCCGCCGGGCTTTCCGCCAACCAGTAATCACGCGGCCGTGCTGCGTGCCTGCGAGGCGGTCATCAGCCGCCTGGCGACGGACGGGCACTACTTCGCCCGCCCGGCGCGGACCCTGTTCTGTGACGTGCGGAACTACTTCCCGATGGCAGTCCAGGGCGACGTCCACCGGATCGTGACCCGCTACGTCGGGTTCGCCCAGCAGTTTCTCGCCGAAAACCCCCACGAGGGCTACACCGCGATCAGCGGTGCACCCCCGCAGTGCCGCGCAACGACGCGCAAGGGGTCGGCATGCCAGCGCACGCCGCTTCCGCGCAACGGCTACTGCCCGTCGCACCAGCACCTCGCAGAGACCGAGGACCGCGCACTGGCGGCCTAGCCGCACCTGCTCGCCCGGCGCACGGATCGCGCCGGGCTGGAGCTGAAAGTTCCGGGCTGCGGGCCTGGCGTAGGCTGACCGCATGCTCCTGGGCGTGGACGTCGGAGGAACCTTCACCGACGCGGTGCTCGTGGACGGCAATGACGCCGTCCACAGCGCGAAGGTGCCATCCACCCCGAGCGAGGAGTCACTCGGCGTGCTCGAGGCGATTCGCCTCGTGCTGGCGAGCGCAGCTGCCGGCGCGGGCGAGGTGACGCATTTCGCGCACGGCATGACCGTCGCGACGAACGCCCTCCTGCAGGGCAACACGGCGCGCACGGCGCTGATCGCGACCTCCGGGTTCACCGACGTGATCGAGCTCGGACGGCAGGCGCGCGTGAGCCTGTACCGGCTCTGCGAGCAGGCCCCCGCGCCGCTCGCGCCGCCGGAGCTGCGCTTCGCCGCAGCGGAGCGGATGGGCCCCGACGGGCCGCTGACCGGGCTCGATCCCGCGCTAGCCCGCGAGCTCGTCGAGCGCGTCGCGCTCGCCGCGCCGCAGGCAGTCGCGATCTCGCTTCTGCACTCCTATGCGGATGATGAGCACGAGGTCGCACTCGGCGACCTCGTCGCGGAGCTGCTGCCCGGTGTGCAGCTGTCCCTCTCGAGCGACCTGGTCGGCACCTTCCGGGAGTTCGAGCGGACCGCAACGACGCTGCTGGACGCGGCGCTGTCGCCGCCGCTGTCGCGATATCTCGCAAGCCTGTCCGTGCAGGCGCGGGAGATGGGCCTCGCCGAGCCGCAGGTGATGCAGTCCTCCGGCGGCCTGACGGGCGCAGAGCGCGCTGGAGCGCATGCCGCGCTGACGGTTCTCTCGGGGCCGGCGGGCGGGGTCGGCGGAGCGCTGTTGCTCGCCGGCCTGGCCGCGGAGCCCGACGTGCTGTGCTTCGACATGGGCGGCACCTCCTGCGACGTCTGCGTGATCGAGCGCTCCGAGGTCGCCGAGACCGCCGAGCGGGTGATCGCCGGCCGGCCGCTCGCGCTGCCCGCGCTGGACATCGACACCGTCGGCGCAGGCGGCGGCTCGATCGCATGGGTGGACGCGGGAGGCGCGCTGCCGATGCGGGCCCGCTTCGGCGGGCGCGAGGCCTGGACCGGCCTGCTACGGGCGCGGCGGCATGGACCCGACGGTCACCGACGCGAACCTGCTGCTCGGGCGGCTGCTCGACGATGCGCCGCTGGCCGGTGGCCTGACGCTGGATCGCGCGGCTGCCGAGCCGCGCGATCGCGGGCCTGGCGGAGAGCCTCGGGATGGACGTGCTCGAGTGCGCGCAGGGGATCGTGCGGGTCGCGGAGACCGAGATGCTCGGCGCGCTGCGGCTGATGACCGTTGAGCGGGGAATCGACCCGCGGGGGTTCTCGCTGATGCCGTTCGGTGGAGCAGGCCCGCTGCATGCGGCATCGATGGCGTCGGAGCTCGGCATCTCGCGCGTTCTCAGTCCTCGAGCGGGAGGCGTGCTCTGCGCGCTCGGCCTCGCGGCCGCGGCACCCCGGCGCGACCTCTCAAGGACGATCCTTCGCGACCTCGGATCGATCACGCCGGGGGCGCTCGAGGACGAGCGCGCAAGGCTGCTCCTGCGGGCCGGCGCCGACCTCGGCGCGAAGCCCGCACGCGTGCGCATCACGCACGAGCTGCGCTACCACGGTCAGTCGTTCGAGCTGTCCGTGCGCGAGGAGCTCGGGCCCGCCGGGGAACGTGAGGGGATGCGTCCCGGCGAGCTGCGCGAGGCCTTCGAGCGCGCCCACGCGCAGCGCTACGGCTACCGCGACGCGGAGCGCGGACGTCGAGCTCGTGAACCTGCGGATCTCGGTGTGGGGCTCCGGGCCGGACCTGCGGCCGCTGGCCGGCGGCCCCCGGTCGGTTCGCTCGCGCCCGCGGCCGATCATCTTCGACGGCCGTGCGATCGAGTCGGAGATCCTGATCGGCGAGCCGTCCCCCGGCGAAGAGGTCCGGGGCCCAGCGCTGTGGGCGCATGCCCAGTCGACGCTCCTGATCCCGCCGGGATGGTCCGGGAGCGTCGACGAGCACGGAACCGTCCACCTGGACGGGCGCCCTGATGCTCGACGCGATCGAGCTCCAGGTCGTGACGGGTGCGCTGCGCGCGGCGTGCCAGGAGATGGGCGTCGTGCTGATCCGCTCCGCCCACTCCTCGAACATCAAGGAGCGGCGCGACGCCTCGACGGGCCTGTTCGATGCCGACGGGCAGATGATCATGCAGGCCGAGCACATCCCCGTGCACCTCGGGGCGATGCCCGCGGCCGTCGCAGCCGTGATCGGCGAGCGGCACGCTCCCGGCGTCTCGTGGATCCTCAACGACCCCTTCGCGGGCGGCACCCATCTCCCGGACATCACGGTCATCACCCCGATATTCACGGGCGCCGGCGAGCTGATGGGCTTCGCCGCATCGCGTGCCCATCATGCGGACGTCGGCGCGAGGGTCCCTGGCTCGATGCCCGCCGACAGCTCGACGCTCGCGGAAGAGGGCGTGGTCATCTCCCCGCGCCCGCTCGATGAGGCCTCGATGCAGGAGATCGTCGAGCAGATGCGCCGGCCCGAGGAGCGGCGCGCGGACCTGCGCGCTCAGCTCGCGGCCAACCGCGCGGGCGCGCTGCGACTCGCAGAGCTCGCACAGCGGCTGGGCGCTGGACGCCTGAGGGAGGCCACGCGACGCGGTGCTCGACTACTGCGAGCGCCGAACGCGGGCGTGCATCGCCGCAATGCCGGACGGCACGAGGGAGGCGAGCGACCTCCTTGAGGGAATCGACGGCGACCTCGAGCTGCGCCTGCGCGCGACCGTGCGCGAGGACGAGCTCGAGCTCGACTTCGCGGGCAGCGCGCCGCAGTACTCAGGCAACCTGAACTGCCCGATCGCGGTGACCAGGTCCGCCTGCCTGTTCGCGGTGCGGGTGCTGACCGACCCGGACATCCCGCCGACTGCCGGCGCCTACCGACCCGTGAGCGTCCGCGCGCCTGAGGGGACCGTGCTGAACGCCCGCCCGGGGGCGGCGGTCGCGGCGGGCAACGTCGAGACATCCTCCCGCGTCGCGGACCTGGTGCTCGCAGCGTTCGGCCGCGCGCAGGGCCAGGGCACGATGAACAACCTCACGCTCGGGGACGCGGCCTTCTCCTACTACGAGACGCTCGGCGGCGGTCAGGGCGCATGCCCGGACGCGGACGGGCCGAGCGCCGTGCACGTCGCGATGAGCAACACGCTGAACACGCCGATCGAGGCGCTCGAGCGCGAATTCCCGCTGCGCGTGATCGAGTACTCGCTGCGGCGAGGCTCCGGCGGCGACGGTCTCCACCGCGGCGGGGACGGGCTGGTCCGCGAGGTTGCAGGCGCTCGCGGAGATGACCTATTCGCTGATCGCGGAGCGCAGGCGCCACCGCCCGCGCGGCGCGGCGGGCGGCGAGCCGGGGGCCGCCGGACGGGACCTCCTCGACGGCAGCCCGCTGCCCGGCAAGGCGACCGGGGTGCTGCGCGCCGGCCAGCGGCTGCGCATCGAAACCCCCGGTGGGGGAGGATTCGGAGATGCCAGAGCAGCCGACTGAGAGGATCGGGTTCCTGGGCCTGGGGATCATGGGCTCGCGGATGGCCGCGAACCTCGCCGACGCGGGATTCCCGCTGGCGGTCTGGACGCACACCCCCGGCAAGGCCGAGGCGTGGGCGGCAGAGCACACCGCCGACAGCTTCAAGACACCCGCAGAGGTCGCCGAGCGCAGCGACATCGTGATCAGCATGGTCGTGGACGGCGAGCAGGTCGCCTCGATCCTGCTCGGCGCCGGCGGCGTCATCGAGGGCGCCCGGGAGGGGCCCTGTGCGTCGACATGTCCACGATCGCACCGCCACAGACGCGGAGCATCGGGCAGGCCCTCGCGCAGCGGGGCATCGCGATGCTCGACGCGCCCGTCACCGGCTCCTCGCCGCGCGCGCAGGCCGGCACGCTCGCGATCATGGCCGGCGGCGAGGCGCAGGACTTCGCGCGCGCGCTGCCCGCGCTGCAGGCTATGGGCGAGGTGATCGCGCACGTCGGGCCGCTCGGCCAGGGCGAGATGCTGAAGCTGATCAACAACGCTGTCGCGGCAGCGAACGCCGCCGCGCGTCGCCGAGGCCCTCGTGCTCGCGCGCGCGACCGGCGTGGACACCGACGATCTGATCAGGGTCCTGTCCGCCGGCTCGGCCGCCTCGACGCAGCTGACTCTGAAGGCGGCCGTGATGTGCGAGCACGACTACACGACTCTGTTCAAGACCGCGCACATGCTCAAGGACGTGCGCATGTGCCTGCAGGAGGCGGAGGCGGCGGGCGCGCCGTTTCCCGCCGCCTCGCACGCCCGGGACCTGCTGACGGCGACGATGTCGCGCGGCTACGCCGAGCAGGACTATTCCGCACTCATCGAGGCGGTGGAGGGGCTGGCAGACCGGCGCTTGTGACACCGCATCACATGCCGATGCCGGTTTTGCAGTCAAAAAAGTCGTCCATTTGCAGGGGATTTGGGATTTTCGCTTAGGTTTCGTATGTTTAACGCGTCAGCCGCTCCCGCCCCTCTCGGGCCGGGGCGCAACTGAAGTGATCAGTTCTGCCTCTCCGAGTACGCAGCACCCTTCCCATGCCAATTGCTTTCAAAGAATGGGCCGTCACCGTCCGCGCGCTAGCGGAAGGCGAGCAGCTCGTAACCCTCCGCAAGGGCCCTCGCGCAGTCGGAGAAGCCGTTCAGGCTCGCCCACGAGCGCTTCTTCCTGTACCCCACCTTTGACCACCAGCCGGGGGACCTCGTCCGCGAGTCCCACCAGCCGGAGCTGCGCCGCGCGCTCGAGGAGGGCGTCTGGAGCGACGGTGAGCCGCCGCTGCACACGTTCGTCTCCGGGGCCCCCCTGCAGCAGCCGGACCGTGTCCGGATTCGCGCCTGGGCCGAAGTGACCGACCACTTCACGATCGTCGACCCGCGCTGCGTCGACGCTCTCTCGCCGTTCTACGTGTGGACGCCCAACTACGCCGAAAAGCGCCTCGGCTGGCGCGGGCGCCAGCCCCTCCACGTGCTGCTGCTGCGCACCTACCGGATCCCGCGCCCGGTCACGGTGAAGGTCAAGGACGAGTACACCGGCCCGAACCCCTGGGTCGAGCTCGCGCGCGAACTGCCCTTCGAGGGCACCCCGGTGCTGTCGGACGCGGAGTTCGAGCGGGCCTCTGAAGAGATCCGCTCGATCACCAGCGAAGCCGCCGGCCAGCCGGTCCTGGTCTAGCGCCTCACCCGGCCGCCGGGCTCTCGCCCTGGCCGCCGTCCCATGCCAGCGCTTCGCGCGCGGCCTCCGCGCCCGACGCGGGCACAAGCACGTCGCGGGCGCCGGCCGCAAGGAAGTCCGGCACGTCCGAGCCGGCCGGAGCGCCGGATCATGCTCGGGATGCCCTCCTCGAGCAGCAGCCCCTCGATGAACTCCGCCTCGGGCTGACTCTGGGCGCGGGCGACCTTGACGAGCCTGCCTTCCGCGTACTGCGGCTTGATCTTGCGGGCCCGCCGCTGGCGCTCTGCTGGCGGGGGAGCTCGCCTCCCGCGTCGAGCACGAGCGGCATCGCGCAGCCCTCGCAGAAGCGATCCTCGGGTGGATAGGACCGCTCGCAGCCGGGGCACACGAGGCGGCTCTCGCTCACCGGACTCCCTCTCCCACCGGGACCTCTCGCACGACCCCGCCGTCGATCACGTAGGAGCGGACCTCGGGCTCGGAGCCGGCGGAGAGCCCGACGATGACCCACTCCACGCCGGGCCAGTTGGCCGCGAAGTTGACATCGGTCTGCGACGGGTAGGGGGCGCTGCGGACGTGCGAGTGGTAGATGCCGCCGAGCTCGGCGCCTTCGCCCTCGATCTCGTTCCAGAGGCGCAGCAGCTCGTCCGGGTCGATCTCGAACTTCAGCGGGCTGGCGTGGATGTTCCTCGCGCGCAGCACGCGCACCGCGCGTGCGGTGCCGTCCGCCTCCGAGCCCGCCTCGACGGCGATCACTCCGCAGCACTCGTTCACCGGGTCCTCCTCGACGTGAGCGAGCAGCTCCCCCAGCAGCTCCGAGGAGATGTTCATGCGCCCGCGGTCCCGGCTCCGCGGGCCGGCGGCTACCACCACACGGTGGCGTCGAGGTTCTCGATCTCGTCGACCGGCAGCGTGTAGATGCCGCTCGAGAGGTACTTCCAGCCGTCGTCGCAGATCACGAACACCACGTTGCCCTCGTCGAGCTCGCCGGCGATGCGGACCGCGATGCTCGCGATCGCGCCGCTGGAGACGCCCGCGAAGATCCCCTCCTCGTCCAGCAGCTTGCGCGTCCAGATGATCGCGTCGCGGTTGGTCACGAAGATCTTGCGGTCGAGCAGCGAGAGGTCGATGATCGGCGGGATGAAGCCGTCGTCGAGGGAGCGCAGGCCCTGCACCGGCTCGCCCTGCATCGGCTCGGCGGCGACGATCTTGACGGCGTCGCCGAAGGTCTCCTTCAGGCGCCGGCCGTTGCCCATCAGCGTGCCCCCGGTGCCGAGACCGGCGACGAACGCCGAGACCTCGTCGAGCTCTTCGAGGATCTCCAGCGCCGTGCCGTTGTAGTGCGCGGCCGGGTTGGCCGGGTTCCCGTACTGGTAGGGCATGTAGAACGACGAGTCGTCGGCGGCCATCTCGAGCGCCATCGCGACGGCGCCGTTGGATCCCTGCGAGCCGTCGCGAGTAGACGATCTCCGCGCCGTACATCCGCAGCAGCTGGGTGCGCTCGGGCGTCACGTTCTCGGGCATCACGACCTTCAGCCGATAGCCCTTGCGCGAGCAGATCATCGCGAGCGAGATGCCGGTGTTCCCCGAGGTCGGTTCGAGGATCGTCATGCCCTTGCCGAGCGCGCCCTTCATCTCGGCGTCTTCGATCAGCGCGCGGGCGACGCGGTCCTTGACCGAGCCGGTCGGGTTGTGCGACTCGAGCTTGGCCCAGATGCGCACGCCCGGCTTCGGCGACAGCCGCGACAGCTCGACCAGCGGCGTGTTGCCCGATCGACTGGACGATGTCGCTGTATCGGCCCCCGCAGGGGCGGTTCCTGACCCTCTCAGCAGCCATTACTTCACGGAATATAGCGGGGTCCTGAGGCGGTGGTGCAGCAGTTTGAATCGGGAGTGCGCTTGACTGGCCTGGCGGCCACTACGCGCGCCGTCCCGGGTGGCGGTCGGCTCGCCCAGGCGACGCTAGAGGGGTGTATGTCGAGGGCCGGTAGCCGTACTTCGCCTCGAACGCGACCATCGCGAGCTCTGTTGCCTCATCAGAGTTCGCCGCCGTTCCCTCCAGGTGGATTGAGCGGCCGGTCGGCTCGTGGTGGATGTGGTCCGCTCCCGGGTCCTCGACGTGCCCGCGCCGGCGGTGAACATCCCGGCCCCCTTGTCTCGGTTCTCGACGGGATGTGAGAACCGAGCCCGATGTCGCTCCGGTGAGCGTCCGCGGCCGGGTGCTCTTTGCCCGTGCGGTTTATACCCGTTCTCTCGGCGGAGCCTTACTGTGCTCAACGCGTATATAGGCGCGCCGCGACGACTGGCCAGGCAGCCAGCAAGGGTCTAAGATCCCGTCCCTCTTATAGGACACGGCGAGGATCGGGGCGGGCATGGGCTCACGCGGCGGATATGACTTTGACTGGCTGATCGTCGGCTCTGGGTTCGGCGGCAGCGTGTCCGCCCTGCGCCTCTCCGAAAAGGGCTACTCGGTCGGCGTCCTGGAGTGCGGCAGGCGCTTCGCCGACCACGAGTTCCCGGACTCGACCGCGGACCTGAAGCGTTACTTCTGGAGCCCCCGCCTCGGTATGAAGGGCATCTTCCGGATGACCAACTTCAAGGACGTCTCGGTCGTCTCCGGCTGCGGCGTGGGCGGTGGCAGCCTCGGCTACGCGTGCACGCTGTATGTGCCGCCGAAGAAGTTCTTCCAGGACAGCCAGTGGGCTGACATCCAGGACTGGGAGAGCGCTCTCGCCCCCCACTACGACGAGGCGCAGAGGATGCTCGGCGTGACCGAAAACCCGCACGAGGACCCCGCGGATCAGATGCTCCGGGAGCTCGGGGAGGAGCTGGGCGTCGGCGACACCTACAAACACACCCCTGTCGGGATCTACTTCGGTGAGCGCGGCAAGACGGTCAGCGACCCGTTCTTCGGCGGCGAGGGCCCGGACAGGACGGGCTGCCACCTGTGCGGGCGCTGCATGGTCGGCTGCCAGCACGGCGCGAAGAACACGCTCGTCAAGAACTACCTCTACCTCGCCGAGAAGCGCGGCGCCCGCGTGATGCCGGAACGGACGGTCCTCGACATCCGCCCGATCGGGCCGTCGGACGGCAGCGAGGGCTACGAGGTCGAAACCGTCCGCTCGGGCGCCTGGCTGAACAAGGAACGGCGGGTGCAGCGGGCGCGCGGCGTGGTCGTCTCGGCCGGCCCGCTCGGCACCAACAAGCTCCTCCAGCGCTGCAGGCTGAAAGGCTCGCTCCCGCGCATCTCCGAGCGGCTCGGCGAGCTGGTGCGGACCAACTCCGAGTCGATCCTCACCGTGACGGTGCCGGAGGACTACCACGAGGATCTGATCAAACGCGTCGCGATCACGTCCTCGATCTACCCGGACCCGAACACCCACATCGAGACGGTCACCTACGGCGACGGCGGTGACTCGATGCGCATCCTCTACACGCTTCTGACGGGCGACGGCACGCGCCTGACGCAGGCCGCTGAAGCTGCTGAAGGAGATCGCGCTGCACCCGGGGCGCCTGGCGAAGGTGATGTTCCCCAAGCACTGGTCGCGGCGCACGATCATCATCCTCGTGATGCAGACGCTCGATAACGCGATCGCGCTGCGGCCACGCACGGGGCCGTTCGGCTCGTTCTGGCTGCAGACCGAACAGGACCCGGAGCGGCCGAACCCCACATTCATCCCGATCGCCAACCAGGCTGCGGAATGGTTCGCGAAGCGGACCGGGGGGATCGCCCAGAGCGCATTCACCGAGGCGATGTTCAACATCCCCTCGACCGCCCATATCCTCGGCGGCGCGGTGATCGCCTCGGATCCGAGCCGGGGCGTGATCGATTCCAGCCAGCGGGTGTTCGGCTACGAGAACCTGCTCGTCTGCGACGGCTCCGCGGTCCCGGCGAACGTGGGCGTGAACCCGTCGCTGACGATCACCGCGCTCGCCGAGCACGCGATGAGCCGCATCCCCGCGGCGGGCGGCGGGACACCGCCGAGCAGCCGCTCGCGGCGGCCTCCTGAGCTCACAGGGCCGGCAGGCTCCCGGCGAGGTCCGCGCGGAGCCTGTCGAGCGCGGCGCGCGCACGCGCGGGGTCGGCGGCGCAGTGGTGGCTTACCAGGCACTCCAGTTCGGATGCGGCGAGCGCGGCGTCGGCGAACCCGAACATCCCGAGCGACCCGCAGAGGGTATGGGCAGCTCGGCGCCCCTCGCGCGCGAGGTCGTTGTCCACGCGCCCGCCTTCGATCGCCCGGACCGCTTTCTCGAGCACCTCGACGCGCGCGGAGACGCTACCGCGGTTGCGTTCCCACACGCCCTGCATCAGGTTCACTTCGCGGTCCAGCGGGATGTTGCCCGGGGGCACGGGTGGGTTCGAGGCCGGTTCGTGCATTGCGCGCTCCATTGCCCTAGGAGCTTCGACCAACCGCGGGGCCTCGGCGAGCGGTGCTTCCCGCATCGCGGGTGCTTCGTACTACTGATCAGGTCGCGGGCGCTGGCGACGACAGATGAGTGCAATGAGCGGGATCACGGCCACGGCCCGCGGCACGGCCGAGCGAGCGGCCGCCCGTCCCGGCGAGCCGCGGTGCTGCTCGCTGATGACGCGCTGCAGACCAGGGAGACCGCCCGCGCCACGCTCGAGAGCTTCGGCTGGAGCGTGACCACCGTCGCCGACGGACCGGCGGCGGCACGAACACGAGGGCGAGTTCGACGCGATTGTCCTCGATCTCGCGATGCCCGAGATGGACGGCGCCGCGCTGGTCAGGGAGCTGCGGGCTGCCGGGCTGCCCGAGCCCGTACCGGTCGTGTTCCTGACGGCGGGCGCAGGGAGGCAGGACAATCGCGCGCTGCTTGCGCTCGGAGCCGCGGGCGTCATCGCCGAGCCGTTTGACGCGCAGGCCCTGCCTCGGATGCTCGAGCTGATGCTCGACGAGGCCAGGGAGGAGCGCGAGCGCAGGCCGCCTGCTCCCGCTGCCGGCATCCACGGCGCTGGAGCAGCGCCGGCCCCGTGAGCCGGGCGGGCACGGCGCACGCAATCAGAGAGAGATTGCCGGAGCGATCAGCGGGATCCGCCGGCCATCGCCGGCAGGATCACGAGCGTGTCGGACTCGCCGACCGCGGTCTCGAGACCGTCGAGGACGCGCACGTCCTCGTCGTTCAGGTACACGTTGACGTAGCGATTCAGCGCCCCGTCGGCCGCGAACAGCTGGCTCTCGGTGGCGGGGTGCTCGGAGGCGAGGTTCCGAAGGACCTCGCCGACGTTGGAGCCCGAGGCGCCAACCTCGCGCTCCCCGCCCACGGACGCGCGCAGGACCGGTGGGATCTTGATCATCGCCATGCCGGGGAGACTATCCGGCGGCGGCGCAGAACGCCTCGTAGTCCGGGAACACGCCCATCTCCTCGTCCCCGATGTCCTCGGGGTCGCGAGAGCAGATCGGGCACTCCGGGTCACGGTGGACTTTGACCTCCGTGAGCGTCGCCGCGAGGGCGTCATAGAGCAGCAGCCTCCCGATCGCCGGGTCGCCGATGCCGAGGACGAGCTTGACGACCTCGGTCGCCTGGAGCAGGCCCATCGTGCCGGGAAGCACCCCGAGCACGCCGTTCGCGCCACACGAGGGTGCGAGCTCGGCCGGCGGCGGCTCCCGGAACAGGCAGCGGTAGCACGGGCCGTCATAGGGCTTGAAGACGGAGAGCTGGCCGTCGAATCCGAGGATCGAAGCCGACACGACCGGGATCTTCAGGCGGACCGTCGCGTCGTTGAGCAGGTAGCGGGTCGGGAAGTTGTCGACGCCGTCGACGATCACGTCGTAGCCCTCGATGATCTCCATGATGTTCGACGCGTCGATGCGGGTCTTGTAGCCCACGACGTTGACGTCGGGGTTGAGCTCGTGGATCGCCTCGCGGGCCGAGTCGACCTTCGCGACGCCGATGCGCTCGGTGTTGTGGATCACCTGGCGCTGCAGGTTGGAGAGGTCGACCACGTCGTCGTCGACGATCCCGAGTGTCCCGACGCCCGCAGCGGCGAGATACAGGGCGGTCGGCGAGCCGAGGCCGCCTGCACCGAGCAGCAGGACCTTGGCGTCGAGCAGCTTCTGCTGGCCGTCGGCGCCGATCTCGGGGATAAGCAGGTGGCGCGAGTAGCGGTCGCGCTGCTCGGCCGTGAGCGCGCGCGGCACCTCGACGTCGTAGCCGCGGTCCTTCCACAGCGTGATCCCGCCGGTCATCGAGCGCACGTGCTCGTAGCCCAGGTCCTCCTGGAGCGTGCGCGCCGCGTAGGCGGAGCGGTTGCCCGACTGGCAGTAGAGGATCAGCTCGGCGGAGCGATCGGGGGCGACGCTCTCGATGCGCTGCTCCAGGTGCCCGCGCGGGATGCTCTTCGCGCCCGGCAGGTGTCCCGTGGCGAACTCTTCGGTCCCGCGCACGTCGACGACGACGATGCCCTCGTCGATCACCTCCTTGACCTCGGAGGGGTCGACCTCGTCGATCTGGCTCTTCACACGGCGGAGAAGCTCTGCGCCTGACGGACTCATCTTGAAACTCCTAAACCACGGTCGGGATTCATGGACTTCATAAAGTGTAGCGCCTGTCGGCGTACCCCGGAAGGGCCTCGCGTACCCTCCCGCGAATGCCGCGCAAACAGCCCGCTTTCCCGATCGTGCCGGCGGTGGCGCTCGCGGCACTGCTGCTGGCGCTCGCGGGGGTGCTGATAGCCCGCTCGGGGAACTCTAGCGCCCCCTCCGCCCCGTCCGTGGGGACGCCAACGGCGGTTTCGAGGGGGCGCCGCTGCCCGCCGTGGCCGCTCCGCCGCTCCGCCTCACGGACATCGGCGGCAGGCCCGTGGCGCTCAGCGACTACCGCGGCCGGGTCGTGGTGCTGACCTTCCTGTACCCGGGCTGCGGCGCCGCCTGCACCGTGATCGCCCAGCAGATCCGCGGCGCGCTGGACGAACTCGCCTCCCCCGTGCCGGTCGTGATCGTGAGCGCCGACCCCGCCGCGGACAGCCCGCGGCCGTGCAGCGGTTCCTGAAATCGGTGTCACTGAGCGGCCGCGCCGTCTACCTGACGGGGTCAGCCCGCACGCTCGCGCCGATATGGCGCGCCTACCGCGTGAGGCCCGCATCCGTGGGGGCCGCGGCGTTCGGCCGCTACGCGTTCGTGATGCTGATCGACCCGGCTCGGGCAGGGAGCGGGTCCTGTACGAGACCGAACAGCTCACGCCCGAATCGCTCGCGCATGACATCCGGAGGCTCGGAGGAGGCTGATACCCTAGCTCCCAGGTAGGAAATCTTGCGATGATGTTCTCAACCAAGGCCGAGTACGGCGTGCGCGTGATGGTCGAGCTCGCTCGGCGCGCCGGCGACGACCCAATTCCGCTCGCGGAGATCGCGGCCCACGACGGGCTGCCCCTCGCGTACCTGGAGCACCTCGTCGCGAGGCTGCGCAAGGCCGGGCTGGTCGCGAGCCGGCGCGGATCGCGCGGCGGCTACATGCTCGCGCGCCCGGCGAGCGAGATCACGATGGCCGAGGTGGTCGAGGCGCTCGAGGGGTCCATCGCCCCGATCGAGTGCATCTCCGAGGCCGCGGACGGATCGATCGTCTGCTCGCAGGGAGTCGAGCCCCAGCCACACCTGCCCCACGAAGCTCCTGTGGACGCGCGTGCGGTTCTCGATCGTGAGCACGCTGCGCGAGACGACCCTCGCGGACCTGCTCGTCACGCCGCCGATAGCGACGGGCGAGCCGCTGCCCACCCTGCAAATGCAACCCCTTACGACCGGAGCCTGAAATCAGACCATGGCCGACCTAGAGATCAAGAACCTGCACGTGCGCACCGAGGACCGCGAGATTCTGCGAGGCGTCGACCTCGAGATCAACCGCGGAGAGATCCACGCCCTGATGGGGCCGAACGGTTCCGGCAAGTCCACGCTCGCGAACACGCTGCTCGGGCACCCCTCGTACGAGATCACCGAGGGCACGATCATCTTCAAGGGCGAGGACATCACCGAGGCCGAGCCGCACGAGCGTGCGAAGGCCGGGCTGTTCCTCGCCTTCCAGTACCCGGTCTCGATCCCGGGCGTGTCGGTCGCGAACTTCCTTCGCATGGCGATCAACGCCAAGCGCGACGAGCCGATCCAGGTCAAGGAGTTCCGCACGCAGCTGCAGCACGCGATCGACCTGCTCGACGTCGACCGTGCGTTCACCTCGCGGCACCTGAACGATGGCTTCTCCGGCGGCGAGAAGAAGCGCGCGGAGATCCTGCAGATGGCGATGCTCGCGCCCGACATCGCGATCCTCGACGAGACCGACTCGGGGCTGGACATCGACGCGCTTCGCACCGTCGCCGAGGGCGTCCAGCGCCTCCACGACGAGCAGGGGCTCGGCGCGCTGATCATCACCCACTACCAGCGGATCCTCCACTACGTCAAGCCCCAGTTCGTGCACATCCTGATGGACGGCCGCATCGTCCTCGAGGGCGGCGTCGAGCTCGTCGAGCGCCTCGAGCGCGAGGGCTACGATGAGATTCGCCAGGAGGTCGGCGCGCTCGCAGCCGGTGACGTCGGTGTCTGAGGCCGGCAGCGGGGCGGCCCCCGTCGAGGTCAAGGCGGGCCGGCACCGCGAGGCCAGTCTCTACCACGCGCTCGCGGGTGCGGGCGCGGGCGACGGCCGCTCGCTGGATGAGCTGCGCGCCGCGGCGCTCGAGGTCTACGAGAGCTCAGAGCTGCCGGTCTGGCGTCGCTCGGGCTTCTGGACCACCAGCCTGCAGAGCCTCGATCTCGACTCGCTGACGCTCGACGGCCCCCAGGAACGCGCCGAACGCGGCGAGATGGGTGTCATCCCGGCGATCGTCGGCCGCGCGATCGCGCGACAGGCCGCGGGCCGGCCGGATCGTGCAGGCGGGCGGCGAGGTGGTGCACGTCGAGCTCGACCCGGCGCTCGCCGAGGCCGGCGTGATCCTCTGCTCGCTGGAGGATGCGTTCCTGCGCAGAGGACCTGGTCTCGCCGTGGTACTCCAAGCGCCTGACGATCGACCGTCACAAGCTCGAGGCCGCGAACGCCGCGCTCTGGACCGGCGGCGTGTTCCTGCACGTGCCGGCCGGTCTGCTTGTCGAGGATCCGTTCGAGATCGTCTACGTGATCGACCGGCCCGGAGTGGCGCAGTACGGCCGCACGCTGATAGTCGGCGGCCCGACCAGCGACTTCCGCGTCCACGAGCACGATCTCGCCGAGGACTTCTCCGAGCACCCGCAGGACCGCAGGCAGGCTCTGCACGCCGGCGCACTGGAGCTCTACCTCCAGGACGGCGCGCGTTGCCGCATGGCACAGGTGCAGGACTGGGGACGCGGAGAGGTCTACGACGTCTCGACCAGGTTCGTGGCGGTCGGCCGCGACGCCTACTGCCACTGGCTGCCCGCCCTCCTGGGCGGCCACCTGGTTCGCCAGCACCTCGAGCTCGCCGTCACCGCGCCGGGCGGCGACATGGCGTTCCGGGGCCTGTTGTTCACGGAGGAGCACGAGCACCTCGACGTGTTCGCCGTCGACCTTCACGAGACCGGCCCGTCGGGCGGCGACGTTCACTGGCGCGGCGCCGCGACAGGCGAGAGCCGAGCGAGCTTCGAGGGCCTGATCCAGATCGACCCCGGTGCGCAGAAGACGCACACCTATCTGCAGTTCCACTCGATGATGCTCTCCCCGAAGGCCCGCATCGACGCGATCCCCTCCGTGCTCGTGTCCGCCGACGACGTGTCGGCCTCACACGGCGGGACCGTCGGCGAGCTCGACGAGACGGCGATCTTCTACATGCAGACCCGGGGCCTGGACCGGCCGGCGGCGGTGCGAGTGATCATCGAAGGGTTCTTCGAGCCGTTGATCTCCGAGCTCCAGGACGAGCCGCTCGAGGAGCTCGTGCGGGCCAAGGTTGCAGCGAAGCTCGCGTCGGCCCGCGAGGACATCGAGGCCTATGCCACCAGTCGCTGAGAGCTCTCTCGAGGTCCGGGCCGACTTCCCGATTCTCTCGCGGCGGTTCAGCGGCCGCCCGCTGATCTACCTCGACTCGGCGGCGACATCGCAGAAGCCGCAGGTCGTGATCGACGCGCTCGCCACCCACCTGGCCGAGCACAACGCGAACGTCCACCGCGGCGTCTACCCGCTGGCCCAGGAGGCCGACGCAGCCTTCGAGGGCGCCCGCGAGCGGATCGCAGCGTTCACGAACTCGCCCGCCGAGACGACGATCTTCACCAAGAACGTGACGGAGGCGATCAACCTCATCGCCTACTCCTGGGGCCGCGCCAACATCGGGCCCGCAGACGCCGTCCTCATCACGCAGGCCGAGCATCACGCCAACATCGTCCCCTGGCAGGTCCTCTGCCGCGAGCGCGGCGCCGAGCTTCGCTACCTGCAGATCGACGAGAACGGCGAGCTCTCGCCCGCGCAGCTGCAGCAGGAGCTCTCACGCGGAGATGTCCGCCTCGTCGCCTTCGCCCACGTCTCAAACGTGCTGGGCACGATCAACCCCGTGGAGCAGATGTGCGCGGACATACGGGCCGCCGGAGCCGTCAGCGTGGTCGACGGCGCCCAGGCCGTCCCGCAGATGCCCGTCGACACCAGCCGGATCGGAGCCGACTTCTACGCGTGGACGGGACACAAGGCCCTCGGCCCGACCGGGATCGGCGTCCTGCACGGACGCCGCGAACTGCTCGAGAAGATGGAGCCGTTCCTCACCGGCGGGGACATGATCGCCTCCGTACAGGAGCAGAGCGCGACATGGAACGAGCTGCCCTTCAAGTTCGAGGCCGGAACGCCGGCCGTGGCGGAGGCCGTCGGCCTCGGCGCAGCCGTCGACTACCTCGCCGCGATCGGCATGGACCGTGTACGCGAGCACGAGCGCTCGCTCACCGCCCACCTGCTCGACGGCCTCGCGAGCGTGCCTGGGCTTCGCATCCTCGGCCCCGCCGGCGCCGACGGGCGCGGGGGACTGGCCTCGTTCACGATCGACGGCCTTCACCCCCACGACATCGCCGAGATCGCCGGGCGCGACGGCGTCTGCATCCGCGCCGGCCATCACTGCGCGCAGCCGCTGATGCGCTGCCTCGGAGTCGGCTCGACCGCTCGCGCCAGCGTCTCGGTCTACAACTCGCCCGCCGACATCGACGCGCTTATCTCCTCGCTGTCGGGCGCGCGCGACGTGTTCGAGCTCCCGGACGCCTGAGGCACACGATGGACGATCTCTACCGCGACTACATCCTCGAGCACTACAAGCGCCCGCGGAACTTCGGCGAGCTCGAGCCGCACGACGCCGAGGCGCTCGAGCACAACCCGCTCTGCGGCGACGAGCTCGGCGTCCACGTGCGCCTGAAGGACGGCCGTATCGAGGACCTGCGCTTCCATGGCCACGGCTGCGCGATCTCGCAGGCCGCGGCCTCCATCGCCTCGGAGGAGCTGAAGGGCATGACGATCGAGGAAGTGCAGGCGCTCGACGCGAACTGGCTGATCGACCTGCTGGGCATCGACGTGTCCGCGACCCGCCGCAAGTGCGCGCTGCTGAATCTGAAGGTGCTTCGAGGGCGCGCGTAACGCGGCGACAACGCGTGGCCCACATGACCTCGCGATACAATTCCTACTTCCGCGCACAGGATTCCAATGCGACCCGCCAGCGAGGAGCAAAATGGCCACTGTTGACCGATCGCCAAACCGAGCCCGATCGTCGAAGACGACCAGGGCCAGCTGCTCGCGCGTCATGGCATCTCCCGCGAGGTGATCAGCGAGCTCTCCAAGATCAAGGGCGAGCCGGACTGGATGGCCGAGAAACGCGTGAAGGCACTCGAGATCTTCGAGCGCAAGCCGATCCCGACGTGGGGCCCGGACCTGTCCGGGCTGAACCTCGACGAGCTCGTGCTCTACTCGCCCCCGACCGCCGGGCGCTTCAACAGCTGGGACGAAGTCCCGCAGGAGATGAAGCAGACCTACGAGGACCTCGGCATACCGCAGGCCGAGCGCGAGCACCTCGCCGGCGTCGTCGGCGTCTGGCGCCAGGAGCCCGTCTACGAGGGGCTCAAGGAGGAGTACGCCAAGCAGGGGATCCTGTTCTGCTCGATGGACACCGCCGTCACCGAGTACCCCGAGCTGGTCCAGAAATACTTCATGAACAAGTGCGTTCCGCCGCAGGACAACAAGTTCTCGGCCCTGCACGGCGCCGTCTGGTCCGGTGGCGCGTTCTGTTACATCCCCAAGGGCGTCAAGTGCGACCTGCCGCTGCAGTCCTACTTCCGCATGGAGGGCGCCGGCGAGGGCACCTTCGAGCACACCCTCATCATCGCCGACGAGGGGTCGGAGGTGAACTACATCGAGGGTTGCACCGCGCAGACCTACAGCGTCAACTCGATGCATTCGGCCGTCGTCGAGATCTTCGTCCACGAGGGCGCGAAGGCCCGCTACACGACGGTCCAGAACTGGTCCAAGGACGTCTACAACCTGAACACCAAGCGCGCGGTCGTTGACGCCGAAGGCACCGTCGAGTGGGTCGGCGGCTCGATGGGCGCCAAGTACGTGATGCTCTACCCGGGCTCGTTCCTGATGGGCGAGGGCGCGCGCGCCGACCATCTGAACGTCGGCGTCGCCGGCAAAGGCGTCCACAAGGACACGGGCGCGAAGGTCGTGCACCTCGCCCCGAACACGACCTCCAACATCCTCGCCAAGTCGATCTCCAAGGACGGCGGGATCATGGGCTACCGCGGCCTGGTCAAGATGGGCCACAACTCGGCCGGCTCCAAATCCCGCGTCCAGTGCGACGGCCTGATGATGGACGGCGAATCGCGCTCGGACACCTGGCCTGACATCCAGATCCAGAACCCGAACGTCACCGTGGCGCACGAGGCGACCGTCGGGCGGATCTCCGACGACCAGCTCTTCTACATGGGCTCGCGCGGTTTCACCGAGGACGAGGCGGCGGCGATGATCGTCAACGGCTTCATCGAGCCCGTCACCAAGGAGCTGCCGATGGAGTACGCGGTCGAGCTCAACCGGCTGATCCAGCTCGAGATGGTGGGCTCGATCGGCTGATCGAGCGGCCCGCCGGCACCTCGGCGGGCCACGAGGACGTGCGCAGCGACTTCGACCCGGCGCAGCTTGAGCCGCGCGCCTTCTACCGCCTGCTGACGGCGGTGATCATCCCGCGCCCGATCGCGTGGGTGTCCTCGCTCGCGCCGGACGGCACCCCCAATCTCGCCCCCCACTCCTTCTTCACGGTCTCGTGCGTGAGCCCGCCGGTGATCCAGTTCACCTCGGTCGGGCGCAAGGACTCGCTGAACAACATCGAGGCGACACGGCGAGTTCGTCGTCAACATGACGCCGGAGAGCCTGATCGAGCAGGTCAACTCGACCGGCACGAACTTCCCCGCCGAGGTCGACGAGTTCGCCGTCGCCGGCCTTGAGCCCGAGCCGAGCGCAAGGGTCCGCCCGCCTCGCGTCGCGTCATCCCCCGCGGCACTCGAGTGCACCCTGCACAGCACCCTCTCGCTCGGGGATTCCACGATCGTGTTCGGGACGGTCGTGCACGCCGCCGTCGTCGGCGGAGGTGATGGACGGCGAGCGACCTGACGCGCGCCTGCTCAGGCCGCTGGGGCGACTCAGCGGCAACGAGTGGAGCCGCCCGGGCGAGGTCGTGCGGATCGAGCGCCTGCCGTATCGAGCGCTGGCAGGAACAGGGCGCCGCCACCCTCGACGGCTCGTGAGGGCGCCGGTAGACACGATCGCCGCCCCGCTGTTCCCCACCAATCTTCCGTGGGTGAACGCGAGCGGCCCGCAGGCCACGATCCAGCGGGGAAGGCCAATGCTGGTGGAGTTCTGGGACTTCTGCCGGCCGAACTCGATACGCACGCTCCCCTACATGCGCGCGTGGCACGAGCGCTACGAGCCGCACGGCCTGCGCGTCATCGGGGTGCACAGCCCGGGTTTTGATCCGGGCCGCGAGGAGCAGGCGGTGCGCGACGCCGTCGCGCGCCTTCAGATCGCCTACCCCGTCCTGATCGACAGCGAGTTCGCGCTGTGGCAGGACTACGAGAACGAGGGCTGGCCCGCCCGCTATCTGTTCGACGGCCGGGCCCGCCTGTTCGAGTACCACTTCGGCGAGGGCGGCTACGAGGAGACGGAGCTCGCGATCCAGGAGCTTCTCGGCGTCGAGATGCCGACCGTGGAGCCTGCGCGCCCGCAGGACTCCCCGGGCGCGGTGCTCGCACCTCAGACCCAGGACCAGCCCGGCGCCTACTGCGGCCCCTACGAGGCCGGCGGCGTGTGGGGCGTGTTCGCCGGCGCGGGAACGCTCCGCGTCAACGGCGCCGCGGTCGAGATCCCGGCCCCCGGCGCGCACGAGCTGATCGCGCACGAGCAGCACACGCGCGGAGTCCTCGAGCTCGTTCCCGAGCCCGGGCTCCTCTGCCTGGCGACGTGCTTCACGCCCGGCCTCGCGGACGTGGCGGGCGTGGCCTCAGTGAACTGACGCGGCGCGGGCGCGGGGCGAGATGCCCGCCCGTGAAGTCCTCGAGCAGCCGCACCACCGAGGGCGCGCCCGCTGTCGGGCACGAGCACCGCGCAGCCGGGCCAGTAGGGGTTCTCGCCGCCGCCGCGCAGGAACACCGGCGAGTAGGTCCAGCTTCCGCAGTTCACGAGCCTCGCACCCGCGCGCCCCACCCACTCGCTCTCATCTCCCCGGCAGCGGGCCCGCGCGGTGGGTGTGGCCGAACACGACGTAGGCGTCTGCGAGGCCGAGCCTCGCGGCGACCTCGCCCATCGCGAGCAGTCCGGCGCGGCGCAGCTCAACTGGGTGACACGGTGGCGCTCAGCGGGCCGATCCCGGCCTGGTTCAGCACCGCCACCGCAGGGGGGAACGCGGCGACCACCGCGCGGCGCGTCGGCGCGCGTGCGCCAGCGGGCGCGGCCCGAGCCCCGACCCGCTCAGCGCCCTCCAGGCGGTGACGGTCGCCATGCCGTTGAGCGACTCGCCGGTCCTGCCCGCCCTCGCCACGGCGTCCCGCCAGGCGAACACCGGCGAACTGACCGCCTCGTAGTCGTCGGCGCCCGCGAACGTGCTCGCGGGCCGTTTGACGACCCGGCTCATCACGCCCACGCTGAGCCGCTCGAGCGTCGGCACGGTGAGGTGGCTGTCGAGGTAGTGGCCGTGCATCGCGTAGACGTCCGGGCGCACCCACATGCCCGGATAGGCGATCCGCACGCGCGCGGGCTGCGCCCAGCGCGCGATCTGCGCAAACGCCGGCGACGCCTCGCTCGGGGGCGAGCAGCTGCTCGACCCCGAGCGGGCCGGGCGTCCACCTCCAGCGCACGCGTCTCAAGCCACGGTTCGACGAGGGCGTGGTCGTGGTTGCCGGCGGTGATCACGAGCTCGCGGCCTGCGAGCGCCGCGCCGAGCTCGGAGAAGAACGGCCGCGCCATCTCCATCGCCTCACCCGGGGGGCCCGTGGCGAAGCTCGATCACATCTCCGAGCAGAAGGACGCGGTCGACGTCCGCCACCGCCTCTGATCAGCGCATCCCTGACGGCCGGCAGGCGCATCACGTCGGAGCCGGAGGTGCTCCCGAGATGCAGGTCGGAGATGATCAGCGTTCTCATCTGAGGCCCACGTCATCGCCGGGGCACCGCGCGTCGGCGACCCGGCTCACTGCACGGCGCGATGCTCAGGACACGCCGCCGGCGCTTGCCGCTTCACGGATCGGCTTCGGGAGCATGAAGCGGACGTCCTCCCGGACGACGTCGAATTCGGAGATGTCGCTGACGCCGCGGGCGCGGAAGAAGTCCACGAGCTCGCCGACGAGGTTCTCCGGGGCGCTCGCGCCGGAGGAGATGCCGACGACACGCCGGCCGTCCAGCCACTCCTCGCGGACCTCGCCCGCGTTGTCGATCAGATGCGCGTCCGTCCCGCATCCGCGGGCGACCTCCACCAGGCGGACGGAGTTCGAGGAGTTGCGCGAGCCGATCACGAGCATCAGGTCGCAGTGCCCGGCGAGCTGCTTGACGGCCGTCTGGCGGTTGGTCGTGGCGTAACAGATGTCGTCGGTTCGGGGACCGACGGCGCTCGGGAAGCGCTCGCGCAGACGGGCGAGGATCTCACTCGTTTCGCCGACCGCGAGCGTCGTCTGTGTCACGTAGGCGACGCGCTCGGGGTCCTCGACCTCGACCTCGTCCACGTCGGCGACGCTCTGCACGAGCACGATCCGGTCGGGGGCCTCCCCCATCGTGCCTTCGACCTCCTCGTGGCCCTCATGGCCGACGAGCACGATCGTGTAGCCCTCCTCGGCGAACCTCAGCGCCTCGCGATGCACCTTCGTCACCAGCGGGCAGGTCGCGTCGATCGTCTGCAGGCCGCGTTCGGCCGCTCCCTGCCTGACCGACGGGGCTATCCCGTGGGCGGAGAAGACACAGACCGCGCCCTCCGGGATCTCGGTGTGCTCCTCGACGAAGATCACGCCGCGCGCGCGCAGCTGTTCCACGACGTATTTGTTGTGGACTATCTCCTTGCGGACATAGACCGGGGCGCCGTGGATCTCGAGCGCCTGTTCGACCGTCTGCACCGCCCGATCGACGCCCGCGCAGTACCCGCGCGGCGCAGCCAGGAGCAGCTTCTCGACCGTGTTGGACACAAACGTCATTGTAGGGGGCGGCAAGGTACCCTAAGCACCGATGCCGCAGAGCCATCTCGACAGGCTGACACCCGTTGATGCCTCGTTCCTCCACCAGGAGGGCTCCCACTCCCACATGCACATCGGTGGGGTGACGATCATCGAAGGGCCGCCGCCGACGATGGACGAGTTCCTGGAACAGATCAGGCTCCGCCTGCACCTGGTCCCGCGCTACCGCCACAAGCTCGCCTACACGGCGCTGGACAGCGGCAGGCCGGTCTGGATCGACGACCCCAGCTTCAGCCTCGACTACCACATCCGCCACACCGCGCTGCCCGCGCCTGGAGGCTGGGAGGAGCTGCAGGACCTGACGGCGCGGATCTTCTCCCAGCAGCTCGACCGCTCCAAGCCGCTGTGGGAGATGTGGCTGATCGAGGGCCTCGAGGACGACCGCTTCGCGCTGATAACCAAGACCCACCACGCGCTGATCGACGGGATCGCCGGCGTGGACCTCGCGACCGTCCTGTTCGACCTCTCACCGGACCCGCCGCCGATGCCGCGCTCCGGCCGCCCATGGAGCCCGCACACGGAACCGAGCACCGCGCATCTGCTCGCGTCTGGCCTGATCGGCGCCGTCAAGACGGGCGCGGCGATCGCGGAGGGCGCACTCGATGCGATCGCGCACCCCGAGCGGGCGCTCGCAAGGGCGCGCGATGCGGCCGAGGGCGTCGGTGAGATCGTCTGGGCCGGGCTGAACCCGGCACCCGAGACGCCGCTGAACGTCCCGATCGGGCCGCACCGCCGGTTCGTCGGCGTGACGGCCGACCTAAACGACTTCAAGATGGTCAAGAGCGCCTTCGGCGGCACCGTGAACGACGTCGTGCTCGCGGTCGTGGCCGGCGCGCTGCGCACGTTCATGATCTCGCGCGGGCGGCGCACCGAGGGACTTGAGATGCGCGCTCTGGTGCCTGTGTCGGTCCGCACCGAGGGCGAGCACGGCGTCGGCGGCAACCGCATCGTCGTGATGCGCGGGCCGCTGCCCGTCTACATCTCCGACCCGGTCCACCGCCTGCACTTCGTCTCCAACGCGATGGCGGGGCTGAAGGAGTCCAAGCAGGCGCTCGGCGCCGAGGTGATCGCGGGCGCGCAGAACTTCGCGCCGCCGACGATCCTCGCGCAGGCATCGCGGCTGAACTTCTCCACGCGCCTGTTCAATCTGATCGTGACCAACGTGCCGGGGCCGCAGTTCCCGCTGTACGTGCTCGGGCGCGAAATGCTCCAGGTGATCCCGGTCGCGTTCCTGCCCGAAAATCACGCACTCGCGATCGCGATCATGTCCTACAACGGCCAGATGAACTTCGGACTGCTCGGCGACTTCGACGCCCTGCCCGACCTGGACGTCTTCGGCGCGAACATCGCCGAGGAGCTCGCCACGCTGGTCTCGCTGGCGCGCGAGTCGGCCGCAACACCCGCCTAAAGGCCCGCATCGCGCCGGACGCGGAGGCGCCCGGGCGGGGCGCCGCCGGGGCTGCGATCGCCAACCTTTGCAGACCTCGCCATAGCTCAACGGCGTTAGAGTATTTGTGAGGGCTTCGCCAATGCCCAGGCGAGCCCTGCAGGAAAGGGGCCGCCCTGGTAGCACCTTTGTCCTCCAGAAGGGTGCAAGTTGGTCGGGGCGGTCCCTGTCTATCTCGGTGCGGCCCCCGTCCCCCCGGACCCTTTGCTGGGCGGTCCTCCGTGTCACCGCACACCAAGATTGCCACGTGGCGCCCGGCCCGTCTGTGTGCTTGATCACGTGCACGCCCGCGGCACGAGCGTGACCACGCAGCGCCGCCGTGCGCACGTCGCCGAGATGTGGCCCGGGCACGGATCAGGGTTGCGCGCGTGATGCAAGCGTTCGCCATATAGTGCATCTGTGCCAAGCTCCACGGATGACAAACAGCACTGGAGGAGGGCAACAATGATCACTCGCACCATCACGGCGATCCGGCGGAACATCGTCGCCTGGCTGGCCCTGTTCGTCGCCCTGACTGGCACGAGCATGGCGGCATCGCACTACATCATCACCTCGACCCATGAGATCAAGCCGAGCGTCCTGAAGCAGTTGCGGCGGCAAACGGCAAGCAGGGCCCGGCAGGGCCGGCGGGCCTTCGCGGCGAAACAGGCAAAGAAGGCAAGGAAGGCAAGGCGGTGCAGGGCAGCGAAGGACCTCCGGGGTCACCCGGCGGAGAGGTAAAGAAGGCAAAGAAGGGCCCCGCGGGACCGCGCTCGCGTTCGCGCACGTCAGCGAGACTGGCGCAGTCGATGCAGCCCCGAACAGCGAACGCTTCGGGACGGCCGCGTTCACCAACATCACCGGGAAAGAAGGCATCTACTGCCTAAAGGGCCTTCCCATCACGCCGCACAACGTCAGCGTTGACAGTCGACGCAAAGGCGGCCGTGGAACCGCTCTCCGCAATCGCGACGCTCGGCGAGAGCACATTCGTCGAACAGAAAAAACGTGCAATGCGGAAACCCAGGTCACGGTCGAAATCTGGGGCATAAAGGGCACGCCGGAAACAAAGAACACCCCCTTCTACATCACGCTCAACTGACCGGGTCCCGGGTACCCGACCGAAGAGACTGACCGTATGATGCGGAGCTGCGCGATGGCCATCGTGACTGTCGTCGCGGGGGCCATCGCGGCCGCCCCGGGACGCTGCCGCCGAGCGTCCTCGCGCTCACCGCAACCGACGTCCGGCAGTGGGCTGCTCTGTTGCCGACGACGATCGCCTTCGCGGCATGGCCGCTCCCGCGCCCGCCGCCGCCTCGTGGCAGCACGTTGCCTCGAGCCCGTCCACGATCGCAGCCGTACTTCGTCTGCCCCGCCACAGCCGGGGCGCCAACGGTGCGCAGTGATCGCCGATCCCACGCGCGGGTTTCGCCGTCGCGGCCCGGTTCCAGCGGGCGCCATCACCGCGGGCCCGGAGCAGGAAGCCAGCCCGGCGCTTTCGGGCACAGGGGTCGAAGGCGGATTCGCGCCGGCCGATCTGCGCTCCGCCTACGCGCTGCCGTCGACCACGGCGGGTTCTGGCCAGACGGTCGGCGATCGTCGACGCCTTCGACGACCCCACCGCGGAACGGACCTGGGCGTGTACGGGCCAAGTACGAAATACCGCCGTGCACCGCCGGCAGCGGCTGCTTCCGGAAGGTGAGCCAGACCGGCGACATCCAGCTACCCCCCGCCGAACAAGGGCTGGGTCGAGGGAGATCTCGCTCGACCTCGACATGGTCTCCGGCGATCTGCCCGGACTGCCACATCATCCTCGTGGAGGCAGGACAAGCGAAGCGCCGACCTAGCGTGGCCGAGAGCGAGGCGGTCACACTCGGGGCGACGGAGGTCAGCGACAGCTTCGCCGAACCGACCGAGCCGCTCGTCACTCGCCGCCTACGACCATCCGGGGATCGCGATCACCGCCGCCGCCGGCGACAGCAAATATGGCGTTGAATGGCCCGCCGCGAGCCCTCACGTCATTGCGGTCGGCGGGACGGCCCTCAAGCCGCCGTCAGGTCGAGGCGGCTGGATCGAGACGGCATGGTCGGGCACCGGAAGCGGCTGCAGCAAAGAACCCAAGCCCGACTGGCAGACCGACGCCGGATGCGCGGGCAGAACAAACAACGACGTGGCGGCGGTCGCGGACACCAACACGCCCGTCTCGGTCTACGACACTTACGAAACCGGGTCGGCGACCTGGCTGCTGCTGGGCGGCACGAGCGTCGGCACGCCCGATCGTCGCGTCGGCGATGGCGCTCGCCGGCCCCTACACGAGGTCGTTCGACGGCGCCCAGGGCCTCTACCTCCAGGCGGCGTACAGCTATGGCGGCCTCGAGGACGTCCTTCCGGGCTCAACGGGGTCTGCGGCACGCTACCTCTGCGAAGCCGGGGCGGGATACGACGGGCCCAGCGGGCTCGGGACCTCCGCGGCGCTCCCGAAGTTCCGCCGCCCTCGCCGGCGACCGGGAGCAGCCGCTTCCGATCACGGAGAGCGGAGCGACGCTCGGCGCACCGTGAACGCCCACGGCGGCCGCGTAGACCTCGTGCACGTTCGAATACGGCCCGACGGCGAGTTACGGGTCGGGCGCGCCCTGCTCCTCGCTGCCGGCATCAGCGACGGTGCCGGTGAACGTGTCGGCGCCATAAGCGGCCTGAGCGCCGGCACCTCCTACCATTTCCGAGTGGTCGTCGGCTACTCCGGCGGATCAGCCGCAGGCGGCGACGCGACGTTCGGACGCGTCGGTCGCCTCCGACTCTGATCCCCGACGCGCCCTCCGCACTGACGAGCTCGGCGGTGACGCTCAACGCCCGGGTCACCCCGACGGGGAACTCGTCGGCGAATGCAGGTTCCAATACGGAGTCACCGCGTCCTATGGGGTGAGTGCGCCGTGCGCCCCGTCGCCGGGCGGCGGCCAGGCACCGGTGCCGGTGTCGGTCTCGATCGGGGGCCTCGCGGCCAACACGAGCTATCACTACCGGATCGTCGCGGGCAACCCTGCCGGGACCAGCTACGGATCCGACCAGACTTCACGACGCTGCCCGAAGCACCCGCCGTCTTCAGCGAGCCGCCGTCCGCGGTCTCCAGGAACTCGGCCACGCTGAACGGGACCGTCAACCCGAACGGGGTGTCGCTGATCTCGTGCGAGTTCGAATTCGCGAGCCTCGAACACTACGTGCCGTGCAGCAGCCTGCCTGGGCCGGGGCTCAGTCCCGTGTCGGTGTCCGCGCCTGTCTCGGCGCTCCAGGCCGGCGCCACCTTTCGCTACCGCGTGATCGCCGCCAACGCGGGGGGCACGAGCTACGGCACGATCCAGGAATTCACGACACCCAGGGCAGCCCCCTCCGGCACGCCGCCCGGCTGACCAGCGCCACGCTCCTCGTGAACGCGAGCGGCGCGCTCGCCGCGCGTGTGTTCTGTCCAGCGGGCCACGCTCGCTGCGTCGGCAGCGTCACGCTGAGGACCTGGCTCCGATGCCTGCGGGCAGCGGTCAGCCCGCGAGGCAAACCATCACCCTCGCCACGGGGAGATTCACGGTGCCCGCCGGGCGCGCTGCGCCCCTTACGCTGCGAATCTCAGCGGCGGCGCGCGGTCTGCTCACGCGGTCGAGAACGTTGCGTGCTGCGGCGACAATCCTCACGCAGGGAGTCCAGGCCCCGGCGCAAACCTGGAGGGCCACCGTGACGCTCCTCAGGCGCTCCTAACCACGAGAGGTCGGCAGGCCGGGGGGCCCCCGCCGAGGAGGAACCGCTCAGTGCCTGAGCAGGATCGGCTCGAGCCAATGCACCGACGTGCCGTGTGTCACGGCGAACACGGCCTTGGCGTTGGCCTTGAACTGCTTCTGGTGAGCGAGCGACGCACGGCCCTTGGCGGTCAGGCGAACCCGCACCGTCGACTTGGACAGCGCCTTCGAGAAGTACGTCTTGCCTTCCGCCAGGACGAGCTTGGTGGCCTTCTTGTGGGCTCCCCGAACGTAGACGTACCAGACGACTTCCAGCGTCCCCACACCCGGCGCGACGAACGAGAACGCGGTGCCGCCCGCCTTCAGAACAGGGCTCAGGCGTAGGTTTCCGAGCGATTTCACGAGCTGTTTGCTCAGCGCGTCCAGCATCTGCTTTTCAGAGAGCACGCCCGGAACCCGGACCGTTCGAGCCACCGCCGTGTTCATTGGTGCTGGGGACGGGGATCGCGGCTCCGTTGCTGCTTTCCGCTTCGCCCGTGCCCTCGCTGTTCCTCGCTGTGACGTCGCAGGTGAGGCGGTGTCCCTGATCGCCGCGTTCGACGAGATACGTCGTCGCCGTCGCGCCCGCTATCGGCGTCTGATCACGCAGCCACTGGTAGGTGAAGACCGGCGGCGGCTTGCCTTCCCAGATCCCGGGTTCGCACGTGAGCGTCTGCCCCACGCCCGCGCCACCTGACACCTTCGGCGGTTCGACCGGTTTGGGACGGATGCCGGGCACGTGCAACACCGCGCTGCTCGCGGTCGCGCTGCCTTCCACGTTTCTGGCGGTGACCTGGCACGTGAGGTTCAGGCCCCTGTCGGAGCTTCGCACCACGTACGTGCTGCTCGTAGAAGACGGGATGTTCACGTTGTTCAGCAGCCATTGGTAGGTGAACGTCGGTGCGGGCGTGCCGTTCCAAGTCCCTTCGCCACATGTGAGCTGAGCGCCAACTTCGGGGGTCCCGCTGATCGCCGGGGGCGTGATGTCGAGCGGCGGGCTGCCACCGATGTAGACGCCGTTGATGCTTTCGACTTCTGATGCTCCTTCGATGTTTTTCGCCTTCACGACACACGAGACGGCGTGGCCGCGGTCCGCGTTCGTCAGCGTGTAGGTGCTCGCCGTCCCGATGACGGTGACTTTGTCGCGAAGCCAGCGGTAGCTGTATTCAGGGGCGGGCGCGCCTTCCCAAGCACCTCGCACGCACGTGAGGGATTCGCCTTCGTGAGGCGAGCCGGATGCCTCCGACACTTCAGGAGGCAGCACATCGTGCGGGGTGCTCCCGGCCACCTTGAGCGGTTCGCTTTCCGCTTCTCCCTTGCCTTCGCTGTTGATTGCAGTTACCTGGCAGGACAGCACGTGCCCTTCGTCTTCCGCGACGACCTTGTACGTGCTTGCCGTCCCGAGTTCGAGCTGTTTCGCGCCAGTCTTGACCGTGATCACGCCACCACTGGTAGGTGAACCGGGTGGGGCTTTCCGTCCACGTGCCCTGCGAGCACGTGAGTTCGTGCCCGGCCGCGGCACTGCCCGATATCCCGGGCTTGCCCGTGTTGACGGGTTTGCCTTTCCCTTCCCCTTCGGGCACAACGACGGCTGGACTCAGCGCGGAGCCCGTGCCGTTGACGGTGTTCTTCGCCATCACCTGACAGGTCAGCGCGTGGCCGACGTCCGCGGAAGCAACCGTGTATTTGCTCGTCGTCGCCGACCCAATCGGCGACCCGTCCCTCAGCCACTGGTATTCGAATTTGAACGGCGTGCCCGCCCCGGTCCAGGTCCCCGTGGAGCACACGAGCGTCAGGCCGAGCGCAGGCGTCCCGGAGATCGCGGGTGGCACAGAATCCTGGGGCGGGCGAATGGCCACAGATACTTCCGTGCTCGCAGCCACGATGAGTGCCGGCCCGTTTTTCGCGGTCACGCTGCACGAGAGTTTGTGGCCTTCATCGCCCTGTTCGACCGTGTACGTGCTGCCCGTGCCAGCGTGATGTTGGTGCCGTCCCGCAGCCACTGGAACTTGTAGGTCAACGGGGCGCTGCCTTCCCACGTGCCTTCGTAACACGTGAGCACTTCGTTCACCGGCGGCGTGCCGAGCACTTTCGGCGCTTCCATGTTTTTCGGCTTGACAGTGGCGTGTGCCCGAGACTGGACTCCGCGCTTTCGGCCTTGTTTTGCCGTGCGCGTTTTCCGCCTTGACCTGGCAGGAGATGTTATGCACCTTCGTCTTCAGGAACCACGGTGTGGGTGCTGGCGGTGGCCCGCGGCAATCGCTTCTTTGTTGCGAAGCCATTGGTACGAACGTAGTCGGTGGGGCTTTCAGTCCATGTTCCCTGCGAGCACGTCAGAACTTTGCCCACCGCCGGCGCCCCGTGATTTCCGGGAGAGCCGTGTTCTTCGGGGGCTGCCCCGTAACCGTTTCGGGCGGGCCGATGCTGTCCCAGCTTTCTGCCTCGTGCTGCCCGATCCGTTCTTAGCGGTCACGATGCACCAGAGCTGGTGGCCTTCATCCGCTTTCGAACAGAAGTGGACGTTGCCCGGGTACGGGGCGCGGGCGGAGATCACGATCCCTTCCCTCACGAATTCATATTCGAACGTCGGAGATTCGGTCCAGCTGCCCGAACCGCACACATCCTCTGCCCCGACGCGTTCTTCGCCCACGATTTCAGGCGGGAAAGGTGTTGACTGGCTTGCCGACGGCCTCGCGCTCGACGCGGAGCCGGCTGCCAGGACGACAAGCATGGCCGCCACGGCCATGGCCATGCGTCGCCCGCGCGCGAGACTCGAACGCTGCGAATCACTCAATCCCTGACAGCCCAATCGCATTCATGCAATCCCCTCCAGAGGATCCTGGACGTTACAGTCCGCCAGCGGGGGTGTCAAGGCGCCGAGCCCGCTCCCAATACATAGGTTTTGTCAATACGACGCGGCGCCGCTCGCGTTTGCACGGGCTATGTCGCCCGCGGGATTATCATCAGCCATTGGGCAGTGAGTTGGGAGACCAGTTAGGCGCTTTGCGCGCGCTACTTGCGCCGGTCGGCGCGCGCAGCAGGGCGGTGCCACGTGGCTGCGGTCGCGGCCGCGACGCTCGTGCCGGCCCCCGTCGCTGTCCGCGGCGGCCGCTCCGCCCAGTACGTCCACCGGTGACACATTGCGCCGGCGGCGGTCACCGCGACGCTGTCAAACCTGAGGACGCTCTCGCGCTGGGCGTATCCCCAGGCGCCGGCCGCCGCGCACGAGCGTCCCTCGAGCCGATCACGCGTCGTGGGACACCTCGAATTCCTCACGTCCGACGGTCAGGCAGCCGTCTACATCGCGCTGCGTTCCTACGCGATTCACGGCAAGAGGTGGTTCCTCGTCCCGCTGCCCGGGCGTCCCAACGGCGACGTCGGCTGGGTGCCCGCGGCTGCGCTCAGCGAACTGCACATCATCCGCGAGTACCTGCGCGTCGACCGCGAGCGCTCCGCGCAACGCTGTTTCGCGACGGCCGACCGATATGCAGCGCGCCCGTCGGCGTTGGGCGGCCGAGCCTGCCCACACCCGCCGGCCACTTCTACGTGACCGAGAAGTTGACGGCGGTCGAAGCGCCTCTCTACGGGCCCTACGCGCTCGGGACAAGCGCCTACGCGCCGACCCTGAGCGAATGGCCGGGAGGCGGCGTGGTGGGATCCATGGAACGAACGAACCGCAGCTGATCCCAGGCCGCCCTCACACGGCTGCATCCGGCTACGCAACGCCGACGTCTCTCGTCTGTGGCACATGATCGCGGTCGGTACGCCGATCGAAATCGTGTGACCGCGGCAGCCGGGCCGACCGTGCGCAGCGATGGGCTCGCTCAGCCGGTGAAGTGTGGGCGCGACGCGCGCGGCGAACGGCCTGACGAACACGCGCGAGCTCGCGCTCTGGGCGCATGCGGCGCTGACCATCGCGGTCTTGATCGAGACCCGGTGCGCGCCGTAGGAGAGCTTGCGCGCATTGATCTTGACGCTGAATGTGCCGTTCTTCGCCTGCTGCTGCGCCAGCGTCTTCAGCTTGCGGCCATCGAGGTAGAACGTGATCTGCTTGACCCCGCTGAGCTGACGTGGACCGTGAAGGTGCCCGCGCTGGGGCCCGGTTGCTCCGCGCAGGGCGGCGTCGCCACCGAGCACTTCGCGGAACGGCAGGACTCCGCCTTTGCCGCCGACGTTCACGAGCACTTCATGCGAGCCCACCGACAGCGGTGATTCTCCGGGCGGCGTTCCTGTCACGCTCGCCACGTTGACGAGTGCGCCTTCGGCGGTGACAGGTGGCTGCAGGTGTACGTCGTGGAGTCGCCAGGGGCGAGCGGCGACGCGCCCGGGCCGCCGGCGACTGTGCCGGCATCGCAGCGCGGCGTCGGTGAACCCGGAGAGCGTCAACGGCACGTTGCCGCTGTTGTGGACGACGATCTCGTAGTCGACGGTCGCGCCAACGGTGCCGGTGAGGGTTGCGCTCGTGAAGCCGGAGCCGCTGCCGGCGATCTGCTGGAGCTTTTCGATCGTCATCGCAGGGGCGGGCGCCGCATGGACGTCGACTTCGACCGGCGGCGATTCGTGGGTGATCGGGCCTCCTCCGGGCGGTGTACCTGTCACCTCGCCACGTTGACGTACGTGCCTTCGCTCGCAAGCACGTGACTGCACGTGTAGGTCGTGGACGCGCCCGGCGCGACGGCCGCCGCCCCGGGGCCGCCCGCGAGCGTGCCCGGGTCACAGCGGGGGTCGCTGAAGCTCGAGAACGTCAGCGGCGTGCCGCCGGTGTTGGTGACGATGATCTCGTAGTCGACGGTCTGGCCGACGGCGCCGGTGAGCTTGGCCGTCGTGAAGCCTGAGCCGCTCCCGCGATCTCCTGGCGCTTTTCGACCGTGAACGCCGGCTTCGACGGACGAGCACTTCGACCTGGTTGGAGGTCTGTCTCAGCGGCCTGCCACCGGCGGAGTTGCCGGTGACGCTCGCTTCGTTCTTGTAGGTCCCGGGGCTCGTGAGCACGTGGTGGCACGTGTAGACGGTGTTGCGCCCGGCGGCACGCGGGTTTGTTCCCGGCCCACCGCGATCGTGCCCGCGTCGCAGTTGCAGTCCATGAAGCCGCTGAAGGTCTCTTCGACCGCCGCCGTGTTCTTGACGGCGATCTCGTAGTCGACGGTCTGGCCGACCGCCGCCGTCAGCGGCGATGTCGTGAAGCCGGTATCCGATGCCGGCGATTTCCTGGCGCTTTTCAATCGTGAACGCCGGTTCTTCGGTGGGCTGCGGCGGTAGGACCGTGAACTGCGTCGTCAGCGTCGTGAACGGGCTTTTCTTCGAGGTCGGCTTCGATCAGCGAGGAGCCCGGGACGCAGGATGAGTCGCCGATCAGCGATCGCGAATCCGTTCCCGTTGTTGTCCAGCTGGAGCGCGGTGGACGCCGGCGAGTTCCGGCGTGCCTTCGATGATTTCCCTGCTCTCCTGGATCCAGCGTAGGTGCGGCGGTACCTGGCAGCGGCGGTAGAGCTCTTCGGAGGCGAGGCGCACTTTGGCCTCCGCGGCTCCGGGGAACTCCGCCTCCAGGATCGTCGCGACTGCGCTCGATTCGGAGTCCTCGACTTGGCTCGCCGGCAGCGCGGTGACGCCCTGCGGCGTGTCGTTCGGCGGCAGCACCGTGAATGACGTCGTAACGGTTTCGAAGGGGCCTTCGTCCATGTGAGCCGATATCAGGCTTTCGCCCGCCTGGCATTTCGGCCCGGCTATGAGCGCGACGGTCGCGTTGCCGTCTGCGTCAAGGGTGAGTTCGATGCTGCGGCCGGATTCCTGCCTGAACGGGTTGGGCACGTACCACGTGACTTCGCCGTTGCAGCGGGAATACAGCTGGCTCGCGGTGATCGTGACCTTCGAGCCCGTGCCGTACGTGAAGGGGTTGCACTCGACTTCGACGACGTCGGCGACCGTGGCCGAGAGCTTGAACTCTCCCTGTGCGACGAACGAGGGTAGAGAGTGGATCAGGCACGTCGCGGGGGACTGTTCCACGGCCGGCTGCGACTGCGCCGCCGCGCCGTGCGCTCCGGCGACACCGGGAGCGAGCGCCGCAATCAGGCTGGCTGCCAAAGCCGCAACCAGGCCTGCCGCCCGGAGGCCGTGCACTCGCCGCGCACCGTACAGGTCGTTGCGTAGGCCAGAGGTCTGTTCCGTGACTGGAGCGCGCATTGGTCTCATCCGGCCTGGTTTGTGAGGCGCAGTGGACCCCGGGGGCGTTGGTTGCCTCCCGGGGTCCGTCTGCTTGCGTCTTGCTACCTCACACGGCCATGCAGCTACCTAGAATTCCGTCGGTTTCGGCGATTCGACCGTGAAGTTGGTCGTTACCGTCGTGAACGGTTTTTCTTCCAGGTCGGCTTCGATCAGTGATGTGCCCGGCGCGCACGAAGAGTCGCCGATGGCAATCACGAAACCGTTGCCGTTGTTGTCGAGCTGCAGGCTGGCCACTGATTTCCGACGTGTCGCTGAATTCACGCCGGCTCCCAAGGATCCAGTGGACGTTGGGGTCGATGGCGCAACGCCGGTAGAGCTCTTCCGAGCCCACGTGGACGTAGCTCTCAGCGGCTCCGGGGAACTCCGCCTGGATGATCGTCGCGATGGCGCTTGATTCAGCGTCCTCGACCTGGTGCGACGGCGCAGCCATGACACCCAGCGGAGTGTCGTTCGGCGGCAGAACCGTGAACGACGTCGTGTACGAGTTGTATTCGCCTTCGTCCTGATGGACGCTGACGAGCGATTCCCCGGCCTGGCATTTCGGGCCGGCGATCAACGCAACCGTCGCGTTGCCATCCGCATCGAGCGTCAGTTCAACGCTCCGCCCGTCCGTTACGTTGTACGGGTTCGGGATGTACCACGTGATTTCGCCGTTGCAGCGCGAGTAAAGCTGGCTCGCGATGACAGTGACTTTCGAGCCCGTCCCATACAGGAACGGGTTGCACTCCACTTCGATGACATCCGCTGCCGTTGCCTGGTTGCTGAACTCGCCCTGCGCTACAAACGACGGAAGCGAATGCACTCGCGCAAGTGCTGCCTTCTGTGCCCTGTGCCTTCGCGCTCCCATGAGCCGAAGCGCTGTCCGGCCATAAGCAGCAAGCTGCTGGCCATGACCATCAGGCCAACACACCAACTTACGCCTGTCCATGACTTACCTCCAGTAGTCAATGCTAACCACCCGCTGCCGGGAGACCCGAGCACAACGGAGGGGTCTCCTTTCCCATATTCCTAAGAGACCCCCCACGGGCTTTTATCGCAAGCTTATCTATCACACCGCACCAGAAAAGCTAGCCGAAAAACTCGCAAATTGCGACTTTTTTGCCAGCGCTGCAACCGATTTGCAGGGGTTTTGTGAGGTTTGCCGACGTTCCGGAATTCGGGCTTTGAGGCCGCTCCTCACGCACTGCGTAGAGCCCTCCGAACGCCAGCGCGCCGGATTGCCGGAAACCCCGGGCGACCTGACGGGCTCCCGCGGGTCCGCGGTAGGCAAGCTCAGCGACTGATCTGGAACGCTACGGCCGTCGATTCGGCCGTGCCCTTGACGGGCGTGAACGAGCCCGTGGCCAAGAGCCGCACGCGCCTCTTGCCGCGCAGCAGGCGCACGCCGGCGGGGGTCAGGCTGAGATGAACGGTCGCGGGTCCCGGCGGCGGTGGAACGTCAGCTTGCCCGACGGCGACGAGCAGCGGTGCGTGCTTGCCCTTGCCGCCGAGTTTGGTGCCTGGCGGCAGGTAGTACCACCGGAGCACGACTGTCCCCGCTCCCGGGGCCGTGAACTTCTCGTTGAACCCGTGGGCCTTGAGCAGGGCCGAGATCTTCGCGCGCTTTCCCGGAGGGCTTCAGTTCGCGCCAGCCCGAGGACGCCCCCGTGGGCTTCGGGCGGAGGAGGCGGCGCGGCCGTTTCTTCGCCTGCGAGCGTCGTGAACGTCTGATCGGCTCCGTCGCCCGTGCCACCTTCCCCGACGGCGACGAGGCGGGCGTGGTAGGTGGTGCCGGGGTGCAGGCCGTAGACCCGTACGAAGACCGGCACGGGGGCGTTGGTCTTCGCCGGGAATGCCGTCAGCCCCGCCACGAAGCCACATTCAATCGCTTCTCCCGTACGCGGTGGTCGGGCCGACTTCGAACTCGCATGAGGTCACGGGGCCGTTCTTCGGGTTGACCGCCCCATACAGGGCCGCGGAGGTTCTCGTGATTTCTGACGGCCGCTTCTGTGAGCACTCCGGGCGGGATCGGTTCGGTGATGAAGGTCATCGGGCGCGCTCGCACCGGCCGGGTTGCCGAGCGAACTGGGCTGGCGGGCGACAGCGGTGTACTCGCCCCATTCCAGTGGCTGCAGCCAGCCTCCCCGAGACCCATTCGCCGCTGCCGCCTTCGGCTTCGACCGAGGCGACCACAGGCGTGCCTTCCGGCGGGGTCCGTGTTCTAGCTGCCCTTGTAGACGTCCACCGTGACGGGTTCGTGGTCGCTTGCCGTGCCCGAGAAGGACGGCATCCGGTCACTTGACGGCGAGGGATCGCGGTCATCGTGACGACCGGGGGTTTCGTGTCGATCGTGAACGACGCCGGCAAGCTCGAGCCCGGCGGATTGTGGATGGCGCTCTGCTGCTTTGCGATGGCCGTGTACTCGCCGTCTTCGAGGCTTTGCCCAGTGGCGCCGAAGCCCCATTCGGATCCTTTCACGTGCCGCTGATCGTCGCGACGGGGCTGCCTTCCGCCTTCGCGCCCTTGTAGATCGACACTTCGACGGCCGTCGTTTCGCTGGCGGTCCCGCTGAACGAGGCGCGTCGTGTATCTCGACAGCGCGGGCGGGCGGGTTGAGCGTCAACGACGGGCGGTTCGGTGTTGACGATGAAGGTCGCCGGCGCGCTTCTGCCTTCGGCGTTGCCGATCGAGCTGGGCGCAGTGGCGACCGCCGTGAACGTCCGCTTGCCCGAGGGCAGGGCGGGAGTGACGTTGCCCGATGTCCATTTGCCGCCCGCTGCCGGGGGCGGTGGCTTTCCCCGCGATGTGTCCGAACGCCGTAGGCCCTTCGTAGACGAGGACGGTCAGGGTCCCGCCGTTCGAGGCCCGACACTTCGCCGGCGAAGGACGGGGTGGTGTTGTTCGACGGCGACAGCAGGCGCGACGCATCGTCACCGTTGGTGCGTCGTTGTTGACTTCGAATTTCACGGCGGTGCTCGTACCGGTCGTGTTGCCGGTGATCGAGCTCGGCTCTGCTCGCCACCGCGGCGTACTGGCCGTCTTAGAGGGGCGAGACGACTTTCGTCGAGAAGTGGCCTTCGCTCACGGTCGCTTCGAAGCGTCTGCGAAGGCTGTGCCTTCGATTTTTGTGCCCTTGAACAGCTTGACCTTCACGGGCGTCGTGTCGCTCGCTGTGCCGGATAAGCGACGGGTTGCGATTGCTGGATACTTCCGCGGGCCCGCCGAGGGTCACAGTCGGCGGGAGCGTATTGACTACGAAGCTCACTTCGCTGCTCCTGCCGTCGGCGTTGCCGACGGCGCTCTTCTCGGTCGCGTAGGCCTTGAAGATGTGTTTCCCGGTCGGGAGCGCTGTGCTGAGCGTGCTCGTCGCCCATTTGCCTTCGGCCGCGGTCGTGCTTGCGGTGCGACTTCCGTCGATCCTTCGAGCACATGCACGACGACTTCGGTGTTTTCGCTCGCCGCGCCCGAGAATGCCGGCAGTCGTGACGTTCGAAGGTGTTTTCGGCCCGATGATCGTCACGACCGGCGATTCGGTGTTGACTTCGAAGCCCGGAATCGTCCCGCTCTTGCCTTCGGCGTTGCCGAGTCCGCTCTTCTCGGTCGCAGGCGCCGTAAACTGTGTTTTCCGGCTGGCAACGCTTTGCCGAGCGGTGCTCGTGGACCATTTCCCGCCGAGGCCGTCGTCGCTCGCGGTCGCCACTTCCGGGGCCCTTCGAGGACGTGGACGACGACTTCTGTGTTTTCGCTCGCGGTCCCCGAGAACGCCGGCGTCGTCGACGTTCCATGGCGTCTTAGGGCTCGCGATCGTCACGACCGGCGCTTCGGTGTTGACTTCGAAGTCACTGTGCGCTGTGCCTTCGGCGTTGCCCAGGCCGCTCTTCTCGGTGGCGACGGCGGTGAAGCTGTGTTTCCCGGCGAGAGCGCTTTGCTCAGGGTGCTGGTGGCCCATTTCCCGCCTGAGGCCGTCGTGCTCGCCGAGTCGCCACTTCGGTCCTTCCTTGAAGACGTGGACGACGACTTCGGTGTTTTCGCTCGCGGTCCCCGAGAACGCGGGCGTCGTGTCTTCGACGGTGACGGCGGCGCCGCCGATCGACACCGCCGGCGGTTCGGTGTTGACTTCGAAGGTGACCGTCGCGCTCTTGCCGTCGGCGTTGCCGGCGGCGCTCTTCTCCGTCGCGTAGGCCGTGAAGGTGTGTTTTCCGGAGGCGAGCGCTTTGCTGAGCGTGCTCGTGGACCATTTCGCGCCGGCGGCAGTGGAGCTCGCGCTCGCCACTTCCGTCGCGCCTTCGAACACATGCACGATCACTTCGGTGCTTTCGCTCGCGGACCCCGGAGAACGCCGGGGTCGTGTTCTTCGACGGCGACGGCGGCGCGAGGATGCTCACGGCCGGTGGGAGCGTGTCCACTTCGAAGCTCACCGGTCCGCTCTTGCCGTCCGCGTTGCCCGACGCCGCTCTTCTCGGTCGCGTAGGCCGTGAAGCTGTGCTTGCCGTCCGGGAGCGCGTGCTGAGCGTGCTCGTCGACCAGTTCCCGCCTGAGGCTGTTGGTGCTCGCTTTCGCGAGTTCTGTGGCGCCTTCGAACACGTGGACGACCACTTCGGTTTCTTCGCTGGCGGTCCCTGAGAACGCGGGCGTCGTGTTCGTTCCACGGAGTCTTCGGGCCGACGATCGTCACGACCGGCGAGTCGGTATTGACTTCGAAGCTCACGGTTTCGCTCTTGCCGTCTTCGTTGCCGAGGCCGCTCTTCTCCGTCGCGTAGGCCGTGAAGCTGTGTTTGCCTGACGAGAGCGCTTTGCTGAGGCTCATGCCCATGTCCCGCCCGAGGCGGTCGTGCTGGCCGAACCAACTTCGTCGGCGCCTTCGAACACATGCACGGTCACTTCCGTGTTTTCGCTCGCGGTCCCAGAGAACGCCGGCGTCGTGTCATTGGAAGGCGACGGCGGACCGACGATCGACACGCCAGGCGGTTCGGTGTCCACTTCAAAGGCGACCGTTTCGCTCTTGCCGTCCGCATTGCCCACCGCGCTCTTCTCCGTCGCGTAGGCCGTGAAGGCGTGTTTGCCTTCGGCAGCGCTTTGCTGAGCGTGCTCGTGGACCATTTCCCGCCGGCGGCCGTGGTGCTCGACGCTCGCCACTTCCGTCGGACCCTTCGAACACATGGACGGTCACTTCGGTTGCTTTCGCTCGCGGTCCCTGAGAACGCGGGCGTCGTGTTCTTCGACGGCGATTGCGGCGCAAGGATGCTGACGACCGGTGGTTGCGTGTCCACTTCGAAGGCGACCGTTTCGCTCTTGCCTTCGGCGTTGCCCAGACCGCTCATCTCGGTCGCGTAGCGCCGTGAAGAGGTGCTTGCCTCCGAGCAGCGCTTTGCTGAGACTCGTCGACCATGTCCCGCCGGCGGCCGTGATGCTCGACGCTCGCCACTTCCGTCGACCCTTCAAACACGTGGACGACCACTTCGGTCGTCTTCGCTCGCGGTCCCTGAGAACGCCGGCGTCGTGTCATTCCATGGCGTCTTGGGCGTGACGATCGTCACCACCGGCGAGGCGGTGTTGACTTCGAAGGACACGGTTTCGCTGCTTGCCGTCGGCGTTGCCCAGGCCGCTCTTCTCGGTCGCATACGCCGTGAAGGTGTGCTTGCCCGACGCGAGCGCTTTGCTCAGGCTCGTCGACCATTTGCCGCCCGAGGCCGTCGTGCTCGCGCTCGACACTTCGGTCACGCCTTCGAAGACATGCACGACCACTTCGGTGCTTTCGCTTGCGGCTCCGGAGAACGCCGGGGTGGTGTCGTTCGACGGCGACGGCGGCCCGACGATCGACACGGACGGGGGTTCTGTGTTGACTTCAAAGCCCACCGTTTCGCTCTTGCCGTCGGCGTTGCCCGCGGCGCTCTTCTCGGTCGCATACGCCGTGAAGCTGTGCTTCCCGGTCGACAGCGTTTTGCTCAGCGTGCTCGTCGACCATTTCCCGCCGGAGGCCGTGGTGCTCGCGCTCGCCACTTCGGTCGCGCCTTCGAAGACGTGGACGACCACTTCGGTGCTTTCGCTCGCGGCTCCTGAGAAGCCGGGCGTCGTGTTCTTCGACGGCGACGGCGGATCGACGATCGACACCGACGGCGGTTCGGTGTCGACTTCGAAGGTCACCGGAGCGCTGTGGCCTTCGCCGTTGCCCAGGCCGCTCTTCTCGGTCGCGTACGCGGTGAAGATGTGCTTTCCCGACGCGAGAGGCGTGTTCAGGGTGCTGGTCGACCATTTCCCGCCGGAGGCCGTCGTGCTCGCGCTCGGCCACTTCCGTCGCCCCTTCGAACACGTGGACTTCGACTTCGGTTGCTTCGGTCGCGGTCCCCGAGAACGGCGGCGTCGTGTCATTCCACGGCGTCTTGGGCGTACCGATCGTGACCGCCGGCTGAGCCGGTGTTCACTTCGAAGCCGACCGTTTCGCTTTTGCCGTCGGCGTTGCCCAGGCCGCTCTTCTCGGTCGCGTGCGCCGTGAAGCTGTGCTTGCCCGATGCGAGTGGTTTGCTCAGCGTGCTCGTCGACCATTTCCCGCCCGAGGCCGTCGTGCTCGCGCTCGCCACTTCCGTCGCCCCTTCGAACACGTGGACGACCACTTCGGTGTTTTCGCTCGCTGTACCCGAGAAGGCCGGGGTCGTGACATTCGACGGCGACGGCGGCCCGACGATCGACACGACGGGCGGTTCGGTGTCCACTTCGAAGGACACCGTTTCGCTCTTGCCGTCGCCGTTCCCCGCGCCGCTCTTCTCGGTCGCGTAGGCCGTGAAGCCGTGCTTCCCCGAGGACAGCGCTTTGCTGAGCGTGCTGGTCGACCATTTCCCGCCCGAGGCGGTCGTGCTCGCGCTCGCCACTTCCGTCGCCCCTTCGAACACGTGGACCACCACTTCGGTGCTTTCGCTCGCGGCCCCGGAGAAGCCGGGCGTCGTGTTCTTCGACGGCGATGGTGGAGTGGCGATCGTCACGGCGGGCGGTTCGGTGTCCACTTCGAAGGACACGGTTTCGCTCTTGCCGTCGGCGTTGCCCAGGCCGCTCTTCTCGGTCGCGTAGGCCGTGAAGCCGTGCTTGCCTTCCGGCAGCGCTTTGCTCAGCGTGCTGGTCGACCATTTCCCGCCCGAGGCCGTCGTGCTGGCGCTCGCCACTTCCGTCGTCCCTTCGAAGACGTGGACGACGACTTCGGTGCTTTCGCTCGCGTTCCCCGAGAACGGCGGCGTCGTGTCATTCCACGGCGTCTTGGGCGTACCAATCGTCACCACCGGGGAGGCGGTGTTGACTTCG
The DNA here is from genome assembly GCA_963826345.1 of uncultured Solirubrobacteraceae bacterium. Classification (GTDB taxonomy): domain Bacteria; phylum Actinomycetota; class Thermoleophilia; order Solirubrobacterales; family Solirubrobacteraceae; genus Palsa-744. The sequence continues at coordinate 274,118 of CAWGWU010000007.1, forward strand.
AAGCCCACCGTTTCGCTCTTGCCGTCCGCGTTGCTCAGGCCGCTCTTCTCGGTCGCATACGCCGTGAAGGTGTGCTTCCCCGAGGACAGCGCTTTGCTGAGCGTGCTGGTCGACCATTTCCCGCCCGAGGCCGTGGTGCTCGCGCTCGCGACTTCCGTCGCCCCTTCGAAGACGTGGACGACCACTTCGGTTTCTTCGCTGGCGCTCCCCGAGAAGGCCGGCGTCGTGTCCTTGGCCGGCGACGGCGGGCCGACGATCGACACGACGGGCGGTTCCGTGTCCACTTCGAAGGACACGGTTTCGCTCTTGCCGTCGGCGTTGCCCAGGCCGCTCTTCTCGGTCGCATACGCCGTGTAGCTGTGCTTCCCCGAGGACAGCGCTTTGCTCAGCGAGCTTGTCGACCATTTCCCGCCCGAGGCCGTGGTGCTCGCGCTCGCGACTTCCGTCGCCCCTTCGAAGACGTGGACGACCACTTCGGTGTTTTCGCTGGCGCTCCCCGAGAACGCCGGCGTCGTGTCCTTGGCCTGCGATGGCGGGCCGACGATCGACACGACGGGCGGTGCCGTGTCCACTTCGAAGGAGACGGGCCCAGCGGTCCCGGGTTCGCCGACTTCGCTCTGTTCCGCTGTGGCGGTGTAGCTGCCGCTCGGCAGCGATTCCGGGGCGGGCACCGTGACGCTCCAGGTGCCTCCGGCGACCGGTGTCGCTAGATACGTGCGCACGACCGATGCGCCTTCGGAGATGCGAACGGTCACCGCGTCGGTTTCGTCGGTGCTCGTTCCGCTCAGCGTCGGCGTGCCGTTGGTCGGCGAGGTGGGCGGTTCAAACGCGAGGATCGGCGCGGCGCTCGCGGTTCCCGCGAGAAGCATGAAGAGAGCAGCGAGCGATACGCCTAGCAGGCAAGCCCGAGCACTCCATCGCCGTTTCTCTGCCATTCCCCCGCCCTCCAGGTCAGAGGTTCCTCGCTGCGCGATCTCTCGGATCAGACCGGCTATGGCGGGCCGAGACGCAACGTTCCCGGGCCGATCATAGACCTGATCTGCCCAATTGCAAGCGGGACCCGAGTACTGCAACGCCGGTCCCACCGGGCAGGCGAGGACTGTCTGGGCCTTGAGTGACGCGTAACGGGAGCACGGGCGGGAGCGCCGCCGGCGTGGGCCTTGTGGCAAATGGCGCGCCGTGCTTGCACCTGTGTGATAATCGCCGAGCTGAGAAAGCTGTACGCAGACGGATCGAGTCAGGATCAGGAGGGATCTATGCTCAACAAGGCACGCAAGACACTGCCCGTCACCATCGCGATCATGCTTGTCGGCGGTGCGGGCGCACTGGCGGCCGGGCCGCTGAACGGCAGGACATACGTCGGGAGCGTGCCGTCGTTCGGCACGGGCAGCGAAACACACCACAAGACCCGGCTGCACGCCGGCGGCAACATCACCGTCCATGTCGCGGGCAACGGCAAGACGGCGACCGTCAGGTTCACGTCGCCCTACCCGGTTCTGTACTGCATAACGTCCCCCCCGGGGAGAGCGCTCCACGTCCAGAAGACGACCCCCGCCCGGATTTCCGGGGGCACGTTCAAGGCGTCGATCACCGAGCGATTCGCTGCAGGCCCAGGCGCACCCGGCATCGTCCAGGTCGTGACCGGGCGGTTCTCGGGGAACACCGTGACCGGCACGATCTACACCCAGGCCGCTGAATGCAGCGGGGTCTCGGGCTACCGCGCGACCGCCCGGTAGGCAGGCGCAGAGCTTCAACTCGCGCTGATTGAGCGTCCGGCTGCCGGGTCCTCGGGCCCCGCAGCCGGCGCGAGCGCGCGGCTCATCGAATGGCCAGCAGCTCCCACGGTTCGGCCACGCCCTTGAGCGGGTGGACGCCTCGGCTGAAGAACTCGTAGCCGGCGCCGCCGACGAGATCACGGACGGTGCGCGACACGAGCAGCTCTCCCGCTCCCGCGATCGCCGCGACACGCGCCGCGATGTGAACCCCTATTCCCGAGACGTCCTCGCCGCGCATCTCGATTTCCCCGGTGTGCACCCCGGCGCGGATCGGGATGCCCGCGTGGGACAGGGCCGAACGCAGCGCTCGCGCGCAGTCGATCGCGTCTGCCGGCGAGCCGAACGTCGCGAGCACACCGTCGCCGGTGCCCTTCACGAGCCTGCCCTCGCAGCGGCGGACGGCGTTCGCCGCGATCTGGTCGTGCCTGTCGAGCACGCGGGCCCAGGCGCTGTCACCCAGCGCCAGCGCGCGCTCGGTCGAGTCGACGATGTCGGTGAAGAGTACGGTCGCGAGGACGCGCGCGGCGCGCCGAGCCGGCGCGCGGTCGCCGTCCACGAACTCCTCCAGCACCGAGAGCATGCCGTCGATCGCCGAGCGTCCGTCATCGGCCGCGAGGTTGACGCCGGCGAACGGAACGAAGCCCGCCTCACAGAGCGTGGCGCGGCCCGGCTCCGGCTGTCCACCACGACGCACCCGCAGACGCGGGAGGCTCGCGTCGAGAACAGGACCAGGGTCCATCTCTCGCATGGCGGGTACCTTCTTCCCGCGGCGACTTCGTGTCAAGTGGCGCAAGCGCTCTCGCAGCGAGCGCGTTTGATGAGCCACCGGCGTTGCGTCGGCTCGGAGCCCTCGAGGCTCAGTAGCCGAGTGCGAACTTCGCGTCCTCGCTCATCATCTCCGGCGACCACGGCGGGACGAACACCATCTCGGACTCGACGCTCTTGACCGCGTCGAGTTCGCCGACGAACTCTTCGATCTGTTCGTTTACCTGCGGTCCGATCGGGCAGCCGGGGGTGGTCAACGTGAACGTCACCTTCACGTGGCCCTGGTCGACCTCGACGCCGTAGATCAGGCCGAGCTCGACGAAATCGAGCCCCAGCTCGGGGTCGATCACGTTGGAGAGGGCGTCCATCACGTCCTCCTCTGACACGGTCGCTGCGGTCTCGGACATGAGCTGGAGTCTAGCTCTCCGCTGCCGCGCTCCCGGAGGCGGCGGCAGGAGAGCAGGCCCGGCCGTTGAAGCCACGCGCATGGGACCCGGCCGGCTGCACGCGCTCATCGACGGGGTGTTCGCGATCGCGATCACGCTGCTCGTCCTCGATCTGCCGCGGCCGCAGGACTCGACACGGCTGGCGCACGACCTGCTCCAGCAGTGGCCGAGCTACGCCGCCTATCTCGTCTCGTTCGTCACGGTGGGCATCCTGTGGATCGAGCACAACGGGATGATGAGCGCCGTCGTTGCGGTCAACAGGCGATTCCTCGAGCGCACTCTTCTGTTCCTCCTGTTCATCTCGATCATCCCTTGGCCGACGGCGATCGCCGCGCAGTACGGGCACGGCAGCTCGCAGGCGGGGCCGGCGGCGGTGCTGTACGCGGCGACGATGCTGGCGATGGGGATCTCGTTCTGGATCAGCTGGCGCTACCTCGCCGCGCACCCCGAGCTGGTCGCCGAGCCGGCGCGGGGCGCTTTCCCGGCGGGCGCCCGCCGAGCGCTCACGGGAGCGCTCGTCTACGTGCTCGCGATCGTGCTCGCCCTGTTCAGCCCGGGCGCCTCGTTCATCCTGGACGGGCTGATCGCGGTCTACTTCGCCCTCTCGCGCAGCAAGGTACCGCGCCTGATCCATCGCGCCGCCGTCGGCTAGGGGCTGAACGGCGGCGCCTCGCCCCAGCCCCAGCGAGGGACCGGGGCGTGCTCCACGACGTCGGCGCCGGGAGCCGAGTTGTGCATCGCGAGCCGCGTGCCCCACTCGACGTACGCGACGAGCGCCGAGCGGAACTCGGGGTCGTCCGGGAGCCCCGCGTCGTCCGCTGCCAGGCTCATCAGCGCCGCGAACCTGAAACGCTGCTCCGGCGTGATCGCGAGCCCGCGGTGCCTCTCGAGCATGTGCTCGTAGCCGCCGAGCTCCTCGGTGTATCTCGCGGGGCCGCCGAAGACCTCGCACCACCAGCTCACGACGTGCACCCGGTGCTCCTCGCTGACGCCGCCGGGGAACAGCCCCGAGAGCTGATCGTCGGCTTCGACCCGATCGTAGAACGCCGCGATCATCCCGGCGATCGCGGGCTCTCCCCCTGCCCACTCGTAGAGGGTGGCGGTGATCGCGCCCTGCGGCTCGCCCTGCGCCGTCCCGGCGCGGCGCTCGGTGTACTCGTCAAGTGCCTTGCTGGCCTGCGTGTCCTCGTACACCTCGTACTCGCGCAGCAGGCCCCACGACATCCGTCCCCAGATCACGTAGCGGTTCTCGTAAACACGCCCGTCCTCGGTGTCCAGGTGATCGGTGCCGCGCACACACAGGGTCATGCGCCACGGCGGGCCCTGCGCGATGACCTCGTCGGGGTAGATCTTCAGGCCCGTCTCGACGAAGCGCTGCAGCCACAACTCGAGGTCCTCGCGGCCCTGGATCTCGGTCGCCCAGGAGCTGTCGCCGGGGAAGCGGAAGCGGATGTCCTTGGCGTCAAGCCGCAGCAGGGGCCGGTAGTCGCCCTCGCGCAGCCGCGCCATGTTCCTCGTCAGGATCTCCTTCGCAAGCCAAGAGAACATCCCAGCGCATCTCCTTTCGCCGACTGCCCTCAGGCTACTGCCCCGCGAAGGTTCCAAAGCGGCCGTGCGTGGTAATACTCACGTTGTACCGGCTCCGGGCCGGCGGGCAAAGGAGGGAGCGCGGATGGGCGCAGCGGAGAGGATTATCAGCGGTGTCGACTTCATCTCCATTCCGACGCATGACCTCGAGTCCGCGGTCGAGTTCTACGGCTCGACGCTGGGTCTGCGGATGTCCGTTCACCGGCCCGACCGGCATTTCGCCGAGTTTGAGACGGGGAACCTGACCCTCAGCGTGTTCGACTTCGAGAAGGCCGGCCTGCCCCACCAGCAGAGCCAGAACCCGATCGCCCTTCACGTGGACGATGTGCAGGGCGCGCGCGAGCAGCTTTCCGGGCGCGGTGTTTCTTTCGTCGGAGACACGCTCGACACCGGCGTGTGCCACATGGCGTTCTTCGCGGACCCGGACGCGAACGCCCTGATGCTGCACCACCGCTACGCGCCCCGCGAGACCGACGACGGCGAGGGGGCCTGAGATGTTTCTCGGGCTTCGAACGATCATCTATCCGGCTCCTGATCTGCAGGCTGCCAAGACGTGGTTCTCGGCGCTGCTGGAGAAGGAGCCCTATTTCGATCAGCCCTTCTACGTGGGCTATGAGGTCGGCGGCTACGAGCTCGGGCTCGACCCGGACGGCGACCTCGCGGACGGCGCGCGCACCTACTGGGGCGTCGCCGACGCGGACGCGGCGTTCGAGTGGCTGCTGTCCCGCGGCGCGGGTGTCCGCACCGCGGTCCAGGAGGTCGGCGACGGGATTCGCGTCGCGACCGTCCAGAGCCCCACCGGGTCGCTGATCGGCATCATCGAGAACCCGCATTTCAAGGCGCAGGAACCCGCAGCGCCTTCAGGCCCCGGGCGCTGAGCCGCCCGCGGCGGTTTGAGCCGCCTCGGACAGGGCAACCGGAGTGGGTGGACGTCGCCCACACCGACCACATCGAGCTGGCGAGAGCGGCCTATCGCGCCTATGAGACGGGCGACCGCGCCGCGATCGAGGGGCTGCTCGGCGACGAGCTGCGCTTCTACAGCCCGGCCGACGTCGGCATCGACCGAGACCGGTACCTGCAGCGCTGCTGGCCGAACTCGCGCCTGATCGAGTCCTACCGTTTCGTGCGCCTGATCGAGGTCGGAGACGAGGTGCTGGTGACGTATGAGGGCACGCGGCGCGACGGCAGCAGGTTCCGGAACACGGAGATCCTGACCTTCGACGGCGAGCAGATCTGCAGTGTGGAGGTCTACTTCGGCTGGAACCTGCCCTGACCCGGCCGCGACGGGCGCCCGCGGGCCGTTGAAAGGCGCCGTGCAGTGGCCAGAATGAGCCGCTGAGAGCTTGGGTGCCGGGGCACTCGCGCCGATAGTCCAGTGTGAGTCCATCACTGGAGAAACTGCGCACGAACCGCAGGTTGATGGCCTATACCGCAGCCGCGATGTACGGCGGAGCGGGGCTCGACGGCGCGATCGAGGGCCTGCTGCCCGGGGATCCCAGCTTCGCTGTCGCCCCGGTGATCGTCTCGATCACGCTGACGGTGCTGCTGGTGACGGTGGGCCCGAGCCTTCCTCGGCGCTGGCTCGCGCCGCTTGGGCCCCTCGGCGTGATCCTGATCGCATACGCGCTGTCGGCAACGCCGGGCGCCGGCGATGGAGCCGTCCTGTACATGTGGCCGGTGCTGTGGAGCACCTTCTTCTTCGGCCGTCGCGGCGCGATCTCGATCGTGCTCTGCATTGGGGTCGCCCACGCCGCGACGTTGATGCTGCTGCCGGAAGCGAGCAGCTACCCCGGCCGCTGGATCGACGTGATGGTCTCGGTCTCTGTCGTGGCGATCGTCGTGCTCACGCTGGTGAGGCGAAACGACATGCTGCTGACACGCCTGGGCGAGGAAGCGCGCACCGACGCTCTCACCGGCCTGCTCAACCGCCGCGGCTTTGACGAGCTGGCGGCGCTCGAGCTCGCTCACGCACGGCGCGAGGCGAGCTCGGTGGCGGTGGTCGTGTTCGACATCGACTACTTCAAGCGGATCAACGACGAGTGGGGCCACGAGGTCGGCGATCGTGTGCTCACCCGCATCGGGAGCCTGCTCACCAGGCATTCGAGAGACATCGACGTCGTTGCCCGATTCGGCGGGGAGGAGTTCGTGGTTCTGCTGCCGCGCTGTGAGAGCGCCGACGCCTCGGCCTTCGCCGAGCGCGTCAGGGCGGCGCTCGCGAGCGACGCGTTCGAAGGCCTCCCGACGGTCCGCATGAGCGCCGGCATAGCGGCGGCGACCGCCCCTGAGGGCGTCGAGCTCATGCTCCAGGGCGCTGACTCGGCGCTCTACAGCGCCAAGCGAGCCGGCAGGGACCGCACCGTTATCAGCGCCTCCCGAGACCTCCATGCAGCTGAGGCCGGGGCAATCGGCGCCGCTCGCTGAACGAGCGGGCGCCCGGAATGCTCCGGGCGCACCGCCGTGTGGCTTCGGGTTCGCGCTCGCGCCGAGCGTGGTTGCCCCGCGCTCACGCCGGCTGCCCCTCGCCGTAGCGCAATGATCCCGGCGTCGTGAGCCTCTCGCCCGTCTCGAGCAGGGTCTTCAGGCCCGAGAGGATCATCGGCCAGCCGCCATACAGTTCGTTGTTCGCGCCCTCGCGCAGCTCGGAGTGGGTCACCGTGAGCCGGCAGGAGTCCTCGCCGACCGGTTCGATCTCCCATGTGACGCGGGAGGCTCCTTCGCTCTCCACGTCCTCGCTCCACAGCGCGGTGAAGCTCTGGACAAGGCGGTGCGGCGGGTCCACCTCGAGGTTCTCTCCGGCCGAGATTCGCACTCCGCTCGGATGCGAGGCCTCATATGAGGAGCCCGGCGTCCACTCCGAGGCGACGCCCACGCCGAAGCTGTAGATGCTCCGCGAGTGCTCGTCGGTTATCGCATCCCACAGGCGCTCCGGCGTGGTCTTGATGTAGATCTCGTAGATCTTCTCCATGGTCCTGTCCTCCAGTCGTTTCTTGAGGCCGCTGAGTGCGGACACCCAGGGCTCGGAGTACTTGCTCACCCATCTGTCGTGGACGAGCCTGATCGGCACGGGGTTCAGGAAGTGCAGCTTCTCCCGACCGCGCCTGCGGGTCACGACGAGCCCCGCGTCCTCGAGCACCCTGAGGTGCTTCATCACGCCGAAGCGGCTCATCGGCAGACCCGCGTCCAGGGCGCCGAGTGTCTGTCCATCCTGCTCGAACAGGGCATCCAGCAGGTGCCTGCGCGTCGGGTCTGCGAGTGCTCTGAACACCTCATCCATGCCACCCGCATCATATGTGACCTTTTGGTCACCTGTCAAGGCCCCCGCGTGCTCCCGTGAGCTTCCGAGCCGCCAGCGGCTACGCTGTTTGCGCACCGACTGCCACCGCGCCGGGCGGAGGCATCGAGCAAGGGGGTTGACGTCGTGTCAACAGAGAACGTGGCGCTCGTGAGGTCGCTGCAACCTGCGCCGGATGTGGACGTCAAGGCGCTCGTCAACGACGACGAGGCCGCCCGGCGCAACCGTGCGACCGTTGAGCATCACTACGACCCGGCCGTGCAGTGCACGATGCGCTTCCCAGGAATGGCCCCCGTCACCTACCCCGGGGGGATCGACGGGATGCGGGAGGCTTGGAAGGACTGGCTAATGTCCTGGGACAGCTACCGCGTCGAGATCGACGACGTGATCGACGGCGGCGAGCGCGTGCTGGTCGTCCACAGGGGCAGCGGCATGCACAGCCAGGGAAGCGAGCAGGTCACGCGCAGGCGCGCGACGATCTGGACGATCCGCAAGGGTCTGGTCGTCCGCGTGGACTTCAACGTCCCCTACGACGAAGCGCTGATCGAGGCGGGAATCTCCGAGTAGGAAGCGGGCGGCCCGGGCTGCCCGCGGCCTAGTTGTCGCAGCCGAGGCGGTCCCACATGTACAGCTGGATGCACTCGTTCGCGAGCTCGATCGCGCGTTCGCTCGTCAGCCGCGGCAGCACGGTGTCCAGGGCCTGATCCTCGGCGACGCCCGCCTGGAAGGCCTCCTCGCCACGGAAACCGGCCGCGATCTTCAGCGCCTCGCGGCGGTTCTCGCCCAGGCTGGGGAAGACGCCGACGAGGAACTCCGTGTTGGGGATCGGCTGGCCGACCTCGAGCGAGGCGTGCCACGCCGCGAGCAGATGCAGGTCGTCCTCGTCGAGGTCAGCGATCGCCTTCGCGTAGTGAACGGACAGCTCCTGGTCTGGGATGTCGTCCACCCACGCGCGCACGACCTCGCCGACGAGCTGACGGCGGGCCTCGCGGCCCACTGACTCGGCGATCACGCGTATGGCGTCCTGAGGCTCGATGAAGCAGAGGGGCATCGGCGTCTCCCGGGTGTTAGGGACAACTGACAGCACGGACTGTAGGCGCCGGTGTGGACGGCATCTTTGTGCGCGGGTCCGCGGGTCCCGGTCAGCCTCGTGCGCCTGTGCGCGGGGGCGCCTGCTCAGAGGCCCAGCGCGCCGACGGCGCGCTCGAGCACCGTCTCGTCCTCGAGCCCCGGACCCATCCCGAGAGTGGCGCGCTCGGGCGCCGCCCAGTTCCAGAGAGCGAGGTCGAGAGCCTCGATTGGGACGGTCGCGGCGTCCGCGAGGGCCGCCGCGCGACGCTCGAGGAGCAGCGGGTCGCCGATGCCGAACACGCGCTTGGCGGCGAGCAGCGTGGCGTCCTCGCTCGCTCCCGCGCCGGCGAGGTGCAGCGACCCGGCCCGCAGGTCGAACACGCCGAGCCGGCCAAGCGTGAGCAGCAGGTCATAGCGGCCCGACCTGCCGAAGCCGGGAAGTGCAAGCCGCTCCAGGACGCGCTCGAAGCGCCGCTCTGCGCTCCAGGACGGTTCGCCGCTGAACGCAGGAAGCGCCGCGGGCGTGCCCTCGCCCGCCGGGACCGGGTCGCCGGCCCGGCGGACCCACTGCCGGTAGGCGACGAGCGTCTCGCTGCCGCGGGAGGCCTCGTGCGAGGTGCGCGGGCCGAGCGGGGCGTCGCCGAGGTCGGGGATCTCCCCGCCCGCAAGCGCCTCGCGGATCCCCGCGAACGGGTCCTCCCCCTCCAGCGGCGAGATGTAGACGGTCAGGAAGCAGAGCCATGCCGCGCCCTCGAGGTCGCTGTGGGCGAGCTCTCGCGCCTGCCGGTAGAGGCCGGGCGGGTCGGCGGCGAGAGCGAGCAGCCGCCCCGATGAGAACGCGAGCTCCCGGGCCAGGCGCGCCGCGTCCTGTGAAGAGCGGATACCGGGCACGAGCTCAGAGTGGAAGCCGTCGTCGGCCGCGCGCCCCTCGCGCATCACGCGCACGCCCTCGGCGCGCGGCGCCCGGCGGGTCGCGCCGGCGCTGCGGACGCCGCCCGCGGCGCGTTTGGTGCGAGCGGGGGCCGCGCCGGCGCCGGCGTGCTCAGGAAGGGTCTTGCTGCAGATCGGGCAGCGGTCTATGAAGCGGTTGTGGCGGCAGAAGGTCGGCATTGGGCCGCTCCGGGACGTTCGGTTTGCTCGGGGGATCGAGCCTGGTCGTGATGCTCCGCGGCGGCGCGCTGAGCGGGCACGCTGCCGGGTGGCACCGGCGCAAGCCTAGAAGAAATCGCGGCTGCCCCGGGGAGTGGCCGCTAGGAGGTGCCGATGCCGGGGCCGGCGTGCTGCGGCGGGCCCTCGGGGCCCTCGTCGGCGTCGGCGTGACCCGCCAGCCCCTCATCCTCGTGGGCCGCGACCTGCTCGCCGTCGCCGAGCCGATCCAGGTAGCGGTCGACCATGCGGGCGCACTGGCGGCCCTCGTTGATCGCCCACACGATCAGCGACTGCCCGCGGCGGGCGTCTCCCGCGGCGAACACTCCGGCGACGGACGTCGTGTAGGGGCTGACGGCCTTGACGTTGCCGCGCGGGTCGCGCTCGACGCCGAGCTGCTCGAGCAGCCCCTGTTCGGGGTGCAGGAAGCCCATCGCGAGCAGAACCAGCTGGGCCGGCAGCTCGCGCTCGGTCCCCGCCACCGGCGCGAACGGCGGGTTCGGCTCGGCCTCGGCGATCTGCAGCGCCCGGATCGCGCCGGCCTCGTCGCCGATGCAGCCGGTCGTCGCGACCGAGTAGTCCTGCTCGCCGACGCCGAGCTCGTCGTGCCTCCTCCATCGCGTAGCTGAGGCGGTACTTGGCGGGCCACAGCGGCCACGGCGTGCGGTCGTCGGGGCGGTGCGCGGGCGGCTCGGACAGGAGCTCCAGCTGGACCACCGAGCGCGCGCCCTCGCGGAGCGAGTTCCCGACGCAGTCGGCGCCGGTGTCCCCGCCGCCGATCACGACGACGTCGTTGCCGGCGGCGCTGATCTGGTGCTCGACGGCGGGCGCCTGGCAGCGTCGGCTCGGGTCCGAGCTCGCGGGCGACCCAGCGGTTGCGCTGGTAGAGGTAGTCCATCGCGAAGTGCACGCCGTCGAGCTCCCGGCCCGGCACCGGCAGGTCGCGCGGGACGCGCGAGCCGGTCGCGAGCACGACGGCGTCGAAGCTCGTCGCGCAGCTCCTCGGCGGTGACGTCGCTGCCGACGTCGACGCCGCAGCGCACCTGCACGCCCTCGGCGACGAGCTGCTCGACGCGCCGCTGCACGACCGCCTTCTCGATCTTGAAGTCCGGCACCCCGAAGCGGACGAGCCCGCCGATCGCCTCGTCGCGCTCGAACAGGGTGACGGCGTGGCCCGCCCGGCGCAGCTGCTGGGCGGCGGCCATCCCCGCGGGCCCCGAGCCCACGACGGCGACCGAGCGGCCGCTCTCGCGGCGGGCGGCTGCGGGCACGACCCAGCCCTCCTGCCACGCGCGGTTGATGATCGAGTTCTCGATCTGTTTGATGGTGACCGCTTCGCCCTCGCGGATCTCGAGCACGCACGACGCCTCGCACGGCGCCGGGCACAGCCGGCCGGTGAACTCGGGGAAGTTGTTCGTCGCGTGCAGCTGGTTGATCGCGTCCTCCGAAGCGGTCGCGGTAGACGAGGTCGTTCCAGTCCGGGATCAGGTTGCCGAGCGGGCAGCCGTTGTGGCAGAACGGCACGCCGCAGTCCATGCACCTCGCCCCCTGAGCGCGCGAGCTCCGGCGCGGGCGCGGGAGCGGGAACTCGCCGTAGTCGCGCACGCGCTCGGCGCGGGTCCCGCTGGGGCACGCCGGCGCGCTCGATCTGAAGGAACCCTCCGATCTTGCCCATCAGGGATCCGCGCGTCCCCGCCGACCTCGCGTCGAGGGGAGCGCGCTCGTGCCGTCCGCGGCGCGTCCTCGTCGTGTGGGCGGGGCGCTTCGCGCCTCTTCCTGTGCGACCGCTCGCGCAGGACTCGCTTGTAGTCGTGCGGCATGACCTTCACGAACGCGCCCGCGGCGAGCAGCGCGCCCCATTCGGCGAGCACGCGCTCGGCGACGGGCGAGCCGGTGCGGCGCGCAGTGCTCTTCGATCATCGCGCGCAGCTCGATCGCGTCGGCCTCGGAGGGCTCTTCGAAGCCGACCATGCCCATGTTGCAGCGCGAGGCGAAGCTGCCGTCCTCGTCGAGCACGTAGGCGACGCCGCCGCTCATGCCGGCCGCGAAGTTGCGCCCGGTCGGGCCCAGGACGACCACCCGGCCGCCCGTCATGTACTCGCAGCCGTGGTCCCCGACGCCCTCGACGACCGCCCAGGCGCCCGAGTTGCGGACCGCGAAGCGCTCGCCGGCGAGCCCGCGGAAGAACGCGCGGCCCTCGTCGCCCCGTACAGCACGGTGTTGCCGACGATCACGTTCTCCTCGGCGAGGAAGTGCTCGCCCATGCCCTCGCGGGGGCGGATCGCGAAGACGCCGCCCGAGAGGCCCTTGCCGGCGTAGTCGTTGGCGTCGCCGCGCAGCGTGAACGTGACGCCCGGCGCCAGCCAGCCGGCGAAGCTCTGCCCGGCGGAGCCCTCGAAGTCGACGACGATCGTGTCCTCGGGCAGGCCGTCGCGCCGTGAACGGCTCGCGATGTGGCTCGAGAGGATGCCCCCGACGCAGCGGTTGCGGTTGCGGATCTCCATCGAAAGGCGAACCGGCTCGGTCTGCTCGATCGCCGGCCGGAGGCCTCGAGGAGCTCCCAGTCCAGGGCGTCCTCGAGCACCGGGCGGAGGCGGCTGCACGCGGCGCCGCGGAGCGCCGTCCGGGAGCTCGATGTTCGTGAGCATGTGCGCGAGGTCCACGCCGCGTGCCTTCCAGTGCTCGATCGCGTCCGCGGCGCCGAGCAGGTCGACGCGGCCGGTCGCCTCGTCGAGCGTGCGCAGCCCGACCGACGCGAGGATCTCCCTGACCTCCTCGGCCACGAAGAAGAAGAAGTTCACGACGTGCTCGGGCGTGCCCTTGAAGCGGCGGCGCAGCTCGGGGTCCTGCGTGGCGATGCCGACCGGGCATGTGTTCAGATGGCAGGCGCGCATCATGATGCAGCCGGTCGCGATCAGCGGAGCGGTCGAGAAACCCATCTCGTCGGCTCCGAGCATCGCGGCGATCACGACGTCGCGGCCAGTCTTCAGCTGCCCGTCGGTCTGCACGATGATCCGCGAGCGCAGGTCGTTCAGCAGCAGCGTCTGCTGGGTCTCGGCGAGCCCGATCTCCCACGGCACGCCGGCGGCCTGGATCGAGGACAGCGGCGAGGCGCCGGTGCCGCCGTCGTGGCCGGCGATCAGGACGCGGTCGGCATTGGCCTTGGAGACACCCGCGGCGACGGTGCCGACTCCGACCTCCGAGACGAGCTTGACCGAGACCTGCGCCTTCGGGTTCGCGCAGCGCAGGTCGTAGATCAGCTGCTTGAGGTCCTCGATCGAGTAGATGTCGTGGTGCGGCGGCGGTGAGATCAGGCCCACGCCGGGCGTCGTGTGGCGGATCGAGCCGATGTAGGAGTCGACCTTGTGACCGGGGAGCTGACCGCCCTCCCCGGGCTTGGCCCCCTGCGCCATCTTGATCTGCAGCTCGTCGGCGTTGACGAGGTAGTGGATCGTCACGCCGAAGCGCCCGGATGCGACCTGCTTGATGGCGGAGCGGCGGCGGTCCCCGTTCTGGTCGGGCACGAAGCGCGATGGGTCCTCCCCGCCCTCTCCGGTGTTGGAGCGGCCGCCTATGCGGTTCATCGCGATCGCGAGCGTCTCGTGAGCCTCGCGGGAGATCGAGCCCAGGCTCATCGCGCCGGTGCAGAAGCGCCGCACGATCTCGCTGGCGGGCTCGACGTCCTCGAGCGGGATCGGGCCGGCGCCGGTGGGGTTGATCTTCAGCAGGCCGCGCAGCGTCGCGCTGCGGGCGGCGTGCTCGTTGACCTCCTGCGCATACTGCCTGTACTTCTCGAACGCGGGACTGTCGCGCACCTCGGCGTTCGCGGCGCCGTCGCCGCGCATCGCGGCCTCGATGTCGCCGCCCGGGGCTCTGACCGCGTGCTGAACGAGCGCGATCGTCTCGGGGTTCCACATGTGGTGCTCGCCATCGCGGCGCCACGCGTACACGCCGCCGACCGGAAGCAGCTCATCCGCCGGCGCGGGGTAGGCGCGGGAGTGGCGCTCGAGCGCCTCCGTGGCGAGGTCCTCCAGCCCGATGCCGCCGATCCGCGAGGCGGTATAGGTGAAGTGCGTGTCGATCAGCCCGCGGTCGAGGCCCACCGCCTCGAAGATCTGCGCGCCGCGGTAGGACTGGACGGTCGAGATGCCCATCTTGGAGATCGTCTTAAGCAGGCCTTTCCCGATCGCCTTGACGACGTTCTGGGCCGCGTCCTCGGCCCCGATCGGCGTGATGAGACCGTCGGGCGCGGTGCGCGCTATGCGCCCTTCGACGACGAGCTCATCGAGCGTCTCGAGCATCAGATACGGGTTGATGGCGCTCGCCCCGAAACCGATCAGCGTCGCGAAGTGATGCACCTCGCGGGGCTCGCCGGACTCGACGATGATGCCGGCGCGCAGGCGGGTTCCCTGCAGGACCAGGTGATGGTGGACGGCAGCCACCGCGAGCAGGGACGGCATCGGCGCGCGGCGGGGGCCGACGAGCCGGTCGGACAGGATGATGATGTTGACGCCGCCGGCGATCGCCTCGCGGGCCTGTCTGCAGATGCGGTCGATCGCGTCCGCCATGCCCGCGGAGCCCTCGGCGACCGGCCACGTGATGTCGATCGTGCGCGCCGCGTAGACCTCGTGGTCGACGTGGCGCAGCGTCTCGAGCTCGCGGTTGAGCAGGATCGGCTGGTTGAGCAGCAGCTTGTGCGCGTGCTCCGGCGTCTCGTCGAACAGGTTGCGCTCGTTGCCGAGGGTCGTCGCGAGGCTCATCACGATCTCCTCGCGGATCGGGTCGATCGGCGGGTTCGTGACCTGTGCGAAGAGCTGCTTGAAGTAGGAGAACAGGGGCGGCGCCTGGTCGGAGAGAACGGCGAGGGACAGGTCGTTGCCCATCGAGCCGATCGGCTCTGCCGCTTCGATCGCCATCGGCGCGAGCAGCACCCGCAGGTCCTCCTGCGAGTAGCCGAAGGCGCGCTGGCGCAGGCGCATGGGCTGGTCTGAGAGCGTGACTTCGTGCGAGGGCGGCAGCTGCGAGAAGGGCACCGCGTTGCGTGCGTACCACTCGCCGTAGGGCTTGCGGCCCGCGACCTCGCGCTTGACCTCCTCGTCCTCGACGATGCGGCCCCGCTCGAGGTCGACGAGGAACAGCTTTCCGGGCTGCAGGCGCCCGAGGCGCTTGACCTCCGCCGGCGGGACGTCGAGCAGGCCCGACTCGGACCCGAGCACCACGTGACCGTCGGTCGTCTCGACCCAGCGGCCCGGCCGCAGCCCGTTCCGGTCGAGCGTCGCGCCCACGACGCGCCCGTCGGTGAACGCGACCGATGCGGGGCCGTCCCACGGCTCCATCAGGCACGAGTGGAACGCGTAGAACCCCTTCAGGTACTCGGGCAGGTCCTCGCGGTCGCGGTAGGCCTCGGGGATCATCATCATCGCCGCGTGCGGGAGCGTCCTGCCGCCGAGCATCAGAAGCTCGAGCACGTTGTCGAAGGTCGCGGAGTCCGAGTTGCCGGCGCTCACGACCGGGAGGATCTTCTCCAGGTCATCGCCGAACAGCTCGCTGCGCAGCTCGCTCTCGCGCGCCCTCATCCAGTTCACGTTGCCCATCACGGTGTTGATCTCGCCGTTGTGGCAGATCACGCGGTAGGGGTGCGCGAGCTCCCAGCTCGGGAAGGTGTTGGTCGAGAAGCGCGAGTGGACAAGCGCGAGCGCGCTCTTGGTCCGCTCGTCGCGAAGGTCGGTGTAGAACGCGGCGAGCTGGAAGCTGATCAGCATGCCCTTGTAGTTGATCGTCCGCGAGGAGCTCGACGTCACATACAGGCCGGGGTCGGTGGCGTTCAGCTCGCACACTCGGCGGATCACGTACAGCTTGCGCTCGAACGCGTCGCGGTCGGCCTGCTCGGCCGGGCCCGCGCCGACGAACAGCTGCCGTATCTCGGGCCTGCATGCGCCCGCCACCTCGCCGGTGTGCTCCTCGCGGATCGGCACCTCGCGCCAGCCGAGCACGCGCTGGCCCTCGGCCTCGACGGTCTGCTCGAGCAGCTCGGAGAGCCTTCCGCGGGCACCCTCGTCCGTCGGCAGGAAGCACATCAGCACGCCGTACTCGCCGGCGGGGGGCAGCTCGAACTCCGCGACGGCCCTGAACAGCTCGTCGGGCATCTGCATCAGGATCCCGGCTCCGTCGCCGGTCCTCGGGTCCGCACCGGAGGCACCGCGGTGCTCGAGGTTCTCGAGCGCCGTGATCGCCCGCGCGACGACCTCGTGAGTCGGCACGTTGTCCAGACGCGCGACCATGCCGACACCGCACGCGTCGTGCTCGAAGCGGGGGTCGTAGAGACCGACGGCCTTTGGCGGCTGCTTGTTGTGCGAAGTCATGGAAGTGCTCCCTTGGGACGGTGCATCCCGCGTATGGCCGAACATGCCCTCCCCCTGGGCATGTCCACCGTGGCGCGAGCAGGCGGGCACCTGAGGCGGAGCGGAAAGCGTATCAGCGCAGGGAGGGCGTATTCATGCCGCTCATGCCCATTTTGGACAGCCGTCCAAACGGCGGCCGGGAGCCAGGAGCCCGCCCGGCGGTGACCGTCAGGCCCGTCAGGGCCCCCGGAGAGGCCCGACGGCGGCCCTCGGATCGTCCCGCAGCGTCTGCTCGTCCCCCCACGAGCACAGGCCAGAGCGCCCGGGACACGTCAGGCAGAGCCCGCGGTGCGGGTTCTCACTGACCGCGAATGCGCGTGCTCCGGCCGTCGCCGGCGCCAGCCGGCGGGCGAGCTGCGCCTCGAGAGCGTCGCGGTCCTGCGCGCCATAATCCGCCTGCGCCCACACGCCGGGCCTTGCCAGAAACCAATGGGCCACCTCGACGTGCTCGGCTCCCGTGCGGAGCACCGCGAGTGCATAGAGCAGCCTCTGCACCGCGTAGTCGCGCTCGACGAGCGCCTCCAGATCATCCTCGGGGCCGACGCGGTCGCTCTTGTAGTCGACGACGAGCATGCTTGCCTCCCCGGTGCTCGCGAGCACGTCGAGCACCCCGGTGATGAGGGGCTCGCCCGGGCCCGGGGAGAACGCGAACGGGTGCTCGCGGCGCAGATCCGTCGCCCGGGCGAGCCTCGCGGCGGGCGCGGAGCTGAGCGCCGCCCCGATCAGGGACGCGATCTCGTCCATCTCGGGCGGCGTCGGCTCGAATCCGAGCTCCTCGGCCGCGCGCGCGACATCCGCCCCCGAGGGCGGGCGCCCGGCGGTGAAGTCCGTCGACTCGAGCAGCCTGTGGATCAGTGTCCCGCGCTCGCGCGCTCCGATCCCGAGCCCGCCGACGTCCACACGGCCGGGGGCCTCCGGCAGGCCGAGCACGCGCTGCAGGTAGTAGCGATAGCCGCACCGCTCGAGCTCGCTGAGGGCGCTGTAGCTGAGCGTCGCGATCGCCGGCACCGGGCGGACGTCGAGCTCGGGCTCCAAGGCACCTGCCGCGCGAGCGGCGCCGGCGCCGGCGGGGGCAGCGGGGGGCGGGTAGAGGGCAGCCGGCGGATCGGCGGTGCTGCTGATGAAGCACCGCACGAGCGCCCCGCCGACCTGGATTGCAAGCGGCGAGCGCTCGGCCTGGAGCCTGTCCGGGAGGTCCGGCTCGAGCGCGGGGCCGAGCCAGGAGATCGGTCCCGCGGAGGGCCCGAGCTGATGCCATTTGCCGATCTCGACGCCGGCGCTCAGAAGCAGGCGATCGCGGGCGCGGGTCATCGCGACGTAGAGGATCCGGTCCTCCTCCTGGGACTCCCGCTCCGTGCGCTCCGCGGCTAGCTCCTCGAATTCGAGCGCAGGCTCAGCCTTCTCGCCGTCGAGTCGCAAGAGCCTCACACCCACGCGCCCGCCGTCGACGAGGAGGTCGGGCATGCTCGTGTTGGGAGCCCGGCCGAGGTCGGCGACGCATACGACGGGGAACTCCAGGCCCTTCGCCGCGTGGATGCTCATCAGGCGGACCGCGTCCGGCTCGGCGCCGTCGACGGGCGCATCCGCCTCCCGGGCACCCGCCGAGTCGGCGAGATGCGCCACATGGTCCAGGAATCCGCGCAGGTCGCGGCCCTCCGCGGCCTCGAAGCGGCGCGCGAGGCGCAGCAGCTTGTGGACGTTCGCCAGGCGCCGCTCGCCGCCGTCCAGGCCCAGCACGTGCTCGCGGTAGGCGAGGTCGCGCACGACCCTGTCGATCAGCTCCGAGAGGGAGCGCAGCGGAGCCGCCTCGCGCTCCGCCGCGAGCATCCGGCAGAAGGCGGTGAGTGCGCGAACGGCGTCCTCCCCGAGCTCGGGTGCCTGCGCGGCCTCGCACGCGGCCCGCCACAGGCCGCCCGCCTCCCGCGCGCGTCGCGAGAGCAGCCCGAGCGCATCGCTGCCGAGGCGGACGAGCGGCGAGGCGAGCACCCCGTACAGGGCCTCCTCGTCGAGCGGGTTGGCCAGCGCCCGCAGGTACGCGAGCAGGTCCGCGACCTGCGGATGCTCCCAGAAGGCGCCGACGGCCGCGACCGTCCGCACGCCGCTGAGGGCGAGCGCGCGCTCGTACACACGCAGACCCCGCGGCGCGCAGCAGCACGACCACGTCCCCCGCCGGCACGCCATCCTCGCTGATCATCCGCGCGATGCGCCCGGCGAGCGCGCGCGCCTCGGCCCAGCGCCACGCGGCGGCCGCCGGCAGCCCGCGGCCGAGCTCGAGCGTCAGGTCGGGGTGCTCGCCCCATCCCCCGCGGTCGGTCAGCAGCAGCTCGATCGCGGGCGGCCCGCCGCCGGTGCGCGAGGGGACCAGCTCGGTGAAATCGTCAAAGCGCGGGGAGAAGAGCCCGTTGACGAGATCGATCACGGCCGGGTCGCTTCGGAAGTTGTGGGTCAGAGCGAGGCTCGCGCCGACAGCGCCGAGCTCCTCGCGCCGCTCGCGGAACAGGCGCACGTCGGCATGCCTGAATCCGTAGATCGCCTGGAGCTCGTCGCCGACCGTGAACAGGTTCTCGCGCTCGAGCGACGCGAGCAGGGCCATCTGCCGGGGATTCGTGTCCTGGAACTCGTCGACCATCATCAGCTCGAAGCGCCCGGACCATGCCTGCCGCACGTCGGTGCGCTCCTGCAGCAGCTCGCACGCGAGCAGCTCGAGATCGTCGAAGTCGACGGCGGCGCGCCTGCGCTTGAGCAGGCCGTACTCGGCTCCGAACGCCTCCAGCAGGCGCTCGACCTCGGCGAGCACGGCGACGGCCTCGCGCTCGGGGGATTGGCCGGTGGGCTCGGGCAGCCGTGGCTCGCGCGCTCCGCTGCTTCGCAGCTGCGCGTAGACCGACAGGATCATCGAGCGCACGCGGTCGATCCCGTACGCGGCGAGAAGCTCGACCGCGGCGTCCCGTTCGCCGACCAGATAGTCGCGGAGCGCGTTGCGCATCGCACGGTCGCGCAGCCTGCCCGACAGGCCCTCGTCGAGAATCACGAAGTCAGGGTCGAGGCCGGCCAAGGGCGCGTGGGCGCGCAGGATCCTTGCGCAGAACCCGTGAAACGTCCCGACGAATGCCGTCTCCGTGTCCCTCGCGGCGTCGCGCTCGCCGAGCTCGAGCAGGCGGGCGCGGACGCGCTCGCGCAGCTCTCCGGCCGCGCGCTCGGTGAACGTTATGGCGAGGATCCGCGATGGCGGCACGCCGTCGAGGAGCACGGCTCGCACGAAGCGCTCCACGAGCACGGTCGTCTTCCCGCTGCCGGCGGCCGCCGACAGCAGGAGCGGCTCCCCGCGGCGCTCCGCCGCCTGCTCCTGCTCGGCCGTGAGGGCGCCCGTGGGCTCCGCGCCCATGCCGGGCAGCTGCTGCTGCCCCGGGACGCTCATGGCTCGCACCGGCAGATCGTCGGATACATGCATCCTGCGCCGCGGTACCCGCACGTCGCCGGGCGCGGCTCCAGCTCGCCTGCGCCCGCCTCGGCGGCGGCGCGCTGCGCTGCGGCGAGCGACTCGCGAAGCACCTCGCGCACCTCATCGTGCTCGCGCAGATCGCTCTTCATCGCGCCGATGTCAACGTCGCTTTCGCAGTCCAGCACACCGCGCGCGCGCAGATCTCCACCGGACAGCGGCTGGTAGAAGCCGCCCGCGACCTCCAGGCCCAGCAGGCTCTCGACGGCGTGCATGTAGAGCGCGACCTGCAGGTTTCCCTCTCCGAGCCACTTCGCGACGGGGGGCGCGCTGGACGCCTTGTAGTCGTACACCACCGCCCTGCCGGCGCCGTCCTGGTCAACGCGGTCGATCCGCCCGCGCATCAGCACGCCACCTCCGAGGTCGACCGCGGGGAGCTCTTCCTCGAGCTCGGCCCCGGGCTCGCCGCCGGGCGCCGAGCCGAAGCCGAGCTCCAGCCACGCGGGCTCGAGCGGGCTCTCCTGCTCGGCGGCATGCTGCAGGTAGCGCTCAAGGTCGGCATGCAGGCGGCGGCGGAAGCCGGGGCGGCGCTCGGGCGCGACCGACAGCGGGTGGCGCTGCTCGTTCTCGGCGAGTGCCCGCGCGAGCAGCTCGCGGGCGCGTGGCAGGCTGCCAGGCGTCAGGCGCGCGGACCCCGTCTCGGCGCGCAGGCCGGCCAGGGTGTCCCTGAGGGCCGCATGGGCGAGCGCTCCGCGCGCGAGCGGCTCGGCCTCGGGATCCATCTGGCCCGGGCGAAGCATGCGCTCGATGAACCAGCGCACCGGGCACGCGGTCCAGGACTGCAGCGAGGACGCGGACCAGACGTGCTCGCGCAGCTCCTCGAGCAGGCTCTCATCCCGCAGCGGCCCGAGCGGGCGCGGCATCACCGGGTCGGCCGACCCGCCCTCCGCGGTGCCGAGCGGGCGCCGCACAGCGGTGCCGGCGAGGCCGGGGTCGAACAGGTCGAGGATGTCGTCGACGAACAGCGACCTGCTGACCGGCTCGCCGTCGTCGTCGGCGTCGTGCCAGCTCAGCACCAACAGCTCCTCGGGCCTTGAGAGCGCCGCGTAGAGCAGGTACCGCTCGGCCGCGAGCTGGTCACGGCTCTCGCCGAGCACCAGACCCGATGCCTGGGAGACCCGCAGGCGCTCCTCGTCGGAGATGAGGGCCTGCGGGCGAGCCGGTGCGGGGAAGATCCCCTCGCACAGGCCGACCACGAACAGCGCCCTCACGCGCCTGGCGCGCAGCTGCAGCGGGTCGAGCACGGCGACCAGGCCCGGGCCCGGCCGCTCGCCGCTGACGACCTCGACACGCTCGAGCTGGGCGGCGAGCTCCCGTAGGCTCGAGGGAGCGAGCTGCGGTGAGCTGCGTGCGAGCTCGCGCAGCTCCGCGAGTGCGCCCCTGATCGCGGCCAGGGCCCTGGCCTCTCGTGCTTCTGCCGAGTCCAGCAGCGACCCCGTGCCGCGGCGGGGCGCGAGGAACAGCCGGTCGACCTCGGCGCCCGTGCGCTCGAGCAGCGACAGCGGCCCGCGCGAGGCGCTCTCGCGCAGCTCATCGATGCTCCGCAGCGGCCAGTTGCGCTCCTCCCACAGTGCGCGGGCGCTCGTGGCGTCCTCGCTGCCGCTGCGGCGCAGGCGTCTCTCCAGCGAATCTGCGAGCTGGGGCTGCTCGAGCACCCCGGGGGCGCGCAGCCAGGCAAGCAGGTCCGAGGCCTCGCCCCCCGCTCCGCCGGCGCAGCGCAGCACGCCGAGCAGCGCGCGGCCTATCGCTGAGCTGGAGATCGGCAGGCGCCGCTGAAGCGCGAACGGGATCCCGGCCGCCGTGAGGACCTCGGACAGGAGCTCGGCCACCGAGCCCGGCGAGCGAGCGACGATCGCGATCTCATCGGGCGCGATGCCCTCGCCAAGGAGCGAGGCGATCTCGAGCGCAACGAGCTCCAGCTCGGCGCGCTCGCCGCCGCCCTGCAGCAGGCGCACCGCCGACCCGGCACCGACGCGCCCGGTCCCGCTCTCCAGCAGCGAGCGCTCGAGGTGTCCGAGCGGGCCGCGGGCGTCCGGCGAGTAGTGGTCGACCCGGGCGGGCAGCTCGCGGTGCTCTGCGCAGATCGGCTCCAGCGCCTGGAAGGTCGGCGGCGCGCCCCGCGAAGGCGACGCGGCCCCGCTCATACGCGAGCGACACCGTCACCGGGGCGTCGAGCACGCGCCCGAGCGTCTCGATCGCGTCGAGCTGCAGGCGCGTGAGGTCATCGAAGCCGTAGAACAGCACGGGCGTCGCGCCCCACAGCGCGGGGGTGCGGCGCAGCGCGTCGAGGGCTTCGACGGCCCGCTGCTCGGAGTCCTTGACGCCCATACGCTCGAGCTCTCGCGCGTAGGCACCGTAGGTGGCGCCGAGTGCCCCCGCGGGCGCATCCTGGCCGGGAGCAGCGGCCTGCGTGAGCGCCTGGTGCAGCCGCCCCGGCGTGATCCTGCGCACCCGCAGGTCGGCGATCAGCGCGCCCGTCGCTCTGAGCAGGCCGCGACCGCTCTCACCGAGGCCGGCCGATTCGGCGGCCCGCGCGATCACGCGTTCGCGGGCCAGCGGCCCGATCGTCCTTGCATCCTCGCCGGCCCTGCGGACCACCTCGTCGATCAGGCCGTCGAAACGCTCGACGCGCACCCCGAGGGCCGCTCCGTCGCCCGCGAGCTCGCGCAGATAGTGCTCGGCGTCGGCTCGCGTGGGGACGATCAGCAGCGGGTCATGCCCGCGTGCGAGCTCGGCCCGCAGCGCATCCAGGACGACCTGGGCCTTGCCCGCGTTCGCGGGCCCTGTCACGAGCGCTATCGGCATGGCCGACCATCGTGGCGCACGCACCCGACGGCGGGACGCGAGCCCCTGCTAAGCGGCGCTGCGGGCCCCCACGGCATCCGCGCCGGCGGCGGCGCCCTCAGCCTCGGCCTCGGCCTCGGGTGGCTTTGCGCCCTCCTTGGCCCACAGCTCGTCGAACTCGACGCGCCATTTGCCCTCATCTGTCTGGCTGAGGGCGAGATGCGCGCGGAAGCTGCGTCCGCTGCGGCCGCGAAAGCCCGTGACCGCCTGCGCCGTGTATCCCGTCTTGATGAGCTCCTTCGCCACCGCGACCGGGAGCTGCTTGCCGGCTTTCGCCTTCCAGATCACGAAACCGCAGCCCGGGTCCTCACGCGCCCAGCACGAGTAGCCCTTCCGGTTCTCGACGATCTCGTGGCCGCAGACGGGGCATGGCCCCAGGCGGGCCCGCGGGATTCGCACGTCTTTGAGGGTCTCGTCGAGCTCCTTCACGGTCTCGCGGGCGAACTCGGCGATGTCGCCCATGAAGTGCTTGCGGGACTCCTCGCCGCGCTCGATCTCGCCGAGGCGCTGCTCCCAGCTGCCGGTCAGGCCCGGCGACGTGAGGGCATGGTCGTTCAGCAGCCGGATCACGTTGCGACCCTTCTCGGTCGCGACGAGCGCGCGGCCGTCACGCTCGATGTAGCCGACGGTGATCAGCCGCTCGATGATCGCGGCGCGGGTTGCGGGCGTCCCGATCCCGGAGTCCTTCATCGCCTCTCGCAGCTCGTCGTCGTCTACGAGCTTGCCGGCGGTCTCCATCGCGCCCAGCAGGGAGGCGTCGCTGTAGCGGCGGGGCGGTTTCGTTTCCTTGCGAAGGCTCTGGACCTTGCGGGTCTGGACCGGCCTCGTCCTCGAACAGGCGCGGCAGCTGCTGCTCGCTCGGCCTCATCCTCGTCGCCGGGAGCGTCGGGCTCGGCCTTGGCGTCCGCGGCGACCTCGTCGTAGACGCCGCGCCAGCCGGGCACCAGCAGCAGCTTGCCGCTGGTGCGGAACACGTGGCCGCCGGCGTCCTCGGCCGGCGTCACGGTCGTCTCGATGCGGGTGTTCTCGAACACCGCCTCGGGGTGGAACACGGCCAGGAACCGGCGCGTGGCCATGTCGTAGATGCGCCGGTCGTCGGAGCTCATTTTCTCGAGGTTGTGCTCGGAGCGTGTCGGGATGATCGCGTGGTGGTCGGTGACCTTCTCGTCGTTGACGACACGGCCGAGCGGGAGCACGTCGAGGCCCGTGACGTACTGCGCGCCCGCGCGGTAGTCGGGGTGCGTGCCGACGAGCTCCGCGATCGGCTTGATCTCGTCGACCATGTCGGTGGGCAGGTACCTGGAGTTGGTGCGCGGGTAGGTGAGTGCCTTGTGCTCCTCGTAGAGGCGCTGGGCGGCGCCGAGCGTGCGCTTCGCCGAGAAGCCGTAGCGGTTGTTGGCCTCGCGCTGGAGCGTCGTCAGGTCGTAGAGCATCGGCGCTTTCTCGCGCTGCTCCTTCTTCTCGAGCTTGGTGATCGTCCCGGGCCTGCCCTCGCAGGCCGCGACGATCGCCTGCGCCTCCTGCTCGGTCGCGATGCGGCGGGCCTTTCGTGCGCCCGGGCTGCGCCGGCGGGCGTGTGGAAGTGCCCGACGTAGGTGCGCTCGCCGCCGCTCGCCCTGCAGCGGGCGGCGGCCGCGAAGGTCGCGTCGACGAGCCAGTAGGGCTCCGGCTTGAAGGCCCTGATCTCCTCCTCGCGCCGGGCGACGATCGCCAGCGTCGGCGTCTGGACGCGCCCGAGCGAGACGGCGCCGTCGAAGGAGCTGCGCAGGCGGATCGTCGCCGCGCGGGTCGCGTTCATGCCGACGATCCAGTCGGCCTCCGAGCGCGAGCGCGCAGCCTCCTCGAGGCGGCTCGAACTCCTCGCCGGGCCGCAGCGATGCGAGCGCGTCCTTCATCGCGGCGTTGGTCATCGAGTTGAGCCACAGCCGCTTGACGGGCTTGTTGGCTTTCGCCTTCTCGTAGAGGTAGGCGAAGATCAGCTCGCCCTCGCGCCCGGCGTCGCAGGCGTTCACGACCTCATCGATGTCCTCGCGGCGAAGCTGCTTGGTGACGACCGACATCTGCTTGCGCGAGCGCTCGTCGCGCACGATCAGCTTGAAGCGGTCCGGCACGATCGGCAGGTCCGCCATGCGCCAGCTCTTGTATTTCGCGTCGTACGCTTCGGGCTCGGCGAGCTGGACGAGGTGCCCGACGGCCCAGGTGATCACGTGGTCGGGGCCCTCGAGCGAGCCTTCCTGCTTCTTGAACGGGCCCTTGAGAACCCGCGCGAGGTCCTGCCCGACGGACGGCTTCTCGGCGACCAGGAGGGTCTTGGACATGGCGGTCAGCGTAGCGGGTGCCCCGGATGCGCAACCCTGGGCCACCGCGTTAACCCGACGCGCACGCCCCGGTCGAGACCGCGCCGTGCGCGCGCCGCGGCCTTGGACAGCACGGCCCGAGACGGTTTCGTTTGCGACCCCGTAGCCGCCGTGCGTGTGGCAGCCGACGGTCGACGCGAAGACCGTCGTGAGCACGCTGCCCGGGGGCGTCGACGAGCGGGCCCGCCGGAGTTGCCGGGGCGCACGAGGCCGCGCAGCGGCGTCAGCAGCCGCTGAGATCGGGCCCTGCCCGTAGGCGTTCTGGGTCAGAACGCTCTGGGTGTGCCCGATCCTCGCGGCGGCCGCGTCGAACGGGCCGTTCTCCGGGTACCCGAGGATCGCCCCGGATGTGCCCGAGCCGGGTTCCTGGGCGAGGCTCAGCGCCGGCAGCCCGAGCTGCGGCACGCGCAGCACGGCGATGTCGTCGTTGGGGTCGAACACGATCGGCTCGGCCGCCAGGCCCGGGCCGGCGCCCGCGATCTCGACCGTCGGTGTCTTCCTCGCCGGCGACGACGTGCGCGTTCGTGATCACGATGTCCGGCGCGGCCACCCAGCCGGACCCCTCGATCGCCAGTCCGCAGGCGGTGCCGAGCACGCGCACGACGCTGCGGGAGGCGCGGCGGACCGCCGGAGCGCGCGCGATCTGCGGCGTCGGCGACGCAACGTCCGGCGCGGGACCGGTGATCTAGGGATCGGATCGAGCCGCGCGAGCGCGTTCAGGACGCCGCCGGAGGGCGGAAGGATTTCGTTGAGCTCGCGGAGGATCGCCGAGCGCTGCGATGTCCGCCCGCAGCGAGTCCTGCCCGGGCGTCTGCGCGCGACGGCGGCGAGGATCCACACGATCGCCGAGGCCCAGCACGAGGCCGAGCAGCGCACCGAGCACGCCGTCGAGGAGTCCCAGCCCGGGGACGATCAGCGTCCGGCGAAGCCTGAATCCGAAGCCCTCGACCCCGCTCGCGAGGATCGCGCCGGCGAGCAGCGCGCCGACCAGGCCGAATGCGGGGGCATACGGAGAAGCGGAACCCTGCGGCAGCACGAGAGGACCCAGCCGGGTGCCGAGGAATGCACCCGAGCGCGAAGCCGCCGAATGAGAGCACGCCGACGATGAATCCCTGCCGGTAGCCGAAGAGGGCGAGCAGACGACGCGAACGCGACGATGATCCAGTCCACTTGTGTCACCTCCCATGTTCTACAAGCTCAGTGACTGAGAACGGCAACCTTCGACTGCACCGGGCCCGCCCGGTGCTCGCGCTCGCAGCCGTCGCATTCGCTGTCGGCGCGATCGTCGGTGCACGATCCGGCCCGTCGGCGACGGAAGAACTCGGCAAGCAATACGCCCAGGCGTGGGCCGGAGCGACTACGTGAGCATGTACGCCGACCTCGACGCGGCCTCCAAACGAGCTCTCGCGCAGAGCCAGTTCGCGGCCGCGTACGAAGGCGCTCAGAGGACCGCGACGGCGACGCACCTCACCGTGACGGGCAAGGCCCGCGACGGCGCGGGCGGCGTGTCGATCCCCGTCGAGGTGCAGACGCGCCTGTTCGGGACGCTCCCGCTGACCTACACCCTGCGAACCGTCGGAGAATCCTCCGGACCGCGGATCGCGTGGTCGCGCTCAGTGGCCTTCCCGGGCCTGACGGCAGGTGAGCAGCTGACCAGGCACACCAGCATGCCCGCGCGCGCAAGCCTGCTCGCCCGTGACGGCACGCGTGCTCGCCGAAGGGCCCCGAGCACGACGACCGCCTCGACGCCCAGCGAAGCGACGCGCAGCTCGCCGCTCGGTGAAGCCGGCTCCGCGGTCGATCGGCGAGGTCGGGCCGGCCCCGTCCTCGCGGGTCTCAGAACTGGAAGCGAAGGGCGTCCCGCCGACAGGCGCTGGTCGGGCTGAGCGGCGCCGAGCGTGCGCTCGACGAGCAGCTTCGCGGCAGGCCGGGCGGAGCGCTGCTGGCCGGCACCCGTGTGCTCGCCTACACGCCCCCTCGCCCGTCCGCGAGCGTCCGCACTTCGATCTCCCCGGCGATACAGCGCGCGGCCGTCATCGGCGCTCGGCGGACTGTACGGGGGGATCGTCGTCATGCAGCCCTCCACCGGGCAGATCCTCGCGGTCGCCGGAATCGGCCTCGACGGCCTGCAGCCGCCCGGCTCCACCTTCAAGATGGTCACGCTCGCAGCCGTGCTGAAGGCGCAGCTCGCGAACTCGCACACCGTATTCCCGTACGCGACCTACGCGACACTCGACGGCGTCAAGCTGAGCAACGCCAACGGCGAGAGCTGCGGCGGAACGCTGGAACTCGCGTTCGCTGTCTCCTGCAACTCGGTGTTCGCTCCGCTCGGCGCCAAGCTCGGCTCGGCGAAGCTCGTGAGCGCCGCCGAACTGTTCGGCTTCAACCACGACACGGGCATCGCCGGAGCGCCCCAGAGCACGCTGCCGGCGGCCTCACAGATTCAGGGCGAACTCGACACGGGCTCGACCGCGATCGGCCAGGGCCAGGTGCTCGCGACCCCTCTGCAGATGGCTACCGTGGCGGCGACGGTTGCAGACGAGGGACGGCGCCCGACCGCGACGTTCCTGATGGCACACCACGTTCCCGCGACGCAGGTGCTGGCCACGAACATCGCGCACACCGAGCGCCACCTGATGGTCGCGGTCGTGAGGGAGGGCACCGGCACCGCCGCGGCGATCCCCGGCGTCGTGGTTGCGGGCAAGACGGGGACCGCCGAACTGAAGAGCGCCTGGAAGCCGACCGCGCCGACCGAAAGCGAAGCCGGCGAAGGCGAATCGAGCAAGGAATCGTGTGCCGCAGGTGAAAGCGAAGCGAGCAACACGGACGCGTGGTTCGCCGCGTTCGCGCCGGCCTACCGGCCGCGGCTGGCGGTCTGCGTGATGCTCGTCAAAGACGGTGCGGGCGGGGCCACGGCGGCGCCGATCGCGCGGCAGGTGCTCGAGGCCGGACTTCAGGCCGGGCTGTAGGACTAGACGTCGAGGACGGCCGAGGCGGTCTGCGTGGGGTCGTTCGGGTCGATGATTTTGACCTTCAGCGGGCGGTTGTCCAGCGACACGACCTTGATCTTGAACAGCAGCAGGGCGCCCTGCGTGGGGCCGAACTGCGCGGTCGTGTCGGCGGGCGGCACGACGCTGCTCGGCCCGACGGGGCCGGGGCGGTATGCGTACGGGTTCCCGATCGGCGGCGGGAGCGGCGCGTAGACGTTGCCCTGAGTGTCGCTGATCGTGATGCGGTCGGTCGACGGGAACGTGAGCGCATCGTGCGTGTTGTAGACCTGCATGAAGACGCCGAACCACTCTTCGCCGGTTTTGAGCTGCTGCTCGGCGGGGGTCAGGCCCTGCAGGTACCCCGCGTCCTCCGAGTTCGCCGGGTTAAGCTGCCGCGAGAGCTGCACCTGGTAGATCAGCGGCCCGACGTCCAGGTAGGGCGCGTTCTGCCCCGATTCCCCGGCGTAGGTGCCGGTCGTGACCTTCGTGTGCGATTCGCCGCAAGCTCCGAGCAGGAGCACGGCGAGCACCGAGAGCGCTACGGGGATGAGCTTGCGCAGGCGGCTTGACATTGCGACGCGGCAGTCTATCCGGCGGCGACGGTGACGCGCTGCCCGCGGTCCTCGCCCCGCTCCATGATCGAGCGCAGTCGCTTCATCGCCTTGTGGTTCTTGCGCCGCGTCCAGGCCCGCCCGCCGAGGCCCTCGAGGATTTTGTCGGACATCGTGACGGGCACCGTCTGCAGCGTGAACTTGACGCGCGTGCCTCCCGCGCCGGCCGGCGCGAGCTCATAGACCCCGAGCGTGCGGATGCGGTTGTTCTTGCCGGTCCGGCCGACCTCAACGAGCCTGTGCGACGCGTTCGACCTCCGAGAACGTCACGTCGGCCCAGCCGAAGCGGCTGAACGGCGCCTTCACGCGAAAGCGTGCTCCCGCCCCCTCGCCGACGGAATCGATCCTCGTGAGGTGCCAGTCGACCATGTAGTGGTCGGTGAACTCGGCGTGGTTGGCGATGTCCTGCAGGTACTCGAAGACCTGCTCGCGGGGTGCCGAGACGACGATGGAGACGGTCAGGGGATGCACGCGAGCCCAGTCTATTGGCCAGCGTCGCGGGAGGACTGCGGCGAGGCGGTCAGGCGGCGCGGGCCGTCAGGCGCACGGCGTGGCCGTGCTCGCAGTGACGGACGACCTCGCTGGCGCTCGGCGCCTCGCGCCTGCGTGGCCGGCACAGCTCGCACACGATCACGGTCCTGCGGCCGGAGTAAGCGTGGACCAGCTCGCCGGTCAGCGGTGTCCGTCCGCAGTCCGCGCAACAGCTCCTGTCGGCCTCCAGGGCGCCGAGCCCGCGGCGGAGCAGGTGCATCTCGAGCTGGTCGGGCTGGTGGGTTGCCGGCGACATCACAGGTTGGTTTCGCCGCCGCGAGCCACGCTCCTGCCGGCGTCGCGGCGGCCGCGGCCGGGTGAAACGCCGCTTGCCGGGGCTTTGTTATGATCGCCACTAGTTCCCCCGGCGAGGGAGCTCCCCTTCGCAGCTGCCAAAGAAAGGGAGGAGCACACCATGGACTCTGTCACGACCGGAACCTTCGTCGGCGCGGGATCCTTCCGTTGTGAGAACTGCGGTTACACGCTCACCGTCGAGGCCTCGCAGGCCCTCACCGCGTGCCCGGCCTGCGGCTCGGAGCGTTTCTCGCGGGCGTCTCTGTTCGGCGGGCAGGGCGTGACCGGCGCCGACTCCCAGCCTACCGGGACGTTCAGCTCGGACACGCGCCGCGCGGCGCTGATCGAGTCGCCCGCTCCCGGCCACAGCGACAAGGTCGCCCAGGCGCGCGAGCAGCTCGACGCTCCCGGCGAGTACCTCTGCTACGAGGAGTCCGGTGAGCTGCGCACCGTGGCGCTCACGCGCGAATGGACACGCATCGGCCGCAGCCTGGCCGCGGATGTCCGCTTCGACGACCCGACCGTCTCCCGCCGCCACGCCCTGATCGTCAGGCACGCGGACGGCGTCCGCCTACTCGACGACAGGAGCCTGAACGGCGTGTTCGTGAACGGCGCCAGGGTGGACGGCCGCACGCTGAAGGACGGTGACGAGATCATCGTCGGCCGCTACCGGCTGTCGTTCATCTCGATAGTCCAGGGCGCCGGTTCCGAGCGCGAGGAGAGCGCCGGGCCGGGCTCCGCGACGAGCGTCGGCTGAACCTCCGCGGGCGCTGCCGGGGGTCGCGGGCACCCCGATCTCGCGAGGCGCGTAGTATCGCGTCATGACCCACACGATCGCGGTGCTCTCGCAGAAGGGTGGCACCGGCAAGACAACGGCCGTGCGCACCATCACCGACGTCCTGCGCCGCTGCGATCTGCGTGTCCTGGCCGTCGACCTGGACCCGCAGGGCAACCTCTCCGACTACTTCGACCTGCCGCCGGACGTCGAGCCGACGATCGCCGACGTGCTCTCGGGGCGCTCGGGCGCGGCCGACGCGGTCCATGAGGACATCGTGCCGGCGAACCTGACGCTGGCCGAGGCGGAGCTGATGCTCGGCGGCAAGATGGGCCGCGAGCTCACCCTGCGGCGGGCTCTGGCCTCGGTCGCCGACGACTACGACTTGATCCTGATCGACTGCCCTCCCTCGCTCGGCCTGCTGACGATCAACGGGCTGGTCGCCGCGGACTATGCCCTGATCACCGCGGAGGCCCAGTATTTCGCGCTGCAGGGCGTCGAGCAGGCCATGGAGGTCGTGGAGCTCGCGCGCGACAGCCTGAACCCGCGCCTGACGGTGCTCGGCGTGCTCCTGAACCTCGCCGACATGCGTACCGTGCACTCCCGGGAGGCGCTCGTGTCGCTGCAGGAACGCTTCGGCGAGCAGGTGCTTCAGTCGGTGATCAGGTCCTCGATCGCCTACGCGGAGTCCGCCGAGCGGGCCCGCTCGATCCTCGATCACCGCCCGGACCTCGGGGCCGACTACGTGGCGCTGACGGACGAGCTGCTCGGGCGTCTGCCCGACCTGCAGGACGCGCGCTCGCGCCTTGCGGGGATGGCTCAGAGCTCCTTGACGTAGGCACCCTGGGGCTCGAAGGACGCACGCAGCAGCGTGGCCCAGCCGTCAACCTCGCGGGCGAGCGCCTCTGCGACCGCCCCGGTCTGCTCGTAGAAGCACCAGAACAAGATCGCGGGTCCGGCGCCGGAGATCGTGGCCCCGAGGGCGCCGAGCTCCTTCGCACGCCGCGCGAGCTCGGCGGACTGCGGGAACAGATGCGCGCGGCAGTCCTCGTGCAGGCGATCCTGGAGCCCGCGCGAGAGCAGATCCCAGTCCCCGCGGGCGATGCCGAGCGTCAGCAGCGCCGCGTGGGCGACGTTGAAGACCGCGTCCTGCAAGGGGACGCTCCCAGGCAGCGCGGCGCGAGCCTGGTGGGTCTGAACGCCCTCGAGCGGAACGACCGCGAGCGCTTCGAGCCCTGTCGGCGGATCGATCCTGGTGACCGTGCCGTCGGCGCAGATGACGAACCCGCCCTGGAGCGCGGCCGCGACGTTGTCGGGGTGTCCCTCCATCTCGCTGGCGAGCGAGAGCACGTCGGCGTCGAGCTCGAACAGGTGGTCGGCGGCCATCATCCCCGCAACGATCGCGGCGGCGCTCGACCCGAGCCCGCCCGTGAGGGGAATCTCGGAGCTGATCCGGAAGGTGAAGCCCTCCGCGGTGTGAAGGCGCTCGAACGCCTGCACGCACAGGTTCTCACGCCCGAGCGGGACCGCCAGGTCGCTCTCCACGCCGAAGTTGCCGCTCTCCAGCACCTCGAGCTCGAGCGCCGGCGCGAGCGCCGCAGCCATGCAGTCGAATCCGGGCCCGAGGTTCGCCGAGGAGGCCGGCACCCGCACCAGGCGCCTACGGATCACCCAGCACCGCTTCCTCGAACGCCACGCGGTCGGCCGCGCACTGGATGATGCGCCCGTCGTTGTTGGCGATCGCCGTCTCGGGGTCCTTCAGCCCGCGGCCTGTGAGCACGCATGCGACCTCGTGAGCGCCGTCGGCGCCGTACTTGAGCAGTCCTGCGACCGAGGATGCCGAGGCGGGCTCGCAGAAGATCCCTTCTCGCGAGGCGAGCAGGCGGTAGGCGGAGAGGATCTCCTTGTCGCTCACCGAGCGGATCGCGCCGCGCGAGTCGGTCGCCGCCGCCATCGCATCCTCCCACCTGACGGGCTTTCCGATGCGGATCGCGCTGGCGACTGTTTCCGGGTGCTCGACGGGATGCCCGAGCACCAGCGGCGCGGCGCCCTCGGCCTGAAAGCCGAGCATCCTGGGGGCCGCGCCGACCTCACGGAACCCCCTCCAGTAGGAGGTGATGTTGCCGGCGTTGCCGACCGGGATGCAGAGGACCTCGAGCTCACCCGCGAGCGCCTCGTGTATCTCGAAGGCCGCCGTCTTCTGCCCTTCGATGCGAAACTCGTTGACGGAGTTCACGAGCACGATCTTGTGTGTCTCGGTCAGCTCCCGCACAAGCTGCAGCGCCTGGTCGAAGTTCCCGGCGAGAGAGATCACGCGCGCGCCGTGGATCAGCGTCTGCGCCATCTTGCCCTGGGCGATCTTGCCCTCGGGCACGATCACGGCGCAGGTTATGCCCGCGCGGGCGGCGTAGGCCGCGGCACTGGCCGCGGTGTTGCCCGTCGACGCGCAGATGACTGCCTGTGCACCTTCGCGCACGGCCGCGGACACTGCGCACGTCATGCCGCGGTCCTTGAATGAGCCGGTCGGGTTGGCGCCCTCCAGCTTCAGCCGCACGCTCGCGCCCACCATCTCAGAGAGAACGGGCGCGTAGAGGAGTGGTGTCGAGCCCTCGAGCAGGGTGACGATTGGGTCGCCGTCGGCGAACGGCAGCCGGTCGCGGTAGCGCTCGATCAGGGGCACGTGGGTGTCGATCATCTCTCCTTGGCTCATACGAACTCCTCTTCGATGACACGGATGGTGCGGGGCACGGAGCGGACGTCCCGGAACTCTGCGACCTGCGCGATCGCGGCGCGCATGCTCGACTCGAGCACGGGATGGGTCACCATCACCAGGCGTGCGCGCTCACCCATCCCGCGCTGCACCACAGACTTGATGGAGACCCCGTGCTCACCGAGCGCCTGTGTGACGGCGGCGAGCACGCCGGGCCGGTCCGCGACGTCCATGTGAAGGTAGAAGGCGCTCTCGATGTCCACCACCAGCGGCAGCTGGCGTACGGGTGCGCGGCGCCCGGACGGGGGCAGCATCGCGCTGACGAGGTCGCCGAGAACCGCGCTGGCCGTCTGGGGCCCGCCGGCGCCGGGCCCGGACATCGTCACCTCGGTGATCGCCCCGGACTCCACGGTGACGGCGTTGAACGGCCCCGAGATCGACGCGAGCGGGTGCCCGCTGTAGAGGAAAGCCGGATGCACGCGCACCGACAGGCCGCCGTCGCGGCGCTCCGCGGTGCCGATCAGCTTCAGGCCGAGGCCGAGCTCACGGGCGTAGGCGAGGTCGTCGCCCTGCAGATGCTCGATGCCCTCGAAGGGCACCTGGTCCAGGTGCACCGGCACACCGAATGCGAGGCGCGCGAGTATCGCCATCTTCGCGGCCGCGTCCCTGCCGCTGACGTCGTCGCTCGGGTCGGCCTCGGCGAACCCCTTGCTCTGCGCCTCCGCGAGCGCTTCGGCATAGCTGAGGCCGCGCGCCATCTCGCTGAGGATGAAATTGGTCGTGCCGTTGACGATCCCGTGCACGCGCTCGATGTGCGAGCCGGCGAGCGACTGTTCGAGCACTCGCACGACTGGGACGACGCCCGCCACGGCGGCCTCGAACAGGATCTGCGCGCCGCCCTCCTGCGCCGCCGCATACAGCTCCTCGCCGTGCTGTGAGAGCAGCAGCTTGTTGGCCGTCACGACATGGCGGCCGGAGCGAAGCGCCGCGAGCGCGTACTCCCGCGCCGGCTGCACTCCTCCGATCAGCTCGACGATCGCATCGGCACCGGCGAGGATCTCCTCAAAGCTCCCGGATGTGCGGGTGAGGGTCCCGGCCAGGCGCGGCCTGCGCCCGGTCAGGCCGGCGATCTCCCCTGCGCGCTGCTCGAGCAGCGCGGCGAACGCGGCTCCGACCGTGCCGTGGCCGAGCAGGCCGACGTTGAACGTCGCCTGATCGCCTGCCCGTTCAGCTGACATCGCGCGCAGTCAGATCCTCGAAGCTCTCGCGCCTGACGACCACGCGCGCGTCGCCGCCGGCGCAGAAGATCACCGGCGGCCTGGGCACTCCGTTGTAGTTGCTGGCCATCGAGTGGCCGTACGCGCCGGTGGCAGGCGTCACGATGACGTCACCTGGGCGCGGGTCATCGAGCAGCGCGGAGCGGACGATCACGTCGCCCGACTCGCAGTGCTTGCCGGCGAGCACGCACTCCGTGGAGCCGCCGAACCGATCGGCGACGTGCGCCTCGTACACCGCCCCGTAGAGCATCGGGCGCAGGTTGTCGGACATGCCGCCGTCGACCGCCACCCATCGCGAGACGTTCTGCTTGACGCTCTCGACCGTGTAGAGCGTCACGCACGAGTTGGCGGTGAGCGCACGTCCCGGCTCGATCATCAGGCGCGCCTCGGGCGGGATCCCGGCCTCGCGCGCCGCGCCCACCAGAGTGCCGACGTACTCCTCGATCGCGGGCGGCTCGGGCTGATCGGAGGTGTAGCGCACGCCGAGCCCGCCGCCGAGGTCCCACGCGGGAAAGCTCCCGAGGGCGGCCATCTCGCTCACCTCACGCGCGAAAGGCTCGAGCTCGAGCAGCTGCGAGCCTATGTGAGCGTGCAGGCCGAGCATCTCAAGGCCGGCCGCCGTGCCGGCGCGATCGATCGCCTCGGCCGCGTCGGCCATCGAGAAGCCGAACTTGGAGTCGGCCTGGCCCGTGGAGATCTTCTCGTGGGTGCGCCCGCGCACATCGGGTGTGACCCTCACCATCACCGGCTGCCGCGCGCCCCGCTCCGCCGCGATCGCCGAGAGCCGGTCGATCTCGTCGAAACTGTCGAGCACGACCGCGCCGACGCGATGCTCCACAGCCATCCGCAGCTCCGCCACGGACTTCGCGTTGCCGTGCATGACGATGCGCGCCGGGTCAAAGCCCGCGGCCAGCGCGAGGTGCAGCTCCCCACCGGAGGCGACGTCGCACCACAGGCCCTCGGACGCGAACAGCTCGAGCACCGCCGTGCAGGGAAAGGCCTTGGAGGCGAACAGCACCTGCAGGTCCTCGTGTCCGCTGCTGCGAGCCGCCGCGAGAAATGCTCGCGCACGCGAGCGCAGGTCCTCGGAGGACACCACGTAGGCGGGCGTGCCGAACGCGCGGGCGAGCTCGATCGTGTCGCATCCGCCCACCTCCAGGCGGCCGAGCTCGTTCAGGCGGCTGCCGAGCGGGTACACGCTTGAGAGTGTCGTGAGGGTGGCCATCGCCTGTGATTATCGCCGCAGGCTCAGGCCGGGGTCGGCCGGAGCGCGGCGGTGCCGCCGCGGCTGAGGATCACGCCGAGCCAGATCAGCCCTGCGACGATCGCGGCGAGGCTCTCGAGCTGGGGCGCCGTGAGGCCCGCGACGACCTCGCTGTTGCGCCTGATGAACTCGACCAGGAAGCGCTCGAGGCCACTTCCGACGAGGTACAGCGCGAAGATCACGCCCGGCCTGACGCGGTCCCGCAGATGCCAGAGAAAGTACGCGAGCAGGCACATCAGCACGGTCTCGTAGATCGGCGTTGGGTGCACGGTGACGCCTGGCGGCGTAGGAACGGTGCCGTGCGGGTAGCCCATCGCCCACGGCAGGTTCGACGGAATCCCGTAGTCGCCGTCGCCGGAGACCTGGCAGCCGATGCGGCCGATCGCATAGCCGAGCGCGAGCGCCGTCGCGCTCATGTCGAGCATCTTCAGTTCCAGGACACCGCGCCACTTCATCCACCCGATAACGGCGATCGCGCCGCCTATCGCCCCGCCGTACCAGACGAGCCCGGAGCCGGAGAAGACGCTGCCCAGCAGGTCGTGCTTGACCTGCGAGTAGTTCTCGGCGAGGTAGTAGACACGAGCGCCGACGACCCCGCCGATCAGCGCGGCGCCGACGATCTCATACGCCCAGTCCGGGGAGCGCCCGAGCTCGCGCATCCGCCTGTGGACGACGGCGCCGCAGGCGAGGAACCCCAGCGCGAAGCAGACACCGAACGTCTTGATCGCGATCCCGAATACTTGGACTTCGGGCTTCATGGCGTGTCGGCAGCTGGCATCTGTATCCGCCGGCAACTTTAGGGCACTGCTATGTGGTTCTGCCACAATCATCGGCGATGGCGAAGCGCAAGACGAGCTTTGGCAAAGACACCGGCCTTCAGGCCCGGATGCTCTTCACGATGTTCCTTCTCGGGCTCGTCTACGTCGTCTTCGTCGGGATCCTGTTCGCGGCGGGAGCGCGAGCCGGCGTGATCGTGGTCATCGCCGTGGTCCTGCTGCTCGTGCAGCTGTTCGCCTCGGACAAGCTCGCGATGGCGAGCATGGGCGTCAAAGAGGTGAGCCCGGCCGAAGAGCCCGAGCTCCACGGCATCATCGAGCGCCTCTGCGTGCAGGCCGACATCCCCAAGCCGAGGGTGTGCATCATGCAGACCTCGATGCCGAACGCGTTCGCGATGGGCCGCTCTCAGAAGTCGACGACCGTGTGCGCGACACGCGGGATCCTCGACATGCTCTCCCCCGCCGAGCTCGAAGGCGTGATGGCGCACGAGATAACGCATGTCGTCAACCGCGACGTGATGGTGATGACGCTGGCCAGCTTCTTCGCCGCGCTGGCCTCGATGATCATGCAGTTCGCCTTCTTCTTCGGCGGTGGATACGGCAACAACGAAGAAGAGGAGGACGTGATGATCGTGATCCTCGTCTCCGTGGCCGTCTACGCGATCTCCTTCCTGCTGCTGCGGGCGCTCTCGCGCTACCGCGAGTTCGCGGCCGACCGCGGCTCGGCTGTGCTGACGGGCCGCCCGAGCGCCCTCGCGTCGGCGCTGCTGAAGATCAGCGGCACGATGGACAGCGTGCCCTCTCAGGACCTGCGCGCCGCTGAAGGCATGAGCGCCTTCTTCATCATCCCTGCGAGGGCGAAGAAGTCACTGATGAACATCTTCTCCGACCACCCGCCGCTTGAGCAGCGCCTGGCCGCACTGGAGCGCCTCGAGTCGCAGCTCCAGAGCGCCGCCTGACGTGGGCCTGCGCGACATCCTCACCGGCCGCCACGCGGTGAAGGGCCCCGCGCCGGATCACCTGTTCGCGATCACGACCGCCTACATCACGCTCTCATCCGAGCACGGGATCGAGCCGGCCGGTGTCGCGGCGATCGTCTTTCAGGCGCTCGCGACCAGTGAGTTCGAAGCCACCTTGAAGGAGATGGAAGAAGTCGTCACCGCGACCGGGGGCGAGAGCGCCACGAGCGTGAGCACCGAGGAGGACAGCTACGGCTACCGCTGGATGGTTCTGCGCAACCCCGACGGCGCTCCGAGCGTCGAAGACCTCGCGGTCGGGCATCAACGCGGTCTCCTCATCGATCGAGACGGCGGGCCACGGCGAGCGGCTGCTGTGCGCCGTGTTCGCGTTCACCGACGCACACGGCCGGCGCATCTACTTCATCTACAACTACAAGCGCGGCAGCTGGTACCCGTTCGTGCCGGACCCCGCGCAGCCACAGCAGCGCGTCAGCGAGCGCGAGCTGCAGATCAAGGCGCAGATGTCCGGCGAGATGCCGATCGAGCCCGAACTCGAGCGGTGGTTCCCGCTGTGGGGGATTCCGATCTGAGCGGCCCCCCCCGGGCACCTAGTCCGGGATCAGGCCCTCACCGGTGAACTCGTGGCGCGCCTCGTCGTAGGTGGCGTCGGACGGCGGCAGGATCACCGTGGATGTCTCCAGGGCATCGTCTGCGAGCTCCTCGCCGTGCTCGCGCACAAAGCTCAGGACCGTGTCGAATGAGGCGCGGAAGTCGTCCGCGCGCCCCTCGTTGACGATCGCGACAACCTGGTTCTCGAGCTCGTTCAGACGCTCGCCGTCGGAGTCGGAGAGCCGGAACTGGCCCTCGCCTGAGATGCGGACGATCATGCCTTCTCGCCCTCGCCCGCCGGTGCCTCACCTGACGCGATCTGCGGCGCGGGCGCGCCGGTGCCGAGTTCGCTCTTCATCTTCGCGAGCTCGTCGTCGACGGCAGGCTGGCTGGAGAGCTCCTTGAGCTGACGGTCGATGTCGTCTTCGCCCGGCCCGAGCTGGGTGATGTCGTCGAACGTCCCGGCCGCTTCGAGCTCCTGCACCGCATCGGCACGGGCGCGCATGTTTTCCGTCTTGTCGACGGCGCGCTGCATCGCGAGTCCGACATCGGCCATCTGCTCGCCTACGCCGGTCGCGGCCTCCGAGATGCGGACCTGCGCCTCGGCGGCGGAGTACTGCGCCTTGATGACCTCCTTCTTGGTGCGGAAGGCTTCGATCTTGGCGCGAAGTTTCTGCTCGGAGTCCGTCAGCTTCTGCTGCTGGTCCTCGAGTTCGGCGACCTGCGTGTCGAGCCCCTGCAGCTCCGTCTGGGCGACGTTCTTCCGTTCGAGCGCGGTCCTCGCGAGATCCTCCTTGCCGGCGGCGAGCGCCTGGCGGGCCTGCGTGTCCAGCTTGACAACGCTCTGCTGGAGGGAGTTCTCCTGCATCTGCAGCCGCTTCTTGGCGGTGACGACGTCAGCGATGCCCTTCTTGACGTTCTGCAGCTGTTCGACCTGCTTCTGGTAGCTGTAGTCCAGGGTCTCGGCTGGGTCTTCAGCTCGGTCGAGCAGCTTGGAGACC
The DNA here is from genome assembly GCA_963826345.1 of uncultured Solirubrobacteraceae bacterium. Taxonomy (GTDB): domain Bacteria; phylum Actinomycetota; class Thermoleophilia; order Solirubrobacterales; family Solirubrobacteraceae; genus Palsa-744. Next base: position 313,098 of record CAWGWU010000007.1, read on the forward strand.
TTCGCCTTCACGACGGTAGACATGCGCCCGCCCAAGCCGGCCATCTGATCCTCCTATTGCGTTTCCACTGGGGGACCGGTCAGCGACCGGCCTACGACCTCAAGCGTAGCCGACGGCGCGGCCTAGAGGCCGAGGGGGTGGCGAACCACGAAGCCTTCGTTCGCCGGGCGCAGCGGGCGCCAGCGGGGCCCCTGCTGGTTCCTCGGGTCATCGGCCGAGCTCGTGTCCAGCCGCAGGCCGGCGATGTCCATGTAGGCGTGGCCCGGGTTCGCGAAGATCGCGACCCAGCGGCCGGCGCCGTGGGAGCCGAAGCGTTTCGAATTCCGAGGAGTCCTCGGGAACCGTCAAGAGCTTTGCGCCGTGGAGCGCGAACGAGACTGTTCCCGAGCAGTCGTAGCCGGGCGAGATGAAGGACTGGTGGCCGCCGCCGTAGATGTACGGGAGGCCGATGATCTGGTTCGCCGCCCAGATCATCTGCTGGATCGACGCGGGCGCCGCCATCGGCGCTGCCGCAAGTCCGTTCACGTAGCGGGCGCGGTTGCCCGGGCACGAGCAGCTGTGGCTTGCCTTCGGTCTGGATCGGGCCGACCGAGGCGCCGCCGGTCGTGTTGACCTCGGCCGGCGGCCGCGAGGCGTGCGTGTAAGGCACGACCGAGCCGGTAACGGTCTTGACGAAGACGGGGCCGTTGTAGGCGAGGTTCGGGGACTTCGAAGTTATCGGCGCGAGAACAAGTTTCGGCTTGGCCGGGACTGCCGGGGGCGTCGTCGCCGGCGCGGTTGCCGCGACGCCTCCCGTGCTGGACGTGGCCGATGCGATCGCGGGCGCAGCGCCGGCAACGGCGATGCTGCACATGGCCACGGTCACTGTACGTACGAACAAGACAGCTACCTCTTTCGTCGGCCTGCGGGGTTAGCTGACGGGCTAGCGCGGAAAGAGCCTGCGCTTCCCGCGCTCATTGCGCGGGATTCGCCCCAACAACATGGGTCCCCCGTTCCCTGACTTCCAGTCAAGGACTCGGCGTTCTGTGCGGCACGCTAGCAAACTGCAAGGACGCTTGCACCGGTAGGACGAGTTCTTGCTGCAAAACACGGCCGGTTTCCCGGCGCCTGCGCTCCGGGGCGGCCGCTAGTGTGGCCGGATGTTCGCCGCCCGCAGCCGCCCGGCACATTTCGCCCTGGCGATCTCGGCGCTGTTGCTGATCGCCGGCTGCGGCAAGGGCACGACGGGGGCCGAGCAGTCCGGCGGGCCCGCCCACAAGGTCGCTCCGGTCGTGCCGCAGGGTGCCGTGAGCGTCGCGACCAGGAACACGACGCGCCTCGGCGGGTCGGTCGTGGCGGCCGACGCGGCGTCCGTCGCGCGCACCGTCTACCCGGGCCTGACGGCGGCGACCAGGCCGCTGATGGTCGTCGATCGCCAACCAGCGCAACTTCACCGCCGCGCTCGCCACTTCGGTCCTCGCCGCGGCGCCGACGAACGCCCCGATCCTGTTCTCCGAAGGGGAAAACCTCCCTGAAATCTCCAGCCAGACGCTGCAGGCGCTGGCCCCGGTCGGCGACCCCGCGCTCGGCGGCACCCAGGTGCTGCGGGTCGGCACGAGCGCCCCGATGCCCGGCGGGCTACCTCACGAAGACGCTCGCGGTCGCCGAACCGGCGACACCGCGGCGACGCTCGCGCACACCGCCGCGAAGGTGTCGGGCCCGATCCACGAGGTCATCGTCGTCCCCTCCAACGCCCCGCCGGGGCTGCTGATGCCGGCGGCGGGACTGTCCGCCGAGAGCGGCGCGCCGATCCTGTTCGTGACGCCCGCGAAAGTCCCGGACCCGACGGCGTCGCTGCTGGCGAGCCTGCACCACCCCGCGATCTATGTGATCGACGCCGCCGGAATCGACTCCGCCGCGCTGCACGAGCTGCGCAGGCTCGGCAGCGTGAGCATCGTGGCGGCGGACGCCGCCGGCGAAGCCAACCCGGCCGTCGCCGGATCCATCGCGGTCGCGCGCTACACCGACGGAACGTTCGGGTGGGGCATCAAAGAACCCGGCCACGGGCTGGTGTTCGCGAACTCGGGACGGCCGCTCGACGCACCCGCGGCGGCGCTGCTCTCGGCGACCGGCAACTACGGCCCGCTGCTGCTGCTCGAAAGCCCTGCGGTGATCGCCCCGGAGCTCGCCGCCTATCTCGGCGACATCCAGCCGGCCTACACCTCGGCGCCCGAATACCGCCCCGTGAGAGGCGTCTACAATCACGGCTGGCTGATCGGCGATGAACTCGCGATCACCGCCAAGACACAGGCGGAACTCGACTCGCTGCTGGAGATCAGCCCCCGCAAACAGGGCTCCGAAGAACAACCGGTCGCGCAGGCCGAATAGTCAGAGAAGAGGCGAGATTGAGCCAGGCAGAGGATCCCCGCCGTCTGAGCGCCGATCAGGTGAGCGTCGAGGACGTGCGCCAGCTGATGGGCGCGTCGACCCCCCACTTCGCGCTGCAGCTGCGCAACAGGATCGCGAAACTGATCGCCGGGCTGCCGGCGGAGCACCCGGCGCGCGTCGAAGGCGAGCGAGAGATCGCCCGCCTCGAGCGGCTCGGGCTGACCGGCGAGATCCGCGGCGAGGGCGCACACGAGGCCGAGCGCCCGATGCCCTCCCTCAGCCTGCCGGAGCCGGCCGCCGGAGCCTGATCAGCGCTTTGCCGCGAACACGCGCTCGCGGCGGGCGTCCAGGAACCGGGCGCGAAGCAGTTTGTAGAGGAACGCGAAGATCGCGCCGTCGACCGCGAGCATCGCGACGTTGACGATCGGCGGGACCGTCGTGAGCGCGGCGAGCCCGAGCACCACCATCGAGTGCAGCGCGATCACCGGAAGCAGCGCGAGCATGATCGTATGCGAGCGGTAGCCGCTGAGGTGCTCGCGGAGGCTGACCTCGACGGTGCCGATCACGACGGCCGCGAGCGCCGGCGATCAGAACCGGGCCGCCGTGGGAGATCCCCCGTCCGGATGCCGACGATCGTGCCGATCGCGCCGACGAGGATCAGCAGCTCCGACAGCGGCAGCGGATGCCACGGGGCCTGGGGCCTCTCGCCGACCGAGCCCGGGTCCCTGTATCCGCCCGAGGAGGGCGCCGCGGCGCCGCGCTCTCGCCGCGGACGCTCGGCCTTCGCGCTCGCCGGGCGGCAGCCGACCGCCTCGCTCGCCTCGGGGCGGGGCTGCGGGGCGGGGCGTCGCTTGCGCGAGCCGCGCCGGCCGGTGTTGCGCTTCGCCACGGCCTTCGCCTAGGTGCCGGAACGTGTGACGCAGCGCCGCATTGACGGCGATCGTAGCTCCTATGCTCTGAGGCGTGTCCAGCTCACCCACGCCGGCCGAGCCCGCGCGACGCAGGCATCCCGGACAGCAAGCTCTCGGGGCCCTTCCCGGTGGGCGAGTACGCGGCCGCGCTGCGCAAGCGGCTGCGCGAGTTCGCGCGCGTGCAGGTGATGGGAGAGCTCGTGAACCTGCGCCCCTCCCGCGCCCGCGTCTACTTCGAGCTGCGCGACGCGACCGGAGCCCTCCCGTGCAGCGCGTGGCGCGGCGAGTGGGACGCGATGATCGAGAGGGCGGGCGTGGTTCCCGACGGACGGCATGCAGGTCGTGGTAGCCGGCGGGTGTGACTACTACGTCGGGAGCGCGACATCCTCCCCCGGCTTCTCCTTCTCGGTGAACGACCTCCGCGTCGCCGGCGAGGGCGATCTGCTCGCGCGCATCGACAGGCTCCGCCGACAGCTGGACAAGGAGGGCCTGCTGACCGTCCAGAAACAGCTGCCGCGCGTGCTGCTGCCGCGCACGATCGGGGTCATCACCGGCGAGGGCGGCAAGGCTCGCGATGACGTGCTCGCGGCGCTCAGGCGCCGCGGATGGGCCGGCAGGCTCGTGTGGGCCTTCACCCCGGTCCAGGACCGCCACGCCGCGCCGGCGATCGTGCGCGCGCTGGGCGACCTGGCCGCGATCGCCGATGTGGAGGCGATCATCGTGGCCCGCGGCGGGGGCTCGATCACGGACCTGCTCGCCTTCTGCGACGAGACGCTGTGCCGGACCGTCGCCCTGCTCCCCGTGCCCGTGATCGCCTCCGTCGGGCATCACACCGACCGCACGCTGCTCGACGACGTCGCAGCGGTCAGCTGCTCGACGCCGACTCACGCCGCCGAGGCCGCCGTCGGCATCGACTGCAAACGCGCCCGGCAGGACCAGCTCGCCGCGGCCGCGCGGCTGCGCGACCACGGCCGCCGCGCGGTGCTCCTGCGCGCCCGCCGTCTCGCGATGCTCTCGCGGGCGCCGACGGCGCACATCGAGCGTCAGCGCTCCCGCCTGCACCAGCATCTGCGTGAGATCCGCGCCGGCTCAAGGCGCCGGCTTCAGACCGAGCGCGAGGTGACGGCGCGGCGCGCGGTCGTGATCGCGCGCAAGGCGGCCTCATCCCTGATCGATTGCCGTGAGCGCCGCCCGCGGGAGCTCGAGCGCCTCGCGCTGGCACTCGCCGGCCACGACCCGCAGCGGACGCTGGAGCGCGGCTACGTGCTCGCCAGCACACCCGACGGCGAGGCGATCTCGACGGCTGCGCAGGCCCTCCCGGGGACCGATCTGCGCCTGAGGTTCGCGGACGGCGGCCGCGATGCGATGATTCTCGACAGATGAGCGCCTCAGAGCAGCCCACGGGCGGAGCGAGCAGGGCAACGGCTGAGCTACGAGGCGGCATCCGCCCGTGTCGAGGAGATCATCCGCAGGCTCGACTCCGGCGAGGCTTCGCTGAACGAGACGCTCGAGCTGGTCAGCGAGGGCAAGTCGCTGATCGAGCTGTGCGCGAGCGAGCTCGAGGCGGTCGGCGGCGCGCTCGAGGAGCTGCGCCTGGACGAGCTCGTCAGCCGCCTCGAGGCGGAGGCCTCGCAGTGAGCACATGGGACGCGCTCGCCGAGCTGCCGCTGAGCATCGACTCCTACAGCGCTGCGCGGGCTCTGCAGGAGTCCGTCTCGAGCGACTTCGAGCGCAAGAGCACGATCATCGCGCTGAGCGGCGCGGGGCACGAGGGCACCGGCGAGGACGTCACCTACGACGCGATCGACCAGGAGATCCTGCAGGCCGCGGGCCCGGTGCAGCCGCTGGCGGGCTCCTTCACGATCGCCTCCTTCTGCGATCTGATCGGCGAGCTCGAGCTGTTCCCCGATCCACCCCAGCGGGAGGTCTCGGCCAACTACCGGCGATGGGCGTATGAGTCCGCCGCGCTGGACCTCGCGCTGCGCCAGGCGGGCACGACGCTGCACCAGGCGCTCGGCCGCGAGCCCCGGCCGGTCCGCTTCGTGGTGTCGCTGAGGCTCGGCGAGCCGCCGTCGCTGGAGCCGCTGCTCAGCCGGCCTGGCCCTCTACCCGACCCTGCGCTTCAAGCTGGACCCCACGAGCTCCTGGGATGAGGCGCTGATCGCCGACCTCGTCGCGACGGGCGCCGTCGACTCCGTCGACTTCAAGGGCCACTACGTCGGCTCGATCGTCGACCAGGGCCCGGACCCGGTGCTCTACCGGCGCGTGGCCGAGGCGTTCCCGCGACGCGTGGATCGAGGACCCCGCGCTGACGCCGGAGACCGACGCCGTCCTCGCCCCGTACCGCGAGCCGCTTCTCCTGGGACGCGCCGATCCACTCGATCCAGGACATCCTGGAGCTTCCCTACCCGCCGCGCATGGTCAACATCAAGCCCTCGCGGCTCGGCGGCCTGCGCAGCCTGCTGGACGCCTACGACCACTGCGAGGCGAACGGGATCGGCTGCTACGGCGGCGGTCAGTTCGAGCTCGGCGTCGGCCGCGGGCAGAACCAGTACCTCGCTTCGCTGTTCCACGCGGACGCGCCGAACGACGTCGCGCCGACGGGTTTCAACCTCCCCGAGGCCGTGCCCGGCCTCCCGTCGAGCCCGCTCGCGCCGGCGCCGTCGGCGCTCGGCTTCGCCTGGGCCTGAGCGCGCCGCAGCGCAACTTCCGTGGCGCTGCCCTGTTTTTCGCCGTATAACCGGTAACGTCCGACACCGCTGCCGGGCGCCGGACCGCGCCCGAGACGAGGAGTAGCTCTCCCTCTGCAAGGTGGACTCGTGAACCTGGCTGACATCGCCGCCCACGTGCGACTGAGACTCACCGGAGCCGTGCTTGGCGCACTGCTGCTCGCTCGCCGCGCCCGCGAGCGCCGCGAACAGCCCCGGAGGCACGTCGGCCCCGGGCTCCCAGCCGGTGCCGGCCGCGCCGACGAGAGCACCACGGAGAGCAAGCCGGCGGCCGCGAAGAGGTCAGCGCGCACGTGACGAGCATCCGAATCGTCCACGTGACCTGCGTGCCGGCCGCCAACTGCTCGGTCAACCCGCATCAGGTCTCACAGCGCGGGACGCTGCTGATCCAGGGCATCGGCCTGAAGGCGGGCATGGTCGTGGCATTCCCGCGCTCGGCGGGAGCGACGATCAGCCGCAACTCACCCGCGGCCGCGTCTGAGGGCCGCTCGAGCGGGCTGCTTGTGACCGTGCCCTCGACCGCGCACTCCGGGCGCATCATGGTGCTGCTCGGCGGCGGCCGCTACACGAGCTCCTACGGCCCGATCTACGTCTTTGCGCACGCTCTGCACCCGCCCAGGAAAGCCCCCACCCCGCCGGTTCAGATCCTTCCGGCGGGCGGCGTCTCGAGCGGCACCGCGCTCGACGGCCAGGGGATGTGGATCTGGTACGTGAGCAAATCGAGCGGCGGGACGATGGCAGGGATCATCGCGCAGGCCAAGGCCTCCGGTGTCAGCACGATCTTCGTCAAGAGCTCCGACGGTCCCAGCAACTACTGGGGCCAGTTCAACGCCGCAGATGGTCGCCGAATCACACGCCGCGGGCCTGAAGGTCTGCGCCTGGCAGTACGTCTACGGCAGCAACCCCGCGGGTGAGGCGGCGCTCGGCGCCAAGGCCGTCGCCGAAGGCGCCGACTGCCTGCTGATCGACGCCGAGTCCGAGTACGAAGGCCACTACGCGGCCGCCCAGACCTACATCACGGACCTGCGCGCGAAGGTGGGCCCGAGCTACCCGATCGCCCTCGCCTCCTTCCCGTACGTCTCCTACCACCCGTCCCTGCCGTTCTCCGTGTTCCTGGGCCCGGGCGGCGCGCAGTACAACGCGCCGCAGATGTACTGGCGGGCGATCGGCGTTTCGGTGGACACGGTCTACGCCAACACCTATATCGGCAACCGCATCTACGGCAGGCAGATCTTCCCGCTCGGGCAGACCTACGAAAACGTCAGCGCGAGCGACCTGCTCCGCTTCCGCGAGGAGGCAGTCGACTACGGCGCGAGCGGCTGGTCCTTCTGGGACTGGCAGGAGACGACCGCGAGCCAGTGGAAGGACCTCGCCGCGCCGCTGGCCCCGCTCACGAGCGTCACGCCGAACACCAGCTACCCCGAACTGGGCCAGGGCAGCCGCGGCGACCAGACGCTCTGGATGCAGGAGCACCTCGCCGACGCGATCCCCGCGCAGGCGACGAGCGGCGTGTTCGACTCGAAGACCCGCTCGAACCTGATCGCATTCCAGGCCGCCCACGGCCTGCCTCAGAGTGGCGTGGCCGACACGGCGACGTGGACCGCCCTGCTGGCCCTGCCGCCGATCGCGGTGAGCTGGACGGGCGGCGGCCCCGCCGGCTGAGCGCGCTGGCCCAGCCGGCGCGTGCGCGCAGCGCCTCAGACGCGCTGGATCAGCGTTCCCGTGCCGAGCCCGCCGCCGCAGCACATCGTCACGAAGCCGATCTCCTTGTCGGAGCGCTCGAGCTCGTGCAGCAGCGTCGTGATCAGGCGTGCTCCTGTCGAGCCGAGCGGGTGGCCGAGGGCCATCGCGCCGCCGTTGACGTTGACGCGGTCCATGTCCGGGTCGAGCTCGCGGCGCCAGGCCGCGACGACCGGCGCGAACGCCTCGTTGATCTCGATCAGGTCGATGTCGTTGATGCTCATGCCGTTGCGCTGCAGGATCTTGCGTGTCGCGGGGATCGGGCCCTCGAGCATTTTCACCGGGTCACAGCCGACGGTCGTCTGGTCGACGAGTCCTGGCCCGCGGGCGCAGGCCGAGCTCCTTGGCCTTCTCGGCGGACATCAGCAGCACGGCGGCGGCGCCGTCTGAGATCTGCGACGCGTTGCCGGCCGTGATCTTGCCGTCCGGCTTGAACGCGGGCTTGAGCTGAGAGAGCGTCTCGAGGTTCGTTTCGGGGCGGATGCCCTGGTCGGTGACGTACTCCTGCCCGTCGACGCGTCATCGGCACGATCTCGCGCTCGAAGCGGCCCTCCTCGGTGGCCTGGTGGGCCAGCCGGTGCGAGCGCACCGCGAGCTCGTCGAGCTCGGAGCGGGAGATCTCCCACTGGTCGGCGATCATCTCTGCGCCGAGGCCCTGGCCGACGATGTTGTGCTTGGCCATCAGCTCCGGCGTGAAGGCGAGGCCGAACTCCTCCTGCGTCTTCATCGTCGCGGAGAACGGGAAGTGGCCCATGTGCTCGACCCCGGAACCGATCATCGCGTCGTGCACGCCGGCCGCGATCAGCGCTGCCGAGAAGTTGACGGCCTGCTGAGCGGATCCGCACTGGCGGTCGACGGTGGTGCCCGGCGTCTCGATCGGCAGCCCGGCCTGCAGCCACGCGTTGCGCGCGACGTTCAGGCCCTGCTCGCCGAACTGCGCGACGCAGCCGGCGATGACGTCCTCGACCTCGCCGGCGTCGATGCCCGCGCGGTCGATGACCTCGCTGTAGACGGTGGCCAGGAGCTCGTTCGGGTGGGTGTCCTTGTAGTAGCCCTTCTCGCGGTGCCCGCGCCCGATCGGGCGTGCGCACGGCCTCGACGATTACTACCTCACGGCCCTCTGCTTGCCTCATTTCAGGAGTCCTCCTACGATCGTTGCCCAGTGGTTGACGGAGAGGACCCGGGGCGCTCGGGGAGTGTTCGCGGCGCGCCTGGAATGATGCCCGGACCCTGCACCCTCTACTCTAACGCCTCCCATAAGTAGATTGACTGGTCAGTCAACCAGGGTTTCCGGGCCACCACCCCAAGGAGAGCAGCCGAGCATGGTCAGCAAACAACTTGCAGTTGCGGGCAGCGGAGCGATCGCGTGCGGACTGGCCGCGACCGCGGCGCACCACGGTCCGGTGACGCTGCTGGCGCGCTCTGAGAGCTCAGCCGACCGCGCCCGCGAGAGCGTCGAGAAGACGCTGTCCCGCCTCGGCGCGGAGGTCGATCCGGAACACGTCGAGGTCGTCACCGACCCGGGCGCGCTGACGGACGCCACGTTCGTCGTCGAGGCCGTCGTCGAGGACCACGATGTGAAGGCGGAACTGCTCGGCGAACTCGACGCGATCCTCGGGCCGCGCGCGATCCTCGCGAGCACGACTTCCTCGCTGTCGATCGAGCGCCTGGCGCACGAGACGGGCAGGCCGGACCGCTTCGTCGGCCTTCACGTGTTCAACCCGGTGACGAAGATGAAGCTCGTTGAGCTGATCTTCCCGACAACCGCGAGCCAGGAGACCAAGGACCGCGCGCTCGCGCTGTGCGAGAACTTCGAGAAGACCCCGGTGGTCGTCCCGGACATCCCCGGCTTCGTCGTCAACCGGCTGCTGTTCCCGTACCTGTTCAGCGCCGTCAGGCTGCTGGAAGAGACCGGGATGGACGCGGGCGACGTCGACACCTGCATGAAGCTCGGCGCGGGGCACCCGATGGGCCCCCTGGCGCTGCTGGATCTCGTGGGCCTGGACGTCTCCGCGGCGATCGGCCGCACGATCGGCGAGAACGTCCCTCCGCGGGTCGACGAGCTGATCTCAGAAGGAGCCCTCGGACGCAAGAGCGGCCGCGGTTTTCACGCCTACTGAGGCCCGCTCGCAAACATTTAGAAACGTTGAAGGACCTTTTAGGTTCCATTCATCCGGATCGACGATCTTGTGCATGCGACGTTGAGTCGCAACGCACACCCGCCTCCTCCAAGTGCACGCGATCCGGTCCGCTCCCCCCGCGGGCCGGACGTGTTTAACGGCCCGTCTCAGCGCCAGGCGGGCCGCGGTTCAGTCCTCGGAGTCGCGGGACTCGCGCCTGGGCGAGACGCGGCGCTCGCGGATCCGCACCGCCTCGATCCGGTTCTCGTCGACGGACTCGACCCTGATCGAGTAGCCGTCCGCGTTGATCGTGTCGCCCCTGCGCGGCAGGCGGCCGAGCTCCGCGAAGACGAACCCGCCGATCGAGTTGTAGGCGTCGCTGTCGACCGGCAGGTCCAGCCCGTAGTCGGCGAGGTCGGTGACGGCGACATGACCGCGCACGAACCAGTCGCCGTTGGCCAGGCGTCTGATCTCGCCGGTGCTGGGGTCGGTCTCGTCCGCGATCTCCCCCACGACCTCCTCGATGATGTCCTCCGGCGTCACGACGCCGACCACGCGCCCGTACTCGTCGACGACGACCGCCATCGAGGTGCGCTGGCGCTGCAGGTCGGCGAGAAGGTCATCCAGCGGCTTGGTCTCCGGGACGATCAGCGCCTCGTGCACGATCGGCTCGACGAGCGACTCCGGGCCCGTGCTGCCATCAGCTGGCCGACCAGGGTGCTGACGTGCACGAGGCCGCGGACACGGTCGCGGTCATCGTCCTCGGTGACGAGCAGGCGGCTGTGGCCGCTGCTGACGCACGTCTTCAGCGCGCTCTCGACGTTCTCGGACGCGTCGACCGTGACGACCGCGGGGATCGGCGTCATGACCTGCCGCGCCTCCTGCTCGTGCAGGTGGAAGACGCCGGTGAGCATGCCGGCCTCGCCGGGGTCGATGTGACCGCCGGCGATAGGACTCCGCGATCAGGCGCTTGAGCTCGTCAGGCGACCCGCCGCGGCGCTCCTGGCTCATGTCGACGCCGAGCATCCGCAGTATCCGGTCCGACACCCAGGTGAGGACGATGATGAACGGCCTGAAGAGGATGCCGAACGCGCGCAGCGGCCTGGCGACACGGCGCGCGACGGCCTCCGCGCGGTCGATCGCATAGAACTTCGGGACCATCTCGCCGGCGACCAGCTGCGCCGAGGCGATCAGCAGGAACGAGATGGCGGCGGAGATCGCGAGCGCCACGCCGTTGCTGGCGGCGATGCCGAACGTGCTCTGGAGGATGTCCGCCATCGCGGGCTGCGCCAGCGCACCGATGCCGATCGAGGTCATCGTGACCCCTATCTGGACCGCGGAGATGTACTCGTTGACGTTCCCGAGCTGGTGCAGTGCAAGCGCCGCGCCCTTCGCGCCTTCGTCGCGCAGCAGCTCGAGCCGCGCACGCCTCGAGCGCACGAGCGCGTACTCGGCGATCACGAAGAAGGCGTTCAGCGCGATCAGCAGCGCCGCGATGATCAGCTTGAGCCCGTTCACGCGGAGCCTGAGACCTTCGGCCCGGCCGCGGGCCGGAAGCGCGCTCCGACGTGCAGGCGCGAGCGTATCGCGTGCGGCCCATCAGGGCCACGCTACTTCGGGGAAGTTCTTCGTCGTCGGTCATCGGGCGTGTCGACCGTTGAAAGGTAGCAAGGGGCAGCGTCGGAAGCCCGCGGGCGGGTCGGCGTTCAGGCAAGGCGATCGATGCGCCCGGCGAGCTGGAAGTCGGCGTCGGTCACGCCGCCCTCGGAGTGCGTGCTCAGCGTGAGGCGGACCTTGTTCCATCCGTGGATGAGGATGTCCGGATGGTGGTTCTGCTCCTCGGCGAGCGTCCGCCACGAGGTTCACGAACGCGATCGCGGCGCGGAAGTCGGCGAACTTGAAGCTCGCGCGCGATAGACGCCCCCTCCGCGGCCGACCAGCCCTCGTGAGCGGCGAGGCGCTCGCTGATCTCCTCATCGCTGAGTACAGGCATCCACAGCGAGCTTACCCAGCCTGCGCGGTGAATAAAGTCCCAGGCGGTGCGAATCGTCAGCCTTGTGCCCCACGCGACCGAGCTCCTGTTCGAGCTCGGCCTCGGCTCCCAGGCTGGTCGGGGTGACCCACGAGTGCGACCACCCGGCGGCCGCCCGCCGCCTTCCGGCGGTGACAGCGGACGTGCTCCCGCCGGCCTGAGCGCAGGCGAGATAGACGAGGCCGTGCGGTCGCGGACGCTCGAGGGCGAGGCCATCTACAGCCTGGACCGCGACGCGCTGGCGCGCCTTGAGCCCGACCTGATCGTCACGCAGGCGCTGTGCCCGGTGTGCGCCGTCTCCTACGACGAGGTCGCCGACATCGCACGGGAGCTTCCGTCCAAGCCGCGCGTGATCGCACTGGACCCCAAGACGCTCGGCGAGACCTTCGGAGACGTGCGCACGATCGCACAGGCGACCGGAACGCGAGATGCCGGCGTCGAGCTGATCGCGCGCTCGGCCGGGCGAGTGGACCGCGTGCGGCTGGCCGTGCAGAGGTCAGCGGCGCCCGCGGGTCGCAGCGATCGAGTGGCTGGACCCGGTGTTCGCGGCGGGCCACTGGACGCCGCAGATGATCGAGATGGCCGGCGGCGAGGATGTCCTCGGGATGCCGGGCGAACCGTCGCAGACGGTCACGTGGGAGCTCGTTGCCGAAGCCCAGCCCGAGGTGCTGATCGTGATGCCCTGCGGCTATGACGAGGAGCGCGCGCTGCAGGAGGCTCTGGACCATCTCCCCGAGCTCGAGAGCGTCGGCGCGAGCAGGGTCCTCGCGGTGGACGCCTCGGCTTACTTCTCAAGGCCCGGGCCGCGGCTCGTCGACGGGCTCGAGCTGCTCGCCCACATCCTGCACCCGGGGCTCGTTCCCGAGCCGCCCGCCGACGCGTGGGTGCTCAGCGTCCCCGTCGGGTCCGCGGCCGGCTGAGCCGGCTATTCGGGCGCCGTGAGCTGAAGCGGCACCCCGACCGTTTCCACCTCACTGGAGTGCGAGGTGGAAACAGAGGCGCCGACCGCACCGAGGCCGATCAGCACACAGGCGCCCATCGCGAGCGCCGGCTGGCGCAGTGCGATCGCCGAGCCGCAGGATCAGCATCGCGACGATGCCGCCGACGAAGCCGCCGAGGTGACCGCCCCAGGAGATGCCCGGCACCGAGAAGCTGATGATGAGGTTGATCAGGATCAGACCGCCGACGCCGCTCTGCATGATCGGGATCTGCCTTGAGCGCATCTCGACGGCGGCGGCCCCCATCAGGCCGAACACCGCACCTGAGGCCCCGACGGTGATCGAGTGGGGCGACACGAGGAGCGCGCCGAGCGACCCGCACAGGAGCGATACCGCGTAGAGCATCCCGAAGCGGAGCCGGCCCAGTGCGGGCTCGAGCATCATGCCGAGGTAGTAGAGGACCCACATGTTGAAGCCGATGTGGAGGATGTTCTCGTGCAGGAAGCCGCCGGTCACGACCCGGTAGATCTGGCCGTGCGCGACGCCTTCGCCGGCAAGCTGCGGGATCGCGCTGCTCCCGAGCACCGCTCCCTTCTGGATCACTTCGCTCGTGCCCGAGCCCTGCAGCGTCAGGCCGCTCGGTGCCCTGTGCCAGGAACGCGATCACGTTGATCGCGATCAGCGCGTAGGTCACCTGGGGGACGGTGCTGATGCTGCGCATGTTGACGGTCTTGGTGCGCTGGCTTGCACACTCCGGGCAGCGCATGCCGACCGGCGTGCTCGTCATGCAGTCCGGGCAGATCGGCCTCCCGCAATTTGAACAGGAGACACCGGTCTCCCGATTGGGGTGGCGGTAGCAGGTGGCCATACGAGGGACCGACAGCGTATCCACAGGCGCGCGCCGATCAGGCCGAGTCGGGCGCGGCGGCGAGCTCAGCGGTCGCCGAGCAGCTTGCGCGTCTCGCGGCTGATGTCGCGGATCGTGCTCTCGGCGCTCTCGCGCACCGCGCTGATGCTGGCGGGCGCGCGGTGCTTGGCCTTGTTGCGGGCGCGAAGGATCACGAGCGCCGTGCCCGCGGCGCTGCCGACGACCACCGCGGCGGCCGGGCGGACCCAGTTGCGCGGGTCGCGCATCGCCGACAGCTCCCACGCCTCGAGCTCATCCGCGGCCATCTCGGTGATGCTCATCAGCGTGCCCTCCAGGCGCTCGGCGAGATCCGGCGGCGGCTCGACCGGCGTGAGCGCTTCCCGCAGCAGGCTCTCGAAGCTGTGGGCGGCCTCAGTCATCGTCCTCGCCTCCGGCGGCGGCGGGCGCCGGGCTCGCCGGCACGTCGCCGCGGTCCCCGACGATCTCCTCGAGCTGCTTGATCGCACGATGGATCAGAACCTTGGTCGCGCCGTCCGAGCGTCCCAGCGCCCGCGCGATCTCGCGGTTGTCCATGCCCAGAGCGAAGCGCATGATCAGCGCCTCCCGGCGGTCGTCGGGCAGCATCCGAACGCCGTCCAGGATCCTGCTGAGCTCGTCCCGGCCCTCGACCAGCTGCTCGGTCGTGTGCAGCGCCGCGACCGTCGTTGAGTCGTCGATCGGCGAGGCGGGCTTGCGTGAGCGGTCCCGGTACAGGTTCGCGGCGAGGTTGTGGGCGATCCTGATCAGCCAAGGGCGCAGCGGCCGGCCACGAGATTCGCGCTGTGCCCGCTCGAAGTGCCGGTAGGCCTGAAGGAACGTCTGCTCCGTGAGGTCCTCTGCGTCGTGGTGGTTGCCCACCCGGTAGTAGGCGTAGCTGTAGACATCCCGAAGGTGGGCCCGGTAGAGCTCGGAGAACTCGGCATCGAGCTGAGCCTTCGGCTTCCCTGCGGGCTCGGACACTCATCTCACACTATCTCCAGTGAGCGGCGGGTACTCAGGCCGCGCGCGATACCTCTTGGGCATCGGCCGGCTCGGGAACACTGCCGCCTCGCCGTCGGCGACGGGTCCGCCGAGCCACTCCCAGCGAAGACGGATGCAGGCCCAGATGCGGTCGGTGACGCCGGCAGCGAGAGCCGGCGAGCAGTTCTCCACCGTCGGGAACTGCATCGGGCGGCCCGCGCTGATCCGCACCTTGCGCGGCCGGATCCGCCATCCCCGCCGGACCTCTTCGGTGCCGATCACCGCGACCGGGGCCACAGGCGTCCCGGTTTCCAGCGCCAGGCGCGCGATGCCGCGTTTGGGGTCCGACAGCGGCCCCTTGCGGATCCGAGTGCCCTCGGGGAAGACCACGACGCAGTCGCCGCGCGCAAGGATCGCGCGCGCCGTCTCCATCGCGGTCGAGTCTCCGGTCCCGCGGTCGACCGGGAACGCGCCGAGGGCGTTCAGGACCCAGGCCTGCCAGCGCTTCTCGAACAGCTCGCGCTTGGCCATGTAATAGAGGGGGCGTTTGATCATCGCGCCGATCACGAACGGGTCCAGGAAGCTGCGGTGGTTCGCCGCGAGCAGCAGCGGGCCGCTCGCAGGAAGGTGCTCACGGCCTTCCCGCTGCAGCCGGAAGTAGATGAGGAAGAACGGCATGAACAGCATGCGGACAGGCCGGTAGACCCATGGGCTGACGCCGCGCGTCAGAGCACGGTCGTGGAACGTGCTGAGGTCGGTGCCGCCGTCGGCCTCGGGAGATGCCTCGCGCCTTGTGATCCGCTGGTCCACGCCTGCAGTACACCGGCTCGGGCCGCGCCGTTACAGTTGGCCTCCGCTTCGATCCCGCCGGAGTAGCTCAGCTGGTAGAGCACCTGTCTTGTAAACAGGGGGTCACGGGTTCGAGTCCCGTCTCCGGCCTGCAAGAGGCCCTATATATTGGGCGTTTTGGAGTCGCACGGCCTGTACTCGGTGCGGATGGGTACCGCTTTTTGGGTACCAAACACGCGCCTTTGCGAGCGCTGAGGCTCCGCCGGGTCTGCCCGTAAAGTGCTGGTCAGAGCGAGGCCACGGAAGGGCCTTGGGAAGTCCAACGCCTGGATGCCCTGAGATTTTGGGATGTACGCATCCCGACGTTGTCGTTGTGCCGACGAGGCACCGTTCGCCTGGAGTGCGCGGCCTGGGGTGACGTCGATGCAAGCCAGAGGGGGCGACGAGCTGATTGCGCGAGGGCCACCTTGCGGACTTTCACGCACCTAGCGGAGGCGGAAACACTGATGGTGGCCCGCGCTCACCGTCATAGGGTCCGAAGAGACCCCATAACTGATGACTCCGGGACGCATCGACTCCGAGTGAAGGAGATGAGCCACGTGGCCGCAACAGCTGCAGCGCAAGCACCGCAGTTCGCAACAGTACCCCTGGACTGGAGCGAGGTCTACTACACCAACTGCCCCCTGGTGTCCGCGAGCAACGTCGACCAGGAACTCGGCTGGGTGCGCGAGGAATACAAAAAGCTCGGCGTCAAGTATGCGTTCCTGCGCTCTACTCGCGGGAACGACTGGTACCCGCACTACATCCACAACCTCGACAACCTCATTCGGTTCGGGGGGCTGTTCCCGCCAGTTCACGTCAACGCGGACCTCCGCAGGACCCGGCTCCTCGGCTCAACGCACGTCTGGGAGGGTGGCGCGCTGCTCGTGCGCGCAGGTGAGCCGATCTACCGGATGAAGGACCTGAAGGGCAAGAAGATCGGCCTGTCCAAGAGCCTGAACACGATCAAGAACGACTGGTGGCGAATCCAGGAGGAGCAGGGCATCGAGCTGATGCTGATGCTCAACGACATGACCCGCGATGACGTGGAGATCGTGGAGTTCCCATACCCGGACGACTGGTACGACAAGGCGGAGATGCTCGCGCCGATGGACAACCCGTCCGAGCTATGGCTCAAGCGCGACCACAAGCACGACCTGGCGTTCCGCCCGCTGGAGCCTGCACTGGAGGCAGGGAAGGTCGACGCGATCTACACGCAGAGCGTCGTCTTCCAGAGGCTCCAGGAAGCGACCGGAAAGTTCGCAGCAATCGAGGACCTCTCCCGGTACCCGGACTGGAGGCTGCAGGTCGCCAACGTGCCTGCGGTGATCACCTGCACCGATGTGATGGCCGAAGAGCACCCCGAGCTGGTCATCGCGTTCATGAAGGGGATGATCAAGGTCGGTCGCTGGAGCAACGAGAACAAGCATGCCGCCGCTGCGATCCTCGACAAGCAGACCTTCTACCTGAACCCCGAGCACACCTACCGCCACATCAAAGACGTGGACATGGTGCCGAGCCTCTCGCCCCAGAACCTCGCAGCAATCGAGGTCGGGAAGGACTTCATGCTGAGCCACGGCTACATCAAGAACGACTTCGATGTGCACGAGTGGGCCGCGCCCGAGTTCCTCGAGAAAGCAGCCGAGGAGCTTGTCGAGGAGCGGTGGAAGACAGTAACGACCGACAAGCTGCCAGAGCCGACAGAACTGCAGGCCTCAACCAGGCGCCTCGGCTAGTCCCCGCAAAGGAGAACGTCATGACTACCACAGCTGCAGAAATGCTGGCCCAGGCGCACGCTGAGATCGAGACCGTGTCGCCACAGGCGGCCGCCGATGAAAGGGCGTCAGGCCCGGTTGTGTTCCTAGATGTGAGGGAGCCGGTCGAGTGGGAGCAACACGTTGTGGGCGCCGTCCAGGTGCCCCGTGGCCTGTTGGAGTTCGTGGCCGACCCGGCGAGTCCGAAGCACAAGCCCGAGCTAGACCCGTCAAGCCGGGTTGTCGTGTACTGCAGGTCGGGTACCCGAGCTGCGCTCGCCACATACACGCTGAAGACTTTGGGCTTCGAGAACGTCGCCAACCTGCAAGGTGGGTTCGCCGCGTGGAAGGAGGCTGGGCTGCCCACCGCCGAGCACCACGCCGACCTCTAACCAGGCTCCTCCGGGCGCCAGCCGACGCCTATGCCGGTCGGAACTCCTGCCGAATCGGCTCGACATGCAAGCGCGTGCCAGCGACGACAGGTTCTGAGTGCAAGCGGACCCTGAGCACTCAGGCAACAACAGGCTCGACATCGCGTGAGGGACCGCCCCCGGCCAAGGGCGCGCGTGTTGACATCCACTTCGAGGGCCCAGCCACCGGGGACAAGCTCAGCGGATCGGTCGTGGGCGTGAACTACCGGTACTTCCGTGCCGACGGGCGCATCGAGCTCGACATCCACGGCGAGATCGCCACCGAGGACGGCAGCAAGATCGCACTGGCCGCCACGGCGTCGCCTTCGGTGAGCCGCCCGTCCTGCAACTGCGCCGGAACGCGACGCTGCTGACGTCCCACCCCGAGTACAGGTGGGTCAACACGCTCCAGGTCTGGGCGACCGGGACGCTCGATCTCTCGCAACGTCAGGTCCGGGTCAAGGGATACGCGGCCTGACCAATCCGGGGCTCTGACGCCGGCCCGCCGCCGGACGCCGGAGCGCAGAGGCTGCGGGCCGAGCGCGACGCGCCTAGACGGTCGTGTCCATCCGGAGCACGCCCCCCAATCCCGCGAGAGCCCTGAGCCCGACGCGCTCCCTCGCGCGGCCCGGGCGCAGCGTCTCGGGGTACTCGAGCATCAGCATCGAGAGGTACACCGGCGCCCGCAGATCCTTGGCACCTGTGATGCCGCGCGCGGTCGTCAGCAGGTAGATGTGTTCGATGTAGTCCTCGAAACGCTCGGCCGGCCGGTGCTCGTTTCGGACGCGGACCGTCCCCTCTGAGCGGTTCTTGAACGTGTGGAGCACGCCCGCCGGAACGGACGCCGACTGACCCTCGGTGAGTGTCCTCCACTCGCCGCCGACCATCAGGTCGAACGTGCCCTCTATGACCTCGTAGCTCTCGATGGGGCGAGGGTGAACATGCGGAGGAGGAGCCAGTGAGCCCGGCGGCAGCGTGAAGATCATCTCGACGAACTCTCCCGAGCTCTCCGCGGCGGCCGCGGTGACCTCATAGATGCTTCCGTCGGGCATCGGGAACTGGTCGCCGGTCTCTGCCATGGTCCGGCTCCATTTCGGTCGAGGGCGTCGGCTGACCATAGCGGCCGAAGAACCCGCGCGACCCGCCACGCCGTTCACACGAGCGGCGGCGCCCACTATCGTTCCCGCGCAGGAAAGGGACGTCCAGCCGCGATGGGGACAGGTGAGGGATGAGGCACAGGAACACACTGACGGTGATCGCAGCACTGACGAGCGCGCTCGCGCTCGCGCTGCCCGTCTCCGCCGGCGCGGTCAAGGCGAGCCCGATCTACCGCGGCGTCTCCTACGGCCCGTCGCCCGGTGAGCTGCAGACGATCTACAGCCAGGCCCCGGGAGCGCACGCCCCGATCGTGGTGCTCGTGCACGGCGGAGGCTGGCGCCTGCAGAAACTCCCAACCGAACAGGGATCAGCCGCGAAGAGCCTTCAGCTGAAGGGCTACGCGGTGTTCGACATCAACTACGACCAGGACTCGCCGACGACTCTCGCGTTCCCGCTCGAGAGCGACGAGGTCAAGGCGGCAGTCGAATGGGCGATCTCCAGCGCGGCCGCCTACGGCGGCGACGCTTCCGATGTGACGCTGCTCGGTGGATCGGCCGGCGGGCTTCTCGCGGCGCTCGCCGGTGAGCAGCTCGACGCTCAGGCACCGGGAACGGTGCGAGCGGTGGTCTCGCTGAGCGGGCCGATGAACTTCACGACGCTGGTCCCGCTCGCGGCGAGCGGACGCATCCGCGACAAGAACTACGTGTTCTCGATCGGTCAGGCGCTTGGCTGCACGGGTGCGCTGCAGACGTGCTCGACCAGCTACGAGCAGGAATGGTCGCCGGCCCTTCAGATCCCGCTGAGCGGGTGCCCGAACTGGCTGCTGTTCGCGAGCGAAGCCGACGAAGCGGCCGTCTCGCAGGCGAGCGAAATGCTCGCGGACCTCGCCGGCGCCGGCTGCAGCGCGACGATGGAAACGCTTCCCACCGGCCATGGCTTCAGCTACTGGCCGCTGGTCTCGGCGAGGGTCGCTGCGTTCGTCAGGGCCCAGTAGCGCACGCGACCGGACTCCGGCGGTTCAGGGCGTGACGAGGAAGTGCGTGTCGTAGATCGTCACGACGCGCTCGGGCCGGCGCCGATGACCTCCTGAGAGCCGGGCATCAGGCGCTCGGACTCGTAGCGCTCGGCATACTCCTCCGCCGCCCAGACCTCGATGACCTGGAAGACGCCTTCCGATCTCGCCCGCCGCGTGCAGCAGGAACCCGAGGGGGTGATCCGCCCCGATCCTCACTCGCTCGTTGACGGCGTCGTAGGTCGCTCTGTCAGTCGACGGCAAGCGCGTGATCTTCACAACCGGCACAGAAAGCCCCTCCCCTTTGGATTGCGCGCTCGCCCATGCGTTCTGGAACGAGCGCGGCATAACACCCTCAAGCACTGACATAATCGACAGGTTATGCCACGGCCATCCTTACCGCCCCGCAGGACGGAACCGCGACCGCGGGAGGCGACTGGGGCCCGGCTCGCGTACGTCCGCGCCTGCGCCTGGGCGGGTGCGCGGTAGCCGGGAACCGCGCCGGACGCCGGGGTCAGCCGCTTGAGCTCGATCTGCTCTGCGAGCAGCTCCATCATCCGCGCCTGAAGCTCGCGCGAGCGTTCATCCGCGTGGCTGGGATGGGCGAGGTTCCGTTCCTCCTGCGGGTCTGCCGTCAGGTCGTAGAGCTCGTATTCGTCGGGCTCGGGCTCGGTGACGGTGACCGTGTTGCGTCCGCGGAGTCGCTCGTCGCGCTCGGCGGGCAACCGTCCAGAACTGCTGGTTGTCGTGATAGCGGGAGAACTTCACGAGGTGCATCTCGCCCTCAACGTCGACGTCGGCGATGACCGTCTCGATGTGATTGGGCTGATCGACCGTCGCGTAGACCTTCGCCAGGCGGGCGATCCTCTGGAAGGGGCTCATGCCGCGCTCGCTTCCCTCACTGATCTCATCGTCGGTGATGAACAGGACCGGCTCGGACGCAGCCGCGGGCTCGGCTGAGCGGACGGCGTCCGCGAGGTTGCGGCCGACGAGCGGACGTGCGTCGCTGTGGTCGACCTTCAGGTGGCTGAGCGCCTCCGTCTCGTCAACACCCGCAAGACCGAGCAGCGTGGGGAGCAGGTCTGCGTGGTTGGTGGGGACGTCGATCTCCCGCCTGCCGCCTGGCAGGAGCGGGCTCGAGATGACGAACGGCACGTGCAGAGCCTCCTCGTAGGCGTTGTGCCACTTCTCGTGCATCCCGTTGTGCGCCCCCTGCATGTCGCCGTGGTCGGAGCTGAAGACGACGATCGTGTTCTCGTAGTCGCCGCTCTCGCGCAGCGCGTCCAGGACGCGCGCGACCTGTTCATCCACCGTGGCCTGCAGCTGGTAGTAGAACTTCAGGTGGGTCTCGATCCATGGTTGCGGAGCGCCGATCCTCGACCACAGGTCGACCATGCTCTGCTGGCAGACGGGCTTGGTTGACAGATCCTCGTGGCGCGTCGGTGGCTGATCGATGTGCGGCACGGTCGACGGGTGGAAGCGCAGGCCCTGGGAAAGCCCCACGACACCGAACAGCGAATCGTCGTGAGGGTTCAGGAACGAGCAGACCGCCAGCCAGGGATCCCCGCCTTCCTCGCCGTCGAGGCGCGCGAGCAGCTCGATCGTCTCATCTGCCGTGAACGGATCCTTGACCGTTCCGGTGTTGTGCTTGCCGAGCCCATGCGGCTCGGGCCCCACCCACTCCGAGAAGCCATAGTCGTCAAGCAGGTCCGCCTGCAGGTACTCTGCGATGTTCTCCTCGATCGGCGTGCCGTCGTCGTCGATCGAGAGCAGGTAGCCGTCGCCGTCGCTGGGCGTCCAGATGCTGCGTGCGAGGCGTGCCACTTGCCCTTGAAGTAGGTCCGGTACCCGCCTGCCCGAAACCAGTCTCCGAGGGTGGGCACCGTGTCGGGGGCGAGCCAGAACATGTCGGTGCTCTCGGGGGTCTTGGCCAGCCCGTCGGTCTGCGTCACGCCATGCAGCGACGGATACTGGCCCGTCAGCAGCGACGCCCGGCTCGGAGCGCACGCCGACGCCATCGGGTAGTGCCGCGTGAAGGAGACCCCTGTCTCGAACAGCCGCTCCTGGCCGGGCATGTGTTGCAGGCGGAAGTCGGCGAGCTCCTCGCGACTCGTAGACCGGCGGGAAGCGCAGCTGGTCGGTCAGGATCACAGGATGTTCGGTCGATCGGCGATCGCGCCCCACCACAGTCCGACCGGGCCGGCGTGCGCCGGGCCTCTCAGGAGAAGACGGCGGGCCGAACGGCTCGGCGCGGGCTTCGCCGCGGCCGCGACGAATGCAGAGGCGGGTCCCCCGAGCCGGGCGCACAGTCCCGCCCGGCGTCAGGCTCCACTCGGCGCCGAGAGCGCGCCTAGACTCCGTCGCACCAGCCCGAGAGGAGACCCACAATGGAGCACGAGCACACTGAGCACGTCGCGGCGTCACCCGATCGCGTCTTCGGCGCCCTGTCCGACCCGCAGAACCTTCCGCACTTCGTTCCTCAGCTCACCGCGGTCAAGCCGGGCGAGGGGGATCGCCTGACGATCACGGCGCGCTACGAGGGCCACACGCAGGAGGGCGAGGCATGGTTCCGCGCCGACGAGGGCGCGTTGCGCATCGAATGGGGCGCGCCCGGCACCGAGTACCGGGGCTGGATCCAGATCAGCCCCGACGAGGCCGGCTCACGCCTGACCCTGTTCCTGGCAACGCACCGTGGCGACGCGTCCGACACCGAAGTGATGGGGACACTCGACGCGATCCGGCGCCTGGTTGAGTCATCCGTCTAGGTCCTCCGGCCGGTCAGTGCCGGCGCTCGGACGGCGGCCCGGTCTATCTGCTCGGCGAGGGCCGGGCATCTGCTCGCGCACGACCTTGATGTTGTGCGCGCTCAGCGCGAGGATCTTGACGGCTGAGGTCGCGACGATGCTCGCGTTGCGCAGCGCCCCGGATCGCAGCGCCGCCTCCCCGAAGAAGTCGCCCGGGCCCATCGTGTCGATCTGCTTGCCGTCGCGGATGACGTCGACGGTGCCGTCCTCGATGACGATGAACTCGTATCCGTAGTCGCCCTGGCCGACCAGCGTGGTGCCCCGCGGCTCCTCGTACTCCTCGATCAGCCTGGCGAGGGTCGAACGCTCATCCTTGGACAGGTCCGCGAAAGGGCGGATGTTCTTCAGGCGCGAGTCGTCCACGGGGATCGCGGATTCTCGCACACGCCCTGCACGGCCGGCCCGGCGAGCGGGAAGTGACCCTGCGCGGGCCGGCCGCTGGCTAAGCTGAGTTCATGAAGGGCATCGCCACACCCGCGTTCTGGATGCTCAGACGGGCCACAGGCGTGAGGGTCTACCACGTGTTCGCGGCGACGCTGATGGTCGTCGCCGCGCTGCTGGCGATGGCGGTGCCGTTCTGGTGGCTCGGCACACATGCCGCGAGCTCCACCGGCGTCATCGGCGTGCTGCTGATCGCCGGCGCCTACCTCGCTTCGGCGACCGTGCTGCTCGGCTTCTCCGTCGTGCTTCTCTGGCGCGCTCTCGTCTCGCGCGTGCGCCGCACGCTCTTCGTGACCTACCCGTAGGGCTTGAGCCGGCCGGCGCGATCCGCGGGGATGAGCGGACTCTCACCCCCGATCCTCCCCTCGTACGTGATTATCCGCGCACGGCCGTGTCTTATCGGCGCGACGGGGTCCACCGACGCCCCGAGAGGCCAACGGCACACGATGAGGGGACAGGACATGGGAAGGATCGCCCGCTTCGCGCTAGCCCAGGCAGTAGCAGTGATCGTGATGCTCGCGGCGGCGGCGGTCGCCCCGGCCTCCAAGGCCGTCAATCTCGACGGCGAGCGCTTCTCGGCCGCCTCCGCGGTGCTGCACGCCGTTCCGACGGGCGAAAACGAACCCTACTGCGGTGCACAGCAGCAGGGCTCGGTTCAGTTCTCGGCGGAAGGCACCGCGACCGGCCCCTATCCCGGGACCTTCACCGAGAACGGCCAGTGGGACTTCGACCTGATCACCGAGCAGACATTCCATTCGCAGTTCTCGATCAAATCGGCACGCGCACGATCACGGGCATGATCTCCTACGAATACGGCGCGACGGGCGCGGAAGGCGGGAGTTTCGTCCAGAACTGGGGCGGGTGCACGTGGTCGCAATCCGGCGGCCCCTACACGTATTGCCCGAACGAAGCGTTTGCGGGCGTGTGCTCGGGGCAGTCGGTGGCCTTCATCAGCGCGGAAGGCCTCGCGCAGATCTTCGAGCACCCGACCGGCAAGTACCACATGGAAATCCTCGAAGGCAGCGGACAGTCGGCGCCGATCAACAGCGTGGTTTGAAACGCCTCTAGTGGTCCGCGTCACCGACAGCCTCGGCGCCCGTGGCCGGCGTCGCCGTGCGCTACATCCCGGTGGCAAAGAAAGGCCCGTCGGCAAGCCCGCAGGGGCCGTGGACCGGCACCCCGTGGGACGGGACCGCGCAGATGAACGTGCAGGCCTCTCCCCTCGCGGGCACCTACAGCATGCTCGCCAAGGGCGAGAAGGGCGCCTCGGCGACGTTCACGCTGACCAACACCCCCTGACAAACGTCCCTCGCGCCCGTGTGGCGCGCGCCCGGCTCCGCCGCCGCGCGCCACACGGGCTTTGGACGCCTGACCTCGCCGGCGCGTCGCGGTAGCGTTCTCGGCGTGCGTTCCGTCGTCGAGCTCAGCGATGGAGCCCGGATCCAGATCCGGCCGATCGGGCCCGCCGACCGCGAGGCGCTGGAGAGCGGCTTCAGCCGCATGGGCCTCGAGTCCCGCCAGATGCGGTTCTTCGGCCCCGTATGCCCGGCTGACGGAGGATCAGCTCACCTATCTCACCGACGTCGACCACCACGACCACGAGGCCCTGGTCGCGCTCGACCTGGAGACCCGCGAAGGGCGTCGGCGTCGCGCGCTTCGTGCGGCTTGGCCCGGACGTGGCCGAGCCCGCCGTCGCGGTCGTCGACGACTGGCAGGGCCGGGGAGTCGGCTCGCTGCTGCTCGACGAGCTCGCCGACAGGGCGCGCGAGGAGGGCGTCGCGTTCTTCGCCGCCCCGGTGCTCGCGCAGAACGACACAGCGATCGCGCTGCTCAGCCGGCTGGGGGACGCGACCGTCACCAGCAACGGCTCGGAGGTCGAGGTGCTCGTGGCGCTCGACCAGGAGAAGGGTGCCGCACCGCCGCTCCACCATCTCCTGCGCCAGGCGGCGGCGCAGACGATCCTCCCGTCCGTCTCCTTCTGGCACAGGCTCGCGCTCGGCCGCCGCGAGATGGACCTGCCGCACTCGGGGGCGATCGTGCTCGCCTCGCCGCCGACCCGAAGGTTCTCCCCGGCGCTCGCCCAGGCCACCGACCTCGCCCTCAGCAGGCACTCCCCGATCCACCTCGTTGCCGTTCGCAGGGCGATCCTGGACCAGGACGCCGAGGACGCACAGGTGCGCCTGGACGAGGTCGCACAGGAGCTGCGCGGCCGGGGCCTGACTGTGCAGGAGCACTCGCGGCGCGGCGACCTCGCGGCGGCACTGCTCGAGGTCGCGCTGGAGGAGCGGGCGATGATGATCGTGATCGACGGCGAGCCCGCGGACATGGGACGGGTTCCCGCCGCGGCGTGGGACCACGTCGCCCATCACGCGCCGTGCGACGTCCTGGTCGCCAGATCGCCGTCGCGAGCGCAGCCCGATGACCTCTTCAGGCGCCCGCGATGACTCACAGGAGGCCCGCTAGAGCACGGTCTCCGATCACCATACGAGACAAACCATCTGGTACATTACGCTCGCTCAAACACGTCCATATGGGCGAAAACATAAAAGGAATTCGAGGAGGCGCGATGTGTGCTCGCTGGCTGAATCGTAACAAGGAAGGCGATGCCCGAAACGGGCGTCAGGGGGAAGCTCGGGAGGGTGCGCCGCGCCGTTCGGTGGTAGGGACTTCTCTCGCAGCTCTGATGGTCGCAATGCTGCTGATGGCCGTCGTTGGAGTGTCGGCCGCCGGCGCGGCGAACGCAGGCGAAGCAAAAGGCGTGACCGAAACCACGTGCGACCACATCACGTGGACGTACAGCGGTTTCCCGAACGCAGAAAACAACACCGTCACGCAGATCATCGCGATCAACGGCGTCGTGATCTCGACCGAAACGATCGTGTTCGAAGGACCCGAATACACGGACACGACGCCGATCAACCCGCCGCCGCAAGCGGTCAAAATCGACGCTCACGGCAAGTGGGAAACCAACGGCGTGAAGGGCGGCTTCGACCACGCGGCCCAGCGACGGTGCGAAAAACCGTCGTACACGATCGAAAAGCAGCAGGAGATTCCCGCGCGCGGGACATGGACGAAGGAAAAAGTCGTCGGCGTGGTCGGCGAAACGGTCCTCTACCAGGTCCTCGTCAAGAACACGGGCAATGTGCCGCTGACGTTCTCGAACTTCAGCGACCCGCACTGTGACGCCGGCACGATCGCCGGCGGCCCCGGTGCATCACCGGTGGCCCCGGGTGAAACGACGGTGTTCACGTGCAGCCACGTGCTCGTGACCGTCGGCGAATTCACCAACACAGCCGCAATCACCGGCACCCCGCCCCCCGGGCAGGGCCACAAATCGGTGACCGAGAAATCGAACAAGGTGGTCGTGAAGGTCCTGAAGCGCGAAGCCGAAATCACGTGCAACCACGTGACGTTCATGTACAGCGGCTTCCCGAACGCCGAAGGGAACACGGTCACCCAGATCATCCGGTGAACGGGGTCGCCATCTCGACGACGGAATACACGTTCAACGGCACGTTCGGCCAGGACACCGTGGAAATCGGGCCGCTTTCGCCCGGGCACCACAAAGTCGACGGACATGCGAAGTGGAACACCAACGGCTACAAGAGCAGCTACGACATCGCAGCGGAACTGAAATGCACGTAGTGCTCGCCAGCGGCGAGCCAGCTCTGAGCATCCACGGCGCCCCGGTCCTTTGGCCGGGGCGCCGTTTCTTTGCGGTCGGGCAGCGGCGTCCCTGCGAGCGCGCCCGGGGCGGTGCGGGTATCTTGCGGATGCGCATCGCGATCCGTGCGCCACGCCTGGCACGAGCTCCCGCACACGGACGAAAGGCCCCACTCGGATGAATGTCTTCCGGACCCCAGATGAGCGCTTTGAGAACCTCCCCGGGTACCCGTACAAGCGCCGAACTACGTGGACGTCGGCGGACTGCGCCTGCACCACCTCGACGAGGGCTCGGGGCCGACGGTCCTCTGCTTCCACGGCGAGCCCGACTGGAGCTACCTCTACAGGCACATGCTCGACGCGCTCGTCGAGAGCGGCCACCGCGTCGTCTGCCCCGACCTCGTCGGCTTCGGGCGCTCGGACAAGCCCACCGATCAGGCGTGGTACACCTACGAGCGCCACGTGGAGCACGTCTCGGCGCACCTCGACCAGGTCGAGCTCAGCGACGTCACGGTGGTCGTGCAGGACTGGGGCGGTCCGATCGGACTGCGCTGGGCGGTGGAGCACGCGGACCAGGTCGGCAGGCTCGTGGTCATGAACACCGGCCTGTTCACCGGCCGCGTGAGCAAGGGCTTCATGGCGTGGCGCGAATTCGCCGAACGGACCCCGGACCTGCCTATCGGGATGATCATGCAGGGAGCCACTACGACCGACCTTTCGCCGGAGATCGTCGCCGCCTACGAGGCGCCGTTCCCGAACGCGGAGAGCAAGGCTGGCGCACAGCGCTTCCCGCTGCTCGTGCCGCTCAGCGACGCAGGATCCTGGCGCGAGCGAGATGGCCGCCGTGCAGGAGCGCGCTGCGCAGCTGGCAGAAGCCCGCGCTGATCGCGTTCTCCGACAGCGACCCGGTCTTCCCCTACCCGCAGTCCGGCGAGGTCTTCAGCGGGCTGATCCCGACGGCGGGCGAGCAGGTGCGGATCGAGGGCGCGGCGCACTTCCTGCAGGAGGATCGCGGACCGCAGATCGTCGAGGCGATGCTCGCCGCCTTCGGCAGCCCGATCGCCTAGCGGCGCCGAGGCGCACGTGCCGAGCCCGGCAGCAGAACTGATCGCCCGCAGGGTGGGGCCAAGCACCGTCGTCGCGCTCTCGAGGGTGACGGGCCCCGCCCGGCTGGCGGCCGCGGCGCAGCGGCGCACGGGACGCAGCGGGGAGGTCGAGCTGTATTTCGCGTTCGATGACCCGTGCAGCGCGGTCGCCGTGATCGACCTCGCCGCGCGAATGTCCGGCCGGCCGGTGGATCTGCTGATGAAGCCGGTCATGCAGGCGCGGGATACCCGGGCGACCCGGCGGTCGAGCTCAAGCGCCGCTACGCCTCGTCGACGCGAGGCGCCTCGGCAGGCGCCTGGGCCTGGAGCTCGCGCGCCGGAGCCGCTGCGCGCCGGCTCGACCGCGTTCCTCGCCGAATGGGTCGCGGAGTCCGCGCAGCGCAGCCGTGAGCTGACGGCGTTCTGCGCCAGAGCGATGCGCCATCTCTGGTTCGAAACCGAGGGCGAGCCCTCGCGCGAGGCGCTGCGGGCGATCTGGATCGCAGGAGCTAGGGACGCGCACCGGCAGCGGGGCGCCACGAGATCCGTATGAACGAGGCGAGGATGGCCAGGCGCGGCCCCTACGCCACGCCCGCGGCATGGCTCGCGGGCCGCTGGTATTTCGCCCAGGACCGGCCCGTGTCGATCATGCAATACCTGGACGAGCTCGGGATGGACCGAGCGGCCATGAGCGATCAGCCCGTCGACACGCTCGAGTTCTTCTACTCGTTCCGCAGCCCCTACTCCTACCTCGCCGCGCCGCGCGCGTTCATGCTGCCGATGCGCTACCGGCTGAACCTGCGCTTCCGCGGCGTCATCCCGATGGTCATGCGGGGCCAGTCGGTTCCACGCGAAAAGGGCCTGCACACCCTGCGAGACACAGCCCGCGAGGCGCGGCGGCTCGGCATGCCCTTCGGCTCGATCCACGACCCCGTCGGCGACGGCGCGATGCGCTGTCTGGCGGTCGCGGCGCACGCGCGAGAGCTCGGTAGCGGAGCGGGAGTTCGTGCTCGGTGCCGGCACGGCGATCTGGGGACGCGCGGTAGACGTGGCAAGCGACGGCGGGCTGCGCCCGGTCTGCGAGGCCGCCGGGCTCGAGTGGGACGCCTGCAGGGCCGCGATCTCCGACGAGGCGCTGCTCGAGCAGGTCGAGGCTGACACCGCCGCGCTGGGTGAACTCGGCCAGTGGGGCGTCCCGGTGTTCAACTTCAGGGGCGAGTTGTTCTGGGGCCAGGACCGGATCGAGGACCTCGAACTCGACCTCACCACGGCCGGCCTGAGGCGGCCCCGCGGCTCGGCGCGCTTCGCCGGCGCCGCCGCCGACGCGGGCTAGGTGGGCCCGCGCAGCACCGAGAGGCTGGAGATCGCACTCCCGGCGCGCGCGTTCTGGAGGGAGATGTTCAGGTAGCGATAGGCCGCCGGCGAAGCGGGCAGCGGTAGCGACAGGCGAGCCGTGCCGCGGCCGTTCACACGGAAGGAGGCGACGGGCACGAGGTGGGTCGCGTCGGTCATCAGCCACAGCTCGTAGTAGTGCAGCCGGTCGGTCGGCGTCAGATGTTCAACGTTGACCTGCACCCTCTCTGACCCGGTGATCGTCGCCGTCGCGTGGGACCGGGCGGGCGCTCCCTCGACCGCGGTGAGCACAACAGTCTTGGTGGGAGCGGTGGTCGAGCGCGCGGTGAGCAGCACGATAAGGATGCCGGCGAGCACTGCGGCGGCCCCGAACGCGAACCCCGCGCGCCGAGGCGTGAACCATGCGCGGCGCTCGCGGTGCTCGGGTGCCGAGGAGAGCTGATCACGATGGGCGCCCGCGTAGTCCCATGCCTCTCCGGAGAGATCCTCGAGCCGGCCGACCACAAGACTCATCCGGCCGACCTCCGCGCGCAGCTCGGCGTCCTCCTGCATGCCGCGCTCGAAGCGGGCACGCTCGAGCTCGTCGAGCTCGCCGAGCAGGTAGTCGATGATCTCGCTCTGATCGCGCATGCGACTACGCCTCGCTCTCGATCAGCTCGCGCAGGCGCGAGAGCGCGCTCACCATGCGCATCTTGACGGTGCCGAGCGGGATGCCGGTCGCCTGCGCGATCTCGCTCTGGCTCAGCTCGCGGTGAAAGCGCATCCGCAGTATCTCGGCCTCCTCGCGGGGCAACAGCGTCAGCAGATGCGCCATGCGCCACTGCTCAGCGAGCTCGTCCGCCGGGTCCGGCTCAGGGTTGGCGCGGTCGAGCAGGGAGGCCGCGACGTGCGGCTCGTGCGGCTCGGGCTGCGGGCGACGAGCGTGGTCGATCGCCCGCGAGCGCGCGATCATCATCACCCACGAGGACATCGCGGAGCGACCGGGGTCAAAGCTGGCCCGGCGCTGCCAGACCTCGAGCATCACCTGCTGCGTGACGTCCTCGGCGGCGGCGCGGTCGCGCAGCAGCTGGTTCAGATACCCGAGCAGCATCGGGCGGTACTCGCGCTCGATGTCGCGGACCGTGGACTCGTCGCCGCGGGCGAGGGCCGCAGCCCTGCGCCGCTCGGCGCGGCTCGGAGAACGGCGCGCACCTGTCCGGCCCTCCCCTCGCTTGCCGGGCGTGAGGTCGCTGGAGGGGGCCATGAGGAGCATCACATCCTGATACGCGGGGAACGCTCCGGCGGTTGTCAAACAACGCCGCGGCGATTGGTCAACCGACCTCCCGGGGCCGCCCGTACAACGGCGTGAGAGTCAAGCCATCCTCAGTCAATCCGGAGGTCCTGCAATGAATCGTCTCATATCGGTCGCGCTTGCCTGCGCGGCGCTGGCGCTGGCGGCAAGCACCCCGGCCGCAGCGTCCTCACAGAACATCGTGCAGGTCGCGGCGTCCAACCCGCAGTTCTCTACCCTCGTGTCGCTCGTGAAGAAGGCCGGCCTCGTCCGGGCGCTGTCCGGCCCGGCGAAGCTGACCGTGTTCGCACCGACGAACGCGGCCTTCGCCGCTGTGCCCAGGGCGACGCTGGCGAAGCTCGCGGCGGACAGGGGCCTGCTGACCAAGGTGCTCGAGTACCACGTGGTGAAGGGGCGGGTGCTCGCGGCGCAGGTCGTCAAGCTGCACTCCGCGAAGACCCTCGAGGGCGCGAGCGTCAAGATCTCAGCCAGGGGCGGGCGCGTCTACGTCAACACGTCGAAGGTCATCAGGACGGACATCAGGGCGAGCAACGGTGTGATCCACGTGATCAACGCCGTGCTCCTCCCGCCGGGGGCGTGAGCACCGGGCCGGCGGGGAGCGCGCTCCCCGCCGGCGCCGCACCGTTCAGCCTGAGTACATCGAGTCGATCGCGGAGCCGTACTTCTCCGCGATCGGCTTGCGCTTGAGCTTCATCGTCGGCGTCAACTCGTCTCCGCCGGGAAGCCAGTCACCCTGCACGATCGTGAATTTCTTGATCTGTTCCACGCGCGCGAGCTTCGCGTTTGCCGCATCCACGCCCTCCTGGACGGCCGAGCGGATCTGCTCATCGCCGGCGAGGGACTCGAGCGAGGTGTCCTCGATCCCGCGCGCGGCCGCCCACGCCGGCGCGAAGTCGGAGTCGAGCACGATCAGCGCCGTGTTGTAGGGGAGCCGGTCACCGATGCAACAGGCCTGTCCGATCAGCGGCGAGGCGCTCTTGATCGTGGCCTCGATGTTCGCGGGCGACATGTTCTTGCCGGCCGCGTTGATGATCAGCTCCTTCTTGCGGTCGACGATCGTCAGGTAGCCGTCCTCGTCGATCACGCCGATGTCACCGGTACGCAGCCAGCCGTCGTCGGTGAACGCCTCCGCTGTCTTCTCCGGGAGGTTCCGGTAGCCGACCATCACGACTTCGGATTTCATGAGGACCTCGCCGTCGGTGTCGAGCTTCAGTTCGACACCCGGCGCCGGCCGGCCCGACAGTGCCGATCTTGATCTTGCCGGGAGGGTTCACGGCGCCCGCGCCGCAGGTCTCGCTCATGCCCCAAAGCTCGGCGAGCGGCAGTCCGATCGCGTGGAAGAACTCGAGCACCTCGACCGGGGTCGGGGCGGCGCCGACGTTGATCGCCTCGACCTGGTCCAGGCCGAGGTTCTGGCGCAGGCCGGAGAAGATCGCGGCGTCCGCGCGCGCGACCTGCTCGGCGAGCTCGGCGGGGACCTCTTCGCCGCGCTGCTCCATGCGAACCTTCCTCACTCCCGCCTCGAGCGCGGCTTCCATCGCCTCACGCTGCTCGTCGGGCTGGCCAGCGACCATCGTGTCGAGGCCCGCCTTGAGCTTCTCCCAGATGCGCGGCACCGCGAAGAACCAGCTCGGCCTCACTTCGGGCAGGTAGCCGAGCACCTGCCGCGGGTCATCGCAGCAGGTGATCTGCAGCCCATAGATGATCGGCAGGTAGTGATGGGCGTTGCGCTCGGCGATGTGGGCGTGGGGCAGCCACGAGATGACGCGCCCGTTCTCCGGGAACTCGATCAGCTCGTCGAGGCCCTCGCACGCCGCGATCAGGTTGCGGTGGATCAGCTGCACGCCCTTCGGCGGGCCGGTCGTGCCCGACGTGTAGATGAGCGTGAGCACGTCCGACGGCTGTGATCTGGGCGCAGGAGGCCTCGACGTCGAAAGCCCGGGTTTGAGCCCTCGACCTCGGACAGCGCGAGCACGCCCTCCGGCGGCTCTCCGTCGACGACGATCACGTGCTCGAGGTGGGGCAGGTCGGCGCGCGCCTCGAGCACCACCGGCAGGTACTCCTGCGAGCAGATCAGGATGCGGGCGTCCGCATCCTTGATGAGGTAGGAGATCTGTTCGGCGGTGTAGGTGTTGTAGATCGAGAACGGAGACGCGCCGAGCATCATCCCGGCGACGTCGCAGAGGTGGAACTCGGGCCTGTTTCCCATCATCAGGGCAAGTGTCTGCCCGCGCTCGAGACCGAGCTTGGCAAGTCCTCCGGCGAGCGCGTCGACGCGGCGCTGTAGCTCGCCCCACGTGATCGTGAACTCGTCGCCCTTGGTGCGGATCGCGATCTCGTGCGGCGCGCCGTCCGGCGGTGAAGCGGAACGCCTCCGCGATCGTCTTCGCGCCCGCATCGGTCGCGGACTTCGCCGCTGATTCCGTCGTTGCTGCCTCCATCGCCGGCTCCTCCCGCTCTCTTACCCATCTCATCGCCATTGGGTGCCCGTCTCCGGGCCGGCGATGACCCATCGCGATCATAGCCTTCCTCGCCCGCAGGCAGGTGCGATGCGCGGGCACGAGCGGGAGCAGCGATCCCGCTTCGCGACGGCCGCGGAGCGGCGGGGCTAGGCTCGGTGCGTGCAAACGGGCAGGCTCGGCTATTGGTGGCGCTCGCTCGGGGGGCCCGCGCCCACCCGAGCACCGCTCGCTGAGCCCGATGGAGGCGGACGTTGCGATCGTCGGAGCCGGATACACGGGCCTGTGGACCGCCTACTACCTCGCGCGGGCGCAGCCCTCGCTCAGGATCGTCGTGCTCGAGCGCGAGCTCGTGGGCTTCGGCGCATCCGGGCGCAACGCCGGATGGGTGTCCGGGTTCTTCTCGGGTCCCGCTCGCGCATACAGCGGCGGTCCGGTCCGAGCGATACACGGCCCTCGTCAGGGCGATGTTCGCCACCGTGGAGGAGGTCGGCAACGCGATCGCGGAGAACGGCATCGACGCCGAGTTCATCAAGTCCGGGCGCCTGCAGGTCGCGCTCGGTGCGGCGCAGCGGGCTCGGGCGCACGGCAGGCGGTGATCGCGGCCCGCGAACTCGGCCTCGGCGAGGAGGACGTGCGCGAGCTGTCCGCGGCGGATGTCGCGCGCCGCATCCGCATTCCCGGGGCGCGCGGCGGGACGTTCTCGCCGCACGCTGCGCGGGTTCATCCCGCGAAGCTGGTGCGCGGGCTCGCGGCGGCCGTCGAGGAGCCTCGGGGTCACGATCCACGAGGGCACCGCCGTCAGCGAGATCCGCCCGCACCAGGCGCTCACGCCCGCCGGCACGGTCACGGCGCGCTGGGTCGTGAGGGCGACGGAGGGATACACGGCCGCCCTCGCGGGCCAGCACCGCGCGCTGCTGCCTATGAACAGCTCGATGATCATCACCGAGCCGTTGGCGGATGCAGGCCTGGCAGCAGATCGGCTGGGAGGGCCGCGAGGTCATCGGGGACGAGGCGAACGCCTACGTGTACCTGCAGCGCACCGTCGACGGGCAGCGATCGCGATCGGCGGCCGCGGAGTCCCCTATCGCTACGGGTCGAGAACCGACGGCTGGGGAGAGACGCACGAGCGGACGATCTCCGAACTTCAGGCGAAGTTCAGCTCGATGTTCCCGGTGGCCGCCGGCGCCGCGGTCGACCATGCCTGGTCGGGTGTGCTCGGGGTCCCCCGCGACTGGTGCGTGTCGGTGGACGCAAACCCGGCCACAGGGCTCGCGCGGGCGGGCGGCTACGTCGGCGAAGGTGTCGCGCGCATCGAACCTCGCCGGCCGCACGCTTCGCGACCTGATCCTCGGAGAGCCACGGAGCTCACGACGCTTCCATGGGTCGGGCGCAACCCGCGCAGCTGGGAGCCCGAGCCGCTGCGATGGGCGTCCGTGCACGGCGTCTACGCCATGTACCGCGGCGCCGACCGCATCGAGCGCCGGACCGGCAGGCCGTCGCGTATCGCGCACTTCGTCGACGTGGCGTCCGGCCGCCATTAGCGAGACCGCCGCCGTTCCGCAAGCCGAACACGAACAGCCAAGGAGAACATCGATGAGCTACGAGACCCTGCTCTACCGAGCCGAAGACTCCGATAGCGACGATCACGCTGAACAGGCCCGAGAGCCTGAACACGATCGTCCCGCCGATGCCCGAGGAGATAGAGGCCGCGATCACCCGCGCCGGCGCTGACCCCGAGGTGAAGGTGATCGTCCTGCGCGGCGCGGGCCGGTCGTTCTGCGCCGGCTTCGACTTCGCGGGCGGCTTTCACCACTGGGATGACTCGCTCACAACCGACGGCGAGTGGGACCCGGGCAAGGACTTCGCCGTCGCCGCGTCCGACGAGGGGGTCGTGCCGAGATTCATGAGCCTGTGGCGCTCGCCGAAGCCCGTGATCGCACAGGTGCACGGCTGGTGCGTCGGCGGAGGCAGCGACCTCGCGCTGTGCGCGGACCTGGTGATCGCCAGCGAGGACGCCCGGATCGGCACGTCCTACTCGCGGATGTGGGGGTGCTACCTGACGGGGATGTGGCTCTACCGCCTCGGGCTGACGCGCGCGAAGGAATACGCGCTCACCGGCAAACCGCTGTCGGGCATCGAGGCCGTGGACGCCGGCCTGATCAACGCCGCCGTGCCATTCGAGGAGCTCGAGTCCCACGTGCGCGAGCGCGCACTCGGGCTGGCCGGCATACCCGCCTCCCAGCTGGCGGCGATGAAGCTCATCGTCAACCAGGCATACGAGAACATGGGGCTCGCCTCGACCCAGACGCTCGGGCCGATACTCGACGGGCTGATGCGCAACACGCCCGACGCGAATCGCTTCATCGAGATCGCCGAGCGCGAGGGCGTCGCCGGGCGCCGTGACACGGCGCGACGGCGCGTTCGGCGACTACAGCCAGGCGCCCGCGTCCGGCAAGCCGAACCCGAACAACGTGATAGTGCCCGGAGCCGGGCGAATGACGGCGCGGCTCAGGCTCTGCGCCGGCCGCGCGCCCTTGACCGCGCCGTAACGGCTCCAGTGCCGCTCGGGGATCGCGTCCGGATCCTTGTACCAGTACCACCTGCAAGGGTCATTGGCGTAGTCCTCCGGCGGCTCGGACGGATAGAGCGGATAGCCGGACCACTGGATCGGCATCGACTCGTTCATGAACGAGCAGTGGGTGCAGTAGAGCGGGAAGCCCTTGCGGCCGAACGACCAGTCGTGCGCCTCCCGTGTGACGCCGCCGCCGGGGAGGTCCTCATAGGCGCCGTTGCGCACGAGGCGCTGGCCGGAGCCGCAGGGGTTCATCGTGAAGGTCACCTTCTCCTCGTCCTCGGTGATCGTGAAGCTGCCCGGGTTCGGACCGACGCCCGAGCAGCTGTGCGCGCGCCAGGTTGCGGCGAGCAGCGGCACGATGTCCCTGCGCTGGATCGAGACGATCGCGTCGTGGTGGCGGCGCCAGCCGCGGCCCATGCTCTCGCTCCACGCCTCCTCGACGCCCTCGTCGCCCAGGCGCTGCTGGATGAACGAGACGAGATCCAGCACGCCGCCGGCCATCAGGTCATGAAGCATCTGCCACTCGTGCTTCATCTCAAGGCACAGACGCCTCGCGGTCTCGACGTCGCCGGCGTCGATCGCCTCCACCGCGCGGTCCATCGTCGGCCTGGAGAGCTCCGCGAGTTCCTCCTGCGAAAACCAGCGGTCGGTCATGTCTCCTCCTTCTTGATGGGCGGGACACGATTGTCGCCGAATCGGCGCGGCGGGCACCGATCCGGCGGGCCTCCGGCGCTGATCAGAGTCCGATGAGACCCGTGAGGCCTGACGTCACCGAGGTCGAGCCCGCGACGTTTGTCGCCTTCACGATGACGTCAAGCGTCCCGCCGATGTCGGCAAGGCCGAGTTCGAGGGTCGAGCCGGTGGCGCCCGAAATGTTCGAGCAGAGTTTCCCGAGCGCGCTGCACAGCTGCCACTGGTAGGTGTAGGAGATCGGTTTGGTGCCTGTCCATGCTCCCGTCCCGACGCTCAGCAGATGCCCGTTCTGCAGCAGTCCTGAGATCAGCGGAGGTGAAGTGTTCACAGGCAGAAGCCCCGCGATGAGCCCCGTCACGGGCGTCGTCACCGACGTCGACCCCGCAACATTCGTCGCCTTCACGACCACATCCAGCGTCGAGCCGACATCCACCGCCGACAACGGCAACGTCGAACCCGTCGCACCACCAATATCCGAACACGCTTTCCCAAGCGCATCACACAACTGCCACTGATAGCTGTAGGAGATCGGCCCCGTCCCAGTCCAAGTGCCCGAGCGCGACGCTCAGCAAACGAGCCATCCTGCAGGACAAGCCCGAGATGCGACGGCAGCCCCGTGCTCGCCGGCAGCAGCCCCGCTGATCAGCCCCGTCACCGGCGTCGTCACCGACGTCGAACCCGCAACATTCGTCGCCTTCACGACCACATCCAGTGTCGCGCCGACATCCGCCGCCGACAACGGCAACGTCGAACCCGTCGCACCACCAATATCCGAACACGCTTTCCCGAGCGCATCGCACAACTGCCACTGATAGCTGTAGGAGATCGGCCCCGTCCCCGACCACGCACCCGGCGCGATCCCAAGCAGACCACCGTCCTGCAACAAACCCGAGATCGACGGCAGTTCCGTGCTCGCCGGCAGGTTCCCGAGCACCGGATCCGTTTCAGCTGATACCGCGGACACGCTCCCCTGGGTGTTGGTCGCCGTGACCGTGACCGTGAGCCGGCTGCCAATGTCCCCGACTCCGAGCGGATATGTCGACCCCGTCGCTCCGGGGACTTCTTCGCAGCCGCCTCCGAGATCGCTGCAGCGTTGCCACTGGTACGCGAACGAGAATGGCCCGGTCCCCGCCCATTCGCCGGGCTGTGCCGTGAGGGCCCCACCTTCCAGCAGGCCCCCGGTCACGACCGGCGCACCGGTGTTGACGGGCGAGCCGGGGCCTACCCTGCGCCCGGCGTGTGATGTCGCGCTTGCCTGGCCTGCGGCGTTGGACGCTGTGACGAGCGCGCGCAGGCGATGCCCGATCTGCGGCGTTGTGACGCGATACTGCGCTGCTTCCGCGCCCGGGATCACCGCGCAGGCGCCGCCGGTCACGTTGCAGGACTCCCACCGGTAGGACAGCTTCAGCGGCGGGGTTCCCTTCCACGTCCCGCCGCCTGCGGTCAGGAGCTGCCCGTCCTGAGCGAGTCCGCTGACGACGGGCGAGGTCCGCTTGACGGGGCCCTGCGCCGCGACCGCGGCGGTGGGTGCGGAGGTAGCCGACGAGGTGCCGGTTTCGTCTGTTGTGCTGACGTCGACACGCAGCTCGTGGCCGACGTCTTCATGCCCCGGCCGGTATGACGCGGCGCGCGCTCCGCTGATCGGCGCGCAGCCTTCGCCGGAGGCATCGCAGCGCGACCACTGGTACGCGTATGTGAGCGGGCGCTGCCCGCTCCATGTGCCCTTGAACGCTTTCAGGTGCCCGCCGTCCCTCGCGGTGCCGCCGATGCTCGGCGCCGTCAGATTCGCCGGCCCGCTCGACGCCTGCGCTGCGGCGGGCCCGATGCAGGCGGCCAGCAGCGCCGCCGCAGTAATCAGGCCGCGTCCCCGCCTGCCCCTATCGATGTCCCGCAGCCGCACTTGCCCCTCCTGTCTTGTCCCCGCGCGTGGCCGGTGGCTGTGGCGGGGAACAATGACGGAAATTTCCGCTATCCGCAATAACTACGCACAGGGCAGTCGGGCGGATCACTCGCGACAGCAGGCTCTGTGTCATCGTTCGCTCACGATGGGGAGCGAGAGTCACACCCGGCCGCCGCAGGGCGCTCGTGACGGGAGCGGCGAGCGGCATCGGGGCGGCGATCACGGCCCGCCTCCGCGCGGACGGCTTGGACGTCGTGACGCTCGACCGCGCGCCGGGCTGCGACCTCTGCGTCGACGTCGCCGCCGGCGAGTTCCCGGACCTGCCGAACATCGACGTCTGCGTCGCGAACGCGGGAGTGACGACCACGATCGCGCCGGCGCATCGCATGACAGCCGAGCAATGGCAGCTGGACCTGGACGTGAACCTCACCGGGGCGTTCCGCACCGTGCAGGCCTGCCTGGGCGGGATGCGCGAGCGCCGCTACGGCAGGATCGTCGTCGTCTCAAGCATCGCGGCGACCACGGGCCTGCCGGGGCAGGTCGCCTACGCGGCGTCCAAGGCCGGCCAGCTCGGGATGATCAAGACGCTCGCGAGCGAGAACGCCTCGCGAGGGATCACGGCCAACGCGGTGCTGCCCGGGCTGACCGCGACCGAGAAGGTGCTTGCGATGCCGCAGGAGGTCCGTGAGCGGGCGTTCGGCGCGCTCCCGACGGGGCGACCCGTCGAGCCTTCGGAGATCGCAGCGGCGGTTGCGTTCCTCGCGAGCGGGGACGCGGCGCAGGTCAGCGGCCAGGCGCTCGCCGTTGACGGGGCCGCATCGCTGTCGCAGCTGTCACTGGGCAGCACAGCAGCCGCTGAGAGCGGCTCAAGCGCGGTGTCAACGTCGTCCCGCAGGCGCAGCGCGACCATCGGGAACACGAGCGTGGTGCGGGCCGCGCCGCCGACGAGTGCGGCGGCGGTGGAAGGGCGCATGCGACCGGCCGAGGTCGCGAGCGCGGTGATCGCGATAACGAGCGGCAGCTGCGTAGAACTCATCAGCGCCAGCGCTCATGCGATCTGCCGGTTGAGCACGCTGCGTAGCGGAGCATCGCGGGGACACCGCGCACGAAGAGGAAGAGAACGAGGAACATCAGCCGTCTATCAGGACCCCCGAGGACGCTGACCGAAGATCGCGTTCACATCCACGGTTCATTCGCACGTCGCGGCGAGCGCCGACGCGGCCACGATGGCGAGGAACGTGCCGGGGCCGACGTTCGCGACGTCGGCGAGGGTCAAACGGACCTCCCGGAGGCGCTCATCTGGAGATCGCGAGCCCTTGCCCCCACCGGGGGGACCCTACAGCCCGCCGTCCCCGCAAGAGTCCGCCCAACCTTTGCCCAACGACCGCATCGAACACTCCTCATCTGGGTTACAAAACGCGGGGGATCAACAAGAGCGCGGTGACTTTAGCCCCATCCCTCGACCGCCCAACAGATCGAGTTCCCAAAAGGAGAAGGCACATATGCGGACCACGAGACTCATCACGGCTGCCATGGCCGCCGGCGCGCTGATGGCGCCCGCCATGGCTTCGGCCGCGAGGTTGCATCCGATCAGCCACCGGCATCAGAGCCTCGCCGGCTGCGCTATCAGCGAGGTCGCCGAACCGCGCACCATCACCAGCGGCGAATCAGCCCAGGTGTACGGGCGCCTCGCCTGCGGCGGCGTCGCCGAAGCCGGACAGACCGTGACCGTCTACCAGCACTCCGCCGGAACCGCCGGCTTCACGGCGCTTCCCGCGACGACCACAGGCGCGGGCGGCTTCTACCAGGTCACGGCCGCCAAAATCGTGACCGACAGCACCTTCTACGCCGTTGCCGCGAGCGCGCGCAGCGCAAACCGCGTCGTCAGAGTCTCCCCGATCGTGACGGTCATCGGACCGGGCGAAACACCCACCTCGCATCCTGAAAGCAAGGTGCTCCTGACCGGACAGCGCAACGCGGTCACGTTCATCGGGACCGTCTCACCGGCCGACCAGGGCGCCCAGATCACGCTGCAGCGGGAGGCCGCAACCGGCTTCGAAGAATGGAAAGGCATCCAGAACGGGGTTGTCGGCTTCGGCGGCACCTACGCGATCAGGCACCGTTTCAAGGTCCCCGGTGACGCCAACCTGCGCGTCCTCGTGCGCCGCCACGGCAAATTCAGCGTTCGCGGGATCTCCAACACGCTCTCCTACGAGATCGTGCAGGCGCAGAACCCGAATCTGACGCTGAACACGTCGGCCAACCCGATCAGCGAGGGCCAGTCGGTCACGCTGACCGGCAAGGTTGCGGGCGCGTCCAACGCCGCCGTGGTGCTGTTCGGCCACACCGCCGCGAGCCCGTCGTGGGCCGTCGTGGCGAGCGGCAAAACGAACGCCAGCGGCGAATACACGTTCACGCAGTCGCCGGCCAGCAACACCTTCTACAAGGTGCAGTCGGGTGCGGTCAGCTCGGCCGTGCTGTTCGAGGGAGTCAAATACGCCCTGACGGCGAACGTCTCGGCCACGACGGTCCAGGCGGGCCAGCCGCTGACGTTCTCGGGCACCGTGAATCCCGGCAAGACGGGCAAGGTCGTCTACCTCGAGCGCCAGAACGCGATCGGGACCGGCTTCCACGTCATCTTCGTGGGTGCCGTGACCTCAACCGGAAGCTACTCGCTGACGGACAACCTGTTCGGCACCGGGAGCGCCTTGCTCCGCATCAAGGTGCCGGGCGACCCGTCCAACCAGGCCGTCTCGAGCTCGCTGTTCACGATCAGCGTGACCCCTGCCCCCCCGGGGCCCCCGGCGGCCATCACGCCGGTTCTGCCCCACGAAGGCCGGCTCTAACCTCCGGCTGGTCTTCGAAGCGCTCTGTGGCCGTCCCCTCCGGGGGGCGGCCACAGTCGTTTCTGGGGCCGTTCGCCCGTGATCAGGCGGCGACGGCGCGGGACTGCAGGTGCGCGCCGACCTTGCGCTTGACGCGCTGCAGCGCGTTGTCGACCGTCTTGGTGTCGCAGGACAGCCGTTCGCCGATCTGCTCGTATGAGTAGCCGTCGAGGTACAGCGTCAGGACCCGGCTCTCGAGCTCGGAGAGCGCGGTCGACAGGCAGCCCACGAGTGAGCGGAGCTCCTCGGAGGAGATGACCTGGTTGACCGGGTCGTGGACGGTCGGCCCGGGGAGCATCTGGTCGAGCGTCGGCACGTCGTCGCCGCTGCCGGCCGGGGTCGAGGAGAACGAGACGTACTGGTTCAGCGGCGTGTGCTTGTTGCGCGTCGCCGTCTTCACGGCCGTGATGATCTGGCGCGTGATGCAGAGCTCGGCGAAGTTGCGGAAGCTCGACTCGCGGTCGGTCCGGAAGTCCCGGATCGCCTTGTAGAGGCCGACCAGGCCCTCCTGGATTAGATCTTCTGAGTCTCCCCCTGCCAGAAAGTAGGAAGAGGCCTTCAGGCGCACGAAACCGTGATAACGACGGACCAGGCGGTCATAGGCGTTGCGGTCACCCTGCTTCGCGAGGGCAATGAGGAACACGTCCTCAACCTTCGGTTCAGAGTTAGGGTTATGGGAGATTCGAGCCACGAGCAGATCCTTTCTTATGGCCGGCCGCGTGGCGGCAGGCCAAAGTTTGCTCCGTGGCGCACTCCTCCCCTGGCGCCAAAGCTATTCATTTATTAAGGTTTCTCAACCTTAGGTTAAGCGTTATGCAGCGGCAGCCTTACACAGTTATGAAGCGTTGTCAAGACTTTCTGCTGCGAATCTGCAAGATCTCGTACAGCAGCGCAGCGGTGGCCGCGCTCACCCCCAGAGACGCCATCCTCCCGAGCAGCGGGAGCGCGATCAGCTCATCGCACGCGGCCGCCACGCGGGGGCGCAGGCCGCTCCCCTCGCTTCCGAGCACGAGCACGATCCCCGAGCCCGAGTAATCCGGCGAGTCATACGGGACCGCTCGCCGCTCCCCGGGCTCCGAGCCGCCGGCGCTGGCGCCGTAGCACCAGCATCCCGCCTTCGAGGCATCGGCGAGGAAGTCGGCGAGATTCCTGACCCTCGCTATCGGCAGATGCTCGACGGCGCCCGCCGATGCCTTGCACACGGCGGGCGTGACCTCGGCCGAGCGGCGCTCGGGGATGATCACCCCGGCCGCGCCCGCGCACTCGGCGGTGCGGCAGATCGAGCCGAGGTTCTGGGGGTCCTGCACCTGGTCGAGCGCGACGAGCAGAGGTTGCTCGAGGCTCAGCAGCTGATCCGCGTTCACATACGGATAGCCGCCTGCGTCCGCGCAGATCCCCTGGTGCGCCGCCGATCCGCAGCGATGCTCGATCTCCTCCCCCGTCGCAGCGTTCACGCGCACGCCCTGAAGCCACGGCTCCCTTGCGGCTCCGGTGCTCGCCCAGATCTCGCCGATGCTCGCCGAGCGCCGGCCGCGCAGTGCCTCCCGGACAGGGTTGCGTCCGTAGAGGATCACAGCGGCAGCAGCTGGAAGCCGCCGGCGCCGTCGCGGACCTCCCAGCCGCGGGCGGCGATCTCCTCGCGAAGCCGGTCGCCCTCGGCGAAGTCCCGCGCGGCGCGGGCCTCCTCGCGCGCCTGCGCGAGCTCGCGCACGTCCTGAGGCGCCTGCTCGTCGGCGTCGAGCAGCGACTGCAGGCCGAGAACGTCGAGCATCTCGCGCAGGTGCGAGTCCCCGGGCTGCTCCGGCAGCGCGCGACCTCTCTGAGCCACTCGTTCAGCACCGCCAGCGCCTCGGCGGTGTTGAAGTCGTGCGCGAGGGCGTCGAAGAAGCGGTCGCGGATGCCCTCCAGCGGCTGCGGGGAGGGGCCGGGCCTCAGCCTGCGCCCCGCCTCACGGATACGGGCCACG
Organism: uncultured Solirubrobacteraceae bacterium; assembly: GCA_963826345.1. Taxonomy (GTDB): domain Bacteria; phylum Actinomycetota; class Thermoleophilia; order Solirubrobacterales; family Solirubrobacteraceae; genus Palsa-744. The sequence goes on from CAWGWU010000007.1 coordinate 356,022, forward strand.
TTGGCCCTGGCCTGCTCCAGCACCGCATCGGAGAAGGCGAGTGGCTGGCGGTAGTGCCCCGAGATGAGATACATCACGGCGGCCTGCGGGCCGGCGGCCTCGACCACCTCGTGCAGGCCGGCGATGTTTCCGACCGACTTGGACATCTTCTCGCCGGTGAACTGGATCATCCCGTTGTGCATCCAGATCGAGGCGAGCTCGCGGCCGCGCGCCGCGCGTGTCTGGGCGGCCTCGTTCTCGTGGTGGGGGAAGACGAGGTCCGACCCTCCGCCGTGGACGTCGAAGCCGACGCCGAGGATCTCCTCCGCCATCGCCGAGCACTCGATGTGCCAGCCGGGGCGCCCGTCGCCCCAAGGTGAGGGCCAGGACGTGTCCTCGCCCTCCTTCGTCGCCTTCCACAGCGCGAAGTCGAGCGGGTCCTCCTTGCGATCGGAGCCCTCCACCCCCTCCCCCTGGTCCATGCTGTCGAGGTCGCGATGGGACAGGCTCCCGTATCCCGGGTCCGAGCGGACCCTGAAGTAGACGTCGCCGCCGGCCTCATAGGCGTGGCCGCCGTCGATCAGCGTCCGGATGTAGTCAACGATCGGCCCGATCGTCTCCGACGCGAGCGGCTCCGAGTCCGGGCGGCCGATGCCGAGCGCGTCGGTGTCGGCCCTGTAGTGCGCGCACATCCGTTCCGCGAGCTCCCGCGAGGGCACCCCCTGTGCGCGCGCGGCGTCGTAGATCTTGTCGTTCACGTCGGTGAGGTTGATCACCAGAGCGACGTCGTAGCCCTCCCGGCGAAGGAATCGTGCGAACAGCGAGAAGACGACGTACGGCCTGGCGTTGCCGATGTGGATGCGGCTGTAGACGGTCGGGCCGCAGGCGTAGATGCCGACGCGGCCGGGGTCGCGCGGCGTGAGCGGGCGCAGCTCGCCGCTGCGCGTGTCGTGGAGGACTATCTCTCGCATCGAGGCGCAACCCTAGCGGGCCGGCGCCGCTCAGCCGCTCTCGCGCACGCCCGCGATCGCGAGCGCCGCGACACCCTCGCCGCGGCCGACGAACCCGATCCCCTCGCCCGTCGTCGCCTTCACGTTCACCAGCTCCACGCCTATGCCGAGCGCCGCCGCGAGGCGCTCGCGGATCAGCTGCCGGTGAGGAGCCAGCTTCGGGGCCTGCATCACCAGCGTGCAGTCGACGTTGACGATGCTCAGCCCGGCCTCCGTGACGCTCGTCACGACGGACTGCAGGAGCGCGATCGAGTCCGCGTCCCGCCAGCGCTCGTCCGTGTCGGGGAAGTGCTCGCCGATGTCACCCATGCCCGCGGCGCCGAGCAGCGCGTCGATCACGGCATGCGTCAGCACGTCGGCGTCGGAGTGGCCGTCGAGGCCGAGCTCGCTCGGGATCTCCACGCCGCCGATCAGGAGCGTGCGGCCGGCAGCGAGCCGATGTGAGTCATAGCCGATGCCGGTGCGCGTCACGAGGAGGCTCTCGCGCCGGCGGCGATCGGCTCCAGGCGGCGCACCCGCCGGTCGAACACGCTCAGCTCGCGCACGCCGAGCGTGTCGAGCAGCTCCAGTGCGCGGTCGTAGTCGGCGCCGACGTCCTGCGGCCTGTGCGCGTCGCTGGAGAGCGCGATCGGTGCTCCGGCTTCGATCGCCATCTGCAGGAACGCGGGCGCGGGATACATCTCTGCGACGTGCTTGCGCAGTCCCGCGGTCGACAGCTCGACCGCGATCTTGGACTCCGCGATCCCGTCCATCGCGAGCTCGTAGTAGCGGCGAAGGTCGCCCTCGGGGCGGCGCTCGGGATCACCCCAGTACTTCACGAGGTCCGGGTGGGCGAGGATGTCGAACAGCCCGCTTCGGGCGGTCTCGCCGATCGTCTGAAAGTACTTGCGCCAGACTTCGTCCGGGCTGCGGCCCGTCTGCCAGACGCTGTAGTCGTCCATGTCGACGGCGCCCTCGCGCAGGAAGTGGACGCTGCCGACGACGTAGTCGAAGTCGCGCGCCGAGAGGACGTTCTCGATGCGGTCTTCGGCACCGGGGACGAAGTCGGCCTCGATGCCGAGGCGCAGATCGGTCTCCGAGCGCACGAACTCGCAGTACTCGTCGAGATCGTCGGTGGCGTTGCTCTCTCCAGAACGGGTGCTTCCAGATCTCCAGCGTCTGCGTGAACCGGTAGATGTGTTCGGAGACGCCGAGCTCGGCGATTCCGCGCTCCTCGGCGGCGGCGCGGTAGCGCTCGGCATTGGCCGCCGTGTGATGCTCGGATGCGAGCGTCTCAGGGCCATCAAGGCGCAGGTGAAGGTGGTAGTCGGTCAGCACGTCAGGGTGCGATTCAAGCAGGATTCAGGCCTGTTCCGGGCGCGCGCGGCGATCAGCATCTCGGCGAAGCGCAGGTCCGCGCGCGTGGTGACCTTGAGGTTCTCCTCCTCGGAGGGCGACGACGATCACCCTCCCACCGGACCGCTCGATCAGCCAGGCGTCGTCGGTCGCCAATGCCAGCTCCCGCGGCGGCACGTCGAGCGCCCGCTCGAGCGCGGCGCGCCTGAAGACCTGCGGCGTCTGCACCGCCCACAGGGCGGACCGGTCGAGCGTCTCGACCACGGATCCGGCCTCATCGACGCGCTTGATCGTGTCCTTCACCGGCGCTGCCGCGATCGCCGCGTCGGCGTCCGCGTCCGCGGCCAGGGCGGCGATCGGTGCGCTCGAGCAGCCCGACCGTGACGAGCGGCCTGGCGGCGTCGTGGACGAGAACGGTGTCGGCCTGTCCGGCGGCCGCCAGCGCGAGCGCCACCGACTCCGAGCGGCACGCGCCGCCCGTGACGGCGGTGACGCCCTCCGGGGCGCTCGCCCCTCCGGGCATCGCGACGACGATTCGCCGCAGGCCACGCCAGTTCGCTCACCGCGTCGATGCTCCACTGGAACAGGGGGCGGCCCGGCGAGCTCGACGAGCGCCTTCGGGCGTCCCGCTCCGAGGCGCTCACCGCTGCCGGCGGCGAGGATCAGCGCAACGATCATAGCGGCGGGGGCTTGCGCGCACGCGGCAGGCGAGCAGAGCTCGGCGCTGCCGCGTGCGCGAGAGCCTCGTTACTTGGCTCCGGCCACCGCGAGCTGCTGGTTGGCCGAGTCGGCGAGTAGCTCGTCGAGGTAGTTCTCGGCCTCCTCCTCGTCCTTGTCGAGCGCGTACATCAGCTCGGAGGCGAGGATCTTCTTGGTGCGGGTGAACATCTGCTTCTCGCCCGTCGACAGGCCCTTCTCGCTCTCGCGCAATGAGAGGTTGCGGACGACCTCGGCCAGCTCATAGATGTCGCCGGTCTTGATCTTGTCGCGGTTGTGCTTGAAGCGGCGGTTCCAGTTCTTCGGCATCTCCGAGACTTCATCGCGGAGCACGTCCAGAACCTTCTTGACGGTTTCCTCGTCGATGACCCTGCGCAGGCCCGCGAGGGCAGCGTTCTCGGTGGGGACGCGAACCGTCATGTCGTTGTGGAGGATCTTGATGGTGAGGTACTCGCGCCGTTCGCCGAGTATCTCCATCTCCTCCTTCTTGAGGACCTTGCCCGCCCCGTGGTGGGGATACACGACGTGGTCGCCGAGCTCGAACTCGATGTACTCAACCTCGCGTGTGACCTCAAGGTCATCCGTCAGTGCTGCGTCTTCGGTTACTTGTGCGGGAATGGGTGTCCTCCTTTGCTCTGACCGACCATCATTGGCGGCCCTTGTTCAAGTCTGCAGGTAGCGATCCACGAGGTTCAGCTCCTGCAACCTGCGCAGGCCCTCGCGGATGTCCTTGGCGCGGATCTCGCCGACGCCCTCCACGGCCTCGAGCTCTGAGTCGCTCGCGGCCAGCAGCTCGTCCAGACCCGCGAACTCCGCGACGATCTGTGAGACGACGAGCTTCGGCAGTCTTGGGATGCGCCCGAGCACGCGATACCCGCGGGGTGAGACCGGGTAGTCGAGCGTGTTGAGCTTGCGGTCATACCCGAGCAGCTCGGCCAGCCGGCCGAAGTCGAGCAGGTCCTGGTGCGGCAGGCGCCCGATGTCTTCGAGCGCGGCGGCAAAGGCGTCGTCGGAGTAGTTCGACAGGTAGTCGCGCACCAGCGCGGACTTCTCGGCGGAGGCTCCCACCATCGTCTCCTCGAGCTGCATCTCGATCAGGCGGCCCTCGCTGCCGAGCTCGACGATGTAGCGCTCGATCTCGACGGCCATCCTCGTCACGAGCTCCGAGCGCTGCATGACCGTCAGAACGTCGTGGAGGGTGGCGCCGCCCTCGAACTCCAGCGCCGTCAGGCGCGTGGACACCTGGTCGAGCCGGGTGCGGAACTTGTCGAGTGTCGCGAGCGCCTGGTTGGCCTTCGCGAGCACGACGGGGATGTCCTCAAGGATGTACTTCGCGCCGTCCACGTAGACCGAGACGACCTCGCGGCGCTGGGATATCGCGAGCACGAGGGCGTCTGTCTGCTTGGACACGCGCTCAGCGGTCCTGTGCCTCGTGCCGGTCTCCTGCGAGAGGATCGTGGGGTCCGGCATGAGCTGCACGTTCGCCATCGTGATCTTCGTGGCGTTCGCGTTCAGGATGATCGCGCCGTCCATCTTTGCCAGCTGGTAGAGGAACGCGGGGGTGTAGTCGATGTCGAGCTTGATGCCCCCGGAGTTCAGGAAACTCAGGTCTTCAGGCTCGCCTATGACGATCAGGCCGCCGGTGCGGGCATGCAGGATGCTCTCGATTCCCTCCCGCAGCACCGTGCCGGGCGCGATCATCTCCAGAGCCCTCATGAGTCCCGGATCCGGTCTGACTTCTGTGTCTACATCTTCTCCGGATCGTGGTCCCACATCCCTGATTCTAGGGCATTTACCCTTCCCTTAGCGCCACCGACAAGGGTGTCGGCGCAGCGCGCCGCGCCGCGCCGGTGCCCGCGCCTATTCGACGGGCTCCGGGCTGTCCCTCACGAGCGCCACCGGCGATGTCGAGAGGTCCGGCAGACGGCGTGCCCGGACGTCGTCCGGGCCGGACCCGAGCGCGAGCGCGAGGGCCTCGCGGAGTGTCGCGGCCTCGCATGCGGCCCCGCCGCTGTCGGGCGGCGCGATCACGCCCGCCAGCCCGTGCTTGGCGGCCTCCGCGAGACGGCGCTCGGGGTGTCCGACCCAGCGCAGCTCTCCCGTTAGGCCGAGCTCGCCAAAGCAGCCCCGCGGCGTTCCCCGGATCGGCACGCCGCGGCTTGCGCTCGCGACGGCCAGGGCCACCGCGAGGTCGCAGCCGGGCTCGTCGACCCTGACGCCGCCGACGACGTTCACGAACACGTCCGCGTTGCCGGTCCGCACACGGCCGTGCCTGGAGAGGATCGCGAGCACCAGCGCGAGCCGGTTGCGGTCCAGCCCGGAGACGACGCGGCGGGGATGCTCGAGCTCGGACGGCGCGACCAGCGCCTGCACCTCGACGAGGAGCGGGCGGGAGCCCTCCATCGCCGCGAGCACTACGCTGCCGGGTGCTCGCGTGGCCTCCGCGACGAAGCGGGCGGAGGCGTCCAGGACCTCCACGAGGCCGCCCTGGCGCATCTCGAACAGGCCGGCCTCGTTCGTCGACCCGAAGCGGTTCTTCAGCGCCCGCAGCTCTCGGTAGGGGCGCTCGCGCTCACCCTCGAACTGCAGCACGCAGTCAACTAGGTGCTCGAGCACGCGGGGCCCGGCGAGAGCCCCGTCCTTGGTGACATGCCCGACGAGGATCACCGCGATGCCGCGGGCCTTCGCAAGCTCCATGATCCTCGCGGCCACCTCCCGCACCTGGCCGACCGAGCCGGGCGCGCCTGAGAGGTCGGCTGCGCCGAGCGTCTGAACGGAGTCGATCACGCACGCCTGTGGTTCCTCCGCAGCGAGCGTGTCGAGCACCTCGTCGAGGTCCGTCTCGGCGAGCACCGGGACGTGCAGGGCGCCGGGCGCGAGCCGCTCGGCGCGCAGGCGCACCTGCTCCGCGGACTCCTCCCCGCTGACGTACAGCGTTCTGTGGCCCGACTGCGCGAGGTGACCGAGCACCATGTTGGTGAGCGTCGACTTGCCGATCCCCGGAGACCCGCCGAGGAGCACCAGCGAGCCGGGCACCAGGCCGCCTCCGAGCACCCTGTCGAGCTCTCCGATGCCGGTGGACATCCGCTTGACGGGGCTCGCTCCCACCTCCCTCAGCGGGGTCGGTGCCTGACGGACACCCGCGCCCCGCTCCCCGGCCGGGCGCGGCCCTCTCGTGCCGGCCGAGCGCCCGCGGGCGCTCGCCTTCCGGGGCGCCACGGCCTCCTCGACGAGCGTGTTCCACGCCTCACAGCCCGGGCACTGGCCGTGCCACTTCGCGGACTGCATGCCGCACTCCGAGCAGACATGGACGGTGGTTCGGGCCATGCGGCCAGCCTACGCGCCGGAGGGGACGGCAGCGGCCGGCTCAGGTGGAGCCGGCGATGGGGCTGCGGCGCTCGAACAGGAGCACATCCCGCCAGCTGCCATCCGGCATCTGCCCGACGCGCTCACGGACGCCGACGAGCCGGAACCCGCACTGCGTGTGCAGCGCGATGCTCGCTTCGTTCTCCGGGAATATGCCCGCCTCGACCGTCCACATCCCGGCCTGCTCGGACGCCTCGATCAGGCCCTGCAGCAGTGCCCGCCCCACGCCGCGGCGGGTGTGGGCGGGGTCGACGTAGATGCTGACGGCGCCGACGCCGCGGTAGACCGCGCGCGGCGAGACGGGGGTGAGCGCCGCCCACCCGATCAGCTCGCCCGCGGGATTCCTCGCGGCGAGCGCCGGCAGCCCCGCGCGGAGCGCGGTCCAGCTCTCGTACTCCGGGGCCTCGGCCTCGAACGTCGCCTCGCCCGCGTCGATGCCGGCCTGATAGATGCGGCGACCGTCACGCGACCAGTCCTCGGCCGTCAGCGGCGCGAGGAGCACCCGATCGGAGGTCCTGTCCAGCGGGCTGCCTGCTACTGCTCTGCGGGCGGCTCGCCCTCGGGGCCGGGCTCGGCCTCGGTGATCTCCTCGGTGCCTGCCCCTTCAGCGCCGACGCCGACAGGCGTCTTCTGCTTCTTGGGCTCGACGATCGAGAGGCGCACCTCGCCCTCCTGGTCGCCCTCGGCGGGATCGACAACGACCGTGGCTCCGGGCGTCAGCTGCTCGCGCAGCACGAAGTCGGCGAGCGGGTCCTCGATGTACCGCTGGATTGCGCGACGCAGCGGACGGGCTCCCATCGCGGGATCCCAGCCCTTCTCGACGAGCAGGTCCTTAGCGGGCTCGGTCAGCTCGAGCTGGAGCTCGCGCTCGGCCATCGACTCGCGGATCCGCAGGAGGAGCAGCTCGACGATCTGCTTGATCTCCTCCTTCTGGAGCTTGTGGAACACGATCACGTCGTCGATCCGGTTCAGGAACTCCGGGCGGAAGACTTTCTTCAGCTCGCCCATGATCCGGTTCTTCATGTCGTCGTAGGTGATGCCGGTCTCATCGTCGGAGACGGCGAACCCGAGCGGCGTGTTGCGGGCGATCTCCGCGGCCCCGATGTTCGAGGTCATGATCACGATCGCGTGCCTGAAGTCGACGGTGCGGCCCTGGGCGTCGGTGAGGCGGCCGTCCTCGAGGATCTGCAGCAGGATGTTGAAGACATCCGGGTGCGCCTTCTCGATCTCGTCCAGCAGCAGCACGCTGTAGGGCTTGCGGCGGATCGCCTCGGTCAGCTGGCCGCCCTCGTCGTACCCGATGTAGCCGGGAGGCGAGCCGACGAGCCGTGAGACCGCGTGCTTCTCCATGTACTCGGACATGTCGATCCGGATCAGGGCGTCGTCGTCGCCGAACAGGAACTCGGCGAGCGTGCGGGCGAGCTCGGTCTTGCCGACCCCCGAGGGGCCGAGGAAGATGAACGATCCGGTCGGCCGCTTCGGGTCCTTCAGGCCGGCGCGCGAGCGCCTGATCGCCTTCGAGATCACCTCGATCGCGGGGTGCTGGCCGATCACGCGCTTGTGGAGTTCGTCCTCCATCCGCATCAGCTTCTGGGTCTCGGCCTCGGTGAGCTTGAACACGGGAATGCCGGTCCACATCGAGACGATGTCCGCGATCTCCTCTTCGCCGATCGAGGGCCTCTCGCCCGACTCGCCTGATTCCCACGCCTGCTCGAGCTCGCGTTTCTTGTTGGTCAGCTTGCGCTCCTTGTCGCGCAGCGCCGCCGCCTTCTCGAACTCCTGGGCCTCGATCGCGGCCTCCTTGTCGCGGCGCGTGCTCTCGACTTCGCCCTCCAGCTCGCGGTTCGCGGGCGGCGAGGTCATCGACTTGATGCGCATCCGCGAGGCGGCCTCGTCGATCAGGTCGATCGCCTTGTCCGGCAGGAAGCGGTCTGAGATGTAGCGGCTCGCGAGTTCACCGGCGGCGCGAAGCGCCTCGTCGGTGATCTGCACCTTGTGGTGCTGCTCGTAGCGGTCCCGGAGACCCTGAAGGATTTCGACGGTCTGGTCGATCGTGGGCTCCTCGACGCGGATCTGCTGGAAGCGGCGCTCCAGGGCCGAGTCGCGCTCGAGGTACTTGCGGTACTCGTCGAGCGTCGTCGCGCCGATCGTCTGCAGCTCGCCTCGCGCGAGTGCCGGCTTCAGGATCGAGGCGGCGTCGATCGCGCCCTCGGCGGCGCCCGCGCCGACGAGGTTGTGAAGCTCGTCGATGAAGAGAATGATGTCGCCGCGCTGGGTGATCTCCTTCATCACCTTCTTCAGCCGCTCCTCGAACTCGCCGCGGTACTTGGAGCCGGCGACGAGAGCCGCGAGGTCGAGCGTGTAGATCTGCTTGTTCTTCAGCAGCTCGGGCACCTCGGAGCTTGTGATCCGCTGCGCGAGGCCCTCGACGACGGCGGTCTTGCCGACGCCGGGCTCGCCGACGAGCACGGGGTTGTTCTTCGTCCGGCGCGAGAGGATCTGCATGATCCTCTCGATCTCGGTCTCGCGGCCGACGCAGGGGTCGAGCTTGCCCTCGGAGGCGAGCTTGGTGAGGTTGCGACCGAACTGGTCGAGCAGCTTTGAGGACTTCTTGCCCTCGCCGGGAGTCGAGCCGGAGCCGGAGCCCGCTCCGCCGGACTGTCCCTGGCGGCGGCCGCCGGGACCGGAGAGCATGCGGATGACCTCGTTGCGGATCTTCTCCGAGTCCGCGTCGAAGTCGAGCAGGATGCGCGCTGCCACGCCCTCGTTCTCGCGGACGAGTCCGAGCAGGATGTGCTCAGTGCCGATGTAGTTGTGCCCGAGGCTGAGGGCCTCGCGCAGGGCGAGCTCAAGCACCTTCTTGGCACGCGGAGTGAACGGGATCTGGCCTGAGGTGACCTCCTCGCCGGAGCCGACGATCCGCACGACCTGCGCGCGGACGCGCTCGACGGTGATGTCGAGGCTCTCGAGGACGCGGGCCGCCAGACCCTCCTCCTCGCGGAGCAGGCCGAGCAGGATGTGCTCGGTCCCGATGTAGTTGTGCTTGAGGGTACGCGCCTCCTCTTGGGCGAGGACGACCACCTGCCGGGCACGTTCTGTAAATCGCTCGAACATTGTGTGGTTCCTTCCTTTAAGGACTGTGCCTTTTAGGAGTACGCGTGGTCCAATTGCCCCTGCGGAGCAGTCTACCAATCGGTCACCCTGCCCCCGCGGCGCTATCGGCGCCGAACGCTCAGGGCTTGATAGCGGGGCGTGATCGGTCGCCGCGGAACCGGCATCCGCCGCGGCGCGAGGGCCGTCAGTCGCGCATGGCGGGAAACAACACGACCTCGCGTATCGACTCGCGCGCGGTCAGAAGCATCACCAGGCGGTCGATCCCGAGCCCGACGCCGCCCGCCGGGGGCATCCCCTGCTCCAGGGCCTGCACGAAAACCTCGTCGTAGGGCTGGACCTCGTCCTCGCCCTCTCCCGCGAGGCGCTGCTGTGCCTCGAAGCGCTCCCGCTGGACGTCCGGGTCGGTGAGCTCGCTGAACGCGTTCGCGATCTCCATGCCGCCCACGAACGCCTCCCATCGCTCCACCAGGCCGGGCCGTGAGCGGTGCTCGCGCGCAAGCGGCGATATCTCGACGGGGTAGTCCATCACGAACGTGGGCTGGACCAGGTGCGGCTCCACGAACTTGGAGAGCAGGTCGTCGGCGAGCGCGGGCCAGCTGAGCCCCTCGGTCGCCATCGGCAGCTCGGCGGCCCGGATCGCTGCGGCGAGCTCGCCGCCGGACCCGTGCGCGCCGACGTCTATGCCGGTCTTCTCCGCGATCGCCTCGACGAAGCCGAGCCGCCGCCACGGCGCCGAGAAGTCGATCTCCCCGTCGTATTTCACGGCGGCGGCTGCGGCGGCCACGACCTGCTCCAGGCGTGCTGCCTCGTCCTGGTAGTCGGCGTATGCCTCATACCACTCGACCATCGTGAACTCGGGGTTGTGCTTGTGGGAGAGGCCCTCGTTGCGGAAGTCCTTTCCGAGCTCGTAGACCCGCTCGAGACCGCCGACGATGCACCTCTTCAGATACAGCTCGGTCGCGATCCGAAGGTACAGGTCCCGGTCCAGCGCGTTGTGGTGCGTGGTGAACGGCCGCGCGAGCGCTCCGCCGTAGAGCGGCTGCAGCACCGGCGTCTCGACCTCGACGAACCCCTCGCCGTCGAGGTAGCCGCGGACCGCGGAGATGATGCGCGCGCGGTCGATGAAGAGGTGGCGTGCCTCCTGGCTGGCCATCAGGTCCAGCTCGCGGCGCCGGTAGCGCGTCTCGACGTCGCTGAGGCCGTGGTGCTTGTCCGGCGGCGGGCGCAGCGCCTTGGCGAGCAACTGGAAGCTTTCGACGCGCAGGGAGATCTCGCCGTGACGGCTCCGCAGGGCCGAGCCGTCGACGCCGATGATGTCGCCGAGATCGAGCGAGGTCAGCAGGTCGAAACGCTCGCTGCCGAGGATGTCGACCCGCGCGTGAAGCTGGATCTTGCCGGTCCTGTCGACAAGGTCCATGAACGCCGCCTTGCCGGCGCCGCGCCGCGCAGCGATCCTGCCTGCGACGCGGTGGCGCTCGTCGGTTTCCTCACCGGCCTGAAGGTGCTCATAGGCGGGCAGGATGCGCTCGATCGGCTCGACTCCCGCGAACGCGTACGGGAATGCGGTCGGGATCGGCCTCGCGGACGCGGGCGGCCTTCGCCCGCCGCTCGGCTATCAGCTCGGGCAGGCCGTGGCCCGGCTCGCCGGGCGGCCGTCCCTCCTCGGCTGCGCTCATCGCAGCGAGCCTACTCGAGGCCGACGTCGATCTTGGTGATCTTCAGCTTGCGCGCGGGGCCGCGGGGGACCTTGACGGCGACCGTCTCGTTGCGTTTGTGGCCGATCAGCGCGCGGCCGACGGGCGACTCGTTCGAGAGCTTCTGCTGATCGGGCTTCGCCTCGGCGGACCCGACGATCGTGTACTTCGAGGACTTGCCGGTCTTTTCGTCCTTCACGTGAACGACGGAGCCGACCTGCACCACGTCGGTGGAGAGGTCCTTGGCCTGGATGACCGTCGCCATCCGCAGCTTCTCCTGAAGCTGGGCGATCCGGCTCTCGAGCATCGCCTGCTCGTTCTTGGCGTCGTCGTACTCGGAGTTCTCGGCGATGTCGCCGAACTCCCGCGCCTCCTTGATTCGCTGCGCGACTTCTTTCCGCTTCTCGGTCGAGAGCAGGTCGAGCTCGTCCTTGAGCTTCTGCAGTCCTTCTGGTGTGAGGATGACGTCCTTCGGCATGTGACCCTCGTTCGCGGGGTTGGGGGATCCGGCCTGCGATACGCAAAAACCCGCCTGGAGCGGGGATCTCGCCTGCCGGACAGCGTCAGCGAGCGCAGCAGTATAGCGCGGCCGCGGCAACCGCCGTTCGGCCTCACGCGGGGATCGCGAGCGGGCCGCACGCGTCCTGCAGCAGCCGCCGCGCGTCCTGCAGGCCCGGGGCGCTCTGCAGGGCCTGTTGCAGCTCCTTCGCCTGCGCTCGCGGGCAGCCCGAGCCGCGCCACGTACCAGGGGTAGAACTTGCGCAGGTAGCGGCTCGCGCGGTCCTCTCCGAGATGTTCGACCGCACGCTCCATGGTCCAGTGCAGCTCGGCGAGCACCTCGCCGGTGGTGGGCTCGCCTTCACGGCCCTCTAGCAGCTCCTGGAACAGCCACGGGTTTCCGAGCGAGCCTCGCGCGAGCATCACCGCGGCGGCGCCCGTCAGCTCGAATGCCTCGCGCACGCGGGCGGCGTCGCTGAGCCCGCCCGTGATGATCACGGGCGCCGGCAGGCGCGCCACCAGCAGCGCGGCGAGCTCGTAGTCCGGGGTGCCCTTGTGGTGGACGGCGGCGGAGCGCGGGTGAAACGCGATGCCCGCGACGCCGGCCTCCGCGACGAGCCGCTCCGCGAGCGTGAAGCCGCTCGTGTCGCCCGCGCGCAGCCCCGAGCGAAGCTTGACCGTCACGGGGACAGCCTCCCCCGCGCCCTGCACCGCTCCCCGCGCCAGCGCGACCGCGAGGTCCGGCTCGGCGAGCAGCTCGGCGCCGGCGCCCGTCCGCCTCACCTTCGGTACCGGGCATCCCATGTTGATGTCGATCGCGTCCGCTCCGAGGGCCGCGACGTGGGCGGCCGCTTCGCGCATCACGGCGGGGTCCTCGCCGAACAGCTGGATCGAGACTGGGCCACCGGCGCGCTCACGCGGGTCGATCCGCAGCATCTCGTTGATCGTGCGCGCGTTGCGATGGCGGATCGCGTGTGAGGAGACCATCTCCGAGACCGCCATGCCCGCGCCGTAGCGCTTGGCCTGCAGGCGCACGAACCAGTTGCCGATCCCGGCGAGCGGAGCGAGCAGCACGCGGTTGGGCACCGGCAGAGGGCCGAGCATCCACGGTTCGGTGAGTGAACGCGGGTGATTCATCGACCCATTGTTGCGATCTTCAGCTGTTGCGTTCGTGCAGCAGCCGCAGCCCGGTCAGGGTGAGCAGGTCGTCGACCTCCTCGATCTCCTCCGTGTAGGGCACGACCAGGCGCGCCAGACCGCCCGTCGCGATCACCGCGGTGCGCTCGCCGAGCTCGCCGTAGAGCCGGCGCAGGATCGCGTCGATCGCTCCCGCGTAGCCGAAGATCACGCCCGAGCGGATCGCGTCGATCGTGTTCTTGCCGATCACGCTGCGAGGCGGCGCGAGGTCGATCTTGGGGAGCCGCGCACCGCGCTCTGAGAGCGCTTCGAGGGAGATCTCGATGCCGGTCATCAGTGCGCCGCCGACATAGTCGCCCTCGCGCGAGACGACGTCGAACGTCGTCGCCGTACCGAAGTCGACGCACACCGCGAGGTTGCCGAAGCGCTCCTTGATCGCGACTGCGTTTACGAGTCGGTCGGCGCCGATCTCACGCGGGTTGTCGTAGCGGATCGCCATGCCCGGTCTTCGTGCCCGGCCCGACGGCGTGCATCTCGTGCCCGAGATAGCGCGCGGCCATCTCGGTCCACTCCGGCTCCAGCTGCGGGACGGTCGAGGACACGATCGACGCGGCGAGATCGTGGAAGCCGTAGCCGCGGATCTCCAGGAGGTTGCGCAGAGCGGCGCCGAGCTCGTCCGCGGTGGACTGCCGGACCGTCGCGAATCGCCAGTGCTCGACCAGCTCGGAGTCGCGAAAGGCCCCGAAGTGGGTCTGCGTGTTGCCGACGTCGACGACGAGGAGCATGGCCGACCATTATGCTCGGCAGCGACATGAGCGCGTCCGCACCCAAGCTGTACGTCCTGCCGGGCTCGCACCCGTGCGCCGCCGTCGAAGAGGCGATGCGCCGCAAGGCGATCGACTTCAAGCGTGTCGACCTGCTTCCGCTGGTCCCGCATCTCGTCGGCCCGCTGCGCTACGGCGGGTCCACCGTCCCCGGGATGCGGGTCGGCGACCGCAAGATCCTTGGCTCGCGCAACATCATGCGCGCGCTCGACGAGATCTCGCCCGAGCCGCCGCTGCTTCCTGCCCCGGGCCCCGAGCGTGACCGCGTGCTCGAGGCGGAGCGATGGGGCGACGACGTCTTCCAGGGCGTGCCGCGACGCATCCTGGATGTCGGCTTCCTGCGCGAACCGCTCGCGATGGAGAGCTACGCCGGCGACGCGCGACTGCCGCTCCCGGCGGCGATGCTGCGGCCGGGCCTGCCGCTGACGGCGCGCCTGATGGCCCGCAAAAACCACGCCACGGAGGCGAGCGCCAGAGCCGACGTCAGGCGCTGCGAGGGCCAGCTCGAGAAGATCGACGGCTGGATCGCCGACGGGCTTCTCGGCGGCGAGCAGCCGAACGCAGCAGACCTGCAGATCGGGAGCACGATCCGGCTGCTGATGAGCATCGCCGACGCTGCGGCCGATGATCGAGAGCGCACCCCGCGGCGCAGCTCACGAGGTACTTCCCGCCGATGGTCGGCGAGATCCCGAGCGGCGTGCTGCCGGCCGGAGTGGTTTCCCGCTCGCGCGGCCTGAGCGGGCCGAGCATCTTTCCTGCGCCCCGCCTGGCGCTACAGTCGTCGCGAGGCCGGTGCGCCCCGAGGGGGCGCCCGGGCGCACGCAATGGGGACTCTTGACCCACAGTCGCTGACACGGCACGTCGACCGTCTCTACCGCGCGGCGTGGGCGCTGTGCGGCTCACGCGAGGACGCCGAGGACCTCGTGCAGGAGACCTTCGTGCGCGTCCTCGCGCGCGAGCGCCGGCTGACGGGAGACAACGAGCTGCACTACCTGATGGGCGCGCTGCGCAACACGTTCCTGATCAACGTCCGCACACGCTCGCGAAGGCCCGCGGTGGTCGCGCAGCTCGACGAGCTCTCGGCCGTCGACTCGCGGCCGACGGGCCGGCCGGACAGCATGATCGAGATCAGCGAGCTGTACGGCGCGATCGCCGAGCTCGCGGAGGATTTCAGGCTCGCGCTCGTCGCAGTCGACATCGTCGGGCTCTCCTACCGGGAGGCCGCGAGTGTGCTCGACGTCAAGGAGGCGACGTTGACGACGCGGGTGTTCCGGGCGCGCCGGTCGCTCGCGCGCAGCCTCGGCGCGAGCAGCGAGGAGCATCCCGGCCAGCCCTCCCGGGATAGCGGGCGGGAAGACTCTCGCCCCGGCGGAGTCCTATCGGGTGGATCCCCATGAGCATGCGACGCCCCGAGACGGAATCCGAGCTGGTCGAGCTGGTTCGCTCCATCGACGTGAGCGCGCCCGAGCATCGCTGCACGAGCGCATCGATGCGCTCGTCGCGCGAGAGCGAGCAGCAGCAGGCGCCGCCGCTCACGGCCCGCACGCGCGCGCCGCTGGCGCGTGGCGGCAGCGGGCGGTGCGCTCGGCCGTCGCGGCGGCGGTGCTGATCCTTCTGATCGGCGGCTCGGGTTCGGGCAGCCGAGCAGCTGAGCGTGAGCCGCGCGACGGCGCTGACGCAGCTCCCGGCAAGCATGGGCGCTCCCGAGCGAGAGCGCGAGCACGTCCGGGGCGCTGAACGCCTCCGTCGAAGGGGTCGCCTTCCCGTACTGGGAGCACAGCTTCGGCTGGCGCTCTTCGGGAGCGCGCATCGACAGCGTGAACGGGCGCACCGTCAGGACGGTCTTCTACACCGACGCGCACGGGCGGCGCGTCGGCTACGCGATCGTGTCGGGGACGCCGGCGCCGAGCGTGACGGGCGGCCAGGTCATCACGCAGGGGCGCGAGCTCCTACCGGCTGCTCACGTCGGCGCCGTGAACGCCGTCGTGTGGGAGCGCGGCGGGCGCCTGTGCGTGCTCGCGAGCCGCGAGGTGAGCCCGCGCGCCCTGCTCGCGCTCGCCTCCTGGGGCGAGTCCAAAACCGTCTAGCGCGGCGGGGAAGGAACGCGCGCCTGCGGCATCCTTGGATGCGACGGCGGGAATCGGCCCGGCCGAGATGCGAGCGAAGGAGAGCGAGAGTGAGAAGGGCGATCTTGATGCTGTGGATCACTCGCCGCGATGGCCCTGGTGCTCGTGCCGGGCGCAGCCCTCGGCGGAGCGCGCGCCGCCTCTTCGCACACGGTGCGCCTTGAAAAGTTCGCGTTCCAGCCCGTCGATCCTGTCGATCCGCAGGGGCGACAGCGTGACCTGGGTGTGGCACGACAGCCGCGAACACAACGTCACGTTCGCCAGCGTCCACTCCCGCACCCAGCGTGCACGGCACGTTCGCGCTCAGGTTCACGCGGGCGGGGACCTTCAACTACCGCTGCACGATCCACGTCTCCGAAGGCATGCGGGGCCGCATCATCGTCCACTGAGCGTGGTGCTCAGCCGGCGGGAACCTCCAGCGGCAGGCCCGGCCCAGCGCACGCCTTCCTGCGGCGGCAGGGCGGCGAGCGCGTCGGCGAGGCTCGTGCCGTCCGGCGCGGCTAGCGAGAAGTCGAGCTCGAGCGCCGGTATCAGCACGAAGCGCCGCGTCAGCAGCTGCTCGTGCGGCAGCGTCATTCGCTCCTCGCGGACCTGCTCCTCGCCGAGGAGCAGGATGTCGATGTCGATCACGCGCGGCCCGTGCCTGATCGCCGTGGGCGGCCCGGCCGAGCTCGCGCTCGAGCGCCTTCGACCGCGTCGAGCAGCGCCAGCGGGTCGAGCGCTGTTCGCGCGAGCACGCAGGCGTTCAGGAAGCTCGGCTGCTCGAGCACCTCGCCGACAGGGTCGGTGTCGTAGGTGCTCGAGCAGGCGAGCACCGTCGCGCCGGCACCCTGCAGGCCGTCGCACGGCGGCCTGCAGGTTCGCTCGCCGCTCGCCGACGTTCGAGCCGAGCCCGAGCAGGGCCCTGCGCTCGCTCGTGGCGCTCACGGAGCGACGGTCTCAGGCGCGGGTCGTCTGCAGCCCGGCGGCCGCGACCTTTTCGCCCATCGCCTGAGCGAACGGCACCAGGCCCGACATCGGCCTGATCATCACGGTGAAGTCGGCGATCAGTCCGTCCTCGTCGAAGCGCAGGAGGTCGAGGCCCTCGAGCTCCTTGCCGCCGATCTCGGCGCGGAAGACGAGGATGTGCGTGCCGTCTCCCTGCAGCTCGTCGGTGTAGCGGAAGTTCTCGAAGGTCTTGCCGACGATTTCGAGCAGGTCGCCGACGGTCTGCCGCCCGACGAAGGGGTGGAATGTGACCGGGCTGTGGAACTCGATGTCCTCCGCGAGCAGCTCGCGGACGGCGTCCATGTCCCAGCTCTCGACGGCCTGGCGGAAGGCTTGGGCGCTCATCGGCGGCTCACCCCTGCTGTCGTCTGGAGGCTCGGCATGTCGTGCTCTCCTCTCTCGCTGGCAACGAGAGCACACCGTATTGCCTGGCGCGCGGATCCGTCCCGCGGACGCGGTCAGTCGCTCGCTTCGCGCCAGACCTCGACGGAGACCTCGTCCACGCTGAGGGGGATCGGCGGCTGGGGCTTGCTCGCCTTGACCCACACGCCCTCGAGCTCGTAGTCGGCCAGCAGGCGGTCCGCGATCGAGCTGCACAGCCGCTCGAGCGTGCGGTGCGAGCGCTGCTGCGCGACCAGCGCAACGAGCTGGCAGACCTCGGCGTAGTCGACGGTGTCCTCGATCGAATCGGTCACCGTCGCGTCGGTTTCGCCCACGTCCAGCCGCATGTCGATCACGAGCCGCTGGCCGACCTCGCGCTCGGCCTCGCTCACGCCGTGGTGGGTGTAGAGCGAGAGGCCGCTGATCTCGATCGTTACCGACTCGGCGGCATCCTCGACATCCTCGTCCTCGCCGTCGAGGTCGCGGTCGTCGTCGAGGTCGTCCGGGTCCTCGGGGAGCTCGTCGTTCATGCCGCGCCCAACGTAGCAGCCGCAACCGCGAGCGCATCGTGCACCGGCGCGACGTCGTGCACGCGGAAGATGCTCGCGCCGCGCTCCAGCGCGATCACGTTCGTCGCGATCGTTCCGGCGAGCCGGTGCTCGGCGGCGACGGGCTCGCGCGGCGCCGGCCGCCTCTCCGATGATCCGGCCGATGAAGCTCTTGCGGGAGGTCCCGATCAGGAGCGGCCGCCCGAGCGACGCGATCTCGGCCAGCCCCATCAGCAGCTCGAGGTTGTGGGCGCGTGCTCTTGCCGAACCCGATGCCCGGGTCGAGGACGATCCGCTCCTCGCGCGATCCCGGCGAGACACGGCGAACTCGATGCGCGCCTGCAGGAACGCCCGCACCTCGTCCACGACGTCGCCGTAGCGCGGGTGCTCCTGCATCGTCCGCGGCTCTCCGAGCATGTGCATCAGGCAGCAGCGCACGCCGCTGTCGGCGACGACCGCCGCCATCTCGGGGTCCGCTCGCAGCGCGCTGACGTCGTTGACGATGCTCGCGCCGGCCTGCACCGCGGCGCGCGCGACCGACGCCTTCGAGGTGTCGATCGATATCTCCGCGCTCGTCTGCCGCGCAGGCCCTCGACGACCGGAATAACGCGCTGCGAGCTCCTCCTGCGCGCCGACCGGCTCGGCGCGCCGGGCCGGGTCGACTCGCCGCCGATGTCGAGGATCCGCGCGCCCTGCGCCTCGAGCTCCATCGCGTGCGCGATCGCGGCGCCGGCGTCCAGGAACTCCCCTCCGTCGGAGAAGGAGTCGGGGGTCACGTTCACGATCCCCATCAGCGTGTAGCCGGGCTCGCACGAGACCAGCCTATGCGGTGTGACCGTGGCGGCTGGCGCGCTCGGCGCGGAGCGCGACGTCACGCCGCGGCGGCGCTGCCAGCGGCGCGGCAGGCGTCAGGCGGGCTCGGGGCGCTCTTTGTCGGTGGCGCGGAGCTCCGCGGTTCCACCGGCGAGGCCCGGGCGCGGAACCGCGCGCGGAGTTTCGCGCTCTGGCCGGTCGACGGCCGGGGGCGCGGGAAGCTCAGGGGCCCCGCCCTCTTCGATGCCGTAGACCTCGTCCTCGGTCTTGCCGGTGAGCAGGGCGTTGAACTCCTCCTTCTCGATCGTCTCGCGCTTGACGAGGATCTCGGAGAGGTTCTTCAGGTCGCGCTCATGCTCGGTGAGGATCGAGCGGGCGCGCTGGTGGGCGGACTCGATGATGCGGCGGACCTCGTCGTCGATCTCGCGCGCGATCTCATCCGAGTAGTCGGGCTCGGTCGAGAACTCGCGGCCGAGGAACGGCTGGCCGTGGTCGTGGCCGTAGACGCGGGGGCCGAGCTTCTCGCTCATGCCGAAGCGCATGACCATCTGCTTGGCGGTGGCGGTGACCTTCTCGATGTCGTTGGAGGCGCCCGTCGTGATCTCGCCGAAGACGAGCTCCTCCGCGGCGCGGCCGCCGAGCGTCATCGCCATCGTGTCCTCGAGCTCGGCGCGCGTGGTCAGGAAGCGGTCCTCCTGCGGCATCGAGATCGTGTATCCGAGCGCCTGCCCACGCGAGATCACGGAGATCTTGTGGACCGGGTCGGAGTGCTCGAGGAAGTGGCCGACGAGCGCGTGCCCCATCTCGTGGTAGGCGGTGATCAGGCGCTCTTTCTCGCTCATCACGCGGGTCTTCTTCTCGGGGCCGGCGATCACGCGCATGATCCCCTCCTCGAGCTCTTCCTGGCCGATCTCGCGCTTGCCGGTGCGCGCGGAGAGCAGCGCGGCCTCGTTGATCAGGTTGGAGAGGTCGGCGCCGGTGAAGCCGGGCGTCTGGCCCGCGAGCGCGTCGATGTCGATCACTTTGGCGAGCGGCTTGCCGCGGGTGTGGACCTCGAGGATCTTCGCGCGGCCCTTGCGGTCGGGGCGGTCGACGGCGATCTGGCGGTCGAAGCGGCCGGGGCGCAGCAGCGCCGGGTCGAGGATGTCGGGGCGGTTGGTCGCCGCGATCATGATGATGTTGTCCTTCGCCTCGAAGCCGTCCATCTCGACGAGCAGCTGGTTGAGCGTCTGCTCGCGCTCGTCGTGGCCTCCGCCGAGCCCGGCGCCGCGGTGACGGCCGACGGCGTCGATCTCGTCCATGAAGATGATGCAGGGGCTGTTCTGCTTGGCCTGCTCGAAGAGGTCCCTGACGCGCGAGGCGCCGACGCCGACGAACATCTCGACGAAGTCCGAGCCGGAGATCGAGAAGAACGGCACGCCCGCCTCGCCGGCGACGGCGCGTGCGAGCAGCGTCTTGCCGGTTCCCGGGGGCCCGTAGAGCAGCACGCCGGTCGGGATCCTCGCGCCGAGCGCCTGGAACTTCTTGGGGTTCTCGAGGAATTCCTTGATCTCGTGGAGCTCCTCGACGGCCTCGTCGACCCCGGCGACGTCGCGGAAGGTGATCTTCGGCGAGTCGGCCGACATCCGTTTGGCGCGCGACTTGCCGAACGACATGACTTTGGAGCCACCGCCCTGCACCTGGTTCATGAGGAAGATCCAGAACCCGAAGAACAGGACGAACGGGATGATGTACGTGAGCAGGCTGAGTAGCGCGCTGCTCTTTTCAGATTCGATGTTGAACGGGACGCTCGCCTTTTCGAGCTGCGCGATCAGCTGCCGGCGAGGCGGTTTCGATGAAGCCGACTTCGTACGTTTCGCCGTTCTTGAGCTTGACTTCGAGCGCCTTGCCCTTGTTCTTCAGCTCGGCGGACTTGACTTCGCCGGAGGGGATCTCCTTCGCGACCAGCGTCTGGTAGCTGTGCGAGCGGTGGTTCTGGTTCCCGGGGCTGACGAGTTTGACCGCCAGGAACGCAAGAACGACGACGATCAGTATCGGGAACGCGGCGCTCTTGAAGAAACGGCTCATGTCGAGATCCAGGGGACCCGGGGACCGTTGTTGAAGGTGGCCACGGGTTCCCTAGCGTACCATGAAAGGCCCATATCTCCTGCCGCTTTCGGCGTCCCGCAGGGGGTCTGCAACGGGTCTCTCCTAGCTCTCTAGGACCGCGACGAAGGGCAGGTTCCGGTGCCGCTCGGCGTAGTCCAGGCCGTATCCGACGACGAACTTGTCGGGGATCTCGAAGCCGATGTAGCGGGTCGGCAGATCGACCTTGCGGCGCTCGGGCTTGGTGAGCAGCGCGCACACCTCGAGCGTCCTCGGGTTGCGCGAGCCGAGGTTGCGCAGCAGGTACTGCAGGGTCAGGCCGGAGTCGACGATGTCCTCGACGATCAGCACGTCGCGGTCTTCGATCGCGGCGTCGAGGTCCTTCAGGATGCGAACGACCCCGGAGGAGTCGGTCGCGGATCCGTAGGAGGCGACCGCCATGAAGTCGACCTCGACGGGGATGTCGATGAAGCGCATGAGGTCGCTCAGGAAGAAGACCGCGCCCTTCAGGACTCCGACCAGGAGCAGCGGGCGGCCCTCGTAGTCGCGCGAGATCTGCTCGCCCAGTTCGGCGACCCGCTGCCTGCAGGGCCTCGGAGGTGACGAGCACCTCGCCCAGGCCGGGCTCGATGGAAGCGCTCGCTGGTATGCCCACGCCGGGGAGTCTAGCCCTCGGGCGGCGGCATCCGGGGCTCGCGCGGCGGGAGCCTGACCATCCGCAGGATTCCCTCCTCGATCACGGCGCCCGCCCCGGACCCGACATGCAGCTCCGCTCGGCCCGCCCCGGCGGCCGAGCGCGATGAGCTCCGCGACCCTCCCGCCGGCCTGCGGGACATAGGTGCCGGTGGCCTGCTCGGCGAGCGCGATCACCAGCGAGCCGCGCGAGCGCTCCCGGCAGCTGCGCGAGGCGCTGCGAGCGAGATCGAGCTCGCGCCGCCGAGCTCCTCCTGCACGATCGCGTCGAGCAGCTCGGTCTCCTCGCGCAGCAGCATCGCGGTGCGAAGCACGTTGGACTCGGCTGCGGGGTGGATCTCTCGCAGGGCGGGGACGAGCAGGTGGCGCACCCGCGAGCGGGCGAACGAGTGGTCCTCGTTGCTTGCGTCCTCGCGCCAGCTCGAGCCCGCGCTCGTCGCAGTAGGCGCCGGTCTGCTCGCGGGTCAGCCCGAGCAGCGGCCTGACCATCAGCCCCTCGGCGGGCACCATCCCGAGCAGCGCGCGGCGTCCCGGCGAGGCCGCGAGCCGGTAGAGGATCGTCTCGACCTGGTCGCTCGCGGTGTGCCCCGTCGCGTAGAGCCCGCCGCACTCGCGTGCGAGCCGCTCGGCGGCCGAGTAGCGGACCTCGCGCGCCCATGCCTGCAGGTTTCCGGGGATGCCGCCGCGGCCCGGGGGCTCGCCCGCGTCCGAGAGGACGGTGAGGTGCACGCCCAGCGCCCTGCAGAGCTCAGCGCAGTGGCGCTCGTCCTCGCGGGACTGCTCGCGCAGCCCGTAGTTGACGTGCAGGGCGCTCACGAGGCCCGGGCCGAGGATCGCCACCGCGACGTCGATCAGGCACGTGGAGTCGCGCCCTCCGGAGAGCATCGCCACGAGCGGCCGGGAGCCGTCGAGCAGGCCGCCCGCGCGCACGCTCTCGCGGACCTCCTCGACGACCACGCCTAGCCCTCCGTGGCGGCTGTGAACAGCTCCGTGGGCTCGGAGAAGCCCTTCAGCCTGACCTCGCCGATGCGCGTGAAACGCACGCCGTCGATCCCGTCGGCGACGTCGACGACGGGACGCGTCACGAGCACCTCTCCCGCGCCCGCGCGGGCGACGACGCGCGCCGCCTGGTTGACCTCGCGGCCGTAGTAGTCGCCGTCGCGGTAGAGGACCTCGCCGAAGTGGACGCCGATCCGCGCGGGCGGCTCGCCGGCCGCGCGTTCTGACTGGAGCGCGACCGCCCATGCGGTCAGGCGAGCGGCGTCTGAGGCGACGACCATCACCTCATCGCCGAGCGTCTTTACGACCCGCGCGTCGGCCGGCAGCGACTCCCCGGCGGCCTGCACGAAGCGCTCGACCGTCCCCACCGCCGCCTCGTCGCCCCTCTCCACTGTCAGTCGCGCGAACCCGGCGAGGTCGGCGAAGGCGATCGCGACCCGCAGCCGGCCCTCCTCGAGGGTCTCCTCGGCCATGTCGGCCTCCATGTGGCCGATCATGTCCTGCTCGACGAACTCGGCGAGCAGGCGCCCGTGCAGGTAGTTCATGAGCGGCGCCGCGAGCGGCAGCACGTCGCGCGTGAGGCCCTCGAGCTCCTCCGCGATTTCCGCGCTGGGCACGCCGGCCCTCATCAGCGGCTCGTGCACATAGAGATGGATCAGGCGGACCTCCGCGTCGGCGATCTGGGCGATCTTCTGACCGTAGACACGCATCAGCTGCAGGTACGCATCGAGCGGGAAGCCGGCCTGGATGACCGTCCCGGCGTACTTGAGGATCTGCACGTCCTCCTCGCTCATGCCGTCGCCGCTGTGGATGCTCAGGCCCATCGCGGTGAAGAGCCGCGCGATCATCTTCGCGTCGAGGCCGCTCTCACGGGATGCCTGCTTGAGCGAATAGCGAGGGCCGGAGTCCTTCAGCAGCGTTTCGATCGGGCCGCTGACGAGCTGCCCGCTCTCGCTCGCGCGCCTGATCTCCTCCAGCGTGTGGCCGCGCTGGCGCAGCCTCGCCACGACGCGCAGGTAGGCGACCGTGGAGTGCGTCCACTGGCCGTCGCTGTGGCCGGGTACGAGGCCCATCGAGACCCATCGGCGAATGGTGCTCGGCGACAGGCCGACAGCGTCGGCGACCTGGGCGAGCGTCAGCTCACCGGATTCGCCGGCGGGGTCTTGTGCGCGCTCGGACACTCAGGCCGGCGACGCCAGGAGCATTGCCATGCCCGGGAGTCTAAAGTCGCCGCCGATGTCGCACAGCGCGCCCCTGCATCTGCGCCCGACGGCCCCGCTCGCGGAGCGGGTCCTGCTGCCCGGAGACCCCGGGCGCGCCCTGATGCTGGCGCAGACGCTGCTGCAGGAGCCGCGGATGTTCAACCACCACCGCGGCCTGTGGGGCTACACGGGGAACGGCACCGGACGGCGAGCCGATGACGATCCAGTCGACCGGCATGGGCGGCCCGAGCGCCGCGATCGTGCTCACCGAGCTGATCGACCTCGGCGCGCGCCGCGCGATCCGCGTCGGGACGTGCGGCGCGCTCGACCCCCGGCTCAGGCTCGGCGAGCTGGTGATCGCGGTCGAGGCGATCTGCGAGGACGGGACCTCGCGCGCGCTCGGCGCCGGCGGGACCGTCGCGGGCGATCCGGCGCTCTGCGCCGCGCTCAAGCGGCGGGCGCCCGCGGCGCATGCCGGCGCGGTTGTGAGCGTCGACCTGTTCTACGAGCTCGGCCCGCCGGGGGCGGGTCGTGACGCGCTCGCGGTGGAGATGGAGGCGGCCACCCTGTTCGCGGTGGGTGCGGCCCGCGGCGTGCCGGTGGCCTGCACGCTGGTCATCTCCGACGCCTTCGCGGCCGACGGCGCACGGGCGCGGATCGAGGACGACGAGCTGCACGCGGCCGCCGAGCGGATGGGGTCGCTCGCGCTGTCGGCCCTCAGCGACTGAGGGCGGGCTCGCTCAGGCGCTCTTGGGTTTCGCGGCGCGTTTGGCAGGCGATTTGCGAGCCGCTTTGGCGGGTTTGGCCGCTTTCGGCGCGGGCCGGGCGGCCGCTCCGCCCTCGATCAGGACGACGAGCGCCCTCAGCTGTGCCTCGATCGCGGCGAGCCTCTCCTCGATGCCGCTCGGAGTCATCGCCCGGTCGAGCCGGTCCACGCCGTCCTCTATGCCCTCGAGCCGGTGCGAGACCGACCGCAGCCTGCGCGTGAGCCGTTCGATGTCCGCCGCCGAGGGGATGTTGAGCGCACCGAGCGCAGCCTCCTGAGCCTGGGTCGCCTTGTCGCGCGCGTCGAACGCCCGCCCCAGCGCCCCCGTCAGGAGCGGGTTTTCGAGCAGCTCCGACAGGGCTTTGCCGAGGCGCTCCTCCGTTGTCCCGCCGAGCCGCTCGCGCAGACCCTTGGCGGCATTGCTCGCATCGGACATCGTTCAGCTCCTGATCGTCGTTCTATGCGGGGCCCGCGGGCCGGGCCGGCCGTGGGCCGTCGCCCCGACGGGGAGGATACGGTGAAGCGATGCCCGCGCAACTGTTCGTCTTCGTGCAGCTGGAGTTCCCGTGGCTGCTCGGCCCCGCCGACGGGCGCTACCTGATGCGTCCGGGGCCCGACAGCGAGCCCGAGCGCGTGGTCGTGCTCGAGACGCTCGCCGCGGGGCGCGAGCGCCCCGGCAGGGGTTTCGCCCAGCGCCTCGCCGGCGCCTCGGTGGAGGCCGAGCCGGACCCCGTGCCGGTGCCGACCTCGCGCGCGACGCTGGTCGATCCGGTGCCGCTCTCGGCTGAGGTGCAGGCGAAATCGTGGCTGTCGGACCTGGATCCAGAGCGTGACGTGCGCGCGGATGTCGCGACCCTCAACCGCGTGCTTCACCTGCACCGGATCGCGTCCGCCGACCCCTACCTGCATGAGGTCTCCGCATCACAGGCGCTCACGATCCGCGCGGGATGGGGCGAGGGCGAGCAGGTCGCCTCCGGCCGCTGGCTGCATGCACGCGAGATCCACCTGAAGCGCGAGCGGGGTGCGGGCGGCGCCGCGCGCGTTCAGGGCAGGCGCTCGCGCTCGGCCGCACTGCGCCCGCAGGAGCGGCTCGCGGCGCTGCTCGGGGCTCGCACCTCGAGCCTGCTGTGTGAGGAGCTGACGCTGCGTGCCCGCCTGGACCTGCAGGAGGGCCGGCCGCGCCACGCCGCGGTCGAGCTCGATCGCGCGCTGGCCGCCGCGGTGCCCGAGCTGCGGGCCGAGGGCAGACAGGACCTCCTCGTCCGGATCGCCGAGCTCGAGCAGCTGTCGGCCCCCGTCGCGGCGCAGGCCAAGCTCGCGCTCGCCGGCTCTGCCGCCGAGCTCGACGCCGAGGTGATCGCCCATGCGCTCGGCCGCCTGGAGGCTGCGCTGCGGGCGCGAACCGCGACAGGCTTTAATCACACGTGAGCATGGAACCCACGAGAACTGCGATCGGCACCTGGAGCGGCGGGCGCTTCATGCACTTCGGCGAGCCGCTGGAGGATGAGCGCCTGGCGGGCCTGCTGCGCCCGGGCGAGGGCATCGACACCGTGATCAGCGCCGACGTGTACGGGGCCGGCGCGGCCGACCTCGCGCTCGGCCGCGCGCTGCAGGGCCTTGACCGCGACAGCTACTGCCTGATCGGCGCGATCGGCCATGACTTCTATGAGGGCGAGCGCGAAGGTGCCAAGGGATTCCCGCGCTTCACGGACCCGCGCCTTCGAGCGGAGCCGGGCTACGCCGGCTACATCCGGATGGCGACCGAGCGCAGCCTCGAGCGCTGCGGCGCCGATCGCTTCGACCTGCTGCTCCTGCACAACCCGGATCACGTCGGCTACAGCAGCCCCGCGGTCTGGGAGGGCATGCGCGCCGTGCGCGACGCCGGTCTCGCGAGCCGCCTCGGCGTGGCTCCGGGCCCGGCGAACGGCTTCACCGTCGACCTGATCGACTGCATGGAGCGCTTTGCGGAGCTGATCGACTGGGCGATGATCATCCTTAACCCGCTCGAGCCCTGGCCCGGCGAGCTCGTGCTGAGCGCCGCCGAGGCGCACGGCGTGAGCCTGATCACCCGCGTCGTCGACTACGGAGGCATCTTCCACGACGACGTCCGCCCCGGCCACGAGTTCGCGCAGTACGACCACCGCAAGTTCCGCCCCGACGGCTGGGTCGACGCGGGGCGTGAGAAGCTCGAGCTCATGCGCCCGATCGCCGAGCGCCACGGCCTGACGATGCTGCAGCTCGCGTGCGCGTGGAACCTCGCGCAGCCGGGCGTCCGCTGCGTCGCGCCGACGCTGATCCAGGAGACGGGCGCGGGGGCGCGGCCGATCGAGCAGAAGCGGCGCGAGCTGGCCGCGGTGCCCGCCGGCCCGGTGCTCAGCGACGAGGAGGTCGGCGAGATCCGCGCGGTCGGCGAAAACGCGGGCTGCATGGCGCTGAAGGGAGCCAGCGTCGAGCATGACGGCCCGGCGCTCGCGGACCGCTGGGGCCTTGGCCCGGAGCTCGCGGCCGTCGCGGGCCGCTGGGGCATCGACCCCCTGCGCGACCTGGTCCGCCGCGGCGTCAGCTAGCTCAGACGGCCGCGCGAGCTGCGCCCGCACGCTGGAGCGCCGCCGACAGCGACACGCATCTCGGCGACGACGTCGCCGGAGAGCCTGACGCTCGCGACGTCGTCGAGCGGCGTGGGGCCCTGGGTGATGATCGCGATGTGGCCGCCGCCGGAGAGGGTCAGCAGCGGAAGGCCGGCCACCGGGTGCACCTCCAGCGAGCTGCCGATGCAGAGCAGCAGGTCCGCGCCTTCGCACAGCGCGCGGGCCCGCAGGATCGCTCGCTCGCAGAGCATCTCCCCGAACAGCACGACGTCGGGGCGCATCGCTCTCGCCGCACGTCGCGCAGCTCGGGACCCCGCCCGGGTCCGAGCGGAGCAGCGCGCGCGCGGCGGCCAGGGAGATGACCGCACCGCAGCGCCGGCACGAGCACGTCGCGATCGAGCCGTGCATCTCGACCACCTCGCTGCTGCCCGCGATGCGGTGAAGCATGTCGACGTTCTGGGTGATCACCCCGTCCAGGATCGCCCGCCCGCTCGAGCTCGACGAGCACTTCGTGCGCGCCGTTCGGCCGCTTGCCCTCGAGCGAGGCGAAGCGCTCGCCGTAGAAGCGCCAGAAGCGCGCGGGGTCGCGCCTGAACGCGTCGATATGGGCGACCTCCATCGGGTCGACGTGCTCCCAGATGCCGGTCCCCGGCGTGCGGAAATCGGGGATGCCGGACGGCACCGAGATGCCGGCTCCGGTGAGGGCGACGACCGACGAGGCCTCGCTCGCGATCTCGGCCAGGCGCTCGATGTCGCCTGCGGGGAGCGCTGTCATCGCCCGCCCCCTACTTCCCGGTGAAGCTGGCGGCGCGTTTGCCGAGGAAGGCGGAGATGCCCTCCTTGGCGTCGGCGGTGAGGAACACCGACGCGAACGCGGCCTTCTCGGCCTCGATGCCGGCGTCGAGGTCTCCGTTGCCCGAGACGCGCTTGATCTCAGCGACGGCGAGCGGCGCCTGGCCGGCGAGCCTGCGCGCCCACATCAGCGCGGTGTCGAGCAGCTCGTGGTCCTCGACGAGCCGGTTGACCAGGCCGAGCTCGTACGCTTCGTCGGCGAGGACCGGGTCGCCGACGAGGTTCATCTCGAGCGCCTTGTTGGTGCCCACCAGTCGCGGCAGCCGCTGGGTGCCACCGAAGCCGGGGATGATGCCGAGCTTGACCTCGGGCTGTCCGAAAAGGGCCGAGCGGGCGGCAATCCTCACGTCGCAGGCCATCGCGAGCTCGCAGCCGCCGCCGAAGGCCAGGCCGTTGACCGCGGCGATCGTCACGATCTGCCCGGAGCCGAACTCGCGGAACAGGTCGTGTGCGCCGTTGATGAGCTCCGCGCCGGATGCCTCGTCCATCGTCGTGAAGGCCTTGATGTCGGCGCCCGCGCAGAACAGCATCGGGTTCGATGAGGCGAAGATGACGACGCGCGCCCCGGAGGCCTTGGCCTGCTCCCAGACCTTCTGCAGGTCCTGCACGACCTGCGGCGAGAGCGAGTTCATCGGGCGCGTTCGCGAGCCATGCGATCGCGACTCCGTCCGCCCGGGTCTCGAGCTTGACGACCTCCGCGGGCTGCTCGGCGTCCGGCTGGGGGTAGGCGTAGAAGCCCTGGCCGCTCTTCTGCCCGAGCCGGCCCTGAGCGACCAGTCGCCGCAGGATCGTCGGCGGCGCGAAGCGCTCGCCCCACTTCTCCTGCGCGTTCTCCATCCGCTCCAGCACGGTGTCCAGGCCCTCGACGTCTGCCTTCATGAACGGGGGCAGCAGGCCCCTGCGCGGGTCGAGCCCGGCGCCGGCCATCATCCCGAAGTCGATGTCGCGGTGGCTGGCGACGCCCTCCTCGAGCACCAGGCATGCCTCGAGCAGCGTCTTCAGCGACAGCATCTCCACGAGCTCGGCGACGTCGGGTGCGCCCTCGCCGCTGATGTTCGGCTCGCCCTGGGGGTCATAGAAGCCGTTGCCGCCGGTCTTGGCGCCGAGCTTGCCGTCCGCTACGAGCTTCTGCATGCCCCTGGGGACGTAGAAGCGTTCCTCTCCGTAGGACTCGACGAGGTGCTCGGCGACGTGCAGCACCGTGTCGAGCCCGAGCAGGTTCACCAGGTGGTACGGGCCGACCGGGACGACACCTGCCGCGCCGACGCCCTCGTCGATCAGCTTGATCGACAGGTCCTTCTCCTCCTGCTCGCGCCAGATCTCGGCGATTCCTGAGTTCAGGATCCGGTTCACGACGAAGCCCGGTACCTCGACGCAGGTGATCGGCTGCTTGCGGATCGCCTGCGCGAACGTGACGGCGGCGGTGACCGTCTCGGCCGACGTTTCGTCGCCCTCGACGATCTCGACCAGCGGCATGATCGACGCGGGGTAGAAGTAGTGGAAGCCGACGACCTTCTCCGGCCGCAGCGTCGCTTCGCCGATCTCGGTGATCGACAGCGAGGAGGTGTTGGAGGCGAGGATCGCGTGACCGGGGGTCGCGGCGTCGAGCTCGGCGAACACGCTCTGCTTGATGTCCATGCGCTCCGGCACGGCCTCGACGACGAAGTCGACGTCCCCGAACCCGTCGTAGGAGGTGCTGCCGTGGATCCGGCCAAGGACCTCGTCGATCTGGGCCTGCGCCTGCTCGGCGGTGATCTTGCCCTTCTCGGCGAGCTTGCCGATCTGCCCCTCGGTGACCCGGCGCGCCTCGTCAAGGCCGGCCTGAACGAGCGGCTCCTGGATGTCCTTCAGGACGACCGGGATGCCGGCGGCCGCGATCGTCTGGGCGATCTGCCCGCCCATGGTCCCTGCGCCGACGACCGCTGCCTTGAACACGAACATGCTGGGTATCTCCTCTGCTGACTCGGGGTTCCGGCGCCGGGCGGCGCTCCGGAGCAGCGCATCTTACGGGCCTCTGGCGGGTTGTTGGTACGGGGGCTGGACTGCACACGGCGGCATTTGCCAATCCGCGCCGCCCCGACGACAACACTCGAGCACTGGAGATACGCATGCCCCTGAGGAGCACCCACCCCAAGCGAAGGCGCCTCGCGCCCGCCGGCGTGATCGCCGTCATCGCAGCGCTCGCACTGCCGTCCGCGGCCGCGGCGGCCTCGCCGCCGGCGGTGGCCACGGACTCCGCGGCGAGCGTGCAGGCGACATCAGCCGTCCTGCGCGGCGCGATCAACCCGGAGGGCCAGAGCACCAGCTACTTCTTCCAGTACGGGCGCACCCGCTCCTATGGCGCGCAGACACCCGTCGCCAGCGCCGGGAGCACCAGCAGCACCGTCCACGTCAGCGTGCCGGTCAGCGGCCTCTCGTCCCTCGCGGGCTACCACTACAGGCTGATCGCGGTCAACTCGACCGGTGCAAGCACCGGCGGGGACCAGTCGTTCACGACGCTCGCGATCCCGCTGTCGCTGTCGATCGCGGTGACGCCGAGCCCGGCGCCGTTCGGATCCTCCGCGAACGTCTTCGGGACGCTGGCGGGGACCGGCGCCGCCGGCCGGGCAGTCGTGCTTCAGGCCAACGCGTTCCCCTTCACAGCCGGATTCGTGGCCGTCGGCAACCCGCAGCTGACGAACTCCGGCAGGGGCCTTCTCGTTCCCGGTGCTCGGTCTCACCCAGATCACCCAGTACCGCGTGCTGACCGCGTCGGCGCCCCTCATCTCAAGCCCGGTGTGGGTCGAGAACGTGGCGGTCCGCGTCGGCGTCCATGTGGCGCGCGCGCAGCGCGCGCACTACGCCCGCTTCTTCGGCACGGTCACGCCGGCCGAGGTCGGCATGCAGATCGGCATCGTGAGGGTGCTCCACGGCCGCAACGTGCTCGTCGCGGGCACGCTGCTCAGGCCCGGCGGCGCCGGCTTCTCGCGTTACAGCCGCGTCGTGCGCGTCGTGCACGGCGGCATCTACAAGGTGCTCGCGCGGATCACGGACGGCGCGCACTTCTCCGCGTACAGCGCCCCGGTCCGCATTCGCTGAGCGGCGCCGGCTCCCGCCGGGGACTCGCCCCGGCGGGATTGGCCAAACCTGCGGCGGTTGCCGCTAGACCGCGACGGGCTCCTCGACGCGGCGGGGGAGCAGCGTTTCGCGAGCGATGACGAGGCGCTGGATCTGCGACGTGCCCTCGTAGAGCTGCATGATCTTGGCGTCGCGGAACAGCTTCTCCACCGGGTACTCCTTGATGAAGCCGTAGCCGCCGTAGACCTGCACGGCGTCGGTCGCGATCTTCATCGCGGCGTCGGCCGCGAAGCGCTTGGCGTGCGAGGAGACGAGCGTGTTGCGTTCGCCCTGGTCGAGCATCACGGCCGACTTCCATGTCAGCAGCCGGGCCGCCTCGATTTCGGTGGCCATGTCGGCGATCATGAACTGGATCGCCTGGTGCATCGCGATCGGCACGCCGAACTGGACGCGTTCACGCGAGTAGTCGGTGGCGAATTCGAACGCGGCGCGCGCGATGCCGACGGCCATCGCCGCAACACCGGGGCGGGTGCGGTCGAGCGTCGCCATCGCGAGCTTGAACCCCTTGTTTTCCTCGCCGATCAGGTTCTCGGCGGGGATCTCGACGTCGTTGAAGGAGATCGTCGCGGTGTTCGAGGCGCGTTGCCCGAGCTTGTCCTCCTTCTTGTCCACCACGACGCCCGCGTCACGCGGGACGACGAAGGCGGAGATCCCGCGGTGGCCGGCGTCCTTGTCGGTCTTCGCGTAGACGGTGTACCAGTTCGCGTAGCCGCCGTTGGTGATGAAGCACTTCGAGCCGTTGATGACGTACTTGTCGCCCTGCTTGACGGCCGTCGTGCGCATGCCTGAGACGTCCGAGCCGGCGTCCGGCTCGGTGAGGCAGAAGGAGGCGAGCAGCGGCGCCTCCGTGAGGCGGCCGAGGTACTCCTTCTTGATCTCCTCGGAAGCGCCGAGGATGACCGGGGCGGTCGCCAGGCCGTTGCAGCCGAGCGAGGTCTGGATGCCCGAGCAGCCCCACGAGAGCTCCTCCTCGATCAGGCAGCCGTCGAGGTAGCCGGCGCCCGGCTCCCCCGTACTCCTCCGGGATGTGGGAGTTCATCAGCCCGACCTCCCAGGCCTTCTCGACGATGTCCTGGGGCCAGGTGCCGTCCTTGTCGTACTCCCAGGCGACCGGGCGGATCTCCTTGACGGCGAAGTCGTGCGCCATCTCGCGCAGGTTCTTCTGCTCGTCAGTGAGCGTGAAATCGACCATGCTGTCCTCCTAAACGGGATGGCAGAGAAAATAGATTGACTGGTCAGTCAATCTTGCAAGTGGAGGGTAGCGGAGAGCGGGGCGATCAGCAACAATCCGCCTGTGGAGACCTGCCGGCGGTGCTGATGCCCGCAATAGCCGAGAACGGCCTGTCGTTCGTCGTGTTCGGCACGGTGGCGTTCTCGGTCGTGATGTCCGTGCTGTTCCTCGTCACGCGCGGCCAGGACAGCATGTACGACCACATCGGCCAGGGCGGGCTCTCGCGCGAAGGCGACTCGGCCGGCGCTCCGGCTCCCCCCACGCCTGATTCCCCCGCTGCGCGCGCCGAGCAGGAGGAGGAGGTGCGCCAGATGCTGACCGCCAGGAGCGACCGCATAGTGCGCCGCGGGGGCGCCCCGCTCGACATCGACGCGGAGGTCGCCAAGCTGCTCTCGCCGGCCGCGAGCGGGCCGGCGCGCGAGCGATCCGGGCCTGCTCGAGGAGGTGCGCCAGATGGTGATCGCCCGCAATGAACGGCGCATCCGCCAGGGACAGGAGCCGCTCGACATCGAGTCCGAGGTGCAGCGCACGCTCGCGGAGCTCGGACCGTAGAACGGGCCGTTGACAATTACGCGGGCGTGTCGGGTATAAACGCGGAATGAGCAACCCGCGCCGCTTCGGCCTCGACGAGCTGATCCTCCGCCCCGGGACCTACTTCAACCCCCAGACCGAGATCATGGTCGTCGTCGACGACTCTCCCGAGGTCGACCATGAGCTGTTCGACATGGACCAGTTCGACAGCGACGACTGGGTGCTGATCGCGGAGGACACGCCGGTCGACGAGGTCAAGCGCGACGACCTCATCGAGCGCTTCCAGATCACCCACGCCGGTCGGAGGAGGCCTTGACGCCGGAGACGACCTCGGCGAGGAGGACGACGGGGCTGGACGCCGATCCGGAGGAGGACGAGGAGGACGACGAGCTCGAGGGAGTCGAGGAGCTCTAGGCCCCGGCCGCAGCGAGCGGCGCAACCATCGGCGCTCCCGATGTGTTGCAGTCCATGTGAGGAGCGAGCGGGCAGAGCAGGCTGCAACGGTGCCTGCGTGTGCGCGCCCGATCATGCGTAGCATCGCCAGGGTGCGCGTCAGAGCAGCCGCCGTCCTCGCCCTCGGTGTCCTGTCCCTGCTGCTCGCGGCTCCCTCCGCGCCGGCGGCCCGGCCCTCTGCGGCCGAGCTCGGCCCGAGCCGCCACGCGGCGAGCGCCCCGCGCCGTGCGCCGCTCGCACGCGCCGCTCGCTCGCGCCCGACCGTGACCGCCGCGCTCGCCGGGCTGCTGCGCACGGGAGCGATCACCGAAGCGACCTACAAGCAGGACTTCGCGACGTATGTCGCGGCGAAACGGTCGCTCTCAAGGCTCAGGGGCACCCGCGCCGTCGAGCTCGGCGCCGTGCTGTCGAACGTGCAGTCGATCGCCGCCTCCGGCGCGCTCAGCGGCTCCCTGCAGGCCTCGGTGTTCCTGACCCTCGAACAGAACAGGCACTGGTGGACCACCGAACCGCTGCTCGCGAGCGGCGACCGCGTGAAATTCGCGCCGAGCGAGCTCGTGTGGGAGTACTACCCGGGCCAGGGCCTTGAGATCCAGTGGCTCGCGACGTTCGGCGAGGGCAACGGCTTCTTCCTCTCCGGCCACGAAAACAACAACCTGCGCAAGCTGATCGCGGAAATCATCCCGCTCGCCACGAGGGTCGGGAACGGGATCGCATGGGAGTACCTGTTCCACTTCGACGGCGGGACGCCGCCCTGGACGAGCGGCCTCTCACAGGGCACCGGCCTTCAGGTGCTCTCACGCGGCTACCAGCGCTTCGGCACCGCCGAATACCTGACCGCCGCCCAGCAGGCTCTCGGCGTCTTCCAGACGCGGCCCCCGCGGGGTGTGCTCGTCCCGACCCGCGCGGGCTCGATGTACGCCGAGTACTCGTACGCGCCGAGCGACCGGATCCTGAACGGCTTCATCCAGGCACTGGTGGGCATCTACGACTACACGGCGATCACGCACGACCCGGCCGGCCTGAAGCTGTTCGAAGCGGGCGACGCCGAGGCGCGCGCTGAGGTGCCCCACTACGACACCGGCGCCTGGTCGCTGTATGACCAGTACGGGGAATCTGACCTGAACTACCACGAACTGCTCGCGGAATTCCTGCTGCACCTCTGCCAGCGGACCCGCAAAGGGCTGCCGCTCGCCGCCGCCAGCATCGCCCGGCCAACCGGCCCCGTCCACCGGGGGCACCGGCGCGGCCGGCGCGAGCCCGGTGCCCGCCGTTGCGCCGGCGATAGCCGCCGATCAGATCTACTGCACGACCGCCCAGCGGTTCACCGAAGACCTGCACACGCCGCCGGCGATCTCGCTGCTCAGCAGGAGGCTGCGCGGCGGAACCCGCGCCGGTGTGCAGATGCGCCTGTCGAAGATCTCGACCGTCTCGATGACGGTCAGGTCCGGCTCGCGCGTGATCTGGAGCAACACGGCCACCGTCGAAGGCGGCCGCCCGAAGCTGCTCTGGGTGACGCCTGCGCGCGGCGGCACCTTCACCGTCACCGTGTCGGCGACCGATCTCGCGGGCAACTTCAGCACCACCTCGGGCACGATCGTCGTTGTTCACCACTAGCCCGCGAGAGCGCGCCTAGACTAGGCGCCGATGAGCGAACGCGCGAGCGATCCGATCGGCGATGCGCCGATGAAGCGTCTGACCGGCGCGTGGCACGCGATGGACTCCCACCAGCGGCCCGCGGTGATCGCCGCGCTGTGCCTGCTCGTGACGATGTTCCTGCCGTGGTACGGGCTGCAGAGCGTCAACAAGAAGACCGGCGCGATCGAATCCAAGACGATCAGCGCCTTCGGGGACGTGTCCTTCGTGGAGGCGGCGATCTTCCTGGTCGCCGTCGGCGTGATCGTGATGCTGATCGCCCGCGCCGAGGGCCGGGAATTCCATCTGCCCGGCGGCGACGGCACGATCGTGATGCTCGCCGGCGGCTGGGCCGCGCTGCTGATCTTCTACCGCGTCTTCGACCGCCCGCCGGGCGACGGCAACCCGGTCGGGATCGAGTGGGGCTTCTTCCTCGCGTTCGTCGCGGCGGGAGCACTCACGTACACAGGCTGGCGTATGCGCGGCGCCGGGCCGCCCGGAATCTCCGGCAAGCAGGCCCACCCGCACACGGGCCCCGGCCCCGCCTCCCGAGCCCGAGGAGCCCCCTCGCCGGCGCGCCGCGCCCGAGGCGCCCGCCGCCACTACGCCAGCCGCCCAGCAGCGCCGGCGCCGGCCGGCGCCGGTCCCCGCGCGCGAGCGCACGCCGCTGGGCGACGAGCAGGTCGAGCAGCTCTCCTTCGAGGACGCGCCGACACGGCCTGAGCGGCCTCCCGGGCCTCCCGCGCCATCCTGAGCAGCAGGCTGCGGGCCGGGGTGGGAACGGCGAGCGCACGCGGGCGCCTATCATTGCGCGGACGATGCCCGCCAACGAGCCCTCGGCGCCAGCCTCCGTCGCAGACCTCGCCACCGGCCTGAGGTCGGTCGGCTATCTGCCCGGCGAGTCCACGGCCCTGGTCTCCTATCTCGCGACCCGGCTCGGCAAGCCCGTGCTCGTCGAGGGCCCGGCCGGCGTCGGCAAGACCGAGCTCGCGAAGGCGCTCGCCAAGTACCTCGGCCGCGAGCTGGTTCGCCTGCAGTGCTACGAGGGCCTTGACGAGGCGAAGGCGCTGTATGAGTGGAACTACCGCAAGCAGCTGCTGCGGATCCAGGCCGAGGCGACCGACACCGGCTGGGACGCCGTCCAGGAGGACATCTTCGGCGAGGAGTTCCTGCTCGCCAGGCCACTGATGACCGCGATCGCCTCCGAGGAGCCCGTCGTGCTGCTGATCGACGAGATCGACAAGACCGATCAGGAGTTCGAGGCGATGCTGCTCGAGGTCCTCTCGGACTTCCAGATCTCGATTCCGGAGCTCGGCCGCGTGGAGGCCAAAACCCACCCGATCGTGCTGCTGACGTCGAACAACTCGCGCGAGCTGACCGAGGCGCTCAAGCGCCGCTGCCTGTACCTGTGGCTCGACTACCCGGAGCTCGAGCACGAGCTCGAGATCGTGCGGCTGCACGCACCCGAGCTCTCGGAGACCGTCGCCCGCCGGCTGGTCGAGGTGATCGGGATGGTGCGCGAGCTGGACCTGAAGAAGCCGCCCTCGATCGCGGAGTCGATCGACTGGGCCAGGGCGCTGCTGCTGCTCGGAGTCGATGAGATCGACGCGGACGTCTTCACGGAGACGATGTCCGTGATCGTCAAGCACCGCACTGACATGGACGTCGTGGCTGATCGCGTGGGGCTCAAGCTCTCCTCGCCCGCCGATGTCGCCTGACCGGCAGCTCGAGGGTCTCCCGGCGCGCATACTGGAGCTCGGCGAGGAGCTGCGCCGCGAAGGCATCGCCGTGGGCACATCCGAGCTGCTGGACTCCTTCGAGGTGCTGCGCGAGATCAGCTGGACCTCGCAGGAGGACTTCCGCGAGGCGCTGGCCGCGACGCTCGCCAAGAGCCAGGAGGACCGGCGCGTCTTCGAGCTCGTGTTCGACCGCTTCTTCTTCCGTGCCGTCGAGATGGCCGCCGCCCGCGAGGGCGTGACCGAGGGCGAACGATCCGAGATGGGCGAGCTCAGCGACTCCGAGCTGGAGGCGCTGCGGGCACAGATCGCGGCGGCGCTGCGCGACGGCTCCGAGGGCGCGATGCGCGACCTCGCGAGAATGGCGATCGCGGCGTTCGCGCGCCGGCAGGAGGGCTCGGGCGTGATCGGCGTGGACGTGCAGCGCATCCGCCGCGCGCTCGGCCTGCGCGCCGAGCCCCAGCCCGACCTCCCGGAGGATGACCCGCGCCGTGACGGGCTGCCGCGCGAGGCTCTGCGCCGCTTCGAGGCGCTGCTGCGCCGCGAGCTCGAACGCAGCCAGATCGAGCGCACCGGGAACCTCCCGGCTTCACGGCCGCTCGGCGAACTCGACAGGGCGCTGCCGTCCGGGCCGCTCGCCGACCTCGCCGCGGTCCACCGCGTCGTCACCCAGCTGCGGCGCCGGCTCGCGACGCAGGGCATGCAGCACCGCGGCCACCGCCGCCACGCGCACGTCGACGTGCGGCGCACGATGCGCGCCTCGCTGCAGACCGGCGGCGTCCCCGTCGAGCTGAAGTTCAGGCCGAAGCGGCCGAAACGCCCCGAGATCTACGTGCTGTGCGACGTCTCGACGAGCGTGACCTCGGCGTCGGTCTTCTTCCTCTCGGTGCTGCACGCGCTGCACGACACGTTCCGCAAGATGCGCTCGTTCGTCTTCATCGAGCGCATCTCGGAGGTGACCGACATCTTCGAACACGAGCGCAACTTCAAGACGGTCAGCGAACGGATCTCCAACGACGCCGGCGTCGCCGACATCTCCGGGTACACCGACTACGGGCGCGTGTGGTCGGAGTTCCTGGTGCAGGTCGAGGACGACCTGCACCCGCGTGCGACGGTGATCGTGCTCGGGGACGCCCGCACCAACGGGCGCGATCCCCGAGCGGACTACTTCGCGCAGATCGCGGCCCGCGCCGGGCGCACGTTCTGGCTGAACCCGGAGCCGCGCCTGTACTGGAACTATGGAGACTCGGTGATCGCCGCCTACGAGGAGTACTGCACGGCGTTCGAGTGCTGGACGACCTCGCAGCTCGAGGATTTCGTCAGGGCGCTGACGCGCCCGGTCATCGCCGCCGGCAGCTAGCATCCGCGCGGCTTGGGCCAAGGCTTGTCGATCCCACCGAACATGTCGCCGCTCCGCGGGCTGCTGATCACAGCAGGCCTGGCGTGCGCGCTCGCGCTGAGCGCATGCGGCGCCAAGCAGGACGTGCTCGCGGCACCCTCGACGAAGCCGTTCACGGTGATCCTCGACTTCTTCCCGAACGCGGACCACGCCGCGCTCTACTCGGCGATCGCGCACGGGGACTTCCGCGCCGTCG
Organism: uncultured Solirubrobacteraceae bacterium; assembly: GCA_963826345.1. Classification (GTDB taxonomy): domain Bacteria; phylum Actinomycetota; class Thermoleophilia; order Solirubrobacterales; family Solirubrobacteraceae; genus Palsa-744. The sequence goes on from CAWGWU010000007.1 coordinate 394,034, forward strand.
GCCTCGACGTGAGGCTCGTGACGCCCGCGAACGCCCGCGCAGCCGCTGAACGACCTCGCCGCAGGGCGCGCGGATATGGCGATCTCCTACGAGCCCGAGCTGCTGCTCGCCCGAGACAGAGGGCTGAAGCTCGTCTCGGTCGGCGCGCTCGTGCAGCGGCCGCTGACCTCGATCATCTCGATCAGCCGCTCCGTCCACAGCGTCGCCGACCTGTCGGGCAAGCGCGTCGGAACCGCCGGCATCCCCTACCAGACGGCGGAGCTCGACGCGGCCCTCGCCCACGCCGGTGTCAGCATCCCCTCGGTCAAGGTCTCCGATGTAGGCTTCGGTCTCGTGCCGGCCATGCTCTCGGGCCATGTGGACGCAACGATCGGCGGCTTCTGGAACTACGAGGCCATCCAGCTGCGCCTGATGCACCGCCAGCCGACCGTGATCCCGGTCGACCAGGCCGGCGTCCCCAACAACCAGGAGCTGAACCTCGTCGTGCGCGAAGCGGACGCGCGCCACCGCGGCCAGGACATGCGCGCGTTCCTGCAGGCACTCACGCGCGGTGAGCGCGAGGTCCGCGCGCAGCCCGCGCAGGCGGCGGCGGACGTGCTCGCCGCCAACCCGTCGCTGCCGCGCAAGCTGCAGCTGGAATCGATCGTCGCCACGCTGCCCGCGGCCGTGCCGACCGAACACGGCAAGCCGTTCGGGTGGCAGAGCCCGAAGGAGTGGGCGTCCTTCGCGACGTGGATGTTCACCCAGGGCCTGTTGACGCACAACCCGGCCGACGCCGGGCTGCCGCCGTTCACCAACGAGTTTCTCCCGGGACAGGGCATCTGATGGCGCGGATCGGCCTGCTCACCGGCGGCGGGGACTGCCCCGGCCTGAACGGGGTGATCCGCGGCGTCGTGCGGCGCGGGCTGCTCGAAGAGGGGAACAGCTTCGTCGGGTTCCGCCGCGGCTGGGCCGGCGTGCTGGAGGGCGACTACGTCGAGCTCGACCGCCAGGCGACCTCCGGCATCCTGCCCCGCGGGCGGCACGATCCTCGGCTCCTCCCGGACCAACCCCTACGCCGACGGGGCGGACGGCTCGGCGCTCGTCTCGCGCGCCCTGCAGGACGTCGGCGTCGACGTGCTGATCCCGATCGGGGGCGATGACACGCTCGGCGTCGCGCACCGGCTGCACCAGTCCGGCGTGCCGGTCGTCGGCGTGCCCAAGACGATCGACAACGACCTCGGCGGGACCGACATGACGTTCGGGTTCCAGACAGCTGTGCAGATCGTCAGCGACGCGATCGACCGCCTCCACACGACCGCTGAATCGCACGACCGCGTGATGATCGTGGAGGTGATGGGGCGCGGCGCGGGCTGGATCGCGACCCACGCCGGGATGTCCGGCGGCGCCGACGTGATCCTCGTGCCCGAGCGCCCATTCGACATGGACGCCCTGGTCGCCCAGCTGCAGCGCAGGCATGCGCGCGGGCGCAGCGTTCTCGATCCTCGTCGCCTCCGAGGGCGCCACGCCGATCGGCGGCGCGCTGCAGACGCGCACAGCCACGATCGACGCGTTCGGGCACGAGCGCCTCGGCGGCATCGGAGCCGCGCTCGAGGTCGAGATCGAGCGGCTCACCGGCTACGAGAGCCGCGCGACCGTGCTCGGGCACATCCAGCGCGGCGGCACCCCGGTCGCGTTCGACCGCGTGCTCGCGACCCGCTTCGGGGTCGCCGCGATGAACGCTGTCGCCGCGGGCCACTTCGGGGTGATGGTCGCGCTGCGCGGCACCGACATCATCGAGGTGCCGCTCGAGGAGGCGCTGCGGGAACCCAAGCTGCTCGACCCGGCGCTCTACGAGACCGCCGAGCTGTTCTTCGGCTGAGGCCGTTCCTACAGCGGCCAGTAGGCCGAGAGGTGCGAGATCGCCCGGTCGGTCATCTCGCTGACGCCCTCGGAGGAGCCCTCGCCCTCGGCGAGCATGATCCCGTCGCCCGCCAGCGCGGGGAGTGTCGCGCAGACGGCCTCGGCGAGCACGCGGCGGTTGTATCCGCCCTCCATCACCACGCCCACCGGCGCGCCGACGGCGTGGCCGAGCTGACGGGCGCGAAGCGACATCTGTGCGAAGGACTCGGTGCGCAGGCTGCAGTCCGCCAGCGGGTCCTCGACGTGGGCGTCATATCCGGCCGACACGAGCACCAGCTGCGGTTTGAAGGCCACAGCGGCGGGCAGCACGACCCGGTCGAGCAGCGCGAGCCACAGCCGCTCCTGCGATCCCGCGGGCACCGGCATGTTGATCGTGTGGCCCTCCCCCTCCCCGCGGCCGCTTTCGGTGAGCGTTCCCGTCCCGGGGTACAGGCCGGCCTGGTGCAGGCTCGCGAACAGCACATCGGAGCGCTCGTAGAAGATCTCCTGCGTGCCGTTGCCGTGGTGGACGTCCCAGTCCAGGATGAAGACGCGGTCCAGGCCGAGCTGCGCGATCGCCACTGCCGCCGCGATCGCGACGTTGTTGAACAGGCAGAACCCCATCGCGGCTGCCGACTCCGCGTGATGCCCCGACGGGCGCACCGCGCAGAACCCGGTCTGTGCGTGCCCTGCGAGCAGGTCGGAGGCCATCGCGCAGGCGCCGCCGGCGGCGTGCAGCGCGGCCTGAAAGGACGCTTCACCGACATACGTGTCGGCGTCGATCGCGCCGCCGCCGCCCTCGCACAGCTCCCTGATCCGGCGCACGTGGTGCGGGGTGTGCGCGAGCTCGAGCTGCTCGATGAACGCCTGCGGCGCCGGCCGGCGCTCCCAGCCCAGCCAGTCGCGCTCGCCTAGCACCCGTTCGAGTTCGATCAGCCTCTCGGGGGTGTCGGGGTGCCCCGGCGAGAGAGCGCGGGGATCGTGCTCCAGGCAGACGGGGTGGCTGTAGTAGAGACCTGGCTCCATGTGGGATCCGCTCGGCGTGCTTCACTGGGCAGCATATGGCCAGCACTGCCACGCAAGTCCCCGAGTCGATGCGGGCGATGCTCTTCGACGGGGTCGGGGAGCCGCTGCGCGAGGCCGCCGTCGCGGTGCCGGCGCCCGCTGCCGGCCAGCTGCTGCTGCGCGTGCAGGCGTGCGCGGTCTGCCGCACCGACCTGCACCTGCTCGACGGCGAGGTCGCTCGTCCCGTCGCCTCCCCGCATCCTCGGGCACCAGATCGTCGGCACCGTGCTGGCGAGCGACGGCGCCGGCGAGGCGCGCGGCGGCCGTCGGGCAGCGCGTCGGCGTGCCGTGGCTCGGCTGGACCTGCGGCGAGTGCGAGTACTGCACGAGCGGCCGCGAGAACCTGTGCCCGCGCGCGCAGTTCACCGGCCGGGACATCGACGGCGGCATGGCCGAGTACACCGTCGCGGACGCCCGCTACTGCTTCCCGATCCCCGACGGGTACCCGAGCGAGCAGGCGGCGCCGCTGATGTGCGCGGGCCTGATCGGCTACCGCGCGCTGCGCATGTGCGGGCAGCCGAGGAACCTCGGCATCTACGGCTTCGGAGCGGCCGCGCACATCATCACCCAGGTCGCGATCGCCACAGGGGATGCGCGTCTTCGCCTTCACGCGCGGCGGCGACGAGGCCGCGCAGGCGTTCGCGCTGGAGCTCGGCGCCGAGTGGGCCGGGGACTCCGAGGGGCCGGCGCCGGAGCCGCTTCAGGCGGCGATCATCTTCGCGCCCGTCGGCGAGCTCGTGCCGCTCGCGCTGCGCGCGTGCGCGCCCGGCGGGACGGTCGTCTGCGGCGGCATCCACATGAGCGACATCCCGTCGTTCCCCTACAGCGAGCTGTGGGAGGAGCGCTCCGTCCGCTCGGTCGCCAACCTCACGCGCGAGGACGCCCGCGAGATGCTCGAGCTCGCCCCCGGCGTGCCGGTCCGCACGCGGGTCAGCACCTATCCGCTGGAGCGGGCCGCGCAGGCGCTGTCAGGACCTGCGCGAGGGACGCTTCACCGGCTCCGCCGTGCTCATCCCCTAGCACCGACCGCGGGCGCGGGCGCGCGGCGCCGCGTGCGAAGCCGGGCAGCTCCAGCACCATGCTCGCGCCGCCCTCGGGGGAGGCCCCGGCGGAGACGACGCCGCCGTGCGCGTCCGCGATCGCACGGACGATCGCAAGCCCGAGGCCGGTACCGCCGGAGGCGCGGTCGCGCGCGGAGTCGGTGCGGTGGAAGCGCCTGAACACGCGCTCGCGCTGATCGGCGGGGATCCCGGGGCCGTCGTCCTGCACGACGAACCGCACGCGATGGCCCGGCGTCGGGCTCGATCACGAGCCGCACGAGGCCGCTCTCGGGCTCGGTGTGCTCGATCGCGTTCGCGAGCAGGTTGCGCAGCGCCTGCGCGAGCCGGTCGGGATCCGCGCTCAGGGTCCCGCTCGGGCACCGGGCCGAGCTCGAAGCGGCGGTCGGCGATCAGGCTCATGCCGTCCCACAGCTGGCCCACGAACGAGGCCAGCTCGACCGGCTCGGTGCGCAGGAACTCGCCCTGCTCGCTCTTGGCGAGCAGCAGCAGGTCTTCGACGAGCCGCGTGACCCTCGCGATCTCGGCCTGCACGACACGCGAGACCCGGCGCACCTCCTCCTCGCCCGGTTCGCGCTGGGAGGCGAGCACCTCGATCTGCCCGCGGATCACGGTGAGCGGGGTGCGCAGCTCGTGGGACGCGTCCGCGACGAACGCGCGCTGCCCCTCGAAAGCCTCGGACAGGCGGTCGAGCATGTGGTTGAAGGAGTCCGTGAGGACCATCACCTCGTGGCCCTCGCGCCCGTCGTGCTGCATGCGCGGGTCGAGGTCGCCCGCGTCCACGCGGGTCGCGACCTCGGCCATCCTGCGCAGCGGCCGCGATATGCGCGAGGCGATCAGCAGCGAGGCGATCAGCGCGCCGCCGAGGCCGAGCAGCGCAGCGAGGATGAACGCGCGGGCGACGCCGCGCTGGGCGTGCTCCACCGATGACGAGCGACTCGCCGGCGCCGACGGTGGCGCCGCAGCCCGTGCGGCGTGCGTACCGCGAGCTTCGCGAGCCGCAGGTCCCCGACGTCCTGCAGCGGGACGGTCGAGTATCCGATCGGCGCCTGCAGCAGGTTCGCGGAGAGGTTGTCCTCCTCGCTCTGTTCGGCGGCGCTCTCGCCTTCGTCGGGAGGCCGGCGCGTGAACACCTCGGGCTGGTTGGTCGCGGTTCCGGCTCCCGGCACGAGCACCAGCAGCAGCGTCGAGCTCGCCTTGAAGGGCCGCGTCTTGACGTAGCGGTCGCCGACGGCGAGCAGCTGCTGCGGGGTCCTCGCGCCGGAGAAGGTCAGGTGGCGCGCGAGTTCGCGCGCGTCGGCGGAGACCTCCTGGTCGATCTCGCTGCGAAGCCTGTCACCGGTGCCGCGGTAGACGACCACGAAGATGATCGCGGTCGAGAGCAGCGTGACGATCGTCAGGGCGCCCGCGAGCTGGACTCGCAGACTCGGGGCCCTGAGCGCCCGCAGCCTGGCCCTCATCGCGCTCAGGCGGAGCCGCCGAGGCGGTAGCCGACGGCCCGCACCGTGGCGATCGGGGCGGGCGTGCCGGTCCTTGCGAGCTTGCGCCGCAGGTAGCCGACGTAGACGTCGACGACGTTCGTGGCCGGGTCGTGTTCATAGCCCCAGACGGATGTGAGGATCTGCTCGCGCGAGACGACCTGCCCGTGGTGGCGCATCAGGAACACGAGCAGCTCGAACTCGGTCGTCGAGAGGGAGATCGTCTCTCCCTCGCGGCGCACCCTGCGCGAGAGCAGGTCCACCTCGATGTCCTCCGCGCGCAGAGTGCTCGACGATGCCTCTGCGATCACGCGCAGCTGTGCGCGAAGGCGTGCCGCGAGCTCGGCGACGGAGAACGGCTTGACGAGATAGTCGACGGCGCCGGACTCAAGGCCGAGGACGCGGTCCTCGACCTCGCCGCGGGCGGTCAGGACGATCACGGGCACGTTCGGAGTGGCGCGCCGGACCGACTCGAGGATCTCGAGCCCTCCGCGCCCCGGCAGCATCAGGTCGAGCACGATCGCGTCATAGCCGCCTTTCAGGGCGAGCCGCTCGCCGGCGATGCCGTCGAGCGCGGACTGCACCTGGAAGCCCTCCGCCTGCAGGCCGCGGGTCACGAAGTCGACGATCCCGGGCTCGTCCTCGACGATCAGGATGTTGGCGTGCGCGGACTGCTCGGTCGGCGGGGTCTGCTCGCCGGGCGCCGCGGTGGGCGCTGAGTCGCTCGGTGTCGGCCATGTCGCTAAGCATAGGCCTCGCGCTGCGCGCCCTTTCCCCTGCAAACGCGTTCACATGAGCTTTCTCATGCTGCGCATACCGGATTCTTAGCGAAAGTGAGCACACTGATTGCAATGGCGGTGAAGCTGCAGAGCACCGACGCGTCCGCGGCGGCCTCCTCATCGACGTCGCCGGCTCGGGGCGCCTGACGGGCGGAGGCACGAGCGGGAACGAGATCCTGACGGCCGCGACCGGCGCGATGCTGGTCGTGCTGCTGGCCGCTCTCGGCGTCACGATCCTACGTGTCCGCCCGCTGCTGTGGGAGCACATGTTCATCGGGATGCTGCTGATCCCGCCGGTGATGCTGAAGATGGGCGACGACCGGCTACCGCTTCGCCCGCTACTACACCGGCAACGCCGAATACCGCCGCAAGGGCCCGCCGATGACGCGCTGCGGATGCTCGCGCCGCTCGTGATCGCCTCGACGGTCGCGGTCTTCGCCACCGGCGTCGTGCTGCTGCTGCAGGGTCCCTCCTCGCGCGACACGTGGCTGGCCCCTCACAAGGCGGCCTTCATCGTCTGGATCGCCGTCACCGGGCTGCACGTGCTCGCGCACCTGCCCGAGATGCCGAGGCTGCTGCGCGCCGACTACAGGCGGCCCGTCGCCGGCCGCGACGTCAACGGGCGCGCCGGCCGCGCGATCTCGCTCGCGGGAGCCCTCACGCTGGGTGTCGTGCTCGCCGTCGTGCTGATCCCCCAGTTCGGCCCGTGGATCAACGCCGTCCCGCTCTTCTCCGACCACTAGACCAGGGGCACGCATGCCAATCAACCCGATCAACACCACGCATTCCCGCGATGCCGCGCTGCAGGCAGCTCGGCAACTTCAACCGCGGCCTGATCGCCGGCAGCGTCGTGCTGGCCGCCGTGCTCACCGACGTCGCCGCCAACGCCTTCCCGGGAAAGAGCACAAAGCACTCCTCGGCGGCGAAGAACCGCCGCCAAGGCCAAGACCCCCGCGACGCCCAGCCGAAAGCGCGGAATCATCACCGCCGCTCGCTGCCCCCTCGCAGGCGCCAAGCGCTTCCGCGGAATCCTCGCAGACCCCGGAATCCAGCCAGCAGGCGGCCCCGGAATCCAGCCAGCAGGCGGCCCCGGAATGCCAGCCAGCAGGCGGCGCCGGAACAGACCCAGCAGGCAGCTCCGGAACAGCCGCAGCGCGAAACCGAACCGACCCCGCAGGCCGCGCCGGAACAGGAAAGCTCAGGCCCGGTCGTCTCCGGAGGCTCCTGAGTGAGCCGCCAGGCCGGCAACGCCGCCCTCCCGACGGTCCGCTGGCAGGCGCTCGGCACGACCGTCGTGCTGCAGGCGTGTGATAGCTCAGCGCTGAAGCGCGCGCGCGCGGCCGCCGAGCGCGAGCTCGACGCGGTCGACCTCGCGTGCAGCCGCTTTCGCGCTGACTCCGAGCTGTCGGCGCTGAACGCCGCCTCGGGGCGCTCGACCGTCGTCGGCCCGGTGCTGATGGAGGCACTCGTGCAGGCGCTGCGGGCGGCCGAGCTGACCGGCGGCGACGTCGACCCGACGATCGGCCGGGCGCTGCGAGATCGCCGGCTACGACCGCGACTTCAAGCTGCTGCGCGCACCCGGCGACCACTCCGCGGCCCAGCTCGAGGTGGCCGTCAACGCGCGCGTCCGCGAGGGCTGGCGCGAGGTTGACAGCTCGACCGCGAGCGATCATCGGTGCGCATGCCCGCCGGCGTGACGCTCGACCTCGGCGCGACCGCGAAAGCCTGGGCGGCCGACCGCGCCGCGCAGCGGCCGCCGCGAAGAGGCCGGCTGCGGGGTCCTGGTCAGCGTCGGCGGCGACATCGCGACCTGCGGCGAGCCGCCGCACGGGCGGCTGGCAGGTCCGCGTGACCGACGATCACCGCAGCGACAGCTCCGCGCCGGGACAGACGATCACGATCATCGTCCGGCGGCCTCGCGACCTCGAGCACCTCGGTGCGGCGCTGGAGCCACGCGGGGCGCACGATGCACCACATCATCGACCCGGACACCGGGGCCCCGGTGCGTCGACACCTGGCGCACCGTCAGCGTCGCCGCGGGCAGCTGCACCGACGCGAACATCGCCTCCACGGCCGCGATCATCCGCTCGGACGCGGCACCGCAGTGGCTGGCAGGCGCTCGGGCTGCCCTCGCGCCTGGTCGACGCCGACGGCAACGTGCATGAGGGTCGCCGGCTGGCCCGAGCCGGCCGATCAGCTGCGGACGGCGTCGGCGGCATGATCACTCCGCTCGCTGCCGCCGGCGGCAGCCTCTACTGGTATCTGACGCGCTCCACGGGGGCGGTCGCGCTGCTGCTGCTCACCGTCGCGCTCGTGCTCGGCGTGCTCGACGTGCGCCGCTGGAGCACCCCGAACTGGCCGCGCTTCCTGACGGACTCCCTTCACCGCACGTCATCGCTGCTGGCGCTCGCGTTCCTGCTCGTGCACATCCTCACATCGGTGCTCGACAGCTTCGCGCCGATCTCGCTGACCGACGCGATCATCCCGTTCGTCGGGACCTACAGGCCGTTCTGGCTCGGCCTCGGCGCGATCAGCTTCGACCTCATCATCGCCGTGATCGTGACGAGCCTGCTGCGCGCGCGCATGGGCTACAACACGTGGCGCGCCGTTCACTGGCTGACCTACGCCAGCTGGCCGATCGCCCTCCTGCACGGCTTCGGCACCGGCAGCGACGTGAAAAGCGCCTGGCTGATGATCCTCAGCGTGCTGTGCCTGGTCGCGGTGCTGCTCGCGATCCTCTCGCGCGTGCTCGACGGCTGGCCCCACGAGCGTGCGATCCGCGGCGCCGCGCTCGGCGGAGCGGGAATCTTCTCGCTGTTCCTGCTGCTCTGGCTGCCGGGCGGCCCGCTCGGCTCGGAATGGCCGAAGCGCTCCGGTACGCCGGCGAACCTTCTGCCCCACCACTCTCAGGCCACCTCGACCTCGACAGGGAGCCACTGATGGCGATCTCGCAGCCCACGATTACGCTGGACCCACCCGTGAACGCCCCCGAGGACACCCCGACGCTCCCGAGGCTGCTCGCGGGGATCCGCCCCGGACGGCCCGCTGACGCTGCACGAGCACCTCGCGCTGCACGGCCCGCTGCCCCGCGTGAGGCCGGGCGGGCGCCGGCGCGGCCGCGAGCAGGCGGGCGCGTTCGTGGAAGAGCTCGAGCGCTCAGGGCTCGTCGGCCGCGGCGGAGCGGGGTTCCCGGCCGCGACGAAGATGCGCGCCGTGGCCGCCGCGAAGGGCCGCGCGATCGTCGTCGCCAACGGCACCGAGGGCGAGCCCGCGAGCATGAAGGACCGCACCCTGATGCAGACGCTCCCGCACATGATCATCGACGGCGGCGTGATCGCTGCCGAAGCGGTCGGCGCGGATGAGCTGATCATCGCCGTCTGCGAGTCCTCGCAGGAGAGCATCGACGCCGTCGCCCTCGCGATCGAGGAACGCGGCGAGGACGCGCAGCACTCCCCGAAGGTCCAGCTCGCGCGGATCCCGGCGCACTACTCCGCGGGCCAGGAGACGGCGCTCGTCAACTTCCTCGGCGGCGGGCCGTCGCTGCCGACGTTCACGCCGCCGCGCGTGTTCGAACAGGGCATCGGCAAGCGCCCGACGCTCGTCAACAACGTCGAGACGCTCGCTCACATCGCGCTCATCTCCCGCCACGGCCCACGCTGGTTCCGCCAGCTCGGCACGCCCTCCCAGCCCGGCTCGACGCTCGTGACGCTGTCGGGTGCCGTCGCGCACCCCGGCGTCTACGAGATCGAGACCGGCGCCTCGCTGACCTCGCTGATCGAAGCCGGCGGCGGCCCGACCGCTCGCATGCGCGGTGCGCTGTTCGGCGGCTACGGTGGCTCGTGGGTCGCCGGCGAGTACCTGCGCGGCGATCGCGCTCTCAAACGAACACCTCGCTCCGCACGGCGCGAGCCTCGGCGCGGGGGTCGTGCACCTGCTCTCCGAGGATGCATGCCCCGTCGCGGAAACCGCCCGTGTCGCGCGCTGGATGCACGGCCAGAGCGCCCGCCAGTGCGGCCCCTGCATCCATGGCCTGGACGCTCTCGCGGACACGCTCGAACAGATCGCCGCCGGCGGAGCGCCCGCGAAGGCGGGCCAGCGGATCAGCCGGCTCGCGTCGCTGACGGCACGCCGCGGGGCGTGCGGGCACCCCGACGGCACGGTCAGGATGATCCTCAGCGGCGTCGAGGCGTTCGACACCGAGTTCGCCGACCACGCGCGCCACGGCCACTGCGAGCAGTGCTCGCGGGCGCCGGAGCTGCCGCTGCCCGACCGGCCGCTGAACATGCCCCCGCCGCGCGGCAAAGGAGCGCGCAGGTGAGCCGGCGCGTGCGGGTCAACCCGATCACATGTGAGGCGCACGGCATGTGCGCCGAGCTGCTGCCGGAGCGCATCACGCTCGACGAGTGGGGCTACCCGATAGTCGACGGCGCGCCGCTGACCGGCTCGCAGGTCGAGCACGCGACGCGGGCCGCCCGCGCGTGCCCGACGTTCGCGCTGCTGGTCGACAACCAGCGCGACTGAGCGCCGCCCCTCAGGGGGCCAGCATGTGCTCGGCCGCGAGCGCGGCCCACGGCCCGTAGGGGGCGAAGAACTCGCGCACCTGCTCCTCGCCGGCGCGCGCCTGCGGGTCGCCGGCGGCGAGCTGCCGCCCGACGAGCTTGATCAGCCCGAGGTCCCCGGCGGGCACCTGGTCGAGCCGTCCCTGCCCCGTCAGCGCGAGCATCTCCACGGTCCACGAGCCGATCCCGGGGATCCGGCGCAGGCGGCGCCAGCTCTCCTCGTGCGCGCCGGCGAGGTCCACGCGGCCGTCCGCGACCTCGCGGGCGGCGCGCAGCAGCGTCATCGCCCTCATCTCGGCCAGGTCCAGCGAGCGCAGCAGAGCCGGCGTCGCGGCCGCGACGGCGCGTGCGTCGGGGAAGTCCGCCAGCGCGGGGCTCTCGCGGCCAGCGGCGCCCGAGCAGCGGCGATGATCCGGCGCTCGATCGCGGCCGCGCGGTCGTACTCGATCAGCTGCTGGCAGATCGCGAGCGCGAGCGCCTCGAAGGGGTCGGGCCTGCGCCCCGGGCGCAGCCAAGGCCGACGGCGCAGCGAGCGGCCGATCAGCTCGTCGCCTGCGAACTCGCGCAGGAACGGGCGCAGGTCATCGTCCACGCCGAGCACGAAGCGCATCCGCTCGATCCCGTATTCGGCGGCGGCGGCGCTCGGCGCGCGCGCCCCGATGAGCACCTGCTCCGCCGCGGGCTGCGCGGCCCGCACCAGCACGGGCTCCTGGCCGAGGTGCATCAGCCGTTCCAGGATCGCGCCCGCGGCGTCGCATCAGGCCGTCCTTGCCGGCCCGGCGGGGCATGCGGAACGGCCCGGCGGGCGTGAGCTGCGCTCGCAGCTCCACCATCTCGGCGCCGGGGATGCTCAGCGCGCGGGCCCGGCGGGGGGGCCGAGCACGTGAACGTCGACGAGCAGCGAGCGTGTGCTGAGCACCTGCAGCATCTGCGGGGCGGGAGCCGAGCGCCCGCGCCTGCCCAGGCGGCGTCCCGCTGCACGGCCCTGCGCGAGCGCCGGGGAGCGCGAATGCCTGCGGGCCACGAGGCCGAAGACGGCGGCGCCGGCGACGAATCCGCCCGCGACAGCGGCCGCTGTCGCGGCGGCGGGAAGCGCTGCGGCGGCGGAGCGGCGGGCCAGCGAGGAGGCCTCGGGCGCGGCGGGGGCCGGCTGCGCGTCGCCGGCCGAGCACCGGCGTTGCGTCGACCTCCTGGCCCCACGCGACGCTCTCGTCTGCTCGTCGGCGACGGGCGTGCCGTGAAGGGACTCGCTCACCAGCAGAAGTGTAGAGAGCGCGTCAGATCGCTTCTAGAGCTCGCGCTCGTATACGCGGTAGCGCTTGACGACGCGGCCGCCCATAGCTTCCATGCCGCGGTTCATCGCGGTGTTCGTCTCGAGGATCCAGCCCATCTCGCCGCCCTTCTGGGGGCGCGCGGCGGCGGCGTTGAAGTGTTCGACATAGAGCTTCGCGGCGACGCCGGTGTGCTGGTACTCGGGCTTGACGCCCAGGAAGCCGACGCGGACGCGGTCCATGATCCGGCTCTTGTTGGCGAAGTGCCACCAGCCGAACGGGAGCAGCCTTCCGTTCATCTTCGCGAGCACCTGGTTGATGTCCGGGAAGGTCATCGCCATCCCGACGACCTCGCCGGTGTCGTTTTTCTCGGCGATGTAGGCCCAGTGCTTGTCGAACACAAGGTGCATCTCCTGCGCGAGCGCGTCGAGGTCCTTCTTGGAGTACGGCACGAAATCCCAGTTCTGCGCCCACGCCGAGTTGTAGACCTCGGCGAACGAGTCGAGTTCCTTGCGGAGCTTCGAGCGCCGCATGTTGCGCACGGTTATGCCGTGGTCGCTCTGGACTTTCTCGGCGAGCTCGAAGATGACCGGCAGGACCTTCTCGCGGTCTGAGACCTCGAGGTTCCACATCAGCAGGTCCATCGCCTTGCTCATGCCCGCCTCCTCGATCAGGCGCTGGTAGTAGGGCGGGTGCCAGGGCTGCACGATCATCGGTTTCAGCTCGAAGCCCTCGATCAGGATCCCGCTCTCGTTGTTCATCGCGAAGTCCGCCGGGCCGACCATCTGCGCGCAGCCGCGCGCCCGCAGCCACTCCGACGCCGCGTCGAGCAGGGCGCTGAGCACCTCGGCGTCCTCCTCGAACTCGACGAAGCCGAACCAGCCCCAGTTCTTCTGCTGCTGCTCGTTGAAGGCGCGGTTGATCTGCGCGGTCACGCGGCCGGCGACGCGGCCGTCCTTGATCGCCAGGAAGTACTCCGCCTCGCCGTGGCTGAAGAACGCGTTCATCTTCCTGCTGAGGAAGAGGTAGCGCTCGACCTTCAGCGGGGGGACCCACAGCGGGATGGTTAGCATGCAGGCGGTACGGGAGGTCTACGAAGCGCCGCAGATCCCCGATTCCGGACACCGTCTTGATTTCGACCGCCACCGCGGGGGCACACTACATGCAGACCTCGATCGACGTCTTCGCAAAGGTCAGGGGCCACGAGCGCGAGGCCGTGCTCACCGCCGCCCGGCAGGCGGACGTCCTGCCCTACTTCCATGTCCTTGACTCCCCGGCGATGCCGGTCGTCGAGATGGAGGGCGCCGAGCGGATCATGCTCGGCTCCAACAACTATCTCGGCCTGACCGGCGACGAGCGGGTCATGCAGGGCGCACAGGACGCGCTGCAGCGCTTCGGGACGGGCCTGACGGGCTCGCGCCTGCTCAACGGCACGATCCCGCTGCACCTGGAACTCGAGAGCGAGATCGCCGACTGGATGGGCACGGAGGACGCGCTCGTCTTCACGACCGGCCACCAGGCGAACCTCGGCGTGCTCGGGACGCTGCTCGGCCCCTCCGACACCGTCATCGTCGACTCCGGGCGACCACGCCTCGATCCTGGACGGATGCCTGCTCTCGCGGGCCAAGATGCGCCCGTTCCGCCACAACCGGCTCGAGAAGCTCGAGAAGATGCTCGAGCGCTCCCAGGAGGACGGCGGAGGGGTCCTCGTCGCCGTCGACGGCGTCTTCTCGATGGAGGGCGACATCGCCCCGCTCGGGGAGATCAGCGCGCTGTGCCGGCCGCTACGGGGCGCGGCTGCTGGTGGATGAGGCGCACGGCGCCGGCGTCCTCGGCGAGCTCGGCGCGGGCACGGCCGAACTGCTCGGCGTCGCCGAGGCGCCGACCTGCGGATCGGCACATTCTCCAAGTCGATGGCCTCCTGCGGCGGGTTCGTGGCGGGTCCGGCCGACGTGATCGATTACCTGCGCATCTCATCGCGGGCGTTCCTGTTCACCGCCTCCGCCGTCCCCGCGGCCGTCGGCGCCGCTCTCGCGGCCCTGCGCGTGCTCCGCTCCGGCGAGGGGCCCTGCGCTGCTCGGCGCCGTGCTGGGCAACGCCCGCCGGCTGCGCGACGGCCTGCATGAGCGCGGCTTCGCCGTCGTCGAGCCGCAGCGGCTGCCGTCCACGCCGGGCCTGCAGGAGCATGCCCCCGGGTGCTCCGGGAAGAGTCGGGGGCGTTCACGATCGTGACGCCGATCGTCCCCGTGCTGGTCGGCGACGACTGGAAGGCGGCGCTTCTTTGGCGCGCCCTCTATGACGCAGGGGTGTTCGTGAACACCGCCCTGCACCCCGCCGTGCCGCCCGGTGGCGCGCTGTCTGCGCACCAGCGTGATGGCAACCCATGACGAGGCGACGATCGACCGCGCGCTCGCAGATCTTCACCGAGGTCAAGGCGACATTCGAGGCCGAGCACGGCCCGCTCCCGGGCCCGGGCGAGCACTGAGCAGTGCGACGGGATGGCGCGAGGACGCGCGATCCCTTGTCCAATTCTTCACAAGTCGCCGCGGCGAAGAAAAAGGTCGCTTCTAGCGAAGGAACGGCAGGGTTCGGTGTTGACCGCGGACAGGCTCCTGTCGTAGCTTCCCCGATGCGCTCTGCATGACCGACCGGGGCTCAGCCCGGGAAAGAAGTTCCCTCAGTAGTTGATGTCTGCCGGAGACCCCGCGACCGGGTCGTGGGCCGGTGACATCACGGTCATTGCGGGCGCCGCCAAAGTCCAAAAATCCGATCCAGCACCCTGCCTCCGCGCGAGTCCCGCGCAAGCAGGAAAGGGAGATTGCCCCGTGAACGCGACAGCGACGATAGCCCCTGCCGGCCCACAGCACATGCGCGCGCTTCAGCGCGCCAACGAGGTTCGCCTCGCCCGCGCCGAGCTCAAGCGGCGCGTCGCCGCAGGCGAGATCAGCGTTGCCGAGGTCATCAGCGACTGCCCGTGGGAGGCCGAGAGCATGGCCGTCGCGGACCTGCTGATGAGCCAGCGCAGGTGGGGTCAGACACGCTGCCGCAAATTCCTCTCCCAGATCCCGATGTCCGAGAAGAAGACGATCGGCTCGATGACCGAGCGTCAGCGGCGAACGCTGTCGGAGATGCTCGGCGCCACCGAGCCGGGCCGCGCATGGAGCGCGGCCCCCTGGGTAACGGACAGCCTGACGACAGCTTGAGCTGCCACCAGCCCGCGAGCATGCCGATGATGCCCAGGCGAGGCCGAACCTCCCACACCCCGCAGCCGCCCTGCCCGAGATCGCTCACGGGCAGCCGGAAGAACCTGTACCGGCCCGGTTCGAGCTTGACTCGCTCGAGCTGCTCGCGGGCGCGCCGCTCGTGCTCGGCGCGCTCGGCCACCAGGCCGCGCAGCTCCTGAACCTGGCCGGCGAGACGGTCGCGCGCCTGCTCGAGGCCCCCGAGGTCCAGCAGGCGCGGGCCGGAGCCCGGCTTCAGGCACCGGCGCGGGTGCCGGGATGAACGGGAAGCGCGCGGCGACGATCTCCGACAGCTCACGCTCCAGGCGCGCGATCTGCGCCCTCAGCGAGCGCCTGGCTGCCAGCTCGGCGGCCGGCGTGGGGCCGGACGCCCGAACTCCAAGCGCGGCTGCTCGCGGGGGCCAGAGCCCCTGGAGGGCCGGTCGACCAGCTGCTGATCGTGCTGAGCCACACTCTCTCCTGACGCGGAACGAGACGCGATTCTACCAGCGCCGCGGGCGCCCGGCGCCGAGCATCCGCGGACCCGCTCAGCGCGCCTGAAGGGCGGCCCGGCAGGCCCACAGCGCCTCCTCCACATACAGCGAGGGGACCCCGGCAACCTGGACCGCATAGAGGTTGACGCGCCCGCTGTCCGCGCGCGGGGCGGGCCCGTCGGGGACGGCCTGAAAGAGGACCGCGAGCGCCCCCGCCGCGTCGGCGATCACGAGCTGCCCGGCGGGCAGCGGCGAGGGACCGGCGCCGCGGCCGAGCGGCTCACCCTCGACGCTCGCGCGGATCCCGAGCGGCCCCTGCACCGCCGCGGAGTCGAGCGCCCACACCGGGACTCCGGTGTCGATCATCGAGATCAGGAGCACGTCCGCGATGAGGCCGCCGCTGAGGAACCCGCCGCGCAGCATCCGCTCGAGGATCGCCTGCTCGATCGGGGTCCGCTCGACGTCCGGGTCCAGGCCGATCTCACGGTAGAAGACGCGATAGGCCGCCGGTATCGGCTCGCGCCTGATCGCGACCGCCCGCGCCCCGCGCACCCGGCTTGAGAGCTCGCGCATCCGCGCCTGGATGTCGGCCGGCGAATCGCCCGTGAGCGGCGTCTCGCGCCCCACCTCCAGCTCACTCCACAGCAGCCGCAGCGACGGGAGCTCCCGCGCCACCTCGGGCGCGATCCAGCCCTCCTGCGGCGCCCCGGGGTCGTGCTCGGGGAAGCTCATCCCGCCGGCCCCCGCCAGCCTCGCGCACGCGAGGCGGCGAGCAGCTGCGCGACCCTGGAGCTCAGCTGCGCCCGGGTGGGCGTGCTCAGCAGCGCCTTGCTCTGCACGATGCCCCCGGGGTAGCCGAAGGTCACCTGCGGGCATGTCGCGAGCTTGTAGAGGGCCGCGAGAGCCCCGTCCGCGTCGAACCCGACGGGGTAGGTGAGCCCCCGTGAGCGGATCAGCTTGCGGATCGCCGAGCGCTGGCCGCGGATCGAGACCGCGGCGAAGCGAACACCCGGGAACGCGGGAGCAAGACTCTGCATCTCCGAGAGCACGCTCGCGCAGGAGCCGCCGGCCACGAACAGCGCGAGCACGACGGGCCCAGCCTCGTACTGCTCACAGATGTTCAGGACCTGCGGGCCCCGCACCGTGCACGCCGGCACGTTCCCGGCCGCTCCCTGGCCGGCGGCGGTGGCGACGTTGGCGTCCCCGACGAGCGTGCCGAGCGCCAGCGGCACCGCGAACGGCGCCATCGGCTGCCCCGGCGCTATGCCGGTCGCCCCGTTCGGCTTGGTGACGATCGTGTTGACCGTGATCAGGATCAGGATCAGGATCCCCAGCATGCCGACGTAGCGCCCGTAGGAGGGCCTGCGCGGCGGCTGCCCATGCGAGGGCGGCCCGTCGTCCTCTTCGGCGGCCCTCGCCGCCGGGCGCTGCGGCCAGCGGCCGGGTGCCTCAGGCGGGCTCATGGCCCGCCCGGCCGGCCCGCCTCCCGCGAAGCCCCGCGCGCCACGGGACTCGGACGCCGAGGCGGGCGCTGCGTTCCGCGATCACGACGGCGGCCGGCAGCGCGACGAGCACGCCGATCAGCGACACGGTCAGATCGATCAGGGTGACGAGGCCGAAGTCGCGCAGCATGCGGATGTCCGCGAGCGCGAGCACGCCGAATCCGGCGATCGCGGTCGCGCCGGACGCCGCCACCGCGGACCCGGTCCTGCGATAGGCACGCCGCAGCGCCTCGATCGTGTCGTAGCCGGCGATGCGCTCCTGGCGGTGGCGCTCGGAGAGCAGCACGCTGAACTCGGTGGAGACGGCGATCACGAGCGGGCCGAGCGTGACCGACATCGGGTTCAGGGGAACCCGGACCAGGAACAGGATCAGCGCGGACCAGCCGGTCGCGAGCACGATCGGCGCGAGCGGCGCGAGGACGCGGCGCCGGTCCCTGCCGAACGCGAGCAGCATCACCAGGGCGACCGCCGCGAGGCCCGCGATCAGAGTCTCGATGCGCCGCCACGGGTCCGCGACCTTCGCGCCCGAGCCCGCCGCGAGCACCGTCAGCCCGACGACGTCCGCGTGCGTGCCGGCGGGCGGATGCAGCTCCGAGCGCATCTGCTGGACGAGCTGCTCCTGCTGGTTCTGGTCGAGCCCGGCCAGGCGCACACCGAACGCGAGCGAGGCGACGTGCCGGTCGGGCGTGATCACGTCCTGGGAGAAGTAGGCCGGTATCGAGCTGAGCAGGCCCTGAACGTCGGCCTGCTTGAGGGCGGGCGGGGCGGCGGTCCCGGCGGCGTGGCCGCTGAACAGGTCGGGCAGCGAGAAGACCGGGCACAGGCGGGCATGAGCGCAGCCCTGCGCGGCGGTGTAGCCGAACCGCTTGAGCACGGCCGCCTCGTATTGGGTCATCCATGCGATCGTCGCCGGCGTCGCGACGTCCCGGCCGCTGATCATCACGTCGATCTGGCCTCCCACGCCGGTCGCGCGTTCAAGCGCCCGCAGCGCCTGCAGCGAGGACAGGCTCTGCGGCACCAGCTTGGTGATGTCCGTCTCGACCCGTGTCTGGGTGTCAAGGCCCCAGCCGAGGACCGCGAGCGCGAGGCCGACGCAGAGCACCCGCTCCGGCCTGCGGATCGAGGCACCGAGCGCGACGCGGGTCAGCAGCCGTGTGAGCGGGTTGTCCATCAGCAGCTCGCGCGCCCCGCGCCAGGCCGCGCCGAGGCGCGCTCCGACCAGCGCATCCTCGGCGCGATCGGACGCGGGGCGGCCGAACAACGCGAGCGCCGCCGCGCCGACGCTGAGCGCGCAGCCCAGCGCGACCGCCAGCCCGATCACCAGCAGCACACCGAATCCGCGCACCATCGGCACCGGCGAGAGCAGCAGCACGAGGATCGCCGCGGCGCTCGAGGCGCCGGCGGTCGCGATCGTCGGCCCGCCGACCGCAGCGGCGGTGCTCACCGCTCGCTCGCGCGTGGCGCGCGGGCGGCTCGCCCGGCGGCGGCGGCTCGGCGAGCACCTCCCCGACGCGCGACTGCAGCTGAACCGAGTAGTCGACCGCCAGGCCCACGAGGACGGGCAGGACCGCCACCGTCGCGATCGTCAGGGAGGCGCCGATCAGGGACAGGGCGCCGAACGTGATCGCGGCCGCGAGCAGGGCGAGGCCGAGCGGCAGCAGCCGCGGGCGGCCGCGGAAGATCAGCGCGAGCGTGCCCGCCATCACGATCAGCACCGCGACGAGCAGCATCTCGATCGCATGCGTGATCGACTGCGTGACGTCCGCGACTATCACCGGCACGCCGCTGACCAGGTAGCTGCCTCCGTGCTGCAGCTGCCACTGCTTCATCCCGACGGCCTGCCGGATCAGCGAGATCGTCCTGGTCCGCTGCGCTTCGGAGAGGCCCGCCTTCATTTTCACCGACACCAGCGCGGAGTTCGCGTTCGGGAACAGGTACGCGAAGCGCTGCTTGGGGGTGCCGACGGGCTTCGCGGGGTCGAACACCAGCGCCGAGACGAAGTTCGCGTCCTGAATGCTCGGGCGCGAGGTGAGGCCGTACTGCAGGGCGAGCGTGACGAGTTCCTCCTGGAAGCGCCCGATCGTGATCTTGCTGGCGCGCTGCCCGAGAGCGACCGCTTCAGCGCGCGGGATGCCGCGCGCGAGCGCGGCGGCCTGCACGACGCGCTGCGCCTGGGCGGCCTGGGCCTGTGCTGCGGCGGTGCGGGTCGTCAGCTGCTGGTTGATCTGGCCGGCGGCCTCGTTGATGAACGTGCCGGGTCCGAAGACGACCTTCACGGTGTGGGCCTTGGCCAGCTGCCCGCACGGGCCGTTGGCGCCGCCCTCTACGGCGAGGGCGGAGGCGGGCACGTTGCCCGACAGGCAACCCTCGAGCCCGACCAGGCGCTCGATGTCCGAGCTGAGGACGAGCTGCTGCAGGTTCCCCTTGACGAGGATCGTGATGGGCTCTTCGCCGAAGTTCCCGTAGTAGCTCTGCGTCGCCCGGTATTCCGAGCTCGAGCTCGAGACGAAGGTGCTCGTCGCGGCCGTCGGGTGCAGGCGCAGCGCGAGGCCCGCGGCACCGAGACCGATCACGGCCGCGAGCGCGAGCACGAGCCTGGGGCGCCGTGCGCAGCCGCCCGCGAGCCGGGCCAGAGTCCGTGCTGGGCTCACTCCATTCCGAGGGGCCCGGCCGATTCGCCCGAGAGGAACTGGCGAACGAACGGGTTTTCTGATGCGAACAGCTCGCTGGCGGGCCCGGATTCGACGATGCGGCCCTTCCACAGGACCGAGATGTGCTCAGCGACACGGCGGGCGCTCATGATGTCGTGCGTGATCACGACGTAGCAGCCGCCGTTCTCCGCGTGCACCTCCTTGATGAGCTCGCACAGGAGCGCGGTGCGCACCGGGTCAAGGCCCGAGTCGGGCTCGTCGAACAGGACGATTTCCGGTTCCAGGACCAGCGCGCGTGCGAAGCCGGCGCGCTTGCGCATGCCGCCGGAGAGCTCGTTCGGCATCTTCTCGTTCGCGCTGCCGAGGCCCACCTCGCGCAGGCGCCCGTTGACGATTTCAGCGATCTCGTCCTCGCCCTTCTCGGTGTGCTGGCGCAGCGGGAAGGCGACGTTGTCGTAGAGGTTCATCGACCCGAACAGGGCACCGTCCTGGAACAGCACGCCGAACTTCTTGCGCAGCTCGAACAGGTCCGCGTCCTTCAGGCTCGGGATCGACTCGCCGTGGACGATCACATCGCCCTCGTCCGGGTAGAGCAGGCCGACGATGTGCTTGATGCAGACCGACTTGCCGGTCCCGGACGGGCCGAGGATCATCGAGATCTGGTCCTCCGGCAGAGACATGTTCAGGCCGCGCAGCACGTGGTTGCGCCCGAACGACTTGTGGACGTCGACGAACTCGATCGCGTCGGGGTTCTTCGACGGCATGGTCTCGCCCGGAGTGGTACTGGTACTCCTCCGCCTGCTTCTCCTCGGCGGTCCGCTCCTGTGGCCGCTCCGGCTCCTGCGCGGCCACGTCAGCCTCCGATCGGGGCCCGGGGATTGGCTCCCCAGAAGATCTGTGTCCCGAGCGCTCCGATGATGTGCACGAGCACCAGGTTCAGCACCATCGACTTCGCCGTCGCCCGGCCCACGCCGACCGGTCCCCCGCTCGCGTTGTAGCCGTAGTAACAGGCGACGAGCACGATCGCGGTGGCCATGAACATGGCCTTGATCAGGCTGTATAAGAAATCCGGTGGGTTCTGGAACTGCCAGAAGATCAGGAAATACCCGCCCGAGGACACGTATCCGATCTGCTGCACCACCGCGATGTAGGAGGCGAGGAACGCCGCCCCGATCCCCGCGAGGTACATGAACGGCAGCACCAGCCAGGCGGCCAGCATGCGCGTCGCGCAGAGGAACGTGACGGAGTTGATGCCCATCACCTCGAGCGCGTCGATCTCGTCCGAGATCCGCATCGCGCCGAGCTCGGCGACGATCCCGGTCCCGACCTTCGCGGCCATCATGTAGCCGAACGCGTAGGGGGTGATCTCGCGCAGGTCGCACCACGCGGTGAACACGCCGGAGTAGGCGGGTGCCCCCTGGGCGGCCGTGAAGTAGGCACCCTCGATCCCGCACTGCAGGCCGAGGATGAACATCAGCGTCCAGATGATCGCCGTCGAGCCGACGATCAGGACGCCGGCCTGGCGCAGCGACTCGCCGAAGAACTTGAAGACGCGCAGGCCGTATACGTCGGCGACGATGTTGCCGGTGAAGCGCCCGATCTCGCCGGTCGCCGCGAGCCATTCGCGCGGCATCGCGAACAGTTCGTTCACTTGATCACCAGGATCGACGGGTGGGTGGCCAGCAGCGTCTGCGTGAACACGTAGTCGAAGGAGAAGATCGCGGTGAAGGCGAGCACGACGGCCTCGTTGACCGCGCGGCCGACGCCCTCGGCGCCGCCGGATGCGCTCATGCCCTTGTAGCAGCAGACGATCGCGATGATCGCGCCGTAGATGGTGGTCTTCAGCACCGAGCCCCACAGGTCGGTCGTGGATGCGTTCGCGAACAGCGTGCTCCAGAACGGCCCGAGCGGCTGGTTGTTCACGAGCTCGGCGATGATGCCGCCGAAGATCCCGAACAGCAGCGCGTAGATGTCGAACAGGCCGGTCACGACCATCAGCGCCAGGAAGCGCGGGACGACGAGGTTCTTGACGGGGTCGACGCCGAGCACCTGCAGGGCGTCGAGCTCCTCGCGGACCTTGCGTGCGCCGAGGTCGGCGGTGATCGCGGTACCGGCGACGCCCGCGACGACGATCGCGGTCACGCTCGGGCCGATCTCGCGGACCGCGCCGAGGACGAAGAAGCCGCCGAGGCGGTCGAGCGCCCCGAAGATCGTCAGGAAGTTCGCCGCCTGAAGCCCCGGCGCGGCGTAGCAGATGCACACCGTGGAGATCAGCAGCGGGAACCAGCAGAGCCGCAGCGCGAACAGGAACTGCGAGACGAACTCCCCGCCGTACGGGTACGGGGGCCTCAGGGCAGAGACGATCGTCCTGCCGGTGAGGATCATCATGTCCCCGATTTCCTCCAGCAGATTCCTAGCGGGAATGTATGCCCGCTCGGCGACGCTGCGAACCATCTCTACAAACCCCTCCTCGAGGTTGCGGTCAAACGCCTAGCGAACTCTACGCGATGCAAACCCCGGGGGGCGCCGCCCTAGAGGGAGCCCGCGGCAGCAGGGCGGCGGACCCGCCGCTCCGGCAGGCAGGCCCGCTGGTATCGTGGCCCGATCGTGAGGGGGAGCCGGAGAGCAGTTCTGGGGCTTGGCCGCGCTCGCGGCACGCTCTCGCGGGCCCCGAGGGTCCTCGCGATCTCGCTCGGCGCCCCCCTCGCGCTGCTCGTAGCCGGATGCGGCGGCGGTTCGCCGCAGAACAAGGGCGAACCGACGGGCAACTTCCCGATCCGCGTCCTGCACGCCTCGTTCCCGCTCGCGCAGGCCGTCTCGCGGCCCGCGAACCTCACGCTCGCCGTCCGCAACGTCGGCACGAGCACGGCGCCGAACGTGGCGATCACGGTCAACTCCTTCGAATACACCTCCAGCTATCCGAACCTCGCGGACCCGAACAGGCCCACCTGGGTGATCGAACAGGGCCCCGGCCCGATCGCGAACCCTCCCGTGGAAACACAGGAAGTCTCACAGCCCGGCGGCGCCGTCACGGCATACGTGCACACCTGGGCACTCGGGCCGCTCGCCCCCGGCGCCGTGCACGTCTTCACCTGGCACGTGGTGCCCGTCAAGACCGGCCTGCAGGTCGTGCGCTACGTGGTCGCCGCGGGGCTGGCCGGCAACGCGAAGGCGGTTCGCCCGGTCGTGGGCGGCCCCGTCAAGGGCGCGTTCCTCGTGCACATCGGCACGGAACCGCCCCCGACGCATGTCGATCCGAGCACCGGCAAGGTCGTGCCCGGACCCGCCCCGCAGACCCCCTGACGGCCCCGCGGCGGGCATTTGGCCCGATGTCGAAAGATCGATCTGCAGCTTTCGCCAACCGGTGATCCGGACGGAGGAGCTTCGCACTACGATTGGCTTCCGCACTGCGCCCGCGCAGAACAGGCACCCACCCTTCTTCAGGAGGAATAGACCCCGCTCATGTCAAGGACCCGCCAGCAGAACGTCACCGCCGCCCAGTGGACCGCCAACGGAGCCGCGCTCGGCTCGGTCGACCTGACCCTCGCCGACAACCAGGTGTTCGGGGCGAACGTGTTCTCGCCGGCGGTCCAGCGCAGCCGCCTCCCCAAGCACGTCTACAAGGCCCTCGCGCGCACGCTCGCGCGCGGCGAGGCGCTCGACACGACCCTCGCCGACGCCGTTGCGCAGGCGATGAAGGAATGGGCGATGGAGCGGGGGGCGACGCACTACACGCACTGGTTTCAGCCGCTCACCAACCTGACGGCCGAGAAGCACGACTCCTTCTACTCGCCCCAGGGCGATGGAACCGCACTCGCCGAGTTCTCCGGCAAGGAGCTGATCCAGGGTGAGCCCGACGCGTCCTCGTTCCCGACCGGCGGCATCCGCGCGACCTTCGAGGCACGCGGCTACACCGCATGGGACCCGACGAGCCCCGCCTTCATCCTGGAGAACCCGAACGGCGCGCTGCTCTGCATCCCGACCGCGTTCACCTCGTGGACGGGCGAGGCGCTGGACCAGAAGATCCCGCTGCTGCGCTCGATGGACGCGCTTTCGGGCGCCGCGGTGCGCGCGCTCGATCTGCTCGGCGTCGAGGACGCGGATCGCGTGTTCACGACGACCGGCTGTGAGCAGGAGTACTTCCTGATCGACGAGCAGTACTACTTCGAGCGCCCCGACCTGATCACCACCGGCCGCACGCTGTTCGGTGCGAAGCCACCCAAGGGCCACGAGCTCGACGACCACTACTTCGGCTCGATCCCCGAGCGCGTGCTGGCCTACATGCTCGATGTCGAGCTCGAGCTCGCAAAGCTCGGCGTGCCGATCAAGACACGCCACAACGAGGTCGCGCCGAACCAGTACGAGGTCGCCCCGATCTTCGAGAACTCGAACGTCGGCTCCGACCACCAGATGATCACGATGCAGGTGCTGCAGAAGACGGCCCGCCGCTACGGCCTGATCTGCCTGCTGCACGAGAAGCCGTTCGCCGGAGTCAACGGCTCCGGCAAGCACAACAACTGGTCGATGGGCACCGACACCGGCCTGAACCTGCTCGAGCCGGGCGACAGCCCGGCGGAGAACCTGATGTTCCTGTTCTTCACGACGGCCGTGATCCAGGCCGTCAACAAGCACCAGGCGCTCCTGCGCGCGTCGATCGCGAGCGCGGGCCAGGATCACCGCCTCGGCGCGAACGAGGCGCCGCCGGCGATCATCTCGATCTTCCTCGGCGCCGAGCTCGAGAAGATCTTCGCGAGCGATCGAGGCCGGCAAGACCCAGGCCTCCAAGCCCGGCTCGTTCCTGGGCCTCGGCACCCCGGTGCTGCCGGCGCTGCCGCTGCACGGCGGGGACCGCAACCGCACCAGCCCGTTCGCGTTCACCGGCAACAAGTTCGAGTTCAGGGCGCTGGGATCCAACTCGTCGCCGGCGTTCCCGAACACAGTCCTGAACACGATCGTCGCCGAATCGATCGACGAGCTGTCGGCCAAGCTCGAGACGGCCCTGAAAAAGTCCGGCGCGACGCTCGAGAAGGCCGTCGCCAGCGTCGTCAAGGACGCCTGGGCGGCCAACAAGCAGATCGTCTTCGATGGGGACGGGTACTCGGAGGAGTGGCACAAGGAGGCCGAGAAGCGCGGCCTGCTGAACCTGCGCACGACACCGGACGCGCTGCCGTGGCTCGTCGACAAACAGACGGTCGCAGCGTTCAAGAAATACAAAGTGCTCTCAAAGCGCGAGCTCGAGTCCCGCTATGAGGTGTACACCGAGCAGTACTCGACGATCATCAACATCGAGTCCGAGACGGCATGCTCGATCGCCCGCACGATGGTGCTGCCGGCGGCCGTGCGCCACCTGAACGAGATGAAGGCGAGCGGGCTCGAGGAGCTCATCGGCGAGGTCGAGCCCGTTGTCAAGGAGCTGCACTACGCGATCCTCAAGCTCGAGGACGCGAACCTGGAGGAGAACCAGGACGACTCCTCGCCGCAGAAGCACGCGCTCTACATCCGCGACACGGTGATCCCCGCGATGGAAGATGTGCGGGATGTCGCAGACCGCCTGGAGAAGATCGTCGCCGACAACCTGTGGCCGCTCCCGAAGTACTCGGAGATGCTCTTCATCAAGTAGCCCGCAGGGCTGGCGGCCAGCTGCGGTGGCTGGCCGCCTGCCCTGCAAGCAGAGCCTTGCGCCCGCGAGCGGGCGGCGACGCTCGGCCGGCCCGCCTATGCTCCGCGTATGCAGGGGATCGCGAGGGTGCTGCGGATCGTGCTCGCGGCCGTGGGCGCGGGGCTGCTCTGGGCGGCCGGTGGGCCGCTGGCGGCGGGCTCGGCGTTTGCTGTTCTCGTAGCCGTCGAGCTGCTCAGGCGGCGGATGTCCGCCGCCTCCGAGGCGCCCTGAGCGCCCGCTTCAGCCGAGCGCGGGAACCGAGGACCAGAGCGACTGGTCCTCCCTGCCCAGCCGCCACAGGCCGACCGCGAGGCCGCGCGCGCGGGCCGAGCGCAGGATGTAGAGCACCGAGCGCGCGTCCATGTACCAGACGCGGTGCTGCGCGCCCGCGAGGTCGGTGTAGGTGAACGTCATCTCCTTGGATTCCGGGTCGCGCTGCGGCGTGGCGCCGACGGACTGGATCAGCGACAGCACCGCCGAGTACTGAAGGGCATGCGCGGGCATCGAGGTCGGCGAGCCGGTCGTCCAGTCCAGGCCGTACATCGGCGCCCCGATCGTGAAGCGCGGCCAGCTCGGGAGCGAGCGGGTGTACGCAACGACGCCGTCCACGTAGGCGAGCGAGGAGATCGGCCCCGGGCCCGATCCGGCCCAGTGGGTGCCCCACGCGAGCACGAACACCGAGTCCGCTGCGGCGCCGATCGCGGCCGGGTCGTAGAAGCCCGTCGATATCGCCGGGTTATCCCGCGACGACGCCGTCGATGACGACCGTCAGGCGCAGGCGGCGGGAGTGAAGCCGGCGCGCGAGATCCGACGACGAACGAGCTGAGCGCGGAGCGGTCGGCGGCGCCGTCGTTCTCGAAGTCGATGCACAGGCCGCGGTAGCCGCTGCGTCCTCGCGATCGCGACCAGGTGCGCGAGGGTCACGGCGCGCAGGCCCGGGGTCGTCAGGATCCTGTGGACGGTGGCGCCGTCCTGGCAGTTCACGCGCGGCATCAGCGGTATGCGCTTCGAGCGGGCGTAGGCGGTGACGATCGGCGAGTCCTGCCCGGTGATCCGCCCGCTCGGGACCGAGCAGTCGAAGTAGGTCGGGTAGAGAACGCCTATCGAGCCGGCGTGCGCCCTCAGGTCCCGCAGCGAGTCGGGTGAGCTCGTGAGCAGGAACGCCTGCACGCGCGCTCCCGCGGCGGGCGCGAGCGCCGCCGTCACGGCGAGCGCTGCGAGCACGCACAGAAGGCCTCGTCTCACGATCGGGATCATCGCCCCTCACGCGCCGAGCTGCGGCAGTTCCCAGACGCTCTGGTCCTCGTTGCCGAGCCGCCACAGGCCGACGCCCAGCCCCAGCGAGCTCGCGACCGCCGCGCGCTGCGCCAGCGACTGCTGGTCGACGTACCAGACCTGGTGGGCGACGCCGGCTTCATCGACGTAGGAGAAGTGCGGGCTCTGCGCCGTCGCTTCCCATTCGGGCGTGATCCCGAGCGAGCTCGAGAGCGCGGCGATCTGCGCGTACTCCATCGGCGTGCCGGAGTTGCCGGGCCCGCCGCCGTTGGGCCAGTCGATCCCGTACATCGGCATGCCGAGGATGAACTTGCTGCGGTTCGGCATCGTCGCGGTGTATTCGGCGACTCGTTTGAACCACGACAGTTCGTCGATCGAGCCGGGCCCGGAGGTCGTCCAGTGAAGCCCCCAGTCGAGCACGAAGACGTAGTCCGAGGGCACCGACAGCGCCGCGTCGTCATACATCGCCGCCCGCCCGGAGGGCACGTTGTAGTACTTGGCCGTGACGACCGTCGAGAGCTTCTCGCCCTGTGAGTGAAGGCGTGCCGCCAGCGCGGTGATGAACACCGTGAACGCGGCGCGCTCGGCCGGCGGCGCACCCTCGAAGTCGATCTGCACGCCGCTGTAGCCGTAGGTGGCGCTCAGCGCCGCGAGCTGGCTGATCATCCGCTGCTGCGCCGCGGGTTCCACGAGGATCTGGTTCTCCCACGCGGCGTTCTGGCAGTTGATGCGCGGCATCACGGCGATCTTGCGGGCCTGCGCCCACCGCGTCACCAGCGGATCGTCCGCGCCCGTCGACTTCTCCCCCGGCGCCGCAGTTGTAGTAGGTCGGGTACAGCACGCCGATCTGCTGGTAGTGGGCCTGCAGGTCGGCGAAGCTCTGGTCCACCGAGGCCAGCAGATAGGCCTGCACGCTGCCGTTGCTCGGGGCGGGCGCCGCGGTCTGGACCGTGATCGGCGCCGTCGGCGGGCTGATCGCGCCGGCCGAGTCCACGGCGGTGACGGTGAAGCTGTATTCGGTCGAGGGTGCAAGGCCCTTGACGGTCATCGACGGCCCAGTCACCTGGCCGAGCGGGACTTCGTTGCGGAAGACCCGGTAGCCGACGATGTTCCCGCTCACTGCCGTGCTCGGCGACCACGTCAGCACGACCGAGGAGCTCGTGAGCTGGCTCGCCGCCAGTTCGGTCGGGGCGGGCGGCGGCGTGTGCGTGGTCACCACCCTCAGGGCCGGCGAGGGTGCGCTCAGGTAGCCGTCGGAGTCCAGCGCCCGCACGACGAACTCGTATTCCCTGGCCGAGGCGAGCGCAACCGTCGCCTGCTGACCCTTGTATATGCCCATCAGCTGGCCGTCCCTGAACAGCTCATAGCCGACGATCACGGCTTCGTTCGCGCTGCCGGCCTGCCAGGCGAGCGTCGCCGAGGTGTCGGTCACCTGCAGCGCGGACAGCAGCGCCGGGCCCTGCGGCGGGATGTGCGAGGTGCTGAGCGCTAGCGGCGCCGTGCGTGCGCTTTCGCGGCCCGCGCGGTCCACGGCGGCCACCGCGACCTGGTAGGTGTGCGGGAACGTCAGTTTGCCGAGCCGCATGCTGCTCAGCGGCGTCTGGCCCACGAGCTGGCCGTCGCGGTAGACCCGGTAGCCGGCGACGGCGGAGCCGCCGGGGGCGCTCGCGAGCCAGGAGACGGTCGCGCCGATGGAGCTGATTTCCGAGGCGCCGAGCCCGGTGGGCGTGCTCGGCGGGGCGCCGTCGGCGAGCATCCCGGCAGCGAGCCGGGACGACGATCGCCCTGGCGCGGCCCGTGTGGCCGCGAGTGTCCACCGCCATCACCGCGACGACGTGCGCGCGGCCGCCGCCGAGCCGGACCGAGATGCGGACGTGGCGCGTCTGCCCGACGACGGCTCCGTCGCGCTCGACGCGGTAGCCCGCGAGCGGCGCGTCACCCCTGCCGGCGCGGCGCCATGCGATCACGACCCCGGTCGGGGTCATGCGGATGATCCTCAGGCGCGCGGGCCGGCCCGGCACCCGGAACGCGACCCTGATGCGCAGAGCCGCGCTGCACACGGACCCCGGCCAGATCGCCTGCACCGCGAACATCGTCACGCGCCCCGGGGTGACTCGCATCACGATCGAGCTCGAGCTGGTCTGGCCGACGACCCTGCCGGCCCGCATCACGCGGTAGACGGCGCCCGCGGCGCGCGTCGCGCCAGCTGAGCCTTGCGCTCGGGCCCGCGAGGCGTGCGAGGTGCAGCGAGCTCGGCGCCCTGCCGCCGCATTGCGCCGCGCTGGAGCCGGCGGGCAGCGCGGCGAGCCCGAGCGACGGCGAGCAGCACGGCCGCGACGCTGCGCGGCGATCCTCATCGGCGCACCCCAGCTGCGGCCCGGGGCGCCGCGGCAGCGAGTGTCGCCCGCGAGCGCGGCGGTGGCGGCGGGCGATCAGCGGGTATGCGAACTGGTTCGCGCGTGCCCGCGGGCGCAGCCGCGGACGCGCGTGGCTCCTCACAGCGGCGTGCCTCGGCGGGGCCGCCGCCCGGCGCACGAGGCCCTCGGGTGCGCGCAGCATCGCGGGCCCGAGCACCAGCAGCGGCAGGATCGACGCGGGGAGAACGAGGATCGCGAGCGTCCGGCGCGCACGCTGCGAGCGCGCGGCGCGGCGGCGGCGCCGCGGCGGCGTGCGGCGATCATCCCGTGCTCCCCTGCGGCGCCATGCCGGCGGTCGCGGGCCGCGTGCCCCAGGATGCGGTCCGGCAGGTGGCGATCGCGTAGTAGGTCTGCCACAGCATGATCGCCAGGTAGAAGAAGACGAACAGCACCCCGTAGACCCACACCAGGCTGTACTCGTCCTGAAAGATCACGTAGTAGAGCGAGTAGACCATCGCCAGCGAGTAGATGCCGGCGAGGTAGATCAGGGGCAGCGTGCCGCCGTGCATGATCGGCCCCCACACGAGCGCGTGGATCGCGGCGACCGGCGCGATCAGCGGCAGCACGATGCTCAGGTACGTGAAGAAGGCGGCGACCGGGTGCTTGCGCCAGATGAACGCGCGCCACCAGCAGCGACTCGCGCGTCCAGGAGCGCTTCCACCGCGTCTGCTGGGTGACGAACGCGCGGAAGGTGCTCGGGACGATCGTGTGCGAGACGGCGCGTCGCTCGTAGACGATCCGCCAGTCGCGCAGCACGCAGTTCGTCAGCGAGCGGTCGTCGCCGAACGTCGACTCGACGCCGAGGAACCGTCTGGCTCTCCCACCACTCCATCCGCGGCAGGATCGCCTCGCGCCGGTAGGCCGAGAAGCAGCCCGAGCAGCAGGTGACGGTGTTGAACACCGACTCGGCGGCCTTCACGACGCGGAACGCGACGAAGTACCGTACCGCCTGCATCCGCGTGAGCCAGCTCTCGCTGAGGTTCTGCACGTCGGCGTGGCCGCAGACCGCGCCGACCCTGCGGTCGGCGAGCGGCTGCACCAGCCTGCGCAGCGCGTCAGGCTCGACGACGGAGTCGGAGTCGACGAACACGATCACCTCCGCCTCGCTGGCGCGGATTCCGGCCGCCATCGCGGCGCGCTTGCCGCGGTTCTCGGGGAAGTCGATCACCCTCACCCTCCCGTGCGGACTCGGCGGCGACGCGCCGCATCTCAGCGAGGGTGCCGTCGGTGGACCCGTCGTTGACGGCGATCAGCTCGAGCTTCTCCGGCGGGTATGACAGCGCGAGCAGCGAGCGCAGCGAGTCGGCGATCGCGTCCTCCTCGTTGAAGCCGGGCATCACGATCGCGATCGGCGGCTCGATGCCGGCGTCCTTGCAGGAGCGGTAGAACAGGCTAAGCGCGAAGCGGCTGAGGATGTAGCTCGCGACGCCGACGCTGTAGATGCCGAAGAAGGTGTTGGAGAACAGCAGGTCCAGGAACTCGACCTTGTACGCCATCACAGCGACGATCAGGACGATCAGGTAGACCGCGGCGAGCAGCCTTCAGTGAGCGGCGCAGAAGCATCCGTCAGGGCACCAGCCGCCGGCGGCCGCCGGGGGTCCGGTAGGTGCAGTCGAGGACCGCCGGGCAGCGCGCGAGCCAGCCGTAGTCGTGCGCCGGGTGGACCGTCACGACGATCGCCAGGTCGTAGTCCTCCGGGCCCGAAGCCGGACGCATCGCGGCGCGGGTCGGGGTCCACCGAGCTCATCGCGACCCCGTCGATCACGACCTCGGGCACGTGCGGGTCGTGGAAGTCGACGCTCGCTCCTTCGTCCTGCAGCCGCGCTGATGATCTCCAGCGCCGGCGCCTGCCGGCAATCCGCCACGCCCGGCTTGTAGGAGACCCCGACGACCAGCACCCGCGATCCGCGCAGCCGCGAGCCGGCGAGCACGAGCTCTTCGTGGGCGCGGCATACGACGTGGCGGGGGCGGCCCGCGACCTTGCGCATCGCCTCCTCGGCGACCCGTGCGGGCCGGCCCTGCTCGCGCAGCGGGTGAAGCAGGTAGTGCGGGTCCACGCCGATGCAGTGGCCGCCGACGCCCGCCGAGGGGAAGTGGGCCATGAAGCCGAAGGGCTTCGTGGCGGCGCCCTCGGTGACCTCGACGGGGTCAAGGCCATGCGAGCGGCACGCTTCGGCCATCTCGAAGGCGAGCGCGATGTTGACGGCGCGGAAGGTGTTCTCCTGGAGCTTGACCATCTCCGCTGCCTCGGGCGAGGAAACCCGGTGCAGCTCAAGGCAGGTGTGGCGCAGAAGCGCGGAGGCGTTGCCTGAAGCACGTCTCGGTGACCGCGCCGATCACGCGCGGGGTCGAGAGCTGCTCGTGCCCGGCGACCCCGGGGTCGATCCGCTCGGGGGCGAACGCGACGAACACGTCCTCGCCGACGATCAGTCCCCGCTCGCCGAGCGGCTCGACGAGCAGCTCGCGGGTCGTGCCGACGTACGTGGTCGAGGTCAGCACCAGCGTCTGGCCGGCGCGCGCGTGGCGCACCACCGACTCGCAGGCGCCGCGCAGCACGCGGGGGTCCGGGCGGCGGCGGCCGTCGATCGGCGTCGGCACGCAGATCAGGACCAGGTCGGCGGCGTCGAGCGCCTCGACGCGGTCGGTGAGCACGAAATCTCCCTCGGCGAGCTGGCCCTGCAGCGCGTCCCGTTCGTCCGCGAGCAGCTCCGCCTCGCCGGCGCCGATCTCCGCCAGGCGCCGCGAGCTGGTGTCGATGCCGATGATCTTCGCGCCGGCGACACCGAGGGCGATCGCGGTCGGCAGCCCCACGTATCCGAGTCCGACGACGGCGGCGACCGATCGGCCCGCTGCGGCGATCTGCGTGTCCTTTGCCTGGGAGGCGCCGGCGGTTGCGTGGGCGAGCACCTCCCCTGTGGCGAAGTCCTCCAGAGCCGGTTCGGGCGTCATCTGTATCCCCCTGGGTTTCTTGTTTGTTTGCACGTTCGCGATTGGGCCTGCCGTCGCCCTGCAGGGAGGCAGGCCCGAGGCGAATCGGCCCGTCCAGGCCTCGCCTCGGGTCATTCGGCGGGTCGCCCCCATCACTGAGCGGCCCGCACCCTGCCAACCCCGCGGCGCAGTCTGCACACCTGCGGGGGGCTGTGTGCCGATCTGGACGCTTGATCTATCGGCGCGTCACATCAGGACTACACGCGTGTCGTCCCAAGAGGGCAGCCGCCGTCCACGGGCGGCTGGACGCTGCGCATCGCCCGCCCGCGGAGCGCCCTGTGCCAGCGATCGACGTCCTCGTTGTTAGGCTCACATGAATGCGTGACTACCTGGAAGCGATCCGGAGCCGGGTCGTCGTCTACGACGGCGGCATGGGCGCGACCCTCGAGCAGTTCGAGCTGACGAGCGAGGACTACGGCGGCCTGCCCGGCAAGTGCCACGAGGCGCTCGTCCTGAACCGCCCCGACGTGATCGAGGGCGTCCACACCTCGATGCTCGAAGCGGGAGCCGAGGTCGTGGAGACCGACACCTTCCAGGGCTCGCGGATCAAGCTCGAGGAGTGGGGCCTGGCCGACCACACGATGGAGATCAACGTCAAAGCGGCGCAGATCGCGCGCAGGGCGGCCGGCGAGAGCCGCTTCGTGGCCGGATCGATCGGTCCCACCGGCTACCTTCCGGCGTCGGAGGAGCCGGGGCTCGGGGACATCCGCTTCGGCGAGCTCGTCACCGTGTTCGCCGAGCAGGCCTCGGGCCTGATCGAGGGCGGCGCAGACCTGCTGATCATCGAGACGGCGCAGGACATCCTCGAGGTCAAGGCGGCGGTCTTCGGCGCCCGCCAGGCGTTCAGCGAGAAGGGCCGCGTGCTCCCGATCCACACCTCCGTATCGCTGCTGCCGAACGGCGGCAAGATGCTGCTCGGGACCGACATCTCGGCGGTCCTGACCACGCTCGAGGCGCTCGGCGTCGACGTGATCGGCCTGAACTGCTCGACGGGGCCGGAGGACATGCGCGACGCGATCCGCTTCCTCGGCGAGAGCAGCCCCGGTCCCCGTCGCGTGCATCCCGAACGCTGGGCTTCCGCTGCAGGGCCCGGACGGCGAGACGATCTTCCCCGAGAAGCCCGTCCCGCTAGCGGAGGCGCTGAAGGAGTTCGTCGAGCGCTACGGCGTCGGCATCGTCGGCGGCTGCTGCGGGACGACCCCGGAGCACATCGCCGCGATCGTCGAGCGCGTCGGCGGCCGCCCCGTCGGCCCGCGCCCGGCCCCGCGCCAGCCCCACCTGTCCTCGATGATCGCCGCCACGCCGCTCGTGCAGGACCCGGCCCCCACGCTCGTCGGGGAGCGCGTGAACTCGCAGGGCTCGCGCAAGGCGAAGGAGATGCTGCTCGCCGACGACTACGACGGCCTCGTGCAGATCGCCGAGGACCAGGTCCAGGGCGGCGCTCACGTTCTCGACCTGTGCGTCGCGCTGACCGAGCGCGTCGACGAGGACGAACAGATGCGGCTGGTCGCGAAGAAGGTCTCGCTCACGCAGCCCTCGCCGATCCAGATCGACTCGACCGAGCCGGAGGTGATCGAACGGGCGCTCGAGCAGATCCCGGGCCGGGCGATCGTCAACTCGGTGAACCTCGAGGCGGGCCGCGACAAGCTCGACCGCGTCGTGCCGGTCGCGCTCGCGCACGGCGCCGCCCTGATCGCGCTGACGATCGACGAGGTCGGGATGGCGAAGACTGCCGAGCGCAAGGTCGAGATCGCCAAGCGGATCCGTGACCTGTGCTGCGAGGAGCACGGGATGGACCCGCAGCTGCTGATCTTCGACTGCCTGACGTTCACGCTCACCACAGGCGATGAGGAGTGGCGCCCGTCCGCGGTCGAGACGATCGCGGGCATCCGCGCGATCAAGGAGCAGATCCCGGGCGTGAAGACCTCGCTCGGCGTCTCGAACGTCTCCTTCGGCGTCTCACCGGGCGCCCGCGCGGTCCTGAACTCGGTGTTCCTGCACCACTGCGTGCAGGCCGGCCTTGACCTCGCGATGGTCAATCCGAACCACATCACCCCCTACAGCGAGATCTCAGGCGAGGAGCGCGAGCTCGCCGATGACCTCGTCTTCAACCGCCGCGAGGACGCGCTCGAGCGTTTCATCGGGCACTTCGAGTCCAAGGGCGAGGAGGAGTCCGAGCAGGGCACGGCCGACCCGACCGAGGGCATGGAGCCCGAGGAGGCGCTGCACTTCCACATCCTGCGCAGGCGCAAGGAGGGAGTGGAGGACTGGATCGACCTCAGCGTCGAGAAGATCGGCGCCGTCCCGACCCTCAACGAGGTCCTGCTCCCCGCGATGAAAGAGGTCGGTGACAAGTTCGGCGCCGGCGAACTGATCCTCCCGTTCGTGCTGCAGTCCGCCGAGGTCATGAAGCGCGCCGTCTCGCGCCTGGAGCTCTACCTGGACAAGGTCGAGGGCTACACGAAGGGAACCGTCGTGCTCGCGACCGTGTTCGGGGACGTGCACGACATCGGCAAGTCGCTCGTGAACACGATCCTCACCAACAACGGCTACACCGTCGTCGACCTCGGCAAGCAGGTGCCGATCCAGACGATCGTGGACGCCGCGCAGGAGCACAAGGCGACAGCGATCGGGCTGTCCGCCCTGCTCGTCTCGACCTCCAAGCAGATGCCCGCGTGCATCGCCGAGCTCCAGGCGAAGGGCCTCGACTACCCGGTGCTGATCGGCGGCGCCGCGATCAACCGCGCATTCGGCTACCGCGCCCTGTATCCCGGCGGCCGCGACTCCCAGGACATGTACGAGCCCGGCGTCTTCTACTGCAAGGACGCCTTCGAGGGCCTTGCCGTGATGGACCGCCTGATCGACGAGGGCGAGCACGAGAAGCTTCTGGGAGAGCTCCGCGAGGGCGTCAGGGTCTTCCGTGAGAAGGGCGATGAGCCCGCTCCGGAGGTCGACCTGACCGACGATTCGGTGCGCTCGGGGGCGCGCACCGACGCGCCGGTCCCCGAGCCCCCGTTCTGGGGCGTGCGGGAGATCGACGTGGACCTCGATCACCTCTACCGCCACCTCGACACCCACGTGCTCTTCAAGCTCCACTGGGGCGGGCGAGGGGTCAAAGGCGACGCGTGGCAGACGCTGCTGCGCGAGGACTTCCGCCCGCGGCTTGAGCGCATGTGGGCCGAGCAGGACTACCTGCACCCGCGGGCGCTGCTGGGGTTCTTCCCGTGCTACTCGCTCGGCAACGAGATCGTCGTCCTGGACCCCGAGGACCGCAAGAGCGAGCTGACGCGCTTCGTGTGCCCCCGCCAGCCGGCAGGCGAGCGGATCTGCCTGGCGGACTTCTACCGCCCCGCGGTCGACGGCAAGCCGCCGGAGGAACTGGACGTGATCGCCGTGCAGGCCGTCACCGTCGGCGGCGAGGTGACTGAGCTGATGGCGCGCCTTGAGTCCGAAGGCGAATTCGCCGAACAGCTCTTCGTGCACGGCCTCGGCGTGCAGACCGCCGAGGGCCTGGCGGAGTGGCTTCACCACGAGGTGCGCGGCATGCTCGGCATTCCCGCCACGCAGGGCCGGCGCTACTCCTGGGGCTACCCCGCGGTCCCCGAGCAGAGCGAGCACCTGAAGGTCCAGGAGCTGCTCGACCTCGCGCAGATCGGCATGAGGATCACCGACGGCTACGCGCCGGACCCCGAGCAGTCGACGCTGGCGATGGTCGCGCACCACCCGCAGGCGATCTACTTCGGCACGCGCCAGGGGCGCCTGCCGGCCGAGTCCTCGCCGGATGATCTGATCCTCGGCTCCAGCAGGGACCCGTCGCTGTTCGCCGACCTCGACGACAGCGAGCCGCAGGACCCGCTCGAGGACGAGGCGGAGCCCGTCGGCGGCCCCGCCGCCTGATCAGCCGCTCACGCCGGGGGTGAGGGCCGTACCGCGGCCGTGCGCGCCGTGTCCCCTTCGGCCATCGCCATGATCTCCGCTCCATAGAGCGGCTTGGCGAAGTGAAAGCCCTGGCCGAACTCGCAGGCGATGTCCTGCAGGCGCGTGACCTGCCCGGGGCTTTCAACGCCCTCCGCGACGGCCTTCAGGTTGAAGATCCTCGCGAGCTGGATGATCGCGCCGGTCAGCTCCTCGACCTCGGGGTTGGGGTCCGCCAGGAATGAGCGGTCGATCTTCAGGATGTCCACGGGCAGCGTGCGGATGTAGTTCAGTGACGAGTAGCCGGTCCCGAAGTCGTCGATCGCGAGTTTCACGCCGAGGTCGCGCAGCGCGTTCAGGCGCATCAGGCTGACCTCCATGTCCTGCATCATCACGCTCTCGGTGAGCTCCAGCGTGAGGCTGCTGGGCACGATCCCGCTGCTGTGAACCGCGGCCCGTACCTCCTCGATGAACTCGGGGCGCTGAAGCTGGCAGGCGGATACGTTGACGGCCATCGACAGCGGCGGGTCGCGGGGTATCGCCTGCTGCATCTCGGCGGCCCACGCACACGCCTCCCACAGGATGTGGCGGCCGACGGGCACGATCAGGCCGGTGTCCTCGAGCAGCGTCACGAAATCCAGCGGCTGGATCGTGCCGCGCACGGGGTGCTCCCAGCGCATCAGGGCCTCCATGCCGGCCATGTCGCCGCGCGCGAGGTCCATGATCGGCTGGTAGCGGAGCGTGAACTCTCCCTCGTCCAGGGCGCGCTGAAGGTCTGCCTTCAGCTCCAGGCGAGCTAGCGCCTTCGCGTGCATCTCGGGCTGGAAGACCTGGTACTGGCCCTTGCCCCGCTCCTTGGCCATGTACATCGCCGCGTCGGCGTTGCGCAGCAGCTCCTCCGCGTCCTGGCCGGAGATCATCGTCTGGTCGCTGAATGCAATCCCGACGCTGCTCGCGAGCGTGATGTCGCGATCCTCGAGCCGCAGCGTTTCCGAGAGCGTCTCCATCACGCGCTGGGCGATCTCGATCGACTGCAGCTCGCTCTCGGCCTCGTTGATCATGATCGCGAACTCGTCGCCGCCGAGCCGTGCGGCGGTGTCGATCGGCCGCATGCGGTCCTGCAGGCGCCGACCGACCTCGCGCAGCACCTGATCGCCCGGCGGCGTGGCCGAGGCTGTCGTTGATGTTCTTGAAGTCGTCGATGTCCAGGAACAGGACGGCCACGGGCAGCTTGCCGCGGCGCTGGGAGACGAGGGCGTGCTCGACGCGGTTGCGGAACAGCGCGCGGTTCGGCAGGCCGGTGAGCGTGTCGTGGAACGCCTGGTGCTCGAGTTCGGCCTGGAACGCCTTGCGCTCGCTGATATCGCGGACGTTGAGCACGATCCCCTCGATCGACTCCTCGCCGAGCAGGTTCGTCGCGAGCACCTCCACCTCGCGCCAGCCCTCGCTCGAGTGCCGACCCCTGAACTCGGCGGTGACGGGCTGCCCCGCGGGTGCCGCGGCGGCTGCTGTGAGCATCGCGTTGACGCGCGCTGCGTCGTCGCCGTGGACGAATTCCGACACCGCCCGCCCGACCACCTCCTCGGGTGTGTAGCCGAACGTCGTCTCGATCGACGGGCTCGCGAACTGGAGCGTCCCGTCGGGATCCACGATGCAGATCACGTCCGAGGAGTTGCGGATCAGGGAACCGAGCCGCGCCTCGGCGCGCTGGTTGTGGCTCTCCTCGGCGAGCGTGACGGTCTGGAGCGCGAGCGCGACCTCGCTGGCGAGCATCTCAAGGCTTTCCTGGGCGGCGCGGCCGAGCAGCCGGGGCGCCCGCACAGCCAGCGCGCCCGTGAGCGTCTCCTCGGCGAACAGCGGCGCGAACGACAGCACGTGGCCGCCCTCCTCGATGCTGACTACGCGCCCGCGCGCGAGCGGGCTGCGCATGCGGGCGGGCAGGTCGGCGAGACGGAGCGTCGGGACCGCCGGGCCGTCCGGGTTCGTGGACCCGACGGAGCGCAGCTCGCCGGAGGCGGCGTCTGTCTCGTAGATGCAGGCGCTGACGCGCTCCTCCTCGACGACGGAGCGGGCGGCATGGAGCGCCGCTGCGTAGATCTCCTGGAGGGTGCCGGCCCCGACCAGCGCCTCTCCGGCGAGGCGCAGCGCGGCCTCGCGGCGGGTCGCCTCCTCGTTGCTGCGGACGATCCCGGCCATCCTCAGCAGCACGAGGCCGAACATCAGCGTGGACGCGGCGATCAGCGCGAACAGGTCGAGCTTCTCGTGGAGTGCTTCCCGCACGACGATGACCAGCGGCGCGGTCAGGCTCGCGCACGTCAGCAGCGCGAGGCGGGCGCGGGTGAGCCGCACGTCCGCGGGCGGCCCGGGCTCGGAGAGCTGGCGCATCGAGGGGTGCAGCGCGGCTGTCCCGATGAGCGCGTAGTAGACGGCCCAGCCGGTGTCGGGCATACCGCCGGTCTGGAAGCCGCCTCCGAGCAGCTTGGACCCGTAGATCACGTCGCTCAGCAGCAGCACGACGACCCCGGAGAGCAGGAACAGGAAGGCAGGCTCGCGGCGGTGGCTGCCGGCGGCTACCCGCGCCACGACCCCGAGCACGAGGATGTCCATGATCGGATACGCCATCGACGTCGCGCGGCGCAGCAGCGACAGGCTCGAGTGGTCGACATAGGGGGCCATCAGATAGACCCAGATCAGCGTCGCGAGCGCGAGCGTGACGATCATCGCGTCCACGTTCGCCGCGCGGTCTCGGTGCTCGTGGCGGTTGTGGACGAGCAGCACCATCCCCGCGATCAGGAACGGGTAGAAGGCGAGGTGGAAGGGGTCCGCGATCGACGGGAACGGCAGCGGGCCGCCGACGAGCCGTTCGTAGTTGTGCGCGATCACGTCGCTGGTCACGAACAGGGCCTGCCCGGCGGCGAGCAGATACCACGGCAGCCGGCGTGCCCCGGGCGGGTTCTGCCATGCGCCGATGATCAGCGCTGCGACGGTCGCGCCGCCGATCAGGTCGAAGATCAGGCCGCTGCCGAGCCAGCCCGGGCCGCTCGAGAGATGCGCGAGCAGGTAGCCGCTCGTGAGCACGGCCATCGCGGCGAGGTAGACGGACCATGCGTTCTGCGCGCCGACGCGGCCGAACAGCCGCCCGTTGCCGGGTGGAGCGGGGCGACAGGCTTGAGACCGGTGCGGATCGAGCACCCCAGGGCAGCTCATCGGAGCCGGCGTCCCTGCGGCGCCGCATCAGGATCCGCTCCCGAGGCCCGCGCGAGCGAGATGTTCGACACTATGGGTACCGCGAGCGAGGTGGCTGTCGGCGCGCACGCGCGCGAGCTCGGCGCGGACGAGCCGCGTGTCGAGCAGGGGCGCGCGGCGCGCGACCCCCCGGCGCGCGGAATTGCGGTCCTGGCGCACACACCTGACCCGCAGCGCCCGTGACGCTGTGTTCCCCATGGACCGCCTATCGGATGAGATGGGCGCGAACTTGAAGGACGCCAGCGTTTCTGGGCAAACGCCCAGAAACCGTCAGTTCTCTTCGCGCGGAGGCGGGCGGAAGAGGATCCGCTTCACCTCGATGGCGGTGCCGCCGCCGAGGCGCAGCGCCGTCTGAAAACCCTCGTTGCCGAGCTCACCGGCATCGAGAGCGCGCCGCAGCTCGTTGACCGCGGCGTGGTCCTCCTCGTCGACCTGGTCGCGAGGTGCCTCCAACATGATCAGATGCCGCGGCCTGCGCAGCGCGGCGGCCATCCGCACGAACGGCTCGCGCTCATCCGGCAGCAGCCCGTCCACCGCGAGCACGACGGTCTCGCGGTTGTCAAGGCGCTTTGAGACGGCGGCCGTGAGAAGCTCCTGTGCGCGCGCGGGGATCTCCTCCTCGGCGACCCTGCCGGCGAGCAGGGCGCGCACCTTGCCGAGCGAGAGCAGCGAGGCGCGGTCCTCGATCAGGCGGTCCAGGAAGGCGTCGCGCTCGGCCGCGAGTTGCGGAGACGACGATCACGAGGCTGCCGGGCGAGTAGCGGAGCCGGTCCGCGGGCGTGAGCACGCGGCAGTGGACGGTGAGGTCTGCGGGCCTCGGCGGGGCCCCGTCACGGCGTGGCCGGTCCGAGGACCATCCGGTCCGCTCGTCCTCTCCGATCTTCACGCTGCGTCCCGGGGGTCGTGTCGCCATACCCCCATCATGCCTCAACCGGGGCCCGCACCCCCCCGCCCCTTCATTTCGCCCGGCGCGCGCGGCGCATCCAGGCAGCCGATCAGGGCCAGCTTCTCAGCGCGGGAGAGACGCTTGATGCGGGCCTCCTCCCGCATCGCGGAGCTGCGGTCGGGCATCGGCAGCGCCATCGCCAGGTCGACCGGCAGCCGGCTCGCCGTGTATCGGCTCGCCGTCCCTGCGCTGTGGCGTGCCAGGCGCCGCTCGAGGTCGCTGCTCCATCCGGTGTAGAGGGACCCGTCGGCGCAGCGGAGCATGTAGACCCAGGCGTCGCTCATTCAGAGCCATTCACCGCCGCGGGCGCTGTCCCTGCCGCGTGGCGCTCCTAGCCCTCGACGGCGGAGCCCACCAGGGCCCGCGAGTGCGTCCTCGGGCAGCGGGCCCAGCTGCACGGGCGCCGCGTGCATCGTGCGAAGGCGGACATCGCGCCAGGACAGGCCCTCGCCGACGAGCGCGGGCATGCCCATGATCAGGGCGGTGGCGACCTCGACCGCCTGCAGGACGATGCCGTAGGCGATCGCCTCGGGCGCGGACACGTGGTAGGCGCCCACGAGCACCGCCGCGCACGCTGCCTGGAAGACGCCGACGTTTGCCGGGGTTGCGGGCAGCACGGCCGTCACGTTGACGGCGAACAGGACGGCGGCGGCGCCGGCGAGGCCCGCCTGGGACTGCAGGCCGAAGGCCATCAGCAGCAGCCAGCAGCTCGCGAGCTGCAGCGCCCAGGCGCCCAGCTGCAGGGCGGTGGCAGCGAGAGCCTGGCGGGGGTGGCGGAAGACACGAAGGCCGTCGCGCACGCGAGCGAGCGTGTGGCGCAGGCCCAGCAGCACCGCCTCCATCCGCTGCGAGTGGCCCGCGAACACGCGGGGCAGCAGGGCCGGCGCCAGCAGGACCGCGGCGAGCGCCGCCGGGGGCGCGAGCGCGGCGAGGATCAGCGCGCCGTGATGCCCGTCAAGGACGTTGACGCTGGAGAACATGATGGCGCCGAGGCCCGCCAGCGCGATCAGGTTCAGGATCGTCTGGGAGACCATCGTCCCAAGCACCACGGGCAGCGTCTCTCGGGCGCGGCCGAGCCGGCGCGCGACGATCAGGGCTCGCGAGGGCTCCCCCAGGCGCGCCGGGAGCGTCGAGGACATCAGCACGCCGATGAACGTTCCCTGCATCGCGTCCCGTCGTCGCGCCGTGCGCCACGTGGGTGCGCAGACGAGGATCGCGTGCCACGCGATCGCGCGCGCGAACATCGAGGC
This sequence comes from uncultured Solirubrobacteraceae bacterium, assembly GCA_963826345.1. GTDB lineage: Bacteria > Actinomycetota > Thermoleophilia > Solirubrobacterales > Solirubrobacteraceae > Palsa-744. The sequence continues at coordinate 435,689 of CAWGWU010000007.1, forward strand.
GCACATCACCCCGACCGCCGCGACGACGAGCCCGGGCTGGGAGGACACGAGGCTCGTGGCGACCGCCGCCACTCCGATCTTCCTCAGAGCGATCGATGCGAGGATCGCCGCCATCAGGCATGCGATCACGACCGCTCCGCGGCGCACGAGCCCCTGCGCCCGGCCCCGGCCGACCTCGCGGCTGTCGCTCGCGACACGCATGCTGGGCAGGCGCTCGGCCGGGATCCTCGGAAGCATGTCCGACGGCTGCACGCCGAGGCGGACGGCGAGCGCCCCTCCCCTCGTCTGAGGGCAGGGCACCGCGATCGCCCGCTCGTAGCAGGCGAGGACCTCGCCGGCAACCTTCGGCCAGGCGTAGCGCTCGGCGCTCCGCGCGGCTGCGCGGGCCATCCGCTCGCGCGCGGGCGCGTCGAGCGCCATCGCCCTCAGCGCCTCGGCGAGCGCGAGCGCGTCGCCGGCGGGGACCAGCCTGCCCTGGACGCCGTCCGTCGAGCACGTCGCGGTAGCCGGGGATGTCGGAGGCGACGACGGGGGCGCCGGCCGCGAAGGCCTCGGTGAGGACCATGCCGAAGCTCTCGCCTCCCAGCGACGGCGCGCAGACGACGTCCGCCCGCGCCGAGCTCGGCGAGCTTGCGCTCCTCGGAGACCTTGCCGAGGGCGTGCACGCCGCGGCCGTCGAGCATCATGTGGTCGATCTCGCCCGCGCCGGCGCCGACGAGGGTCAGCGTCGCCGGGACCTGGTCGCGGAGAGCCTCGAATGCCCGCAGGAGCACCGGCAGGCCCTTGCGCTCGACGGCCTGCCCGATGAACAGGATCCTCAGCGGGCCGCTCTCGGCCTGCCGGGGCGCCGGGACGGCGCAGCGGGCTCGGGAAGGCGCACGCCGTTCGGGATGATCGTGTAGCGGCCGCCGTAGAAGCGCCTGCGCCGTCCATGCCGCCGCCTGCGAGACAGCGATGCGGTGGTGCAGGCGGTTCATCCGCAGCCGGCCACCGAGCGGAACGGCGGCGATCCCGTTCGTCAGCGCGTTCTCCGAGTAGGTGTGGAATGTGCCGACGAGGGGAAGCTCGCCCGAGCTGCGCAGGGAGTCCCACCCGAGCAGCGGCACGACCGGCTCGTGGATGTGGAGCACGTCATAGGCGCCCGAGCTGAGCTCCTCTCGCATCGCGCGCACGGCGGCCGGGTTCAGCGCCATGTTGGACACCGCCCCGTTGGCGGGGATGCCGATCGTGCGGCCCGAGCGAGAGGAAGCCGTCCGGGCACGGCCCGCTGCTGAGGCCGGGCGCCGCGGTGCATCCGCCGCGAGAGCTCATCGTCAGGGTCGAACGGCGCGAGTATCCGCGTCTCGTGGCCCGCGCGGCCCAGCTCACCGGCGAGCGCCTCGATGTGGCGCGTCACCCCACCCGGATAGGTCCACGAATACGGCGACAGAAGCGCGATTCGCACGCCCACCACTGTATCCCTCCGGCCGGGGAGATATCTGCGCCGTGGGATAATCGGCCGCGTGAGCGATCGCCGAGCCATCCCCGCGCCCGTGCCGGACGCGGCCTGAGCCGTTGGCACCCCGACGCGCGCGATCGAGCATCTACGGGCCAGCGACCCCGTGATGGCGGGGATCATCGACCGTGTCGGGCCGCTCGATGCCTCTCGCGCGGGGCGCCCGGATCTCAGCGACCACTACGGCGCGCTCGTGCGCGCAATAACGGGCCAGCAGCTCTCGGTGAAGGCCGCCGCGTCGATCTACGCCCGCCTGACCACCCGCTTCGGCGGGCGCCCGCCGACGCCGCGAGGAGATCCTCGCGGACGACCCGGAAGAGCTCCGCGCGGCCGCGGGCCTCTCGCGCGCGAAGGTCTCCTACCTGCGCTCCCTCGCCGAGCACGCCCTCTCCGGCGAACTGGAGCTCGACCGCATGGGTGAGCTCTCCGACGAGCAGGTCACGGCCGAGCTCGTCGCGGTGAAGGGCATCGGCATATGGACGGCCCACATGTTCCTGATGTTCCACCTGCGGCGCCGGGATGTGCTGCCCGTCGGCGACCTCGGGATCCGCAAGGCGATCGAAGCTCGCCTACGGCCTCGACGGCCTCCCCGGAGGCGGACGTGATGGAGGGCATCGCCGAGCCGTGGCGCCCGCAGCGCACGCTGGCGTGCCGCTACCTGTGGCGCTCGCTGGAGAACGAACCGGCTATCTGAGGGTCGCCGTCAGAGCCGCGCTCGAGCGCGGGCCCGAGGAGGGCGTGAACCTCACGCGCACCGAGACCCTCACCCGCGCGTGCCGGCGCAGCGCCGCCCGGGTCCTGGCGTTCAGGGCGACGTCGAGCCTGTAGGTCCCGGCGCGCGCCTCCGAGCGGCGGGATGCGAGGACTCCGCGAACCGGATACGGCGAGCGTCCCGGGGCCCGGCAGCGAGATCAGCAGCGTCAGCACCCCGCCCCTGCAGCGAGTGGCCGGTGATCCTGACCGGTCCCGCGACGGAGGGCCGCGGCCGTCAGGAGCGTGAGCGGCGGCTGGTTGCTCGCTCGTCGAGCTCTGCGCGATCGGGGAGCGCGGGAACTGCTCGCCTTGGCCCTGGCAGGTGTCCTTTTCAAGGCTGCACCGCGGCGCTGGAGCGGCTTGCCGGGATCCCGCCGCCGGTCCTGACGTCATACAGGTCGCGCAGCCCGTGGTCGACGTCCTGCGGCGCGAGCGAGTCCGAGCTCGCCATGTACACGTTTTCGCCGTCTTCGCTGGCGCCCTCGAAGTAGCTGGCGAACGGGCTGGTGCCGGGGTCGAGCAGGCTGACGCAGCCCGATCGAGGTCGGCGCAGCCGGCGACCGCGTCGGGCCGCCACTCATACACGTGCACCGTCGCGGTGGTGGCGGGTTGCTGGGACGACGAGCGGGGTGTAGCTGTCGAAGAAGACGCGGCCGTCGTCGAGCAGGTTTTACGGGATGCTCCCGTCCCGGACCGGCTCGATAGGGGCCGAGCGGGCTGAACGGCTGCGCGGCGTAGCGGACGGGCGTTTGCCGGAAGGGTCGCACGACGCGCACGAGAGTGACGGCGGCCCTTCGGTGTAGGAGTACTCGTAGATCTCGGGGTCGGGTTCGCCGGCGTTCGCGTCGAGGTTGTTGTAGGAGGTCAGCTGGTTCTTGGATCCGAGCAGCAGGTAGCGGCCGTTCGGGGACACGCGCGCGACGAGGTTTGAGAGGCCCGATCCGATCGCGGGCGAGAGGGCGTCCATCGACTTTTCCGGGAGGTTGGATTGCCCGCCGGCCTCCGCTTCGGTGATCGTGGCGACGTAGGAGAGGTGGCCGGCGTGGTAGGCGTAGACGTTGGCGTCGTGCTGGGCTTCGTTGACGGCGCCGGTGTTGCCTTCGCCGGCGATCAGCTGCCCGCCCGTCGAGAAGTAGACGTATGAGCCGTCGCGCGAGATCCCGACGACGCCGCGGACGTCCGCGCCGCTCGTGTCTCCGCTCGCGCCCGTGTCGACCGAGAGATCCGTGAGCTTGCCTGACGCGACTTCATATTCGTAGAGGTCGCAGCCCTGGCCGGCGGGGGTGCTCTGCAGGCAGGACGTCGGTGCGGCCGGCCCGGAGCTGGTCTGCTGCGTGAGTCCGTAGTTGGCGGTGAAGAACACCCTCGAGCCGTCTACCTGGAGGCGGCCTGGAACCTTGAGCCCCTGTCCGGTGTGGCGGTGTCCGACGCGGAGATCTGGATCGTCTGCGTCGCCGTTGACCCTCATGAAGACCTGCGGTGCTCCCGCTTCCCCGGCGGCCGCGGATTCGTCCGCGATGGCGGTGAAGAAGCAGGCGCGAGCCGTCGGCGGACATCAGGTTCAGGTCGGACCCTTTCTGCCCGCTTTCGAGGGCGAGCACGGACGCCGCGGGGATGCCGTCGGGGAGCAGCGACGCCACGCGCGGGCCGGTCGCGGGGCTCCATTCGTAGAGCGAGCCGGGCGGCGCGTATTGCTTGCTGCCCGGCGTCAGCGGAAGTTCGTAGCCGTGTTCGCCCGTTTCGAAGGCGACGTGCGTGCAGTCTTCGGAGGCGCCGTCGACCTGCCAGCCTCCGCCGGAGTAGGGACCGCCCGGTTCGCGCGGCCTGGCGCTGGTGATGAGGGTGTAGGTGCCGCGCGCGATTCCGAGGGCGGCACACCGGCGGGCGCCTTCCACATGTACAGGCGCTGCACTTCGTCGCTCGGCAGTTCCCCGGGAGCGATTTCGGGCGTTTCTTCGCCGTGGTTTTTCGCCTGCGGGAGAGCGGTCGTCTCGACGCCGCACGAGAGCGTCGGCGAGTAGTGCAGGAAGTCTCCGGAGTGGCGGGTCCCTTCGGTGCCGAGGCGCCCGAACCGCGTTTCCGGCGAGAGCGCGAGGTCAGACCACGGCGAGCCGGGCGCCCCGCCGGTGCCGATCCCGACGGCGAACTGCGCGGTTGATTCGCTCCCCGGGAAGCCGCCGGTCATGGTGAAGGTCGAGCCGGGACCGCGCGCGGAGGCCTGGAAGGGAACTTCATCCGCCGTCGTGTAGAACGGGACCGTCGCTTCCTGGTCGTTCTTGTTCACCGGCGTGACCATCTCGTAGGCTCGGCAGTCCGGCAGCAGCGCCGTCACGTGCTGCTGTTCGCGGATCGGTTCGTTGGGGCAGCCTGCCGCCAGCGCGCCCGCGGGCGAGAGCGCGCACGCGAGCAGCGACGCCGCGCCGGCGACGCCCAGCAAGCCATGGCCTCAGCCGGGATGCGTGGGAGGTGCTCATCGCCTACGCCCTCGCTTTCACCGTTGTGCTGCCCGATTGCCCGGCGGCGGTGACGAGCGCGCGCACGCGTGATCCTGCGGTGCGCACGCGCGGCTGCGCGGCCCGCCGCGGTCAGCCGGACCGCGATGCGGTGCGTGCCCGCGGCGAGACCGCGGCGGGTGCGTTCTCGCGAGCCCGGGGCCGGAGATCGTGACCGCTGCGGCCTGCGAGGTCCTGACCGTCACCAGCAGCCGGTCCGCGAGCGCCCTGGTGGATGTGATCGTGACCGTCGGCGGGCATCCGGCGACCGATGACCGGCGTCCTCTGGGTCATCTGGCTGTTGGCCTGCGAGGTGATCGTGGTCGGCGCGAACAGCGGCCTGCTGGCAGAGGTTCCCGTATGCGGTCAGCAGCGCGTGCGGCCCGGTCGGCAGGGTCGTTTCGAACGAGCTGATCGGCGCGTCGGGCACGGTTTCGAAGTTCGAGTAGGTGATGCCGTGTTCGATGTTGGTGTGGCCGACGAGTTCGATGTGGACGCCTTCCCCCTGCAGCAGGTACACGAGATCGGGGAACGAGCGGTTCGCGTGCGAGACGAGGATCGCGGGACCCGTCAGCGGCGCGCCCAGGAGCGGCGTATGCACGGTCGCCGTGCCGACGAACGACGCTTGCGGGCACCCGGCGGGGTCGACAGTTGAACTGCGTGTCCGGGCAGGCTTTGTGAAGCGTTTCGAGCTGGGAGGGGAGCGCTTCGGGAAGCTGCAGTTCGACCCGCCGGATGTGCGCTTCGCCCGCGCGCTGGGAGACCTTCACGGTCAGGCTCGCGCCGGTGCGTTTGCTCGCGTGGGCGTTCGAGGATGCGGTGAACGACGGTGTTGAACGCCAGCGCCGCGCAGCCGGTGGCGGTGACCGGGACCGCCGGGCGTGCTGCCGCGGCCCGCTTCTCCGTCCTTCTGGGGCTGGCCGGTGAGGGTCGCCGCGATTTCGTGCTGCGGGCCCGCTTCGCAGTTGGTCGGGTTGGACATGAAGTTCTGTCGGTCCGCGCGAACCTGGACCTCTTTGATCCGCAGCGGCACCCCGTCGATGCTCTGCGGCAGCGGATCGCTGGTGATGCTGACCGCCGTCGTGCTCCTGTCGATGTTGATGACGGCGTGGACGACGACGATCCCGAGGTTGAACGGCCCGGCCTTCGCCGGAACGACGACGTCGAGCCCGAACGGGCCCGTGACGTGGCCCGCGGTTTCGCCAGCGCCGGTGAGATACACGGGCCCTGTCACGACGAACGGGGAGCTCCCGGCCCCGACGGCCGTGGTCGCCGTGCCGATGCGCGAGCTCTCCGGGCACGGCTTGCACGCCCCGTTCGAGCGCCGCGGCGCCGGCTTCGCACCTGCCGACGCCCGCGATCGCGCCGACCAGTCCCGCGGCGAGTTTGACGGTGATCGGCGCTGAGCGTCTGTTCGCGGTCATCGGTGCGCCTGAAGTCGACGATGAGCGGGCTGTGGGCGCCCGCCGCAAGGCTTTCGGGGCCCGCCGCGAAGCTCGGGGCGAACGGGAGGCCTTCAGGGCATGGGGCTCCCGCCCCGTCCCAGGAGATTTCGAACTGCGAGGGGGCCTGCACAGTTGCGCCGCCGGCGACCGGCGAGCCTTCCACCGCGCCGCCGATGCTCCACGGCGTCAGCGTCGTTTCGGTGCTCAGCAGTTCGGTCGACGGATTGGCCGCGCACTGCGGCGGGTTGGCGAGCGGCGCGCGGGGCCCGCCCTTGAGGTCGAAGCGTGAGCGTCGTGAGCGGGAACTGGGGGTTCTCGGTGAACGTGGTCTGCAGCTGCCCGACCTTCAGGCCGCCCTTCGGCTTGGGTGGCGGGCGTGCCCGCGATCGCGGTTCCGGGAAGCTTGATGCGCACGCCGGCCTGGGGCGCTTCGGCTTCGATGTACAGGTGGAACAGCCTGCCCTGGAGGTCGTCCTGTTCGCTGCAGGGAGAGCAGTCCGGTTCGCCGATGTAGACGCGGCCGGCGAGTTCTTCATCGAGCAGCGCGCTCTTGATGTGGACCTCTCCGACCTGGGCGGCTTCGGGGCACGGCGCCGGGCGTCGTGTCGGCGAGGTCGATCTGGGAGGCGCTGCACGCCTGCAGGCCGTTGGCCGCGGACGGCGACAGCGTGACGCCGGGCGCCAGGGTCACGGTGGTGTCCTTCAGCTGCGGCGTGGCGAGCGTGCCGACTTCTTCGCTCTGGGGCAGTTCGAGCGCGAAGCGGTACCCGGATGGGGCCGAGGCGCGGGAGCTGCCGCCCTGCGCTGGGGGCAGCGGCCCGAACGCGACGTGGGGGTTGAAGGACAGTTCGCCGCATCCGGTGACGGGGGGCAGCGGCTGGGAGCTGAGCTCGTGCCAGCCCGGTTCGCCGCCGCTGAGCAGCGGTTCGCCCTCGCTGTTGCTGGCACCCGGGCTTTCCCACTGGTCATAGCGCAGGACGGTGACCGGATGTTCCTGCGCCTGTTTGAGGCAGTCGACGGGATTGGTCAGGAACGGCCGGTGGGGCGTTTCCTTGCTTTCCGCGCCGCTCTGTTTGTGTTCTTCGCTGAAGCGCCGTTCGGGATCGTGCGACGAGTCGGCGGGGACGCCCCACAGCGTCAGCGAGATGCCGTAGATGTTCAGGTACGCGTTGATGTCGGGCGACAGGACCGTGACCCGGTAGACGCCGTCGATCCGCCGCACGTGCGCGTCGAGTCGAACGGGGGTGTTGTCGAACGTGAACCCGAACTCCGCGGGCACGCCCGCCGGCGGGTTCAGGTTGTAGACGGGGGTCACGACCGGGCTTCTCGCCGCACCCGCGGTGAACACCTGGACCACCCCGACCTGTGTCTCGGCTGGGCATCCGAGCACGCCTTCGGCCGGGCCGCCCTTCGCGCCGAGCAGGAACTGCGGCTGAGCGCAGCGCGCGCGCCCTCCGGCGGGGTTGCCGAGGAATCCTTCGGGCAGGACGACGTCGGTGTCCTTCACGTTTCCGGACGTCACGAACTGCCACTGCTGTTCCCACGGCGCGAACTCCTTGACGGTGTTGAAGAAGAACGTCGTGCTCGCGGAGTAGGGATGCTCACCCGCCCTGGTGTCGAGTTCGCCTTCGGAGTTGAGCGCGGCGGCTTTGAAGTCGTGCACGCCGAACGGCGCCGGGGTCTCTCCGACGAGCGCGCTGTCCTGCACTTCGGCGGTCGCTGCACCTCCGCCTGAGATCGTGGCGGTGCTCAGCGAGCTGTTCGCCGTCTTTGATCAGGTTCGGGTCTGCGTACGCGACGATCGAGATCGTCGGCGCGGGAGCACTCGGGCTCACGACCTGGGTGGAGGTGCACGTGACTTCGGTGTGTCCTTCGCCGGCGGGGAGGCAGCTCCAGCCGCCTTCCACCTGGGCGCTTTCCGCGGTCACCAGCCCTGCAGGCAGCTTGTCCGTGACGGTCGTCGTGCCGCTCGTCGGCGCGCCGCCGATGTTCTCGGGCGCGAGCTGGTAGACGACCGTGTTGCGCGTGGCTTCGTAGAGTTCTTCGGCTTCGGCTTCGGCTTCTTCGGGTTCTTCGCCGCGGGCTTCGGCTTCTTTGGCTTCCTTCGCTGTCGGTTCGAGAGTTTCGGCTTCCAGTTCGAGGTTGTGGCCTGCGAGCGCACCGACGAAGCTGACGCGATATGCCCAGCTCTTTTCGCCGGGCATGACGGGGCCGCCGCTCACCGCGACGTTCTTGCCGATCGGTTTCAGCGCTTGGAGCGCGGCCTGGATCTGGACCGCGCTCGCGTCATAGGGGAGCGCCTTCGTCTGCGCCGTCTTTTCGCCGACTTCGACCTTCAGGAGGAAGCGGCCCTCGTTCCCGGCCGCGGTGAGCGTCCACTGCTGCGGTTGCGGCGCGGTCCGCGGGATCACGGTGGGCGCGTGCGTTGAGAGCAGTTCCCAGCGGGGACTCGCGGCCTGTGCGCCCGCGGCGCATGCGAGCGCCGCGAGGGCTGCGAGCAGGGCGGCGCGCCGAGCGATGCGGGCCGCCTGCCGGGCCCGCATGCGTATCCGGTGCATGGTCCTGCCTGCTCACGGCCATCTCCCCCGCCCCGTCCGTCGCCTCGGGGGCTGGCTATCTGAGGCGGGCGGTCAGCGCGGCGCTCGAGCTCGCGCCCGAGGCCGGCGTGAACGTCACGCGCACCGAGAGTTTGACTCGCCTGTGTTTGCGCAGCGCTGCCTTCGTCTTGGCGGTGAGGCGGACGGTCAGTTTGTAGGTGCCGGCGTGGCCGGCACGACGTGCGCACCGAGGCGATGCCGGAGCCCGCGACGGTGACCGTGCCCGCGGCGGGCACCGAGATGACCAGCGTGAGGGTCTTGTGGTTGCCGGAGTGCCCGGTGATCTGCACGGGCCCGGATGCGGTGGAGTCGGAGGCTGGGGGGTGATCAGCGTCAGCGGCGGCTGGTTGCTGGTGCTCGAGTTGCTGCCGATCGGCGCTTCGGTGAACTGGGTCCCGGCGCCCTGGCAGTTGTCCAGCGTGATGCTGCAGCCTTCGGGCGTCAGCGGCTTTGTAGAGGCCGCCGCCTTCGCGGACGTCGTAGATGTCGCGCACGCCATGGTCTTCGTCCTGCGGCGCGAGCGTCTGCGGGCGTGCTGATGAAGACGTTTTCGCCGTTTTCGCTGGCGCCCTCGAAGTAGGTCGGGAACTGCTCCGTCCCGGAGTCAAGGAGGCTCACACAGCCGGCGGGGGTCGAGCAGCCGTTGACGCCGTTCGGACGCAACTCGTATGGGTGCACCATTTCGGTGACGGCCGGTTCCGCGGTCACGAGCGGGTCGTAGCTGTCGAAGAAGACGCGGCCGTCGTTGAGCAGGTTGCGGTGTACGTCGCTGCTGCCGCGGACCTCGATGAAGGGCCCGAGCGGGCTGAACGGCTGGCCGTTTTCTGCGAGCGCTGTGACGGGCTGTTTGCCGGTCGGGTCGCAGGAGACGCAGGTCACGGAGCCCGGCGCCTTCGGTGTAGCTGTACTCGTAGAGCTCGGGGTCCGGTTTGCCGGTTTTTTTGTCGATGTTGTTGTAGGAGGTCAGTTTCGCGTAGGACGCGATCAGCGCGTGTTTGCCGTCCGGGTGATACGCGCGCGACGAGGAAGGTCAGGCCGTGCCTGGGGCTCGCGACGTCGTCGATCGTTCTTCGGACGATCGTGAGGGCCTGCCGCCGCCCGCCTCGACTTCCCTGATCGTCGTCACGTAGGAGACGTGACCTGCGTGGTAGGCGTAGACGTTGGCTTCTTTTTTGGCTTCGTTGACGGCGCCCGAGTTGCCTTCGCCGGCGACCAGCTGGCCGCCGGTCGAGAAGTACACGTAGGAGCCGTCGTTTGAGAAGCCGACGACGCCGCGCGACGTTCGCGCCCTTGGTGTCGCCGGTGGCCCCGGTGTCCGCGGACAGGTCGGTCAGTTTTTTGGACGCGAATTCGTACGCGTAGAGGTCGCAGCCCTGGCCGGCCGGCGTGGACGGCTTCGGCCGCCACTGTGCATGCGGTCGGCGCTTCTGAGCCTTTGCTGGCCTGCGCGGTCAGCCCGTAGTTGGCGAGGAAGAACACGCGGTTGCCGTCCACGGATGCGGCCTGGAGCCTTGCGCCGTTGTCCGGCGTGGCGTTTCCGTGGCGGAGATCGTGCACCGTGCTGGTGCCGTTGACGCGCGCATAGACCTGTTTGGTTTCAGCTTGCTTCGATGCCTTCGGCTTTGTCGGCGTTGGCCGAGAAGAAGATCTTGCTGCCGTCGGCGGAGACAGAGTTCAGGTCGGACGTCTTTTCTCCGCGGCGAATGGGGCAACGGTTGATCGCCGGTGTTGCCGTCGGGGAGGATCGAGGCGACACGCGGGCCGGTTGCCGCGGTCCATTCGTAGATCGGGCTCGGGGGGCGCGAACGTCGCCGCTGCCCTGTTTGAGCGGGAGTTCATATCCGGGTTCGCCGGTGTCGAATGGGATGTGCGAGCAGTCCTCGGCGGCTCCCGCGACCCTGTAGCCGCCTGCCGCCGCCGTACGGGTTGCCTTTGCCCGGTTCGTGCGGGCGGGTGCTCGTCACGAGCTGGTAGCTGCCGCTGTTGCCTTCGGCTGGAACGCCGGAGGAAGGCGACGTCCACACGTAGAGCTGGCTGATTTCTTCGGACGCCGTCTCGCCCGGCGCGAGCGGGTCGGTTCGGTTTCGCCGGAGTGTCTTGGCCTGCGGCAGGGCGGTGGCCAGGATCCCGCATTTCAGGCTCGGCGAGTAGTACTCGTAGCGGCCGCCGTCGCGCGGGCCGCTGGTACCGATCGGCGCGAAACTTGCGTTTCCGGCGCAAGCGGGAGGTTCGACCAGACGGACGCCCGCGCGTGGTGCCGCTCGCGATCACCCGGCACGAACTCGCCCGCCGATTCGCTTCCCGGCGATCCCGCCGGTCATCGTGAGGACTGACGAGGCGCCTTTCGCGGCCGCCTGGTACTGGACTTCGAGCCCGGTCGTGTACTTCGGAACGGATGCTTCCTCTCCGTTCTTCTGGACGGGCGTGACGAGTTCGTAGCCGCGGCACTCGGGCAGCCGCGAGGTGACCCCCTGCTGCACGCGGGCCGCTTTGTTCGGGCAGTCTTCGGCGGCCAGCGCCGTGCCGGATGGGCCGGCCGACGCGAGCAGGACTCCGGTGAGCGATCGATGCGACGCCGAGTCGGGCTGTCAGGTTGTTCTTGAGCGAGCGTCTCATCGCGTCACGCCTTGGCCGTGGTGGTTGTGCTGACGGTTTCCCTGCCGGCCGATGATCGTGACGCTGCAGTCTCAGCCTCTTGTGCTTGCGCGCCGCTGCCAGGCCGACCGCCGTTGAGCGGGACCGGGATCTGGTGCGTCGCCGGCCGATACGCCGCGCTTTATGACGGTCTTGATCCCGCGGCCGGAGATCTTGATCGTCCCTGCCTTCGTCACGTTGACGGTCACGAGCAGGCGCTTCGCGGACGCCTTGGTGCTCATCACCTTCACGATCGGCGGGCATTCGGCGACGCTGATGCGGCGTGTTCACTTTGATGACCTTGTTGCTCTGCGAGGTGATCGTCGTCGGAGCGACCAGTGCTTTTTCGCAGAGGTTTCCGTAGGCGGTCAGCAGCGCGTGTTCGCCCCTCGGGATCGTCGTTTCGAACGAGCTGATCGGAGCGTCGGGCACGGTTTCGAATTTCGAGTAGGTGATGCCGTGTTCGATGTTCGTGTTGCCGACCAGTTCGATGTGGACGCCTTCGCCCTGCAGCAGGTAGACCAGGTCCGGGAAAGCGAGGTTCGCGTGCGAAACCAGGATCGCCGGGTCCGCTCAGCGGTGAGTTGAGCAGCGGCGTGACGGCCGTCGCGGAGCCCACGGTCGAACCTGGCGGGCAGGTCGCCGGGTTGGCTTCGAAGACGTAGTCCGGGCAGGCTTTGTGCAGCGTTTCAAGCTGCGACGGGAGCGCTTCGGGCAGCTGCAGTTCGACTTTGCGGATGTTCGCTTCGCCGGGCTGGACCGTCACCTTGACCGTCAGCCTCGCCCCGGTGTGTTTCGAGAATTTGCCGTCGGATTCGGCGGTGAAGTGCGGGTTGAACGGGCAGCGATGCGCATCCCGTGGCCGTGAGCGGCGTGGAGGCGCTGGCCGATGCATCGGTTTCGCCTGCCTGGCCCTGGGCGTTGCCCGTGAGCGACGCCGTGACTTCGTGGCCGGCTCCGGCTTCGCAGTTGGTCGGGTTGAACATGAATTCGGGCCGGTCGACGCGCACCGCGATCTGTTTGACCCGGAACGGGACGCCGTCGATGCTCTGCGGCACCGGATCGCTCGTGATCGTGATCGCCGAGGTGCTCTTGTCGATCTGGATGATCGCGTGGACCACGACCGTGCCGAGGTTGAACGGCCCCGCCTTCGCGGGCACGACGATGTCAAGGCCGAACGGACCTTCCGCCTCGCTCCCGGGCTTGGCGCTCGAGCTTTCGCCGGTCAGGTAGACGGGCCCGGAGACGACGAACGGGGCGGTGCCGGATCCCGCGGCAGTCGTGGCGGTCGCGATGCGCGAGTTGGCGGGACACTGGTGCTTCTTCTTTTTCGAGTGCGACCGGCGATGCTTCGCACTTGTCGACGCCCTTGATTTTCCCGAGCAGCCCGGGGGGCGTGTGGACGACGATTCCCTTGAAGGTCTGTTCGCGGTCGTCGGTGCGCTTGAAGATCGTCACGAAGGGGCTGTAGGCGCCCGCCTGCGGGTTTTCCGGTCCCGGCTGCGAAGGTCGGCGCGAACGGCAGTGATCGCCGGGCAGGCTGCCGCCTTTGCCGTCGTAGGAGACGGTCGTAGCGGGGATTTGATCGGCGCAGTTTCGAGTCCCGGAATTGCCCGGTGCCTTCGTGGTTGCCGGCGAGGCTCCACGAGCGTGAGGAGCGTGATCGGTGCTGACTCGGGCCGCACGTGGCCGGGTTGGCGAGCGTCGCGCGCGGGCCGCCCTTCAGGACCAGGCTGAGCTTCGTGAACGGCAGCTGCGGGTTGTTCGCGAACGTGCTCTTGACCTGGCCGAGCTTCAGGCCGCCTGCTTCCTGGGTGGCGAGGGTGCCCGCGATGGCCGTGCCGGGGAGCTTGATGCGGGTGCCCGATCCGGGCCCTTCGGCTTCGATGTAGAGCTTGAACAGCTTGCCTTCGAGGTCGTCCTTTTCGCCGCACGGCGAGCATTCCGGTTCGCCGATGTAGACGCGCCCGTCGAGTTCTTCTTCGAGCAGTTCGCTGTGGATCTTGACTTCGCCGACCTGCGCGGCGTCGGGGCATGCGCCACGGACCGTCGATTCGAGGTCGATCTGCCCCGGGCTGCAGGCCGCGAGCCCGTTCGACGCGGACGGCGACAGCGTCACGCCCGGCGGCAGCGTCACGACGGTGTCTTTGAGCTGCGGCGTGCCGAGCTTGTTGACTTCTTCGATCTGCGGGATTTCAAGGCCGAACTGGTAGCCCGAGGGTGCCGAGACCTGTGTGCTGCCGCCTTCGCCGACAGGACGCGGCCCCGATTCCACGGCGGGCGTGAACGTGAGTTTGTCGCAGCCTTTGACGGCGTGGGCTTCGGCGGACGCTTCGTGCCAGGTCGATTCGCCCGCGCCGAGAAGCGGTTCGCCCTGGGCGTTGTTCGCGCCGGGGAGCTCCCACTGGTCGTAGTGCAGGACCGTGACGGGCGCTTCCTTGGCCTGGGCGAGGCAGTCCGCGGGGTTCGTGAGGAACGGCCGTTCGACCGGTTCTCCGGCCACTTCTTCGGTGTTTTTCGCGTTCTTTTCGTCGTGGTCGACGCTCTGGTTGCGTTCGGCGTCGTGTGACGGGTCCTTTGGGACGCCCCAGAGCGACAGCGACAGGCCGCTGATGTTGAACGCCTCGATTGATGTCCGGCGAGAGGACCGTGAGGCGGTATTTGCCGTCGATCCGCCGCAGGTGGGCGTCGAGCCGCACGGGCGTGTTCAGGAACAGGAAGCCGAACTCGGCAGGCACGCCGCCGGGGGGTGCGAGGTTGTAGACGGGCACCACGACGGGACGCGCGTTGAACGAGTTGACGAACACCGTGGCCGTGCCGACCTGGGCGTTGGCGGGGCAGCCGAGGTGCGTCTGTTCCCCGGGCTGGCCTTTGGCGCCGAGCAGGAATTCCGGCTGTGAGCAGCGCGGGCGCGGAACGCCTTTGATGAACGGCCCGGCCGGGTTGCCGAGGAAACCTTCGGGGAGCACCACGTCGGCGTCCTTGAGGTTGCCGGGCGTGAGGACTTCGTCTTCCTGTTCCCACGGCGCGTATTTGTTGACGGTGTTGAAGAAGAAGGTCGTCGTCGCCGCGTAAGGGTGGTCGCCGGCGATGGTGTCTTCCACGCCTTCGGGCCCGAACGAGGCGGCTTTGAAGTTGTGAACCCCGAACGTGCGCGGGCGTTTCGCTGACCAGCGCCCGGTCTTCCGGCGCCGGCTGGGTGAGGGCGCGCCGCCGCCGGTGATGCTCGCCTGGTTGACGAGGTTTTCGCCTTCTTTGATCAGCGACGGGTCGGCGTAGGCCTTGATGAAGATCGTTTCCGCCTCGGAGTCGGGGTTCACGACCTTTTCGCTCGTGCATTTGACTTCCGTGTGGCCTTCGCCTTCGGGCGTGCATTTCCAGAAGCGCCGCCGATGGCTTCGCGGGTGTTTCGTTTCCTCGGTGACGAGCCCGGGAGGGAGTTTGTCGGTCACCGTGATCAGGCCCGACGTCGGCGCGGCGCCGAGGTTCGTCGGGATGATCTGGTAGATGACCGTGTTGCGCGAGGCTTTTTAGCGTTTCTTCGGCTTCGGGTTCGCCGCTCGACCGGTTCTTCGCCTTTGAGCTTCCACTTCTTTGCTTTCTTTGAGCGTCGCTTCGAACGATTCGACTTCGAACGGTCGGGAGGTTGAGGCCTTCGAGTTCGCCGACGAACGAGACCACGTAGGACCATTCGGCCTGGTGCGGTTCGGTGGGCCCGCCGGTGACGGTCACGTTGTTGCCGACGCGGACGAGTTCCCGCAGCGCAGCCTGGACTTCGGCGGCGCTCGCGTCGAACTGGGAGGTATTTCGTCTTCTGGCCGCTTTGTGCCCTTCGACTTCGACTTCGATCTTGAAGCGCCCCACGTTCGGCGTGCCGGTCTCGGTGATCGTCCACTGCTGCGCGACGGCGTGCGTCCGCGGCACGTTGGTCGGGCCGTGGTTGGAGATGAGTTCCCAGCGCGGCGTCGCGGTCGCGGCAGCGGCGCTCGCGACGAGGCCGAGGACGAGCGTGAGGGTCAGGGAGACGAGCACGAGGGCGCGGCGCGCGAGCCTGATCGAGGCGGCGCGGCGGAGCGGCTGCTCCGCGCACGTGCGCGCATGCGCCGGCGTCCCCAACTCATCTGCTCGTCCCCTGCTCCCATTGTTCCCTCTGATCTCCCTCTAACTGCTGCCCCGGCGGACAGCATATACACGAATCCGAACACGGGCGCCAGTCAATCGATGCGGTGCCCCTGCGGCGAACCACTGGCTGGCCGGCCAGTCGTGTCCGCCGACGTGCGGGCGCACGCAGCCGCGCCGATCGGGCGGGCGACGGGCCGAGCAGGCGCTTGGCGGCGCGGGCCCCGGGACTGCACAGTGGCGGCTCCGGGGCGGCGCGCCGCCCGTCGTTCTGACTGCTCCCTCGGCCTACAGTTCGTCGGTGATCGCGCCGTTGGCGTCGGTCACGTTCCACGTGCCGCTGAGTTTGCCTTCCGGCGGGCAGATCGCTGCGGTGCCCGGCGCTTTTTTGTTGAGCTTGAACACCTGGTTGGTCGTCGTGAAGACGACGGTCGCCGGGCTGCCGGCCGCGCCGACCGGGAAGGTGCTCACGATCTTCGCTGCTTCGAACGTGCATTTGTTCGGAGGAGCGAGGCCGAGGAAGGTCGAGGTGAAGCCGACCTTTTTGCTGCCCTTGACGGTCGCGAATCCTTTGGTCGTGAATTCGATCGGCCACGGGAAGTTTTTCGTTTCGATCATCGCGGGGCCGGCGGCTGACGTTTTGCATGCGCCTTCGATGCCGAGGTAGTTCGCCGAATGCTTTCTCTTCGCTGGAGATCGACTTGTCCTTGGCCGCGTTGTTGACGCTCAGCACCGACGGCAGCACGTTGTGTTCGCATTCCAGGTTGCCCGCGGCGGTGACCGTCGTCAGGTTCGTGCTTTCTGCGGTGATCAGCGTTCCCGACGGGAACGACTCCGGCGGGGTCCTTGATGATCCCGATCGCTCCCGCGAACGCGCTGCTCGCGAGCAGGCCGCTGAGCGCCGCACGGCGATGACGCTCGTCCCCATCATCTTGATGCGCTTCATGTCCCTCTCCCTATCCCTCGTGGTGGTCTTGATGCCACGGCGCCCGCGCAAGTGCCGGCTCTGCGTCCAGCGGGGGCTCGGTCAGAGGTCGAGATGTGCTCCACACGTGACCGGGCGCAGCTGCGAGCCCGAGATCGCCGGCGTGCTCTCGCCGGCGCGTCCCCGTGAATGAGCTCCCCTGCCCCTCTGCCCTCGCCGGCTCCCTTCGCTAACCCCCGCCTGCCTTGGCGACGCGCGAGCGGTGAGCATAGAGGCGGGCGGGGCCGGATGCAAACCTCGGCCGCCCGTGAATCCCGCCGTTAAAGACCGAGGGCCGGCCCGCTCGAGCGCGGACCGGCCCTTTGGCCTGAGGCTCAGAGCGCTACCTGAGCTTCGCTACATACGGTCGGACTAGAATTCGACCGGGACCGCTCCGTTGGCGTCAGTGACGTTCCATTCGCCGCTGAGTTTACCTTCGGGCGGGCAGATCGCTGCCGTGCCGGCTGCTTTTTTGTTCAGCTTGAACAGCTGGTTCGTCGTGGTGAACACGAGCGGCACCGGCGAGCCTTCTTTGCCGATCGGCGAACGTGCTGGTGATCTTGGCAGCTTCGAACGTGCATTTGTTCGGCGGAGCAAGACCGAGGAACGTGGAGGTGAAGGTCACCTTTTTCGTGCCCTTCTCGGTCTCGGCGCCTTTGCCGCTTTGTTGCGAATTCAGCTTCCACGGGAACGCGCTCGTCGTGATGATGGCGGGACCGGCCGAAGACGTTTTGCAGGCGCCTTCAATGCCCAGGTACGAGCCGTAGTTAGGTCTTCGGTCGACGTGCCGAGGACTTTCGTTGAGCGTTGTTGTTCGCTCAGGACGGTCGGCAGGTAGGCGTGTTCACATTCCAGGTTGCCGGCGGCCGTGACCGTGACGAGGTTCGTGCTTTCGAGCGTTGACGTCGTGC
Organism: uncultured Solirubrobacteraceae bacterium; assembly: GCA_963826345.1. Lineage (GTDB taxonomy): Bacteria > Actinomycetota > Thermoleophilia > Solirubrobacterales > Solirubrobacteraceae > Palsa-744. The sequence goes on from CAWGWU010000007.1 coordinate 453,099, forward strand.
CTGCCGGAATGATGCCGGCCGAGTCCTTCAGGACCAGGTTTTTGCTTTCTTTAGCTGAGGCGGTGCCTGCGACCAGAGCGCTCATCGCCAGGATGGCGACAAGGGCGAGGCCCATGATCTTGATGCGCTTCATGTAACTGCTCCTTTATCCCTCATTGTCAGAGTCGACCGGCATCCCAGAATCCCTATCCGGGGTTTTCGATTCTCCGGCCGTTTGCCGCCGGCTGCAACACAGCCGTCGACTATTGGTTGCGGCCCGCTAGGCAGAACCCTCCTGCAGGTCGGACCGCGACTGATGCTGCACGCACGTGGAAGCGCCTCCAGCTCGGTCTCCTTGCGGGTGAACCGGCAGTTGCCAGAAGCTCGGGTAGTCCCTCCCCCTCGTGACTCGCGACCTCATGTCGCAGGCGACCGTAGCACAGCCATCAGAGACCCGTCAAGGCATAAGCGCCTTCTAACGGAAATCCCTCTGTTGGCTGGCCATACAGCCAGCTATGCGTAGCTTTTACGGCTTCAGGAGGTTACGGCGCTCGCAGGCCTCGGCCGGAGGCGAATACTGGCGCTGACCGGTCATACGGCGCAAGCCATCGCCGCAGGCAGGCCTGCAGCTCCATCTCAGACATCCCCCGGCGCGCGTACTGCGCCGGGCGATCAGACGGCGGAGACCTGCTCCTCCTCCGCCACGCGGAAGGAGCTGCCGCAGCCACAGGCCGCGACGACGTTCGGGTTGTTGACCTTGAAGCCGGCGCCCTGCAGGCTCTCCTCGTAGTCGATCGTCGAGCCGCTGACGAACTGCAGGCTCTCCTTGTCGACCAGCAGCTTCAGGCCGTGGCTCTCGAAGACGATGTCGCTGTCGCGCTGCTCGTCGAAGGCGAGCTGGTACTGGAAGCCGGAGCAGCCTCCGCCGCGCACGCCGACGCGCAGGCCCGCGACGCTCACGTCGGCCTGCTGGGCCTCCAGAAACTCACGCACCTTCTCGGCGCCCGTATCGGTGATCGTGATCATCGGCTCAACTCCTGTTTGCGGCTCCAAGACTTTCCAAAGTATAGCGCCGCGCGGACGGGGCCACGGAAGAGCTTCCGCGATCCTCTAGTCTGAGTGCAGCGTGCCCTCCGCAGAGGACATAAAGCAGCGTATCGAGGCCGCCATCCCCGGGTCCCGCGCCGAGGTCGAGGACTACACGGGCGGAGGCGACCATTTCAGCGCCACCGTGACCGCCGAGGCCTTCGAGGGGCTCAGCCGGCTCGCGCAGCACCGCCTCGTGTACGACGTGTTCGGAGCGGAGGTCGGCGGCCCGATCCACGCCCTCGCGCTGAAGACCCAGACCCCGTCCAAGGCCCAGTCCCTCCCATAGCCAGGAGCGTCCAATGTCCAGCAGCCAGTTCGACCCCGTACCGATGATGCCCGCCGAGCAGCCGGCCGCCCCGCGCCGCCGAGGAGGGCGCCAACCCGATCCGCGAGGCGATAGCGGAGGCGATCGCCGAGCACAAGGTGATCCTGTTCATGAAGGGCACACCCGAGGCGCCCGCGTGCGGATTCTCGGCGCGCACCGTCGCGATGCTGCAGGACCTCGACACGCCGTTCGCGGCCGTCGACATCCTGCCCGACCCGCGCATCCGCCAGGAGCTGTCGGCGATCTCGCAGTGGCCGACGATCCCGCAGCTGTTCGTCGACGGCGAGCTGCTCGGCGGCTGCGACATCGTCACCGAGATGTACGAGTCGGGCGAGCTCGCCCAGGCGTTGGTGTAGCGTCCGGAGCCGCATGGCTCCAGTCGCGGTCACAACCGACAGCACCCACTACCTGCCCAGGACGCTCGCCGACGAGCACGGCATCGGCCAGGTCAGCCTCTACGTGGGCTGGAAGGGCGAGCGCGTGCGCGAGCTCGACATGGACGGCTTCGGCGACTTCTACAAGCGCCTGGCGTCCGACCCGGAACTGCCGACCACCTCCCAGCCCTCGATCGGGGACTTCCTGACCGTCTGGGAGCCGCTGATCGAGTCAGGCCGACGATGTCGTCTCGATCCACCTCGCGGGCGGCATCTCCGGCACCTGCGAGGCGGCCCGCCAGGCGCACGCGCTGCTCGCCGAGCGCGGCCTCGGCGACCGCGTCGAGGTGATCGACGGCGAAACGGCCTGCGGCGGCGAGGGGCTGCTCGTGCTGGCCGCGGCGGCCGCCGCCCGCTCCGGCGCCGACAAGGCGCAGGTCGCCGCGCACGTGCGCGAGGCCCGCGAGAAGCTGAAGATCTGGTTCTGCCTGGACACGCTCACCTACCTGCGGCGCGGCGGGCGCATCGGCAAGGCACAGGCGTGGCTCGGCGGCACGCTGCGGATCAAGCCGATCCTCTCGCTCGAGTACGAGATCGTCCCGGTCGAGCGCGTGCGCACCGCCGGCAGGGCGTTCGAGCGCATGGTCGCCTACGCACACGAGCTGCACGACGCGGGCGCGGACGGCTGGGCCGTCCAGCACATCCAGGCGCCCGAGCAGGCCGAGCGCCTGATCGAGCGCTGCCGCGAGGTGTTCGACTCGGAGCCGATCTTCACGTCCGAAGTCGGGCCCGTGATCGGCACCTACACCGGTCCCGGCCTGATCGGGATCGGCGGGATCCCCCGCTCACTGCTGAGCTGAGCTGTTCAGCGGCCGCGACGCCGGCGGCGCCTGCGGATCAGGCTGCGCGTGAGCACGAGGCCGACGACGGCGACCGCGCCCATCGTGATCTCGCTGCGGTGGCGCTCGACGTGCGCGCGCCAGTCGGTGATGCGCTCGACCTCGCCTTTCAGGCGCTCGACGGAGACGACGAGCTCGCCGCGGTGCGTGTCGATCGAGTTGCGGATCTCCTCGCTGGAGCGCTGAGCCATCAGCCCTCACCTCCGGGTGTCTCTGCGGGTGGACTCGCGGGCGCGGGCGGCGCCGGCGCGAGGGGGCGGCGGCGACGACGCGGGCGGCGGCGCGGCCTGCGCGTGCTCGTGGTGGATCCCCTCTGCCTGGATCTGCTGCATGTCGCTGCGGATTTTGCGCGCCTCGTCGATCGCCATTTCGGGCACCGGCGGGGAGCTCCGTTTGACGACTCTCGCGGCGATCGGCACCGGCGATCACGCCGAGGATCACCAGGATCAGCGCCATCGCGAAGAAGCCCCAGAAGTAGGTGAAGTCGTTGCCCGGCAGGACGTAATAGAGCAGCCAGGCGAAGCCGATCAGGACGAACAGCAGCGCGACCGCGAAGAAGATGCCCGCCACGACGCCCACGAACGCGCCCTTCGCGAGCTTCGTCGCCTTCTCGTTGATCTCCGCCTTCGCGAGCTCGATCTCCTCGCGGACGAGGATGCTCGCGTGTTCTGAGACCTCGGCTATGGCCGTCGCGATGTTGGACGGCGTGTCCTTTTGCTGCTCTCCCGTTCCGGGGGAGAGCGGAGCTCACTCCGGCGGCTCCTCGTCGAACACGCGCTTCCAGACGAACGCCGCGCCGCGGGTCGCGGCGATGCTCGCGAGCGCCCCGAAGGCGGCGAGAAGGCCTGACCACATGAGGCGCTTTACGAAGTCGTTCTCCATGATCGGCGCAGTCTAGCCGCAGCGCAGGTCGAGGCGAAGTTCAGCGCGGCATCACGCGAGCGGGGCCTGGCCGACGGGCGTGACCTCGAGGCCTCCGCAGACGGTCTCCACGACGAGCCACTTGGCGCGCTCGAAGTGCTCCTCGCCCTGCGGCAGCAGCTCGAAGATCCAGCCGGTGAGCAGCTGCTCGATCGCCCCGTAGAAGGCCATCGCGGCGAAGCGCGCTTCGATCTCGGGCTTGAAGACCCCTTCCTCCTGGGCCTTCGTGACGATCTGCCCGATCAGCAGGTACGCGTCCCGGATTTCCGGCAGGTGGGTCTGGCCGAAGGAGTTCGCGGCGCGGGTGACCTCGACGATGATCACCTTCATCAGGTCGGGGTCGTGCTGGTAGCTGTCGACGATGAACGAGGCGATCGACCAGAGCTTCTCGCGGACCGGCTTGTCCTGGGCGTCGACGTCCCTGATCAGCTCGAGCATCACGTTCCAGCGCTCGATGAAGAGCGTGTCGAGCACCTCGTCCTTCGATCCGAAGTAGTGGTAGACGAGCCCGTACGCCACGCCCGCCTCGTCCGCGATGTCCGAGACCCGGCAGGCGTGGAAGCCCTGGCGCGCGAACACGCGCACGGCGGCGTCGAGGATCAGGCGGCGCTTGTCCTGCGAGGCCTTCGCGCGGGCGCCCGTCATGCCGGCTGCCCCTCCGGCCAGCGGTACGCGGAGGCTCGGCGGTTGGCGAGCGAGGGGAGCCGCTCGCGGATCTCCTGGAGGCGCGCCAGGTCCAGGTCGGCGGTGATGTGTCCCTCGCTGTCGGGCGCCTGCGCGAGAACGACGCCCCATGGGTCGACGATCATCGAGCGCCCGCCGGAGCGCTGCCCGGCGGGATGCGGGCCGAACTGGTTGGCGGCGATCACGAACGCCTGGTTCTCGATCGCGCGCGCACGCACGAGCGTCTCCCAGTGATCGCGCGTCGTCTCGAATGTGAACGCGGAGGGGATCGCGATCACGCGGGCGCCGAGCACCGCGAGGATCCGGTAGAGCTCCGGGAAGCGCAGGTCGTAACAGACGCTCAGGCCAAGCGGCGTCCCGTCGGCGGTGTGGGAGAGCACGATCTCATCGCCCGCCTGCTCGATGTCCGACTCGCGGTAGGTCTTGCCGGCGAGCTGCACGTCGAACATGTGGATCTTGCTGTAGAGCGCGGTGAGGCCGCCGTGGGGGTCGACATGGACGCAGGTGTTGGACAGCTTCTCCTGCCCGGGGACGCGCTGCAGGAACGAGCCGGCGACGAGGTCCACGCCGAGCTCGCGGGCGCTCTCGCGCGCCCATGAGACGGCGGGGCCGTCGATCGGCTGCGCGGCGGCGGCCTGATCCTCGTCGGATCCCATCGCGGTCCACTTCTCGGGGAGTACGATCAGCTTGGCGCCGTCCGCCGCCGCAGCGCGGGTGAGGCGATCGGCGGCAGCGAGATTCGCGGCCATATCGGCTGTCGAGTTGAGCTGTACCGCCGCGACCCTCAAGTTGATTCCTCCCGGCGGGACCCGCCCGCCCCCTCCGCGGGCCCGATCCCACAAATAGATTGACTAGTCAGTCAACGTTCACAAGCATAACGCCCGGAGGCCCCGGGTGATATCGCCGACCCCGCGGCCCGCACCCTGGCGCAGCGCTCGGGAGCACCCGCTCCCGCGATGTCCCTGCTCGACGGGACGAGGCCGCTGAAGCGCTGGCGATGGGTCGGGGTCTTCAGCGAGGAGCTGATGGCATGCGCCGCGATCGTGCAGGTCGGCCTCGCACGCCAGTCCTTCTGGGCGATGCACCTGCGAGGCGATCAGCGCGGGCGCCTTCGCGGCCGCACGCGCATGATCCCGCGGCGCAGCGAGCTGCAGATGACGATCGGCGCCCCGGGGGTCCGCGACGGGCGCCTCCTGGTTCGCGACCGCGGCGTGCTCCTCGACGTGAGCCTGAAGGAGGAAGCGGGCTTTCAGACGATCTGCCCGCACGGCGAGGGCAGGGTGTGGACGCGCAAGCAGGCCGGCATCCAGGCGCAGGGCACGCTGTCGCTCGACGGCGGCCCCGACGCGCGAGATAAGCGCGCTCGCGGTGATCGACGACACCTCCGGTCATCACGCGCGCGTGACGGAGTGGCGCTGGTCGGCCGGCGTCGGCACCGCCGTGGACGGGCGGGCGCTCGGGTGGAACCTCGTCAGCGGCGTCAACGACCCGCCGCACGGGTCCGAGCGGGCGGTCTGGATCGACGGGGTGCCCTCGGAGGCCCCGCCGGTGAGCTTCTCGGGCGACCTCGGACGCGTCGAGTGCGAGGACGGCTCGCTCCTGCGAGTTCAGGGCGGAGGCGGAGCGCAGCCGGCGCGAGAACCTTCTGATCGTGCGCAGCGACTACCGCGCGCCGTTCGGGACGTTCTCAGGGATGCTGCCCGGCCACGTCGAGCTCGAGAGCGGGCTCGGCGTGATGGAGCACCACCGCGCCCGCTGGTAGGGGCTAGGCGTCCTCGCTGGCGCGCCGGCGAAGCGCGGCGAGCAGCAGCTTGGAGTGCATCGCGCCGATCAGCTCGCGCAGCGGCTGCACGCCCGCCGCGACGATCTCCATCGCCCTGTCGACCTCGACCTCGCCGGCGAGACGGCCGAGCAGGGCCCGCACCTCCTCCTCGACGAGCGGCTCGAGCGCCTCGCGGTAGCGGAGCGTGTCGTAGACGGTGAAGCCGAGCGCCTCCTCATAGCCGCCCGCGCGGAAGTTCGCGATCGCCTCGATGATCTGGACGTCGTCGCGGTCATAGCCGCGGCGGTCCGGGCTGAGCACGCCGATGTCCGCGAGCCGGTCCAGGACGTTGCGCGGCACCCCGTAGCGGTCCTGGATCTCCCTGCGCGATACGCGGCTGTCGTCCTTCGTCGCCGCGAGCGCACGCTCGAGGATCCGGTCCTGCAGCTCGATCAGCGCACTGACGCGCTCTGGGTCCTCCTCGAGCGCGCCCCTGATCACGCGCAGCGGCATGAAGCGCTCCTCCTGCAGGCGCTTGATCAGCGCGATCCGCTCGACGTACTCCGGCGGGTAGTAGGCCATGTTGCGGCTCGTGCGCACGACGTCGGTGCCGGCGCCGAGCAGGCCCTCGCGCAGGTAGTACCTGATGGTGCCCGGGCTGACGCCCGAGCGCTCGGCGAGCTCGCTCATCTTCAGCAGCCGCCGGTCGGGCTCCGCGGCGCCGTTCGCCGTGGCTGGAGTCCGCGCGGCCGCCATCAGAGCGCGCTCACGACCCCATGAACGATCCCTGCGGAGCGTCCGCAGGGCCCGCCGCCGCTCCGCTGCTGATCAGCTCGGCGACCTCGTCCTCGCTGTAGCCGGCCGCGAGCAGCACCTCCGCGGTGTGCTCGCCGAGAGCCGGGCCGGGCAGGCGCGCGTGCTCGCCGGGGGTGCGCTCCAGCTTGATCGGGATCCCGAGCTGGCGGATCGGCTGCTCGAGCTCCGGGCTGGTCGATCTCGACGACCATCCCGCGGCTGCGCACGAGCTCGGAGTCCAGCGCCTCGTCGAGCTCGAGGACCGGCTCAAGACAGCAGTCGTGTTCGCGCGCGAACCGCTCCCATTCTCGCGGCTGCGGCCCCTGAAGATCTCCGAGACCTGCTCGTGCGCCGGCGATCCGGGACGGTCGAACTGCGACGCGATCAGGTCCTCGCGGCCGACGCCCCGGCACCATGCCTGCCAGAACTTCGGCTCGAGCGCACCGAGCGACACGAAGCCGTCCGAGCATTCATACGGGCCGGTAGCAGAGCACCGAGCCGGCGAGCAGCAGCTCGCCGCGGCGCGGGACGTTGCCGTCGGCGAAGTAGGCGCCCGCGACCATCGCAAGCCACGAGAGCGCGCCGTCGGACATCGAGACGTCGACCATCTGGCCCTCGCCCGATCCCGGCCGGCCCGGTCCGCCGTCGCGCTCGCGCAGCGCCGCCATGATCCCGAAGGCCGCCATCAGCGCGCCGCCGCCGAGATCCGCGATCTGCCCGGCCGCCTGGATCGGCGGGCCGCCGGACTCGCCGGTCATCGCCGAGCAGGCCGATCAGCCCGAGGTAGTTGATGTCGTGCCCGGAGGCGTCGCGCTTGGGGCCGTCCTGGCCGTAGCCGGAGATCGCGCAGTAGACGATGCCGGGGTTCTCCTCGCGCATCCGCTCATAGCCGACGCCGAGGCGGTCGAGCACGCCGGGGCGGAAGGACTCAAGCACGACGTCGTGCTCGCGCACCAGCCGCAGCAGCGCCTCGCGGCCGCGATCGTTCTTCAGGTCCAGGCGGATCGAGCGCTTGTTCCGGTTCAGTGACAGGAACAGCGCGGAGCGGGCGCTCGGGTGCGGTCCCTCGTAGCTCGGCGGGGACCAGCGGACGTAGTCGCCCATGCCGGTGTCCTCTACCTTCAGAACGTCCGCCCCGAAGTCCGCCAGCATCAGCGAGCAGAAGCCGCCGGGCAGCAGGCGGCTCAGGTCCAGCACGCGGACGCCCTCCAGCGGGAAGGCTCACCGGCTGATCGCGAGCATCGCGCGCGCCTCGTCGACCGTCGCGGGGCGGCGGCCCATGTCCTCGGTCATCTGGCGCGCCTTCGCGATCAGCTCGCCGTTCGAGCGCGCCATCTCGCCGCTCGGCAGGTACAGGTTGTCCTCGAGTCCGACGCGGATCGAGCCGCCGAGCGTGAGCGCCGCCGATACGAGCATCCACTGCTGCCGTGAGATCCCGATCACGCCCCAGTGCGCGCCCTCGGGGATGTTGTCGACCATCGCGGCGAGGTTGCGCGCGGTCGGCGGGATGCCTCCGACGACGCCCATCACGCAGTCCACGTGGATCGGCGTCTTCAGGACGCCCATGTCGATCAGCGGCTCGAGGCTGCCGACATGCCCGATGTCGAAGCACTCATGCTCGGGTTTGATGCCGAGCTCGTTCATCGCCTCGAGCAGCTCGATGATCTCGCTGAACGGATTCGCGAAGACCATGTTGAAGACGAACTGTTTGCGCGAGCGCGAGTACTTCGCGTAGTTCATCGAGCCCATGTTCAGCGCCGCGACTTCCGGCGGGCACGCGCGCAGGTAGGCGATCCGCTTCTCGACCGGGACGCCGATCGTGCCCGTCGAGTAGTTGATGATCGCCGCGTCGCCGACCTCGGCCCGGATCGCCTCGGTGATCGCCTTGAAGTCCTCGATCTCGTAGCTGGGCGTGCCGTCCGGTTTGCGCGCGTGGATGTGGATGTGCACGCCGCCCTCGTCGACGATGCGCCTCGCCTCCGCTGCGTACTCCTGCGGGCGTGTAGGGGATCGCCGGGCACTGCTCGCGATTCGCGATCGCGCCCGAGATCGAGCACGTGATCACAACGGGGTCATCCAGGCTCATACGGGCACCACTCCCTGTCGCTTCCATGGACGCTCGACCTTCTTGCCCTCGGACATCTCCAGGGCCCTGCAGATCGTCTCGCGCGTCTCGCGGGGATCGATGATTTCGTCGATCATGGCGTTGCCCGCCGCGATGTAGACGTCGAAGATCTTGCGGAAGCCCTCGATCAGCTCGGCGCGCTTGGCCGCCGGGTCCTCGGCCTGGTCGACCTGCTTGCGGAAGGCGATCTCGACGACGCCCTCGGCTCCCATCACGCTGATCTCCGCGCGACGGCCACGCGACGATCAGGTCCGGCTCGTATGCGCGGCCGTTCATCACGTAGTAGCCGGCGCCGTAGGCCTTGCGCGTGATGACGGTGATCTTCGGCACGGTCGCGTTCGCGACCGCGTGGAGCATCTTGGCTCCGTGGCGGATGATCCCTTCGGCCTCGACCTTGGTGCCGACCATGAAGCCGGGCACGTCCTGGATGAACACCAGCGGGATCCCGAACGCGTTGCAGAGGTTCACGAAACGGGCGGCCTTGTCGGCCGAGTTGTTGTCGAGGATCCCGCCGAGCTGCTTCGGCTGGTTCGCGACGACCCCGGCGGGACGCCCGCCGAAGCGCGCGAAGCCGGTGATGATCGTCTTCGCCCACTGGCCCTTCATGTCGAAGAACTCGCCGTCGTCGACGATGCGGCGGATCACCTCATACATGTCATAGGGCTGGCGGTTGGAGTCCGGCAGCACGTCGAGCAGCTCCTCCTCGCCACGGTCGATCGGGTCCGAGACGGGCCGGATCGGGGCGCGCTGTTCGCAGTTCTCCGGCATGAACGAGAGGTACTGCTTGATCCGCTGGATGCACTCCTCGTCGTCGGCGACTTCCATGTCCCCCACGCCGGACTTGCGGCAGTGCACGCGAGAGCCGCCGAGTTCCTCCTGGGTGACGTCCTCGCCGACGGCCGCCCGGACCAGGTGCGGGCCGGCGAGCGCCATCGAGCCGCGGCCCTTGACCATCGGCACGAAGTCGGCGAGGCCCGGGATGTAGGCGGTTCCTGCGGCGCACGGCCCCATCAGGGCGGCGACGAGCGGGACGACCCCGCTCATGATCACCTCTTCGCGGAACAGGTGACCGGAGCCCGCGAACAGCGAGCCGGCGGCCTCCTGCACGCGCGCCCCGGCCGAGTCGAGCAGCCAGACGAACGGCATGCGCTTGGTCAGCGCGAGCTCGCGCAGGCGCGTGGCCTTCAGCTCGCCGGTCATGCCCATCGAGCCCGCCATCACGGTGAAGTCGTAGGCACAGACCGCGATCATGCGCCCGTCGACCTTGCCGTAGCCGGTGATGACGCCGTCCGCGGGCGCGTCGACGTTGTCCATCGCGCGCTGTGAGAAGTGGGGTTTGGCGTGGATGCCGAGCTCGACGAAGGTGCCCTCGTCGATCAGCAGCGCGATCCGCTCCCGCGCGGTGAGCTTTTCGCGCTCGTGCTGCTGGGCGATCTTCTCCTCGCCGCCCCCGAGCCTGATCTGCGCGCGCCGGGCGTGCAGGTCCTCGACGAGCGGGCGCAGCAGCGATGTCGTTGTCTGCGGCGCGTTCATCAGCGGCCTTTCCAGACCGGGTCGCGCTTCTCGAAGAACGCCGTGACGCCCTCGACGATGTCCTCGGTGGACATGGCAAGGGACAGCTGGGCGCGCAGGTAGTCGAGCGCGTCATCAAGCGGCATGTCGAGCTGGCGGCGCATTGCTTCCTTTCCTAGACGCATGATTACCGGCGACTTGCCGGCGAGACGGCCCGACCAGTCCGCGACCGCGGCGTCGAACTCCTCCTCCGCGACGACGCGGTTGACGATCCCGGCCGCGAGCGCCTCCTGGGCGTTCCACCGGTCGCCGAGCAGCAGCAGCTCGTTCGCCTTCTTGCGCGGAACGTTGCGGTAGATGAGCGCCATGATCATGAAGGGGAATGTCCCGATGTTGATCTCGGGCGTCCCGAAGCTCGCGCTCTCGGAGGCGACGATCAAATCGCAGGCGAGCGCGATCCCGAGCGCACCGGCGAGCACGTGGCCGCGCGCGGCGCAGATCGTCGGCTTGCCGAGCTGCCCGATGAGCTTGAACAGGCCGAGGAAGCGGTCCGAGCCGAAGTGCTTGTGGACGAGCGCCTCCTCCGCGGCGAAGCCGCCGAGGTTGGCGCCCGAGGAGAACGTCCGCTCGTGCGAGGAGGCGAGCACGACACAGCGAACGCCCTCGTCCTCGCGCGCTCTCTCAAACGCCTGCGTCAGGCCCGTGAGCATCTCGGCGGAGAGGGCGTTGCGCCGCTCAGGGTCGTTCAGGCTGATCGTCGCGACGCCGTTCTCGGCGACGTCGAACAGGACAAAGTCGGTGGGCACGCGCGCATCCTAGCCTGATCCGCGTCCCGTTGGGAGTAAGGAGTCCTACTGTTTACTTTCGCTGAGGGGCCCGCAGGGCCGTCCTCACGGTTTGTCGTCGCGGGCCTTGGCGTGTTTCTTCGCGCGCTTGCGGGCGCGGGCGAGGGCTTCCGCCTTCGCCTTGCGGGCGAGGGCCGCCACTTCGGAGAGCGTGATCGTCTGCGCTGCCGCGGGGGCTTCGACCACGACCGCTTCGTTGATCGCCGGGATGTCGACGCCCGTCGTGTCGCGCACGCCTTCGGTCGTCGAGATCATCCGCGTCCGGACAGGCACCCCGGTGGCCGCCAGGAACACTTCGAGCTTCTGGGTGCTTCGGATCGTGACGTGCCGGCGCCTGATCACGACTTTCGTGACGAGCGGCGCCAGCTTCGCCTCAAAGCCCATGACGGGCTGCCCGTCGACGGTGCTCGGGCCGAGCTCGGAGATCGAGAGCGCCCCGTTCAGCCTCGCGCGCAGGGCCGCGAACGGGTCGACCGCGACCGGCCCGGGCTGGCTCGCGCCTTCCACGCCGAGCGCGCCGCCGAAGTACTTGTGGAAGTCGCGCCGCGCCAGCTTCACCCACGGACGGCCGCCGTCGCGCTTCGCGATGGCCGGCACATCCAGGTAGACGATGCCGCCGACGACCTTCATCGACAGCTTTTCCCCGAACAGGATCAGCGTGACTTCGCCGGCGGGCGGCGAGAGCGTGAGCAGGCCATGCGCAAATTCGCCTTTGGGCAGCAGCGCCGCGAGTTCCTTCGGCAGCCCACCGCCGGCGATCCACTCCGAGAGCACGAACCGCTCGCTGGTCAGCTGCACTTCGCTCATCCGCTGCTCGAGCGCCACGAGATCCGGGGGCAGGACGGCCGGCGCGGAAGCCGCCGACACCCGCGCGCGCTGCGGGGCGGGCGAGGCGAGCGCAGCGGCAGGCACCAGCGCGGCGGCCGACAGCACCGCCAGCAGCAAGACCCTCGACCGCATGGCCCCCTCCCCCGTTTCAAGCGGTCGTCGACCGCGTGCCTCCAAGGCTAGCGCCACTGGCCGCGGCACGACGCGGCATCTGGACGGACGGAGCCGCCGAGCCGGCCCGTCCGCTAAAAGTAGCAAGTCCTACTGTTTACTTTTGGCGTAGGCTGCGTTAGCCTCATCCGCCACCGCGCCGGCCGGGAGAGCCCGCCGCCGCCCTCACCCAGAACAAGGAGACCGCCCCACGATGGCCGCCACCGCCGCGAGCGTCCTGAAGCCCGACTTCAGCGCGAACCGCAAGCACTTCATCTTCACCGACGAGCACGAACAGCTGCGCGAGTCGATCCGCAACTACGCGGTCAAAGAGCTCGCTCCGCACGCCGACGAATGGGAGGAGACCACCTTCCCCGACTCGGTGTTCCCGCGGATGGGCGAGCTCGGCTTCCTCGGCCTGGACAAGCCCGAGCAGTACGGCGGGCAGGGCGGCGACTACTACACGAGCCTCGTGCTCGCCGAGGAGATCACGAACGCCAACTCCGGAGGCCTCGCGATGGGCATCGCGGTGCACACCGACATGGCGATGCCGCCGATCCTCGCGTTCGGCACCGAGGAGCAGAAGCAGGAATGGGTCGTCCCGGCGATCAAGGGCGAGAAGATCCTGTGCCTGGGCATCACCGAGCCGGACGCCGGCTCGGACGTCTCGGGCATCAAGACGCGCGCGGTCAAGGACGGCGACGACTACATCATCAACGGCTCCAAGACCTACATCACCAACGGCCACCGCGCCGACGTGATCGTCCTGGTGACCAAGACCGACCCGGACGCCGGATACGACGGCTTCACGCTGTTCCTGGTGCCGATGGACGCACCCGGCGTGATCAGGGAGAAGCGCCTGGAGAAGCTCGGCATGCACGCGTCCGACACGGCGCTGCTCGCATTCCAGGACGTCCGCGTGCCCTCGACAGCCGTCCTCGGCCAGATCGGCAAGGGCTTCTACCACATCATGTGGGAGCTCCAGGGAGAGCGCCTGATCGGAGCCGCCGGCTGCGTCGCAGGAGCACAGAAATGCTTCGAAAAGACGCTCCAGTACGCGCACGAGCGCAAGGCGTTCGGCCGCGAAATCGGCAAGTTCCAGGTGATCCGCCACAAATTCGCCGAGATGGCGACGAAGATCGAGTCCGCGCGGCAGATGGTCTACGTCACGGCCTGGCGCTTCAACAACGGCGAGTACCCCGTGCGGGAGATCTCGATGGCCAAGCTCCACGCCGCGCGCATCGCGTGCGAGGTGGCAGACGAATGCATCCAGGTCCACGGCGGCGCGGGCTACATGCGCGAGTACGGGGTCGAGCGCGTGTGGCGCGACATGCGCCTGAACCGGATCGGCGCCGGCACCGACGAGATCATGCTCGACGTGATCGGCCGCTCATATGGCCTGTAGGCCGCCGCGCGCTCCCGGCGGCCTCGCCGGGAGCTGAGCTGCATGTCCGCCAATCCGCTGTTCACAGAGGAGCACGAGGAGCTGCGGGCATCCGCCCGCGGCTTCATCGAACGCGTGCTGACCCCCCACGCCGAGGAGTGGGAGCGCGAGGAATGGTTCCCCAACGACGTGTTCCCGCAGTTCGCGGCGCAGGGGCTGCTCGGGCTGAAGTACCCAGAGCAGTACGGCGGGCAGGGCGGAGACTTCCTGCACGAAGCCGTGCTGCTCGAGGAGCTCGCGCGGTGCGGCAGCGGAGGCGTCGCGGCCGGGATCGGAGCCCACATCGGGATCGCGACGCCCCCCATCTGGAAGTTCGGCACCGAGGAGCAGAAGCAGCGCTACCTGGTGCCCGCGATCCGCGGCGAGGTACTGGGCGCGCTCGGCATCACCGAGCCCGGCGGGGATCGGATGTGGCCTCGATCAGCACCCGCGCGGAGAAGGTCGACGGCGGCTGGGTCGTCAACGGCGAGAAGACCTACATCACGAACGGCGTTCGCGCCGACTTCATCGTGACGGCGCTCAAGACAACCCAGGAGGGCGGTCACCACGGCATCTCCTTCCTGATCATCGACCGCGGCCAGGGCGTCGAGTCCTCGAAACTGAAGAAGCTCGGCTGGAACGCGTCGGACACCGCGACGATCGCCTACCAGGACGTGTTCGTGCCCGACGAGAACCTGCTCGGCGGCCTGAACGAGGGCTTCAAGCTGATCATGGCCAACTTCCAGTGGGAGCGGCTCGCGATGGCGCTCGGCGCCGTCGGCGCGATGCAGGTCGCCTGGGAGAAGACGGTCGCCTACGCCCAGGAGCGCCAGAGCTTCGGGCGCCCGCTGTCGGGCCACCAGGCGATCCGCCACAAACTCGCGGACCTCGCGACCTCGCTCCACACATGCCGCTGCGTTACCTATGACGCGCTGCGGCGCTTCGTGGACGGCGAGGACCCGCTGAAGGAGGTCACGATGGCCAAGCTCCTGACCCAGCGCGCCGCGTTCGACTTCATGGACGACTGCCTGCAGATCCACGGCGGCGCCGGCTACATGCGCGAGTTCTGGATCGAGTCGGCCGCGAGGGACGCCCGCCTCGGGCCGATCGGCGGCGGCAGCGACGAGATCATGCGCGAGATCCTCGGTCGCGTCCTCGCGCTGTAGCGAGGCCGCCCCGCACACAGGCCCCGCCCGCTCCCACGGGCCGGCCAGCGTGCGCAACCTTGCGCATCTCGCCTCAAGGAGTGGGCAGCGCCCGCCGATACGCGCCGTGTGGGACCTCGGAGACCCCTCCTCCGCGCCGCATTCGTGGTGCTCGCCGCCGGCATACTCGCCGGAGGAGCGCCGGCGCTCGCAGCCAATTCGCATCCGCGAACCCACGCCGCGAGCTGGACATGCGCCGACGCCGGGCTGATGCCGACCAAACACGACATCGTGCGGGTACGCGCCGCTGTGCTCTGCCTGGTCAATCGCGAACGCGTGGATCGCGGCGAGCGAGCGCTGCGGGTGAACGCGCGGCTGCAGAGGGCCGCCCAGCGCCACACGTTCAGCATGGCCTTCGGCAACTACTTCGAACACCGCGGCCCGGGCGGGCAGACCCCGCTCACACGCATGAGGCAGACGGGCTACATCAACGGCGCGCACGCCGCGTTCGCGGTCGGCGAGAACATCGCCTGGGGCACGCTCTACCTCGCGACTCCGCGGGCGATCGTCGCGGCGTGGATGGGCTCGCCCGAACACCGCGCGAACATCCTGAACCCGCACTTCCGCGACAGCGCGGTCGGCGTCTCCGCCCACGTTCCGCAGGCGCTGGGGCACGGGCAGCGAGGCGCTATCTACACGCAGGACTTCGGCGTCGTCTCCGGCCGCTGAGGCGGCCCTGCCGCTGCCTCTCCCGCGAGGGCCCGGCGGGTGCGCTGGGATAACCTGCGCGCACATCACCACTACAAGGAGACGCAACAGCTATGGGAGTACTCGACGGCAAATCCGCGATCGTCACGGGGTCGGCGCGGGGCATCGGCCGCGCTACGGCTGAGCTGCTCGCCTCACAGGGCGCTCAGGTCCTGATCAACGACCTCGACGGCGACGTCGCCGAGCAGGCGGCCGGCGAGATCGCGGGCGAGACGGCTGTGTTCGCCGGCGACCTCACCAAGCCCGGGGCCGCGGATGACCTCGTGAAGGCCGCGATCGACGCGTTCGGGAAGATCGACATCATCGTCAACAACGCCGGCTACACGCTCGACGCGCCGGTCCACAAGATGAGCGACGAGCACTTCCAGGCGATGCTCGACATCCACACCGTGGTTCCGTTCCGCGTGATCCGCGCCGCCGCCCCCCACCTCCGCGAGCCCGCCAAGAAAGAGCGCGAGGAAGGCGTCGAGGTGTTCCGCAAGATCGTCAACATCTCATCGACCTCGGGCACGTTCGGCAACGCCGGCCAGGCCAACTACTCGGCCGGCAAGGCCGCCGTCGTCGGCCTCACGAAAACGGTCGCCAAGGAGTGGGGCCAGTTCAAGGTCAACGTCAACGCCGTGGCCTTCGGGTTCATCGACACCCGCCTCACGCAGGCGAAGGTCGATGAGAACACGATGGAAAAGGACGGCGAGAAGATCCAGCTCGGCATCCCCGAGCAGATGCGCCAGATGGCCTCGATGATGATCCCCCTCGGCCGCCCCGCGACGCCCGAGGAGGCCGCCGGAGGCGTGTTCTTCCTGTGCTCGCCGTGGTCGAACTACGTGCACGGCCAGACGCTGCACGTGACGGGCGGCGTGTTCGGCGGTATGACGGGCTGAGGGCGCTAGGCCCGCGGGCCGCGCAGGTCCAGCAGGCAGCCTGAGAAGTAGGCCCCGGCGGGCGAGGCGAGGTAGGCGGTGAGCGCCGCCACCTCGCCGGCCGGCGTGTCGGCGGCGGGGGCGAGCGCGACCGTCGTCACCCGGTAGCGCGACCACTCGATCGAGAGCGTCCGCGCGAGGTTCTCAAGGGCCGCGCAGGCAGCGTCCGCGTGCTCGGAGCCGGGGCGCGGCGCCAGATACAGGACCCGCCCGCCGCGCTCGCCCGGGATGAACGAGAGGTTCGCGACCGAGCGCGTCAGCGCCCAGCTCGCGCCGGCGGCGAAGATCAGAGCCTCACGGCCGCCCGCCGACCCGTGCAGGGCATCGGCGTCGACGACGAGCATGTCGAGGGCGCCGTCGTTGACGATCGCCTTTACCGCGGCGTCGACCTCGGCCTCCTGTGCCTCGGGCTCGGCCGGGCCGGGCACCGGCAGATCCGCGACGTCCGCACCGAGTCCGGCGCAGGCCTCGCGGACGGATCGGCCGAGCTCTCCGTCCCCCGCGAGCGCGATACGCGTCCCCTGCAGGAGGCCGGGCCTGAGGATCCTCGATGCGTCGGTGGCCGCCATGTTCGCGAGACCCTAACGGCGGCCGGTCCTGTTTCGTCGGGCCGTCGCCGCGGCCGGTTGCGCTACGCGTCCGGCTCGGACCCGAATGCCCGCTGCGCGTCGGCGCTCTCGCGCGTGTGTGGATCGGGCTCAAGGAGGCCCGGGCCCGCGGCCGGCGTCGCCCTTCCCGCGGCGAGCCTGCGCAGCTCGAAGTAAAGGACGGCCGCCGGGAGCGCGGCGAGCGGCGCCGTGAGGACGCCGAGCACGACGCTCACCACCAGCGCGGCCGCGGAGCCCACGGCGGCAGCGGCGAAGATGATCAGCTCGGCCACGACCGCGACCGCGACGAACAGCACCGCGATCACCCCGAAGACGGGCCACCCGTTGCCCTTCACGAGCTCGCGGCTGCGCCCGAGCGCGAGCAGGCCCTGCGGGCGCTCGAGGACGACCACCGGGGCGGCCACGAACCAGAAGGTGAACAGGATCAGCCCCGGGACCACGAACAGGATCAGCCCGACGACAACGCCGATGCCGGCCACCAGGCCTACGAGGATCAGCTTCCCGAGGACGGGGGTCGCGGCGTTCAGGAGCTCTCTGGGAGTCGAGTCGCGCCTGCCGTTCTGCACGTCGGCGACGAGCTGGACGACCATCCCGGTGAACAGCGTCGTCGCGATCAGTTTGATCAGCAGGGCGAGCAGGGCCAGCCCCGGCCCGGCGGCTTCGAGGACCTCCGCGAGGATCCCCGAGACGACGAACACCGCCGCCGCGACGGGCATCAGCACGGGCGCCTTGTCCACGTAGATGTCGAACACGCGGCGGATGACCGCGCCAACCTCAAGCCGATCTTGCAAGCGCTTCCTCCGGATCGCGGTCGCTGACGGGCGCCAAGCCTAGGTGACGACGCCGACGGGCGGTCAGGGCGTGAAGCCGATGCCCAGGGTGGACGTCAGCCACGCCGTCCTGTCGGCGGCGGCGTAGCTTTCGCTGTACCTGCCGTATTCGTCGTCGTAGAAGCCGTACCACCACCAGATCCCGGCGCCGTTGACACGGCTCCCGGCGGCGAGGGCGGACCCGATCGCGACCGTGCCGGTGGCGATGTTCTCAACGGCGGGCGAGTGCCACGCGTTGGCACGGTAGGAGGGGATCACCGGGATGATGCGCGCGGCGGGAGCGGAGTTGGCGGTGTAGTAGGCAAGGCTTTCCTTGACCCATGTCTCGTATGCGGCCGCGGTCGGCAGTTCGCTTTCGTAGTAGGTCGGGTCGACCTGGCCGACGAGTTCGCTCACGCGCCGCACGTATGCGGGCTTCCAGCTGGTGACTTCCGCCGGCGCGACGACGGATACGCGGCCCGTGAAACCCGCGCGCGCGAGCGCGGAGTCGAGTTCTTCGAGTAGCGCGGTGAACCCCGCCGTTTCCGGGAACGGCTCGACGTCGAGCTGTACCCCCTGCACCCCCATCGCCAGCACCGAGGAGACCCCGGCGATCATGTTCGCCCGCACGCCGGGCTGCGAGAGGTCGGGCCCGCGCTTTCCCAGCTTTGCGTTGAACACGGCGACGGCGGACACCGCGGCGCCGGTTTCGCCGTCATACGCGGCGGCGGTGCTCGCCCACAGCGCGATCATGTGCCGCTCGATCGCCGGGATTTTGAGCTTGCCGGTCTTGGCGAAGCGCGGCATCTGCAGCAGCGCCTGGCCGATGTCGTAGGAGTCGAGGACCTGCAGGCTTTCGCGCACCTGCTGCGGGCTCTGCGCCGAGTGGATCAGTTCGGTCGGCATGTACGTCAGCATTTCCCGCTCCGGTGCCGACGCGCTCGCGCTCGGCGCGCCGAGCAGGGCCGCGACGAGCAACGTCACGAGCAGGCAGGCGATCCGGCCGTGGGCCCGCGTTCGTCGCACCGGCAATGTGTAGCAGCCGTGGTCTCTAGGCGACCGCTGCGCCCTTGGGCGCCCGGCGTTCGGCGCGGCGCTGCTCGCGCATGCGGCGCACGACGCCCTTGCGCCCATGCTGTTCAAGTCCGCCGTAGAGCGCGCGGATCTCGACCAGCACCTGGTCGGCCACGGCCTGCTGCTGCTCGCGGGTGGGGTTCTCGACCACATCCCAGCGCATCGCGTCCCCGTACTGGACCGTCACCTTCGGGAACTGCAGACGCTTCCAGTTGCGTATGTGCGATGAGCCGTAGATCGCGATCGGGACGACCGGCGCCCCTGTTTCTAGTGCGAGGCGGCCGATGCCCCGCTTCGCCTGTTCCGCGACTCGGCCTGTCCGCGAGCGCCCGCCCTCGCAGTACATGGTGATCGCGCCTTCGCGCGCGAGGATCGCGTTCGCGGTGATCACCATTTCTTCATCGCCGGCGCCGCGCCGGACGGGGAACACGCCGCCGTGCGTGTAGATCCACTGCATCGGTTTCTTGAAGAGCTGGGACTTGGCCATGAAGCGGACCTTGCGCCGGATGTAGCAGCCCATCAGGAAGTGGTCCATGAACGAGAAGTGGTTCGGCGCGAGGATCACCGCGCCCGCACCGGGGACCTTCTCCGTCGAGATCGAACGCGTGCGCAGCAGCGTGTACGCGTAGAGCGATGTCACGAGACGAACGAGCTCGTAGACGAAGTCCGGTTCGCGTGTCCTCGCGCGCTCGTGGAAGCGGTCGAAGTACTCCTTCGGCCGCGGGTCCGTGTAAACCTGCTCGCGCATCGGGGCGAGATCGCTCATCTGAACGCTCTACCTCCCGCGGCGCCCATGGTTACGCCGTCCGCCCGGATACCGCGTTCATGTTCTCGGCCCAGCCCATCTGGTTCCCACACTATCGCCGCTGCACGTACACGCGCACGAAGTCCGCGAGTTGGCGCCCGCGGTGCACGAAGCCCGCGGGCGAGCGCCCGCTCGCCGTGTGCGAGAGGTCGAGCTCGACCTCCTGGATCCGCATGCCCGCCCTGGCCGCTTCGATGCTCATCGCGAGCTCCATTCCATACCCGCGCGCGAAGGGAAGGAGACCTCGAAGCGTCCGCGCGCTCATCGCGCGCTGCCCGGAGATAGGGGCCCTCGCGCGCACGCCGGTGCGGCTGCGCAGCGCCCACCGCGCGAACCCGACAGCCAGGCCGACTCCGCCCCCCCGCCGCGTGGCAAAGCGGGCCACCGCCAGGTCGGCAGTGTCGTTGAGCACGACGTCCACGAGCGCCGAGAGCTTGCCCGCCGAAGCGGCCAGGTCCCCGTCGCAGAGCAGGAAGATGGGTTCCGGCTCCCCAACGGCGCCGAGCGCGCCCAGTGCCCGGCGTGCCGCGATCGTCATCGCTCCTCCCTTGCCGACATGGCGGCCGGTGGGGATGACGACCGCCCCCGCGCGCGCAGCTGCCGCCGCGGTGCCGTCGCGCGAGCCGTCATCGGCGACCCAGACGTGCGCGCCCGGAAGCGCGTGCCGCAGGGCGCAGACGGTGGCGGCGATCAGCTCCGCCTCGTCCCTGGCCGCCACGAGCACGACGATGCCCGTGCGCGTGGATCGGTCGCCCCCGCTGTCTATTGTCCCAGCCCAGAGTTTGTCGACCCGCGGAGGATCAGATGACTGACGTTGAGGCTCATATCACCGGCACGGTATGGAAAATCGAGTGCGCGGTGGGCGACACGATCGAGGAGGGCGACACCGTCGCGATCCTGGAGTCGATGAAGATGGAGATGCCGGTCGAGGCCGAAGACGCCGGCACGGTCACGGAGATCCGGTGCGAGGAGGGTCAGGCGGTCAACGAGGGCGACACCCTCGTCGTGCTCGACTGACCGGCCCGCGGGCCTGCCGCGCGCGGGCGGACCGGCGCTCGGCTAGCCTTTCCGCTCCGTGTCCCGCGCCACAAACACCCGCGAGCTCGCAGACGGCAAGCTGCTCGTCGACGAGCCGATCGAGAGCGTCGTCCGGCTCACGATCTCAAACCCGGCCAAGCGCAACGCGCTCGACCACCCGATCCTCGACGCGATAACCGAGACGCTCGCGGAGCTCGCTGCGCCCGACTCGTCCGCGCGCTGCGTGATCGTCACGGGCGCGCACGGCATGTTCTCCGCCGGCTATGACATCGGCGAGATCCCGGACGAGGAGTTCGAGGAGCGAGCAGAGGGCCTGATCGCGCACCCGTTCACGAAGGCGATCGACGAGCTGGAGGCCTTTCCCTACCCGACGCTCGCGGTGCTCCCCGGGCACACGATCGGCGGCGGCCTCGAGCTCGCGCTGTCCTGCGACCTGCGCGTCGCATTGGACGGGATCCGCCTCGGCATGCCGCCGGCGAAGCTGGGCCTCGTGTACTCCCACACGGGCCTGCGGCGATTCATCGACGCGATCGGCGCGGCCCGCACCCGGGAGCTGTTCCTGCTCGGCCGATACATCGACGCGCCGACCGCGCTCGCGTGGGGCCTGATCAACCGGACCGCGCCCTCCGACCGGCTCGAGGAGCTCGGCCTCGAGATCGCCGCCGAGCTCGCGGGCAACGCGCCGCTCTCGCAGACCGGCAACAAGCGCGTGATCGCCGAGCTCCTGAAGGCCGAGAGCGTGCTCCCGGCCGATGTGGAGGAGGAACTGATCGAGCTTCGCAGGGCGTCCTTCGGCTCACGGGACATGCGCGAGGGCATGCGCGCGTTCGCCGAGAAACGCCCGGCGCGCTGGATAGGCGAATAGCCGTCCGCCGCAAGATCTACCTTTCTGCGCGTGACGTCGCTGATCACACGCGAGGAGGCCCTCGAGCTCGGCCGCATCGAGGACCACGACGAGATTGAAGCGCTCATCGGGCGCGCATGGGAAGCACGCGTGGAGCGCTTCGCCGACTCCACCGACATGTGCTCGCTGGTGAACGCGAAGTCGGGCGGATGCGCCGAGGACTGCGGCTTCTGCGCCCAGTCCCGCTTCGCGGACGCCGAGACGCCGATGCACGCGATGATGGAGCCCGAGCAGATCCTTGAACACGCGCGCGCGGCGGAAGCCGCTGGAGCGCACCGGTTCTGCATGGTCACCCAGGGGCAGGGGCTCTCCAAGCGCGACTTCGAGAAGTACCTGCAGGGCGTGCGGCTCGTCTCGGAGCAGACCAACCTGAAGCGCTGCGCCTCCGTCGGGCACATCTCGGTCGAGAGGGCCAAGGCGCTGCGCGAGGCGGGTGTCCAGCGTGTCCACCACAACGTCGAGACGGCCTACAGCTACTACAGCGAGGTCACGAGCACGGTCCGTTACGAGGGCCGGCTGCGCACGATCGACGCGGTGCGCGAGGCGGGCCTGGAGACCTGTGTCGGAGGAATCCTGAACCTCGGCGAGTCACCCGAGCAGCGCGTCGAGATGGCATTCGAGCTCGCGCAGATCAACCCGACGAGCGTCCCGATCAACATGCTCAACCCGCGCCCGGGCACCAAGTTCGGCGACCGCGAGTTCATGGACCCGTGGGAGGCCGTGAAGTGGATCGCGATCTTCCGCCTGATCCTCCCCGACGCCCTGTTCCGCCTCTGCGGCGGCCGCGTCGAGAATCTCGGCGAGCTCCAGCAGCTCGCCGTCCAGGCGGGCATCAACGGCGTGATGATGGGCAACTTCCTGACGACGCTCGGCAACGAGCCCGAGCAGGACCGCGAGATGTTCCGCGAACTCGGCCTCAACGTGGCGCGCCAGAGCGACAACGCATCCAATCCCCGCCCGGACAACCGTTCGGGCTGGCTGTCCGGCGAGACCCCCGACGTCGTGGAGGAGCACCTGTCCCGGCCCGAGGGCGTCTCGGACGGCGAACTGAAGATCCGGCTGTGGGACCCGTCGACACAGCTCCGCTTCCGCGCGAAGCGGGTCGTGCCCGCGCGCCCAGACGGCGCGCCGAACACTGCCCCGGTCTGTTAGACGGGGCCTGCGAGCGAGATGATCGAGATCGAGGAGCGCCTGGAGGAGCTCGACCGACTCGGTCTCAGTCGCCGCCTTCGCCTCATCAGCGGTCCTCAGGGCCCGACGGTCCTGCTGGAGGGCAAGCCGGTCCTGCTGCTCTGCTCGAACAACTATCTCGGTCTCGCCGACCACCCTCAGATCAGGGAGGCGGCCGCCGAGGCCGCCCGCCGCTGGGGCGTGGGAGCCGGCGCGTCACGACTGGTCTCGGCTCGATGACGATCCACCGGCGGCTGGAGGAGCGCCTGGCGACATTCAAGGGAACCGAGTCGTGCCTGCTGTTCGGCTCCGGGCTACCTGGCGAACCTCGGCGTGCTCGGCGCGCTGGCGGGGCCCGGCGACACGATCTTCTCTGACGAGCTCAACCACGCCTCGATCATCGACGGCTGCAGGCTCTCCCGCGCGGAGGTCGTCGTCTACCGCCACCGCGACGTCGAGCACCTGCAGTGGTGCCTCTCCCGCCACGGCGGCCGCGGCGAGCGCGTGATCGCGACCGACTCTGTGTTCTCGATGGACGGCGACATCGCGCCGCTCCCGGAGATCGTCGAGCTCGCCCAGCGCTCAGGCGCTCGCACCGTCGTCGACGAGGCACACGCCGTCGGCAGCCTCGGGCCGGGTGGCCGCGGCGCGATCGCACGCGCGGGCCTTGAGGGCGAGGTCGACGTCCTAGTCGGGACCCTCGGGAAGGCGCTCGGCTCATACGGTGCCTACGCATGCGCGAGCGACGAGATCGTGCGCCTGGCTGATCAACACGTCGAGGTCGCTGATCTTCTCCACCGCGCCGCCGCCGCCGGCGGTCGCGGGCGCACTCGCGGCGCTCGACCTGCTCGAAGAGCGCCCGCACCGCGTCTCAGCGCCTGCGCGAGCAACGCCAGGGCGCTCCGCGGCGCACTCGAGGCCCGAGGGCTTCCCCGTGTCCGAGAGCGACATGCACATCGTCCCGCTGATCGTCGGCGGCGAGCGCGATGCGCTGCGGATGTGTCAGGAGGCGATCGACCGGGGCGTGTTCGCCCAGGCGATCAGGCCGCCGACGGTGCCCGCGGGCACGGCGCGCCTGCGCCTTGCCGTGATGGCCTCGCACACGCCCGCCGAGCTTCGAAAGGCGGCGACCGTCCTCGGATCGGTCGCGCGCAGGGTCGGGCTTGACCCCGGCGGCATGACTCCCGCCCTCTGCGAGCTCGAGCCTCAAGTCCTCGAGGACGGAGCGGTCCGGATCGAGATGCCGCCGATGCCCCGGGGCCTCGGCGAAGAGGGACCCGGGCCCCGCCGCCGAGAGCGCCCCGTTTGACTTCGAAGCCCCGCCGTCGGCTCCGTTCGACGTCGAGCGCGCGACACGGATCACACGCGCGGCCTAGCGCCCGGGCTCCCGCTCGGCATGCGCGGCCTCTTCATCACCGGCACCGACACAGGCGCCGGCAAGAGCATCCTCACCGCGTCGCTGCTCGCGGCGATGAGAGGTGCCGGCGAGAGCGTGCTCGCCTACAAGCCGGTGCTCACGGGCCTTGACGAGCCCGGTGAGCCCGGCGCGTGGCCGCCTGATCATGAGCTCCTGGCCCTCGCGGCCGGCATGAGCCCGATCGAGATCGCGCCGCTGCGGTTCGGGCCCGCGGTCTCCCCGCACCTCGCGGCCGAGCTCTCTGGCGAGAGCATCGACATCGACGCGCTCGCGGAAACGGCACGCGAGGATGGCCGCCGACGGGACGCTGCTGGTCGAGGGCGTCGGCGGCCTGCTCGTGCCGCTCAGCGCCGGGGGTAAGCGTCCGGGACCTCGCCGCCCGGTCGGCCTCCCGCTGCTCCTCGCCGCTCGGCCGGGGCTCGGGACGATCAACCACTGCCTGCTGACGCTCGAGGCAGCCCGGCAGGCCCGGCTGGACGTGAGGGCGATCGTGATGACGCCGTGGCCGCAGCAGCCCGGGGAGATGGAGCTGCTCGAACCGCGACACCGTCGAGCGCCTCGGCGGCGTACCCGTGCACGGCCTGCCGCTCGTGCCGGCGCCAGAGCGGGCGGAGCTGGCGCGCGCCGGAGCGCAGCTTCCGTGGCAGGACTGGCTGCTGCCCGCGCCGGGCTAGCCGGCGGCTCGCAGCAGCGACCATCGCGGACGCCACCCGCGCGAGGTCGTCCGCGCCGGTCACGTACGGCGGCATCGCGTAGACGAGCTCCCTGAAGGGGCGCAGCCACACGCCCTCGGTCGACCGCCGCCGCGGTCGCCGCGGCGATGTCGACCGGGTCGGTCGAGCTCGATCACGCCGATCGCCCCGAGCACGCGCACGTCGGCGACGCCCCGGAGCTCCCGCGCGCGGCTGCGAGGCCGGCGCGCAGGCCCTCCTCGATCGCCGCCACCCGCCCGCGCCAGCTCGCCGTCCGCGAGCAGGTCCAGCGAGGCCAGCGCGACCGCGCAGGCCAGCGGGTTGGCCATGAACGTCGGGCCGTGCATCAGCCCGCCGCCCTCGCCCGCCGGAGACCGCCTGCGCGACCTGCCGGGGTGCAGAGCGTCGCGGCGAGCGTCATGTAGCCGCCGGTCAGCGCCTTGCCGACGCACATCACGTCCGGCGCGACGCCCGCGTGCTCGGAGGCGAACATCGCGCCCGTGCGCCCGAAGCCCGTCGCGATCTCGTCGAGGATCAGCAGCAGGCCGTGCTCGTCGCAGACCTCGCGCATCAGCGCCACGCACTGCGGGCGAGTGAAAGCGCATCCCCCCCGCGCCCTGGACGACCGGCTCGACGATCACCGCGGCGAGCTCGCCGGCGTGCCGCCGGCGAGCTCGCGGACGCCGGCCGGCCCAGCCCTCGTCGCAGCGCCCGCGGCGAAGCCGTCGGGCGGCCGCTCGGCGAAGACGTGCCGGGCGAGCACGCCCGGAGAACAGGCGAGTGCATCCCGCCGACCGGGTCGCAGACCGCCATCGCGCCCGGCCGTGTCGCCGTGGTAGCCGCCGCGGACGCGTCAGCAGGCGCGTGCGCTCGCGGGCGCCCGGCGCGCGCGCTGGTACTGCAGCGCGATCTTGATCGCGACCTCCACCGAGACCGAGCCGGAGTCGGCGAGGAAGACGCGCTCGAGGCCCGCCGGCGCGATCTCGGTGAGGCGCTCGGCGAGCAGCACGGCCGGCTCGTGCGTCAGGCCGCCGAACATCACGTGGGCCATCCTCGCCAGCTGGGCGCGCGACGGCGGCGTCGAGCGCCGGGTGGCGGTAGCCGTGGATCGCGCACCACCACGAGGCCATCCCGTCGATCAGCTCGCGCCCGTCGGCGAGCTGCAGGCGCACACCCCTCCGCGCCGACGACCGGCAGCGGCGCGAGCGCGGCGCGGGAGCGCGCCGTAGGGGTGCCAGACGCGCTCGGGTCGAGCGCGAGCAGATGCTCCCAGTCGCGCCGCGCTTCCACGGGCCGCGGGCCCTAGTCCTCGTAGGGGGTGAAGTCGCGCTTGCGCGCGCCGCACACCGGGCAGAACCAGGTGTCGGGGATGTCCTCGAACGGCGGTGCCCGGCGGGGATGCCGCCGTCGGGGTCCCCTTCCTCGGGATCGTAGATGTAGCCGCAGGACTCGCAGATCCAGCGCTGCGAGGGTCTCGGTGGCGCTCATGCCGGGAGCTCTCCTTGTCGTGTCGCTCATGCGCCGAAGACTACCGACCGGTAGGGTCAGCCGATGCCCGCTCGGGGGAACAACGAGCGCTCAACGAGCCGGGCCAGAACTACAACCCGGGCCCGCCCGTCACGCCGCGCCAGGCCGCGACCGTGATCCTGCTGCGCGGCGGCGCCGAGAGCCTCGAGGTGCTGCTCGTCAAGCGCACGCCCAAGGCGCGCTTCATGGGCGGCGTGTGGGTGTTCCCCGGCGGCGCCGTCGACGCCGAGGAGGGCGACGGCGACAGCGCCCACCGCGCGGCCGCGATCCGCGAGCTGCGCGAGGAGGCAGCGATCACGCTCGACGGATCCCGCGGCGCTCGTCAAGTTCTCGCGCTGGATCACGCCGGCGGAGGTCGCAGATCCGCTTCGACACCCATTTCTTCCTCGCCACGCTGCCCGACGGCCAGGAGCCCGGGTCGACGGCGAGGAGTGCGTCGACCTCGGCTGGTTCACCCCGCAGGGGCGCTCGACGGCCCACGCCGAGCGGCGAGATCGTGCTCGTCTTCCCGACGATCAAGCACCTCGAGCAGCTCGGCGAGTTCGCCACCGTCGCGGAGCTGCTGGAGCTACGCCAGCGGCCGCGAGGTGCTGCCGATCGAGCCGCACGTCGTCGTCGAAGGCGAGGTCGCGCGGATCCTGCTGCCGGGCGAGCCCGGCTACTGAGGGCGCCTAGCGCTGCCTGCTGCTGCGCCGCGATCACGTGGGTCACCGCGTTGATCAGCGCCAGGTGCGTGAACGCCTGCGGGTAGTTGCCGAGGTGGCGGCCCGAGGAGGCCTCGAGCTCCTCGGCGTACAGCTCCAGCGGCGAGGAGTAGGACAGCAGCCGCTCGCAGAGGTGCTCGGCCTCGCGGTGCTCGCCGATCTCCGACAGGGCCGAGACGAGCCAGAAGGAGCAGATCAGGAACGTGCCCTCCTCGCCGCTCAGACCGTCGTCGGTCTGAGTCGGTGCGGTAGCGCAGCACGAGGCCGCCCTCGGTCAGCTCCTCGCGGATCGCCGTCACCGGTCGCGCGCACGCGCTCGTCGTCGGGCGGCAGGAAGCGCATCAGCGGGACGAGCAGGTTCGAGGCGTCGAGCGCGTCCGTGTCGTAGTGCTGGCGGAACACGCCGCGGCTGTCGACGCCGCGTGTCGAGGATGTCCTCGCGGATCTCGTCGGCGACCGCCTGCCAGCTCCTGCGCCTGCTCGCTCGTCGCCGCGCCGTTCGGCCAGGCGCGCGCCGCGGTCCATCGCGACCCAGCACATCAGCTTCGAGGAGACGTAGTGGCGCGGCTCGCCGCGGGCCTCCCAGATCCCCTGGTCGGGCTCGCGCCACACCCGCGCGGCGCACTCGACCTGGTCGTTGAGCACCGGCCACAGCCGCTCGGGGATGTGGTCGCGCTTCTTGGAGTGCAGGTAGACGGAGTCCAGGACGGCGCCGTAGACGTCGTTCTGGCGCTGGTTGTAGGCGCCGTTGCCGATCCGCACCGGCCGCGCGCCCTCGTAGCCCTTGAGGTGGTCGAGGGTCGACTCGGCGAGCTCCTTCTGGCCCTTGATGCCGTACATGATCTGCAGCGAGCCGTCCTCGTTGCGCTCCATGTCGGCGAGGTACTGGACGAAGTCGTCGGCCTCCCAGTTCAGGCCGAGGGCGTGCAGCGCCCCACAGCGTGAACGACGCGTCGCGCATCCAGCAGTAGCGGTAGTCCCAGTTGCGTTCGCCGCGCGGCGTCTCCGGCAGCGAGGTCGTGGGGGCCGCGACGAGCGCGCCGGTCGGCATGAACGTCAGGCCCTTGAGGACCAGCGCCGAGCGCTGCAGGTGAAAGCGCCAGGGGTGGTCGGGGTAGGTGCCTTCGGCGAGCCACGTGCGCCAGAAGTGGCTCGTGCGCTGCGAGGTGCCCCTCGGCCTGCTCGACGGTGTGCGGGCCGCCGAGACCCTCCGTCCAGGACATGGCGCAGAAGCGCTTCTCGCCCTCGGCCATCGTGTGGCGGCCGTGGGCGCGGTTGCCCTCGATGCCCATGCGGATGTCGCTGAACAGGCGGAAGGCGGTGACGTCATCGGTCGCGTCCATCATGCAGACGCCCTCCTCGCCGGTCTCCACGACGCTCCAGCGCGCCGGCGTCGCGCCGTAGTCGAGCATCGGCTCGCAGACGATCTCGACCTGGACCTGGCCCTGGATGCATTCGATCAGCCGCACGAGCAGGTGGTCCGCGTCGTAGTCGGTCGGCGGGCGGGTGTGGCTGGAGCCGTGCTTGTTGTCGTGCCACGGCCCGATCGTCAGGGCGTCGACGACCCGCAGCCAGCCCTGCGGCGTCATCCAGGTCGTCTCGATGACGTTCGTGCCGGGGATGTAGCGCCGGCCCGCGGGCACGTAGAGGCCGTAGGGGCCGACCCGCCAGCTGCCGGCGCCGCGGTCGAGCATCGCGCCGAAGACCGAGGGCGAGTCGAAATGCGGCAGGCACATCCACTCGATCGAGCCGTCGGAGGCGACGAGCGCGCCGGTGTGGCAGTCCGACAGGAAGCCGTAGTCGGCGATCGGCGGGAAGGGGGAGTCGCGCTGCGACGCGGCCGAGCCGCTGTTCGCCGGGGTCGCCCATCCCGCCGTCGCGGCCGTGAGGCGATCGAATCCGCCCACGCCCACCATCGACCCGTGCTCGAACTGCGGGCGCTCGACCCCGTCGGGCAGGCGCTCCTCTTCGTCAAGCTTGTCCAGATGCGCGGCGAGCGTCACCGCCGCGGCCGGGCGCAGCGGCCGGGCACGTCCGACCAGACGTCGTCCAGCAGCTCATCGTGCGTCCGCCTGCCCGCCGAGCGCCATCGATCAGGCGGTTCTCGCGGTCGGTGCGGTGGGCGATGTATTCATCGAGCTTGGCCTGCGGATCCCAGACCGGCGGGCCATGGCCGGGGCAGATGACGTCGAAGTCCTCGCGACGGCGCAGACGGTCGAGCGCGCGCAGGTAGCCGGACAGCGCGCCGCGGGTGGGGGCTGATGAAGACGCTGCCGCTGCCGAGGACGGCGTCGCCCGCTGAAGCAGGCGCCCGCGCCGAGCAGCGCGAAGTGGTCGGCGCGTGGCCGGGCGCGGCGACGGCCTGAAGCGGCCCGAACATCGCGCCGTCGGTGAGCTCACGTCGACCTCGCCCGAGCCCGGCGGCGAGCGGCGCGGGAAGCGCTCGAGCAGCGCCGCGCAGCCTCGGCGTGGTCGCCGTGGCCGTGGGTCAGGGCGACGCCGCCGAGCCCGCCGCGCTCGTCGATCGCCCTCAGCGATGGCGCCAGGTGCGCCTCCAGCAGCGGTCCCGGGTCGACGACCCAGGCCGGCCCGCGCCCGACCACCCAGGTGTTCGTCCCCGTCAGCGTCAGCGGCGCCGGGTTCGCCGCCCGCAGCCGCAGGATGTCGTGGCGCGCGAGGCAGCTCGGCGCGACCTCGCCGTCCGTCGCCGAACGGCCTGGCTGCGTGCTCACCGGGCGCGACGTTAGCGACGCGCCGCGGACCCGTCGCTGAGCTGGCGCTGTCCTAGCGTGCGCGGGTGGACGAGCGCGAGGCGCTTGCGCCGAGCCGCGAGCCGCTGCGGCTCGCTGCGCGGGCGAGCCCGAGCGGCCTGCCGGGCCGCCAGCGCCCTGCGCGCGGCCGCCGCTGAGCCGATTGCGGGCCTGCCCGGGCGGGAGCCGCCGTTGGCGGACGCCGAGCCGCCGTGCCTGCGAGCTCAGCCCGCGAGCTCGAGCTCGCGGTGCGAGCCCGAGCCCGCCGACCATGCCGGCCAGCTCGCGGCCCTGGTCGCGGGCGACGAGCGTCACGCCGATGCCGCTCGCGCCGGCTCTGGCGGTGCGCCCGACGCGGTGAACATAGTCCTCGCGGGTCGCCGGCATGTCGTAGTTGATGACGTGGGTGATGCCCGCCACGTCGATCCCGCGCGCGGCGACGTCCGTCGCCACGAGGGTGTCGACGACGCCCGCCTCGAAGTTCGCCAGGGCGCGCTCGCGCTGCCCCTGGGACTTGTCGCCGTGCATCGCGACAGCCTGGACGCTGCTGCGAGGCCAGGCGTCTTGACGAGCCGGTCGGCGCCGCGCTTGGTGCGGACGAAGACGAGCGTCAGCCCGCGCTCGGCGTCTGCTCAGCTCGGTGACCAGGCGCTCGACCTTGCCCTCGTGGCGACGGTGACGAAGCGGTGCTCGACGTCGCCTTTGCGCTCCTCGGAGTGGGCGTGCTCGTGACGGCGGGGGTTGCGTCGTGTAGGCCTTGGCGATACGCCCGACCTCACCCTCGAGCGTCGCCGAGAAGAGCAGCGTCTGGCGGTCCGAGGCGGTCATCTTCACGATCCTGTCGACGACCGGCTTGAAGCCCATGTCGAGCATCCGGTCGGCCTCGTCGAGGACCAGGATGCGGACCTGCGATGCAGCGAGACGTCGCGCCGCTCGATCAGGTCGAGCAGCCGCCCGGGGTCGCCACCAGGATGTGGGCGCGGCCGCCAGCCGTGCCTGCTTGACGATCCCGGCGCCGCCGTAGACGGGGGCGATCGAGAGCGCCCGGGCGTGGGCGAGGGGGCGCAGGTCGTCGACGATCTGGAGCGCGAGCTCCCGCGTCGGGGCGAGGATCAGCGCCGACGGGCGCGCGTCGGAGTCGCGCAGGCGCTCGACGAGCGGCACGCCGAAGGCGAGCGTCTTGCCGGACCCGGTCGGGGACTGGGCGAGCACGTCGTGGCCGGCCAGGACGTCCGGGATGACCATGCCCTGGACGGCAAAGGGCTGCGCGATGCCGCGATCGGCGAGCTCCTTCACGACGACCTCGGACACGCCGAGGTCGGCGAATGATGCATGCTTCATGTTGGTGCTCCTTCTGGCGACCCGATGGCCGCCGCTGCGGATGGAGATTCGACTGACCCCATCCGCGCTCGGAGCGCCAACAAAGACAAAGAACCTCACGGACGACTTCGCCGCCCGTAAACAGACCGTAGCAGCACGTTCCGCTGCCCGCCCTGCGGCGGGCGGGCAGCTGCACGGGCGCCCGTCCTCGCCTATGCGAGGGAGGCCATCACGTGCTTGACGACGGTGTAGTCCTCGAGCGAGTAGACACTGAGGTCCTTGCCGTAGCCGGACTCCTTGAAGCCGCCGTGCGGCATCTCCGAGACGAGCGGGATGTGATCGTTGATCCACACGCAGCCGAAGCGCAGAGCCTTGGAGACGCGCAGCGCCCGCCCGACGTCGCGCGTCCAGACCGAGGAGGCGAGGCCGTAGCGGGTGGCGTTCGCCCAGGCGATCGCCTGCTCCTCGTCGCTGAAGCGCTGCACGGTGATCACGGGCCCGAAGATCTCGTTCTGGATCATCTCGTCGTCCTGCGCGCAGGCCGGCGACGACGGTCGGCTCGACGAAGAAGCCCGGGACGGTCGGCGGCGCCGCCGCCGGTGACGATCTCCGCGTGCCGGGGCGTCCGCTCGAGGAAGCCGGTCACACGCTCGCGCTGTTTCGCTGAGTTGACCGGGCCGAGCGTCGTCTCGGGCGAGAGCGTGTCGCCGATCACGAGGCCCTTCGCCTGGTCGGCGAGGCCCGAGACGACGTCGTCGTAGACGTTGCCGGCGGCGAGCACGCGCGTCGCCGCGGTGCAGTCCTGGCCGGCGTTGTAGTAGCCGGTGCCGGCGATCGTTTCCAGCGCGCTCTCGAGGCTGACGTCGTCGAAGACGATCACCGGCGCCTTGCCTCCGAGCTCGAGGTGCACGCGCTTGAGCGTGTCGGCGGCGGTGCGCGCGAAGTGCTTGCCGGTGTCGACCGAGCCGGTCAGCGCGATCATGTCGACGTCGGGGTGTGTGATCAGCGCCTCGCCGGTCGGCTGCCCGGGGCCGCATGACGATGTTCAGCACGCCCTTGGGCAGCACGTCGGCGGCGAGTTCGGCGAGCCTCACGGTCGTGACCGGCGTCGTCTCGGCCGGCTTCAGCACGACCGTGTTGCCGGCCGCGATCGCGGGGCCGAATTTCCAGATCGCCATCATCAGCGGGTAGTTCCACGGCGTCACCTGGCCGATCACGCCGACCGCCTCGCGGCGGGTGAACGACGTGTAGCCCTCCATGTACTCGCCGGCGGCGCGGCCCTCCAGGCAGCGCGCGGCGCCGGCGAAGAAGCGCAGGTTGTCGGCCATCACGGGGATCTCGTCGTTGGTGACGGCGTCGATCGGCTTGCCGGCGTTCAGCGCCTCCAGGCGCGCGATCTCCTCGCCGTGCTCCTCGATCAGGTCGGCGAGCGCGAGCAGCGCCTGCGAGCGCTGCGCGGGCGTCGTGTTGGACCAGCCGTCGAACGCCCGGCGCGCGGCCTTCACGGCGCGGTCGACGTCCTCGGCGCTGGAGATCGGCGCGCGCGCCATCTCCTCACCGGTGGCGGGGTTGAGCACGGCTTCGGTCTCGCCCTGGGCGGCGACGCGCTCGCCGTCGATGAAGTTGCTCAGCGTCTCGGTGCTGGCCATCGTGATCTCCTCTCGGGTTTGTGGTCGTTTGCCGGCGCTGCCTGGCTACTGCGGGTCCTGCTCCAATCAGCTCGCGGCTGCCGCGATGCCGAGCGCCTCGGCGACCGCCGGGTGGGTGATCTCGCCCGCTCTCGACGTTCAGCCCGGCCGTCAGGCCGGGGCTGCTGCATCGAGCGCCTCCTCGACGCCGCGCTCCGCGAGCTCGATCACATACGGCAGCGTCGCGTTCGTGAGCGCGTAGGTGGACGTGATCGGCACCGCGCCGGGCATGTTCGTCACGCAGTAGTGGGTGATCCCGTCGACCTCGAACGTCGGGTCGGAGTGGGTCGTCGGGCGCGAGGTCTCAAAGCAGCCGCCCTGGTCGATCGACACGTCGACGAGCACCGCTTGGGGCTTCATCAGCTTCAGCTGCTCGCGCGTGACACGTGCGGCGCGCGCCCGCCGTGGCAGGAGCACGGCGCCGATCACGAGGTCCGCCGTGCGGCAGCATCTCCTCGATCGCGAGCGTCGAGGAGTAGACCGTCGAGGCGCGCCCGGCGAACGCGACTTCGAGGTCGCGCAGGCGGTCGATCGAGCGGTCGAAGACGAACACGTCGGCCTGCATGCCGATCGCGATGAAGGCCGCGTTCATGCCGACCACGCCGCCGCCGATCACGAGCACCGTCGCCGCGGCCACGCCGGGCACGCCGCCGAGCAGGATCCCGCGGCCACCGAGGGGCTTCTCGAGCATGAACGCGCCCGCCTGCGTGGCGATCTTGCCCGCGACCTCGCTCATCGGCGCCAGCAGCGGCAGCCTGCCCTCGTCGTCGACGACCGTCTCGTAGGCGATGCACGTCGCGCCGGAGGCCATCAGCCCGCGTCGCGAGGTCGGGCTCGGCGGCGAGGTGCAGGTAGGTGAACAGCGTCTGGCCCTCGCGCAGCAGCTCGACCTCGACGGCCTGGGGCTCCTTGACCTTCAGCACCAGCTCCGCCTCGCCGAACACGGCGGCCGCGTCGGGCACGATCCGCGCGCCCTGGGCCTGGAACTGCTCGTCGCTCATCGCGCTGCCCTCGCCGGCGCCGGACTGCACGAGCACCTCGTGCCCGCGCGTCGCCAGCTCGCGCACGCCGGCGGGCGTGATCGCCACGCGGTACTCGTCGGTCTTGATCTCGGTCGGAACCCCGATCCTCATCGCGCGACGCTCCTTCCGGTGTCGCTAGGGCGGGCGGCGCCCCGGGCTGGGCGCCTTGATTAGAGAATAGTTCATCGTGCCAGCTCCCGCCCGCGTAGCGCCAGCCAGAACTCGATACGGTCGCGCGCGTTGGAGAGGTCGCGTCCGGTCAGCTGCTCGATGCGGCGGATGCGGTAGCGCAGCGTGTGGCGGTGGCAGTAGAGCGCGTTCGCCGCCTTCTCCCAGTGCCCGTTGTGCTCGATGAACACGTCGAGCGAGCGCACCAGCTCGTCGCCGTAGTCGCCCTCGCCCTGTTCGATCGGCCCGAGCACGCTGCGGCAGTAGGAGCTGAGCGCGTCGTCGTCCTGCAGCGAGAGCAGCAGCTGGAAGGCGCCGAGGTCCTCGTAGGAGGCGACGTCGGGCGCCGTCGCCGTTGCGCAGCCGCACCGCCTCCAGGGCGCAGCGGGCCTCGTGGAAGCCATCCGCAGCGAGTGCGTCGGCGGCGGGGCGACTCGCCGCGGCGCGGCACCTCGCCGAAGCGCGCGGCCAGCTCGCCGCGGATCTTGCGCGCGAGCGTCCAGCTCGCCGGGCTCGGCCGTCCGCCGCCGGCGTCGACGACCGCGCACAGCAGGCCGGCGCGAATCGCCACGAGGCTGGGGACGTCCTCGCCCTGGAGGATCCGTTCCACCGGCGCCGCCGCCGGCGCCGGGTCCTGCGGGCTGAACGCGAGCACCGCCACCCGCTCGCCGATCCCGAACGGGCGCAGCCGCGCCTGCAGGTCCTCCGGGTACAGGTGCCCGGTGAGCGCCTCGGCGAGCACGTCGCCGACCATGCTGCGCTGGAGCATCTCGTAGCGTTCGTCCACCAGCTGCGCGAACGCGCGCTCGGTGATCGCGATGAACGGCAGCTCGTAGGGAACCTCGAACAGCGGGAAGCGCGCGCTTGCGCGGCCGCCGTGACGAGCGCCGCCGGCAGCCGCCTGTGGGCGAAGCCCGTGCCGAAGCCGAGGCCCGCGATGTCGTGGTCGGCGAGGCGCTCGATGAACTCGCGCTGCGCCTTGCGGGCCGTCGAGCTGCATGCCCGTCGTCAGCAGCAGCTCGCCGCCTTTCAGCCACGGCGTGGGGTCGGCGCAGCTCGGTGCTGTGCACCCAGCGCACGTGGGCGTCGGCGGACTCCTGGCCTGAGACGAGTTTCAGCCCGAGCTCGCCGATCAGGCTCTCGACAGTGAGCTCCAACTCTCCATCCGCTCCGAGGCCTCGGTGAGCACGGGGCGCAGGATCGCCTCGATCTCCTCGAACTGCTCCGGCCCGGCGATCAGCGGCGGCGAGAGCTGCACGATCGGGTCGCCGCGGTCGTCGGTCCGGCAGATCAGTCCGCGCCTGTACAGCTCGCCCGAGAGGAAGCCGCGCAGCAGCTCCTCGGACTCGTGCGCGTCGAAGGTCTCCTTCGTCTCCTTGTCCTTGACGAGCTCGATCGCGTGGAAGTAGCCGGCTCCGCGGACGTCGCCGACGATCGGCAGGTCGCGCAGGCTGTCGAGCATCTCGCGGAAGCGCGCCCTCGTTCTCGAGCACGTGGCCGCACAGGTCCTCGCGCTCGATCACGTCGATGTTCGCGAGCGCGACCGCGCACGCGACCGGGTGCCCGCCGAAGGTGAAGCCGTGGTTGAAGATCGCCTTGCCGTGCAGGAACGGCTCGGCGAGGTGGTCGCCGGCGATCACCGCGCCGAGCGGCGCGTAGGCCGAGCTGATGCCCTTCGCGGTGGTGATCATGTCGGGCTGGTAGCCGTAGCGTTCGCAGCCGAACCAGTGGCCGAGCCGTCCCCACGAGCAGATCACCTCGTCGGAGATCAGCAGCACGCCGTGGCGGTCGCAGATCTCGCGCACGCGCTGGAAGTAGCCCTCCTGCGGGACGAAGCAGCCGCCGCCGTTCTGCACCGGCTCGAGGATCACCGCCGCGACCGTCTCGGGCCCGGCGAATTCGATCGCCTCCTCGATCGCGTCGGCGGCCCACAGCGGGTCGCGGTCCTCGGTCCAGCGGTAGGAGTTGGTGTTCGGCACGTGGATCGCCGCCGGGTGTGAGCGGCTCGAACGGCTAGCGCAGCGGCGGCAGGCCGGTCGCGGTCAGCGCGCCCATCGAGACGCCGTGGTAGGCGAGCTTGCGGGAGACGAGCTTGTGGCGCAGCGGCTCGCCGTTGGCCTTGTGGTAGGCCTTTGCGAGCTTCCACGCCGACTCCACCGACTCCGAGCCGCCGGAGGTGAAGAACACGCGGTTGAGGTTGCCCGGCGCGAGCTCCGCGATGCGTGTCGCCAGCTCGATCGCGGGCGGGTGCGCGTAGCTCCAGTTGGTGTAGAAGCCGAGCTCGTCGACTGCGCGGCCGCGGCCTCGCCGAGCTCCTGTGCGGCCGTGGCCGATGTTCACGCAGTACAGCGCCGAGAGGCCGTCCAGGTAGCGCTTGCCGTGCTCGTCGTAGACGTAGCAGCCCTCGCCCCGGACGATCACCGGGACGTCGGCGTCGGCGTAGGAGCCCATCCGCGTGAAGTGCATCCAAAGATGCCGCTTCGCCTGCTCTTGGAGGGTCACTGGACATTGGGGACAACGCGTACTGCGCACCCGGTGTCGCCGCGGCTCAAGCGCACCGCGACGTTCAACATGCCCTATGGCGATTGTACCAGATTGTACAGTTCCCCGCGCCCCCGTTTGGGACTTGCGCCACTTGCGTAGATGCCCGTCACTGCCGCATACGTTCCGGCCAATCATCTTGCCCATGGCGCAACTTTCGCCACGAGGCAGCCGTATTCGCCCCGCCTACGAGAGGAGTCCTAGATGGCGACCGAAGGTCAAGTCCCGCCGGGAGCACGGACAGCCCACCCGGAGTCATGGACAAGGGGCTGAAGAAGGGCGCGATCGGCTACGTCTCCAACATCGTCATCGGGGTCGCCTCGACAGCGCCCGCGTACTCACTGGCGGCGACGCTCGGCTTCATCGTCGCCGTCAAGGGCGTCGGCGTCCACGCGCCCGCGGTGCTGCTCGTCGCCTTCATCCCGATGCTGCTCGTCGCGCTCGGCCTACAAATACTTGAACCAGCGCCGACCCCGACGCGGGCACCACGTTCGCGTGGACGACGCGCGCCGTTCGGGCCCGACTGACGGGCTGGATGAACGGCTGGGCGATCTTCCTGGCCGACCTGCTCGTGATGGCCTCGCTCGTCGACATCGCGGCGATCTACACCTTCAAGCTCTTCGGCTTCACCGAACTGGGCGAATCCAAATGCGGCGATCATCATCGTCGGCGCGTGCTGTGGATCGTCCTGATGACGTGGATCTGTTACCGCGGCATCGAGCTGTCGGCGCGCATCCAGCAGATGCTGCTCGGCGACCGAGGTCGTGATCCTCGGTGCTCTTCGCCGTCGTCGCGCTGATCGAGGTCTACTCGGGCAACGCCGCCAGCCGCACTCGATCAAGCCGCAGGCCGACTGGTTCAACCCGTTCGCGATGAACTTCGGCGACCTGGTGTGGCGATGCTGCTGGGGATCTTCATCTACTGGGGCTGGGACTCCGGGCGTCGCGGTCAACGAGGAGTCCGAGGACCCCGCGAGGGGCCCGGGCAAGGCGGCCGTCGTCTCGACGATCCTGCTCGTGCTGATCTACGTGGTCGTCTCCGCGGGCGCGCAGGCCTACCACGGGACCGCTTCATCTGACCGACGAAGAAAACGAAGGACGTGCTGAACGCGCTCGGGCAACGGCGTGCTCGGTCGGCAGGCTGAACAAGCTCCTGATCATCGCCGTGCTCACCTCCGCGTCGGCCTCGACGCAGACGACGATCCTGCCGACCGCGCGCACGACGCTGTCGATGGCCAGTGGAGGCGCGTCCCCTCGCTGCTCAGCGAGTGCACAAAAAGCTTCCTCACGCCGACGGTCTCGACGTCGGGCTTCGGCACTGCTCTCGATCGTCGTCACGGTCGTGCTGTTCTGCTGCTCTCCGAAACGTGCTCGAACCGCGGTCGTCGCGCTCGGGTTCCCGATCGTGCTTCTACTACGGCTCCACCG
This sequence comes from uncultured Solirubrobacteraceae bacterium, assembly GCA_963826345.1. GTDB lineage: Bacteria > Actinomycetota > Thermoleophilia > Solirubrobacterales > Solirubrobacteraceae > Palsa-744. The sequence continues at coordinate 491,307 of CAWGWU010000007.1, forward strand.
GCTTCGCGTCGCGCGTCTACTACCGGCACGAGATCTCGACAGCGCGCGCAAGTTCGTGTTCGTCGGCCTGCTGCCGCTCGCTCGGCGGCGTGATCATGTGCGGCGATCGGCATCAAGGCGATCATCTACTACGGCACAAGGAAAACGCCGAAGGAAAAGATACCTCGGGCATCACGCTGCCGCTGTGGTTCGGCGGATCGGCATGGTCGTCGGGCTCGTCGTGATGCTCGTCTCCCGGCCCTTCTTCAGCGAGTTCTTCTCGCGCAAGACCGAAACGGCCCCGCCGGGCCTGCTCGATGCCCCGGTCGAGCACGCGCCCGTCCACCTGATGGGCCCCGAACACGTCACCCACGGCGTGCACCTGCTGACACCCGAGGCGGAAGAGCAGCGAGGCGGCGAGCGCCGCGCCGCTCCGGGCGCCGGGCCACCGCGCGGCGAGCGGCGCTCGGACTAGCGGCCGGCGCCCGCCGGGTCACTGATCGCATGGTTCGCCGACCCGGACGGCAACATCCTCTCGCTGCAGCAGGCACCACGACACTGATCCCGCGGCGACGCGGGACGGTCAGCTGCTAGGCGGTCGAGCTCCATCACGGCCCGTGCGGCGAGCCGATCTCGGCCAGCAGCTCCAGGAACGGCGCCGGCGGGAACGCCTCGGGGCCGAGCACGCCGTCGCCCTTCCAGTCGCCGCGGTCGAGCAGCTCGAGCGCGACGACGGGGTTGATCGCGGTCTGCCAGACGACCGCCTGGCTGCCGTACTCGCGCATCGTCGTCTCGTTGTCGACCAGGTGGTAGAGGTAGGTCGAGCGCGGCTTGCCGTCGCGCCCGTGCCGGTCACCCAGGTGCCGGCGCAGGTGCGCCCGCTCATGCGCTCGCCGAGCGTCGCCGGGTCGGGCAGCGCCGCGGCGACGACGTCGCGCGGCGAGACCTCGCACGCCGCGCACGCACACCGGCTCGGTCGAGTCGAGGCCGAGCTTGTGGAGCGTCGAGAGCACGTCGATGAACTCCTGGCCGAGGCCGTACTTGAAGGTCACGCGCTCGCACTGCGACCCAGCGCGGGATCAGCACGACCTCCTCGTGCTCGACGTTGACGCATTCGACCGGGCCGATGCCCTCGGGGAAGTCGAACATCTCGGGCTCCGAGAACGGCGCGCGTCGTGTAGAAGCCGCGCTCGCGCTCCCAGATCAGGGGCGGGTTCAGGCACTCCTCGATCGTCGTCCAGATCGAGAACGTCGGCGCGAAGTCATAGCCCTCGACGACGAGGTCGGCGCCGTCGCGCACGCCGACTTCGTCGATGCTCGAGAACAGCTCGTCGGCGGCGTAGCGGGCGAAGATGTCCGACAGGCCCGGCTCGACGCCGATCCCCACGAGCGCGAGCAGGCCGGCGCTCTCCCACTGCTCGTGCTCGGCCAGCTGCTTGTCGCCGAGCATCTCGCCCGGCAGCTCGTACGGGCGCTCGGGGTGCGGGTGGGAGAGCGTCATCGCCATGTCCAGGTAGGTGACCTTCGCGTCGAAGGCGGCGGCGAAGATCGGCTCGTTGAAGCGCGGGTCGCACGCGTTGAGCACCGCGTCGGGCCGCACGCGCGCCGATCAGCTCGACGAGATCCTCGCGGCTGGATGCGTCGACCCGCTCGGCGCTGAAGCGGTCGGGCTCGCCGAGCTGGTCGGCGGCCGCCTGCGCGCGCTCGAGCGCGACGTCGGCGAGGACCACGTGCTCGAAGACGTCACGCCGCTGGGCGATCGCCGCGAACGCCGCGCCCGACGCCTCCCGCTCCGACCACAAGAACCCTCATGGGCGCAAGTCTGACGCAAACGGCGCCGCGGGACGGCACAAGCCGCGCCGCGATGCGCCGCAATGTCGCAGGCGCCTCACGTATGCTGCGCCGATCCGCGCGGCCCCGAACACCCGCAGACCGTGAGCACCGGTCTCCCCAGTCCGCCCCGCACGCCACCTGCATCTCCGTGTCCTCCGCATCGCTCCGGCGAGGCGCCCGCGGGCGCGCAGCGAGCGCTCCGCGCGGCGACCAGCGGCGCTGAACGCTGGGCTCCGCTCGCCCGCGCTCGCGCGCGCGAGATCGCCCTCGCGGCGCTCGCGGGCGTGCCTGCTGGCGATCCTCACGAGCTGGCCGCTGGTCCTGCACCTGCCCAGCCGCATCGCGCCCGACCTCGGCGACCCGGTCCGCACCGCCTGGCAGATCGCCTGGGTCGGCCACGCGATGCTCCACGACCCGCTGCACCTGTTCGACGCCAACGCCTTCTACCCCCACCCGCTCAGCCTCGCCTTCTCCGACTCGCTGCTCGGCTACGGGCCGGCGGCGTTCTTCGGCTCGGGCACCGTCGCCGCGCTCGTCCGCTACAACCTGCTGTTCCTGTTCGCCTGGTCGCTGTGCTTCTTCGGCGCCTACCTGCTCGCCCGCGAGCTCGGCCTCGGCCGCTCGGCGCCGCCGCCGCCGGCGTGGCGTTCGCCTACGCGCCCTACCGGGTCACCGAGGCCGGGCATCTGCACGTGATCTCCTCCGGCGGCATCCCGCTGGCGCTGTTCCTGCTGCTGCGCGGCTACCGGCGCGTCATCGCGCCGGCTGGTGCTCGCCGGCTGGCTCGGTGACCGCTGGCAGATCAGCCTCGGCTTCACGCTCGGCCTGCAGTTCAGCTACCTGCTCGGCGATCCTCGGCGCTGATCGTGCTCGTCTACTGGTGGCGCGGCGCGACGGCACCGCCGGCGCGGAGCCGGCCGCAGCGCCGGGCGACTCGCGGCGGGCGGCCGCTCGCGCGGGCCCGCTGATGCCGCGGCGGATGCTCCTCGCGACGCTGGTCGGCGTCGGCGCTGTGCGGCGTGGTCGCGCGTCTACCAGGCCCGCCCCTACCTGAAGGTCGCGCAGCGACTACCCGACCGCCAAGCGCACGATCAAGGAAGTCAAGAACTACTCCTCGGGCCCCGCGGCGCTGCTTCGCGGCCTCCTCGGAGAACCGCGTCTGGGGGCCGTCACCGCCGGCGCGCGCGACCACGTGCACTCCAAGAACGAGGACGTCTTCTTCCCCGGCGGGCTGATCCTCGTGCTGGCGATCGTCGGGCTCGGCGGCGCCGTTCTACACGCAGGCGATTGCGCATCGGGCTGGCGCTCGGGATCGTCGCGTCTCGATCCTCGCGCTCGGTATGGGCCTGACCGGCGCGGGCTACCCCTACCGGCTGCTCTACGACTACGCCCCCGGCTGGAACGGGGTGCGGGTGCCGGGCCGCATCTTCACGCTCGCGACGCTCTTCTACGCGCTGCTGGCGGGCGCCGGGCGCGCAGCTGCTCGCCCGCAGGATCGGCGCGCTGGGCGAGCGCGACCGCTTGCGCGCGCTGCCCGCGATCGCTCGGGGCCGTGCTCGCTGCTCGGCTGATCGTCGGCGAAGGCGCCGGGCACCTCGCCCACCCGGTGGTGCCGCAGCCCGCGCGCGCGGAGATCGGGCTCCGCGGCCCGGTGCTGGACCTGCCGACCGACGGCGTCGCACGACCGCCTCTGGCAGTACTTCTCGACGACGGCTTCTACAAGATCCCGCTCGGCAACAGCACCTTCGACATCCCCCCGCTCGATGACCTGCGCGGCGGCATGAGCGGCTTCCCCGACAAGGCCAGCGTCGAGAAGCTCCGCTACTACGGCATCAAGACGGTCGTGCTGCACACCGATGCCGTCAAGGGCCTGCCGCGCGACGCACGGCTCGTCGATGCCCGAGCCGCCGGACTCCGCGGCGGCCGCGGAAGCCGATCGCCGGGCCTCGGCGTCACGCGCCGGCGCTCGGCTCGCTGGTGATCTACGAGATCGGCCCGGGGCCGAGCGGCCCTGCACGGAAGCGACTGATGGGCGAGCGCCCAGCGAGCCGGCGGCCCCGGCAGCCGGCGCCCACCGGCCGCGAGACCCGGCGCGGCAGGCAGCGGCGGAGCGTGCTGCCGAACGGGAAGGCGCGGCTGGCGCTGGCCGCGATCCTGCTCGTCGGCGCCTCCTACGCCACGGTCATCCAGAGCTTCTCCTGGAACCAGACCTCCCACTACGACCTGGTCCGGTCGCTCGACAAGGACGGCACGACGATCGACGCCGTACCAGGCGAACACCGGCGACAAGGTCAACTACAAGGGCCACTACTACTCGGCGCGCGCGCCGGGCCTGGCCCTGTTCGCGCTGCCCTTCTACGACACGCTGAACCTGGTCAACGCCGACGCCTGGGCGCAAGCGAATCGCAGGCGCAGCGCGGCGACGACGAGATGATCTACCTGGTCGGGCTGTGGGGCAACGTGCTGCCCGGGCTGCTCCTGCTGCTGCTCGTGTGGCGGGTGGCAGAGCGCTTCGAGCCCGGCTACGGCGCCGCCGCCGCGGTGATCCTCGGGCTCGGCACGCTCGTGCTGCCGCTCTCGACGCTGCTGTTCTCGCACGTGTTCGCGGCGTTCCTCGGCTTCGCGGCCTTCTGGCTCATGCTGCGCGAGCGCGACGGGCCGCCGAGCCCGATGCTGCTCGCGCTCGCCGGGCTTGCGATGGGCTACGCGGTCGCCTCGGAGTACCCGCTGTTCTTCGTGGCGCTCGTGCTCGGCCTGTTCCTGCTCTCGCGCGCGCGACGCCCTGAACGTCCGCGGCGTCGCTGCACGCGGGCCGGCGCCTACATCGCGCGGCGGGCTCGTCGGGATCATCCCGCTGCTGCTCTACAACCACTACGCGTTCCGCTCCTGGACGCACCTGGCCTACTCGGACGTCCCGCGGCAGAAGAAAGGCTTCTTCGGGATCGGCGCTCCGAGCCTGAAGGTCCTCTCCACCCTGCTGCTCGACTCGCGCGGCCTGCTGACGCTCTCGCCCGTCCTGATCATGGGCGCGATCGGCACGCGTGCTGCTCTACAAGCGCGGCCGGCGCGCCGAGGCGCTCACCGTCGGCGGCATCTGCCTCTGCTACCTCGCCTACAACTCCGGCTACTACCTGCCGTTCGGCGGCGGCTTCATGGGGCCGCGGTTCCTGACGACGATGCTGCCGTTCCTCGCGTTCCCGATCGCGCTGTCGCGCTGAAGCGCTTCCCGGGGCCGACGATCGCGCTCGCGGGCGTCTCGATCACGACAACTGTGGTGGCGACGATCACCCACCCGCTGACGGCTATGAGACCGAGACAGTGAAGTGGGCGCGCTACCTCGGCCAGGGCTTCTTCCAGCCGACGATCGCGACCGCCTACGGGCTCGGGCGCGGCTGGGGCGGGATCTGGCCGTTCTTCCTCGCTCGCCGGCGGCGGCGATCGTGCTCGCCGTGCTCGCCACCCCGCGCCTGGCGCTGTCGGGCCGCTCGCTCGGCGTGGGCTTGCTGCGCCTGCTCGGCTGGGCGCTGTTCGCGGCGCTCGCGCCGACGGTCCTCGGCATCGACCACCAGGGTCTGCTCAGCATCCTCGGCGCCGGCGACAAGACCGCCCTGCACAAGGGCTTCGGCTCATACCCGCTGAAGACGCTCGCGCCGATTGCGGCGGCCGCCGGACTGCTCGCACTGTGCGCGATGGCGCTGCTGCGCAGCGAGCCGCCCGCTCCGCGAAGCAGGCGTCCGCGGCCGGGGGAGCCGGGCGACTCCCGCGCGCCTGCTGCTCTCAGGACTTAGTTGCGGCTCGTCTTCACGTTGCACTTGGCAGCGTGAAGCTCGCGGCAGACGGCCACGTAGCCCAGACGCGGCTGTTCGCGGGCGCTCATCAGGCCCGCGTCGAAGCGCGTCGAGCTGCGTTGCCGCCGGTCCAGTCGTAGAGGTACAGGCGCTTGATCTGCGGCTGTGAGCGGGCGAGCGCGAACATGTACTTCAGCGACGTTCGCCGCGCGCGCAGGCCCGAGCCGTTGCGGTTCGGGAACGCGCCGCCGAACTGGACGATGCCGCCGGTCTCGGTGAGCCACACCTGACCGCCGAGGGCGCGATCGATTTCGCTTGGTGCGCCAGCTTTCGAAGCGGTTGACGTCGGAGTAGTCGTGCAGCCCCAGATCTTCGGCATGATCGTGCGCAGACGGCCGATCTCGCGCTTGAATTCGGCGATGTACTTGAGCGTCGGGCCGATGTTGTTGGCGTCGAGCACGTCGAGGCCGATCACCGTGCAGCCGTTGCAGGAGCGCAGCAGCGCCTGGTAGTACTGCGCCGCGAGCGTCGCCGACGGGCTCGAGAAGGCGCCGGGACGTTGCCGCGGTTGGCCTCGTCGTATGACTGGTACTGGCGGACGTGCGGGAACAGCTTCACGAACTTCTTGACGTCGCGCTGGTAGGTGCGCGACGCTCGGCAGCCTCGTCGGCGTGTGCTCGGAGTGGTAGAAGGCGACCAGCACCTGCTGGTGCTGGGCTTCGGCGGCGTGGATCCACGCGGTGGCTTGGCTGGGCGCGTCGCCGCGGACCGCCGCGTCATAGGGGGCGATGTAGCGCACGATCTTCGTGTGCAGCTGCTGCCAGAGCGGGTTGCCGAACATCTTCGCGTGCTCGTCGCCGACGCCGGTCAGGTAGGACGCGGCGATGTGCGCCGTCGGGCGCGCGCGGGCTCGGCTGCCGGCCGATCGCGCTCGGGGACCGTGGCAGGCGCGCGAGCAGCACAAGGGCGCCGGCGAGCGCGAGCGAGCTTGGATGTGGGGCGGGTGCGTTGCACGTCGCTGGTTCTAACAGACGTCCGGCTCATTCGGAGCGCGATGTTAGTGGCCTTGCATGGCGCACGCGCCGGACGGCCCGCCGGCCGGCGGCTTCACCGCCGCCGGCGGGGCGCTCTGCGAGTCGCCCGCCTCGGCATCGCGTGGGTCGGCGCCGGCCTGCTGCGCCGGCGAGATGCGCGCAGCGTCGGGTCGGCGACGATCGCGCACGTCGACCCCGGGAAGGCCTCGCAGCAGCCGCATCAGCAGCGAGCGATCGCCGCCGCTGCCGAGGCGCGCGAGGCCGCTTCGGCTGCGAGCGGCGTGCCGATCAGCACGTAGGTGCTGGCCAGCTCCGCGCGCCACGCGGATCGCGACCGCGGCGGCGTCCTCGCCCTCCTCGACGCGCAGCCGCACGCCGAGCATCGAGATGAGCCGCCGCAGCTCCTCCAGGCGCGCGCGGTCCTCGCGCTCGGCGGCGGGCCGGCGCGGGTCGCGGATGACGAGCACGTCGAGCTCCGCGTCCAGGCGCTGCGCGGAGCGCCACGCGCGGCGCAGGACCCGTTCGGAGTCCGGGCCGAGCGTGCTGATCGCGAGCAGGCGCTCGGCGATCGCCTGCGGCCCGGCTCTCGGTGGAGACCGTGCCGGCCCTCCTCGTCGCGCCGCGGCAGCGGCGCGCTCCTCGCGGACCAGGCGCTTGACCTCGACCTCCTCGGCGACCTGGCGCAGCGCCGTCTCGCGCAGCGCGGCGAGGTTCTCGATCTTGAAGAAGTTGTTCAGCGCCGCCTGGACCCGCTCGGGGCGGTAGACCTTGCCGGCGCGCAGGCGCGCGATCAGCGCCTCGGGCGTGAGGTCGATCAGGACGACCTCGTCGGCGTCCGAGAGGACCTCGTCGGGGATCGTCTCGCGGACGCGTCGCGCCGGTCAGCTGGGTGACCTGGTCGTTGAGGCTCTCGAGGTGCTGCACGTTGACGGTCGAGAACACGTCGATGCCCGCCTCGAGCACCTGCGCACGTCCTCGTAGCGCTTCTCGTGCTCGACGCCCGGGGCGTTCGTGTGCGCGAGCTCGTCGATCAGGCACAGCTCCGGTGCGCGCGCGAGGATCGCCGGCAGGTCCATCTCCTCCAGCGGGCGTGCCGCGATAGGCCAGCTGCGCGGCGCGGGACGATCTCGAGGCCCTCGGCCTGCGCGACCGTCTCGGCGCGGCCGTGCGGCTCGAGGTAGCCGATCACCACGTCGCGCCCGCTGTCGGCTTCCGCCCCGCCCTCCTGGAGCATGCGGTAGGTCTTGCCCACGCCCGGGGCCATTCCGATGAAGACCTTCAGGTGTCCTCGTCTCGTCTGCCATTGGGGGGCTTGTGGGACGCTACCGCAGTGACCTCCTTCGAGACGGCGGCGGCGGTCCTCGGCGGGCTGCTGGTGGTCGGGCGCGCTGCTGTCGGGCCTGGCGCGGCGCAGCATGCTCTCGCTGACCGCGCGTGTTCGTGCTCGTCGGCTTCCTGCTCGGCGAAGGCGCCGCTCGGCGTCCTGCACTTCAAGCCGAGCTCCGGCTTCGTCGACGACCTCGCGACGGTCGCGCTGATCGTGATCCTGTTCCGCGACGGCCTCGAGGTGGACGGCGAGCTGCTGCAGCGCCACTGGCAGCTGCCGCTGCGCAAGCTCGCGGTCGCGATGCCGATCACCGCGCATCGATCGTCGCGCTGCTCGCGCGCGGCTCGATCGGGCCTGAGCTGGACCGAGTCGCTTCCTGCTCGGCGCGCTGCTCTCCCCGACCGACCCCGTGCTGTCCTCGGGCGTCGTGACCGACCCGCGCGTGCCGAGGTCGATCCGCCACTCGCTGAACCTCGAGTCGGGGCTCAACGACGGGCTCGCGCTGCCCGCGGTGCTCGCGTTCGCCGCCGCGCTCGAACCCCGCGCGGGGCACTTCGTGTGGTGGCGCTTCGTGCTGCAGGACATCGGGCTGGGCCTCGCCTTCGGCCTCGTCTGCGGCCTGCTCGGCTCGCTGCTGATGCCGCGCTCGCGGCAGCGAGCGACGCTCGACCGCGCGATCCCCGCCCACCAGCGGGCGCTCTACGGCCTCGGCCTGGCGTTCGCCACCTACGGGCTGACGGTCCTGCCGCCGCACGGCAACGGCTTCATCGCGGTGTTCGTCGCGGCGATCGTGGTCGGCATCCGCCGGCCCGACCTGCGCCTGCACTTCGCCGAGCGCGCACGAGGAGATCGTCGAGATCGTCAAGCTCGCGATCTTCGCCGTGTTCGGCTCGCTGCTGACCTCGACGGCCTGTTCGCCGACGGCTGGGCGGCGGTCGGCGTCGTCGCGGGGACGTTCCTGCTCGCGCGGCCGCTCGCGATCTGGATCGCCCTCGCGGGCACGCGCTTCAGCGGTCCGCGAAAAGGCGTTCATGGCGTGGTTCGGGCCCAAGGGCGTCGCCACGATGGCCTTCTCGCTGCTGATCCTCTCGCGCCAGATCGAAGCCGGCGGGGAGATCTTCAACATCGCGGCGCTCGCCGTGTTCACGTCGATCCTCGTGCACGGCCTGAGCGACACGCCCGGCACGAAGTGGCTGGCGCGCCGGCAGCAGGGCGCCTGACTCAGGCGCCTCGGCCACCCTGAAGCGGCGGCCGAGCACCGTCTCGTAGCGCCGGCGGACGTCCGCGCGGTCGGCCTCCTCGGGCACCGACTCCTCGCTCGCGCGCAGGATCATCGCCGCCTGGGCTGAGCAGCAGCTCGCGCTCCTCGGCGGGTCGGTGTAGGCCATCACGCTTCGCGAGCCCGTCGAGCTGCCGGATCATCACCGCCGGCATCCCGCGGCTGGCCTGGCGGATCTTGTCGTGGGCGCGCTCGACCAGCCGGTGGAAGCGACGGTCACCGTGATCACGCGCACGTGGCCGGCCGCATCGCTATGCACAGTCGGCGGGCTGCCAACGGGCGGCGATCTTGCACAGCCCGTCGCCGAGCCAGTCGATGCAGGCGAGCGCCGTGAACGTGTCGTTGACGGCCGGTGACAGCGCCCGGATCGCGATCTCGACGAGCTGGTCGACCGCGAACGAGAGATCCTGCGTGAGCGTGCTGTGTGGACCGGTGGCGTGGGCGCCGCCGAGCGCCCGCGCGACGCCGGGTGCAGCGGCTGCCGGCCAGACGTTCGCGAGCGGCTGGCCCTCGACGACGAAGTGCCCGGGGCGGTGCAACAGCCGGATCACCGCGTTGCTCCGCGGTCGAGATGTCGATCAGCGTGCTCATGCTCGACGTACTGCAGGTAGCCGCTGCCCGGGGCGCGTACCAGGCCGCTGTCCTCCTCGAGCCGCACGAGCATCTCCGGCAGCGACGGCCCGCCTTGCGCCGCGTATCGCGGCGGGCCGGCTTCCGCGTCGATCGCCCGCGAGAGGTCTCCCGCGATGCTCGCGATCACCTGCGGCAGCTGGATCGACTTGGCGATATGGTCGATGAAGACGACCAGCACGCCGACGTCAGGACCACCAGCGCCATCGTCACCGTGATCGACAGGTGCGGGACGAAGTCCGCCGTGGCTGCCCGGGCCGATCGAGACGAGCGCGAGGATCGCGTAGACGAACGTCGCGACGAAGCTGCCGAGCGTCAACTGCGTGATCCGGTCGCGGATGAAGTTGCGCAGCATCCGCGGCCCGAACTGCGTCGAGGCGAGCGTCAGCGTGACGATCGTGATCGAGAACACGAGCGTCACGACGGTGATCACCGCGGCCGCGATCGCCGTCAGGATCTGCCGCGCCGCATCGGGCGTCCCGCTGATCACGAAGATCGGAAGATGCACCGTCCCGTCGTAGGCGGCGCGGTCGATCGCGTAGGTGCACGCGAACAGAGCGACCGCGAGCACGATCTCGATCGTCGGCACGAGCCACAGGTTGGTGCGCAGCGCCTCGCGGCGCCAGGCCGAAGGCCATGGCGCTACGGGCTCTCATCGCAGCTGCCGCCGGCCAGCCAGCGGCGCACGCTGAGCTGGTCCGGATGCGGTGGGAGATGTCTGCGGCTCATGTCGGGAAGGGCAGCACTGAACGGTGCCGACCAGGCTTCCCGGCTCACCTGGGGTGAGGATACCCGCCGCGCGAAGCGGAGGCGGGTGCTGGAGCGCTCTAGGCTCCGAGCAGGTTGTGCAGGATCAGGTCGATCAGCTTGATGCCGATGAACGGGGCGATCAGACCGCCGAGCCCGTAGATCAGGAGGTTGCGGCGCAGCAGGGCGCTCGCGCCGATCGGGCGGAAGCGCACCCCGCGCAGCGAGAGCGGGATCAGCAGCGGGATCACGAGCGCGTTGAAGATGATCGCGGAGACGATCGCCGATTCGGGCGTGCCCAGGTTCATGATGTTCAGCACGGCCAGCGGCCCTTCGCCGCGCGGGGTGGTCGCGTAGGTGGCGACGAACACGGCGGGCAGGATCGCGAAGTACTTCGCGACGTCGTTGGCGATCGAGAAGGTCGTGAGCGCGCCGCGCGTGATCAGCAGCTGCTTGCCGACCTCGACGATCTCGATGAGCTTCGTCGGGTTGGAGTCGAGGTCGACCATGTTCCCGGCCTCTCGCGCGGCCTGGGTGCCGGTGTTCATCGCGACGCCGACGTCGGCCTGTGCGAGCGCGGGGGCGTCGTTGGTGCCGTCACCGGTCATCGCCACGAGCCGGCCTTCGGACTGCTCCTCGCGGATCAGCGCGAGCTTGCGCTCGGGCGTGGCTTCGGCGAGGAAGTCGTCCACGCCGGCCTCCTCGGCGATCTTGGCGGCCGTCAGGCGGTTGTCGCCGGTGACCATCACGGTCCTGATCCCCATCGCGCGGAGCTGGTCGAAGCGGACGCTCATGCCCTCCTTGACGGTGTCCTTGAGGTAGATCACGCCGAGGACCTGGCTGTCGCGGGCGACGGCGAGCGGCGTGCCGCCCTCGCGGGCGATGCGGTCGAGCGCGTCCTGCAGCTCGGGTGGCGGCGAGCCGCCTTCCTTTTCGACGAACGCGATGATCGAGTCGCCGGCGCCCTTGCGCAGCTGCTGGCCGCCCATGTCGATCCCGCTCATGCGCGTCTGCGCGGTGAACGGCACGAACTCGGCGTTCAGCGTGCTCATGTCGTGCTCGCGGATCCCGTACTGCTTGGCGAGCACCACGATCGAGCGGCCCTCGGGGGTCTCGTCCGCGAGCGAGGAGAGCTGCGCGACCTCCGCGAGCTCGGACTCCGGCGACGCCCGGCATCGGCACGAACTCCGATGCGAGCCGGTTGCCGATCGTGATCGTGCCCGTCTTGTCCAGGAGCAGCACGTCGACGTCGCCGGAGGCCTCCACGGCGCGGCCGGAGAGAGCGAGCACGTTGCGGCGCACGAGCCGGTCCATGCCGGCGATGCCGATCGCCGACAGGAGCGCGCCGATCGTCGTCGGGATCAGCGCCACGAGCAGCGCGATCAGCGTCGTCTCGGAGATCGAGGTGCTCGCGAACAGGCCGAACGGGCGCAGCGTGGCGACGACGATCACGAAGATCAGGGTCAGCGCCGCGAGCAGGATGTTCAGCGCGATCTCATTCGGGGTCTTGCGCCGCTCGGCGCCCTCGACGAGGGCGATCATGCGGTCCAGGAAGGACTGGCCCGGTTCCTGGGTGATTTCGACGACGATCTCATCCGAGGTGACGCGGGTGCCGCCCGTGACCGCGCTGCGGTCTCCGCCGGACTCCCTGATCACGGGTGCCGACTCGCCGGTGATCGCCGACTCGTCGACGGTCGCGATCCCCTCGATCACGGTGCCGTCGCCGGGGATCAGCTCGCCGGCGGTGACGATCACCATGTCGCCGCGCGTGAGCTCGGACGCGGCCTTGGTGGAGCCGTCCTTCATCGTCGCGACCGTCTCCTTGCGCATCGAGCGCAGCGTGTCCGCCTGGGCGCGGCCGCGTCCCTCGGCGAAGGCCTCCGCCATGTTCGCGAAGATGACGGTCAGCCACAGCCAGATCGCGATCGTGAACGTGTACCAGGCGGGCTCGTGGCCGCCGCCGAGCGGCTTGCCGCCGAACGCCTGGATCAGCCACGTGATGGTCGTGATGACCGAGCCGATCTCGACGACGAACATGACCGGGTTGCGGATCTGCACGCGCGGGTCGAGCTTGACCAGGCTGTCGATCAGCGCGCGTTTGACGATCGCGCCCTGGAACAGCGACACCGCCTGCCTCTCGTGCGTCTGTACGGACATCAGTGGCCACCTCCGGTCAGCCTGTCGAGCGCGAGGTTCAGCTCGAGCACGTTCACTCCTGGTTCACCGGAGAAGCCGAGGCCTCGTCCGCTGGTGTGTTCCGCGATGAGCGCTGTTGACCTTGCTCAGCGGGATCCTGCGGAGCGCCGCGATGCGGTGCGCCTGGATCCAGGCGTTCGCCTTGCGAGATTTCCGGGTCGAGGTTCGAGGCGGAGGTGTTGACCGCGTCGACCGGGATCTTCGCGACCGTCAGCCCCGGGTAGTAGGGCTTGTTCAGTTCGAGATAGGCCTTGATGTTTTCTTCGTCGGCTTCAGCCGTCCTGGTGCTGTTCGGGCCCCTGTTTGAGAAGGTGCTCGCGGCCGCGTTGTTCGCTCCGCCTTCGGTGGCCGAGGGGCGGCTCTGGAAGTAGCGCGGGTCCGCTTCGGTGACGAGTTCCCCTTCCTTTTCTTCCGGCTTGCCGTTCTTGCCGATGACCGGCTTGGAGAAGCTCTGGCCGATGATCTTCGAGCCGACGAGCTGCCCGTTCACCTTGATCTGCTGGCCGTTCGCGTTGCCGGGGAACGCGACCTGGCTGATGCCGGTGATCACGAGCGGGTAGGCGATGCCGAGCAGCAGCGTGAAGACGATCACTGCGATTGCGGAGGTGATGATGTCGCGCTTCATCTCAGTAGAGGTGTCCGGTCAGGCCCTGGACGATCGGTCCGAGCAGGAGGGCGGGGAAGAACGTGAGCGCGCCGACGATGATGATCACGGCGATCAGGAGCATCACGAACGTCGGGTTGTCGGTGCGCATCGTGCCCAGGCCTGCGGGGGTGATGCGCTTGCCGGCGAGGGTGCCCGCGATCGCGAGCACGAAGAGGATCGGCGCGTAGCGGGCGAACAGCATCGTGAAACCACCGAGCAGGTCCGCGAACGTGATGCCGTGAGAGCCGAGGTTGCCGGCGTTCGGCTGGACGAATCCCGTGTATCCGGCGAACGCCGAGCCATTGTTGTTCGCCTGCGAAAGGTAGGCGTAGAAGGTCTCCGAGAACCCCTGGGGGGTGTTGCCGCCGGCTTTCGAGGTGGCCACTTCCGCGATCGAGGCGCGGCCGGCGTGGCTCGCGGTCCCCAGCGCGGTGGCGAGGAGCGCCGACAGCGGCGTGACGAGGATGCCCAGGCCCGGCGAGCTTGATCTCTTTCGCCTCGAGCTTCTTGCCGAGCCACTCCGGTGTGCGGCCCACCATCAGGCCGCCGATGAAGACCGCCAGCAGCACATACAACAGGATCGAGTAGAGCCCTGTGCCGACCCCGCCGAAGATCACCTCGCTGGCGGAGAGGTTCGCGAACGGGACGGCGCCGCCGATGCCCGTGTAGGACTCCATTGCGCTGTTAACCGCGCCGCACGAGGTGACCGTGGTGACGACGTTGAAGAGCGCGGAGCCGGCGATACCGAAGCGCTGCTCCTTACCTTCCATGTTGCCGCCGCCGGAGCCCGAGATGACACCGGTGTGAAGCCCGACCGCGTGCTGTGCCGGCGACCCGTGGGCCTCGGCGATGTACGCGACGGCGACGGCGCCCAGGAACATGAACATCACGGCGCCGTAGACCGCGTATCCCTGGCGGCGGTTGCCGGTCATGCGCCCGTAGATGAAGATCAGCGCCGCCGGGATCACCAGCACAAGCAGCATCTCGAAGAAGTTGGTGAACGCCGTCGGGTTCTCGAACGGGTGGGCAGAGTTGACGTTGAAGAAACCGCCTCCGTTCGTGCCGAGCAGCTTGATCGCCTCCTGGGAGGCGACCGGCCCCATCGCGATCGTCTGAGTCAGGCCCGTGACGGTGTGCGCCGTCAGGTAGTTGGCCAGATTCTGAAGGACTCCCTGTGAGACGAGCACGAGCGCCGCGAGCACCGAGAGGGGGAGGAGCACGTAGAGGATCGTGCGCACGATGTCCTGCCAGAAGTTGCCCAGGCTCTTGCCGGTGCGGCCGATGATGCCGCGGATCAGGGCGACGGCGACGACGATGCCGACTCCTGCCGAGATGAAGTTCTGGACGGTGAGCCCAGCCATCTGGCTGAAGTAGCTCATCGTCGTCTCGCCGCCGTAGTACTGCCAGTTGGTGTTCGTCAGGAACGATGAGGTGGTGCTGAACGTGACGTTCCACGGCGCCGAGTGAAAGCCCGTCGGGTTCAGGCCCGTGAAGTTCCACAGCGTCTGCGTGCGCAGCAGCAGGTACAGGAGCAGCCAGCCCGCGAGCGAGAAGACGACCAGGCTCCTGGCATAGGCCTTCCAATCCTGCTCCTGCGCGGGGTCGACACGCAGAACCCTGTACAGCAGGCGCTCAGGGCCCCCGAGGATCGGCGACAGGAAGACGCGCCGGCCGCTGTAGACGCCCGCCATGTACGTTCCGAGCGGGAACGCGAGGAGGGTCAGGACGATGACGAACAGGACGATCGTGATCCAGCCAGCGGCGCTCATCAGAGGTTCTCCCCGCGGACCAGCGCGTAGAAGAGATATGCGATCACGAGCACCGCGACGACGAGGCCGATGAAGTCCGCCGCGCTCATGTGCGCGACGAACGCTCCGAGCGGGAGGCCGAGCGAGCTCATATCCGGTCCAGCCCCCTGATCATCGCGAGGAAGATGAGGAAGAAGAGGACCCCGAGAGCTATGGCCACTGCGTCCATGGGGGCTACTATTCCGCGGCTCCCGTCACGGCCACATGACGATCTCCGGGCCGCGCATAACGATTTCGTGACGGTGAGCTATCCGGCCAATCGGTAGCCGACACCGGGATCGGTGACGATGTATCTGGGCCTGGCGGGATCCTCGGGTTCGATCTTCGCTCGCAGCCGCGCGATGTGGGTTCGCAGCGGCTGGATGTCATCCACATACTCGGGCCCCCAGACCTCCGCGAGCAGCTTGCGGTGGGTCATCAGCCGGCCACGGTTGCGCGCGAGCGAGCGCAGCAGGTCGAACTCGATCGGGGTCAGGTGGACGGGCTCGCCGTCGCAGCTGACGGCGTGGGCCGCAAGGTCTATCGAGAGCCCGTCGATCTCGATCGCGGGCTCATCTTCTGAGCCCGCGGCGCGGCGCAGAGCGGCCTGGAGCCTGGCGACCAGCTCGCGGGTCCCGAACGGCTTGGTGATGTAGTCGTCGGCTCCGGCCTCAAGCGCCCTGACCTTCTGCTCCTCCTCACCGACGGCCGAGAGGACGAGGATCGGCATCTCGCTCCACTCGCGCAGCTGCCGGGTCAGCTCCACGCCGTCCCCGTCTGGCAGCACGAGGTCGATGATCGCGGCCTCCGGCGGGCGCACCGCCGCGAGGTCGAGCGCCTCGGAGACGCTTTCCGCGGGCACCGCGGTGAACCCGGCCTCGCGCAGCACGACCTTCAGCGCGCGGACGATCTGAGGCTCGTCATCGACGACCAGCACACGCGGCTGAGCGCCCGGCGCGGCCTCGGGGCTCACCCCGCGGGGCTTCCGGCCCGGGACTCCGTCTCGAGCGCGGCGACCCCGTCCTCGCTCGCCTCGGACCTGAGCGGGAACTCGAAGACGAACGTGGCGCCCTGGCCCGGCAGCGACTCGACGTGCAGCGTGCCGTCGTTGGATTCCGCGAACCCCCGCGCGATCGCCAGGCCCAGGCCCGACCCGCGGTGCTCTCCGCCGGTGGTGCGTGCCCTGTAGAACGGCTCGAACACGCGCTCGAGCTGGGCGGGCGGTATTCCCGGCCCTCGATCGACGATCCGCACGATCACGCGGTCACCGGACGGAGCCGCCGCGCCGTCGGCCTCCGTGGCTCGCTGCGGTGCGGCCGCGAGGCTCCGCACCGCACGAGCACGGACGGAGACCGGGTGGCCCCCGGAGTGGCGCCGCGCGTTTTCAAGGACATTCACGAACGCGCGCTCCATCTGCACCGGATCCAGGCTGAGGAGCGGGATGTCGCGGTCGATCGTGATGACGAAATCCTCCGGTTTCGCCGGCAGCTCCCCGATCGAGGCCCTGATCAGCTCGTCAACGGACGTCCACGAGCGCCTGCGGCTCAGCGGCGCCGGCTTCAAGCCGCGAGAGGTCCAGGAGGTTGTCGACGAGCCGCGAGAGCCGGCTCGTCTCCTCCTGGATGACGCTCGCGAGCTCCTGTCGCTCCTCCGGGGAGAGCGAGGGCGAGCCGACGGCCTCGCCGGCGGCCGAGATCGCCGTCAGCGGCGAGCGCAGGTCATGCGATACGGCGCGCAGCAGAGCGGTCTTGATCGTGTCGGCACGGCGCAGCGCGGCGGTCTCGACCGCGCCGGTGAGAAGGCTCTCGCGCTCGAGCGCGGCGCTAAGCAGCGCCTCCAGCGCGGGCACGACGCGCTCCTGCAGCCTGCGCAGGGTCGCCTCGGAAGCGCCCGCCCCGACGAGCAGCGTGCCGAGCCGGCGCGGGCCCTCCCGGAGAGCGAACGCGATCGTGCGCTCTTCACCCTCGACCGCCTCCATCACGATCGAGCAGTAGCGCAGATCAAGGGTCTGGGCGAGGCGAGCGGAGGCCGTCGGGAGGGCCTCGCTGAGCGAGTTGCCGCGCAGCAGCAGCCGCGCCATCTCCGCCGCGAGATCCGCCTCGCGGCGGCGCTCCTCCGCGTCGCGGGTGCGGGCGCGAGTGACATCGGCGACCGAGCTCGCGAGCACGGCAACGACGAGGAAAGTGATCAGCGCGACCCAGTTGCTCGAGTCCGAGATCGTGAACTGGCCGGTCGGCGGCAGGTGAAAGAAGTTGAACGCGGCGGCGCTCAGCACGGATGTGGTGATCCCGAGCGGGGCCCCCCAGGTGGCTGAGATCACCAGGACGGCGGGCAGATAGACGACGCCGAGCGAGACGACGGGCGCGATTTCCTTCAGCGGGTAGATCAGCAGCGTGGAGGCCGCCACAGCGGCGAGCGCGATCAGCGCGCCGACCCTGCGCGAGGGAGGATTCGCGGCGATCAGGAACCCGAATGGCGTACCCATTGCACCCAGACTAATGCCGCTGGCGCGGGCAGGACGGGCGGAGCGGGAGCACGCTCCCGCCCGCCCGTTGCGCCCTGCGCCTCTTGAGGTGCGGAACGGAGAGGGCGGTGCATCTATGGGAGCGGGCGTTCTTGCTCTGCCTGCCGTGCCGCATCCCTGCGGCGCTCACCGTCCTCAAAGGCAGGATCCCGCGGGCCCAGCCGCCGGGCGTGACCCTCCCGTGACGATCGCGTGACGATCCGGTGATGTGGCCGTCCGTCGGGCCTCGGCCCCGTTTCTCAAGACGGGAACCGCCCGCGCCGAAAAGCATGTGGAGGCATGAGTGAAGACCTGATGAAAGCGATCCACGGCGCATCAAGAGGACCCCGCGCGGCGAGCGCGATGGCCGTGCTCGCGCTGATCCTTGGCGCGGCGCTCACTCCGGCACCCTCCGCGCTCGGCGCCGGCGCGCTCACCCCGCTCCCGCGATCGGACTACACGGTCAGCCCCGTGTGCCCCCCGGCCTCACCGGGTCGCGCCTCATGCCTGTCGCTCCAGCTGTTCCCCGTGACGCGCGAAGCACGCGCGAGGCGCCACCCGCTCGGAGTCGCTCTCAGCACCCCGCGCGCCGTGCCGTCGCCCACGGCCGGGAACTTCGGGCTGCGCCCACAGGACCTCCACAGCGCCTACTCGCTGCCCACGGCTCCCACGAGCGCGCAGACGATCGCGATCGTCGACGCCTACAACGACCCGAACGCGGAAGCCGACCTGAAGGCCTATGACCAGGAATTCGGGATCCCCGAATGCACTGCCGGCAACGGATGCCTGAGGCAGGTCAACCAGAACGGCGAAGAAGGCAAACCGCCGTTCCCGAAAACCGTCGGGGAACTCGAAAGCGCGCGGGCGGGCAGCATCGGCGAAGCCGAACGCGCCGAAGCCGCGACCGGATGGGGCCTTGAGCTCTCCCTCGACATGGAGTCCGCCCACGCGACCTGCCAGGGCTGCAAGATCCTGCTCGTCCTCGCCAAATCCGAATCCAACATCGACCTCGAAACCGCCGAGCGCTCGGCGGAGACACTCGGCGCCACCGAGATAACCAACTCCTGGGGAGGCCTGGAGGAAGGCGTCACCCCGGCGGAAGACTCGGCGAGCCCGTTCAACCACCCGGGCACCGTCATCACCGCGTCGGCCGGCGACAACGGCTACCTCGGTTGGGACGCGTCCAACGCCTTCGAAAAGGGATCCGCCGAGTATCCGGCCTCCTCCCCGCACGTCGTGTCGGTAGGCGGAACCCGCCTGACACTCGGAGCCGGCGGCAGCTGGAGCTCGGAGAGCGTCTGGAACGGGGACGGTGCCGGGGGCGGCGGATGCAGCGTCAACTTCACGGCCCCCGCCTGGCAGCAGTCGGTCGCCGGCTGGAGCTCGGTCGGCTGTGCGGCGAAACGGGCCGTCTCGGATGTCTCCGCCGTCGCCGACCCCTACACCGGCTTCGCGGTGCGCTACACGAGCCCGGCCTGCGAATACAGCTACGAAGAAGCCAAAGTCCTGCACGTGCTCCAGTGGTGCACGATCGGCGGCACGAGCCTCGCGTCGCCCGTGATCGCGGCGGTGTTCGCGCTCGCCGGCGGCAGCGAAGGCATCAGCTACCCCGCGCGCACGTTGTATGAAAACTCGACGGGCATCCCGGCTTCGCTGCACGACGTCACCAACGGCTCGAACGGAAGCTGCGCGGCCGCGTTCAACGAATCGACAGGGATCTCCGGCTGCAGCCCCGCGGAAGAGGCCAAAACCAGCTGCAAATCGAAGGGTATCTGCCTGGCCGGGACCGGATATGACGGGCCGACCGGCGTCGGCACCCCGAACGGGATCCTGGACTTCAAACTCACAGAAGAAGGCGCAGCCAAAGGCGAAGAAACGGCCGAAGAAACCGGTGAAGAACGCCCGGCCGAAGGCGCCTTCCCGCCGCCGGCGCCCAGAACGCCCCCGCCCGCGGCACCGCCCGCGCCGACCGGCGGCACCACGACCACCACCCCCCGGCACCCGGGACCATGCAGCTCACCGGCGTGTCGCTGACGCTCAGGGCGCTGATCGCCCTCAACGCGCGCCACCCGCGCATCTCGCAGGTCGGCTTCCAGTTCAGCTCCAACGCCGCGGGCAGGGTGACCGTGACGCTTGCACGGCGCAGGCGCTCGCACAGGCGCCTCCTCTGGGCGGGCGCGGCACGCACCATGAGCATCAGCGTCCCGGCCGGGCGCAGCAGCCACCACATGACGGGCCGCTCGAAGCTCCCGGCGGGCCTGTACCGGCTGACGCTCACGCCCTCGCACGGCACGGCGCACACGCTGCTGTTCCAGATCGGCTGAGACCTCAGGGGGCCGGCAGCTCGCCGGGCGCCCCGAAAGCCGCCAGGCAGCCCGGCAGGCCCACGCTGCCGTCCTCGCGCTGGCCGTTCTCGAGCAGCGCCACGATCGTGCGGCCAACCGCCACCGCCGTGCCGTTCAGCGTGTGCGGCGTCTGGGTGCGCCCGTCGCGCCGCATGCGGATGTTCAGGCGCCGCGCCTGGTAATCGGTCGTATTCGAGCACGACGTGAGCTCGCGGTAGCGGCCCTGGCTTGGAAGCCACGCCTCGCAGTCGTACTTCTTGGCGGCCGAGTTGCCCAGGTCCGTCACGGCGATGTTGACGACGCGGTAGGGGAGCTCCGAGCTCAGCCGAGGATCTCCTCCTCGATCGCGAGTATCCGCTCGATGCTCGGCCTCGGAGTCCTCGGGTGCGACGAAGCTGAACATCTCGACCTTGTCGAACTGGTGCACCCGGAAGATCCCGCGAGTGTCCTTGCCGGCGGCGCCCGCCTCGCGGCGGAAGCAGGGGGAGAAGCCCGCATAGCGAAGCGGCATCCCCTCCGGCTCGAGAATCTCACCGTCGTGCAGCGACGCCAGCGCGACCTCGGAGGTGCCGACCAGGTACAGATCGTCCCCGGGCAGGCTGTAGATCTGCTGCTCGGTGTCGGGAAGGAAGCCCGTTCCAAAAAGCGCCCTCTCCCGTACGAGCACCGGCGGGATCACCGGTTCGAAGCCGTGATCGCGCAGCTTCTCCAGCGCCCATCGGACCAGCGCGAGCTCCAGCATCACAAGATCACCCCGCAGGTAGGCGAAGCGCGAGCCGGACAGGTTCGCCCCGTGGTCCATGTCGATGCGCCCGCCGGCGAGCTCGAGATGGTCGCGCGCCTGGAACCCGAGCGCGCGTATCTCGCCGCGCTCGTGGACGAGCTCATCCTCCGGGCCCGGGGCCGCTGCCGGGTCGGGCAGGTTCGGGAGCGGCGCGAGCGCGGCTGCCAGCGCCTGCTCGACCTCGGCGAGCTCGGCCTCGAGCTCCTTGGCCCGCGCGGCGACGAGCTTCATCGCGTCGATCTCCCTCTGGCGCTCCTGCGCATCGGCTGCCGCGCGGATGCGGCCGTTCGCCTCGTTCTGCTCCGCGCGCAGACCCTCGAGCTCGGGCAGCAGCGCCCTGCGGCGAAGGTCCAGGTCGATGACCTGCTCCAGGCCGCCTGCAGCATCCTCGCCGCGCCTCGCGAGCGCCGCGCGGACCTCGGCCGGTTCGTCCCTTATTCGCCTGAGGTCGAGCACGCGCCCATCCCGCCTGAGGTGCTGCCTATTTCGCGGACAGCGTGATGTTGGTGGAGGGGACCGTCTGTGACTGCAGGCCCGAGTATTGCGCGAGGAACTTCGCGACTTCCTGAGCTTGGGAGCCGACGACGATGTTCTCGGGCATGATCGCTCCGGAGAAGCCGCCGTTGCGGATCGCGTAGAGCGCCTGTTCGGTGGACTCCTTGCGGGTGTTGAAGTTGGGCCCGTTGTTCCTCAGGCGATTCTGGATGCTGGTGGCGGAGCCCTGGGCCCCGACGACGGACAGCGTGTGGCATCCCGAGCAGTGTTCGCGGAACAGCACAGCCCCGTGGTAGTTGGGGTTGGCCTTCGACAGCGAGATTTCCTGGGATCCGCACGCGCCCAGCGCGGCGGCGCAGGCGATCAGGGCGATCGTCGTGATCAGGGCCTTCATGCGCCAGGAATATATAGGCCCGCTCAGAACCCGTGAGCCGTGCCTGCAGCCCGGAGGGCCAGGAACACCACCACGAGAGCCGACAGGGCCATCACGCCGATCTCGCGGCGCACGATCGATGAGACCAGCTCGTGCTGCTCGGCTTCGGGCAGCGCGGCCACCGCCTCCGAGCCCTCCAGGCCCCTCTGGTCAAGGATCGTCTGAGCTGAGGCCACGCGCAGCTGCTCGGCGACGAACGCCACCGCCAGCGGCAGCAGCGCGTACAGGTAGAAGAGTTTTTCCGAGGCGTAGTGGCCGGTCGCCGCGAGCGAGCCGACCGCGATCGCATAGGCCAGCGCCGAGCCCTGCCCGACGCGCAGCATCACCCAGAACGTGCGCGCTCCGCGCTCAGCGACCGGATCGCCGCGATACCAGAGCCACGCGCCCATCAGCCCGGCGACCGCGTTGAATGCCGCCACCGCGATCGCGCCGGCGACTACGGCCTCTTTCATGCAGCGGATATCGAGCCGATTGCCACATGTAACACTCTGCCACAAGCAGTGATATAACAGCGCGCGGTGCTGCGCAGCTATCTACCGGCGATCGTTTTCCTCATTCTCGGGGGCGCGGTGGGTGGCGCATTCGCGGTGCTCAACTCCGTGCTCGGCCCGCGCCGCGCCACACCGCACAAGCAGGACCCGTACGAGTGCGGGCTCCCCTCCGAGGTCAAGCAGGGAATGCGCTTCGGGATCAGCTTCTACCTGATCGCGATGCTCTTCATCCTGTTCGACATCGAGGTCGTGTTCCTGTACCCGATCGCGGTGGAGCTGAAGGCGTACGGCAGCTACGCGATGGTCGAGACCGTCGTCTTCATCGTGCTGCTGTTCGTGGCATTCGTATACGTGTGGCGAAGGGGTGCACTGGAGTGGAAGTGAAACGCGAGCCGATCGCCGGCCCCGCCGGGGCCACGAGCGTCAGCCCCGACGGCCTGCGCGTGCGCGAGCCTGAACTCGCGCCAGCTGCTCCGCGGCGGCGACCTGCAGGGGATCACGAACCCGGCTCGCCTCGAGGGCACCGAGCTCGAGCAGTACGTCGAAGAATCCGTGCTGACGACGACGCTCGACAAGGCGGTCGCGTGGGCCCGCTCGAACTCGTTCTTCCCCGCCACGTTCGGGCTCGCGTGCTGCGCGATCGAGATGATGTCGATCGTCGCCGCCCGCGTCGACGTCGCCCGATTCGGCTTCGAGGCGTTCCGCGCCTCCCCTCGCCAGGCCGACCTGCTGATCCTCTCCGGCCGCGTCTCGATCAAGATGGCCCCGATCGTGCGCCGCATCTACGACCAGATGCTCGAGCCGAAGTGGGCGATCTCGATGGGCGCCTGCTGCAGCTCGACAGGAGTCTTCAACAACTACGCCCTCGTCCCCGCTGACAAGTTCATGCCCGTGGACGTCCACGTCCCGGGCTGCCCGCCCCGCCCCGAGGCCCTCATGCACGGCGTCCTGAAGCTGCGCAAGATGGTCCAGGACGACCCCGACATGGGCTGGCGCGAGCGCTACGGCGCCCGCGGAACCGAGGAGGTCATCCCCTCCCCGCATGCGACGGCGAGCGTACCCCTGCAGGGGGACGCGTCCGGTGCCTGACGCAACCGGACTCGAGCTGATCGCTCAGGAGCTCGCGGCGAACACACCCGACGGAGAGGACCCGGTCATCGAGACCCTCCACTTCCGCGGCCGCGGCACCCTGCTCGTTCGGCGCGAGAGCATCCGCGCGGTCCTGCGCAGCTCCGCGAGAAGGGCTACGGATTCATGTCCAGCGTCCACGGCGTGGACCACTACCCGCAGGAGCCGCGGCTCGGCGTCAACTACGAGCTGCTCGACATGGCGCGCGTCGACCGCATCACCGTCAAGGTGCGCGTCTTCGCCGAGGACCCGCACGTGGACTCGGTGACGCCGCAGTGGCCCACCGCCGACCACCAGGAGCGCGAGGTCTACGACATGTTCGGCGTGATCTTCGACGGCCACCCCGACCTGCGCCGGATCCTGATGCCCGAGGACTACGAGGGGCACCCGCAGCGGCGCGACTTCCCGATCGGCGGGGAACCCGTGATCTTCACGCACAACGAGAACGAGGCCATGGGAGTCGACCGTTGAGCGAGCAGCCGACCATGTCCGAGTACCGCCGGCGCGAGCAGAGCATCACGCTCGCGCCCGTCGAAGAGCAGCTGGACACCAGCCAGGAACTGCTGACCCTCAACTTCGGCCCCCACCATCCCGCCACGCACGGGGTGCTGCGCCTGCTCGTGACGCTCCAGGGCGAGCTCGTCCGCGACGTCAAGCCGATCATCGGCTACGTCCACACCGGCATCGAAAAGACGGCCGAGGACAAGGCCTACTGGAAGGTCATCCCCGTCATCGAGCGGATGGACTACCTCTCCTACTACTTCAACTGCGATGGCGTACTGCGGGGCGGTCGAGACGCTGCTCGAGGTGCAGGTGCCCAGGCGCGCCCAGTATCTGCGCGTGATCCACATGGAGCTGAACCGGATCATGTCCCACCTGGTGTGGCTCGGGACCAGCGCGCTTGACCTCGGCGCGATCTCGATGTTCTGGTACTGCTTCCGCGAGCGCGAGAAGATCCTCGACCTGTTCGAGATGTCCTCCGGCCAGCGCATGCACACGCGCTACTTCCAGGTCGGCGGCGTGATCGAGGACATCCCGGCCGGGTTCGCGAAGAAGCTCGCCGGGTTCCTGAAGGAAATGCCCGGACGGGCAGACCAGTACGGCGCGCTGCTGAACCGCAACGAGATCGTCCTGCAGCGGCTGCGCGGAACATGCCCGCTCGACGCCGACTCGCTGCTCGCAGCTCGGCGTGACCGGCCCGCTGCTGCGCGCTGCCGGCTACCCGTGGGATCTGCGCAAGGCCGACCCCTACTGCTGCTACGACGAGTTCGACTTCAAGATCCCGGTCGGCACCGTCGGCGACAACTACGACCGCTACGCGGTCCGCCTCGCCGAGATGTACGAGTCGGTGAAGATCGCGACGCAGGCGCTGGAAGGCCTCCCCGAGGGCCCGCACATCACCGAGGACCGCAAGGTCGCACTGCCGCCGCGGCACGAGCTCGCGACCTCGATGGAGGCGCTGATCCACCACTTCAAGCTCGTCACCGAGGGTTTCCGCGTGCCGCCCGGCGAGGTCTACTTCCCGATCGAGTCACCGCGCGGGGAGCTCGGCTGCTTCGTGCGCTCGGACGGCTCCTCCAAGCCGGCGCGCGTGCACATGCGCGACC
This sequence comes from uncultured Solirubrobacteraceae bacterium, assembly GCA_963826345.1. Taxonomy (GTDB): domain Bacteria; phylum Actinomycetota; class Thermoleophilia; order Solirubrobacterales; family Solirubrobacteraceae; genus Palsa-744. The sequence goes on from CAWGWU010000007.1 coordinate 516,339, forward strand.
CGTCGTTCGTGAACCTGCAGGCGACCTCCAAGATGGTCGAGGGGTCCTACATAGCGGACATGATCGCGACGCTCGCGATGCTCGACCCGGTTCTCGGAGGAATCGACCGATGAGCGTCAAGCGCTACGAGCACGGCTCCCGTGTGCCCGGCTGGGACAGGGCGGCGGACCTCGAGAAGGACCCGGCGCTGATCCCGGACCCCGCAACCACCGAGGTCCCGCGGGCGCTGCGCGAGGAGATCGAGGCCCACATGGCCAACTACCCGGACCGGCGCTCCGCGGCGCTGCCCGCGCTCGAGGCCGCCCAGCGCGTCCACGGCTGGTGCTCGCCCGAGGCGATCGAGCAGGTCGCCTGCGTGATGCGGGTCACGCCGGGCTACCTGGACTCGGTCGCGACCTTCTACGACATGCTCGAGAACTCCCCCGCGGGCCGCCACAGCGTCTACGTCTGCACGAACATCTCATGCTCGCTTCGCGGCGCGGATGAGCTGTGCGAGGAGATGATCCGCGCCGCCCAGGACGACCAGGACATCAACGTGCGCGCGTTCGAGTGCCTCGGGGCGTGCGACATCGCGCCGATGGCGTCGGTGGACGGCGTCTACGTCGGGCCGCTCGAGCTCTCCGACGTGCCCGCGCTGCTCGCCGACATCCGCGGGGAGCGGCCCGTGCTCGTCGAGAAGCAGCTGATTCGCCGGCCCGTCGCAGACCCCCGCGCCAACAGCCGGGAGTACCCGGTGCACGCCGGCCGCGCCCGCCCAGAGGGGGCGAGGCGCATGAGCGAGACGTCCCCGATGCTGCTGTTCACCGACATCGACGAGCCCGGGCTGGGCACGCTCGAGGTGTATGAGCGCCGCGGCGGCTACGAGATGATGCGCAGGGCGCTCGCGATGTGGCCCGAGGATGTCCTCGCGCAGCTGGAAGCGTCACAGATCAGGGGCCGAGGCGGCGCGGGTTTCGCGATGGGCACCAAGATCTCGTTCCTGCCCAAGGGCGCGATCGACAAGTACCTGGTCTGCAACGCGGACGAGTCCGAGCCCGGGACGTTCAAGGACCGCGAACTGATGCAGAAGACGCCTCACACGCTGATCGAGGGGATCATCATCGCCTCCTACGCAGCGGGCGCCTCGCGCTCGTTCATCTACATACGCGGCGAGTACGTGCAGCAGGCCGACGCGCTCGACGCGGCGCTCGCCGAAGCGCGCGCTGCGGGCTACATCGGCGAGCGCATCCTCGGCTCCGAGCACACGCTCAGCCTCGTGGTGCACCGCGGCGCGGGCGCGTACATCTGCGGCGAGGAGACCGGCCTGCTCGACTCGCTGGAAGGCAAGCGCGGCAACCCGCGGCTGAAGCCGCCGTTCCCCGCCAACCAGGGCCTCTACCAGGGCCCCACGCTGATCAACAACGTGGAGACGCTCTCCACGGTCCCGGCGATCATGAGGATGGGCGGCGAGGAGTACGCGAAGCTCGGCGTGGAGCGCTCCACCGGCACCAAGCTCGTGTCGGTCTCCGGCCACGTCCAGCGCCCCGGCAACTACGAGATCGAGCTCGGCGTCCCGGCACGGGAGATCATCTACGGCCTCGCCGGCGGGCCTGCGGAGGGCCGGAAGCGTCAAGTGCTGGTTCCCCGGAGGCTCCTCCTCCCCGGTGCTGACGGCCGATGACCTGGACATCTCCTACGACTTCGACTCGCTCGCGAAAGCGCGCACGATGCTCGGCTCCGGGCGCGATCATCGTCGTCGACGACTCGACGCCGATCCTCGCTGTCGCCCTGAAGGTCGCGAAGTTCTACCGCCACGAGTCGTGCGGGAAGTGCACGCCGTGCCGTGAGGGCACCAACTGGACGGTGAAAATGCTCGAGCGGATCGAGCTCGGCGACGCGACGCCGATGGACCTCGAGATCATGGCCTCCGTCCAGGAGCACATCATGGGCAACTGCCTGTGCGTGCTCGGCGACGCGATGGCGATGCCGATCAGCTCGCTGATCTCCAAGTTCCGCGGCGAGTTCGAGGAGCACATCGAGGCCGCGCGCCTGGCGCCGCGGCGGGGCTCCCGGGGCCCGGCGACGGCGCGCTCGCGGCGCAGGCGAGCGATCTAGAGATGCCGCGGCCGCAGCCGAAGACGATCACCTTCACGATCGACGGGCGCGAGGTGCAGGCCCCGGAGAACATGATGCTCGTGGACGCCGCCAAGCACGGCGACGTCGAGATCCCGGTCTTCTGTTACGAGCCCAAGCTCGGCCAGCCCGTCGGCGCGTGCCGCATGTGCCTCGTTGAAATCGAGGGGATCCCCAAGCTCCAGACCGGCTGCTCGACCCCGGTCAAGGACGGCATGGTCGTCAACACCCAGAGCGAGCGCGTGAAGACGGCGCAGCAGTCGGTTGTCGAGTTCCTGCTCATCAACCACCCGCTCGACTGCCCGGTGTGCGACAAGGGCGGCGAGTGCCCGCTCCAGGACATCACCTTCGGCTGGGGCGGCGGGATCTCCCGCTTCATCGAGCCCAAGCGGCACTTCGTCAAGCCGCTGGAGCTCTCGCCGCTGATCGCGATCGACCGCGAGCGATGCATCCTGTGCTACCGCTGCGTTCGATTCTCCCAGGAGGTCTCCGAGGACTACCAGCTCGTGCTCCTCGAGCGGGGCGCCCACTCCTACGTCTCCACCTTCGACGGGCACCCGTATGTCGCCCCGTTCAGCGGCAACATCATCGAGCTGTGCCCCGTCGGGGCCCTCACCTCAAGGCCATACCGCTTCAGGGCCCGGCCATGGGACATCGAGGGCGCCGGCTCGATCTGCACCCTCTGCCCGGCACAGTGCAACGTCACCGTCACCGTCCGCGACGAGATGGCGCTGAGGGTGCTCGCCCGGCAGAACGACGACGTCGACGACGGCTGGCTCTGCGACAAGGGCCGCTTCGCCTACCAGGCCTTCCACGTCGACGAGCGCATCACCGAGCCGATGGTCCGCGACGGCGGCCAGCTTCGCCCCGTGACCTGGGAGCGGGCCCTGTCGGAGGCCGCCGCGGGCCTGATGCGCGCGGGCGCGCAGAGCGGCGCGATCGCGGCGGGCCAGAGCACGGGCGAGGAGGGCCTGCTCCTCTCGCGCCTGATGCGCGAGGGCCTCGGCTCACCGAACGTCGACTCCCGCCGCTCGGGCACGGTCGGCCTGGAGGTGCAGCGCGCGCTCGCAGCCCCCGAGATCCAGGCCACCACCACCGACCTTCAGTTCGCGCACGCGGTCCTGGTGCTCGACACCGAGCCCGTCAACGACGCACCGATCCTCGACCTTCGCCTGCGCAAGGGCATCCGTCGCAACCGCCTGACCCTCGCCGTCGCCTCTCCCTACGCCTGCTTCGCTCGACGCAGGCGCGGCCCTGTCGGTGCGCTATCAGCCGGGCGCCGGTGCGGCGTTCGCCGCGGCCCTCGGCGCGGCCCTCAGCGGCGAGGGCGACCTCGAGAGCCTCGCCGCGGCGGCAGGCGCCGATGGCGCGGAGATCCAGCGCGCTCGCAAGTTTGCTGAGCGGACCGCAGGACGACGGCGGCGGCGACCCGCGCGAGGTCGTCGTGCTGTGGGGCGAGCGCCTCACGGCGGGCCCCGGCGGCGAGGACGGCGCCCGCGCGCTGCTGCAGATCTCGCGCTCGCTTGCGATGGCGTCCGCGCAGGGCGCCGGGCTGCTCGAGGTGCCCGCGAGCGCGAACGGGCGCGGCCTGCGCGAGGCCGGCATGCTCCCCAATGCCGGCCCGGGCCTGAGCGCGCCCTCCGGCGGCGACGGGCGCGACGCGGACGCGATCGCCAAGGGCCTGCTCGACGGCGAGATCGCCGCTCTCTATCTGTTGCACGTCGACCCGCTCCGCGACCTCGCCGGCCGCGAGCGCTGGGAGCGTGCGCTCGGCCGCGCCAGCACCGTGATCGCGCACTCCGCCTTCCTCACGGAGGGGATCCGCGAGCACGCGACCGTCGTCTTCCCCGCCGAGGAGTACGCCGAGAAGGAGGGCACCCTCGTCCACCCCGACGGGCGTCTGCAGCGCCTTCGGCCCGCTATCTCGCGGCCCGGCTCGGTTCGGGCCGAGTGGCAGGTCATCAGCGAGCTCGCGCTCCGCGTCGGACTCGACCTCGATGTGCTGACCGGCTCGATGGCCTCGCGCAGGCTGTTCGAGGCCGTGCCGTTCTACGCGGGTCTGACACTCGAGGAGATCGGCGGCCGCGGTGTCCGCTGGCAGGAGCGCGATGCGGCCTCCGCGCTGCCCGCCCCCGACGGGCAGATCGCGGCGCCCGGCGCCGTCGCGGGCCCCGGCGAGGACGCGCTGGAGCACGCCGGGTGGCGCTCGGTGTGGGACTGCCCGGAGGTCGAGCACGCCCCGGCGCTCGACTTCACGCGCCCGCAGGAGGAGCTCGTATGAGCGTCCTCGGCGTCGTCGGCTACTACGAACCGTGGTACGTGCAGATCATCAAGGCGATCGTGATCTTCGCCGTCGGACTTCAGCTGGTGCCGGTCGTGCTGATGGCCGAGCGCAAGATCATGGGACGCATGCAGGGCCGATACGGCCCCAACCGCGTCGGCCCCTACGGCGCGCTGCAGCCGCTCGCAGACATCCTGAAGCTCCTCAGCAAGGAGCAGTTCCGCCCCTCGACCTCGATCGGTTTCCTGTTCGTGCTGGCGCCGATCATCTCGATCCTGACCGCTGTCGCGGCGTTCGCGATCATCCCGTTCGGGAACGTCCAGAACATCTTCGGGACCCCCGTCGGCCTGTACGGCGTCGACCTCTCGATCGGGCCGCTGTACGTGTTCGCGTTCGGCGCGATCGCGTTCTACGGGATCATGCTCGGAGGCTGGTCATCGGGCTCGAAGTACTCGTTCCTGGGCTCGATGCGCGGAGCCGCGCAGCTGATCTCCTACGAGGTGGCCCAAGGCCTTGCGCTCGTCGGCGTGATCTTCACCGCGGGCACGCTCTCGCTCACGGGCATCGTCGAAGCCCAGGCTGGCATGTGGTACATCGTGCCCCAGTTCTTCGGCTTCCTGATGTTCCTGGTCGCGGGCTTCGCCGAGACGAACAGGGCGCCGTTCGACCTCACCGAGGCCGACGCCGAGCTGGTCGGCGGCTACAACACCGAGTTCGGCGGCGGCAAGTTCGCCTCCTACTACTTCGCCGAGTACCTGAACGTCCTGGTGATCTCGGGACTGGTCACGACGATCTTCCTCGGCGGCTGGCTGATGCCGTTCGGGATCGACCCGCCCGGCTGGGTCGATCCGTTCGTCGTCCTGTTCAAGATGTCGATCATCACCTTCCTGTTCATCTGGGTCCGCGCGACGCTCCCGCGCCTGCGCTACGACCAGCTGATGAGCTTCGGCTGGAAGGTGCTCCTCCCCCTCGCCACCCTCAACACCCTCGTCACCGCCGTGCTGGTAACGAGCACCCACTGATGCCCGAGAACCCGACGACCGAGACACGAGACGCCCGCCGCTGCCGCTGACGCGCTGGGTTCCCGACGGAGGATGTCGTGCAGGTGCAGCGCAGTCCCGCTCCCGGTGCGGCGCGCGGCTCCTGGAGGGCGTTCCGCGAGACGGCGCGCGGCCTGCAGACGACGATGATGCGCTGGTTCGAGGGGACGAACACGATCCAGTACCCCGAGGAGAAGGTGCCCGTCTACCCGCGCTTCCGCGGCCGCCACAAGCTGCACCGCTTCGAGGACACCGGCCTTGAGAAGTGCGTCGGCTGCTCGCTGTGCGCCGCCGCGTGCCCGGCGGACTGCATCCGTGTCGTGGCCGCCGAGAACACGCCCGAGAACCGTGTCTCGGCAGGCGAGCGCTACGCGGCGGTCTACGAGATCAACCTGTCGCGGTGCATCTTCTGCGGCTACTGCGAGGTCGCGTGCCCGTTCGACGCGATCACGATGGGCCATGACTACGAGCTCTCGGACTACAGCCGCTCGGACCTGATCTTCACGAAGGAGATGCTCCTCGCCGAGCCGCTCGACCGCACGCCGCTGAGGCGGGAGGGCGAGTGAGCGCGGTCCTGTTCTTCATCGCGGCGGCCGGGGCGATCGCCGGCGCCGTCGGCGTCGTCGTGCTGCGCAACCCGTTCTACTGCGTGCTCGCGCTCGTCGCGCACCTCGTCTCGCTCGCGCTGCTGTTCCTGCTGCTGCGCTCGGAATTCGTCGCCGCTGTGCAGGTCGTCGTCTACGCCGGCGCGGTGATGGTGCTCTACGTGTTCGTCGTCGCCTACGTCGGGGGCGAGGGCAGCGACTCGATCGGCGAGCGGCTGCGCTCGCCCGGGCCCGTCGGGTCCGGGCTGCGCCTGGGCGGGGCGATCCTCGGCGGGATGATGATGATCGAGCTCCTGATCGCTCTGCTCGGCACGGGCCTGAAGGCGATCGAAGGCCAGGGAGCCCCCTACGCGCCGGGTCCCAGGACGTTCGGCACGCCCGCCTACATCGGCCAGCTGCTGCTCACGCGCTTCCTGCTCGCGTTCGAGGTCGCCTCGTTCCTGCTGCTGATCGGCGCCGTCGGCGGCGTCGTGCTCGCGCGCCGCCGCGGCGGCCTCGGCGAGGATGGCGACCGTGACATGACGCCGCGCATCGACCGCCTGCGCCCGCAGGGCACCGGGACGATGGCCGAGGGCGTCGGGAGGCACGTGCCGTGAGCATCGCCTGGTACCTCGCGGTCTCCGCGATCGTCTTCTCGCTCGGCGTCGTCGGCGTGATCACGCGCCGCAACCCGCTCGTGGTGCTGCTCTGCCTGGAGCTGATGCTGAACGGCGCGAACCTGTCGCTGATCGCGTTCTCGCGCATGTGGGGCAACGGCGACGGGCAGATCCTCGCGCTGATCGTGATGACCGTCGCCGCGTGCGAGGTCTGCATCGGCCTCGGCATGATCGTCGCGATCTACCGCCGCAGCCTTCCGATCGACGTCGACGAGATGCGAGAGCTGCAGGGCTGATGGCCACGACGACCTACGCATGGCTGGTGCTGCTGTTCCCGCTCGTCGGGCTGCTCACGATCTCGCTGGGCTTCCGCTCCGCGCCCGGCAGGTATGCGGGCTGGATCGGGACGGGGGCGATAGCGCTCGCGTTCCTTGCGTCCGTCGGCGCGCTGATCTCTCTGCAGGGCCACCCCGAATCCCACCGCCAGCTCGTCTCCTCGCTGTACGACTACGCCTCGACCGTCGGCGTCGACGCGCAGATGTCGATCCTGGTCGACCCGCTGTCGGTGTACATGATCCTGATCGTCACCGGGATCTCGACGATGATCCACCTCTACTCGGTGTCCTACATGGACCGGGACGAGGGCTTCGCGCGCTACTTCGCGTACCTCAACTATTTCGTCTTCTCGATGCTCCTGCTGGTGCTCGCGGGCAACTTCCTGCTTCTGATCGTCGGCTGGGCGTTCGTCGGCGCCGCCTCCTATCTGCTGATCAGCTTCTGGTACCGGCGCACGACCGCCACGAAAGCCGGGATCAAGGCGTTCGTGATCAACGTCGTCGGCGACGTCGGCCTCGTGCTCGGCACGTATTTCATCTTCAAGCACACCAATAGCCTGGACTTCCTGAAGAGCTTCAAGGCGGTCGAAGCGGGCGCGTTCGGGCACGGCGACGCGGACCTACCGCGGGCTGCCTGCTGCTGCTCGTGGGCGCGTTCGCAAAGTCCGCCCAGGTCCCGCTCCACACCTGGCTCCCGGACGCGATGGAGGGCCCGACACCCGTCAGCGCGCTGATCCACGCCGCGACGATGGTCACCGCCGGCGTGTACCTGATCGCGCGCATGCACCCGATGTTCGAACTCGCCCCCGCCGCGCAGGACACCGGCGCGGCGGTCGGCGCCGCGACGCTGATCATCGCCGCGACGATCGCGCTCACGCAGACGGACATCAAGCGCGTGATCGCCTACTCCACGATGTCGCAGGTCGGCTACATGATCATGGGCGTGTCGATCGGCGCGTATGCCGCGGGCATGTTCCACCTGATGACGCACGCGTTCTTCAAGGCGCTGCTGTTCATGGGCGCCGGCTCTGTGATAGGAGCGATGGGCGGCGAGCAGTCGATGGAGAAGATGGGCGGCCTGCGCAAGGCGATGCCGTTCACCTTCGGCTGCATGATCATCGGCGGGCTCGCGCTGTCGGGGATCCCGCCGTTCTCGGGCTTCTTCTCCAAGGACGAGATCCTGCTCGTCACCGGCGAGGAGGGCGGCTGGCACTGGGCGCTGTACGTGCTCGGCTACATCGGCGCGTTCATGACCGCGATCTACACGTTCCGGATGATCTTCAGGACCTTCTACGGCGATCCCGTGCCCGAGGCGCGCGAGCTCGAAGCCGGCCACCCCCACCACGCCGCGTGCCCTTCAACCCGGCGACCGGCGAAGAGGAGGACA